>DYGX01000012.1 GCA_020724465.1 Thermoflexus sp.
GCTCATACCCCCAGTTTAGCATCGTCCGTTTCAAAAGTGCATAACACGCTCTAGACCATAACCGGGAGCATTCTAGCGGGGCGGGGAGCAGGCCGCAACCTGGCGCGTGGGGAGCAAGGACAGTCGATGCAGGAGCAGTTCGAGCGGATTGAGTTCACAGCGGGTGAGGCGGGCGAGCGGCTCGACAAGGCGCTGGCCGGATGGCTAGGCGACCTTTCGCGTAGTCAAATTCAGGCGCTGATCCGCGAGGGGTTGGTGCTGGTGAATGGCCGCGCGGTGAAAGCCTCGTACCGCCTGGAAGGCGGCGAGGCGATCGAGGTGCGCGTACCGCTTGCTGAAGAGGAGGCCGGGCCGCGTCCTGAGCACATCCCGCTCGATGTGCTGTACGAAGATGAACAGGTGGCGGTGGTGAACAAACCGGCCGGCATGGTAGTGCATCCCGCCTTCGGACATACGTCCGGCACGCTGGTCAATGCGGTGCTGGCCCGCTGGCCGCAGATCGCCACCTTCAGCGAGCCGTCGCGAGCGGGGATCGTGCACCGGCTCGACAAAGACACCTCGGGCGTGCTGGTGGTCGCCAAGACGCCTGAGGCGCTCGAGTCCCTACGCGCGCAGTTCAAGGCGCGCCAGGTGCGCAAGCGCTATCTTGCGCTGGTCGAAGGCATCCCCGCCACGCCGGACGGGGTGATCGACGCGCCAATCGGGCGCGATCCCACCCAGCGCAAGCGGATGGCGGTCCTGCGCGACGGTCGCGAAGCCGTCACCGAATTCCGCGTGATCGAGCACTACGCCGAGCATAGCTTGCTCGAAGTCTTCCCAAAAACCGGGCGCACGCACCAGATTCGGGTTCATCTGGCGTTTATCGGGCACCCGGTCGTGGGCGATACGGTCTACGGGCGGCGCCGGCAGGCGATCCGGCTCAAGCGGCATTTTCTCCACGCGGCGGCGATCACGTTCACCCGGCCGGGCACGTCCGAGACGCTCACCGTCGAGGCGCCGCTTCCGGTCGGACTGGCGAACATCCTCGCAAAGCTGCCGCGCTAACCGGGCACTCATATGCGCGCTTTGCCCCCGCGCCAGAATCTAAGAGATCACTGAGAGTCCAGCCCGGCTGCTTGCATCCGGCTGCTGCGCCGATTATGTTTGAAATCAACGCGGCTTGCCATCAGAAACATCGGCCAGGTGACGCAATGACCCCAGGTCCTTCTCAGTCCGAACTGGCGCCCGATTTTGCCCTGCGCGACACGCAGGGCCGCGTGGTGCGCCTGAGTGATTTTCGCGGCAATCAGCATGTGGTGCTGGTGTTCAACCGCGGCTTTCAGTGACCGTTCTGCCGCCGGCACATGGCGCAGTTGCGTCACGACTACGCTCAGTTTACCCGCAGGGGCGCAGAGGTGATCGTCATCGGCCCGGACGACGAAGCCGCCTTCCGCGCTTTCTGGCAGGAGCACAAGCTGCCGATGATCGGGCTGGCCGACCCCGAACACCGTGTGGCCGATCAGTACGGCCAGCGCGTCAGACTGTTGAAGTTCGGGCGGCTGCCCACCGTGATCCTTGTGGACCGAAAAGGGCGGATGCACTTCCGGCACGACGGCAGCGGGATGCACGATATCCCTCCCAACTCGAAGCTGCTGGCTCTGCTCGATGCCCTGAACGAGCGCGCAGACTCGTCCGGTTAGCCAGTCGCCAACTGCGCGGCGGACTGGCTGCGCTGCGCGCCGCCGTGCCCTTCCACTGGCCGGTGATCTTGTGCCTGCTTGCTCGCTCGCACCCTATTTGACAATGCTTGCCTTTCGGCGCTACATTTAGGGTCGGTTGCCCCCAGGGCGAGCGGCAGAGAGGCTCGATCCGGCGGCGAGACCGGATCCCCCCGAACGAGGAGAACTTATGCGTGAAATCACTGTAGCGACCGTGCAGATGAAACCGGCTTTGGGCGAGGTCGAGGACAATCTGGTGAAGATGTCCGACTTCGTGTCCAAGATCGCCTCTCAGCAGAAGGTCGATCTGATCGTCTTCCCGGAGCTGGTCACGAGCGGATACGAGCTGGGTGTGCGGTTCACAGAGATGGCGCAGCGAGTCCCTGGCCCGACGGTGAACCTGATGGCTCAGCGCGCCGCGGATTTCGGGGTGTACATCGCGTTCGGCATGGTCATGAAGGAGCGCGTGGAAAGCATCCTGTTCAACACGGCGGTGCTGGTGGGGCCGGATGGCGAGCTGGTGGGAACCTATAACAAGGTGCACCTGCACGGGGAAGAGCGGATGGCATTCCGCGAAGGGTTTCGCCTGCCGGTGTTCGAGACCGACATCGGGCAGATCGGCCTGATGCTGGGCTGGGACCTGGCCTTTCCTGAGGTGGCGCGCTCGATGACGCTCGAAGGGGCGGAGCTGCTGTGCGTGCTGGCGAACTGGGAGACCTCTGAGATCGACGAGTGGCGCACCTACATCAAGGCACGCGCCTACGAAAACGCGGTGTTTGTTGCCGCTGCCAACCGGATCGGCGAGGATGTGACGCTTAATTTCGGCGGCGAGAGCATGATCGTGGGGCCGCGTGGCAAGGTACATGCCAGCCTGGCCGATGAGAAAGATGCGGACTCTGGCGCGCCGCGCGAAGGCTACGCGGTGGCGCGAATTGACCTCGACGAGATTCGCAAATGTCGCGAAGAGCACCAAACCCTCCAAACCCGACAGCCGACAGCCTACCGGGCGCTGGTGAAGAAGTATTGATTCGGGCAGGCGGATGGACACCGATCCGGACCGTGACGCACAGCAGGCGGACTTCGTCGGATCGCCCAGCGAATATGCCGACGCAGCCGAAGCACCCCGGTGGGTGCAGGCGATGGTAAAGGCGGTCGCGTTCCTGCCGGGTGTGTTGGCGGCGTTCGGTGTGCTGCAACTCGTGCTGGTGGTGCTGGCAGTCCTGGTGGCGTGTCTGATCGCCGCGCTGATTGTGATGCTGTAGGCGCTCTGCTGGCTGAGACTGATCCGCCCGGCGCTGCTCAGACGCCGGGCGGCTTTTTGGCAGGCGTGCATGAGGAGAAGAATCCGGTGAAATGGATCGACTTGCGCAGTGATACGGTCACCTGGCCGACCGATGAGATGCGGCGCGCGATGGCCGAGGCTGAAGTCGGCGACGACGTTTTCGGCGACGACCCGACGGTGAACCGGCTCGAACAGGTCGCGGCGGAGCGTCTGGGCAAGGAAGCCGGGCTGTTTGTCGCCAGCGGCACGATGGGCAACCTTGTCGCCATGCTTACCCACTGCGGGCGGGGCGATGAGGTCATTCTGGGCGATCAGGCGCACACGTTCTTGTACGAGGCGGGCGGGATCAGCGCTCTGGGCGGCATACACCCGCATCCCGTCCCGGTGCTCCCCGACGGGACGCTGCCGCTTGATGCCATCCGGGCAGCGATCCGCCCGCTGGGAAACGAGCACTTTCCGCCCACGCGCCTGATCGCCCTGGAGAACACGCAGGGCACGGTCGGCGGGATCCCGATTTCCAAAGCGTACACGGATAGCGTGGGTGCGCTGGCGCGCGAGCATGGGCTGGCCCTGCACATCGACGGCGCGCGTATTTTCAACGCAGCCGCGGCCCTGGGGGTGGACGCCGCAGCGCTGGTTGAGGCAGCAGACAGCGTGACGTTCTGCCTATCCAAAGGGCTGTGCGCCCCGGTCGGCTCGGTGCTGGTCGGATCGCGAGAGTTTATCGAGCGGGCGCGAAGGATGCGGAAGATCGTCGGCGGCGGGATGCGCCAGGTCGGCGTGCTGGCGGCGGCCGGGCTGGTGGCGTTGGAGCGCATGACCGACCGTCTGCACGAAGATCACGAGAATGCCCGCCTGCTGGCCGAAGGGCTGGCGGAGCTGCCGCAGATCGAGATCAACCTCGAGTCGGTGCAGACAAATATGGTATTCTTCGGCTTGAAGGACAATGTTCCGCTCAGCGCGCCGCAGTTGAGCGAGCGCCTGAAAGCGCACAACATTCTGCTGTTGCCGTTGAATGAGCGCCGCTTCCGCGCCGTGACGCATTACTGGATTCGCCCTGAAGATGTGATCTGGGTGCTGGCCTCGCTGCAAAAGGAGCTGGCGTGAAACCGCCTTTGCGCGACATAGACGAACACCCCGAAGAACCTGTCCGGCCGCAGCCGATGATGCCGCTGGACCGCCGCCTGCGTGTGGGGCACCCGCCGCAGGCGGTCCCCATGCATCGCCCTGAGACGGAGCAGTGGGCCGATGAGCCGGATGACAGGCCGCTACGGAGCCGGCGCCAGGACGTCGACCCGATTTTCGGGTATGTGATGGCGATGGCGCTCAGCATCGGGCTGACGCCCATCCCGGCCAACACCCGCTATGTGTTGTTGTGGGCGGTGCTGGCGCTGATGGGTGGGATGGCGCTGGTGCTTGGCAGCGGCATTCGCCTGAAAGTCACCGATCCTGGCGATCTGATCTGGGGGTTCGGCCTGGGGCTGCTGGCGGGCGGCGGCCTGATGCTGGTCGGTTGGGACACGCTGGCGGTCACGGCCGAGCGGCTCTTCGCGATGGGGCAGGCCGACAGCGCCTTGCTGGAAACGTGGATCTTTCAGGCGACGGCATTTGTCATGCCGCTGTCGGAGACGATGTTCTTCCGCGGGGCGATGCAGCGCGTCCACAGCCTTCTGACGGTGGCGCTGCTGGCGAGCGCCTGGTCGATCCTGATGTTCTTCCCGAATCTCAGCCTGGGCGAGGCGCCGGTTGTTGGTTTTGTGATCGGGACGGCGCTGGTGGTGCTCAACTTCCTCTACAGCTACGTCAACTACCGGCATGGGCTGGCGGCCAGCTACCTCTGCCAGGTGGTTGCCGGGACGCTGCTCCTGCTCGTTCCGAGGCTCCTCGCCGGCTGAGCTAAGCACGCCGCAGGGCGCGCAGCCGCGGCAGAATGACCATCCCAACCCGGTTTCGCCAGCGGAAATAGTGCATCACCGCGGCCCGCTCGAACCACTGGTGCGGGTGGAAGGTGAGATAAACGCTCGTCTCGGGGTGGGCGAGGCACGCGCCGACTTCAGCCAGGGTGCTCGGCCTGCCGCCGGGGCCGGGTGGAGTCCCGTCGTGACGGGTCCAGTGCCAGCCCGCATCCGAGAAGTAGCACAGCCGTGTGAAATCTACGCTCAAGACGGCGTCGCCAAGCAGCCCGAGCTGGCCGACCAGGCCCGGATCGCGGCGCACCAAATCGAGGTTTCCGGCGTAGCCCGGTGCCAGCGGCGGCGTGCCGTGCGCGGCGATCGTTTCGACTGTCACATCATTCCGGCGCAAGTCGTCGATATCTTGCTGCAACATAGCGCGCGCGGCGAGGAAATCCCCCCCGCAGCGGTCGAGCGTCTCGTAGTGATAGCCGATCTCATGACCGAGCGCGGCCACCGCTCTGATTGCCGCGTGGTTGAAACCGGCGGGGTGACGGCGGAAGTAGAAGGTTCCGCGCAGGCCGCGCCGGGCAAGAATCGACGCCAGCCGGACGGCATGCTGCGAGCGATAGTCGACATCGAAGCGGAAGATCACGGCGGGCGGCTGTGGCCCCGCGCGCAGATAGTCCCCGACGCCGAATACCGGCAGATGCGCAGCCCTGCGGCAAAGGTCTTGAAAGGCAGCGACGGTGTACTCGGCCGGCATGGCTGTCAAGTGAGCGGCTGCCAGATGCGGAGACTCTCCAGGCGGCAGGTTGCCGGCACGGTGCGTGCCGCGCAGAAGAAAGCAAGCCCGCCCTCACTGAAGGTCTGATCGCGAAAGGTCAGCAGAGGCGTGTCGTTGACCAAGAGGTCGTGACGACCTTCTGGCCCGATCTCGACCGCCAGACGGTTAATGGCCGCGCCCGTGTTGATGGCGGGGTGCAGCTGCCAGTTCTGAATCACGCGCTGCACCCGGTTGTTCTGGACCACGGCCACTCGGTACTCACCCCGGTTCGAGAGGCCGACGTAGAGAAAGTTGTCGTCGTCCTGATAGTGCAGCCACAGTCCAAGCTGCGCATCATCCGGATCGCCTTCGGTCAGGCGCATCTCTGCTTCGATCAGGCCGCGCCGGATACGCACCCCGGTCAGCGATCCCCACGACTGCGCCGCAGGCGGGCGAGTCGTCTCCAGCAGGCGAATCTGGTAGGCGCCGCCCGCGATTTCGTTGATGTACGCGCGGGTGCGGCTGAGATACCAGCGTCCCCCGCTGGCCGGGTCGTCGAATGTCTCTTCCAGAACCAGAGAATAGACGCCGGATGCTGGTTCGGTGGTCGGCTCGGCGGGCAGGGGATCGTTGGTGGGCTGAGCGCTGTCCGCCGGCGGGGTGCTGTCTGCCGCGGCGAGATAGTCCACATCGAAGACCGCCGACAGCGAGCCGTCGCCCGCGCTCATGGTGCTCACGTCGCGATCCCAGCCCTCCGTTCGCTCGATGACCGTCATCGCCTGCCCGACAACTTCCATCTCGGCGAACCAGGCGTACAGGCTGCCATCCGAGGCGCAGACCGCGCCGGCGAGGGGATCGTCCGTCGGCTCGCCGGCGTTTAGCCAGGCGCGAAAGCTCAGCGCGAGCGAAGTCGCCAGCGCATCCCAGCCCTGAGCCGCAGCGGCGGTGGTGCCGCTCAGGTGGTAGGCGACTGCCCACAAGGCGACATACGACGTTGTTTCGCTGACGCCGACTTCGATGGGGTAGTCAGACAGATCAAACCGATCGATGTTTTCGCCGCGTCGGTTGGCCGGATAGAGCAGGTAGCTGTAGGTTCCCTGCGGATCGACGAGCGCGACAAAGACCTGGACCGGTGTGTCCGGCGGGCGGAACTCCAGGGCGAGCGCCGGGATGATGATGCGCAGCCGGTTGCCCGACGCGGTGGTGCCGGTGACCTGAAGGGTTTCGGTGGCGGGCGTCGGGAACGGCGTGCGATCGGGTTCGGGGCGGGTGGTCTGATCGACGATGGAGACGGGGCCGCAGGACGCGATCAGCAGGATGGCCATCGCACCGCCTATGACAGCGCGAGCGACGCGGGAACCGATCAACATCGTGCGTGTGCCGGCGCTCATCGACTGTTCACAACCGCTGGTGCTTGCGCCCGAAATAGCCGCTGATCCAGCGCAGGGCCTCGAGCGCGGTGTGCGGCTGGCGCTGGCCGGTGTCAAGCTGGCGTCCGATGCCGGTCTGTGCCAGCACCCGATCGCTGGCGTGGTCGGCCATCAGGCTGATCACGTTGGCGAGCTGCTGGCAGGCCTGGGCGAAGCTGTCTCGCAAGCGGCGCTGGTTATACAGTGACAGCGTGTTCCACAGGCTGTCCAGCTCTGCAGCCAGCGCCTCAGGCGTGACCGCCTCGTTCCCGTCGCGGAAGGCGGCTTGCAAGTTGTGCAGCAGACGGGTGACGGCGGTTGTCTCGCGCAGAAACATGGCTGCCGACCGGGTACGAAAAAGGTGAGCCATTTCTTCCTGCTGAAGCGACAAGGGCAGTTGGACGTGCTGCGCGAAGTGGCCCCCCATGAAGCGCAGCAGATCGACCCCGCTGCGCGGCGCGAGGACACCTTCGATAAGCTGCTGCTCGGCGGGCTGCCGTGGCGTGGCACGAGATCGCGTGCGGCCCATGTCGTACACCTGGAACGCCAGCGAAAATGTGTTGGCCGAGACCTGCTCGCGCTCGGCGTCGGACAGGTTGCCGGTCATCTGGTCGAAATCGCGCCGCAACCGGTGCAGCGGGGGATGTACCTTGTCCGCGTGATAGGTCGAGGCCAGGTCGACGAACAGCGCGGCACCAACGACCACGCTGTCGATAAATTCGAGCAAGGTCTGATCGCCCATGGCGCGGCGCAGCAGGTGCGTGGCGCGCAGGCTGTGTACCGGTTCCGGGCCGATCTCGCGTTCCAGATAGCGCAGCACGCGCGGGATCTCGGCCAGCGGAATACCGCGCACATAACGGCGGAGCAGCTCGAGCGCCGCCTGGGTCATCCCCGCATTCCACGTGATCGACGGCCACATGCGGGCGATCAGCGCGGCGCTGTCGCTGCCCTGCGCCAGGGCTTCCTGTGTCAAAGCGGCGCCGACCCGCAGCGCGTTCAGCCCGTTTTCCGCGCGCACATGGTAGCTGAGAAGCTGAAGCGCGCCGTCTACGCCGATGGTGCGCACCAGCGTGGAGTGGTTAAAGAGCATCGTCGTCAGGCGCTGGGCGGCGTAGTCGAGTTCCTCGCTCCACTGGCTGCCGCGCAGCGCCCCAAGCAGGATCGCGGCGCGCGGTTCCGACCTGATCCGACTGCCTTCCAGATGCTCAAGCGCGGTGACGAGGGTGTTGGCCGGCAGCATGACCGACTGGAATATATCCTCTACCAGGCGCGCGAAGTCGGGCAAGCGCTCGGCGCTGAGATACTGCGTCTGCAAGTGCTCGAGGACCGTGAGCGCGCGGTCATTCTGGCCTGTCTGAAGCAAAAGCTCGGGCAGCACGCGATAGTGCGCGGGCGACAGGTTCATGAGCTGCTCGGTACTGGTGAAATAGCGCGTGATGTGCTCGATCAGATTCCGCTGAGAACCACGCGCAACCCGCGCAAGCGTCAGCACAGCGTCCAGGCACGGCGCCTCAATCAACGCCGGGCGGTGCAGGTAGGTGGCCCATTCGGCCAGCCGCGCGACAATGAGTGCGCCGTCCTCGCCGAACGGGCGCCCGGCACGCTCAAGTACGCCGGGTGGCACGGGTTCGCGCGGGCGAGGCTGCAGATAGGCCAGGGCTGCCCGGAATTCGTCGGGCAGGCGCGCCGTCATGACGGCATCCTTAAGCATGTTCTGAAATCCGGCCGCAGGCAGCGTTTCTGCTCCAAGGATGAGCAGCAACCGGGCCAGTTGGGCGTCGTCTCGTGCGGCAGGCTGCGCCAGCCGGATCAGGCGCGGCATAACCTGCTCGATCTGGAGTGCGGGATGCGCCCTGGTCAGTCCGGCAAGGAAATCGCGCACCGGCTGGAGTTCTCCATCGCGCACCAACGCTTCCAGGTGCCGCTCGGCGGCTTCGTGCAGGATGACATGCCACTGAAGGGCCGCCGCCTCGGGAATGCGCAGGAGCCAGCGCGCCACCATGGCGTAGACCAGCCCGCTGTGGCCCTGGCGAATCGCGTTATAAAGCTGGTCCCCGACTGCCGCCGCAATGTCCGGATGGGTGATGGCGGCCATGGGAATGACATCTGCCGAGTCAGGTTCGTTCAACGCCAGGGCAAACGCCAACACATGCCGCGCGTAGGCGAGCCGCATCTCGCTCGGCAGGGTGGGATCTTCGCGCAGAATCGAGGCGACCAGTGCCCGGTCGGCGGGCTGGCCGTTGAGCACGGTCCGGTCGGTGGCTGCACGTCGCGCCACCCATGCCAGCACCCCGCCGAGGCGCTCGCGTTGCATGGCCCGCCAAAGGGTTGTGCGCGCGAGTTGCTCGGTCTGGTCGACGACTAAGGACGGATCCAGGCGAAGCTGCGAAATGATGTAGCGGCTGTACGGGTCGTTGGGCGGCTGGGTGACAAACACGCCGCGCCCCCAGTCATAGATCAGGTGCCTGGCCGGCCTGGCGAGTTCGCTGGTGAACTTGAGTTGGGCCAGCGATGCCGCCGGGTCGGTGATATGCGTGGCGAAGGTGATCCCCGTCCGCGCAGGCACCGGGAGCAGGCTCAGCAGCCCCTGCACGAATTGCAGCCGCATTGTGAACGAGCGCGGGCTGTTCACGATGGCCAGCGGCCAGCCCTGAACCAGCCCGGCCAGAATCCCTTCGACGGTCTGCAGCGTGTCCTGGCAGAAGGTTAGCAGGTTGAGCAGCGCCTCGATCTGTTCCTCGCGGCTGGGAGGGTGAACACGGCGCAGTTCAAATGGCGGCAGCGTTGCCTGGCCGGTGGAGAATGCGGGCATCGGAGCCAGACCGAGCGCCTGGAACGCCAGGACGTTTCCCCCCAGGCGGCGCAGGACTTCGACCGGAACCAGCACGTACAGCACCTGCGGGAAACCCGCGTCGCTGTACTGCGCCTTGGCAAGCACGAAATTGGACGTGTTGCTTTGCAGCAGGGCGAGCGCGCCGGGCATGTCTGGGCCGGCTTCTTGCGGGGCAGGGGGCAGCAGCTGCCCGACGCGCAGGCACTCGACGACCTGGGCGGGGGTCAGGTTGGCGGTGCGCGCGATCACGACGGGGTTTGGTGAAAGCCGCTCCGTGCCGTCGACCAGCACGCCGTAGTAGAACCGCTCCAGAGGATACGCTTGTGATCCGCTCACACTCTGCTGCCCAGTCGTTTGCGCGAAACCAGCCGGACCCCGGCTATGAAGCCTGATCGTGTATTGTACTGAAATCTGGGATGGGTGCTAAGCGCCGGTCAAGGGCTGGGCATGGCGAAGATAGTCCTGCAGGGCGGCAACGGCGCGGGCGCGCATCGAAATCTGCATCTTGGCTTCGCGCGGCATCTCCCCGTAGGTCATGGTCATGGACGCGGGCTGGAAGATGCTGTCCCACCCAAAGCCGTGCTCGCCGCGCGGCGCGTGCGTGATGACGCCCTCGACGCTTCCGGAGAACAGACGCGCCTCGACTCCGTCAAACAGGCACAGGACCACGGTCGCCCGCGCGCGGCGGTCCGGCCAGGGATCGAGCTGGCGGCACAACCCCTCTTCGCCGACAGCCGCCAGCACCCATTTGATCAGCGCGCCGGGGTAGCCGTTCCAGGCGTAGAGCGCCAGGCCGGTGTCCTCGACCAGGGCGGGCTGCCCGTCCAGGTGCTGGTAGGCCAGCCGCGCCTTGTGCTCGGCGACGACAGCGGGATCCAGCGACTGGATTTCGGGCAGGTCGAGCGCCACACGCGCGACGGCATAGCCGACGATGCGCAGCGCGTCCTCGATTTCGCGCCGCTTTTCTTCGTTTGAGGACACGAAGTAGAGTGTGCGTTTGGGCATCAGAATTGGCTCTCTTCCTGATCACAAAGGCCACACACGTGCATCACGGAGTTTGGCGCCCGTCTGGCGGCGGACGCGATGCTGATCATTGTCCCGTTTTCGCCGGACGTTCGGTACAAGCCGCCTGACAGCGCCTCGTTCCTTCGGTATGATGAAGGCAAATAGGCTTACCTTGAGAGATTGGGAGTGCCCCTATGCAGACGACCAGCCCGGACATGTTGAAGGCGGCCCGGACCCTGTTGGCCGAGATGGTCTACACGCCGCCTGTGATCGAGCGCGGCTATGCCAACCAAACCCTTTATATCAATCTATCCAATAACACCATCGCCAGCAAACCGGTCACTCAGCAGATGAAGGATCTGTTTACCGGCGGGCGCGGTTTCGCGCTGTGGCTGCTGTGGAATGCCGTCGGCTCCAACACCCGCTGGGACGACCCCGAAAACGAACTGGTGATCGCCGGCGGGCCGATCGGCGGTATCACGGCGTACCCTGGCTCCGGCAAGTCGACCGTGGTCACCGTGTCGCCGTTGACGCAATCGGTGATCGACAGCAACGCCGGGGGCTACTTCGGCCCCTATCTGAAGTTTGCGGGGTGGGATGCGCTGGAGATTCAGGGCATCGCCGAGCAGGATGTGATCATCGTGATCGACGGCGATGCTGGCCGCGTCACAGTCGAGGCCGCTCCGCTGGAGCCGCTTAACTCGCATTTGCTGGCGGCCCAGCTTACTGAGATGTACGCGACTGATGAGCGCGACCGCAAGAGCATCTCGGTTGTTTCGGCGGGGCAGGCTGCCGAGCACTCGCGCTATGCGAGCCTGAACTTGAGCTGGTACGACGTGCGCCGCAAGCAGGTGCGCTTCAAGCAGGCCGGGCGCGGCGGATCGGGTCGCGTGCTGCGCCACAAGCGCATCAAAGCGATCGTGGTGCGCTACAGCCAGATGACCGGCGAGAGCAATAACCCGGCCAACATGGAGCTGATCCGCCGGGCGGGGCGGCGTATCAACAAGGAGATCGCCGAGCTGGACAGCAAGCAGAACAATATGCGCAAGATCGGCACCGGCCACCTGCCGCCGATCATGGATCATTTTGATCTGCTGCCCGTGCACAATTACCGCTACGGGACGCACCCGGATGCGTCCAATCTTGACTCCAGTGTGTGGCTGAGGCTGTTTACCCAGGGCATTCCGGACGGGTGCTGGTACGGGTGCACGCTGTCCTGCGCGCACGGAGTCGATCACTTCCACCTGCAAACCGGGCCGTATAAGGGCGAGGTTGTGCTGGTGGACGGTCCCGAATACGAGACCATCGCGGGCGTGGGGTCGAACATCGGTGTCTTCGATCCCCTGGCCGTGATCGAGATGAACTTTTACTGCGACACCTACGGGATCGACACGATCTCGTTCGCGAACTCGGTAGCGTTCGCGATGGAGTGCTACGAGGCCGGAATCATCAACAAGGAGATCACCGGCGGGCTGGAGCTGGTCTGGGGGAATGCCAGGGCGGCGCTGGAGTTGCTGCACCAGCTTGCCCGCGGAGAAGGCTTCGGCCACCTGGTCGGGCAGGGCGTGCGCTTCCTGAAGCAGCATTTCATCCGCGAGTACGGCGCCGACCCGCAGCTTGTGCAGGATATCGGCATGGAAGTCAAGGGGATGGAAATCTCCGAGTACATGACCAAGGAGTCGCTAGCCCAACAGGGCGGTTATGGGCTGGCACTCAAAGGTGCTCAGCACGACGAAGCCTGGCTGATCTTCATGGACATGGTCAACAAACAGCTTCCAACCTTCGACGACAAGGCCGAGGCGCTCCACTATTTCCCGCTGTGGCGGACGTGGTTCAGCCTGCATGGGCTGTGCAAGCTGCCCTGGAACGACATCGTGCCGGCCAACAATAAGGAGACTGCCGAACCGCATAAGGTCCCGGAACACGTTGAGAACTACACCTGGCTGTACGAGGGGCTGACAGGCACCCGGGTTACGGCGGCGGATCTGCTGGCGCAGTCGGAGCGTGTCTACAACTTCCAGCGGCTGCTGGCGCTCAAGCTGGGCTTTGGAACTCGCGAGCACGACTATCTGCCCTATCGCGCCATGGGGCCGGTGACACCCCTGGAGTACGAGTCGCGCGCCGAGCGGTACGACCGGCAGCTTCGCGACGAGGTGGGGGTCGATCCTACATCGCTCACGGTTGAGGAGAAGATCGCGCGGCTGCGAGCCTACCGGGTAGCGCAGTACGAGCGCCTGATGGACGCGGTTTACAAGCGGCGGGGATGGGATGAAAACGGCATCCCCACGCTGGAGAAGGTGCGCGAGCTAGGGATTGATCTCCCTGAGGTTGTCGAGCTGATCAAGCAGAAGACGGGACACTAAGCCCGGCGTTGGTCGATCTTCAGCCGGCCCGGCACGAGCCAGTGTGGCGTTGTCGGGCCGGTGTGTATATTCCCCCAGCATCGCGCTAAATCGAATGCGTGTCGGCGCTGGTGTCCGGCGCATTCGCATTCACGCCAAAGATCGCCCGCACCCGGTCGGCGTCCTTCTTGTCCACCAGCACAAGCACGGTGTCGCCTTCGAGCAGGGTGGTCGAGCCAGTCGGGATGACAAAGTCATTCTCGCGCCCCAGCAAGACCAGCAGGCTGGCTTCGGGGAAGCCGACGTCTACGACACGTTTTCCGGCAACGGGCGCCCCCTTGGGGATGATCAGCTCGACCAGCTCGCTTTTCAGCCCTTCGGATGGCACGAACTCAAGCGGGTGCGAGCGTTTCTCGGCGGCTGGCGCGTCGACGCGCAGCCATTGCGCGACAGCCGGCAGCGAAGTTCCCTGGATCAGAACCGACGTGAGCACAATGAAGAAGACGATGTTGAACATCAGATCGGCGCGCTCCAGCCCGGCCAGCAGCGGAAACGTGGCCAGGATGATCGGGGCGGCGCCGCGTAACCCAACCCATGAGATAAACACCCGCTCGCGAACGCTGATCCGGGTCCAGATCAGGCTGATGAACACGGCAACTGGGCGAGCGATCAGTGCCAAGACGGCCGAGAGCAAGAGGGCGCGCCCCGCGACCGGGATTAGCTCGGATGGGAAGACGAGCAGCCCCAGCGTCAGGAACATCACGATCTGCATCAGCCATGCCATGCCATCGTGGAACTGCTTCAGGCTGCGCTTGTGGATAAAGTTCAGTTCGCTGCTCACCAGCCCTGCCAGATAGACCGCCAGAAAGCCGTTGCCACCGGCGACCGATGTCATACCGTAGCTCAGCAGAACCAACGCGATAGTCACGACCGGATACAGCCCGTCGTATTGCAGACGCAGGTGGTTGAGCGTCCAGGCAATGACGTACCCGGTCAGCAACCCCATCGCGCCGCCCAGCGCCATCTGCTGGACGAACATTGGAATGAGCTTCAGCAGAGAGTCGCCCGGCGTCTGGATGAGGTGGATCAGGCTGACGGTCAGAAAGATTGCCATCGGGTCGTTGCTGCCGGATTCCAGCTCCAGCAGCGGCTTGAGGTTCCCTTTGAGGCCGAGGCTCTTGCTGCGCAGGACGGCAAAGACCGCGGCGGCGTCCGTGGAGGACACAATCGCGCCGAGCAGACACGCTTCGAGCAGGGAGAGGTCGAGCACCAGATAGGCCGCACCACCGGTAATCAGGCATGTCAGCAGAACGCCAAGCGTTGCCAGGGTTATTCCCTCGCGCCACACCGGCCGGATATCCGACACGTCGGTGTCGAACCCCCCGGAAAACAGAATGAGCGTGAACGCCATGACCGCGAGAAGCTGGGCGAGATAGGGATCATCGAACTCAATTCCGCCGATCCCTTCAGACCCGGCCAGCATTCCAACCAGGAGAAACAGGAGCAAGGCAGGGACACCGAGCCGCCCAGAGATGCGCGACGCCAGAATGCTGGCCAATAAGAGCGCCGCAGCTGCGACCAGGACGTAATCGACCGGGATCTGGCTCAGCTCTGTCATCACTCTCTTTCTTCGCGATCACTTCGAAGCCGAGTGCTGCGCGTTGTGTGCAAGCGAAACCGGGGTTTGTCTGTCTGTATCATAAACGCAACAGCCTCTAGCTGACCACCTAGAGGCTGTTCTGTGTGCCGAGGCCCAGACTTGAACTGGGGACCCTTTGATTTTCAGTCAAATGCTCTACCAACTGAGCTACCTCGGCAGCCCGTCCAATTGGTTGGACGCCGTTAATTGTAGCGGATTTTCGGGGCGTGTCAACGGCGCAGTTCGCCGATTTGAGCGAAAGCGTGTTGCTCGTCACAAGCGATTACTTTCCGTACGGACGCGCCACCACGCTCGCCCGACCAGCCCGATCTTGCGCAGCTTCGACGTGCCGGCGCGCCGGCTGTAGACGTCGTATCCGTTACGGCGGATGCTGGACAGGATCGCGCGGTAGAGTTCCAGGGCGCTCAGGACTCCGACGCGCCCGCTCGCCAGAAAACTGACTCCGGCCCGTGCCTGGGCGTAATATGCCTCTGTTCGCGCGAACTGAAATTCGAGCAGCCGGATCATCCGCGCGTCGCGAACGCCGGCGGCGATGTCCTGTTCGGACAGGCCGAAGCGCTGCAAGTCCTCAGCGGGGATGTAGACCCGCCCGCGCTGCCAGTCTTCGCCGATATCGCGCCAGAAATTGCTGAGTTGCATGGCGATGGACAGCGCGTCGGCGGCGGGATATGCATCGGCAATGTGCGCGGTCCGCGTGCCCAAGATATGCGTCATGGCGCGCCCGACCGGGATGGCGCTCCCTTCCATGTAGTGCATCAGGTCTGCAAAGGTCGGAAAGGACGTGATGGTCAGGTCATCGATCATGGCGCGGAAATAGCTGCTGAGCAGGTCCGGCGCGATATGAAACTGGCGTGCCGTATGGAGATAGGCGCGCAGGACTGGCTCGTGGCTGTCGCCGGTGTCGAACGCCCGCCAGTAACTGTCGCGCCAGTCCTCGATTGCGGCCAGCGGCGAGGCAAACTGTCCCGCAGTGACGTCGACCCGGTCATCTCCAATGCGCATGACCGCATACAGGGCCGCGACGTGTGGCACGCTGCGCGGCGGCAGAAAACGCGCGGCGAATGAGTAGTTCTTGCTGGCAGCCCGCATGATCTGGTGGCATGCCGCGTAATCGGCTTGCAGATGCGCCGGAATCTCTGTTTCCAGAAGCAGAGGCGCCAGAGGCAGGGCGTAGGGGGAGTGGTTCAGCGCCATGTGTGCAGAATCCTTTCCACTACCAGTTGGGCAGAGATCAAGACCATCGGCATGCCGATGCCGGGATACGTCCCCTGGCCAACGAAATACAGACCGGGGATGTCGCGGGCGACATTATGCGGGCGGAAGTAGGCGGACTGAAACAGCCCGTGCGCCAGCGAGCCGAAAGCGGTGCCATGCACCGCGTTCAGCCGGGTCTGGAAATCGAGCGGCGTGAATTCCCGCTCCCACACGATATGCTGGCGCAGGTCAGGGTCGATCAGCCGCTCAAGCTGATCGAGCAGTTGTTCGCGCATGCGTGGCGCTGCCTCGCGCCAGTCGACACCGCCCTGCAGGTTTGGCATCGGCGCCAGCACGTACAGCAGGGTGTGCCCTGGCGGTGCCAGCGTTGGGTCGGTGATGGTCGGGTTGTTCAAATGGAAAGACGGCTCCGCCGGGATGGTGCGGGACTTGAAGATCGCGTCGAGGTTGGCGCGGTAGTCTTCCGAGAAATAGAGCGCCTGATGACGCATCTGGGTGTATTCCTTGTCAAGCCCCAGGTAGAGCAGATAGCCGGAGCATGCGTAGTCCATTGCATCGAGCCGCGAATCGGTGTAGGCCCGGCGTGCCCCGGCAGGCACCAGCGATTTGTAGGTATAGGGGAGATCGGCGTTGGAAATAATGAGGTCGGCTTCGAGCGTGTCTCCACTTTCTAATACGACTCCGCTGGCGCGCCCGTTGCGGATCAGGATTTCGCGCACAGGTGCGTTTGTGCGCACTTCCGCGCCCATCTCGTCCGCCAGGGCAAGCATGTCCTCGACGACGCTGTAGATTCCGCCGCGCGGATACCACATGCCGAGCGCCAGATCGGCGTAGGTGATCAGGCTGTACATGGCGAGCGCGTCGTAGGGGGATAGGCCCAGGAACATCGAGTGAAACGAAAAGGCTTTGCGCAGCTTGTCGCTCTTGAAGTAAGCGGCTACGTGCCGGTAGAGGCGCTGGTAGGAGCCGGTCACCAGCAGGCGGCGCGCCGCGACCGGGTTGGCCAGATCGGTGATCCGGTCGTAATTGCGCGTGACGAAGGTCATGGCCAGCGCGTACTTCTTGGCGCCCGCGCCGAGAAAGCGAAAGAGCCGGGCAGCGGCGCCTGGCTCGACGCGCTCAACCTCGGCGGCCAGCTCAGGCATGCTGCTGAAGAGATCGATGTATGTCCCGTCGTGATAATAGACGCGGTAGTTCGGGTCCAGGCGGACAAAATCCAGGCGCTGGTTGAGATCCTGTCCGATGGCGCGGTATGTGTCCTCGAACGTGGACTTCATGACGAGAATGGTCGGTCCGGTATCGACGCGGAAGCCGTTCTCCTCAATGACATTGCTGCGACCACCGGCCCGGGCCTGCTTTTCCAAAACCAGCACGTCCAGCCCGGCATGACGCAGGCGCAGCGCCGTTGCAAGACCGCCTAACCCCGCGCCGATGATGATCGCTCGTGCCATTGTCTTCCCTTCCTGGACAACCTGCTGCCGCCGACCATTGTTCTCATGGTAATCGCGGACTGAACTGACCAATAGTGACATTACTCACAGACGATTAGACCCTAATGAGAGTGCATTTAGGGTTTGGTGAAGCTATCCGGCGGTGTACGGCTTGCCAGTCCTGAAAGGTGCACGAGCCAAATGGGGACGTGCGGGAACGGGGGGCTTGTTGCAGCAAAGAACAGCCAGGAAAAGCTCACACGCCCCTCGCTGCTTTTAGCTACTCCTTGCTGTCTTTGGCTTGGCCTCGCCTGTCGCGGCAGATGGACGGCCGGCCTGTGTTATAATCCCATCAACTTGAAGCCCATCGTCAAGACGGAAAAGGTGGATCGGATCATGCCGCTAACAGCACACGACATCGAACAGGCTTTGGAGCAAGTGCTGCTAAAGGTGCAGAAGCCGGGGCGTTATGTCGGCGGCGAGTTTAACAGCGTCCGGAAAGACTGGGACGAGGTCACGTTTCGCGCGGCGATGGCCTTCCCGGATGTGTACGACATCGGTATGTCTAATCTCGGCTGGATGATTCTGTACGGCATCCTCAACGATCAGCCGGATATGTTCGCCGACCGCGTGTTCAGCCCGTGGACGGATATGGAAGCGGTGATGCGGGCTGAGGGCATTCCGCTCTATGGGCTGGAGAGCAAGCGGCCGGTCACAGATTTCGATCTACTGGCAATCAGCATTCCCTACGAGCAGCTTTACACCAATGTCCTGAACCTGCTCGATCTGGCCGGGATGCCGGTGCGTGCCAGCGAGCGCGATGCGCGCTATCCGGTGGTGATTGCCGGCGGCCACGCCTGCTATAACCCCGAGCCGATGGCCGACTTCATCGACGCCTTTGTCATCGGCGAAGGGGAAGAGGCGATCCTGGATATCGCCCGCTGCCTGCAAAGGCTTCGTGGGGCGTCGCGCGATGAGCAGCTCCGCGCCCTGGCGGCGATTGAGGGCGTCTATGTGCCGCGCTTCTATGACGTGGACTATCACCCGGATGGGACTGTTGAGCGCATCGAGCCGAACGTGCCGGTAGCGCCGCCGCGCGTCCTCAAGCGGATCGTGCCGATCCTGCCGCCGCCGTTTACCCGCTTCCTGGTGCCGCATGTCGATACGGTCCACAACCGCGCGCCGATTGAGATCATGCGCGGGTGCACGCGCGGCTGCCGCTTCTGCCATGCGGGGATGGTCACGCGCCCCGTGCGCGAGCGCCCGGTGGATGAGGTGGTCGCCGCGGCGGAGGAGATCGTGCGCAGCACCGGGTTCGAGGAACTGGGTCTGCTCAGTCTCTCATCGTCCGATTACACCCATGTCAAGGAGCTGGTTCAGGCCATCGGTGCGCGCTTTGCGGGCGAGAATATCAGCGTAAGCCTGCCAAGCCTGCGGATCGAGTCCGTCAGCGTGGACCTGATGGACGCGCTTCAGGTCACGCGGCGCAGCGGGTTCACCTTCGCGCCGGAAGCTGCGACCGAGCGCATGCGCAACATCATCAACAAGGCCGTCCCTCACCAGCAGGTGATCGACACCGCGCGCGAAGTGTATGCGCGGGGCTGGGTGACGATCAAGCTCTACTTCATGATCGGCCATCCGAGCGAAACGCTGGAAGACGTGCAGGCGATCATCGACCTGGCGAAAGCGGTACTGGCGGAAGGCCGCCGGATCCACGGCAAGAAAGCGACGGTCAATGTGGGCGTCAGCACCTTCGTGCCCAAGCCGCACACGCCGTTTCAGTGGGTGCCGCTCGACACGCTGGAACAGATCCGCGCCAAGCAGGCGCTGCTACGGCAGCAAGTCCGGGGACACGGGCTGAACCTGCGCTGGAATCGCCCGGAAGAGACAGTGCTTGAAGCATTCCTGAGCCGCGGTGATCGGCGGCTGGGCGCCGTGATCGAGCGGGCGTGGCGTCTGGGCACCAAGTTCGACGCGTGGCAGGAACATCATGATCACGCCGCCTGGTTGCAAGCATTTGACGACTGCGGCCTGGATGTGGCGTTCTACACGCACCGCCCGCGCGCGGTCGATGAAGTTTTCCCCTGGGATCACATCGACATCGCCGTCAAGAAGAAGTATCTGCTGGACGACTACCTGATGTCCCAGGCCGGCGAGACGCGCGACGACTGCCGGAACCAGTGCTACGCGTGCGGGATTCTGCCTAAGTTCACGCCGGTGCGGATGCAGACGCCCGCTGACGCATGGGAGTGCCCGCCGGTCAAACCGCGCTCGGAGCGCCGCCAGCCGGCGCAGGCGGTTATCGCGCTCGACTCCATTCGCTGAGGCGGTCCCATGCAACACAGCGGCCCCGCCAACCCGGCGGGGCCGTTTGCTTGTATGAGGCGCCCGGTAAGGGGGAACGGTTCAGCCCAGGTAGATCGTCCCAAACACCGTGCTGGCTGTGATTTCGAGTGTGGCATGCGGCAGGGTATCGCCTTCGTGCGTGCGGTAGTGCCCGTCCTCAAACGCCTCGAAGCGCCGCGAGTCGGCCCGGACACGGGCGAACGGGCCGGCCTTGACGCGCACGCTGGCGCGTATGTCGTCCGGCACGGCGATACGCACATCTCCAAGCGTCGAGCGCGCGTAGATGGGGCCGCCGGGACGGTCCGGGCAGACCAGGGTGATCGTCCCCATGCCCGACGACACAATGGCGCGCTCGACGCTCAGCCCGCGCAGATCGAGGTCGAGGTTGCCAAGCCAACTACTGGCAAGCACACCCCACGGGAGATCGCTTGATACACCGATGTCCCAGTCTGCCATCGACAGCAGCCAGGTCTGGCCGCGCTGAAATTGAAGCGTGGCGTGGTTGTTGCGAACCGACAGGCTGGGGCGCGACCGCGCCGTGTACTGCCCGGCGATCAGCCGCCCGGGTTTGCGCAGAGCACGCACCTGCACGTCGATCTCGCCGCTCTCGATTTCTAGCGAGGCCGACTGCACGCTGCCGCGTGTGATGCCGAAGCTGTGGGACTGCCAGCTTGGCGCAATATCTCCCCGCACCAGGACCTGCAACCCGGCCAGCACCAGCAGCCAGGGCCAGTAGGGCGTCAGATCGGCATCGATCAGCATGAAGTTGTTCAGCAGGGCGACGACGCCAACCGCGACCAGCAAAAACGGGAGCACCCAGAATGTGCGCTTGGGCCGGGCACGCATGGTCCTCACACCTCCAATAGATAATCCTGGAGCAGTTGATGTGCCGAAGAATGGCGTAGCCGGTTCAGGGCCTGGGCTTCGAGCTGGCGCACACGCTCGCGCGTAACACCAATTTTGCGCCCAACTTCTTCCAGAGTGTGCGTCTCGCCGTCCAGCAGCCCATAGCGAAGCTGCAGAATGTGTGCCTCGCGCTCCGGGAGCCGCGCCAGCACCTGTGCCAGATGGTCGCGCAGCAGGTTCTGTGTGACCACCTCGGCAGGCTGCGGCGTCGTCTCGTCTTCGATGAAGTCGCCATATTCGGAATCCGCGTCCTCGTCGATCGGCGTTTCCAGGCTGACAGGCCGGCGCGAAATCTCGATCAGGTTCGCGATCTTGTCGGGCGTGGTGTCCATGGCTTCCGCCAGTTCTTCCATGGTTGGCTCGCGCGCCAGCTCCTGGGTAAGCTGCATCGATATCCGGCGCAGACGGTTGATCTGGTCGCCCATGTGCACAGGCACGCGGATCGTCCGCCCTTGATCGGCCACGGCCCGGCTGACAGCCTGGCGAATCCACCAGGTGGCGTAGGTGCTGAATTTGTGCCCGCGCTGCCACTCGAACTTCCGGGCGGCGCGAATCAGCCCAATATTCCCTTCCTGAATCAGATCGAGGAAGGGCACGCCGCGCCCGATGTATTTCTTCGCGACGCTGATCACCAGGCGGGAGTTTGCACGCACAAGATACTCCTGGGCTGCCTCGCCATCTTCCACAATGGCGCGCAGTTCGGCGATTTCCTCAGGCGACAGGCTATCGCCGTATTCATCAAGCTGTTCCTGCGCCAGACGGCCCGCTTCCATCCGCTTTGCCAGCGCGACTTCCTCGTCCGCCGAAAGCAGCGGCACGCGGCCCGCTTCTTTCAGATACAGACCGACGACATCATCGGTGTCGAGCGCCTGCTGGTAGCCCGCATCCGCGATCAGATCTTCATACAGGACGCTAGGGTCCAGCGTGGCTTCATGGTCCTCGTCCGTCTCCTCTTCCTCGAGCAGCTCTTCAGGCTCCGGTGCGGCGGATTCTTCCGGGGCAGAGGGCAGCACCTCAATCCCGGCCTGCGTCAAAGCATCCAGCAACTCCTCAAGCGCGTCGAGCTGCGTCTCGAGGGACGGGAGCAGGGCGAGAATGTCGTCGTAGGTAATATACCCCTGCTGCTCACCTTGCGCGATCAGCTGACGCCAGATCGCCTGATCGGCGGCGACAGAGGGAGTGGTGTGGTTCTTCGAAACCGTCATAGCCTGTTATCGTTCGTTTTCCATACATAAAGACACCCTACCGCCAGCGCAGGTAGGGTGCCCTCGACATCCGCGCAATACGGCAGCGGTCAGGGCACAGGCGGCGTCTCGGTCACAACCGCCGGCTCGGCGGGCGGCGTCTGGGCGACCTGGTCAAAACCGGGCAGTAGCCCGAGCAGAAAATCGATCGTCAGCAGATACACCTGGTCGGCGTCCCGCGGCCAGACATAATAGGCTACCTGATCCGGATTGGCATGCCCCACTTCAAACACGACCGATTCAAATGCCCGCCCGGTGGGATCATGCCCTGCAAACTGCAGTGTATAGGCGGGCGCAGGCCGGATTCCGTAGCGGACCAGGTTCTCTGGCGTTGCCTCGAAGCCCTGGCGCGCAGTCAACCGAGCCAGCCGGAAGGCCGCTGCATCGGCTGCGACCTGGTCGGCCAGAACGGGCACAACCGGATCTGAA
Source organism: Thermoflexus sp. (assembly GCA_020724465.1). GTDB lineage: Bacteria > Chloroflexota > Anaerolineae > Aggregatilineales > Aggregatilineaceae > DYGX01. The sequence goes on from DYGX01000012.1 coordinate 22,457, forward strand.
CCAGCCATCCGTGCAGCGTACCACACTCCCGCTGCGTCACGAACCAGCAAAAGGCCTGTCCCCGCAGTGACATCCTGCACTTCTATCCGCTCGATGTGCTCTGCACGGCTCAACTGCGGAAAGAGCGCCACAACGCCGGGTTGGTCGCTGTGGGCTGCCGTGGGATCATCGAGCATCAGCAGCAAGACCATCGCGCCAGCAAACACGGCCAGCAAGACGTAGACGGCTGATCGGCGAGGCATGACACGATTCTCGCTGAAAGAAAGCTCTGTTAGTAAGTGTAACCTAACGCCGCCGATACCACCAAACCGCTGCACCAACCGCCAGAACAGCGCCGGGCATCCCCAACAGCGTGATCAGAGCGATTGTGGTGCGCTGCTGATCGGAGAGAACGAGACTGAGCAACCCTGGATCGCTGAGCGGCGTAAAGCTCACAGCCTGCACATACCCGGTCAGCCAGTCGACCAGGTCCGTCCAGAGCCAGACATTCCCCGGCAGGTTCTGGACAAACTGGTTGGAAACCAGGTCTGAGTCACCGATCAGAACGAGGCGCGGCTGGGCTTCGAGCTGGCCTTCTGCCGGGCGGCGCACGGTCACGCCGACGGGCAGCGGGCCGGGGAGATCACGTCCACTATTATACTCGATCCGGTAGGTTTCCATCAACTCCCGCAAGCCCGTTTCGCCATACGAATCAGCCGAGGAGTAGAACAGCGGCTCGCGCACGTACAGCGCCTGGCGCTCGACGGGCTCGCTGGCCAGCTCAAATGGCCGGACCCAGCTCATGATCACCGGCTGGTCCTGGGCGAGATTGAGCAGCGGATGGGGCACAGTGGCGTTGATGACTGGGGTGAATTCGTTGGTGTAATAGGGCGAAGTCTGGACAATAAGCGCGTCCAATGGGCGGACGCCAAACTCGTTCCACAGGTAGTCGCTGAATGGGCTGCCCTCTTCCAGGAAGGTATTGGTCAGCGCCGTGCCTTCGTCGACTTGCGGCGGGTCGGTGAAGATTGCCAGCCGCCCGCCCCGCTGGATGTAGTCATCCAGCACGCGGACCTCTTCTGCGGTGAAGCGCCCGCGCGCTCCAACGATCATCACGGCGCTGGCGTCTTCGGGGATGCCTGTCTCCAGCACCGACAGCAGGCTGAGCTGCTCGGCTGCGATCCCGGCGTCGATGAGGCTGACCGCCAGGCGCGAGATACTGGCGTCGTCCGAACGCCGGATGTCCAGCTCGCCGTGGCCGGTGGTGAAATAAACCTTGAACCGGCCCGCAGCCACCAGCGTGCGCAGCGCGGTGGTGATCTCGCGCTCGCTGGCCGGGCCGACGAAACGCGGCATGGCGTTGGGCACGGGCTGCCCGTCTGCGCCGATCAGCACCAGATAGATGCTGCCGTCCTGACCCGCCTGGTAGCCATAGGAGCGGGCGACTTCTGGCCGTTCGTCCGGATCGACGTACTCGACCTCAATCGTGCTGCCCCCGTGCGCGTCATACTGGCGCAGCAGCAGATCGGCGGCTTCCTGCTCGCGCAGCCTGCGGGCGCTGAAGAAGCCGACGAGCCGCACCCGAAAGCCGCGCGCTTCCAACTGGTCGATGGTTTCCAGCGTGGGACGGTTCAGGCTGTAACGCTGCACGCCGGTCAGGTCGGCTGTTAGATTGGCGCGGTCGGCCAGCAGGTAGGCGGCAGCCACCAGCCCGGCGAACAGAATCGTCACGACAACGCTCGCCGTGCCATAGCGCGTCTGCCTGCCGGTGAGCCAGGCGCGGAAATCGTCCGGGGCCCACCACATCCACAGCGTGATCCCGGCTGCTCCGACCAGGATGCACGCGAGCACTGCCACGGTCGCTGTGCCCAGCGCCAGATAGAGCAGGGCGCCCAGCACCAGCACCGCCCCGCCGAGGATACCGGCGGCGTTGGCGACGGCGGCGCGCTTCAGCGGCAGGTCGTCGTGCATCAGCGCCACCTCCGCGATTCCAGCACGCGGGTCGTGATAAAGAGCATGACCACGATCAGGCCAATGAAAAAGACGGCGTCCTCGAAACGGATCACGCCGATCAGGAAGGATGTGGAGTAATGCGATTGCAGGCTGAGCGCCCGGATGAACCCGGCTGCCGCGCGGTGCGGCACGACCTGTCCGGCAAAATCGCCCAGCCACAGCACGAACAGGGCCGCAATCGCCAGAAACCCCGCGACGACCTGGTTCTCGGTCAATGCCGAAAATACCAGGCTCAGCGCCAGGGCCGCCCCGCCGAACAGCCAGATGCCGATATAGCTGCTGATGACCGGCCCAAGGTCGAGTTCGGGTGTGGGTTGATACGGCGTGGGGCCTGTCACGGCGATAAGAATGATTTGATAGACCAGCGTGAGCGCGAGCAGGATAGTGTAATACGCCCAGGCGCCGATGAACTTACCCAGCACGATGTCGCTGTCGCGCACCGGCATGGTAAGCATCAGTTCCAGCGTGCCTTCGCGTGTTTCTTCCGCGAACAGGCGCATGGTGAGCAGCGGGGCGAAAAAGACAGTGAAGAAGCCGAACACACCCAGCACGTATGTGCCGTCCGGCGGCGCCTGTCCGACTCGTCGGGCAAGATCGGCGTTGAACAGAAAGCCGGTCAGGACCAGGATCGCGAAGGCGACCAGGTAGGCGATCGGAGAGGTGAAGTACTGGGCCAGCTCGCGCCGGGCAATTGTTCCGATGGTGCGCATGCTTACCTCGCGCGGGCAGCGGGATCGTCGAGCCGGGTGGTGATTTCCAAGAAGATTTCTTCGAGGGTTAGCGCCCAGGGCCGCAGTTCGAGCAGGTCGGCGCCGTGCCCGACAATGGCTGCGGCCAGCGCCGGGCGCGCGTCGACACCGGGGCGGGCGTAGACCAGATACCCGTCCCGGTGTGCCTCGACGCGCTGCACCCCGTCGGCGGCGCGCAACAGGCGGATGATGTCGTCTGGTGTGCCCCGCGCTCGAACGCGCACAAACAGCCGCCCACCGCTGTGAAGCTGCGCTTGAAGCTCGGCAGGGGTCCCCGAGGCGATAACGCGCCCGCGATCGATGATCAAAATGCGGTCGCACATCTGCTCGGCTTCCGAAAGGATGTGCGTGCTGAGCAGCACCGTTCTGCTGCGGCCCAGGTCCTGGATCAACGCGCGGACATCCTGCACTTGGTGCGGGTCCAGGCCGATGGTCGGTTCGTCCAGGATCAGCACATCGGGATCGTGGACGAGCGCCTGGGCCAACCCGACGCGCTGGCGCATGCCTTTCGAAAGGTGGCGGATCAGCGTGCGGTGCCGCTCGGCCATGCCGACCCACTCCAACACTTCGTCGACGCGCTGGCGTCGCTGAGGAATGCGGTGAAGCTGGGCAATATAGTCGACGTAGCCTCGCACGGTCATATCGCGGTAGAGCGGGACATTTTCCGGCAAATAGCCCACATGGCGGCGCATCTCCAGTGACTCGGTGAACACGTCGAAGCCGGCCACGTGTGCGCTGCCTGAGGTCGGCGGGGTGAAGCCGGTGAGAATGCGCATGGTAGTCGTTTTGCCGGCGCCGTTCGGGCCGAGGAAGCCCAGAATTTCGCGCTCGGCGGCATGAAAACTGATGGAATCGACCGCCAGAACGCGGCCATAGCGTTTACTCAGCTCGTGAACGTCAATCATGGCGCGAAGGCCCGTCTGTGCCGCGGCTGTAAAGAGATGGAGCTGCCCACCTGGTAGCTTGTATTCTAGCCATTGGTGCGCGCCGCGCCACACCGCAGGGGCTGTCTGCGGCAACCCTGACACTATCCGCACAAATGCAGCGCACTGCGGATGCCGACCGGCTGTGGCTTACTGCGTCACCAGGTCATGCAGGATCTCGGGCAGGGGGATGGCGTTCAGGGGTCTCCATGCCCAGCCCGCGGGCAGCGCGCGATCCTGAGAGGGGTAGACAAACCGGTAGAAATAATCGACCGTGAAGTGCGGCGTCTGGCCCGAAACGAGGCTATGCAGCGGCGCCGGGAACGAGAAGCGCGGGTCAACCGGCCCGGTGACCTGAAGCGGCGCCTCCAGCAGGCGGTTCAGGTGGGCGAGGGCTTCCTGCTCAAGCTGACCCCCGCGCGCGTCGACCTTAAAGCGCGGCAGCTCACCCTGATAGGTCAGGGCGCTTGCGTCGCGTTGAACGATGGCGGTCACATACGCCTCGATGGTGTGGGCGGGCACCCGGTCGGCTTCATCGATCGCGTCGCCGCGGCGCCGGCTGCGCTCGGTCGCGACGATCTTGCGCAGGTGCTCGGCGGCTGGCTCCAGCTCGTCATTGATGATCAGATAGTGGCACTGCGGCGCGAAGGTCATTTCGAACCGCGCGCGGTCCAGCCGCCCGGCCAGCTCTTGCGGCGAGATGCCGCCCCGCTGTATGATGCGGTCGGCCAAAATCTGCAAGTTGGATGGGGTCACGAAGATCCAGACCACGTGATCGGGAAACGCTTCATAGAGCTTCTCGGCCCCCAGGAACTCGATGTCTGCGATCAAATCGGTTCCCTGCGACAGCGCCTCTTCCACGACGTCACGCGGGGTACCGTACAGGTCGTCTTCGTGCACGCGCTGCCACTCGACCAGTTCGCGATCGTCGATGGCCTGCTGAAAGCGCTCTGGTGTCACAAAGCGGTGCTCGCGCCCTTCCTGTTCGTTCTCGCGCTTGGGGCGGGTTGTCATGGTGGGCACCTGTTGCAGGCGGGTGAGTTCTTTCACCCGGCGAATGAGGGTGTTCTTTCCGGCGCCGGATGGCCCTACCAGCACAAAGAAGATCCCGTCGCCTGCCATCGCGATCCTTTCCGGTTTGTGCACGTGCCTGACGGATGATGCACTGAGTTTATCATGCGGTGGCGGGATCGGCTACGGTCGAATATGGGCCAGAGCGCGCGAGTTGGGCAAACCGGACTCCGGCAACAGAAGAGGCCACCACAACGGTGGCCCCCTCTGTAGTCCGCTCGCATTGTCGCGTGCTTAGTCCGCGATCTGGATGTCGTCGATATACCAGCCGTCGCCAACGCGCGTGTCGCTGCGTGCGTCCAGCCGGAAGCGGATCTTGATGCGCGAGTTGCGGTAGCTGCGCAGGTCGATCCGCTCCTGTGTCCACAACGAGCTGGTGCCGGTCCGGTTGGCGAGCGATGTCCAGGTATAGCCTTCGTCGGTCGAAATCTCGATGTGCGCCCGGTCGCCGGCGCCAAGCTGGCGTGTATGCCAGAACGTCAGCGCGGGGAAGTTCGAGCCGCGCAGATCGATGATCCCTTCCAGCGTCATCGACATATCATTGTTGTGCACGTAGTCGCCGTCTGGACTATCGGTGAACACCATGGTTGTGATCCCGAAGTCGACGCGGACCCGAGCGGACGAGGTTCTTTCGTAGTACTCGACGACGATCGTGTGCGGGCCGGGATCCAGGGTTACTGTGGCGGTATCAGGGTTGTTGGTGTTGTAACCGCGATCGCTCCAGGCATTGATAACGCTGACGCCGTCCACAAAGACGCGGATGCCGTCATCCGAGCGTGTTTCGATCTGGTATGTCGTCGGCAGATCGAACACGTTGATCGTGCGCGTCCAACGAACCAGGAAGTGATTGACGACGCCATCCAGGCCAACCTCGGCTCCAGGGCCGCCGCTGCCCCAGTTGAAGTCGATTTCGGGATCCATGCGCGTCCCGCGCAATTCGCCGGAGTCGAAGGCGCGGTTTGTGTTAACGTCCTGGTAGTATTGGCCAGTCCATGCGCCAGGGCCGAGGGCGCTGCCGCTGCCGAGCGCCCGGAAAGTCTCGTAGCGCGCCCAGGTCTCGTCGAAGACCCAGTAGTCGTTCAGGATGTCGGCCGTCTCGTTGAAGGGCAGGGTGAATACCGGCTCGATCCCGTTGCGGTCGAGGACGGCGATGTCGTCGATGTACCAGCCATCGGCAACGTCCGAGCCGCGCTCGGCGTACAGGCGGAAGCGGATCTTGACCAGCCTGCCGATGTAGGCGCTCATGTCCAACTGGCCGGTCTGCCGGCGGTCCCACGATGATGTGGTTACCGCCGCACCCGTCTTCTGATAAAAGACGGTCCACGGCGTCCAGGTCCGGCCCCCGTCGGACGAGGTGCTCACTTCCATCAGGGCGTAATCGTCGTCCTGCAGCTCAAAGCGATCCCAGATGTAGATGGTGGGCTTGACGGCGCCGGTGAAGTCGATCGCGCCGCGCAGCTCGAGAATACCGTTCGACTCGTGCTGATAGTTGCCGCTCGGGCTGTCGTGCACGGAGTAGGTGCCGGTCCACGAGTCCGTGTCGACCACATTCCAACTGCCGCCCGCGTACCAGCGGCCAAGGCCGCTCTCGAAGTTCTCGGAGAAGGGCAGCGTGTAGACCGGTTCATCGCGCTCCTGGACGCAGATATCATCGATCCACCATCCGTCGTCAACCGCATCGTTCAGCCGCGAATCGAGCCGGAAGCGGAGCATCAGTTCCTGCCCGTTGTAGGGCGACAGGTTGATGACCTCGCGGTTCCACGAACGGACATGATCGTACCCGAAGCTGGGCGCTGAATTTCCGTAGCCGGGCGGGCGGCTGCCCTGGTTCTTGGTCCAGATCGCAGTCCACGACTGGCCGTAGTTCGTCGAGACTTCAACATGCAGCACTTCACCGGCGGCGATGTCCCACTGGTGCCAGAAGGACAGCTCGGGATTGGATGCGGGTTTCAGATCCAGGCGCGGCACAAGCTGCAGGATGCTGTCCGCGTTGTCCAGGTAGTTGGCGCCGGGGCTGTCCGAGAAGAATCGGGAACCGCTGTGCGCCGTCGTGGTCTGATCCTGGTCGGGGTTGAAGTCCGCGCCGTTGACGACCGCCCAGTCGCCCATCGGCAGCCACGACCCGCCGCCAGCTTCCACATTGTCGCACCAGTTGAGGTGCAGCAGCGCGTTCGATCGATTGCGCAGGCTGAAGTCGTCGATGTACCAGCCGTCGGCGGCCTCGAAGCCGCTGCGTGCGTCCAGACGGAAGCGGAAGTAGATCGACTGGCCGACGTAGGCATCCAGCGGGATCACGACCTGCGTGTAGGCCCAGTTGGTCGTGCGCGAGGCAAGCGGCCCGCCGGTGAGCGGCGTCCAGGTCAGACGGCCATCCGTTGAGACTTCGGCGTAGATGGCGGCGTTGTTGCCCAGCTCGTAGCGGTGCCAGAACACCAGTTCCGGTTCAACCACCGGGTCACCTTCGAGCCGCTCGTTGTCCAGCACGATAACCCCATCCAGTTCAAGGATGTTGTTCGAGCCAAGCGCATAGTTTGCCCTGGGGCTGTCGGACCAGGCGTTGCCGGGGCTGTGGACATGCTCGTTGGTCCGCGCCCACGTTCCGCCGGCGTACCAGTGCAGCGGCCCTTCCATATCGTCCGAGAAGCCGACTGTATACTGCCGCTCGGAAAGTTCCTGGACCGAGATGTCGTCGATCCACCAGCCGTCGTTGGTGATATCGGTCGGGTTGTGCAGGACAAAGCGCAGCTCGATGACCTGGTTGGCGAAATTCTGGCCTGTTGCCGGGCCGCTGCCATCCGGATCGCCAAAATTCGTCAGGTCGAAGGTCTGGCGTGTCCAGCCAAGATTGGTCTCGTTGGTGTGGATCGCGATATCGGTCCAGTTGTTGGTGCCGGCCACCGCAACGCCGACGAGGGCATACGCGCCGAACCCGATTGCGTAGCGGTCATAAAACTGGAGCTTGGGTTCGACGGCGCCGGTCAGGTCGATGGTGCCGCGCAGGCGCAGAATGCAGTACGAATTCGGCGCATAGAAATCGTTCGGGCTGTCCGACCAGGCCGTCGGCGCGCTGAAGTAGGCTTCGCTGGAAAGCGACCAGTTGCAGTCGCCCTCGTCGAGGAGCATGCCGTCCTGGGTGATAAAGACGCTGGCCCGGGCCGTCCAGCCATTATCAAACAGCTCTACGACGACGTCGTTTGGGCCGGCTGCGGCGGTGAAGATGCGCTCGACCCAGTTGTCTTGATCGATGTTCCAGTCCCATCCATCGTAGATGAGCGAGCCACCGATCCACACGCGCATGCCGTCGTCTTTGCGCAGCCGCAGGATGTACTCTTCGTTGAGCAGGGTCGCCGTGCTGGTGAACCGGGCGTAGAAGTTCCGGGTGACGCCGCCGCCAGGGCTGGCGGGCCAGGTGAAGTCGAGCGTGTCGTAGGTCGTCCGCCATTTGCCGCTGCCGGGCGACATCGTGGTCATATTCGGCAGCCAGCTCGCGCCGTCCGTGTCGCTGAGATCCCAGAACTCCGCGTCCCAGTCGCTGAGCAGGCCGGTAAAATCGCGCTGCCACCAATCCGGATCGTTGGCCGGGTCCTCGAAGGGATAGCCAAAGCTCTGGTCCGGGGGAGTGGGGCTTGGCCCCGGTGTTGGTGTGTTGGAGGGCGTGCGCGACGGCGTGATATCGGTGGCCGTTGGCGATGGCCCGGTGGTGGGTGTGCTGCTGGCTGGCGCGGGTGTGTTCGTAATCAGGAGCGGGTTTTCGGGCGTGAATGAAGCGACCGCGGCAACCTGCGTCCAGAAATCATCCGCCGGGAGCGTGTCGCGCGGGACGATGGTGCCGCCCAGCAGGTTATAGACAGCGTTGCTGAACACATTGCCGACTGCCGGCCCGGTGATCGCCAGCACGGCGATCAGCGCGATGGCGACAAGAGCGAGGATAAGCACATATTCGACCAGCGCCTGCCCACCGGATCGGCTGGGGTGGGCTGCGGAGTGCAGGCGCTCTTTCGTGGAGCGCATCTGGTATCGTGTGCGGTCGGACATCCTTGACATCCTCTCCTGAGCCGATCGCGTCGATCTACCGTCTCTGGGTTCGCGCCGGGCGGACTGCCGGCATGCATGCCCGGTGCGTGACGCGCGATCACAGGCCGCTTAGGGACCTAATTCTCTCATTTCTAATAGTACCTGACTCTCGCCCCCTCATGGTTTATGATTTGTAGTGGAGTTGTCGGAAATTGTTGACAAATGACTAGTGACAAACTTGCAGGGCGTCACTGGTCATCTGGCGCCGGGCGTGTTAGCCTCATGCCAGGTTCTAGACACTTCTTGAGAAAGGTAGATCTTTCACATGACAGCGGCAATGATTGATGGCGCCGCCGTGGCGGCCCGGCTCCGGAATGAAATCGCACGGGATGTCGAGCAGATGGTGGCGGCACACGGCATCCGGCCAGGGCTGGCGACGGTCCTGGTGGGCGACAACCCGGCCTCTCAAACCTATGTGCGCATGAAACGCAAAGCGTGCGAGGAAGTGGGCATTCAGTCTTTCGGGTACGAACTGCCGGCGGATGCCAGCCAGGACGAGGTTGAGGGGCTGGTGCGCTCGCTGAACGCCGACCCGGCCATTCACGGCATCCTGGTTCAGCTTCCGCTGCCGGGGCACTTGAATGAAGAAGCCATTCTCAACGCGATCAGCATTGAGAAGGACGTCGACGGCTTTCATCCGGTCAACATCGGCAGGTTGGCGATGAAAGGGCGCGAACCGTTGTTTATCCCCTGCACCCCGCACGGTGTCATGGTTCTGCTCGAAGAGGCGGGGGCCAAGTTCGAAGGCGCCAACGCGGTCGTGTTGGGGCGCAGCAACATCGTCGGGATGCCGGCCGCGATGCTGCTGGTGCACCGTAACGCCACGGTGACGATCTGCCACAGCCGGACCAAAGACCTGCCCGAAGTCTGCCGCCGGGCCGATATCCTGGTGGCGGCGGTGGGCCGTGCCGAGATGGTCAAGGGCGACTGGATCAAGCCGGGCGCGATTGTGATCGACGTCGGGACCAACCGCGTTGACGATCCCACCGCCAAGCGCGGCTATCGCCTGGTGGGCGACGTCGCCTTTGACGAAGCGAAGGAAGTCGCCGGTGCGATCACACCTGTGCCGGGCGGGGTCGGCCCCATGACGATCGCGATGCTGCTCAAGAACACGCTGCGCGGCGCCGAACTGGCTGTGTCGCAGCACGCCTAGAGCGGCCGTCGGCCACTTGTCCTGATTCTGGCGCCCGTGCTAGACTCTGCGCCGCTTTTCGCGCGCCACGCCGCGCCTGCTCTTGAAACTGGATAATCGTCTGATGGCTACTCTTCTGGCAAAGCATGCGCTCGTCGTAGTCACGATGGACGATGAGCGCCGCGAGATCCCCGATGGCGCGGTCTACGTGCGCGACGGCGTGATCGAGCAAGTCGGCCTTACGGCAGACCTGCCGCAGACCGCCGACGAAGTCCTCGATCTGGCGGGCCATGTTGTCATTCCTGGCCTGGTGAATACCCACCACCACTTTTACCAGACGCTCACCCGCGCCGTTCCCGAAGCGCAGAATAAAGAGCTGTTCGACTGGCTGGTCACGCTCTACCCGATCTGGGCGCGCATCACGCCTGAGGGGATCCGGGTGAGCGCCAAGGTTGCCGCGGCCGAGCTGGCGCTGTCGGGCTGCACCACGGCCAGCGACCATCTCTATATGTTCCCCAACGGCGCCCGGCTGGACGACGAGATCGAGGCTGTGCAAGAGGTCGGCATTCGCTTCCATGCCAGCCGGGGCAGCATGAGCCTTGGCGAAAGCAAGGGTGGGTTGCCGCCTGACAGCGTGGTTGAGGATGAAGACGCGATCCTGGCCGACTGCCAGCGGGTGATCGAGACGTACCACGACAACAGCCGCTACGCGATGCTGCGCATCACGCTGGCGCCGTGCTCGCCGTTCAGCGTCACGCAAGATTTGATGCGAGAGGCTGCTGCGCTGGCGCGCAGCTATCCCGGAGTCCGGCTGCATACACACCTGGCCGAAACCAAGCCGGATGTGCAGTATAGCCTGGAGCAGTTCGGTTTGCTGCCGGGGGATTATGCCGAGGACGTGGGCTGGCTCGGCGAAGATGTCTGGCACGCGCACTGCGTCCACCTCGCGCCGGATGCGATCGCACGCTTCGGGCGAACCGGAACCGGTGTGGCGCACTGCCCCGGCAGCAATGCGCGCCTGGCGAGCGGGATCTCGCCCGTCGTCGAAATGCTGCGCGCGGGTGTGCCGGTTGGGCTGGGGGTCGATGGTTCGGCCAGCAACGACAGCTCGCACCTGCTCAACGAGGCGCGGCTGGCGATGTTGTTCCAGCGCGTGAAGGGCGATCCGGCGGCGCTGACGGCGCGTCAGGCGTTGGAGCTGGCGACGCTAGGCGGGGCGCGCGTGCTGGGCCGCGACGACATCGGCGCGCTCAAGCCGGGTATGGCGGCGGACTTCGTCGCCTACGACGTACGCGGGCTGGAGTTCGCCGGTGCGCTGCACGATCCCGTGGCCGCATTGCTCTTCTGCACGTCGACCAACGTCGCCTACAATGTGACGAATGGGCGCGTGATCGTGCGCGAGGGGCGCCTAACCACCCTGGAGATCGAGCCGCTGATCGAGCGTCACAATGCGCTGGCGCGCGCGCTGGTTAATGGCGACTGACAGGAGCGGGCGGATGGAGACGCTGACCCTCATTCGCGGCGGCGAGGTGGTGCTGCCGCATGCCGTCGCTGCCGCCGATCTGCTCGTTCGCGGCGAGGTTATCGCTGCCATACTCGCGCCGGGCGAGGCTACCCCTGGTGGCGCGCGCGTGATCGATGCGCGTGGATGTCTGGTCTTTCCGGGTGTGGTCGATCCGCATACGCACATCCAGCTTGACACCGGCATCTACCGGACCGCGGATGACTGGGAGATCGGCACGCGCACGGCTGCGTTCGGCGGGGTGACGACCGTGATCGACTTCGCGACGCAGTTCCCAGGCATGACGTTCGAGCAGGCGCTCGAAGCACGGCTGGCGGAGTGCGCTCCGGCGATGATCGACTATGGGCTGCACATGATGGTCACCGAGCTGCCGCGCAACCTGGCCGAAGCGCAGCGCTGGCTCGCAAATCTGCGCGACCGGGGTGTGCCGAGCATCAAGCTCTACACCACCTACCGGCCCAACTACTACGCAGACGACGCGACGCTGCTGCACACGTTCCGCGCCATGCCGCACGATATGCTCGCCATGATCCACTGCGAGAACGACGCACTGGTGACGGACGCGACCGCCCGGTTGGTCGAAGCCGGTCGCACAGGCTGGGCGTATCACGGCCAGTCGCGCCCGCCTGAAGCTGAAATCGAGGCGATCCGGCGCGTGCTGTATCTGGCGCAGGTGGCCGGCGCAGCGGTTTATATTGTGCACAATTCGACGGCGGAGTCGGTGCGGGTGGTCGATGCGGCGCGGCGCAGCGGCTCGCATCCGCCGGTCTACTGCGAGACATGCCCGCAATACTTCTGGCTGGACGATAGCCGCTACCAGGAACCTAACGCCGAGCACTTTATCCTGCAACCCCCGCTGCGCCCGGCGGCCTGGCAGGTGGATCTGTTGGACGCCTGGCCGGTGCTCAGCGCGGTTTCAACCGATCACTGCGACTATACCCTGGCGCAAAAACGTGAGTTCACCGAGTTTACGCGCACGCCGGGCGGCCTGCCGGGGCTGGAAACGTCGTTCGTGCTGGCGTATACGTATGGCGTGCATCGCGCGCGAGAACGCCAGCAGGCCGGGGAGCCGGTGCGCCCGATCCCGTTGCCGGAGCTGGCCCGGCTGATGTCGGCCGATCCTGCCCGGCTGTTTGGGGTGTTCCCCCGCAAAGGGGCGCTGCTGCCGGGCAGTGACGCGGATATCCTGATCTACGATCCTGCGCCCACGGTGACGATCCGCGCCGAAGACCAGCACACAATCGCGGGCTACACGCCATATGAGGGGATCACAGTCCAGGGACGGGTCCGGACGGTGCTGAGCCGGGGCGAGGTGCTGGTGGATGACGGGCAGTTCTATGGGACGCCGGGGCGCGGGCGGTTTCTGCGCGGCGCGCCGTTCGCCCCGTGAAAAGTGACTCTGGCAGGTTTGAAAACGCGTGGTATGCTCATGCATTTGCCCCACCCGGTAGCGCTCTGCCACGCGATTCGAGCTGGGTCTTCACGGCAGACAGCCCCGCTGCCATGCCGTTGCTGATTGTGGTATTTCAGATTGCAGGAGATTGAGACGATGCGAAGCTTTTTGGGGCGTGACATCCTTTCGCTCAAGGAATTCGATCGCCACGAGTATTTCCGGGTTTTTGAAGTTGCGGCGGAGCTGGAACCGTATGCTCGCGACCGTCGCAACGGCGATCTCTTGAAGCACAAGACCCTGGTGACGGCCTTCTACCAGCCGAGCACGCGGACGCGCCTGGCGACGGAAGCGGCCATGCACCGCCTGGGCGGGCATGTGACCGGCTTCGCGGACGCCAAAATGACCCGCGCCGGAGACTTCTATCAGGAAGGCATCCAGGACACGGTCAAGATGCTCGAATACTACGGCGACGTGATCGCGATGCGCCACTATCAACAGGGCGCGCCGCACGAAGCCGCCATGCACGCCAGCGTCCCGGTCATCAACTGCGGGGACGGCTGGGGCGAGCATCCGACCCAGGTTCTCACCGACCTCTTCACGATCCACCGGATGCGCGGCACGCTCGACGGGCTGACCTGGGTTCTGATCGGCGACATGCGGATGCGTACCATGCACAGCATCAGCTACGCGCTGAGCAAGTTCGACGCGCAGGTCTACGTGATCTCGCCGGACGAGATGTTCTTCTTGCCGGAGTTCGCCGAAGAAGTGACCGACATGGGCCTGCGCTGGGAGCGCAAAGAGCACATCAATCAGGTCATCGGCGAGGCGGACGTGATCTACATGGAGCCGGTGGTTCAGCCGGACTACACCAAGGCCCGCGAGGAAGCCCGCGAAGACAAAGGCCGTACTCCGGAGAACTATCAGGTTACCAAGAAACTGCTGTTTGAGCACGCGAAGCCCAATGCGATTGTGCTGCACTCGCTGCCGCGCCAGGACGAGCTGTCGACGGATGTCGACAACACGCGCTTCCAGCGCTACTGGGTCGAAGCCTATAACGGTGTTCTGACCCGTATGGCGCTGCTGGCTCTGATTCTGGGCGCGATCGAATAGCCTTGACCACGGCGCGGCGTGGAGACGGCCCGGCGCGCGGCTCCGCGCCCGCCTGAGGCTTCACTACACAAGAGGACTGTACGATGCAAACACATCTGATTGGGCGGGACATGATCACGCCCGACGAGTGGACCGACGACGAGATCAACACGATCTTCGAGGTGGCGTTCGACCTCAAGCGCAAGCGGGCGCTCGGCGAGCCGCACGCGCTGCTGCGCGACAAAGTGCTGGCGATGCTGTTCTTCTTCTCCAGCACGCGCACCCGTGTCAGTTTTGAAGCGGCAATGGCACAGCTTGGCGGCCATGCTCAGTTTATCGAAAGCCGCACCACCCAGATCGCCCACGGCGACACGGCCAAAGAGATCGGTGAGATCATTGGTCGCTACTGCGATGGGATCGCCATCCGGCAGGTGGATTGGGGGGTCGGCAACAAGTACATTCGCGACGTGGCCGAGGCCAGCCGGGTGCCCGTGCTGAACATGCAGTGCGACTGGTACCATCCCTTCCAGGCGCTGGCGGACATGATGACGATCTTCGAGCGGTTTGGGCGCGACGTGCGCGGCAAGACGCTCAACATGTCCTGGGCGTACGCGTCCAGCTACCAGAAACCGCTTTCGGTGCCGCAGAGCCTGATCACGCTGGCAACGCGCTTCGGAATGAACGTGCGCCTGACCCATCCGCCGGAATTCAAGCTGATGCCTGAGATCATCGACCTGGCGAAAGAGAACGCGCGGCGGTCGGGCGGCAGCTTTGAGATCTACGACGATTTCGACAAGGGGTTCGAGGGCGCGCACGTGGTCTATCCCAAGAGCTGGGGCGCGACCATGACCACGACCGACATGGAAGAGTCGAAGCGCATCGGCGACAAGTACCAGGACTGGATCGCGGACGAGCGGCGCATGGCGCTGGCTGATGAGAACGCCATCTACATGCACTGCCTGCCCGCCGACCGGAACATCGAGGTGACCGATGCTGTGATCGACGGGCCGCAGAGCGCCGTCTATGACGAGGCGGAGAACCGCCTGCACGTGCAGAAGGCCGTTATGGCGCTGACGATGCGCTGACAGCGGCACCGCGCGCGCGGCCGTGTATATAGAAAGCCGATCAACCGCGAGCAGGGGGGTCGGCTTTTATCGCAACCTGGCAAGCAAGTGTTTTGACCGAAAATAAGCATTCAACTGACTAGAAACGACGAGGACAGGAACAGACTCCCATGGCATCCAAAACAGCCGTCATCGCCATCGGTGGCAACTCTCTCATTCTTGACAAGAACAAACCGCAAGTCGAATACCAGTGGGAAGCGACGTACGAGACGGCGCGCCACATCGCGGACATGATCATCGAGGGCTGGCGCGTGGTGATCACGCACGGCAACGGCCCGCAGGTGGGGTTCATCCTGCGCCGCAACGAACTGGCCGCACACGAAGTCCACACCACGCCGATGGACATCATCGGCGCCGACACGCAGGGATCGATCGGCTATATGCTACAGCAGGCGCTGGGCAACTGCCTGCGGGCGCGCGGGGTGAAGCGGGACGTCGCCACCGTGATCACGCAGACTCTGGTCGACCGGAATGATCCCGCGTTCCAGAACCCGAACAAGCCGATTGGCGGATTTATGACCAAAGAAGAGGGCGAGCGGTTCATGGCCGAAGGCTGGACCGTGGTGGAAGACGCGGGCCGGGGCTACCGGCGCGTCGTCCCCTCGCCGAACCCGATCGAGATCCTCGAACTGGACGCGATCAACGCGTTGGTGCGCAATGACGTGATCGTGATCTGCACCGGCGGGGGTGGGATTCCCGTGGTGCGCGACGAGAGCGGCGACGTGCACGGCGTCAACGCGGTGATCGACAAGGATCGCGGGTCGAGCCTGCTGGCAAACGGGTTGAAGGCCGATCTGTTCATCATTTCGACGGCGGTCGAAAAGGTGGCCCTCAATTACAACAAGCCTGACCAGCGCTGGCTGGATGTCATGACCCTGGCCGAGGCCAAGCAGTATCTGGCTGAGGGCCATTTCGCTCCGGGCAGCATGGCTCCCAAGATCGAGGCGATTGTCAGCTTCCTGGAGAACGGTGGGCCGAAAGCGATCATCACCGATCCGGCAGGCATCACGCGGGCGCTGCGCGGCGAAACCGGCACGACGATCGTCCCGGCGTAGCGGCAGGTGAGGCGAGCATGATTATTGCAGAGCTTCGCTGCGTGGTGTGCGGGCGCAGCTACCGCCCCGACGAGGTGGCGTATACCTGCCCGGTATGCGGGCAGGCGGGCACGCTCGACGTTTGTTACGACTACGATGCCCTGCGCCGCATGGTGGCACGTGAGGATATCGAACGCAGCCCGGACCGGTCGATGTGGCGCTATCGCGCGCTGATGCCGCTGGCATCCGAGGCGGCGGTGCCGCCTCTGACAGTCGGCGGCACACCCCTCTACGACGCGCCGCGTGTCGCGTCGGCGCTGGGCCTGGCGCAGGTCTGGGTCAAGGACGACGGACGCAACCCGACCGGATCGCTGAAAGATCGCGCCAGCGCGCTCATTGTGGCGCGCGCCATGGCAGAGGGGATCCGTGTCGTCACCACGGCCAGCACGGGCAACGCGGCTGCGGCTCTGGCCGGGCTGGCGGCGAGCGTCGGACTGCCGGCGGTGATTTTTGTGCCAGAGACGGCGCCCGAAGCCAAGATCGCACAGCTTCTGACCTATGGAGCGACGGTCCTGCTCGTGAAGGGGAACTACGACCGGGCGTTCGACCTGGCCGTGGCAGCCGCCGAACGCTACGGCTGGTACAACCGCAACACCGGCATGAACCCCTATACGCTCGAAGGCAAAAAGACCGTCGCGTTCGAGATCGCCGAGCAGCTTGGCTGGCGAATGCCTGATGCAGTGGTGGTCAGCGTGGGCGATGGAAACATCATCAGCGGCGTGCACAAGGGCTTCCGCGATCTGCACGCGCTGGGCTGGATTGACCGTATCCCGCGCCTGATCGGGGTGCAGGCGGACGGCAGCGCGGCGTGCTATCAGGCGTGGAAAACGGGCGCGGATCCGGCGACGATGGAGCCGATCAACGCCCAGACGGTCGCCGACAGCATCGCCGCCGATCTGCCGCGCGACCGCGTTAAGGCGGTACGCGCGGTGCGCGAGACAAATGGCGCCTTCGTGTCCGTTTCCGACGAGGCGATCCTGGCGGCGATCCCGCGGCTGGCCCGTGAGAGCGGCGTGTTTGCCGAGCCGGCGGCGTCCGCGGCCTATGCCGGGGCGCAGGCAGCACTGGCAGAAGGCGTGCTGAGCGCGTCGGACCGGATCGTGCTGATCGTCACCGGGAGCGGGCTGAAGGACATCCGCAGCGCGATGCGCGTGGCCGGCAGCGGCCATCCGGTCGCACCGGACATCGAGGAAGTGGAGCAAGTTCGCCAGGCGCTTGGTCTGCCGAGCTTGAGATGACCGGGTGGCCGCCAGGTCTGTCGCGCCCATCCGGGGAATTGGCTACAATTGCAGCAACGCACGCTACGAGCAGGTTGGTCATGGCCGATCACCCAGTGTTTTCGATCATCGCGCCGGTCTTCAACGAGGAACCAATCATCGACGAGCTGTACCGGCGGATCGCCGAAGTGATGGACTCGACGGGCGAGTCGTGGGAGCTGGTCATGGTCAACGACGGCAGCTACGACGGCTCTGCCGAGAAGATGCGCGCGCTGCAGCAGCGCGACCCCCGCGTGCGCGTGATCAACTTTGCGCGCAATTTCGGGCATCAGAACGCCGTCACCGCCGGGATGGATTTTGCGCGGGGGGATGCCGTCGTGATCATCGACGCCGACCTGCAAGACCCGCCCGCCGTTATCCTCAATCTGATCGCCAAGTGGCGCGAAGGCTATCACGTGGTCTACGCGGTGCGCTCCGAACGGCGCGGAGAGACGTGGTTCAAGCGCCTGACTGCCAAGATCTTCTACCGCATGATCTATCGCATCACGGACGTAAACATCCCTCTGGATACCGGCGACTTCCGGCTGATGGATCGCCAGGTGGTCGACGCGGTGAAGTCAATGCGCGAGCACAACCGGTTCATCCGTGGCATGACAAGCTGGGTCGGGTTCCGCCAGACGGGGGTGCATTACATCCGGCAGGAGCGCTTTGCCGGCGAGACGAAGTATCCGCTGCGCAAGATGGTGCGCTTTGCGTTGGATGCGATCACAGGCTTTTCGTACTTTCCGCTCCAGGTCATGATCCATGCCAGCCTGGTCCTGGCTCTGATCGCCGTGCTCGGCGTACCGGTCGTCGCGTTCTTGCGGCTGGCAACCGGCGAGTTGATCTTCGAAGGCCAGGCGACAACTCTGGTCGTGCTGTTGCTGCTCAGTTCGTTCCAGTTGTTCTTCTTCTTCATCATGGGCCAATACGTTGCCCGCATCTACGACGAAGTGCGCCAGCGCCCGCTCTACATTGTCGCTGAGGTCTGGGAAACGCCGACCGACCAGGCGAAGCCGGAAGGCGCCGAACCTGCTGCTGTCCAGCAAGCGGAAGACGCCTCATCGCATGGGTGACCGGGGATCAACGCAGCAGAGAAAGGAGGCCCATCCGTGACTGACCCAGTGCAGCCCAGCAGCCGTACGCCGGACGATATGGACCGGATTGAGCGCTATCGCCGTCTTGTGCTGGAGTACGAAGCCCTGGACGAGGAGATCGACGCGCTGTTGGCCGACCATAAAGGCGCGACCGAGAATATGTCCGACGAGGACTTTGACCGGTATCGCGAGCTGGCCCACCGCCGCGACACGCTTTACAACCAGATGAAGACGCTCGAAAGCCAGATACACCTCGATGACGAGGGTTGATGGCGGCTTCCTGTCCCAGGTAGGCCGCTTTTGTGTTCGTTTCCTGATTTGTGCAGCTCACAGGAGTGCCCCGTGGAAGACCGAAGACTGATTACCGGCCCGACATTTGAAGAAATGCTGCATCCCCATCTGATCGACCCGGACATTCGCCGCAAGGCCCACGAGGCGCGGACCAACGACCCGCTGGCGTGGATCAATCTGTTCAACATCTCCTGGCGCGACATCAACGACCGCATCCAGTATATTGTGCTGCCCAAGGCCCTCACCGGCGTCGATACGCCGATCGCGCTGCTGACCAGTATTCATTTCCCCACCCGCAGCCACAAGGTCGGCGCGACCTATTCGGTGTTGATCGAGAAGGAACTTTTCGGGGATGTCGACCCCTGGAAGCACACCCTGATCTGGCCGTCCACCGGGAACTACGGCATCGGTGGGGCCTACGTGGCAGGGCGGATGGGCGTGCGCAGCGTGGTTGTGCTGCCCGAAGAAATGAGCAAGGAGCGTTTCGAGATGATCGAGCGCTTTGGCGCTCAGGTCATCAAGACGCCCGGCTGCGAGAGCAACGTCAAGGAGATCTACGACAAAGTCAAGGAATTGATGGCGGCGGATCCCCTGATGCGGAATATGAATCAGTTTGAGGAGATGGGCAATTACCGGTTCCACTATTATGTGACCGGCAACACCGTCATCGACCTGGCGCGCGAGCTGGCAGTGCAGGGGATCGGGCGCGGCAAGGTGTCTGCCTTTGTGTCGTCGATGGGCAGCGCCGGGACTATCGCGGCAGGCGACCGGCTCAAGCAGGAGTGGTACGATCACAAGATCGTCGGCCTCGAGCCGATCCAATGCCCCACACTCGCGCTGAACGGCTACGGCGGGCATGACATCCAGGGCATCGGCGACAAGCACGTGACCTGGATCCATCACGTGACCAACATGGACGCCATCATGCTGATCGACGATCTGGAGTGCAAGCTGGGCTTGCAGCTTTTCGCCGAGGACGAAGCCAAGCGCGCGCTGGTCGAGGCGGTTGGCGTGCCGCAGGATGCGGTCGATTACCTCTCGACCCGTTTGGGCATCAGCAGCATCTGCAACATCTACGGCGCGATCAAGACGGTCAAGCATTATGGTTTTGGTCCGGACGATCTGGTGGTCACCGTGGCCACAGACGGGCTGGATCGCTATTGGAGCGTGATGGCCGACATGCAGCGCGACTTCGGCGTCATCGACCGCACCGAGGCCGTTGCGCGTGTGCGGAGCCTGTTCCATGGCAAGAAGACCGACTACATCTGGGATGGCACGGCTGAGAACCGGACGCGCTGGCACAACCTCAAATACTACACCTGGGTCGAACAGCAGGGGCGCACCGTCGAAGAACTCAATGCGCAGCTTGACCCGGCGTGGTGGGAAGAGCACCAGCGGCGCGTTGGCGAGATCGACGCGCGCTTGCTGGAGTACCGCGCCACCCACCCGGTGATCGCCTGACGGTGCCTGGCCGTGTATCCCGAGGACCGCGTGCTGGTGGCTGTGATCAATCGCAAGCGCGATCTCGTCTACGCCCAGCATGAACACTGGTATCGCATTCCCTTCCAGCAGGCGGCCAACGGGATCTACGCGGAATATGTCGCGTTCTTTCTCAGCCGGGCGTTCGGCGAGCAGAACGGCGGCATTCATTATTACGCACGACGCACGGGGCTGGAGCTGGTCCGGCGGCGCGATCTGCTGCCCGGCGAACCAGACCATCCCCGTGCGGACTGCTGGTATCACAAGCTGCAACTGGGCGAGCTGCGGCGCAAAGACCCGCCGATCCTGAACCCGACCCGCCGGCGCGTCGCCTTTATCTTCACTACCTGGGATCGGTTCTGCGCGGCGCGCCAGGTGGCAGACCTGTACAGCGACGCCGATCACTTTGTCGATCGCGTCTTTCACGCGCTGCGGCAATCCGGCTTACAGGCCGAACGCATCTGGGATGCGGCGCCAACCGCCGGGGCGGGCGGTGCAGCGCTGTGGCTTGATTGCCAGAACGGCCCCGTGATCGCCTCGACGGTGCCGGATTCTTCGGCGGCGGTTGCGCTCGACGTGTCCGATGCGGCGGATGCGGTCCGGAATGGGGTGGAGCGCATCCTGGACGCGGTCAAAGCGCAGGGTGGGCCAAAAGCGATCGGCAAGTCACCGGAAGGATAGCGGAAAATGGCTTTGTTAGTCACGAATGGGCGGTTGGTGACGTGGGAAGAACCCAACCGGATCGTGGACGGCGGCGCGCTGCTCATCGACGGCGCGGTGATCGCCGCGGTGGGCACGGCGCGCGAACTGGAAGCGCGCTATCCGGACGCCGAGCGCCTCGACGCGCGCGGGCAGTTGATCATGCCCGGGAACATCTGCGCACACACGCACTTCTACGGGGCTTACGCGCGCGGGCTGGCGATCCCAGGCCCGGCCCCGAAGGATTTCCCTGAGATCTTGCAGCGGCTGTGGTGGCCGCTCGACAAGGCGCTCGACGAGCGGTCGGTGCGCTACAGCGCGCTGGTGTGTCTGGTCGACGCCATCAAGCATGGCACGACGACGCTGATCGACCACCACGCCAGCCCGAATTTCATTGACGGCAGCCTGGACGTGATCGCGGATGCGGTGGAGCAGGCGGGGCTGCGCGCCGTGCTGTGTTACGAGGTCACCGACCGGGATGGCGACGCCAGGGCCCAGGCGGGCATCCAAGAAAATGTGCGCTTTTTGAAGGACAGCGCGGCTCGCCCCATGGTTCGAGGCACCTTCGGCCTGCACGCCAGCCTGACGCTCTCCGACGCGACGCTGGAAGCGTGTGCTGACGCTGCTGCCGGGCTGAACACCGGTTTTCACATTCATGTGGCCGAGCACGAGGCCGACGAAGAGGATAGCCTGCGCAAGTGTGGCGAGCGTGTCGTGCACCGCCTCCACCGCCTGGGGATTCTTGGGCCGCGCACGATCGTTGCGCATGCGGTGCATGCGGACGAGGCGGAGCGGGCGCTCTTGAAAGACACCGGCACTTGGGTCTCGCACCAGCCGCGCTCGAACATGAACAACGGCGTGGGCGCGGCGCCCATCGACCGGATGCGCGAGGAAGGGCAGCGGCTTGTGCTGGGCAACGACGGTTTCTCGAACAACATGTGGGCGGAATGGAAAGCAGCCTATCTGCTGCACAAGGTCGCCAACCGCGATCCGCGCCGGGCGCCGGGCGATTTCATCGCACAGATGGCGGCGCACAACAACGCGCGCCTGGCCGAGGTGTTCTTCGCCGGCGAGACGATTGGGCGTCTGGTGCCGGGCGCGGTGGCGGATGTCATCCTGGTTGATTATCATCCGTTCACGCCGTTGTCCGAAGGTAACCTGCCCTGGCATATCTTGTTTGGGTTCGAAGCCTCGATGGTCACAACGACCATCGCGGGGGGCAAAGTCTTGATGCGTGAGCGCCAGCTTCTGACGCTGGATGAAGCGCAAATCGCGGCAGAGGCGCGGGCATATGCGCCGACGGTGTGGGACAATTATCGGCACTATGCAGAGCGCGCGCTGCTGGCTTAGGAGGATTCTCAGTGTCTGAGCAGTCGGGGAAAGCGATAACCATCGCGGTGATCGGCGGGACCGGCAAGGAAGGATCGGGTCTGGCTTTACGTTGGGCGCACGCCGGGTACGGCGTCATCATCGGGTCACGCGAGGCCGAACGCGCCGCAGCCAAAGCGGCGGAACTGAATGCCGCGCTGGGCCGCGACGCGATTCGAGGAGCCGACAACGTCTCGGCTGCGCAGGCGGCCGATCTGGTGGTGCTTAGTGTACCCTATCAGGCGCACCAGCCGATCCTGGAATCGATCAAGGCGGCCGTGCAGGGCAAGATTCTGGTGGATGTGACTGTTCCGCTGCAACCGCCGGATATCCGCACCGTGCACATCCCGCCGGGGCAGGCGGCTGTCCTCGAAGCGCAGGCGCTGCTGGGTCCGGACGTGCGCGTGGTGGCGGCATTTCAAAACATCAGCCACACGCATTTGAGCCACCTCGATCAAACGGTGGACAGCGATGTGCTTATCGCGTCCGACGATGACGAAGCCAAGCAGGAAGTCGCGAAGCTGGTTGAAGCGATTCCGGGAATGCGCGCCATCGACGGCGGTCCGCTGGTGAATGCGATCGCGGCGGAAGCGCTGACGCCGGTGATTCTGTACCTGAACCGGCGCTACAAGGCGGCGGGCGTGGGTATTCGCTTCACGGGCCTGGATGCCTGAGGCGCGATGCGAGCCGGATTGCCCCAGTTGCGCCTGATCGCGCTGCCGAATATCCCGATAGTCCGGCCCGGCGACGATCTGGCCGCGTTGATCGCCGCCAGCCTGGCCGAGGCGGAACTCACGCTTGAGCCGCAGGATGTGCTGGTCGTCACATCCAAGCTGGTCTCCAAGGCAGAGGGTCGCTTCGTGGACCTCGCCACGGTGACACCGTCGGCGCGCGCGCTGGAGGTGGCCGCCGAGACTCGCAAAGACCCGCGCCTGGTCGAGCTGATTCTGCGCGAGTCGACGGCCATTTCGCGGCAGCGCGCCGATGTGCTGATTGTGCGGCACCGGCTGGGTTTCACACTGGCCAACGCCGGGATCGATCACTCGAACGTCGGGCCGGATGGCGAGGATTGGGTCCTGCTGCTGCCAGAGGACCCGGACCGCTCGGCGCGCGCCCTGCGGGCCGGGTTGGAGCAGCGGCTTGGCGTGGCGCCGGGCATCGTGATCAGCGATTCGCATGGGCGTCCCTTTCGAATCGGGACGGTGGGTGTCGCCATCGGACTGGCGGGCATTCCCGCTGTGATGGACCTGCGCGGCATGCGCGACTTGTTTGGCCGCGTGTTACGCGTGACGGTAACCGGCCTGGGCGATGAGATCGCCGCTGCGGCGGGCCTGCTAAGCGGGCAAGGGGCCGAAGCGCGGCCCGTAGTGCTGGTTCGCGGGTTGAACCTGCCGGCGGCGGACGGCTCGGCAGCGGACCTGGTCCGTCCACCGGAGCTGGATCTGTATCGTTAAGTGCCGGAATGGGGGCGGGCGTATAATGGAAGTGGATCAGGCGATGCTGGCGGTCATACGCGGGCGTCGCTCAATCCGGCGCTATCAGGATCGGCCCGTGCCGCGCAGCCTGATCGAGCAGTTGCTCGAAGCCGCGCGCTGGGCGCCCTCGGCGCATAACCGGCAGCCGTGGCGCTTCGTGGTGATCGAAGCTGCGGCCCGCAAAGCCGGGCTGGCCGCGTCGATGGGCGAGCGTTTGCGCGTCGATCTGACGGCCGATGGCCTGCCGCCGGACGCGATCGAGCGGCAGGTCAGGCGGTCGCACGAGCGCATTACGACAGCGCCGCTGGTCATCGTGTTCTTCCTGATCCTGGCCGAGATGGATCGCTACCCGGATCCGCGTCGCCAGGACGCCGAGCGCACGATGGCAGTGCAAAGTGTGGCGCTGGCTGTGCAGAACATGCTCTTGCTGGCCCACGCTCAGGGATTGGGCGCGTGCTGGATGTGCGCGCCGCTGTTTTGCCCGGATGTGGTGCGCGCCGAGCTGAATCTCCCGGCCGACTGGATCGCGCAGGGGCTGCTGACCGTCGGGTACCCTGCCGAGGCACGGAGTAAAGACCGGGAGCCAATCGAGTCAAAGGTCGTATGGTATTAGACGGAACTCTCCGCGTTGTCGTGCTGGCTGGTGGTGTGGGCGGAGCCAAGCTCGCGTATGGTGTTGCGAAGCAGGTAGCCCCGCAGCGGCTGGCGATCGTTGGCAACGTTGGCGACGATTTCGAGCACTACGGCCTGCACATCTCTCCCGATCTGGATACAGTCATGTATACCCTGGCCGGAATTGCCAACCCGGTCACGGGGTGGGGCATCGAGGGCGACACGCGCCAGATGCTCGAGATGCTGGCCCGTTACGGTGAGGAGCCGTGGTTCGGCATTGGCGACCGCGACCTGGCGACACATCTGCTGCGCACGTCGTGGCTGTCCGCTGGGCGCTCGCTGACCGAGGTCACGGCGCGCCTGGCCGCCGCGCTGGGCGTCGCGTGCCGGTTGCTACCGGCCACCGATGGGCTGCTGCGCACGATGGTCGACACGCGCGAGCTGGGCACGCTGCCGTTCCAGGAGTACTTCGTGCGCCATCGCTGGCAGCCCGCCGTGGAGCGCATCTGGTTCCGGCGCGCCGGGTGCGACGTCACGCCGCAGGTGCGCCAGGCTGTTGAGCAAGCGGACCTGCTGATCATCGCGCCATCCAACCCGCTGCTGTCGATTGGCCCGATTTTGGAGGTGGACGGCATGCGCGAGCTGGTGGCAAAGCGGCGCGGGCCGTGTATAGTTGTTAGCCCGTTTGTGGGCGGGCGGGCCGTCAAAGGCCCGGCAGACAAGCTGATGCGCGAGCTGTCGCTGGATTTTTCACCGCGCGGACTTGCGCAGTTCTATGCTGGCCTGATCGATGGGCTGGTAATCGATGAGTCGGATGCCAGCGCCCCGCAGCCTGAGGGGACTCCCGTGCTGATCACGCAGACGCTGATGGCGTCTGCTGCGGACAAAGTCCGGCTGGCGGGCGAGGTGCTGGCCTGGGGAGGCGAGTTAGCGGAATGAATGTTTGGGCGATTGTTCCAGTTAAACCGTTGAACCGTGCGAAGAGCCGCCTGGCGGAGGTTCTGCCGCCGGATGATCGCGAGCAGCTGGCCGCCGGGCTGCTGGAGCGCACGATCCGGCTGCTGCAGCCGATGCCAGAGATCCACGGCGTGCTGGTGATCAGCCGCGACACGAAGGCTCTGGCGCTGGTGCGCGATCTGGGCGCCCATACGGTGCAGGAAAGTGGGAATCCGGAGCTAAACACGGCGCTTTACCGGGCGACAAATGTGCTGTGGATGCAGGGGGCCGATGCTGCGCTGGTGGTGCCGGCGGATCTGCCGCTGCTCTCGGTGGACGATATCCGGTCGGTCCTTGGGCTTGCCCGGTATCAGCAGACGGTGGTCCTGGCGCCGGATCGGCGCGAGGAAGGGACCAATCTGCTGCTCGTGCGGCCGCCCGGCCTGATCCCGTACGCGTTCGGCGGGCCGAGCTTTGCCGAGCATCAACGGCTGGCGCGCGAGGCAGGCGCCACCCTGCATGTTTATCGCTCCGAGCGGGCCGGGCTGGACCTGGACACGCCCGACGATTTGCTGACGTACTACGAGCTGGCTGCGCTGTGGAATGAGCCGGTTGTGCCACACACGCGGCCCGAGCAGTGGATGCTGGACAGCCACCGGCATCTCGAAAAATAACGGCTTTGGCTCTGGCTTGATTACTTGCGGAGGTTTTTTAGATGGCAGATCGAGTGGCGCTTTATCTTCAAGATGCGCATCCGCTGGCCGATGCGATCGAGTATGTGCAGTACGCCGAAGATCGCGGTTTTGAGGCGGTGTGGCAGGCCGAAAGCCGTCTGGTTCGCGATGCGATTGTGCCGATGGCAGCGTATGCCGCGACGACCAAGCGGATCAAAGTCGGCTCGGGCGTGATCAACAACTGGACGCGCAACGCCGCTCTCACCGCCGCCACCTTCCTGACGCTGGACGACTTGGCGCCGAACCGGATTATTCTGGGCATCGGCGCGTGGTGGGACCCGCTCGCCAAGAATGTGGGGATCGAGCGGCGCAAACCCTTGCTGGCGATGCGCGAGCACGTCACGGTAGTGCGCGATCTGCTGGCGATGAAGAACGTCACGTTTCATGGCGAGTTTGTCCATGTGACCGGGATTGAGCTAGATATCGTTCACGGGCGGCGCGAGCCCCGCAACGTCCCGATCTACATCGGCGCGACCGGCCCACAGATGCTGGCGCTGACGGGCGAGATCGCTGACGGCGCGTTGTTGAATTACCTGGTGTCACCCGCGTACAACGTCCAGGCGCTGGAGCAGCTCGAAAAGGGCGCGAAGCTTTCGGGCCGCACAATCGATGACATTGACCGCCCGCAGCTTGTGGTGTGCTCGGTCGATACCGATCGCAAACGGGCGCTGGACGGCGCGCGCAAGCTGGTAACCCAGTATCTCGGCCAGCAGCCGCATATCATGAAAGCCAGCGGCGTCAGCACGGAACTGCTCGATGAGATCCATCAGGTGCTGACCTGGCCGGCCACCGAGGAACAGATCGAGCGCGCGATGGAGCTGGTTCCCGATGACGTGGTGCAGTTGATTACCGCGTCGGGGACGCCCGACGAGGTCCGCGCGAAAGTGCGCGAGTATGTCGCGGCGGGGTGCACGTGCCCCGTGCTGTACCCGCTTGGCCCCGATGTGCGACTGATGATCGATACATTTGCCGGCGGCTATTCCGCCTGATCCGCGTGCGAGGTTCGCGATGCCTGCGCCAGAAACGCAGCAGCCCAGCGCCAAGTGGTGTTTTGTCTGTGGGGTGGAGAACCCCTGCGGGCTGCACATCCGCTTTTTTGAAGAGGGGCCGGGGCGCGTGCTGGCACGCTTCACCCTGGGAGATGCGTACCAGAGCTATCCTGGCATTGCCCATGGAGGCATTCTGGCGACGGTGCTTGACGAGACGATGGGGCGCGCTGTGCTCGCCACGGGCAGTGAGGACGGCGTGCCCCGCTTCATGGTGACCGCTCGCCTGGAGATCCGCTACCGGCATCCGGTTCCACTGCATCAAGAGCTGACCGCTCGTGGCTGGATCGAGCACGATCGCGGTCGGTCGGCGCAGGTGGCGGGCGAGATCGCATTGCCCGACGGCACGATCGCCGCTGAGGGGCAGGCGGCGCTGGTCGCGATCCGGCCCGAGCAGATCCGGCAGATGATGGACGAGGATGTCGGCTGGCAGGTGTATGAGTGACCCTGGCCGGCTGGCCGGAATACCCCCATGCACAAACCCTCCCCAATCGGCACGCGCCCGTCCTGGCTGAGCCGGATGTTGGTTGGCGAGCGGTCTGACGGTCGCCACCTGCTGCGTGCCTGGACCGTGTTGTGCCTGACGGTGGGCGCCGGGACGCTGTTGTTCCTCAGCGCGAGCCTGGCCGTCAGCCGCGATCCGCTGCTGATGCCGCTCGACGATACGTACATTCATTTCCAGTATGCCCGGCAATTCGCTGCAGGCGAGCCCTTCTCGTATTTTCCGGGCGATCCGGCGACATCGGGCGGCACAAGCCTGCTCTATCCGGCGGTGCTTGCGCTGGGCTACCGGCTGGGGTTCACCGGGTGGAGCCTGGCAACCTGGGCGGTCAGTCTGGGCGCGCTGGCGTTTGCAGGGTCGGCGTGGCTGGTCTACCGGATCGGCGCGGAAAACCCGTTTGGCCGGTCTGGCGCGGGCGATGGGATAGCCCTGGTGCTCGCGGTCGCTTTTGCCCTGACCGGCCCGCTGTTGTGGGCGGCGCTCAGCGGCATGGAGACGGCGCTGTTTCTCTTTGTCGTGTTGCTGGCTTTCTACGCCGTCCAGCGTGGCCGCCTGCGTCTCGCGATCGTGACGACGATGCTGCTGCCGCTGGTCCGCCCCGAGGGCGCGTTCCTGGCCGTGCTGGCGGTGCCGGGGCTGGCGTTTCGGATTCCATGGCCGGATTCAGCAGGCAGGCGCGCGGGGCAGGCGGCTGCTCTGACACTGCCTGTGCTGGCAAGTGCAATCCAGCCGCTGATCAACTTCGCGGCGACCGGTAGCCTCTCGTCGTCGGGCAACGCGGCCAAGTCTCACCTGACGAACGGCAGCGTCGCGCTGATGGATCGCGTGCTCAGCGTGGTCGAGACGTTCGGGCGGATATGGGCCGAGCTTGTGACCGGCGTCAGCCGCGACTGGGGGTTGTTCACCTCTCCGCTGCTGGCTGCGACGGCGCTGGCCGGCCTGCTGGCGGGAACCTGGCTGGCGCTGCGAGCGCGGCGGGTGACGATCCCCGCACTCGCGCTGGCCTGGATTCTGGTGCTGACCGCCGGAATTGCCACGCTGGATACGGCCTTCTGGCAGTTCAAGCGCTATCAGGTGCCGGTGATGGCGCTGTTCTTCCCGGCGGCGGCCTGGACGTGCGCGGCATTAGCCCGGCGCGGACCGCGCGGGCGATGGGCAGGTTGGCTGATCGCGACGCTGATTCTGGTTCCGGCGCTTGCGACGACCGTCACCTTCGCGCGAGATTACGCTGTTAACGTGCGCGTTGTGCGCGATCAGCAGGTCCCGATGGCGCGCTGGACGGCGGCCAATCTGCCCGCGGGCGCACGCGTCGGCGTCCACGACGTAGGCCTGATGGGGTACTTTTCTGGACTGTCGCTGTACGATGTGGTAGGCCTGACCACGCCGGGTCCGGCGGAGTCGTGGCGGCAGGGACCGGGCGCGATCTTCGAGCATATGGCGCAGAGCGCGTATCGGCCGGACTATTTCGCGATCTATCCGGACGTCCAGGGGCTGCGCTATCTGGTTGATGCGGGGGTCTTCGGCCAGACGCTGGCCGAGTTTGCTATCGAATTGCCGCCGCACAACGTCGCCGCCGCGACCGGGCTGCAGCTCGTCAGCCGGGCGGACTGGTCCGGCGTGCCGGATGCGGAAATGCCTGCGCAAGCCGACACGCTGCGCGCGATCGACGGCTTGACGCCGGTTGACTCTGTCGATGTGGCCGATCTCGATGACGAAGCGGCCCACGATTATACCTGGTGGCAAACAGAGCAGCCTGCCGGGTTCGTGACCGAGGTCTACCGGCTTGAGTACCAGGCTTGCGGGGCGGATGTGGCATGCGCGGCGACGGACGGCGGGCGTGTGCTGACCGGCGGTGAGGGGTTCACGCTTGCGACGCGCCCCGGCGAAGACCTGCTCCTTGTCACGCGGATGCACGGCACCGCCAGCGGCACGCTGGCGGTCGAAGTCAACGGCCAGCGGCAAGCGGCGCGCGTGCAGCCCGCCGTGCCGGGCCGCTGGGTGGAGATGGTCACCTGGGTTCCGGGCGAGCAGGTCGGATCGGAAACGCGCGTCCGCATAAAAGTCGAGTCGGATGCGGCCGGCGGAGTATACCGGCCCTACTATCACTGGGCGTATCAGGGTGCATTTGCGCCTGAGCCTGCGCCTGAAACAGAGCCGATGGCCGTTTTCGGCACAGGCGGCGAGGTGCGCCTGCTCGACGCTGAGATCGTGCGCCGGGCAGACGCGATCGAAGTGCGCCTGACGTGGCTCGGCCCCGCGCCAGGGGCCGGTGACGCACTGCTCTTCGTTCACCTGTATAATCAGGTTGACAGGCCGCCGCTGGCTCAAGCGCCCGACGCCCGTCCGGGGGGTGGGGCGCTGCCACCGGGGAACTGGCTGCCGGGTGTGCGACAGGACGTCCTCACGGTATCCCTGCCGCCAGACCTGGATGCTGGCACGTACCCGGTCGCGATCGGACTGTATGATACCCTCACCGGGGAACGCTACCCCGTTGAAGGGATGGGAGTGGACGCGGCCGGAAGGCTGTTTATCGGTGAGATACTCATTGAGGAGTCTGGCTCGTGAGAGTGGATTTTGAGTTGAACGGGCAGGCGGTGTCGATGGATGCCGCCGCGAACGAAACGCTGCTCGCGATGCTGCGGCGGCATGGCGTCTTCGGGCCGAAGCATGGCTGCGAGACGGGCGAATGCGGCGCGTGTCTGGTGCGGGTTGACGGTGTGCCCATGACGTCGTGCGTGATGCTGGCTGCTCAGGTGGCGGGGCGCGCTGTCAGGACGATTGAGGGCGTCGGTGGCGCTCAAGAGCGCGGCTGGCGCGGGTCCGAGCCGCTGCATGCGCTGCAGGTCGCCTTCATTGAGACGGGAGCGATCCAGTGCGGGTACTGCACGCCGGGCATGATTATCGCAGCCGAGGCTTTGCTGGAGCGCACCGATCGCCCGACCGAGGCCGAGGTGCGCGACGCGCTGGCGGGCGTGCTGTGCCGCTGCACGGGCTATGTCAAGCCGGTTGAAGCAGTGTTGCGCGCGGCGGCGGTGCTGCGCGCGGAGAGCGTGCCGCCGATCCATCCCGCTGAAGCGATTCCAGCTCCACCCGGTCTGTTCATGCCGCCAGGCGGCGAGATGGACGACTTGCGCTCGCCCGAAGGGGGGGACGGGGGCCGCGAGGCGGGCGTGCGCACCCGCGCCCTGCCGGTGATGATCGTCGCGCCAGAGACGGACGCGCTCCAGCAGGTGGGCAAGCCATCGCCGAAGGTCGACGCGCGCAAGCTGGTGCAGGGCAACCCGGCCTTCACCGATGATATCGAGCTGCGCGGGATGCTGGTCGGCAAGCTGCTGCTTAGCCCGCGTCCCCACGCCCTGATCAAGCGCATCGACGCCAGCCGGGCGCGCGCTCTGCCCGGCGTGCACGCGGTTCTGACGCATCACGATCTGCCGCGCGTGGCGTACACAACCGCCGGCCAGAGCTACCCGGAGCCGGGGCCGCACGACAACTTCAGTCTGGACTACAAAGTGCGCTTTGTCGGCGATCGCGTCGCGGCAGTGGCGGCGGAGACCGAGGAAATCGCACAGCGCGCGCTGGAGCTGATCGAGGTTGAGTACGAAGACCTGCCGGCGATCTTCGACCCGCGCGAGAGCATGCAGCCCGGCGCACCGATTCTGCATGACGAGCCGGAAAGCTGGAAGATTGAAGATCCATCTCGCAATCTGGCAGCGGTAGTTGACTGGGAAGTGGGGAACGTTGAAGAGGGCTTTGCCCAGGCGGATCGCATCTTTGAGGCCACGTACTACAGCCCGAAAGTCCAGCAGACGCCGTTGGAGCCGCATGTCACCGTCACGTGGTGGGACGAAGACGACCGCCTGGTGATCCGCACCAGCACCCAGGTGCCCTTCCACGTGCGGCGGATTCTGGCGCCGGTTCTGGGCCTGCCGGAGAAGCGCATCCGCGTGATCAAGCCGCGCATCGGGGGCGGGTTCGGCGTCAAGCAGGAAGTCTTGATCGAGGACATCTGCGCTCATCTGACGATCGTCACCGGGCGGCCGGTGCGGCTGGAATACACACGCGCCGAGGAGTTCTTCGCCAGCCGCTCACGCCATCCGATGTACCTGACGCTGAAGACGGGCGTGACGAACGATGGGCGGATCGTCGCCAATCAGCTCTATGTGCTGAGCGATACCGGCGCGACCGGCAGCCACGCGATGACCGTCGCCGGCAACACCGGCCACAAGGCTATGGCGCTCTACAACGCGCCACACATTAAATTCCATGCGGACATCGTCTACACCAACACGCCGCCGAGCGGTGCCTACCGTGGCTACGGCGTGCCGCAGGGTTTCTGGGCGCTGGAGCAGCACATCGAGTGGATCGCGCGCGAGATGGGCTTCGATCCGCTGGAGTTCCGGCTGAAGAATGCGATCAAGGCGGGCGACGAGCACCCCGTCAGCAAGGCGTGGAGCGAGGGGCGCGAAGGCGCCCCGGAGTACATCGTTTCGTGTGGGCTGGCCGAGTGCATCGAACAGGGCGCCGCGGCGATTGGCTGGGCGGACAAATTCGGCAACCCGGACTGGCACCGCGTGCCTGGCAAGCCGCATCTGCGGCGCGGGATCGGCGTTGCCGCAGTCATGCAGGGGACGGCCATCCCGCGGCTGGATATGGGCGCGGCCAGCATCAAGATCAACGATGATGGCTCGTTCAACCTGCTGGTCGGCGCGACAGACCTGGGCACTGGCTCGGACACGGTTCTGACCCAGATGGCCGCCGAAGTGCTGGGCTGCTCGCCGGAAGATTTCATCACCTACTCGTCGGACACCGACTTCACTCCGTTCGACAAAGGCGCGTATGCGTCCAGCACGACCTACATCTCCGGGCGGGCGGCAGTCATTGCCGCCGAGCGTGTCGCCGAGCAGATGCGCGCTGTGGCGGCCAAGATGTTCAACAAACAACCCGGCTACGATCCGGTTGAGCCCGGCGACATCGTGCTGCGCGACCGCGCCGCTCACGCGCCGGATGGCCGCAGCATCACGCACCGCGAGATCGCCCTGTACAGCCTGCACACGGAAGACCAGCACCAGATCATGGCGACTGGCAGCTATGTCAGCCCGGACTCGCCGCCGCCCTTCGCCGCGCAGTTTGTTACGATCACGCTGGACACGGAAACCGGCCAGATCACGGTCGATGAGACGGTGATGGCGGTAGACGGGGGCGTGATCATCAACCCGCTCACTGCCAGCGGGCAGGTCGAGGGCGGCATGGTTCAGGCGCTCGGCTACGGGCATTGCGAAGAGATGGCGTTCGACGCGCAGGGGCGCATGATCAACCCGCGCTTTGGCCCCTACAAGATTTACCGCGCCGACGAGATGCCGGAGATGGGCGTCATCTTCGTCGAGACCTACGAGCCGACGGGGCCGTTCGGGGCGAAGGCGGTGGCGGAAATTCCACTCGACGGCGTCGGGCCGGCGCTGGCGAACGCGCTCTACGATGCAGCAGGGGTGCGAATCACGGATGCGCCGCTGCTGCCGGAGAAAGTCTGGCGGGCGCTACAAGCGCAATCAGCAGGTTCTCAGCAGACCGAGGCGGCCCGGTGAACGACGATCGCGCTGTGTTTGAAGCTGCGGTTGCTGCCCGGCGGGAGGGTAAGCCTGCCGCCCTGGCGACCGTGATCGAGACGCAAGGTTCGGTTCCGCGCCAGGCGGGGAGCAAGATGCTGGTGTGGCCCGACGGCGAGATCGTCGGCACGGTGGGCGGCGGGCAGATGGAAGCCTACGTGATCCGCGAGGCGCAGGCCGCGCTGCAGGACGGGCAGACGCGGGTGCTCACCTACAACCTGAGCGACCTGGGCGCGGGCGATCCTGGCGTGTGCGGCGGGACGGTGCGTGTGTTCGTCGAGCCGCTGCTGGCCCCGATCACGGTGGTGGTGATCGGGGGCG
The DNA here is from genome assembly GCA_020724465.1 of Thermoflexus sp. Taxonomy (GTDB): domain Bacteria; phylum Chloroflexota; class Anaerolineae; order Aggregatilineales; family Aggregatilineaceae; genus DYGX01. Next base: position 56,039 of record DYGX01000012.1, read on the forward strand.
GGCATGTGGGCCGGGCTGTGGCTGAGCTGGCGAAATGGATGGAGTATCGGGTGGTGGTGGTAGACGATCGTCCGGGCTACGCCACCCCCGAAGCCATTCCCGGTATGGACGCCTACTACACGGTGGGCGCGGCGGAGTTGCTCGACCGCGTCCCGATCACGGCTCGCACGGCGGTTGCCGCGCTGACGCGCGGGCTGCCCGTGGATGAAGCGTTGCTCCCCGAGCTGTTGAAGACGGATGCCCCTTATATCGGCGTAATCGGCAGCCGCCGGCGCTGGGCGCTGACCGTCGAAGCGCTGATCGAACGCGGGATCAGCCGCGAACAGTTGAGCCGGATTCGCGCTCCTATCGGGCTGGAAATCGGCGCGGAGACACCGAAGGAAATCGCGCTGAGCGTTATGGCCGAGATCGTCATGGTGCTGCGGCACGGAACCGGCGAGCCGATGCAGTGGCTCGGCCCGACCGTGCAGGTTCCCGACTAGGCCAGAGGAAGGCGGACAACGTGTGACGCTCAAGATTCTGGCGGTCAGCGACGTAGCCCTGCCTCACATGCAGGATGCGACTTATCTGCAGCGCACGTTTCACGACGTGGATCTGCTGGTAAGCTGCGGCGATATGCCGGCCAGCTATCTTGACTACATCAGTTCGGTGCTCAATGTGTGCCTGTACTTTGTGCGAGGCAACCACGACGAGAACTACATCGAGCGCAGGCCGGGCGGCGACGATCTCCACCGGCGTATCGTGCGCTTCGGCCCGTTCTCGTTTCTCGGCTTCGAGGGATCGATCCGCTACAACCGGGGCCGGGTCCAGTACACCGACGGCGAGATGTTTGCCTATGTGCTCCGGCTGGTGCCCCGGCTGCTGGTGCTGCGCTCGATCCGTGGCTACAGTGTGGATGTGGTGGTGGCGCATTCGCCGCCGCAAAGCATCCACGACATCCCGGATGATCGGGCGCATCGAGGGTTCAAGGCGTTCCGCTACCTGATGGCCTGGGGTCGGCCTCGCTATCTGCTGCACGGGCACGTCGACACGTGGGACAACCGGCAGGCGGTCGAGACGGCGTTTCGTGGAACCCAGGTGATCAACGTCAATCCGGTGCGCGTCATCACGCTCGAACAGCCTGATTGGGCCGCCCAGGGGTGATTTTCGACGGTCGACAGTGGCCGACAATGTGTGTTACTATGGCACCAGAAATCCGCATTTTCTCTACTGGGAACTGACCCTACGGCAGCGATAAGGATTATGTGGCGAAAATACTACAGTGTCACTTCCGTTGAAGAAGCGCTTGAGCTGTTGAGCCGCTTTCAGTCCGGCGCCCGCGTGGTGGCGGGGGGGACCGATCTTGTGATCGAGTTGGAGCGCGGCCAGCGGCCCGGCGTTGAGACGCTCATCGATCTCACCCGCGTGCCCGGCCTGGACCAGATCGCCGTGCATGGCGACACCATCCGTCTAGGCCCGCTGGTGACGCACAATCATGTCGTGGACAGCCGCGTCGTCGTGGAGCACGCGCTACCGCTTGCCCAGGCCGCCTGGCAGGTGGGCGCGCCTCAGATTCGCAACCGGGGAACGGTGGCGGGTAATGTCATCACGGCCAGCCCGGCGAACGACACAATCACGCCGTTGTGGGCGCTTGGGGCCGAGGTGACGCTGGCATCGGTGCGGGGCGAGCGCACGCTCGACTTTCCGTCGTTCTACCAGGGCGTCCGGCGCACGGCAATGCAGCCCGACGAGCTGCTGACCGCCATCAGCTTCCCGATGCTTGCAGCTAACGAGCGTGGCATCTTCCTTAAGCTGGGGCTGCGCCAGGCACAGGCGATCGCCGTGGTGAACGTCGCAGCGATTCTGGGCTTCGATGGTCCGGCGGTCGTCTCGGCGAAAATCACGCTGGGCAGTGTGGCGCCCACCATCATCCGCGTGCCCGAGTGCGAGGCATTCCTGCTGGACAAGCAGCTTGATGACGGGGTCATCCGTGAAGCGGCGCGCATTGCGGCGGGCGTTGCCAGGCCGATCGACGACGTGCGTGGTTCGGCGGCGTATCGGACGGAGATGGTGCGCGTGCTGGTTGGGCGGGCGCTTCGGGCGCTACGCGATGGGACCGAGCGGGCCGGCTGGCCCGAGTCGCCGCCGATGCTGTGGGGCGCGAACCGGGGCAGGGTGCGGAACCCGCTGCCGGAGATGGTCCACCATGAGGACGACGCTGCCGATACGATTGTGACCACGGTCAACGGGCAGGTCTACACGCGTACGGGCGGCGTGAATAAGACCTTGCTGCGCTTTCTGCGCGAGGACCTGGGCCTGGTGGGCACCAAAGAAGGCTGCGCCGAGGGTGAGTGCGGCGCCTGCACGGTCTTTCTGGACGGGGTTGCGGTGATGGCCTGCCTGGTCCCGGCGCCCCGGGCCCACGGCGCGGAGATCGTCACCGTCGAGGGGCTGGCTCATGACGGCGTGCTGCACCCCTTGCAGGAGACGTTCATCGAAACCGGCGCGGTCCAGTGCGGCTACTGTACGCCCGGCTTCCTGATGTCCGGCGCCAAGCTGCTGGAAGAGCATCCGCAGCCAACCCATGACCAGATCGTCCAGAGCATCACGGGGAATCTGTGTCGCTGTACCGGGTACTATAAGATCATCGAGGCTTTCGAGAAGGCCGCTGAGCGTGTTGTCTCGGCGCCCGGCTCATCCGAAGCATCATAGGCAAGTGAGATCCCATCCAAACAGGAGCGCGTTTCGCCAGGGGGAAATTGAGCTATGTCACGCCGTTTTCGACCACGTCAGGTTCAACCTAAACGCCGACGAAGAGGTTTGCGGCCGCTGCTTGGTTTCTTTCTGGCGATTGCGCTCGGCGTGATTGCCTATGTCGCCGCGCCCTATCTCGTCGACTTCGCCGAAAGCCAGAGCGCAAGCGCGGCGGGGCGGTTTGCCCAGTTCCGCGTTGAATTCGGCCAGAACACGCCGGAGTATGTGATGGCGTTTCTCTTGTGGATCGCGATGCTGGCGATTGTGGCGTTTGTGGCGGCGGCGAATGTCGGCGAGGATCCGGAGAAAGAAGCGTTCAAGTACATGGGGCCGTCGCCGGCTGACCGAGACGCACAGGTGAAGTTGCTGCGGCGCGAGCTGAAGAAGGCCAAGCAGCGCGAGAAGCAGCACAAGTCGTCCTGAGCAGCCGGGCGATGCCTGGTGCAAAGATTGTTCGTACGCGAGGAGCAAAGTCAGCGTGGAAGACAGACCTGCGTGGATTGGACGGAGTCTGCACCGGGTCGATGCGGTTGGGAAGGTGACGGGCAAGACGCCGTTTCCCGGCGACATCGATCTGGAAGGCCAGCTCTGGATGAAAATCCGCTTTTCGGACCGTGTGCACGCGCGCATCAAGTCGATTGACACCAGCCGGGCCGAGGCGTATCCCGGTGTGATCCGGGTGTTCACGGCGCGCGATGTTCCGGTCAACGAATACGGCCTGGGCATACCGGATCAGCCAGTGCTGTGCGGGCCGGGGAGCGGCAAGGAAGGCGCGGATATTGTGCGTTGCATCGCCGATCAGGTGGCGCTGGTCGTGGCGGAGACCGAGGAAGCAGCCGCCGCTGCGCTGCCGCTGATCGAGATCGAATACGAAGATCTGCCGGCGGTGTGCGATGTGCTGGCCGCGATGCAAGACGGCGCGCCACAGCTTCACGCCGGCTATCCGAACAACATCCTGTGCCATTACCAGATCCGCCACGGTGATATCGAGGCGGGCTGGCGCCAGGCAGAGGTCGTTGTCGAGGGCGAGTACCGGACCGGTTATCAGGAGCACGCCTATCTGCAGCCGGAAGCGGGCCTCGGCTTTATCGATGAGGAAGGCCGCGTCGCTGTGATCGTGGCCGGGCAGTGGGTTCACAAAGACCGCGAGCAGGTCGCGCACGCCCTGGGCCTTCCGGAAGAGCAGATCCGGATCATCTATCCGGCGATCGGGGGCGCGTTCGGCGGGCGCGAGGATATGTCGGTCCAGATCGTGCTGGCGCTGGCAGCCTGGAAGCTCCAGCGCCCGGTTAAGATCATCTGGAGCCGCGAGGAGTCGATCATCGGGCACCACAAGCGGCACCCGACGATCATCCGCGCGAAGTGGGGGGCGACGCGTGATGGCCGGGTGGTGGCCGCCGAGGCGACGATCATCGGCGATTCGGGCGCCTATGCCTACACGACGCCCAAAGTGATGGGCAACGCGCATCTGATGGTTTGCGGCCCGTACGCGATCCCCAACGCGAAGGTGGATACCTACGGTGTCTACACCAACAACATTCCCAGCGGCGCCTTCCGCGGGTTTGGCGGGCCGCAGGCGTGCTTCGCGGCGGAAGGGCAGATGAACAAGCTGGCCGACGCACTGGGGATGGACCCGGTTGAGTTGCGCCTGCGCAACGTGCTGCGCGACGACAGCATTACAGTGGTGGGGACGCCGCTGCCGCCGAATGTCACGCTGGATAAAGTGCTGGCCGAGGGCGCCGCGCAGAGCGGCTACTGGAACCAGGGCGCCGACGGCTGGCGCCGCGCTCCGGCTCCGCCGCCGTCCGGCCCGAACAGGCGGCGCGGGATCGGCGTTGCGATCGGGTTCAAGAACGTGGGCTTCAGCTTTGGCGCCCCTGAGCAGAACTGGGCGACCGTCGAGATCCACGGCAACGCGGAGATCGAACGCGTCGTGGTGCGCCAGGCGGGGGCTGATGTCGGACAGGGGGCGCACACCGTCTTCCGGCAGATGGCCGCCGAAGGAGTAGGCGTGCCGATCGAGCTGGTCGAGCTGGTGGGCCACGACACCGCCGCGACGGGCAACTCGGGCAGTTCGTCGGCGTCGCGCATGACGTTCATGGCAGGGAATGCGATCAAGGGGGCGGCGGAGCTGGCGCTGCAGAAGTGGCGCGAGGAAGAGCGCCCGGCCATCGCGACCTACCAGTATGTACCCCCCAAGACGACACCGTACGACCGCGAGACCGGACGCTCCAACCCGAACTTCGCCTACGGCTATATGGCGCAGATCGCGGATGTCGAGGTTGATGTCGAGACGGGGCATATCACGGTGATGCGTGTGATCTCAGCCCACGACGTCGGCAAGGCGATTAACCCGCAGTTGATCGTCGGCCAGGTCGAGGGCGCGGTGGTCCAGGCGGTGGGCTATGCGGTCATGGAGAATCTGATCTCCCAGGATGGCCGCATCCTGAACCCCTATCTATCGACCTACCTGATTCCGACCGTGCTGGATATTCCGCACGAAGTGAAACCGGTTATCCTCGAATATGCTGATCCGCGCGGGCCGTGGGGCGCGCGTGGCATGGCCGAGATGCCGTTCATCACGCTGGCTCCGGCGGTCGCGGCGGCGCTGCACGACGCGACCGGGATCTGGTTCGACCAGATCCCGTTAACCCCGGAGCGGGTTGTGATGACGCTGCGGCAGCATGGCATCGATGCTCTTTAGCGACGTGCTGGTGGTGGTGCGGGGTGGTGGCGACCTGGCGACCGGCGTTGTCTACCGCCTCGCTAAGGCCGGCTTTCCGGTAATTGTCCTTGAACTTCCGCAGCCGCTCGCCATCCGGCGGGCGGTGTCGCTGGCGTCGGCCGTGTTTGAGGGCGCGGTCGACATCGAAGGGCTGGCCGGGCGGCGGGTGGACGATCCTGCGCAAGCGCGGGCGCTGGCGGTCGAGGGTGCTATCCCCGTTCTGGTTGACCCCGAAGGAACCAGCCTGGCCGTGCTGCGCCCGCCGGTGATCGTCGACGCCCGCATGGCGAAGCGCAACCTCGGCACGCGGCAGGACGACGCGCTGCTGGTGGTCGCGCTTGGCCCTGGTTTTGAGGCTGGGGTCGACTGCCACGCCGTGATTGAAACCAATCGCGGGCACCGGCTGGGGCGCGTCATCTGGCATGGCAGCGCGGAGCCGGATACTGGGCGGCCCGGAGCGGTTCAGGGCAGGGTCAGCGATCGCGTTCTGCGCGCCCCGGCGGCGGGGACGGTCCAGCCGCGCGCCGTGATCGGGGACCGGATCGCCGCCGGCTCGGTCATCGCGACTGTATCCGGCAAGCCGGTGGTAGCGCCCTTCGACGGCGTGCTGCGGGGGTTGATTCATCCATCGGTTTCTGTTACAACCAACATGAAAATCGGCGATCTGGACCCTCGCGGCGAGCCAGCCTACTGCTTCGAGATTTCGGAGAAGTCGCTGGCGATTGGCGGGGGTGTGGTTGAGGCCGTTCTGAGCGCCCCTTCGCTGGCGCCGATCCTGGCATCGGCGCGGGGCCTGGGGACGGCGAGCGCGCCGCACTTGCCAGCGGTGCCGGAATAGGATGGGATCATGCGTCTGGCAGACGCGCTGCGCGTGCAGCGTGGCGACATGGTGGCGTTTGTGGGAGCTGGCGGGAAGACGTCAGCTCTCTTTCGGCTTGCCCACGAGCTGCGCCAGGACGGATGGCGGGTGATCGCGACGACGACGACACGCCTGGCCCGCCACGAGATCGAGCACGTTCCGCACGCGATCGCTGTGGCATCCGGCACCAGCCCGACCATCATCCGCCAGCGCCTTGACGAGCACGGCTTCATTTTCCTCTACAGCTACGATGACCTCAACCACGGCAAGGTAATCGGCCTCGCACCGGAATCGCTGTCGCGGCTGGTCGATGCGGTCAATTCGGATGTGCTGCTGATCGAGGCGGATGGCGCGCGCCGCCTGCCGCTTAAGGCCCCGCGCGCCAACGAACCGGTTCTTCCCGAGGATGTCACGCTGGTTGTGCCGGTCGCCGGAATCGACGCGCTCGGCCAGCCGCTCGACGAGGCCCACGTGTTCAACGTCGAGCGGATCATCGAGCGGTACGGGTTCCCGGAAGGCGAGCCGCTGCTTCCGCCGTGGATGGCCGTCGTTCTGCGCGATCCGGAGTTGGGGCTGCGCCGCGTGCCGGATTCGGCGCGGGTGGTGCCGCTGCTGAACAAGGTTCCGCTGAACGGGTACGGGCGGGCGCGGGCGCGTCTGGTGGCGCAGCTTGTGCTGCGTTCGACGCGGGTCGAGGCGGTCGCGATGGGCGCGGTGCGCTCCCCGATCGATCCGATCCACGAACTTCAGCAGCGGGTGGGCGCGATCGTCCTGGCAGCGGGTCAGTCGACGCGGATGGGCCAGTCGAAGCCGCTGCTACCCTGGAGCGACGGGCAGACGGTGATTGAAACGATTGTCCGGCGGTTGCTGATGTTCCGCCTCTCAGAGATCGTGGTCGTGACCGGATTCGAGGGCGAGCGGGTCCGGCAGGCACTGGCGCATCTGCCCGTTGAGTTCGCCGACAACCCCGCTTACGCCGCTGGTGAGATGATTTCGTCAGTGCGCGCTGGCCTGGCGGCGCTGCCTGACACGACGGCGGGCGCGCTGGTGGTGCTGGGCGACCAGCCCATGCTCAACGGCCGGGTGGTGGGTCAGGTGCTGGCCGCGTATGCGGAAGGGCGCGGGACGATCGTGGCGCCGGTCTATCGTGGTCAGCGCGGACACCCGGTGCTGTTCGACCGCCGCTACTGGCCGGAGCTGCTGGCGCTAGAGCACGGCGCCCCGCGTGACGTGATTCGCCGCTACCCCCAGGCGCTGGCCCTGGTCGAGGTGAATACGGACAGCATTCTGGCCGACATCGACACGCCTGAGCAGTATCGCCGCGCCCGGTTGATGGCAGGGCTGCGCTGATCGGCCGCCCCCTGAGCGCACCCTAGCCCGTGCCGGGGGTCGGGGTGGTGGTGGCGCCCGCCGGAGCCAGCGGCGTTGGGGTGGGGGGCGGGTCGCTGATGCGGATCGAGATCTCGCACAGCGCCACGAGCGTGTGCGTGTTGTCGAAGACGGTCAGCCGAAAACGGTAGTCTCCTCGTGCGAAGTTGATCGGCAGCAGGTCGCCCAGCGGACCGTCCACTACCGGCTCGGTGTATTCCCCAATCGGAGCGAACTCGGCCCCCGGCTGCGCCGGCTTGATCTCGAAGCGGTAAAACGAGAAATTGCTGACGTTGGCCGTGCCCCAGACGGTCGTCGCTTCGAAGATCAACTGGCCGTTGCCGGGGATAAAGATCCAGGCCGAGTCCTGCGCACAGCCGACTGCTTCGGGCATATCCGGAATGATCGTTCCGACGGGCGTCGCGGTCGGCGGCGGCGTCGAGAAGATGATCTCGCCGCTCTGCTGCAGGGGGTTCACGTTCAGATTGACCTGCGGGTTGGCCACGGGCGTGCTGGTGATGAACGCGACCGGCGTGCTGGCTCCTGAAGCGTGATCTCCGACGCGGATATCGCGCAGCGTCGGAGCGACCATCGTCGCGATCGCCCACACGCCGACGAGGAACTCGATCAGCAATCCGCCCCAGGTGATGGCGCTGGCCCGGCGGACGAGCGCATGCTCCCGCTCGAGCTTGAACTGCGCGACGGCCAGATCGCGCTGCGCCCGCAGCAGCCGGTAAGCCATCCACAAAATGCCCCCGGCGCCGAGGATATACAGGCCGGTCGAAATGCTCTCGATAAAGAAAACCAGACTGGTCATGCCTCGGGTTGGTTTTCCACTTCTGCCGGATCGAACGGGGGTAGTTCGGCCAGCACGCCACGCAGCACCTGCGCCAGCCGCGGGACGATCTCGCGCCCCAGCCGCAATACTTCTTCGTGGCTGACTTCCTCGTGCGCTTCGGTGCTGTCGAGCGACAGATTCGTGATGCTCGAAAAGCCCAGGACGCGCATTCCGGCGTGGTAGGCGACAAGGACTTCGTGCGCGGTGCTCATGCCGACCGAATCGCCGCCCCAGCTACGCAACATCCGCACTTCGGCGGGGGTTTCAAACGCAGGCCCGGCCAGCGCCACATAGACGCCTTCGCGCAGGGTGATCCCGTGCTCCCGCGCGACTTTGTGCGCCAGCTGGCGCAGGCGTGGATTGTAGATGTGTGTGTTGATCGAGAAGCGCGGGCCAAAAACGCCCAGGTTGGGGCCGAGCAGTGGCCCGTTGCCCGCCATGGCTACCAGGTTGATGTGGTCTTCGATAACCATGATGTCGCCGGCGCGGAAGTTCGGGTTCAGCCCGCCTGCCGCGTTGGTTACGATGAGCGTGTCAATCCCCAGCAGGCGCATGACCCGCACCGGCAACGTGACGACCGCCATCGGATAGCCTTCGTAGAAGTGCGAGCGGCCCTGCATCGCCAATACGGTTTTGCCTTCCAGCTCGCCGATAACCAGCCGCCCGGCGTGTCCCTGCACGGTCGAGCGGGGCCAGTGCGGGATCTCGGTGTAGGGGATGATATCGGGATTGGCGATTTCCTCGACCAGCGTGCCCAGGCCCGAACCGAGGATCAGGCCGACGGTCGGCTGCCGTGTCGTGCGTTGGCGAATGGCATCGGCGGCTTCCTGATAGTGCTCCAGTGGAACGGTCAAAGCTTGAAGCATACAAAACTCCATGATGATACACGCTGGCGCAGGCTCGCGGGATCATTGTAACACTTCTTCCTGCGGCTGTGTATGCGCATCCGGTCTGGCGGGCGGCGCGGGGTGACAGACGGCAGCCTGGAAAGCGTGCTAGAGCAGCAGGCACGCGTCGCCGAAGCTGTAGAAACGGTATTCTCGCTCGATGGCTTCGCGATAGGCGGCGAGGATTCTCTCGCGCCCGGCGAAGGCGCTGACCAACATCAGCAGCGTGGAGCGGGGTAGGTGAAAGTTAGTCAGCATGATGTCGACGGCGCGGAAGCGATAGCCGGGCGTGATGAACAGATCGGCGTCTTCGTCGATGGCAATCACCGGGCGCCACGGGCACACGCCATCCGGCAGATGTTGAAGCGTGCGCTGTACGCTGTGGGGATCGTTGATCGGCAGCCCATACGCAGCCGAGCGGATCGCGGCAGTCTCCAGCGTGCGCACCGCCGTAGTGCCGACTGCGACAATCCGGTGCCCTTGCAGCCGGGCGTTGTTGATAATCTCGGCGTCCTCGGGCTTGAGCACGGCCCGCTCGGTGTGCATGCGGTGCTCGGTGATGATCTCCTCGCGTACCGGAGCGAACGTATCCAGCCCGATGTGCAGTGTGCAGTAGGCGAACTGTATGCCGGCGCGCTGAAGCTCCAGCAGAAATTCGCCGGTGAAGTGCAGCCCCGCCGTTGGCGCGGCAGCCGATCCCTCGACGCGAGCATAAACAGTCTGGTAGCGTTCCGGATCGTCCAGCGGCTCGGTGATGTAGGGTGGCAGTGGCGTCTTGCCGAGTTCCTGCAAGTGCGCGTTGATCGGCTGGTCGAATTCGACCACGCGCTGATTCTCATCGCGCTCTTCGATCACCGTCGCGATGTGGGTGGGGCCACCTGGCCTGCCTATCTCAAGCCGCGTACCGCGCCGGATGCGCTTGCCGCCCACGACGACCAACCAGCGCCGCTCGTCCAACTGGCGCAGCAACAGAATCTCGGCGGCGCCGCCAGATGGCAGCTTGCGGGCCGGCAGGCGTGCCGGGATGACTCTCGTCTGGTTGAGGACGAGAACGTCACCCGGCTCCAGATAGTCGATCAGATCGCGGAAGCGGCGGTGCTCGATCTGGCCCGTGTCGCGATGAAGCACCAGCAGACGCGAGGCGTCGCGCGGCTCTACCGGGTGCTGCGCAATGCGCTCCGGCGGCAGGTCGTAGTCGAAATCGGAAAGAAGCATGGCGGTGTGATTAGCGGTTGATCAGGCGGATCACGATGTTGAGCACCAGGGTTAGCAACAGGCTGAGAATAAGCATGGTCGCCAGCGGAAAGAAGCACGAGAAGCCGCGCCCCTCGATGCGGATGTCACCCGGCAGGCTGCCGAAGCGCAGGCCGGGGATGCGCCCCAGAATGACGAACAGCGCCCCAAGCACGATCAGGAGCACGCCGGTGAACAGAAGCAGCCGGCCGGCAGAACTCAAATCCATAGGCGTTTACTCGTCGTCTCCCAACTGGAACAGGGGTTCCTGGTACCCCGGCTGGTCGGGGTACGCTATGTTGAGATGCTGGTAGGCCAGGGGCGTCGCGACCCGTCCGCGCGGCGTGCGCGCGATGAAGCCAAGCTGGAGCAGATACGGCTCGTAGACGTCCATAATCGTGTCGGCTTCTTCGCTGATCGATGCGGCGATAGTATCCAGCCCGACTGGCCCGCCGCCGAACTTCTCGATGATCGCGCGCAGAACGCGTTTATCAATGTCATCCAGGCCCAAAGAATCGATATCGAGCAGGTTCAGCGCGTCGGTGGCTACCTGGGCCGTAATGATACCATTCGCACGCACCTCGGCATAGTCTCGCACGCGCTTGAGCAGCCGCAGCGCGATGCGCGGCGTGCCGCGCGCCCGGCTGGCGATCTCCTTCACGCCGCCCGGCTCGACTTGCACCTGGAGCAGCTCGGCCGCACGCTCGATGATCTGGGCGATAGCTTTCATATCGTAGAAGCCAAGACGATACACCGCGCCGAAGCGCGAGCGCAGCGGCGAGGTGAGCAGCGCCAGGCGCGTTGTGGCCCCGATCACCGTGAAGCGCGGCAGGTTGAGCCGCACGTTCTTGGCCGACGGCCCTTTGCCGATCACGATGTCGAGCGCGAAGTCTTCCATCGCCGGGTACAGCACCTCTTCCACCGCGCGGCCCAGGCGGTGGATCTCGTCGATGAACAGCACGTCGCCTTTGTGCAGGTGGGTCAGGATCGCCGCCAGGTCGCCGGCCCGCTCGATGGACGGACCGGCGGTAATGCGCAGGTTCACCCCCAGCTCGTTGGCGATCACATGGGCGAAGGTGGTCTTGCCCAGGCCGGGCGGGCCATAGAACAAGACGTGATCGAGTGCCTCGCCGCGCGCTTTGGCCGCCTCGATGAGGATGCGCAGGTTCTCAACGACCCGCGCCTGACCGGTCATCTCGTCGAGCCGGGTGGGGCGCATGGCGCTATCGAGGCGGTCCTCGGCGCGTTTCCCCCCACTGACCAGGCGATCTGGTTGTGCCATCGAACACTCCAGTTCGTCGAACAAGTGTGTGAGAGTATACCGGGAGCAGGGCGGAAATGAAAGGGGGTGATGGGGTTGAATCGTGTCTGGCGCGGCGTTGACAGTATGCCTGCTCACGCTACAATCGGGCCAGCGCGGTGTCCTCAAGGAGAAATCTGATGTCCCCGGTTTATGTCTCACAGCACCCGCTGGTCAAACACAAGCTGACCCTGCTGCGCAATGTCGAGACCGAGCATAAGAAGTTCCGTGAGCTGATTCGCGAGCTGGCGATGCTGCTGGGCTATGAGGCAACGGCCGATCTCAAGCTGCGCGAGTGCAGCGTGCAGACGCCGCTGGCGACCGCGCCCGGCTACCACCTTCAGGAAGCGGTCGGCCTGGTGCCAATTCTGCGTGCCGGTCTGGGCATGGTTGAGGGGATCCACGAGATGATCCCAGGGGCGCAGGTGTGGCATCTGGGGATATACCGGGACGAAAAGACGCTGCGCCCAGTCTCGTACTACAACAAACTGCCGGTTGAACCGACCGTCCAGGTTTGCCTGGTGCTCGATCCCATGCTGGCGACGGGCGGCTCGGCGGCAGCGGCGGTGCAGGTGCTGAAGGAATGGGGCGTTTCGCGCATCAAGTTTGTGGGCCTGATCGCCGCGCCGGAAGGGATCGAGACGCTGTCGTCAGCGCACCCGGACCTGCCGATACACCTGGCCGCGGTCGACGATCACCTCAACGAGCGTGGCTTCATTGTGCCCGGCCTGGGCGATGCGGGCGACCGGCAGTTTGGCACGGGATAGGCAGGCAGCGCAGAGTGAGAACATGAGCGAGCTGCCTGAAGGCGTGGAGCATCGGGGGAGAGTCGTCTGATGCCTGACATACCGGCCGGGCACGCGCTGTCGTTTGCCGTCGTCTTCGGGCTGTCGTTCGGGCTGTCGCTGCTGGTCACACCACTGGCCGCCCGGCTCGGCATTCGTCGTGGGATTGTCGATGTCCCACGCGGGCGCCACCAACACCCGCACCCAACCTCGAAGCTCGGCGGTCTGGCGATGTACGCCGCGTTCATGATCGCCGTGATCGTCGCGCAGTTCTTACCGGTGGAGCGCACCGACGACAAGGAGATTATCCGGCTCACCGGCCTGATCCTGGGCGGGACGTTCATCTGGCTGTTCGGGGTTCTGGATGACAGGCGCGACTTTGGCCCCCTGCCGCAGTACATCGCCCAACTGCTCGCCGCCGCGATCGCGGTCGCCTTTCTGATCTTCATCGAGCAGTTTAACAACCCGCTCACCGGCGAGCGGACACCGGAATGGCCGTTTGTGGTCACTGTGACCATCAGCCTGTTCTGGCTGGGATTGATGATGAACACCGTCAACTGGCTCGACGGGCTGGACGGCCTGGCAGCGGGTGTCTGCGCGGTCGCGTCCCTGATGATCTTTCTGCACGCGGCCTTTCAGCTCAACCAGACCAGTGTCAGCCTGCTGCCGCTGGCACTGCTGGGCGCGACGCTCGGCTTTTTGCCGTACAACTTTCACCCGGCCCGCATATTCATGGGCACGAACGGGGCGCTGTTCCTCGGCTTTACCGTGGGGGTGCTGAGCATCATCGGTGGGGCGAAGATGGCAACTGTGCTGCTGGTCATGGGGCTGCCGCTGGTTGACGTGGCGTGGCAGATCGTGCGGCGGATCAGCGCCGGGGGCAATCCGGTTTTCGGCGACCGGGGGCATGTGCACTATCGCCTGCTCGATGCCGGGCTGTCGCAGCGGCAGATCGTGCTCGGCTACTACGTCTTCTGCGCGCTGTTTGGCGCGATCGCGCTGGTCACCGCCAGCCGCGTGTTCAAGCTGATCGCGCTGGTGGTGATGGTGGGCATTGTCGCGCTGGGGATTTACCTGCTCGGCTACCGCTCGCGCCGCGACGACGCGGATGTCCCCGCTGCCTCGCCGGCCGACCGCCCGCCACCCCGCCGCGCGAACGATCGCTAGAGGTCGTCGAAATCCACATACTCCACGTCATCGCCCTCGTCGTCCGGGACCTCGTCTGGCGCGCGGTCCTCGTCGTCGGACTCATCAAACGAAAATGGCCGGCGCGCGCTGCTGCGCTGGAAGGGCTTCTCCGGGACGCTCCCCGCCTGCGGGCTGCGCGGCGCTGGGCTGGCGGGTCTGCGGGCAAAGTCGCTGCCGAAGACCGACGCGCGCTCGCCGCTTTCTGGGTCCGGTGGCCCGGCGGCAGGCCGGGCGGTTAGCGGGCGGCTGGTGGGGATTCGCGGTGCGGTTGTAGGCTCTGGCTCCGGCTCGGCGGGAGCGGGGCGGGCGTTGCGCGCGCGATCATCGGCGGCTGGACGGGGCTGGCCCGCCGGCCCTTCGCGGCGCGAGAGACTTTGCGCGGCGGGCAGCGCTGGACGGCCCGGCTCGCGTGCTGGCGCCGGGTGCTCCCTGGCCGGGAACGGCTGGCGGTCGGGCGGCTGTCCGGGAACGGCAGGCGCCGTCTGCGGTGCGGATGGGCGGTTGGGCACCCGCTGGGCTTCGGGCGGTGACGCGAGGCGCTCAGGTGCCGCCGGGCGTGTACCGGGCAGGCCCGTTGCGGGTTGGCGCCGCCTGGCTTCCAGCTCAGCCAGGATACCCGGCTCGGGCAGCGGCAGCGGCAGGTTATAGATGGATGGGGGCGGCTCGCCTGGGGCAAGCGGTAGATTTGACCCCGGCTCGCGCACGAACGGCTCCGGTTCGGGAGTCGAATAGTCGAACTTGCGCTTGGTGATCCGCTCGAGGATCTCCTCGAAGAAGCCGATGATGAGGATCGCGCCAAGCTGCAACGCGAGGATGGTGCCGAAGGCTGTGGTCAACAGATTGACTCCGTGCGCGACCGGGCCGGTGAAGGTCTCGATCAGCACATCGCCCACGCCGATGATCACCAGAAACGCCAGCACACCGGCGAACAGACCCAGCACGATGATCCAGCCGCTGCGCTCTTCCGGGGTGGGCAGCATGGCGTTGGCCAGCGCGAACATGAGGTAGAGCCACAGATAGAAATCCGGCTTGCTGGCAAGCTCGCGCGCCGCCGGGCCGATCACCGTGATATCGCCGGTTTGAAGGGCAACCAGGAATGCGTCGAAATCGAGAATGCGGTTGCTGATGAACAGGATGAGGCCAAGGCCGACGATCAGCGGGGCGGCTCCGATGATCGCCATGGTGAAGCGTCCGGCATTTTTGACCTGCACAAAGTCGAGCCGCAGCGTGCCGTCTTCCTGCGCCTCGGGCCAGACCATGACCCGCTGCGTCTCGACGTTGAGGGCACCAGCCACCAGCCATTGGACGAACTCGTGGACAAACACGCCCGGAAAGAGGATGACATAGTAGAGAACCGTCGCGCTGCGCGGCTCGTTGGTCAGCAGCCAGCCCACACCGTAAAGGTGGCTGTGGATCCACCTCTCCGCGTAAGCGAGCGGGATAAGCACCGCTGCCAGCGCGATCCATGGGGTGAGCAGGCTGCTGAGGTCCATATCTGCCCGGCTAGTGCAGGCCTTTCGCCTCGATGGCGATCCGCACCAGCGCCACGAACGAATCGACTTTGAGCGACGCGCCGCCCACCAGGGCGCCGTCGATGTGCGGCTGGCTCATAAACTCGGCCATGTTGTCCGGCTTGACGCTGCCACCGTACTGGATGCGCATGGCTTCGGCGTGCGCTTCCCCATACAGTTCGGCCAGCGTCTCGCGGATGGCGCCGATGATGGTGTTCGCCTGCTCGCCGCTGGCGCTCTTGCCTGTGCCAATAGCCCAGATCGGCTCGTAGGCGATCACAATCCGCTCCAGATCGGACGCAGACACGCCGTCGAACGCCGCGCGGATCTGGCGGTCGACGAACTCGCGCGTCTGCCCTGCCTCGTTGATTTCCAGGCTCTCGCCAACGGCGACAATGGGGCGCAGCCCGTGCCGCAGCGCGGCCTTGATCTTCCGGTTGACCATCTCGTCGGTCACGCCCTGATACTGGCGCGTTTCGGAATGGCCGACGATGACGTACGTCACCAACCCGGCGAGCATCCCTGGCGCGACCTGGCCGGTGTACGCCCCTTCGTCTTCCCAGTGCACATCCTGCGCGCCAACGGCGATGTCCGTGCCTTTGAGTGCCTCGGCCACAGCCGGCAGCGCGACGAACGCCGGGCACACCACACGCTCGGCGGCGGTCAGAGTGCTCAGCGGTTCCTTCAGTGCCTGGACGAACTCTACAGCTTCCTGGGGGGTCTTATACATCTTCCAGTTGCCGGCGATAATCGGCGTGCGCATTGCAGCAGCTCCCTTGTGAACGGGTTCGGATAAGGAAACAGGCGCCCGTCGGGTGCGATAGGCGAGCGCCTGAACCGGGTCACCTTCATTATAAACGACGCTTCCGGGCGCGTGCAGCGCCGGAAGGAGCTGGAAAAGGCGGCGGGCAGTTCCCCGCCCGCCGCGCGTGTGAGCCGATAGCGTTCGCTATTTGTCGTTGAGCGCGACCACGCCGGGCAGTTCCTTGCCTTCGAGCAGCTCCAGGCTGGCGCCGCCGCCGGTCGAGATATGCGACATGCGATCGGCCAGGCCCGCCTGCTGCACCGCCGCAGCGGAATCGCCACCTCCGATAATGGTCGTGGCGCTCGACTCGGCCAGAATCTCGGCGATCTGGAAGGTGCCTTTGGCAAAGTTCGGCATTTCGAAGACGCCCATCGGGCCGTTCCAGACGACGGTGCGCGCCTCCTTGAGGATCGCGCGGTACTGCTCGACCGCGCCCGGTCCGATATCCAGGACGCGCCAGCCGGCAGGCACGCCGTCGGCGGGCTTGATGACGCGCGTGTTCGCGTTGTTGTCGAACGCATCCGCGATCACGACTTCGTTGGGCAGCACCAGCTTGTTGCCGCTCTGCGCCAGCAAGTTCCGGGCCGTGTCAAGCGCTTCTTCTTCAACCAGCGAATCGCCCATGTCGTAGCCCTGGGCCTTGAAGAAGGTGTTCGCCATGCCGCCGCCAATCAGCAGACGGTCGCATTTGCCGAGCAAGGCTTCGATCACGCCGATCTTGTCCGACACCTTGGCGCCGCCGAGGATTGCGACAAACGGGCGCTCCGGGTTGGCGATCGCGTTGGCCAGGTAGTTCAATTCCTTTTCCATCAGGAAGCCGGCCACGGCGGGCAGATAGCGGGCTACCCCCTCGGTCGAGGCGTGGGCGCGATGGGCCGAGCCGAAGGCGTCGTTGACGTACACGTCGCCCAGCTCGGCGAGCTGCCGGGCATAGGTCTCGTCGTTCTTCTTTTCTTCTTTGTGGAAGCGCGTATTCTCCAGCAGCAGCACGCCCCCGTCCGGCAGGGCGGCAGCGGCCCGCTGCGCCACCTCGCCGACGCTGTCCTCGGCAAAGGCGACCTCGACCCCGAGCAACTCGGCCAGGACCGGCACGACCGGACGCAGCGAGTATTTCGGGTCCGGTTCGTCTTTGGGGCGGCCCAGGTGGGACATCAGGGCGACGTAGCGCGGCTTCTGATCCAGGATGTATTTCAGCGTGGGAATCGCTGCGCGGATGCGCGTGTCATCGGTGACCCGACCGTTCTCGTCGATGGGCACGTTGAAGTCGACGCGCACCAGCACGCGCTTGCCAGTTAGATCGATATCGCGGATCGTTTTCTTGTTCATACGACAGGCTCCTTATTCAGCAAGCGAGGGCAGGGCTGTCACCGGCCCATGCCCCCGCGCGAATAGCCAATTCTGGGGAACGCTCCGTTCTAGAGCGCGTCGGCCATCATCTTCGCCAGGTCGGCAGTGCGGGCGGAGTAGCCCCACTCGTTGTCGTACCAGGCCATGACCTTGACCATCGTGCCCTGGAAGACCGTCGTGAACTCGGCGTCGATGATGCTGGAGCGCTCGTCGCCCTTGAAGTCCATCGACACCAGCGGCTCGTCGGCCACGCCCAGGATGCCTTTCATCGGGCCATTGGCGGCCTCGCGGAACTTCTCCAGCAGTTCTTCGCGGGTGGTTTCCTTCTCGATCTCGGCCACGAAGTCGACCAGGGACACCGTCGGGGTGGGGACGCGCACGGAAATGCCGTCGAACTTGCCCTTCAGGTCCGGGATGACCAGGGCCACCGCCTTGGCCGCGCCGGTCGTGGTCGGGATCATGCTGAGGGCGGCTGCACGCGCGCGGCGGAGGTCGCTGTGCGGCAGGTCGAGGATGCGCTGGTCGTTGGTGTACGAATGGATGGTGGTCATCAGGCCGCGCTTGATGGTGAACGCGTCATGCACGACCTTGGCGGCGGGCGCCAGGCAGTTGGTCGTGCACGAGGCGTTGGAGATGATGTGGTGCTTGGCCGAGTCGTACATGTTGTCGTTCACGCCCAGCACGATCGTCAGATCGACCTCGCCCTTGGCCGGGGCCGAAATGATGACCTTCTTGGCGCCGGCGTCGATGTGCGGCTGCACCTTCTCACGGCTGCGGAAGACACCCGTGCTCTCGATGACGATGTCCACGCCCAGATCGCCCCACGGCAGGTTGGCCGGCTCGCGCTCCTTGAGCGCCTTAACGTGCTTGCCGTTGATTATCAGCACGCCATCGCCCACCTCGACGGTATCATCGGTGATCCCGTACGAGGAGTCATATTTGTACAGGTGCGCCATCGTGGGGAGATCCCCCAGGTCGTTAAACGCAACGACCTCGAGATCGTTGGGGTACTTGTCCATGATGATCTTCATGACCTGACGGCCAATGCGACCGAACCCGTTGATGCCTACGCGTGTTGCCATGGTCTGTACTCCTTACTAGTTTGTCGGATATCCCAAGAGTCTGGGCGGACCGCGCGCGTGGCGCGATCTGCCCGGCCGTGCTCGCTTGCTGGTGGGCGGCCTGCTAGCCGGCTGCGAGCGATTCGCGCTGAGCCGGCGGGCCAGCCTGGGCGCGCCCGTAGACCGCGAACAGCGCCTGAGCCAGCTTTTGCGGATCATGGCGCCAGGGCTGTTCGGCGCTGGTCAGGTCCGCCCAGTGGATCTGGTATTGCTCAAGGATCGGGTCATCGGTTCCGGGCTGGACGTAGTGCGTGTGTTGGCCGGCGTTCTTCGTCGGATAGTTGTTGTTGGCAATCACCGTCTGAAAAACACCGGGGCCGACGTGCGCTTCAATGGCCCGCACATGGTCCGCTACAGTGTAGCCGTCTGTCTCGCCAGCCTGCGTCGCCACATTGCAGACGTAGACGCAACAGGCGCCGCTGGCTCGCACAGCCTCGACGATCCCCGGAACGAGCAGGTTTGGCAGAATACTGGTGTAGAGACTGCCTGGCCCGATCACGATCAGATCTGCGCCGAGAATCGCCCGAATTGCCTCAGGATAGGCGCGGATCCGGTCCGGGTGCAGAAAAACGCGCTCGATCTTACCACCTGACCCTGGAATCTGCGATTCACCTGTCACGCGGCGCAGCCGGGTTTCGCCGGGAATGCGAACCTCGGCCATCAGGACGACGTCATCCTGCAAGGTCGAAGGCAGCACCCGGCCCTCAATCGCTAGAACTTGCCCGGTTTCGGCCAGCGCGCGGTCCATGCTTCCGGTGATGTCGGCCATTGCGGTGAGGAACAGGTTGCCGAACGTGTGCCCGCCCAAACCCCCTGCGGCGAAGCGATATTGGAAGAGATGCGTCATCAGGTCTTCGTCGTTGGCCAGCGCGGCGATATTGTTGCGCAGGTCGCCGGGGGGCAGCACGCCCAGCTCGCGCCGCAGCCGCCCGGAGCTGCCTCCGTCATCGGCTGCGGTGACAATAGCGGTGATGTTGCTGGTATAGTGCTTCAACCCGCGCAGGACGCCCGGCAGGCCGGTTCCCCCGCCGATGGCGACGACCTTCAGGCCCCGCTGGCGCCGGCTGTGTGCATACATCACGTCGATCAGCGATTCGTGACGGCGCAGCGCAAAGGGAGCCATGATCGAGCGGTTGAGCTGGTAGAAGGCTATGGTCACCGCAGCCACACCCAGCACGATCGAGATGGCGATGCGCGCCCAGGGCGTCAGAAAGCGCAGGGTGACCAGAGTCAGCAGGGGGGGATAGTCCGACGAGCGCGCAAGGGTTAGGATGATCTGGGCCACACCCAGGCCAAGCAAGGTGATTCCGATCATAAGCAGCACCAGCCAGCGCTTGAGGTGCAGGCCCGGTGTCAGCCATTTGCGCATCGTGTGACGTTGGTGCTGCATTGAACGGAAATCCCTCGCACCGTGCGACCGCGAGCCGTCGGAACAACTCGCCGATCCGGCAGCTATCGGTCCCGATCCCGCTGTGGAATTGTAGCGTGAGCAGGCGATTTTTCCATACTCTAAATGGCAGTGAAATCGGCGCCGAGAATCACTTGACGCCTGGGGCCGGCGTGTTACAACTATGCCGATGCCCATATTTGGCATGCTATGGAGAGGACGGTGACTCGATGGCGAACTTCGATTTGACGCGGCAGATCGCGACGGAGCAGGGGGGGAAGATTCTGCTGCTGGTCATGGATGGCCTGGGCGGCCTGCCGATGACACAGGGTGGCCTGACTGAGCTGGAAGCGGCTCGCACGCCGAACCTCGACCGGCTCGCGCGGGAGGGAAGCTGCGGGCTGAGCATCCCGGTGGCGCGCGGTATCGCGCCGGGCAGCGGCCCCGCTCATCTGGCTCTGTTCGGCTACGATCCGCTGGTGTACGAGATTGGCCGTGGGGTGTTGGAAGCAACGGGGATCGGGCTGGAAGTCAACCCCGGCGACGTCGCCATTCGCGGCAATTTCTGCACGGTGGACGAGCAGGGCCTGATCACCGATCGGCGTGCGGGGCGCATCTCGACCGAGGAAGGTGCCAGGCGTGTCGCGCTGCTGCGCCAGATCGAGATTCCAGGGGTTACAATCGACATTGAGATCGCTAAAGAATATCGCTTTGCGATGGTTCTGCGCGGCGAGGGATTGAACGCCGCGATCGCGGACACGGATCCGCAGCGCACCGGCGTCGCGCCGCTGCCTGCCCGGGCGCTCGATCCGGCGGCGGAGTACACGGCCAGCCTGGTGAATCAGTGGCTCGCAAAGGCGCGCGAGGTGCTGCGTGGTCAGGAACCGGCCAACATGGCGACGCTGCGCGGCTTCGCTATGGAGCCAGGGCTGCCGAAATACCGCGACGTGTATAAGCTCAAGGCGGCGTGCGTGGCGGTCTATCCGATGTACAAGGGCGTTGCCAAGCTGGTGGGCATGGACGTCATCCCGACGACGGCGCACGACACCACGCGCGACGAATTCGAGCATGTCGCGCGCATCTGGAACGATTACGATTTCGTCTTCTGCCACATCAAGTACACGGACAGCCGGGGCGAAGACGGCGACTTCGACGCCAAGGTGAAGGTGATCGAGGAAGTGGACGAGGCGCTGCCGGTTTTGCTGGACCTGAAACCGGACGTGCTGATCGTCACCGGCGATCACTCAACCCCGGCGAAGTACCGCGCGCATAGCTGGCACCCGGTCCCCACGCTGCTCTGGGCGCCGGAGACGCACATGCCGGATCGCGCGCAGTCTTTCGGCGAGCGCGAGTGTATGGGCGGGGCACTGGGCCAGTTCCCGGCGGTCGATCTGATGATGTTGGCGCTGGCGCACGCCAAGCGGTTTGGCAAGGTCGGCGCCTAGCGCGCGCAGTTGCGCAGGCTGATGCGGGGTCCCCTGGGGCCCCGTTTTCGTCCGCTGAAGTGGTCGAAGAGGGCGTATGGCATCCGGAACGCTGGTATTGCTTCGTCACGGGGAGTCGGTCTGGAACCTGGAGAATCGCTTTACCGGCTGGACTGATGTCCCGCTCACCGCGAAGGGACGGGCCGAGGCGCGGGCTGCTGCGGAAAAGCTGGCCGGCTTTCGCTTCGATTACGCGTTCTCGTCGGCGCTGGTGCGCGCCCAGGAAACGCTTGAGATTATTCTGGATGTTCTGGGCCAGCGAGACGTGACGGTGGTTTACACCGAGGCGCTCAACGAGCGGCATTACGGTCTCTTGCAGGGGTTGAACAAGGCGAGGACCGCCGAAAAGCTGGGCCTGGAGATCGTGACGCTTTGGCGGCGCAGCTATCAATTTCGCCCGCCGCGCGGCGAGAGCCTGGCCGACACGCGTCAGCGCGTCGTCGTCTACTACCGGCAACGGATCGAGCCGCACGTCCTGGCCGGGGCAACCGTGCTAGTCGTGGCGCACGCCAACAGCCTGCGGGCGCTGGTGATGGAGCTGGACGACATCAAGGCGGAAGCCGTGCCCGCCCTGCGCATCCCAACCGGGGTTCCCCGGCTGTACCGGATCGATAGTGACGGGCGGATCATCGAGTGCCGTTATCTGTGATGGCCTGCCGGATTGTCAGCTATTCCCTGGCCGGCCTATCCGGCTGGCGAGAATCGCCGCGCCCGATCCGATCAGGGTCAACCCGCCGATGGCGATCGCCGCGTCGAACCAGAAACGCTCAGGGAACAAGCGGATCAGGGTGGAGCGCGTGCTGAATAGCCACGAATCGCCTTCGAAAAACAGGCGGTGGAAGCCGGTGAAGAAGAAATCCCAGTTCGCCAGGACGACAACGACGGCCGCCAGCATCAGCAGCACCGTCAAGCTTCCCCCTTCGAAAAGCCCCTGCCGCAAGGCGCGCCGTGTCGCCGGGCGCCACGCCAGCGCAAGCACGCTCGCCGCCAGCATGGCGCTCACAACGAGGTGGACGCGGAAGGCGGAGCGGGTCACGCGCTGGACATCGTCCATGTGACGCAGCTCCTTCGTGGTGAACATCGGTTCGCCGTCGATCTCAAGCTCCGCCAGATACGTGATCGGCTCGTTGTTGAGCAGGTAGCGCACGGCGTACGGCGCGTAGCGCAGGCGATCCGCCTGAGTGAACCCGTAGCGATCGGCCGGAAAGCCGGGCCGGCTGTATTCAAGCTTCAGGAATAACTCGCTCATGACCAGACGCACGCTGGTGAGCAACAGAAACGGGGGAAGCGCCAGGACAATCGCGGCGCGCAGCGCAGGAATCAGCCAGCGGGGGATTGCCGTCGCGAGCGGTGTAACCGCTGTGCTCGTCTCGCGGGCTTTGGGGGGGACGCGCTCGCCCGACATCGGCCCGCCTACTGCGCCAGCTCGGCGATTCCCCCGCCGAGCAGGAACTCGATCACCATCCGGTCGACGATCGACTCGACCGGCGCACGATCATCCGTCAGGATCAGGTTCGCTGTCACCGTGGGCCGGATTGAGGCGGCGGCGTCGGCCAATGCTTCGCGCAGAATCGGGTGGGCGTCGGCGGGCAAGGCCGCGAGATTGGCGGCCAGGTTCCCGGCCTGGGTGGGCTGGACGGTGGCGACCAGAATCGTGTTGTACGAGTTGGGCACGTCGAGCGTGTGGACACTCGGATACACTTCGAGCAGGGTGCGCGCCAGCACTTCAACCAGACGCCGGTCCGAGCTGGTGCGGCCCACATTGATGATCAGCACGCCGTCATCAACCAGATGGTCGCGCACCTCTTGAAAGAATTCGACGGTGGTCAGGTGCCAGGGGACGTAGGGGACTCGATAAGCATCGACGCCGATCATCGTGTAGCGGTAGTCGAGTTGATTCAGCCCAAAGCGGCCGTCCTCGACGATTACGTTCAAGCCCGGTTGGGTCATGCCCATGTAGCGCCGCCCGGCCTCGACGATTCCCGGATCGATCTCGATGCCGTCCATCGGCAAGCCGGGATAGACGGCGTCGTGCTGTCGGGCGATCGTCCCAGCGGCAAGGCCGATGATCGCGATGCGCTCGACGCGGTCAGGGGTATAGGGTGGGGCATTGAAGTACGGCCCGGCCAGGAAGAAGCCCCAGGTTCGCCGGTAATAGAGGTCATCGGGATGCCACTGCGAATGGACACCCTGGCCCTCGTTCAACAGCAGGTAACGGTAGCCGTTGCGGTCTTCGACGACCTGAACCAGGTTGTAGGCCGTCTCGTCTTCGTAGAGGAGGGTCATACCGTTGGGTGCCGGGCGCAGCGGCTGGCGCAGCACCAACGCCGCCCCGATTGCCAGCACGACCGGCATCCAGGCCAGCTTGAGCGCGGCACGGCGATCCTGAAGCGCCAGCCCACCCAACCCCACGGCCAGCAGTATTCCGGCGAAGAACAGAAACGTGCGCGCCGTGCCAAGCTGAGGGATGAGCAGCAGGACGGGCGCGAAGGTTCCGATGATGGAGCCGAGGGTGGAAAGGGCGTACATGCGCCCGCTGACGCCGCCCGCCTTGCTCACGTCGGAGATCGCCAGCCGGATCGAAAACGGGGAGACGCAGCCGAGCAGCGTAATCGGCGCGGCGAACAACACCAGCACGCTGACGAACGACCCGACGGTGAGTGCGGCGTCGAAATCCTGCACTGCGCGCGCAGCGGCGGTCAGAATCGGCTGGGCGACGAGCGGGATCACGCCGCTGAGAAACGCGGCCCACGCGATGAGCCGGTAGAACGTCGTGTAATACGGCGAGCGGTCAGCCCAGCGCCCCCCCAGAAAGTAGCCGGCTGTTAGATAAATCAGGATGAGGCCGATGATGTTCGCCCAGACGATGTTTGAGGTGCCATAGATGCTGCCAAGCAAGCGAGACGCGGCGAACTCGATGCCCAAAGTCGCCATCCCGCCCGTGAAGACGGCCAGATAGAGCAGGCGAGATTGCGTCGTGGGAGAGGGAGAAGGCTGGGTCACGGATGCAGTCCTCTGCGGTGGGCGCAGCGTGCTCAGAGAATGCGTGCCTTGAAGCCGGTCTTGTAACTCAGCGCGGCGGTCAGGTCGTCGTCTTGGCGAATGGTGTATACTGCTGCGCCCGTGTTTTCGATCAACTCGCTGAGGTGGCGCGCAGAAACCCCCGGCGCGCCGAAGCTGACCGCGTCGATCAGAACCGGAATGACGCGGATGCCGCGCCGCTGAAGCGTGTCCACTTCGGTGATCCAGTCGTCGCGCTGGGTGGCGCTGATCACCACCAGCGTTGTTCCGCGCGCCAGATGGCTGGACTCCAGCGACAGCACTTGCTTGAGTGTCAGGTCGCTTGTGCTGTGCGCGATCGCCAGGATTTCCAGGATGCGAGTGAGTTGGCGCGGCCCGCGATCGGGCTGGACGATCTCGCGGTGCGGCATGTATGTGATGAACCCGAGCGCGCGCCCTTTCTCGACGAAGTAAGCCGAGAGGGATGCCGCGATCGTCACGCCGTATTCTTCGGTCGAGGGGGGCAGATTGGGCGGCGGCGCGTAGACGTTGAGTCCGTTGCCGCGCGCGTGAGGCCGCTCGACCAGCGTCTCCCGGCCCAGATCCAGAATGATCCACACATCGGCCAGCGGATCCAGCTCGAACTCCTTGACCAGCAGCCGATCCTTGCGCGCCGTGCTGCGCCAGTGGATGCGGTTGAAACTGTCGCCCGGCTCATAATCGCGCACTCCGGCGGCGTTGGTGGTAATGAAGTGCGTGCGCCGCCGGACCGCCTCGCCGCCGGAGAGCGTGCCCATCGGCGTGGCGAAGCGGTGCACGGGAACGGTCGGTGGGTAGACAATGATTGTGGATGCGGCCGCGATCTTGCGCGGAAACTGGAACAGGCCGAAGGGATCGCCGCTGAGAACGGTCAGCGGACCGAGCGTGAATTGCCCGCGCTGCGTGCAGAGCGTGTGGACTTCCCAGCCGTACCGCTGGCGCGGCAGCAGGGCTGGGACCACGTGGCTGGCGTTGTGGTTTGGCAGGTCCGAATGATCGCGCACCTCAAGCCAGAGCTTGGGCAGGATACCCGTGTTGTGCACCACAAAAGACTCATCCAGCGTCCGCCCGACCTGAGCGCGCCGGGCGTGAGTGAAACGCCCGATCCGCAGGAAGTTAACCGCGGTCCACGACCAGAGGAATGACCCGGCCAGCAGCGCGACAAGAACATAGGCCAGGTGGAAGAAGAAAGAGCGCTCGGTGAGCGCGCCCGCCACCAGGAACACGATTAGCAGGGCGTAAAACATGTTGCGCCGGTTGGTCATGACTGCGCACTGCGGCCTTTAATAGCGCGCCCCGACCGTCGCGCCGGGCACAGGCACCGTGTTGAGAATGCTGTGGATAATGCTGGTGGCGGAAATGTCCTTGATGCGCGCATTCGGTCCCACGATGATCCGGTGTGCCAGCGTGGCTTCGGCCAGCGCCTTGATGTCGTCCGGGATGACGTAGTCGCGCCCGACCAGCGCTGCACGCGCCTGGGCCGCCCGGTAGAGGGCCAGCGCGCCGCGCGGGCTGGCGCCCAGATACACATCCGGGTGCTGACGTGTGGTGGTGACCAGGTTGACGATGTAGTTCTTGATGTCGTGGTTCAGATAGACCTCGCGCACAGCGCGCTGCGCCGCCAGTAGATCGTCGACGCTGACCACTTGCTTGAGGTTGTGCAGCGGATGCTCGTACTGCTGCGAGTCGAGCATGGCGATCTCTTCCTGCGGGTTAGGATAGCCCAGGCGAATGCGCAGCATGAAGCGGTCAAGCTGGGCTTCGGGGAGCGGGAACGTCCCTTCATATTCGATGGGGTTCTGGGTGGCGATCACCAGAAACGGCTCTTCGAGCATATAGGTATTCCCGTCCACCGTGACCTGGCGCTCTTCCATCGCCTCCAACAGGGCGGCCTGAGTCTTCGGTGTGGCGCGGTTGATCTCATCGGTCAGGACGATCTGCGACATGATCGGCCCTGGGCGGAACTCGAATTCGCGCGTGAGCTGGTTGAAAACCGAAACCCCGGTGACATCCGAGGGGAGCATATCGGGCGTGAACTGGATGCGGCTAAACGATGCGCCGATCGAGCGCGCCAGCGCCCGCGCCATCATGGTTTTGCCGACTCCCGGTACGTCTTCGATCAGGATGTGGCCCTGGCACAGCAAACCCAAGACGGTCAGGCGGATCTCGTTGCGCTTGCCGATGATGACCTGGGCGACGTTCTCGACGATTCGCTCGCCGACGGTTTGAACAATGTTCATGAGGTGTGCGGCCTTCTCGCTTTCCGTGGGGTCCTGTGTCCGGAGATTATAACGCAGCGTGGGAGTCGGTGGTAAGAACCGTTATCCTACGCCTGGACGCCGATCAGCGGGCGGGATGCGGCGTGCGCCGGCTCTGCCGCGCCTGCTCGACAGCCGCCCGGATCTCGCGGATAAAGACGGATCGGTCGAAGCGCATGGCGTGCGCGCGCAGTACGACAGGGTCGTAGTCGCGCGCGTCGAACGCGCGCAGCGCCGCGGCAAGCGACTCGACGGTCGGCTCGTCGAAAAACGCGCCTGTTTTGCCGGGGATGACGGTGTCCAGCGCGCCGCCGCCCCGGAATGCGATTACGGGGCGCCCGGCAGCCTGCGCCTGGACGGGGACGATCCCGAAGTCTTCGAGTCCCGGAAAGATCAACGCCCGGCAGCGAGCCATGAGATCGGGCAGGTCGTCGTCGGGCACATAGCCGAGGAACTGCACGGTCGGTCCGGCCAGGGCCTCGAGCCGCTGGCGATCGCGTCCGCTTCCGGCCACCAGCAGCGGCAGCCCCAGGCGTGTGCAGGCCTCGACGGCGAGATCAATGCGCTTGTACGGGATCAGGCGCGAGACCACCAGGAAGTAATCGTCGTGAGCGGGCGCGGGGGTGAAACGCTCGGCAACTTCGACCGGTGGGAAGATGAGCGACGAATTGCGCCGGTAGAAGCGCCGGATGCGCGCCTGGACTTCCGTGCTGATGGCGATGAAATGATCCACGCGCTGGGCGGCGGCGAAGTCCCAGCGCCGGTAGAGCCGGGCGACCAGGCGGGCCAGCACCTGCACCGGGGGGCTGAAGCGCTCGCGTGCCAGGTAGCTGTCGAGGTCCCAGATGTAGCGTGTCGGGGTGAGGCAATAGCAGATGTGAGTGGTATCCGGCCCGGTGCGCACGCCGTGGCAGAAGCCGCTTTTGTTGCTGAGCACGACTTCATAGCCGGACAGATCGAGCCGGTCGAATGCCAGCGGGTAGAGCGGCAGGTAGCGCTGATGGTGGCGATGGATTCCGGGCAGCCGATCGAGCCAGCTTGTGCGAATGTCCCACGCGCGGTAGCTCTCCGGCAGCAGATCAGGCGCGTAGATGCTGGTGTAGATCGGCGCGTTAGGGTAGATCGCGACCAGGGTCTCCAGCACATCTTCGGCCCCGCCGTTCTGGTTCAGCCAGTCGTGGACCAGTGCGAGCGTCATGATGACTCGGCCCCCCGCTGAGAACTCAGGGTGTGCAGTGGGGCGAACGAACGGCGGTGAACTGTGCACGGCCCGAACTGGCGCAGCGCGCTGCGGTGGAGCGCCGTGCCGTAGCCTTTGTGCTCGCGAAAGCCGTAGTGTGGGAAGCGGTCGTCCAGATCGTCCATAAACTGGTCGCGGACGACTTTGGCAAGGATGCTGGCCGCCGCGATGCTTACCGAGCGCTGGTCACCCCGGATAAGGGACAGGCAGGGCAGGCCCGCCTCGCTGAGGTCCAGCGCGTCGGTCAGCAGGGCATCCGGCGGCACGCTCAGCGCGTCCAGAGCGCGGCGCATGGCGAGGCGAGTGGCGGGGACAATGCCCAGGGTGTCGATCTCCGCGTGGCTGGCAAAGCCCACGCCGGTTGCCAGGGCGTGCTCCAGTATCTGCGGCAAAAGTGCTTCGCGCTCGGCGGGCGTCAGGCGTTTCGAGTCGTCGACGCCGGTAAGTGTGCGCGCCAGATCGAAACGGTCGGCAGGCAGGATTACCGCACCTGCCACAACCGGCCCGGCCCACGCGCCGCGCCCGGCTTCGTCAAGCCCGGCGATGTGGCGAAAGCCCTGTGCGCGGAGCTGGTACTCGAAGCGGAGATCGGGGCGGATGTTCATGATCGATAGCGCCCACGCAGCGCATTCCAGCGGATGCGCAGAACATCCACGAACATATCAATCGAATCGCGCACGGGCCGGATGCGCGTGTTCGCCTTGTAGTACCAGTGAATCGGCACCTCGACGATGCGCAAACCCCGCTGCTGCGCAATGAACAACACTTCCACATCGAAACTCCATCCGTTCAATGTCTGGAGCGGAAAGAGTTCTTCGGCGACGTCGTCCCGAAACATCTTAAAGCCGGCCTGCGTGTCCTGGAAACCGTGGACGGCGAACAGCCGCACGATGGTGTTGAACACACGGCCCATGACGTGGCGATGCCACGGCTCATCGTAGCGTACGGCGCCGGGTGCCTCGCGCGAGCCGATCGCGATGTCGAAATCCGTCAGGCGGGGCGGGAGAAACCGGGTGATGTCCTCAATGGGCATCGACAGGTCGGCATCGCAGATGAAACGGTATTGGCCGCGCGCGGCAAGCATCCCGGTGCGGACGGCGGCGCCTTTGCCCTGTGTCCCTTCAAACAGGGGGCGCACAAACGGTTTTTGGGCGGCGAAGTCCTCAACAATCGCGTGTGTCCGGTCCGACGAGTTGTTGTCCACAACAATGACTTCGACCGGATAGTCCTGCGACTCCGCGAAGCGCGCGATGCGCTCCAGGCTTTCGGGCAGGCGGGCCTCTTCGTTGTAAGCTGGGATGACGATCGACACGAACGGCCGGCTGGGATCGGTGGTCGAAGGATGGGTTCCCACAAGGGTCTCCTGGTGTTAGGCCGCGTCCGGCGGGCTGGCCGGGACCGGGGTCAGGATCGACTCAAGGTATGCAATAGATACACGGCGACTGCGCTGGATGGCGCGCCGCTTGCGCAGCATTCTGGGCAGGCCGAACAGGCTGGCTGCCATGCCGCGTAGCCGTGCCCGTGCGGCTGCGCCGCGCCAGGCGCGGAGCGCGTCCGCCGCGAGCGCCACCTGCGCGCGTACGATCTTTGGCCAGTGCTTGCGCCACAACGGCGTCGGATAGTCTTTGACCAGAATCCAGATCATGTTACGCCCGTCGTAGTAGCTGGCGGTGATACCCCCGCCGGTGGCGGCAAGACGGTGATAGACGACTGCACGCGGCGCGTAGACACAACGGTAACCGGCCAGTTGTGCCCGCCAGGCGAGGTCCATGTCCTCTGCCGAAAAGAAGAAATCGTCGTCAAGCAGCCCGATCTCGTCCAGCATCGCACGCCGGTACGCGGCTGAGCCGCCGCAGGCGCTGAACACGTATTCCTCGCGATCATACTGGCCGGTGTCTGTCTCCCACACGCCGCGATTGACAAGCCGCCCATCGACGCGATACAGGTCGCCGGCGGTGTGAAAGCGCGTCCGGTCGTCGAACAGCAGCATCTTCGAGGCGACGATCCCGGCTTCGGGATGCCGCTCAAAGGCGGCGACGACTTCGCTCAGCCAATCCGGATCGGCTTCGGTGTCGTTGTTCAGCAGAACGATGATCGAGCCGCCCGCGGCGCGCATTCCGGCGTTGCAGGCGCCGGTGAATCCGCGGTTGTCCGGCAGGGCGACAAGGCGCACTTCGGGATAGCGCTCTGCCAGCAGGGCGCGCGAGCCGTCGCTCGATGCGTTGTCGGCGACGATGATCTCGAGGCGCGGGTAGGTCTGCGCGCGCAGTGCATCCAGGCATGTGGGCAGGTGGTGCGCCCCGTTCCAGTTCGGGATGACGACCGACACCAGCGGAGTCTCAGCACTGCCTGGCATCGCTTACTCCTGCAAGAGGCCCTCGGCGCGCAGAAACGCCGCCAGCGCGTCCGGCCACGGGCGCAGCCGGATGCCCATTTGGGCCGCGGCGAAATTGCGCAGCGCGCTGTACTCGGGCGGGCGGGACGCGCGCCGGTATTCGGCGAGCGCGATGGGTTCGACGGGCGTTTCGCGGTATCCGGCCAGGTCAAGGGCGCAGCGCGCCAGCCCATAGCGCGAAACGTGTCCTTCGTTGACCAGGTGATACGTGCCACTCCGTCCGGTCTCGATCAACTGGACCAGCGCGTCGGCCAGGTCGTTGGTGTAGGTGGGCGAGCCGATCTCGTTGGTAACCACGCGCAGCGGCTGTCCCTCGCGCGCGGCCCGCAGGATGGCATGGACGAAGTTGTTGCCCCCGTGTGCATAGAGCCATGCCGTGCGCACGATCATGTGTCGCGACACCAGCTGGCGCACGAACTGCTCGCCGACCCACTTGCTGTACCCGTATGGATTGATCGGGTTGGGTGTGTCGTACTCCAGGTACGGGCGCGTCGCACGGCCATCGAAGACTTCGTTGGTGCTGATGTACACCAGCCGTGCGTCGTGATCCTGGCACGCCTGCGCGACCGTCTGCGTGCCAAGCCCGTTCACCAGCAGCGCGCGATCCGGGTCTTCTGCACAATGATCGACGGCAGTCAGCGCGGCGCAGTGTACCACCAGTTCCGGCTCGGTTTCGTCAAATGCAGCCCGGACCGCATCCCAGTCCGTGACATCCATCCTCGTCACATCGTAGCCGGACACCGCGTGGCCGTGCGCGATGAGGCGAGCCTGAAGCGCGCTGCCCAGCCGGCCATCGGCCCCCGTCAGCAGAACTCGCATGGAACACCGTCCATCCAGATAGCACGGCGCCAGACTGCGCCGTTGCGAAGCGGGGGTGCCCCCTGATAACCGCGGTCATTATACCGGAACTGCGGCCAGGCGAAAATAACGCCGACTGCCCGCCTGCCCAATGCCCAGGTGACGCCGCAGGCGCCAGCCCGCCCTGCAGCCCCGGTAATAGCGCAGGTTTAGGGAAGTGTTGAATTGACGAATCCTTAAAGTTCTTGACAGAAAATGTAGGAATCGTTATAATCATGTCATCCAAATCGAAAGATGTTAAGCTTCAGCCGCTTTGTTCCGCTGCACGGGAAGCTCGCGGCTTGCTTTTTTAGTTATCGGTATCGTTGAGGTTTGTTACTGTGGCTGCGTCTCAGCTTCCCGAATTCGTCAACCCCCGTGTTCTAAAAATCAACGTCGGCTTCATCCTCGCCGAAAGCGCCGGCTATCAGCGCGTGATGCAGCTTGATTTGCCGCGGGTACGCCTTGGGGGAGACCTGGATCTGGATTATCTGCGGGGCAGCGTCCGCCTCAGCCGCAACTCGCGGGGAATCTTCGTGCAGAGCAGTCTTGAGGCCGCGGTGATCGGCGAATGCGTGCGCTGTCTGGAACTGACGCACGTTCCGGTTCGCTTTGAGCTTGAAGAGTTGTTTGCCTACCCGCCCAACGCCGAAGAACCGTACTCGGTCGAGGAAACGGGTATTCTCGATCTTGGACCGCTGGTCCGGGAAGAGGCGATCCTGGCCGTGCCGATGGTGGTTCTCTGCCGCCCCGACTGCGCCGGGCTGTGCCCTGAGTGCGGGCAGAATCTGAATGACGGGGTCTGCGACTGCGCGCAGAATACGATCGATCCCCGGCTGGCTGTGCTGCGTTCCATGCTGGGCGAGGATGACAGCGGCTGAAATTAATGGTTCGTTGGTCTTCCAGCATGCTGTATCTTTAGATGATGAAATGGGGGATTCACGTTGAAAGACTACAGCGACACCGAAAACCAACAAACGACCGGCCTGATGGCGCTGCTGCTCGAAAGAGCGGATAGCCAGGGTTTCCTCACCACAGACGATATTCTCGAAGCGATACCTGACACAGATGACACGGTTGAGCGGCTGAAAGATATTTTTCGATGGCTCCAGCGGCTCGGCGTTGAGGTCTATGGGGACCGGCCGGGGGACGAAGAGGCGATCCGCACCGACGAGGACGATCTTGATGAGGACGATGAGTTCGATCTCAGCGGCGTATCGTCGGACGACACGGTAGGGCTATATCTCAAAGAGATGGCCCGTGTCCCGCTGCTCTCGACCGAGGAAGAGGTCGAGTTGGCCCGCCGGCTGGAAGCGGGGAACGCTGCGCGCGCCGAACTGATGCGCATGGGGGATGGCGCCGACCCCGATCTCGTCGCTGAGCTGAACGCGCTGATCGAAGATGGCAAGGCAGCGCGCGACCACCTGATCAAGGCCAACACCCGCCTGGTGGTGAGTATCGCGAAGAAGTATATGGGGCGTGGGGTGCATTTTCTGGACTTGATTCAAGAAGGCAACCTTGGGTTGATGAAAGCGGTCGAGAAATTCGATTACACGCGCGGCTATCGTTTCAGCACCTACGCCACCTGGTGGATCCGCCAGACCATCACGCGGGCGATCGCCGATCAGGGACGCACCATCCGCGTGCCGGTTCATATGAGCGACCGCATCCGGCGGCTGTATAAGACGGCGCGCCAGCTTGAGCAGGAGATGGGCCGCAAGCCCACGCCGGAGGAGATCGCGGCGGCGATGGATCTGGAGCCGCGCAAAGTCCAGTGGATGCTGAAGGTGAGCTGGCGCCCGATGAGCCTTGAGCGCCCGGTGGGTGAGGAAGAAGATAGCGAGCTGGGCAGCTTCATCGAGGACCTGACAACGCCGACGCCCACACAGAGCGCCTACCAGAACCTGCTGCGCGAGAAGGTCGAGGAAGTGCTCAGTACGCTCACGGCGCGGGAAGCGCGCATCCTGCGGCTACGCTTTGGTCTTCAAAACGGGCGCAGTTATACGCTCGAGGAAGTGGGCCAGAAATTCGGCCTGACGCGCGAGCGCATCCGCCAGATCGAAGGCAAGGCTTTGCGCCGCCTGCGTCATCCCCGCCGCTCGCGGCAACTGCGCGACTTCACGCAGTGACCCGGTTTTGCGCCCGTATAGTGATCTGTAAGCGCCGGCTCTGCCCGGCGTTTTTTGCTGGCTTCGCCCCGCTGTCTGCCCGTGTTGACATCCTATTCCATTGACCGTATACTCCCATCCGAGGTGAGGTTATCCCGCACTCTCTTCGCGCGAGGAGGCATCTTTCATGCAAGGCAGCAGCAGCTTCCGGCTGGTTGTCCGACGCGGTCCGCAGCCTAACCAGGTCTACGAGCTGAACAAAGGGATTGTGACCCTTGGGCGCGACATCACCAATGACATTGTCATCAACGATCCCGAAGTCAGCCGCCATCACTGCCGCCTCACCCAAGGCGGTGCCGGATACACGATCGAGGACCTGGGTTCGACGAATGGGACGTTCGTCAATGGCCAGCGCCTGACCGGACCGCGCCTCCTCTCGCACAATGACATGGTCGGGCTGGGCGAAACGGTGACGCTCGCCTATGAAGGATTGCCCGCGGGCGCCGAGATCGGGCAGGCGGCTACAGTGGTCGGGCCGTCGGCCCCTTACGAAGCCCCGTACGCCCCGCCTGGCCGCTACGAGCGCCCGGTCGAAGAGTATCAGCCCCCAGCCCCTGGCTATGTTGCGCCCGAACCCTACCCGCAGCCCGGCGCGCCGCAGCCGATGGATTACGAGTATGACTATCAAGAGGAGCCTTACCAGGAAGGTACCAGCCGCTGGCTGGTGCTGGGGTGTGGGTGTTTCCTCGTGCTGTGCATCGTCAGCTCGGTTATCGGGGGAATCATTATCGACGGCGCGTGCCTGTGGGATGATTTGCCGATCATCTCGGATAT
Source organism: Thermoflexus sp. (assembly GCA_020724465.1). Classification (GTDB taxonomy): domain Bacteria; phylum Chloroflexota; class Anaerolineae; order Aggregatilineales; family Aggregatilineaceae; genus DYGX01. The sequence continues at coordinate 90,321 of DYGX01000012.1, forward strand.
GTTCGATTTGCACGTCAAACCTGATGCCAACTGCTGGTGGTAGCGACGAACTGCGCAGACAACGGGACGGGGCCGTTCATGGGCACATGAGCGGCCTTTTTATGTCAGGACCTTCCCGCGAGCCGTTATAATCTCAAATTATCGCGGGTTGAAGCGCGAGGGATGCTATGGCTGAGCTTCTCAACGTCGATGACGTTGTGGCGCGGATCGTTCGGGCGATGCAGCCGCTGTCGGGCGAAACAGTGCCGCTGATCGACGCTCTGCAGCGCGTTCTGGCGCAGGACGTAGTCGCGCCGGCGGATGTACCCTCATTCGCGAGTTCGAGCATGGATGGTTATGCGGTCCGGGCGGGCGACACGTCCGGCGCGTCGCTTGAAACGCCGGTACGGCTGCGTGTGGTGGCGGACATCCCTGCCGGCGTGGCACCCCGCATGACGTTGGGCGTGGGTGAGGCAGCGCGTATCATGACCGGGGCGCCGGTCCCTGAAGGGGCGGACGCCATTGTGCCGGTCGAGGATACGGGCGATACGTGGCGGTCGGACGGGTCGAGCAGGCTGTCCGAGACGGTCGAGGTGTTTCGGGCTGTCAAACCGGGCGACTACATTCGACCGCCGGGCGAAAATCTGCGCGCCGGCGAAAAGGTGTTGGAGCAGGGGACGGTGCTGCGCCCGCAGGACATCGGGATTATCGCCTCATTGGGGCTGGCCGAGGTGCCGGTCTACCGCCGCCCGCGTGTTGCGATCATCTCCACCGGCAGCGAGCTGGTCGAAGCGGGACAGCCTCTGGCTCCGGGCCAAATCTACAACAGCAACGGCCCGATGCTTGCCGCTCTGGTCCGCAGCGCGGGTGGCGAGGCGATCGTGCTGCCGACCGCGCCGGACACGCTCGACGCGGTGCGCGGTTGCTTCGAGGCCGCGCTGCAACGCGCGCCTGATCTGATTATCAGTTCGGCCGGGGTTTCGGTTGGCACACACGATGTGGTGCGGGCGGTGGTCGAGGAACTGGGCGAGATCGACCTGTGGCGGGTGAATGTGCGGCCGGGCAAGCCGCTGGTATACGGCCATGTGCGGGGCATCCCCTACTTCGGACTGCCCGGCAACCCGGTCTCGGCGATGGTTACGTTCGATCTCTTTGTGCGGCCAGCGCTGAACCGCTTACAGGGCGCGCGCCAGGCCGCGCCGCCTGAGATCGTCGCCGTGCTGGGCGAAGCGTTCGAGTCCGACGGGCGGCGCAGCTATCTGCGCGTGCGTCTGGAACGCAGCGCGGGCCGCTGGGTGGCCTATTCCACGGGAACGCAAAGTTCGGCGGCTCTGCTGTCGATGGTGCAGGCGGACGGGTTGCTGATTCTGCCCGAAGGCGTGCGCCACGCTCCGGCAGGCAGCGAGTTCCCCGTGCGGCTGCTGCGCCCGCTCGCGCTGCCCGGCTAGCCGGGCGTAGGCTCGCGACGGAAGTCAGCCAGGGCTGCGAGCATATCTTCCACCCGTGTGAACTTTACCCGCTCGCGTCCGATGGCACGCCCGCGTTCTTGCTCGATCTGATCGATGATGCGCCAGTCGTCGAAGGTCACATAGTGGATGTGGCGCCGCTCAAGCAGGCACTCCATCTCAGTCCGCTCGGGGTGGGGCGGTTCCAGCAGGCGCCCGGCTGCAGCGTCTTCGAGCAGCCGCTCGACGGTTTCGAGCGCATCCGGCTTGTTAGACCCGATGATGCCGGTTGGCCCGCGCTTGATCCAGCCCACTGCGTACTCCCCGCGGCGGAACGTGCCATCCGGTTCGATCACACGCCCTTCCACGTTGGGGATGGTGCCGGACGCGCTGTCGAACGGCACGTCGGGCAGCGCCAGGCCGTGATAGCCGATCGAGCGAAAGACCAAGCCGGCGGGAATCACCTCTGTCTCGCCGGTCGGGCGCGGGCGCAGGCTGCCATCGGCGGCCTGGTACAGCTCGTTCTTGACGATCCGTACGGCCTCGACCCGCTCGGAACCGAGGATCTCAACCGGCGAAACCAGGAAGCGCATGACGATCTGGCGCGGCTTGCCCGACGGCGGCCGGTTGGCGTATTCGGTCAGGATCTCGACATTGCGCGCGGCGGTGCGATCTTTTTGGGATTCGATGTACGCCTGGCTGAGCGGATCGAGCTTGACGTCCTCCGGCGCAACGATCACATCCGCCTCGGCCAGCTCATCCAGCTCTTTAATCTCCGGATTCGTGAACGCGGCTTGCGCCGGGCCGCGGCGGCCCAGCACGTAGATGGTACGCACCCGGCTTTCGCGCAGAGCTTCGAGCGCGTGCGGGGCGATATCGGTGGGCACCAGTTCGGCGTAGGAGCGCGCCAGAATGCGCGCCACATCCATTGCGACGTTGCCGTTGCCGACCACCACCGCGGCTTCCTGGGTGAGATCGAAAGTCAGATCGCAGTAATCCGGATGGCCGTTGTACCATCCGACAAATTCTGTCGCGGCATGGCTCCCTGGCAGGTCCTCACCCGGAATACCCAGCCGCCGGTCGGTCTGCGCGCCGACTGCGTAGATGATGGCGTGGTAATGCCGCACCAGGTCCTGGTGGGTGAGATCGCGCCCGAACTCTACGTTGCCGTAGAAGCGAAACGTCGGGTGACGCGCGATCCGCTCGTACGCCCGCGTGACGGCCTTGATCTTCGGATGGTCGGGGGCGACGCCCCCGCGAACCAGCCCGAACGGCGTCGGCAGCCGCTCGAACATATCGATTTCGACCGCCACAGGAGACTGGCGCTGGAGAAAATCGGCGGCATAGAACGCGGATGGGCCAGAGCCGATCACCGCGATGCGCAGGGGAGTCGGAAAGTTCTGCTTGACTTCAGCCATAGCTGGTTGTGTAAACTCCATTTGTTGACTCTGGCCGGGAACTGTCTGTCCGGCTGCTTTTGTGTGTAGATGCGAGCAGGTCTTCCAGCGTTACACCTGCCCGGCCGTAATGCAGCTTCTGCCCACCAGGATCGTACCACAATTGATCCATTTGTCACCATTTGTCGGCATTTGTTCAATTGACATGATGTTATTGTGCGTATTTCGCTGTATAAAGAGCACAGCGCGGGCAGTGCTGCCGGCCTGACCGTGCCCGCGCCCCATCTAGCTGCGCGAGGGAGACCATGCAGTCTGTGGCGGGGCACACGCCGACGCTTGTTGTCAAGCTGGGGACCAGCACGCTGACCGGTGGGGGACGCCGGTTGTCGCGCCCGCATATGGTCGAGCTTGTGCGGCAGATCGCCGCTCTGCGCGCCGAGGGGTGGCGCGTGGTGGTGGTGTCGTCTGGCGCGATCGCCGCGGGGCGCGAGGTGCTTGGCGACCCGGCGGTGCCCAACCATCTACCCGCCAAGCAGATGCTCAGCGCGGTAGGGCAGGGCTACTTGATGCAGGTCTACCGCGTGCTGTTCGATCTCTACAGCCTTTCGATCGGTCAGGTGTTGCTGACACACGACGATCTGTCGCACCGGACGCGCTATCTCAATGCCCGCGAGACACTTCAGACCTTGCTGGACTATGGCATTGTGCCAATTGTGAACGAGAACGACACCGTCGCCGTGGACGAGATCAAAGTGGGCGACAACGACACCCTCTCGGCCCTGATCGCCGTGCTGCTGAGCGCGTCCTTACTGATTCTGCTGACCGATCAGGATGGGCTGTACGACCGGGACCCGCGCCTGCACCCGGATGCTCGCCTGCTGGAAGAGGTCCCCGCCATTGATGAGGCGGTCGAGGCGGCAGCCGGGGCGACGCTGTCCGATTTGGGGGTTGGAGGGATGCACACCAAGGTGCAAGCGGCGCGCCTGGCAACCCGCAGCGGGACGCGCACCTGCATCGCGCGCGGGACGGTGCCGGACGTTCTGCTGCGGCTGGCGCGCGGCGAGCGCGTTGGGACGGTGTTTTCTCCGGCGGTCGGGCACATCGAAAGCCGCAAACGCTGGCTGCTGGCCGAGCGACCGCAGGGCAGCCTGTACGTCGACCGGGGCGCGGCGCGCGTTCTGCGCGAGCAAGGGGCCAGCCTGCTCCCGATCGGGATCACCCGCCTCGACGGGCAGTTCGAGCGGGGCGCTGTGGTCCGCGTGCTTGACGAGGGCCGCCGCACGATCGCGCAGGGGCTGGTCAACTACAGCCGTGGCGAGCTGGAACGCCTCTGCGGCCGGCACTCGGCCCAAATCGCTCAGATTTTGGGGTACACCTACGGCGACGAAGCGATACACCGGGATAACCTGGTCATGATGGCGGTGTAGACAGGAGCGAGATTGCGATGATCGATATGCAGGCGCTGGGGCAGCGTGCCAAAGGCGCGTCGCGAACGCTGCGCCAGCTGGACACGAACGCCAAGAACGAGCTTCTGCGGGCCGTGGCGGATGCCATTGACCGGCACAGCGAGGCGATCCTGGCGGCGAACGCAGCCGACCTGGCAGACGGCCGCGCCGCGGGCTTGAGCGAGGCGCTTTTGGACCGCCTGAACCTGGCGGGCCGGCTGGAGAGCATTGCGGCGGATGTGCGCCGGGTGGCTGAGCTGCCCGATCCGGTGGGGCAGGAATTCGACCAGCAGGTGCTGCCGAACGGCCTGAAGGTGCGCAAGCGGCGCGTGCCGATCGGCGTGCTGGGCGTCATCTACGAATCGCGCCCGAACGTCACGGTCGATGTGGCATCGCTCGCGCTGAAGACCAGCAACGCTGTGATTCTGCGCGGCGGCTCGGAGACGCTGCGCAGCAACCGCGCGCTCGTCGAGGCGATCCAGTCTGCCCTGGACGCCTGCGGAGCGCCCCGCGACGCCGTCCAGCTTATCACGGACGGCGACCGGCGCTATGTGCGCGAGCTGCTGCGCTTAAGCGAATACGTGGACATGATCATCCCGCGCGGCGGTAACGCGCTGCACACCTTCTGCCGCGAGAACAGCACCATCCCGGTTATCACGGGCGGCATCGGGATCTGCCACCTCTACGTGGACGAGACGGCTGACCTGGATATGGCACTGGCGATTGTGCACAACGCGAAAGTTCAGCGCCCGTCCGTCTGTAACGCGCTGGACACGCTGCTGGTTCACCATGCGGTTGCCGGCCAATTTGTCCCGCTGGTGGTCGAACGCCTGGCGCGGGACGGTGTGAGCTTCCGCGTGGATGACAAGGCGCGCGCAGCAGCGCCGCCCGGCGAGCATGTTCAGCCGGCCGGGCCTGGGGATTGGGACACAGAGTGGTTAAGCCTGGTGTTGGGGATTCGGGTGGTGCCCGACCTGGACGCTGCGCTTGATCATATCTACCAGCACAGCACCGCGCACTCGGATGGCATCATCACGTCGAATCCGGCGGCGATGCAGCGTTTTCTGGATGAGGTTGATTCGGCAGCGGTCTACGTCAATGCGTCCACGCGCTTTACCGATGGCGGGCAGCTTGGGCTGGGCGCCGAGATCGCCGTGAGCACGCAGAAGCTGCACGCTCGTGGCCCGATGGGATTGGAAGCGCTGACCACCTACAAGTGGATCATCGAGGGCGAGGGGCACGTCCGGCCCTAGCGGCGGCGCCTGAACCGGCACTAGAAGAAGCTGCGGTGCTGGTGCCGCTGTTCTTTCCAGGGATCGCCTTCGTTGTGGTAGCCCGCCTGCTCCCAGAATCCCGGTTTGTCGACGGGGCTGAATTCGAGCTTGCGGACCCACTTGGCGCTCTTCCAGAAATAGCGCTGCGGGACGACCAGCCGCAAGGGAAAACCGTGTTCCGGTTCCAGATAGGCGCCGTTGTATTTGTAGGCGAGCAGGACGTTGTCCTCGAGCATGACCTCGAGTGGCAGGTTGGTCGTGAATCCGTGCTCGGCGTGGGTGATGACAAAGCGCGCTGCGGGGGTCAGCCCGAACAGCTCGATAAAATCGCGGAAACGCACGCCTTCCCAGGCGGTGTCGAACTTGCTCCAGCCGGTCACGCAGTGGATGTCTGCCGTCACGGTGACGGTGGGCAGCGCCTGGAACTCATCCCAGGTCCAGCGCATCTCCCGCTTCACCTCGCCGAAGACACGCAAATCCCAGGTCGCGGGGTCGAATTTCGGCACAGGACCGTAGTGCAGCACCGGGAATTTCTGCGTCAGCGACTGGCCGGGTGGCATCCGGCCGGCGGCCTTCATCGCCTGTTCTTCCTCGCGTCGACTCTGAAACTCGCTCACCATCACGCCCTCGCTTGCTCACTGTCCTGTGGGGACGATCTATAACACAGCGATCGACGTCTGCCAAGCGGCCGCGCCTCAGACATCCAGGTCCAGGGCGAGCTGACCGCCCCCGTCGCGAAGCTGGGCGATAATCTTCTGATCGGTCACCGGAAAGGCAAAGCGGTCCAGCTCGTCGAGCGTCGCCCAGGTCCACGTCGCGCAACCGAGGGCTTGCGGCTCGCCGGAGATGATGGCGCAGTGGAACGCGTAGAGCGTGATGCGGAAATGCGTATAGGTGTGACGCACGGTGCCGAGTTGCGCGCCGACCGCGATCTCGATTCCCAGTTCCTCGCGGATCTCGCGTGCCAGACATGCCTGGAGAGTCTCGCCCGGCTCGCGCTTGCCGCCGGGGAACTCCCACAGCCCGCCGAGCATACCGTCCAGGGGGCGTTGCGCGATGAGCAGACGCCCGTCGTCGCGCCGGATGACGGCTGCGGTGACGTCGTAGTGGGGCGTGAGCGCGCGCGGCGGTTTGACCGGGCGCTGTTCCTGCACGCCCAACCGGGCGGCCTCGCACCGGGGCGCGATGGGGCAGGCCGAACACGCCGGAGCGCGCGGGGTGCAGACGCGGCGCCCAAGCTCCATTACCCCCTCATTCCAGGCGGCGGCCCGGCCGGGTGGGAGCAACTGCCCGGCCAGCGCCCACAGTGCCTCGCGGGTGGATGTTGCAGTGATGTCGTCTGCGACGTTGAACACCCGGCTCAGGACGCGGATCACGTTGCCGTCGAGGGCCGGGGCATCCTGCCCGAATGCCAGGCTGGCGATCGCGCCGGCGGTGTAGCGGCCAATGCCGGGCAGCTTTTGAAGCTCGGCGGCGGTCTCCGGGAAGCGCCCGTTCAGCTCCCTGGCGATGATCTGCGCGGCGCGATGAAGCTGGCGTGCCCGGCTGTAATATCCCAGCCCCTGCCATGCTTTCAAGACGTCATCGAGCGGCGCTTCGGCGAGGGCCAGAACCGTCGGGAATTGTTCCAAAAAACGCTCGAAGTAGGGGATGACCGTGCTGACTTGCGTCTGCTGAAGCATCACTTCAGAGACCCATACCCGATATGGCGAACGCTCGCGCCGCCAGGGCAGGTCTTCGCGCTCGCGCTCGAACCAGGCGATCAGGTGATGCTGCAACCAGGCGGCTTTCTCGTTGGGCGGCACGGCTTAGCGCTCCCGCCGGAGCAGGGTGTAGCGGTTGCTCTGGCCGCTCTCGCCGTCCGCGCAGAAGGTCATCTGCTCGCTCAGGCCGGTGGCGCGCACCAGCGCGGCCCGCTCGCCCTCGTCGACGTGATGGCAATAGCGCAGGGCATGCGCGCCGCGCCGCCAGTCGAGCAAGTAGTCGCCCGGCTCGGCATCGAGATCGGCGGGCCACGGGACGATCCGGCGGCGGAAACGCTCGAACTCGTAGAAGCGCCAAACGGAGAAGAACAGCATTCCCCCCGGCGCGAGCCGTGCCGCCAGTTCGACCAGCAGCCGCTCGCGCTGCGCGTATCCGGGGATGTGGTGCAGCACGCCGAACAGGCCGATCAGATCGTAGGGGCCGTCCGGCAGCGGATCGCGCAGCAGATCGCGCGCGAAGAACTGCGCGCCGATCTCTGCCAGCGCGGTGCGGGCGCGTCGCAGCAGCGCGAGATTGGTGTCGACGCCGGTGTAGTGCACGCGTGCCGCGCTTTCCTGCAGCAGAAACCGGCCAAAGCGGCCGTTGCCGCAGCCGGCATCGAGCACGCGCACCTCGGCTGGCAAAAGCGGCAGGATCGCACGCCATCCAGGCCAGGGTTTGCCGCGGGTCCGATCGAACTCGCCGGCGGTTTGTTCGTAGAATGCGCGGTTCAGCGCGAGCAAATGGTCGACTGTGGTGTCATTCATGCTAGACTTGTGTACGGTTGTTGGCAGATGGCAGAAGGCCTATGACGAAACGATTTCGACCGGCGCTCGATCTGGAGCGCTATCGCGATCCGCTGTCGCAGATTCTAGCGGCTGTGGCGGCAGAACCCAACCTGTCGCGGCAGGGGCTGGCGCGCATCCTGAAGCGCCACCCGAAAGATGGGCGCGGCCTGTTCAGCAAGGATGAGCTGATCGCCGCGTATCGTGCCCTGGCCGGGACGGGTGGTGTGCCGCCGTATGACGAAGCCGTGATTGAGCGGCTGCGGATGAAGCCGATCCGCACCCTGTCCGGCGTGACGCCGGTCACCGTGCTGACCAAGCCGTATCCGTGTCCGGGCGAGTGCATTTTCTGCCCGAACGACATCCGCATGCCGAAAAGCTACCTCAGCAGCGAGCCGGGCGCCCAACGCGCTGAACAGAACGCGTTTGACCCGTATCTGCAGACTTATTCGCGGCTGATGGCGCTGCGCAATACAGGCCATCCCACCAACAAGGTCGAGGTGATCGTTTTGGGCGGGACGTGGTCGTTCTACCCTGAGACGTACCAGATCTGGTTTGTCAAGCGCGTTTTCGATGCGCTGCGCGACTTTGGGCAGGGGGTCGATGGCCGGGAGCAGGTGTGGGACGCGCTGCGCGCCGGATCGCAACTGCACCCGGAACGCCGCGTAGCCGCGCAGATCGATCCAGGCGCGACCGAGGGGCAGAGCTACAACCGGCTGGTGCAGATGATGTACCGGGACGAGATGCGGCGCTCGCGCGAGCAGGCCCAGGCGATTGCGCGCGGCCAGCGCCCGCGAACCCTGCTTGACGAGTACGCGACCTGGGACGAACTCGAGGCGGTGCAGCGCGAGAACGAGCACGCAGCGTGCCGCTGCGTTGGGCTGGTGCTGGAGACGCGGCCCGATAACATCACGCCCGAGGAAGTCATCCGCATGCGGCGCCTGGGAGCCACGAAGGTTCAGATCGGGATCCAGAGCCTGGATGACGATGTGTTGCGGCTCAACCGGCGCGGGCACACGGTCGAGCAGACGCGGCGCGCCGTCCGGCTGCTGCGGCAGGCGGGCTTCAAGATCTTCGCGCATTGGATGCCGAACCTGTACGGGTCGTCTCCGGAGGCCGATATCGCCGACTATCATCGTCTGTTCGCGGATCCTGATTTTCGCCCGGACGAGCTGAAAATCTACCCGTGCTCGCTGATCGAGAGCGCTGAGTTGATGGAGTACTATCGGGCGAGGCGGTGGCGGCCTTACACCCGCGACGAGTTGCTGCATGTGCTGACCGCGTGTTTCCTGGCGACACCGGAATATTGCCGGCTGACGCGCGTCGTGCGCGATATTCCGTCGACCGATATCGTGGCGGGTGAGCTGACGACCAATTTCCGGCAGGTGGTCGAGCGCGAGCTGGCGCGGCGTGGGCTGCGCGGCGCCGACATCCGTTCGCGTGAGATCCGGCATCGCCCGGTCGATCCGGACGCGTTGACGCTCGACGAGCTGGCCTACACGAGCAGCGTCGGCGACGAGCTTTTCCTTCAGTTTATCACTCCTGAACGCCGCATCGCGGCTTTCCTGCGCCTGTCGCTGCCTGCCGAGCCGCTTCTGGTGCCGGAGCTGGACGGCGCGGGGATGATCCGCGAGGTGCATGTCTACGGCCAATCGCTGGCGGTGGGTAACGAAGGGCCTGGACACGCGCAGCATCGTGGCCTGGGGGCGCGTTTGATCGAGCGGGCGGCAACGATCGCCGCGGAGCGCGGCTATCGCCGCCTGGCTGTGATCTCGGCGGTGGGCACGCGCGCCTACTACCGCCAGCGCGGGTTCCGGGACGGGGCGCTCTACCAGCTGCGCGACCTGGGCGAGGACCGATGACACGCGCCCAGAAGATGCGCCAATTGCGGATTCGCGCTATAAGTGACCCTGAGCGCGGGTCAGATTGAGCCGCGCGGGAAAAGGTTGGACAAACGATGGCAAACGAGCAGGACGGACTGCAACCGGCCGATGATGCGCCGGGTGGCGCCGAACCGGAGCCGGCGCGCGGGTTGAGCGTCCCGGAGCCGGCCGGTGTGCGCGCATTGTCGGGCGGAGAAGAAGCTCCCGCGCCGCGCAAGCGACGACCGCGCCCACCCCTGCCGCCTCAGACGGTTGTCGTGCAGCAACCGCGCAGCGCGCTGAGCACCTGCGCGCTATACGGCGGGCTGGCGCTTTTGGTGATAGTGGTGGTGGGCGCGTTGGTCACGCTGATGTTTGCCGACTCGGTGACCGACTTCGCCGACAACATGATCAGCGATGTCCGGACCTTTCTGGGACTGGAGGCGGTGACGCCAGAGGTTGCCAACACCCAGATCATCGTGCTGGGAATCCGCAATATGGCGCTGCTGCAGACGACGAGCGGCGATCTGCTGATCGAAAAAGAGGTGGTCGAAGACCAGCCGCTGCGCAAGGATCCGTTCGTTAAAATGCGCTACGTTGGCCGGGTCACGGCAGGGATCGATCTGAGCGCCATCAGCACGGGCGATATCGTGATCGGGCCGGGGCGCAGTGTGACCGTCACCCTGCCACCCGCGCAGCTCACAGGCTGCTACCTCGAAAACGCGGCGCAGCTTGATGCGAGCTGCGGGACGACCTTCCTGGGGCTGACGAGTTGCACGGACAAGCTCAACGAACTGCAACAGGTCGCCCAGCGCCGCGCCAAGGACGATCTGATTGATATGGCGAGCGAGCTGGACGTCGTCGAGCAGGCGTACGCTGCAGCGGAGACGGCCGTGCGCGCCCTGCTCACCGATCTCGGTTTTGAAAGCGTCCGTTTCGAGCGCAGCGACGCAGAAGCGCCGGTCGATCCAAGTTGCCAGCCTTAGAAGCGGCCGTTCCAGTCTTCCGTTGCGTACTGTTCGGCGCAGAGCACATCGGCGCGTGCCGCTTCGTCGGGCGTCAGAGTAGCTGCCGGCTCAAGGCGCAGGCCAAAGGTGTCTGCGAACGCAGCGCTGATGACGGCGGCGGCCTCGTCCCAGGTGACCGTGCGGCCCAATGCCGCTTCGAGCGTGGTTGCCCGCTGGTACACTCGCGCGCGGGCCTCAGCCCGCTGTGTGTCGTCTGCGAAGGCCAGCGCGTCGCAGATGCGCGCCAGATCGCCTGTCAGTGGGAGGGTGCCATGCTGCAATACCGCGCCGAATTTGCGGACCTGGGCGCTGCCGATCAGCTTCTTTCCGTCGAGGGTGATCTCGTAATGGCTGGGCACTTCAAAGCAGACCGGGCCTTTCACCCCGCCGGCTCCATCGGCGCGTTTGTCGGCTTCCGGCTCGGCGCCCAGGCGGCGCAATCCCTCGACGAACGGGCTGCTGAGGCGGCGGTAGCTCGAAACGATATCACCCGCGACGATCGGCTCGTCCGCACGCACCGCGACGCTGTATGTCAGCTCGTCTGTGTGAAGGATGGCCCGCCCGCCGGTCATGCGCCGGACGAGATGCCAGCCACACGCACGCAGCCGCTCCAGGTCGATGTCGGCGATGGGCTGGGTGTAGCCGAGCGAAAGACACGGCGGATCCCAGGCATAAAAGCGGAGCGTTGGTGGCACGCGCCCGTCGGCGACTGCTTCCATGATCGCCTGGTCAATTGCCATATTCATCGCGCCTGTGGCGCTGCCAGTCACCAGAAGTCGCCAGGTTTGCGCACTCATTCTCGCGTGAACACCTCCGTAGGGTGATCGGTGGCAAACAGCAAGAGTGTAACACATTGAAGCGGCATTGATTATCGTCAGAATAGGGTTGTATCGACACGGGGTGGAGTGAACGGATGCCGGAGCGCCGCGTTCCCACACAGCCGCACAACGAGCCGGGCCGGCGGTCGTACGACGACGGGTCGCCCGACCCGCGCGAAGCGTTTACGTCGGGGCACTGGTACAGCTATCCGGGGCAGGCGCCCCGCCGGCGCCGGCCGGAAGCGCCCGCGCCCGACGAGAACGGGTGGCGCGGCCCTGGTAGCTCGGCTCGCGAGCGGGTCCAGCGGCGTAAGGTTCGCAGGCAGCTCGGCGCACCCGACGACTGGGCCTGGGTTGTGATCGCGGTAGCGCTGCTGGGCGTCACAGCCGTGATGAGTATCGCCATCTTTCTGGTGCTGGACACGGCGCGGCCGGGCAGCAACAGCGCCGTCTCGACGAGTGTCCCGGTCGAGCCGACGTCTGTTCTGTACGGGCCGGGTGGGATCCTTGAAGCCAGCTCAGCCGGGAGCGGAGCGGGGCTGTTGGGTGACGGCGAGAGCATGATCATCCGCCCGTGGGACGGCAAAGAACGCTTCAACATCCTGGTTATGGGGATGGACCGGCGCCCAGGCGAAGCCGGGGGCGGCTACCGCACCGATACGATGATCCTGATCAGCCTGGACCCGAACACCAAGCGCGTCGGTATGCTGAGCATCCCGCGCGATCTTTACGTCGACATTCCGGGCTACGGGCTCGACCGCATCAACACAGCCTTCGCAGCGGGCGAGCTGGAATCGCCCGGCGGGGGGCCGCGACTGGCGATGCAGACGGTTCAATACAACTTCGGCATTCCGGTGAACGACTATGCCATCATCGATTTCACCGCATTCATCAAAGTGATTGATCTGATCGGTGGGATCGACGTCTACGTTCGCGAGCCGATCAACGACCCGACCTATCCGGACATGAATTACGGCTACGATCCGTTTTACATCGGGGCCGGATGGCAGCATATGGACGGGGCGACCGCGCTGAAGTACGCGCGCAGCCGGCACAACTCCGATGATATCGACCGGCAGCGCCGCCAGCAAGAAGTGATCTACGCGGTGCGCGACCGCGTCCTGGCCTACGATATGATCGCCCGGCTGGCGCCGCAGGCGTTTACCCTGTGGGCCGATCTGCGCGAAGGGATCCAGACCGGGCTGTCGCTCGATCAGATGCTGCAGCTCGCGTGGTATGTCAAAGACATCCCGGCTGAGAATTTCAGCCGGGGGGTGGTGGGCTGGGAGCACGTCATCCCGACCAACTGGCAGGGCATGGATATTCTGGTGCCCAACCGGGAGCGGCTCGGCCAGCTCATGGTTCAGGTTTTCGGTCCGGATTATAATCAGTGATCTGTCGTCCTGACCTGCGTATCGAGAGCTAGCGCGCGGGGTTATCCCTCATGGAATCGAGCGGCGGCGTGCGCGCAGCCGGCCCGATTCGATCACCGTCCGAGGAGTCTGGTTCGTTCATGTCTGCCATCGAAGAAATCATCGCTGCCCTGCATCGTTACCGGCGTCGCAAGCTGACCGTTCCGTATTATCTTCCCGGTTTGTGGATTGACGCGCAGAGCACGGCTGCCCAGGCTGTGAATCCCTATGCCTTCTATGCCGGGCGCCTGAAGGCGATCCTGCGCGAGGATCCTGTCCCACTGGTTCAGGGTGCAGGCGGGGGCGATTGGTCACGCCATGCCCGCGTGTACAATCTGTTCCCGCGCGTGACGACGGCCTTCGATCATGATCAGGACGGCGTGTTGTCGATCGAGCCGGGCGCGGACGGCTGGCGCGAGACCGGGTCGCTGTTGAAGTGCATCGCGCTTCTGCCGTACCTGCGCAGTATGGAAATCAATACCGTGCACCTGCTGCCGGTTAATGCCGTGGGCCGCGACGGGCGCAAGGGGACGCTCGGCTCCCCATACGCGGTCCGCGATCCATACCGCATTGACGAAAACCTGGACGAGCCGGCGCTGGGGCTGGATGTCGACGTGTTGTTCGCCGGGTTTGTCGAGGCGGCGCACCGGCTCGGGATCCGGGTGGTGATGGAGTTTGTGCCGCGCACCGGCGCGAAAGATTCCGCGTGGATCGCGCAGCATCCCGAGTGGTTCTACTGGATTCGCGCAGAGATTCCGGACCGCCAGGCAGGGGTGCCGGATATGGCTGCCTTTGGCGCGCCGGCCTTTCCCTTCGACGAGTTGCAGCGCGCGAAGGACAAAGTGATGCGCCAGGACTTCACCGCGCTGCCCGCTCCGCCCAAAGCCTATCGCGCGATGTTCACCGCTCCGCCGCCGCCGGACCGCGTGTTTCTGGAGCACGGGCGCTGGATCGGCGTGCTGCCAGACGGTACGCGGGTTCGCGTTCCCGGCGCGTTCTCCGATTGGCCGCCGGACGACCCGCAGCCCCCGTGGAGCGATGTCACCTACCTGCGGTTGTACGACCATCCGGATTTCAACTACGTCGCCTATAACACGATCCGCATGTACGACCGGCGGCTGGCCAGACCCGAAAACGCCGTCGCGGACTTGTGGAACGCGATTGTGGGGATCATCCCGTCCTACCAGGAGCGGTTCGGTATCGACGGGGTGATGATCGATATGGGGCACGCGCTACCGTCAGCGCTGAAACAACGCATGGTCGCCGCGGCCCGGCAGATCAATCCGGACTTCGCTTTCTGGGACGAGAACTTCGCTATCGACGCGCAGAGCGTCGCGGAAGGCTACAACGCGGTGGTCGGATATTTCCTGTTCGACCTGCACCAACCCGACCGGCTGCGCGAGTTCTTACGGCGGCTGACACGAGAGCAGGTGCCCGTGCCGTTCTTTGCCACGCCCGAGAACCACAACACTCCGCGCGCCTATACCCGCCCGTATCCGCTGGAGTTCGTGCATTACGCGCTGGCGATGAGCGTCGTCGTGCCGGGTATTCCGACCATCCACAGCGGGTTTGAGCTGATGGAAACCAAGCCGATCAACACCGGCCTGAACTTCACGCCTGAGATGCTCCGCGCGCACCCGACCGAATCGCTGCCGCTGTTCAGCGAATGGGCGTACAACTGGACTCGGCCGCACAATCTGGTCGGCTCGATTCGCTACGCGTTCGGGCTGCGCCGGCGCTACGATGCGCTGCTATCCAATCCGGATCCGGCGACGTGCGCCATGGGCTACGGCGATAACCCGAACCTGATCGTCTTCGTCCGGCGCGATCACGAGCGCGCTCTGGTGGTGGTGGCCAGTTCCAGCATGGGGACGGTCGAGAGCGGGCGGGCACACGTGCCGATCGCGGATTACGCGCTCACGCCGCTGTGGGGAACAGACGGCTCGCTGCGTAGCACCGAAACGCTGTCGTTCGATGTCCGGCTGGATAACGGGCACGTCCTGATCGTTGAGGATGGAAACACACTCGCACGGGCGAGCAACCGGCGCAACCCGGCCTAGATCAGGAGCAGCGCCAGCGCGGCCAACCCCAGCCCGATCCCGGCGCCGATGATCAGCCAGGGTTTTTTCGAGGAGGGCTTCGGCGGCAATGTATCGTCCTGTGGGGTGGGGGCGGCGCGTGTCTTCCGAAACGCGTTCTCTTCCGAACGGCGCCGGACGTCACGGGTCAGGCGCCTGTCGAGGTTCAGCGTCGCGTAGTCATCGCCGCTGGCGCTGTTGAGCAGCGCGACCATTTCCCTGACGGATACGAATCGGTCCTTCGGATTCTTCTGCAACGCGATCTGGATCACACGCTCGATGCGCGGATCCAGCCCGGCTTTGCGCTGGCTGGGTGGAACAGGCGCCTCGTACAGATGTTGGGCGACGATCTCATCGCGCGTGCTGCCCTTGAAGGGCACGTCCCCCACCGCCAGCTCATGCAGCAGCACCCCAAGCGCGTACACGTCTACCGCCGGGGTTGGCTGAAGCTGCGCCGCCTGTTCGGGTGCCCAATAGGCGATCGCGCTGAGCCGGAAGGGCTGAGCCGGCGGCGTGGCCGGATCCAGGCACGACGTGGCGAAATCGGTCAGGACCGGCCTGCCGTCCGCCCCCAGGAGAATCTGCTCCGGGCGCAGGTTGGCATGCACAATGCCCTGATCGTGAGCGGCGGCCACGGCGTCCACAATCGGTGTGAAGAGGCGCAGCACATCGTCGCGCGGGTAGCCGCTTGGATGGGCGGCGATGCTATCGCGCAGCGTCCCGCCCGGCAGAAATTCCATGGCGATGAAGTACAGCTCGCGCTCGTGCTCGGCGCCAAAGTCGTAGACGCGGGCGATGTGCGGGTGAACCAGCGACGCGAGGCGCGCGGCTTCTTCGAGGAAGCAGGTGGCGTGGGATGGCCCTCGGATGACGCCGGGCAGAAACACTTTGACGGCCACATCGCTGCGCGACCCGGTGCGCGACGCGCGATACACCTCCGCCTGACGCCCCCGGCCAATGAGATGCTGAATTGTGTACGGTCCGACGCGCTGGCCTGGACTCAATTGCGACAGCGGTTTTGTGATGCTCATGCCCGTCACCTACGCCCCGCGTTCAGGCCGCCGCGGGCCGTGTCGGGTTGGCAACTCGGCTGGCGGCGGCCAGGTGAGTTTGCTTTGCTAACTGCGGCGTTCGCCGGTTCTATTCCAGGCAGCTTCGTGCGAGCGCCAGAACATCCGCGAAGATCGCTTCGATTGGGCGATCGGCGTTGACCGTCTTCACCAGACCGGGTTTGGCGCGATAGTGGGGCATGACGCTGGCTTCGACCTGCGCGTGATCCGAAAGCCGTTTTTCGATCACTTCGGGCCGGTCGTCGACGCGCCCTTCCTGGCGGCCAAGCAGCCGGGCGCGCGAGACTTCGAGCGGCAGGGTGAAATCGACCACCATGCATAACTCGGCGCCGAGTTCCGCCAGAAGCTCATCAAGCGCCGCGGCCTGCTGGCCAGTGCGCGGAAAGCCATCGAAGATGGCGCCGGTGGCGCAGTCCGGCTGCTGAAGCCGCTGGCGCACCATGCCAATCGTGATCGCATCGGGAACAAGCGCCCCGCGTGAAATGTATTCCTGCGCCTGATGGCCGAGCGGCGTCTGCTCGGCGAGATGCTGGCGGAACAACTCTCCGGTGGAGATCTGCACCAGCCCCAGTTCTTCTGCGACCATCTTTGCCTGCGTTCCCTTGCCGGAGCCGGGCGGGCCGAAGAAGACGATGAACGCGCGTTTCATGCAACCACCTCACAACTTTCGTGCGAAGCCTATCCACAGTATCGGGGGATTGTACCCGCTCTCGCGCTGCCGGCAACCTGACCCTCGCCGCTCAGAGCAGGCGTGGCTGGACCTCGCGCCCGACCGCGCGAGGCGGGTTGCCGTCCGTGCCTCGCCGCGCTTTGTACAGCTCGATTTCGCGCTCGGCCCAGGCAACGAGATACTTCGTGCTCGAGCGCCAGGCCGACTTCTGCTCGCCCAAACCCAGCTCGGCATGTGCCGCATAGAGCAGATCGAACACGCGCTCTTCGCCCAATTGAGCGAAGAGCAGCGGCACGAACAGGCGGAAGTTGCTGACGGCGGTGGAGATAAACGACTCGGGACAGCCCTGCTGGCGCAAGATCTCCTCGAGATTGGCCTGGTTGAAAAGGTCCGGGCGCTTGGTCATCGGCCTACTCCCATTCACCGGAGCGCACTTTGACCTAAGTGTACGCCACTTTGCCGGGCGGGGAAACCGGCAGCGCGCCGAGCTGCAACAAAAAGACCTCTTGCCAGGCAAGAGGCCGGATGGTGGCGACGGTGTGATTTGAACACACGACCCAGGGCTTATGAGTCCCCTGCTCTACCGCTGAGCTACGTCGCCGCAGAACGCTTGGTATTATACCAGGGCGCGCCCGTGCGTCAATGCCGATTTCCGCTAATTAGCGCCTGTTCCGGGCAGCGATTCATCGCGTAAGTTCCCACGCCAGATGCGCGAGCTCGGGCAGAATGAGCTTCTCCCAGGCCAGCCGGACGGCCGCTGGCGAGCCGGGGACCGAAATGATGACCGCACCGCGATAGGTTCCGGCGACCGCGCGCGAGAGCATGGCTGCCGGCCCGACCTGCTCGTAGCTCAACATGCGGAAAAGCTCGCCGAACCCCGGCAAGGTTTTCTCCAGCTTGCGGCTGAGCACATCGAAGGTACGGTCGCGGGCGGAGATACCGGTTCCGCCATTGAACAGGACAATCCGCGCACCGCTGTCGACCATCTCATCGAGCGCGGCCTCAACCTGGGCGGCCTCATCTTTGACCACACGGTAGGCGGCGAGGGAGTGCCCGGCTTCCGCGATGGCCGACCGGAGATATGCGTAATTGGTGTCTGTTTCAGGCGTCCGCGAGTCGCTGACGGTGACCACGGCGAGTGCAACGGGACCCTGCTGGGCCGCAAGCGATTTGTGATGCTGGCTGCTCGACGACATGCTGCGTGGCTTCCAACCGGCTGCGTACATCCAGAAGCGACAGATACGTCAAGCGTACCACGCCCCGCCCCCGGCGCAAAAAAGAGGCAGCCAGACCCGGTGGCTGCCTCGCACCGATGGACGGCGCAGAAAGCTAGAGCGTATAGAGATAGCGCTCGGTTTCCCAACTGGTGACGTGGATCCGGTATTCTTCCCACTCGGCACGCCGTGCCCGGTCGTAGACCCCGTAGATGTGCTCGCCCAGCGCGTTGCGCATGACCTGATCTTTGGCCAGTTCATCGAGCGCCTCTTCGAGCGTGCCCGGCAGCGTGGCGACGCCGTTCGCTGCACGCTCTTCCTTCGACCAGTGGAAGACGTCATCCGTGACCGCGTCGGGCGGTTCCAGCTCGCGTTCGATGCCGTCGAGGCCGGCCTCGAGCATCACCGCAAAGGCAAGATAGGGGTTGCAGCTTGGGTCCGGGAAGCGCAACTCGACACGCGTGCTCTGCTCGCGGCCGGGGGAGTAGCGCGGCACCCGGATCATGGCCGAGCGGTTGCGCTGCGCCCAGCAGACGTAGACGGGTGCTTCATAGCCGGGCGTCAGGCGTTTGTAGCTGTTGACCGTGGGAGCGACCACGGCTGCCATGCCGCGCGCGTGCTCCAACTGCCCGGCGATGAAATGGCGCGCGAGCGTTGAGAGCTTGTATTCGCCATCGGGATCGTAGAAGAGGTTGGTGCCAGTCTTGATGTCGGTCAGGCTCTGGTGCACGTGCATCCCACTGCCGTTGATCCCGAAGATAGGCTTGGGCATGAAGGTGGCGAACAGGCCGTGCTTGGCGGCGATGCCTTTCACCGTGTACTTGAACGTGATGGCGTTATCGGCCGAGTGCAGGGCCGGCTCGTACTTAAAGTCGATTTCATGCTGACCGATGGCAACCTCGTGATGGCTCATCTCGACATGGATGCGCAGCGCCTGCAACGCCTTGACGATGTCGCTGCGCACGCGCTGCGCTTCGTCTCCCGGCGAGAAATCGAAATAGCCGCCCACGTCGTGCGGCACAGCCTGCTGTTCGCCATCGCGCTCGCGGAACAGGAAGAACTCCAGCTCTGGACCGGTGTTGTACACGAACCCCAGTTCTTCGGCGTGTTTCATGGCGCGCTTCAAGGCATAGCGCGGGTCGCCCTCGAACGGGGTTCCGTCCGGCGAGTATACGTCGCACAGAATCCGCGCCCGCAGGTCCTCGGTGCCATTGTTGCGCGTCCACGGCAGGATGCGGAACGTCACCGGGTCGAGCTGCAGGAACATGTCCGATTCCTGGATGCGCGCGAATCCCTGGATCGACGACCCGTCGAACCAGACCCCGCGCTCGAGCGCTTCCTCCAGGCGATCGGTCGGCAGCGTGACGCTTTTCGTCACACCGAAGATGTCGGTGAACTGCAAGTCGATGAACTTGACTTCTTCCTTCTTGCTGAGTTCGACGATCTCGCGGGCTTTGTCGTTCATGCGGCTGTGTTCTCCTGCTTGTCTGAGCGCCCGGACTATACACATGGGTCATTATAGAGCAGGGTGGGGCCGCTTCAAGGGTTTGTGTTGTGCGATCAATCCAAAAGAAAAAGCGCCCGAAACACCAAATTGTGATCCGTGCTCGGGCGACGAGCAAAAAACTGTGCAATATGCACAGCGATCAGGCAAAGGTGCCCAAAAACGCGCGGACGGCGGCGGCGCTGTTGAGCGCGATACGCTCGGCGCTGCGGTCGATCCGCTTGATCAGCCCGGAGAGCACATCCTTGGGGCCAAGCTCGACAAAAGTGGTGATCCCTGCCCGGCTCATGGCCTGGACGGATTCGGTCCACCGCACGGACGAGGTCAACTGTGCTGCCAGCTCGGAGCGGATGGCGCCTACATCGGTCAGCGGCTGTGCGTGGACATTCCCGATCACCGGCACGGCGGGCGGCGCGAATTCGGTCGCGTCCAGCGCCGCGCGGAACTCATCGGTGATCGACTGCATCAGCGGGGAATGCGAGGCAACGCTGACGGCCAGCGGGAGCGCACGCTTGGCGCCGCGCTCCAGTGTCAGGGGCAGGGCGGCTTCGACAGCAGCCCGGTCGCCGGAGATCACAAGCTGCCCGTCGCAGTTGTCGTTGGCGATCACCAGCGTGCGCCCGGTGGTTGCGCTGATCTCATCGCACACGGCCTGGACCGTGGCGACATCCAGGCCCAGGATCGCGGCCATCGCACCGGGGCTGCGGGTTCCGGCCTCTTTCATCAGGCGGCCGCGCTCGCGCACCAGGCGCAGGCCCGGGGCAAACTCCATCGCGCCGGCGGCGCACAGCGCGGTCAGCTCTCCCAGGCTGTGGCCGGCCATCAGCGCTGGTCGAATGCTGCCGAGTTCGTCGGACAGAACGCGCGCGATCGCGATCCCCATGACGTAGAGCGCCGGCTGGGTGTTGACGGTGTCGTTGAGGTCATCATCCGGCCCTTCGAAGCACAGGGTCGAGAGAGCGAAACCCAAAATATCGTCCGCTTCTTCAAACGTGCTGCGCGCAGCGGGGAACGCTTCGACCAAGTCGGCGCCCATCCCCACCTGCTGCGAGCCTTGTCCAGGAAACACGAAGGCGGTGGTGGTCCCATCCAGCATGATGTGCTGTCCTCTCCAGGCAAACCGGCGGCAGAATAGAAAGAGCCGTGCGGCGCGGTGCGCACGGCCCTGACAGCGTCGGCCAAAAGATGATCGCCTATTCTTCTTCTGTCTGTGCGATCACTTGACGGCCCTTGTACGTGCCGCAATGCGGGCAGACGCGGTGGGCCGGTTTGTACTCGCCACATTCGGGGCAGACGACCAGGTGGCTCAGCGTCAGATGGTCGTGCGAACGCCGCTTGTTACGACGCGTTTTCGAAACCTTACGCTTGGGCAGCGGACCCATGACACGATCTCCTTAAACGTCCCTGTGCTGGCGCCGACGCCAGACAACGCGGCGAATTATAGGCAGCCCGCACGGGCCTGTCAAGGCCGGGATGGCGCGATGCCCGGTTCGCCAGCCGTCAGGAAGACGCCGTCGGATGATCGCCCGTCTGAATGTCGGCCAGTGTCTCAGCCGGCTCTGGCTGGCTGGCGGGCGAGCCGGCAAGCTGGCGGGCGCGCGCCGCCTCGCGCTCTTCCAGCACCCGTGCGATCCCGTTGCGCGCCACGGTCAGATTCTGAATGAGCTGCGCCTCCAGCTCGCGCAGCACATCCAGCACATACTGATCGGCGTCGGCGCGGATGGCGTCCGCCTCGCGGCGGGCCTGCTCGATGATGTTCTTGGCGCGCAGGTTCGCCGTCTGTGTGATCGAGTCGCGACGGACCAGTTCCTCGCTCTTCTCGCGCGCCAGCTCGAGCATACGGGTAGCTTCCTCGTTGGCCTGGGCCAGCAGCCTATCCCGCTGATTGATCAGGCGCGAGGCTTTCTCGATCTGCTCCGGCACGGAGATCCGCATCTGGTCGATGATCTCCAGTGCGCGCTCCTCATCGATCAGCGTGAACTTACTGAAGGGAACATGTCGGCCCTCGTCGATCAGGTCTTCAAGGCGATCTACCAGGTGCTGTATGTCCATCTCAGGCCTCCCCTCCCAGCGCGTGCGCTAGTCTTTCCCCAGGCTAGTCATATACGATGACGACATGCCCTGCGATTTCAGCTCGGCAAAGCGTCTCTCAAGTGCGGCGACGATATGCGGCGGAGTCATCCACGAGACGTCTCCCCCCAACGAAGCGATCTCGCGCACTGTGCTGGAGCTGATATGGATATGCTCTTCTGCCGCGATGAAATTCACGATCTCGATCTCGGGTGCCAGACGCCGGTTCGCCAGCGCCATGCGGAACTCCAGCTCGAAATCGGAAAAGACGCGGAGTCCTCGAACAATGGCCATCGCTCCAACTTCTCTAGCATAGTCTACTGTCAGTTTGTTATATGACGCAACTCGGACGCGTGGGTCATCGCCAATTGCTTCCCGGATCTGCGCGATGCGTTCTTCGGCGGTAAACAAGTCGGGCTTGTCAGGGTGGACGTAAACGCCGATCACCAGCTCATCGAATACGCCCAGCGCCCGCCGAGCGATGTCCAGATGACCATAGTGAATCGGATTGAAGGTGCCGGGGTATAGGGCACGGCGTAGTTCGGACATGGTGTTCGATCCTTGTGGGTGTGCTCAACTCACATCGGCGCGCCGGTTGAGCAGGCGGGATACACGCCAGGCCAGAGACTGGTGTTCGGGCGCGCTCAGATCCGGGTCTTCGGCGTAGATCGTGCGCGCCTCGCGCTGGGCCAGCTCAACCAGGCGCGGGTCAACGGCGGCGCTCAGGCGAAACTCGCCCGCGCCGCTCTGGCGCAGGCCGAGCATATCACCGGCACCGCGCAGCTTCCAGTCGATTTCGGCCAGCTTGAAGCCATCGTTCGTCTCTTCCAGCGCGCGCAGACGCTCACTCGCTTCCGGCGTTGTGGCGGTGGAGACCAGGATGCAGTATGACTTGTGTTCCCCTCGCCCGACACGCCCACGGAACTGGTGAAGCTGGGCCAGGCCAAAGCGCTCGGCGTTCTCGACCAGGATCACGCTGGCGTTGGGGACGTCGATTCCTACCTCGACCACAGACGTTGACACCAGAATATCGATCTCACCCCGCTGGAAGGCGCCCATCACCGCGTCCTTTTCGGCAGGTGTCATCCGGCCGTGCAGCAGCCCGACACGCTGCCTGCTAAAGACGATCTGGCTCAGGCGCTCGTACTCGTCCGTCGCCGCGCCGACATCGTCCAGCGCTTCGGACGCCTCGACCAGGGGATAGACGATGAACGCCTGTCTGCCGCGCGCGATCTGGGATTCGATGAAACGATAGGCGCGCTCGCGCTCGGTCAGGCTGATGACCCGGGTTTCAACCGGGGTCCGGCCGGGGGGCATCTCATCCAGAACGGTCAGATCCAGGTCGGCGTACAGCGTCAGCGCCAGTGTGCGCGGGATGGGCGTGGCCGTCATGACGAGCAGGTGGGGGTTGGTGCCCTTGCTGCGCAGCATGCCGCGCTGCTCAACGCCGAAGCGGTGCTGTTCATCGATGATCGCCAGTCCCAGCGCGTTGAACTCCACCCCTTCCTGGATCAGGGCGTGTGTGCCGATGACGACGTGAACGGATCCGTCCGCCAGACCCGCATAGATGGCCTGGCGCTCGGCCTCAGGTGTGCTGCCGGTCAGCAGGCGAATCTGGATGTTCTCGCCATCGGGAGCGGCGCGTAGCAGTTGTGTGACGCTGCGGGCGTGCTGCTCGGCCAGGATGCTGGTCGGCGCCATCAGCGCCGCCTGCTTGCCGGCCCTGACTGCCGCGCCGATCGCAACCGCGGCGACGGCCGTCTTGCCGGAGCCGACGTCCCCCTGCAGCAGGCGGTTCATCGGCACGTCTTTCGCCATGTCACCTAGGATCTCTTGCAGCGCGCGGCGCTGGGCCGTGGTGAGATCGAACGGCAGGTTGTTTTTGAATGCCTCGAGCCAGGCATCGTCTGTGTAAATGGGTTGGGCGGGCGCGGACTGCCAGGCGCGCCGCTGGCGCATCATGGCAAGCTGGAAGAGGAACAACTCTTCGAAGGTCAGGCGGGTGCGCGCCTCGTCCAGCGTCTCGTGCGAGTCTGGATAGTGGATTTGCTCCAACGACCAGCTCAGGTCGGCCAGCCCGGTGCGATCCAGGACGCTGTGCGGCAGATAGTCGGGAACCTGTGCGACCCACTCATCCAGCGCCTGGCGAGTCAGACGGCGCATGGTCCGGGCTGACAACCCCTTGGTGAGGGCATACACAGGGACGATCCGGCCCGTGTGCAGATTGTCGCGCTCGACCATCTCCCACTCGGGGTTGGTCATCATCAGCTCGCCCCGGAACAGTTCGACCTTGCCGCTGAGCACGACCTGGCTGCCTGGCCGGAACTGCCGCTGGAGCCACAGTTGCCCGAAGAAAACCACCCGCATCACCGCCGTGTCGTCGTCCACCGTCATCAGCAAGTAGGGGCGCCCGCCGCGCGCCTGCCGCTTGACCATCGACTGGACGGCCACAACCACAGTCGCGACCTCACCGGGGCGCAGGCGGTTAAGGGTGCGCATCCGCGTGTAGTCGTCGTAGCGGAACGGGTAGTTGAACAGCATATCCTTGACAGAGACGATGCCCAACCGCTCGAGCTTTTCGGCCATCTTCCCGCCGACCTTGTGCAGCACGGTGACGGGTGTTTCTTCCAGGCGGCGAAACTGCGCGATGGCTTCTTCACCGGAAAGCGCGGGCGCTGGCTGCCGCCGCGGCTTTGACACGCGCGGCGGTGCAGCCGGCTGCGGAACGAGCCGGGCTTCGGCTTCTTCGACGTCTTCTTCGTCTGGCCCGCTCTCAAGAGTGTCATCGTACATCCAATCGCCGCCGCTTTCTTCGACGCGGTCCGCTTCCTCTTGCTCGTCCTCACCGCGCTCATCACCCAGGGAAGGCGCGTAGGTTTCCTCTGCGGCGGGCTGGGCCGGCTCGGCTGGAGTCTCGGATGGATGCGGCGCCGGCGGTTGGGCAGCCGGTTCCGGAACTTCGGCGGGCGGGGGCGCGAGGTCCGGGGGCGGGGGGATGCGGCCCATGATGCGCCCCAGCATATAGCGCACGGCTTCGTAGCGCGCTTCAGCCGATGGCAGGCTCTCGTAGGTCTGCAATTTGGCGGCCATCTCATCGACCAACTGGTGATGTTCCGGACGGCGCGCCTGTTGGTGGGCCTCCCTGGCCCAGTTTGCCGCGAAGGACTGCAGGCCGCCGATGACTGCCGTGTTGCGGCAGCCGGTGTCCTGCTCCAGTTTCAAGATCTTGACAAGCGTTTCGAGTGCCGAAGGCATAGGATGTCTAGTCCGCTGTGGAATTGGGCTGTTCTGCCCGTACTATACCGAACCCGAGCGCATTTGGCCCAACATGCACGCCGATCACTGGCGTGACCTCGACGATGGGAACCGGGCTGTCGGGCGGGTAGATGTCCTCGATGGCCTGGGCGAGGCGCTGCGCCGCCTGTGGATTGGCCGTGTGCAGCACTGCCAGGCGTGACAAAGGCGCGACCTCGTGAACCAGCGCGACGAGCGCCTCGAAGGCGCGCTCGCGGGTTCGAACCCGCCCCTGCGAGCTGACGACGCTCATATGCAGGCGGATAAGCGGTTTGACTTGCAGGAAGCCGCCGAGAATCGCCGCGGCCCAGCCGACGCGCCCGCTGCGCCGCAGGTATTCGAAGGTGTCCAGCGCGGCGTAGACATCGGTTAGCGGCTGCATGGCTACCAGCCGCGCCCGAATATCCTCGGGGGAAGCACCCTGCTGCGCCATCTGGCATGCTTCCACAACCTGCCAGCCAAGCCCCATGCTGACCATCTGGCTGTCGATGACGGTCACGCGGGCCGGGTCGGTCTGCTCGGCGGCGAGCTTGAAGATGCTGTGAATGCCACTGAGCAGGGCAGGCGCAGTGATCGCCACGACGTGGTCGGCGTCTTGCAGGGCCTTGGTCAGCACGTCAACAGCCTGGCCCAGCGGTGGTGCTGCCGTGGTTGGCAGGTGCTGCGACGCGGTGAGGCGCTGGTAAAAGGCCGGGCGTGTAAGCTGAACGCCGTCGTCGGCCAGGCTCTCTAGCCCGAATTGCACGTAGGTGGGCACGATCCGGACGTCATACTGCCGGACCCAATCCGCGGGGAGATCGCACGTGCTGTCAGTCATGACCAGGATCTTCGCCATTACGTATCCTCCTCGCGGCTGGGCAGCGCCTCGCAGACGATAATGCCCATCGCCTCCGGGCCGATGAGCGCGCCGAGGCTGGGGTTGTACTGCACGACCGGAAACTCGTGGCGCGGGAATTCCAGCGCCAGCCGTTCCAAGAGCAGGCGGGTTTGCTCTGTAGGATGGGGGGTGTGCTGGACGATCACCAGGCGCTCGACATCCGAAAACTCGATCACGAACTCCACGAGCCGGTCGATGGCCTGAGCGGGCGTGCGCACTTTTTCGATCGGAATCAGCTCGCCGTCTTCGATCGTCAGCAGCGGTTTGACGTCTAGCATCGATCCCAAAATGACTTGGGCTTCGGTCAGCAGGGCGTTATAGCGAAGGTACTCGAGCGACTCGAGATAGAAGACCGAGTAGATGCGCGACACCATGCCGCGCACGGTGTGCACGATTTCGTCGAGGCTTGCGCCGTTGGCTGCCGCGCGGGCGGCTTCCTCGGCCAGCATGGCCAGCCCAACCGACGTGGTCATCGAGTCGATGACCTCGATCTCGCAGCGGCCCAGCAGCGTGCGTGTGGCTTGTTTGGCGTTTGACCACAGATCGCTCAAGCCACGCGACAGGTGAATCGAGACGATCTGGTCGGTCTGCCGGTTGAGACGGGCATACAACTCCGCGAACGTGCTTGGCGAGGGGGGGACGATTTGAACCGGGCCGCGATCGCGCGCCAGTGTACGAAAGAATGTTTCGGTGTTGATGTCGATACCATCACGGTACGACTGCGCGGACATGCGAAGCGTTAGCGGGATAATCTCGATTTGGTAGCGATCGATAACGCCCGGATCGAGGAACTGCGCCGAACTGTCCGTAACGATCCGCACTCTCCCCACGACGGCCTCCGTGCCGGTCTGGCAGTGCCAGGTTATTCTGCGCCGAGAATGAGATGATAATGGGGCTGTCCCCCGAAGACAATCTCGAACTCAAGCGAGTCGTACACTTTGCTCAGAGCGCTGACCAGGGCTTCGACTTCGGCGCGGTCCATCCCGTTGCCGTAATACAGTGTGACCAGCTCGTGTTCGTCGGCATGCATATGCTCGAGCACGGTGCGCACGACTTGCTCCAGATCGTTGCCCGCTGCCGACAGGGCGCCGTCCACCAGGCCGATAAGCTGTCCCTCGCTGACCTCGACGCCGTTTAACTCGACGCTGCGCGTGGCAGTCGTGATCTCGCCGGTCACGACATCATCCTTGGCCTGCTCCATAGTGCGTGCGGTTACGGTCAGGTCGCCCTGCGGATCGTAGGGCAGCAGCGCGCTGATCCCCTGCGGCATGCTGCGCGTCGGCACGACAATGACATCCTGGTCCACCGCCAGCCGGGCGGCTTGCTCGGCAGCCAAGATGATGTTCTTGTTATTGGGCAACACGATGACTTTGCGGGTCGGCACGCGCTGGATCGCTTCGAGGATTTCCTGTGTGCTGGGGTTGTTGGTCTGCCCACCCATGACCAGTTCGGCAGCGCCAAGCTGACGAAATACCCGAGCCAGTCCCTCGCCTGAGGCAACCGCAACAACCCCGATATCATCTTCTCCCAGCTCGAAGGCCGGGACGATCTCTTCTGACGCGTCGCTGGGGTTTGCGCTGGCAGTCCGCTCGCGCAGATAGTCCTGGTACTGTTCCTGCATATTCTCGACCACAATGTCGCTGAGTGTGCCGAGGCTGACCGCGTAGCTGAGCGGGATGCCCGGATCGTGCACGTGAACGTGCACTTTGACCGCCTGGTCGTTGCCGACCACCAGCGTGGACCACCCCATGGCGTCGATGGCCGAGCGGATCACGCCGACGTTGAGGTTGCGACCTTTGATAATGAACTGCACATCGTAGCCATAGCCCAGTTCATCCTCGGGGGCCAGGGCTGCTGCCAGGTCTTCTACCGCGGCGGGGGCAGCCGCGGGGATCTCGATCTGCTTGCCGCGCAGGCTCTGTGCCATCCCCTCAAGGATGTACACCAGGCCGCTGCCGCCGGAATCGACTACGCCGACTTTCTGGAGGATAGGAAGCATCTCCGGGGTGCGGGCGAGGGCATCTTTGGCGCGCTGGACAATACGGTCCATCAGGTCGGCAATGTCGCGGTGGGAGGTGCACGCGGCTTCGGCTTCTTCAGCGGCTTCACGGGCGACGGTCAGAATCGTGCCTTCGACCGGCTTGATAACACCGCGATAGGCCGTGTCCGACGCCTCGCGCAAGGCGCGGGCCAGCAGTTCGCTGTCGAATGTCGCGTGGTCGCGCAGGGCATGCGCGAAGCCCTGCCAGATCTGGGAGAGGATGGTGCCGGAATTGCCACGCGATCCCATCATCGCGCCGTGGGCGATCTTGGCGGCGACCTGCCCGACGTGGTTGCCATCGTAGGTGCCGGCTTCCTGGAGCGCGTTGCGCATCGTCATCAGCATGTTCGTGCCCGTATCGCCATCCGGCACAGGAAAGACATTAAGCTGATTCACCTGCGCGTGGTGCTGATCGAGCCAGTCGCGCCCGGCCTGCACCAGGCGGCGGAGCATCTGCCCGTCAACTGCCAGCGTCTCTTGCGATGGGCTTTCTTCAACTGTCATGAGCGGGATTGCACCTTCAACTGTCGCGGCTGACACGCAGCCCTTGCACGTGAACGTTAACCTGGCCGACCGGGACGCCAATGCTCTGCTCGACGGTATAGCGCACTGCGTTAATCAGGCTGGTGGCAACCGACGCGATGCGCGTGCCGTACTCGATGATGACATACACGTCGATGATCACCTGTCCATCTTCCTGGCGCACCTGGATGCCCCGGTTGGGGTCCCGCGTGATGCTCGCCGCAATATCCGAGGCGAGATTGGGCGACGCCATGCCAACGACGCCGTATGTTTGCAGGACAGCGTGACTCGCCAACGTCGCGATTGCGTTGGGCGAAATCTCGATCGTGCCGTGAGGCGTTTCGTTGATCGTCATTGCTTCCGTCTCGCGTGTGTCCAAACGTGCGGGGACCGCACAGCGGCAACACCCGCCGCGGTGGTCAAACGCAACAAATGCCACATGCCCTGTGTTGGTAACAACACCGGTACGCCCGCGCAGTCGCGGCTTGGCCGAGCGGACCCTATTCTATCCGCCATCGCGGCTGATTACTAGGGCAGACCCCACGCGCTGCGAACGCGCTGCTTGTGCCAAATCTACCCTTGCATCTGGCTGCTGTGTATGGTAGCATGGCCGGGTCTACTTACGCAGGTGTCCGAGGAACCTCTGATGGCCAAGTGCGAGATGTGCGGTAAGACACCGCAATTTGGACATAACGTTAGCCACTCGAACCGGCACACCAAGCGCCAGTTTCGGCCAAATATTCAGCGCGTCAAAGTCGTCGAGAACGGCCGTCTGGTGAGCAAGTACCTGTGTGCCCGCTGTATTCGCACCCTGAGCAAGGATGCGAAGATCGGCTGACTTCGTCTAGACCGTCGCTTTACGCAGTTACACGCTAATCACAGGAGCCAGCGCCCGCTGGCTTTTTGTGTCCTTGGAGCTGGTCAGGCCAGGGCAGCGGTGCGCAGGGCGCGTAGGGCGGCGGCGGACCCTTCCGGCGCGCCGAAAACAGACGTGCCGGCGACCAGCACGTTGGCCCCATGCGCGATTACCAGAGGGGCAGTGCGCTCGTCGATCCCGCCGTCGACTTCCAGATCGATTGTCCGCCCGGTGGTCTGGATGAGATCGCGGATCTCGCGCAGCTTGGGGAGAGTCTCCGGAATGAACGACTGCCCGCCAAAGCCGGGGTTAACCGTCATCGCCAGCACCATGTCGACGAAGGGCAGAATTTCCTTGATTGCGAGGGCGGGCGTGTGGGGGTTCAGGACGACACTGGGGCGCACGCCGGCCTGGCGAATCTGCTGCACGACGCGATGCAGATGCGGAGTGGCCTCGACGTGCACCGAGAGGAAACTGGCGCCTGCGTCGGCAAAGGCCTGAATATGCTTTTCCGGCTCCACGATCATCAGGTGCACATCCAGCGGCAGGGCCGTCACGCGCCGCACGGCCTCGACGATGAGCGGTCCCATCGTGATGTTCGGGACGAAACGCCCGTCCATCACGTCGATGTGAATGTAATCGGCACCTGCCGCCTCAACTTCCGCGATTTGCTCACCCAGCCGGGTGAAATCGGCGGCGAGGATGGATGGCGCGAGCCGAACTCTCGGTGACATGCAGTCTCCTTGCTGTCCGATGTCCCGGCAGCAGACGCGCCGGGGATGAGGACTCAATCGTCTTTGTCCTGAAGGCGGCGCTCCAGGATCTTCTTGAAGGGATCGGCGCCCGGCTGGACCAGCACCTCGCGGGTACGGCCGCCGCTTTGCGCTTCCCCCACGATGCCCAGTTCGTGCAGCAGATCCATGATCCGCGCCGCGCGCGGATAGCCCAACCCCAGGCGCCGCTGGATCAGCGAGGCGGACGCTTCCTGTTCGGCGATGACAAGCGCGATCGCCTCTTCGAGCATCGGGTCCGTCTCGGCCAGGACTTCGCGGCGGGTCAGGCCCCGTTCCCATGGGGCAAGCGGCTGCCGCTCGATGCGCCCTTCGGCCAGCGCGCGCTCGTACCAGCGCGCCCAATACTCGACAACCCGGCTCACCTCTTCGTCCGACACATAGCAGCCCTGCACGCGGCGCGGACCGGCAGCGTCGGGCCCCAGGAAGAGCATGTCGCCGCGCCCCATCAGGCTTTCGGCGCCGTTGTAGTCCAGGATGACACGCGAGTCTACCGACGAGGCAACGGCAAACGAGATGCGCGCCGGGAAGTTCGCCTTGATCAGCCCGGTGATGACATCGACGCTGGGGCGCTGCGTGGCAACCATCAGGTGAATGCCCACAGCGCGTGCCATCTGGGCCAGGCGGGTGAGAGCGCGCTCGGTTTCGTCCGGGCGCTGCATCATCAGATCTCCGATCTCGTCGATGATGATCACGATGTACGGCAGGTGCTCGCTCTGCCGGCGCTTGCCAAGTGCGCGGTTGTAGATGTCGATGTTGCGCGCCGCCTCGGTCTCCAGCAGTTTGTAGCGGCGGTCCATCTCCCGGGTCGCCCAGCGCAGCACCTCGATGATCCGGTCAAGCTCAGTCTCGACCGGCCCCAGCAGGTGCGGCAGCCCGTTGAAGCGCGAAAGCTCGACCATCTTGGGATCGAGCAGCACAAGCTTGACGCGGTCCGGCGGGTTATTGAGCGCGAAGGCAGTGGTCATCGCCGCCAACATGATTGACTTGCCCGAGCCGGTCGTGCCGGCGATGAGCAGGTGTGGCATTGTGGCCAGATCGGCCACGAATGGCTCGCCGGATACATCGCGGCCCAGCGGCAGGGCAAGCGGCCGGTTGCGCATGTGGTAGAACGCCTCGGACTCGAGCACCGGGCGCAGCGCGACCGTGCTCGGCTGGCGGTTGGGAACTTCGATTCCAACGTATGAATGGCCGGGGACGGGCGCCTGAATGCGCAGCCGCTTGGCCGACAGCGCGAGCGCGAGATCCCCGTTCAGATTGGCGATCTGGCTGACCCTCACGCGGTTGAGGCTGATTTCCCCCTCGTCGTTGACGGACTCGGTATATGGTGAGACGGCATACTGCGTGACCGTCGGGCCGACCTTGACATCGATGACATCGACTTCGACGTCGAAGTCGAGCAAGGTGTTTTTGATGATGCGGGCGTTGGTATTGACTTCTTCCTCGGTTGGCTTGTTGAGCTCGATATCGCTCAGCAGATCGAGCGGGGGTAGCTCTGGATCGCGCTCGGCGATCTTCTTTTTGTCCTGAAAATCCGCCACCGTGAAATAGCGTTCGGCGCGCGCGCCGGTGCCATTCATCCCCCATGCGCGGGATCCAGACCGGCCCGCCTGGTCGAGCACGCGCGGCACGATCGACTCGCGCTCGCCCGGTTCGCCGGGCGCGACCAGGCTGCGGCCGTTGGTGGCGCCAATCGACGCGCGGAGTTCGGTGATCAGCCGCTTGCGTTCGGCTTTGGACAGCCCGCGCCCGATGCCGTTGGGCGAGCGCGATCCTGATAGCTCGTTATGCCCAGGGTTGTTCTCATCGGGCGGCTTGATGGGCGCTGTCCACCGCTCGGGCAGCGACGGGGCCTCAGCCACGCCGTTTTCGCGCGGGACGATCGACGGGCGGCTGTATGGGATGCGCGGGTTGTACGGCGCATCCGGTGGATCATCAGGGCGGGGGGCTGGCCCTGGCTCGCTGTGCGGCGGCTCGGGCGCGGTGTCCAACCGCTCAATGGTGTCGCGGATCCATTCGCGTAGCCATGCCACCGCGCCAAGTACGTGCCGGCTGCGGATACCGGTTGCCAGAATCCCACCTGCGATCAGCAGCGTGCTGAAGATCGCCAGCGCGGCGGTCCGGCCCAGGCTGAGGCCAAGCTCGCTCAGCGCCCAGCCCAGATATCCCCCGCCGCCGCCTTCGCTGGCGAGGACGCGCGGCTCGGGATCATCGGCGGCAAGGTGCAGGAGCGCAAGGAACGCGCCAAACGCGATCTCAACTGCAACCAGGCGAACCCACCCAAAACGCAGGCGCATTCCGAACTTGGGCAGCAGCAGCGCCACACCTGTCGCCAGGATTCCCAACGCGACCACAAACCCGCCCCCGCCAAAAAGCTGGCGCAGGGTGGTGGAGAGCGTCACGGCCAGCACAGCTTCCGACGTCGAGTTGAACAGCGCCGTTAGTGAGACGACGCCGAAGACGATCAACAGCAGGGCGCCCAGCTCGTCCACCCAGGGGGGAAAGTGGCTGCGCATCCGCTTCCAGAACTCGGGGTCCTTCATGTTCTGTTTGACGGACGCCGACCACGCCGCCAACTGCCGGGCGGTGGTTTCGCGCCTGGGAATCGCCTCGCGCGGTGTTGCCCCTTTGCGCCCGCGAGGCTTCGCCCTCCCTTTGGCGCCAGCGGCCGATTTCTGGGTTGTGCTGCGGCTCACCTCAGCCTTCTTGCCGGAGCCTTTCGAACCCGGCGCAGCGGGTTTTTCGCCGGGCTTGCGGGCCTGAGCGCGGCGGGTGTGTGTGGATTCCGCTGACGAGGAACGACCGCCGCGAGCGGTCTCCTTCTTGGTCATAAACGAATCTCGTTACCCTGTGCCGTGAAAGTGCCGTAGATCATAGCACATGTGCGGCCGGTCCGGAAACGGCGGTTCCTCACTCTGCCTGAGGCGCGCCCGGCCGCGCTTTCTTTTACAGACGTCTATGCTACAATTCGGGGCAGGATTGCTGTGCTTGCTAGGTGAGCGGATATTGTCTGTCGAGCAGCCACCCCGAATCTTGATTGTTGAAGATACGGTGGAGTTTGCCAATCTCGTTCGGATTGCCCTGCGTAGCCTGAACGTGGACATCGTGCATGTTACGCAAGGCAGCGCCGCGTTACAGGCGATTGCCGCTTCTCTCCCCGATCTGATCCTTCTTGATATTGCGCTGCCGGATATGGATGGGTGGCGCCTGCTGGATGTCCTGCGGCGCGAACCGTTCAACCTGCAAAAAGAACCGCTGGTTATCGTCCTGACCGGCTATGGAGACCCGGCCAACCGCCTGATGGGCAAGCTCCAGGGGGTTCACGGCTACCTGGTCAAACCCTGCGTGCCCCAGTCGATCCGGGAGGCGGTGGCATCGGCACTGCAACTGCAGTCGGATGAGCCGAGTTCCGGTAACCCCTCTACCGCGTAACGTGTCTGCACCGGCCGGATCCCGCTGGCACCGGTTAGGAGTGCCTGGGCGCCTGGCGGTGACCGCGCTGGTGGTGGTTGCCACCGGGCTGTCGCCGCTCAGCGCGCAGTTCGAGCGGTGGCAGGCGCGCGCCTGCCGCGCAGCAACAGCCGGCGAGTTCGAGACCGCGCGCTCCGCCCTGGGCGCGCTTTTCGCCCTGGCAGACCAGACGGCTCCCGCGCTGTACGACCGGCTCGCGGCACTGACCCTCGCCGCGGGCGAACCGTTTGATGCCGAGGTCTACCTGCTATCCGCTGCGCATGCGGCCGGGTGGTCGAGCCAGCGGCGTGAGATGCTGCGCCGGATCGAGCTTGCGTTGGGTCGCGGCGAGCGCGCGCAGGCGCTGGCGGACTCCGATGTGCCACGCGAATCTGCCGGGTCCACGGGCAGGTTTTCTGTTGAGCAGTTGATCGCACAACGCGACTGGTCCGATGCTGCGGCGGCGGTGCAGCGTGGCCTGCAGCAGGCACCGGATGATCCCGAACTGAACTTCTGGCAGGGGGTGCTGCTTGGCGCGGGCGATTCGCGGGCGCCCGACCATCTGCGGCGGGCGGCGGAGTCCGAACAGTATCGCGCGCGGGCGCAAACCGCGTTGGATGCGCTGCAGCGGGATGCGTCGGCTCGCCTGGCCGACCAGTGGACGGCGCTTGGCGTGGCGCTGGTGGGGGTTGAGGAGTGGGCCCTGGCCTGGTACGCGCTCGATCAGGCATTGGCTGCCGATCCGCTTCACCCGGCGGCGCTGGCGTACCGGGGCTATGTCAAGGACCAGCAGGGGCAAGACGGCCTGGCCGATATTCAGGCTGCGCAGACGATCGCCCCGCGCGATCCTACTGCGTATTACTTTGCCGGGCTGCACTGGCGCCTGGCTGGCGATCAGGATGCTGCCCGGCAGGCGTTCATGGACGGGTACTGGCTCGCGCCGCAGAATCCCGCGCTGGCCGCCGAGGTCGCCGGATCGTTCGAAATGCAGGGCG
Source organism: Thermoflexus sp. (assembly GCA_020724465.1). Classification (GTDB taxonomy): domain Bacteria; phylum Chloroflexota; class Anaerolineae; order Aggregatilineales; family Aggregatilineaceae; genus DYGX01. The sequence goes on from DYGX01000012.1 coordinate 124,920, forward strand.
ACTATGCCCAGGCCGAGTCGTGGTACCGGCTGGCACTAGATTTGGCCCCTGCCGATGCGTCCTGGTATGCTCTGGTGGCGAGGTTTTATGCCGAGACCGGATTTCGCCTGGACGACGGCGGTCTGGCGTTTGTGCAAGAGGCAGCAGAACGCTTTCCCGGCGATCCGGATATCGCGGCAAGCTACGGCTGGGCGCTGTATCAGGCGGGTGACACGGATGATGCATACGCGGCCATCAGCAAAGCGGTCAGCCGCGCGCCCGAGTCCGTGCGCGCGCGGTATTATTTCGGCGTGATCCTCGAAAGCCGGGGCGACCCGGCGGCGGCTGCGGATTCCTACTGGTACGTCGTGGATACCGCAGCACGGGATGACTTCTATCGCGTTCGCGCGGCGCGGGCGCTGCAGCGGCTGGGGATGCAGCAAGCCGGCGCGCCATGAGAGAGAAGCTCACCGCGTGCAGGTTCGACTGGCGCGGGCTAGAGGGGCGCGGTCCGGATAAACCGGACGTGCAGCAGATCGACTATGAGCGAAACCATCCAACCGTTTCACCGGCCCGCGGAGGCGCGCTCGGTCCGTGACGACCGCCCGCGTCTGGTGCCGTTGATGCTGTTCCATTTCGCCCTGGCAGGGCTGGTGTTGCTGCTGGCGGCGGGTGCTGTGGTGGGCTACCTGTATGCCCTGCACTTTACGCACGTCGACATCGGCTGGAACTTGCGCCTGTCGGGCGCGGATAAGATTTACGACGCGGAAACGCAGCGTTTGTTTGCGCTGGTGCTGATCCTGGTGGCGCTGGGGTTGCTTCAGTTCGGCGCGTTCCGGACGTTGTCGGCGGGGACCGCCGGGGCGCTGCGCGCGGCGCGTGCTGCGTCGGTGACGCTGCTGGCCGGGTTCCCGCTGGCGGTCGTCATCTGGCGCCTGGAGCTTGACCTGCCGGGCGTGCCGCTCTCGGCCACGCAGACGGCGACACGGGTACTCGCGGCGATTCTGGCGGCGCAGGCGTTGTTCGCGCTGCTGTACAGCGTGTACCTGTTTCTGCCCGGCGCGCGCCGCGTTATCCATCGTGAGCGCTTCGCGGCCGCGCCGCGCCTGCGACGGGCGGGCGTGATGGTGCTGGCGGTGTGGATCGTGGCCCTGGTTGCTGGTGGGGTGGCGCTGGCGGTGCTGACCGATCTGATCGAGTTGCCGGTCGCGGTGCCCGAGCCGGGCGAGCTGCTGTACGCGACGTCCTTCGAGGGGGATGCGGATGCTGCGGAATGGGACCTGTATGAGGGAAGAGACTCTGCCCAGATCCGCGCTGTGGAGCTGCAGCCCGCGCCGTCCGGCGCTGCAGACCGGCTTGAGGTACGCGGGCAGGCGCTGGTTATCACCTATGACTCACCGATCACGAATGAAGTGGTTTTCTCGGCGCTGGATCGCAAGTTCACCGACATGGATCTGCGCGTGACGGCGCGGCAGCTTTCCGGCCCCGATGACAACCAGTTCGGCGTGGTGTTTCGCTATCGCGATCACAACAACTACTACGCCTTTTTCATCAGCGGCGACGGGTACTATTCGCTGGTGAAGCGCAAGGATGGCGTGCTGACGGACATCAGCACCTGGGGCCGGTCGGATGCTATCGCAGTGGGCCAGGCGGCGAACGCGATTCGCGTGGTGGCCCAGGGCGACGCCTTCCGCTTCTTCGTCAACGGGCAGCCGATGCCGCTGTGCCTGCCGGGCGAGAACGTCTACAGCATGTGGAATCCGGTCACCGGCGCGTGTGTCACGTCCGAGCCAGTGCTGGTCTTCCGCGATCCCGACTTCTCGCAGGGCGGCGTGGCGCTGGCCGCCGGGACAAGCGTCGATCTGAGCGGCGCGGTGGTGATCGCCTTCGACGATCTGACCATCGAAGGCCCGGCGGCGGATGTGATGGACGTCGATGCCGACAGGAACGATCAAGGGGTTCAGAACGGGTCCTCGTCATGAAAGTCTACCTGGAGTTCACGGGCTGCCGCCTGAATCAGAGCGAGATCGAGACGCTGGCGCGCCAGTTTCGCCAGGCCGGGCACCAGATCGCCGGGTCGGCGGGCGAGGCGGAACTGTGCGTGGTCAACACGTGCGCCGTCACAAACGAGGCGACACGCTCCAGCCGCAACCTGATCCGGCGCTTGAACCGCAGCAATCCGAACGCGCGCATCATTGCAACGGGCTGCTACGCCGAACTGGCTCCGCAGGCCGTTGGTGCCTTGCCCGGCGTTGAGACTGTGGTCGGCAACGGCGACAAAGATCGACTGGTGCCGCTGGTCCTGGGCGACGATCAGCCGCCGGCGGTCTACGACCGCGAGCCGCTTGAGCGCGAGGCACTGCCGGGGGCGCTTGGCCGAACCCGCGCTTTCGTCAAAGTGCAGGATGGTTGTGACAATCGCTGCACTTTCTGCGTGACGACGATCGCGCGGGGGCCGGGCCGCAGCCGCCCGCTGGCGGATGTGGTGCGCGAGGTGCAGATGCTGGTCGAAGCCGGGTATCAGGAAGCGGTGCTGACCGGCGTGCACCTGGGGTCGTACGGGCACGATCACGGCCAGGCCAATGGCCTTGAACTTCTCGTGCGTGCTATTCTCGCGCACACCGATCTGCCCCGGCTGCGGCTCTCGTCGCTTGAGCCATGGGATCTGTCGCCGGATTTCTTCCGGCTGTGGGAAGACGCGCGTCTGTGCCGGCATCTGCATCTCCCTCTGCAGAGCGGCTGCGACACGACGCTGAAGCGCATGGCGCGCCGCACCAACGGGGCCTCGTTTCGCGCGTTGGTTGACGCTGCCCGGCAGCAGATCCCCGATCTGGCGGTGAGCACGGATGTGATCGTTGGCTTTCCGGGGGAGACGGAGGCGGAGTTCGAGACAAGCCTGGCGTTCATCCGCGAGATGGAGTTTATGAAGCTGCACGTTTTCCGCTACTCCCGGCGGCCGGGCACCGCCGCCGCACGGATGCCGGGCCACGTGAGCGAGGACGTGAAGAAGGCGCGGAGCGCGCGATTGCTGGCGCTGTCGGACGAAGGCGGGCGCCGGTTTGCCGAGCGATTCGTCGGGCGCGAAGTGAGCGTTCTGTGGGAAAATGTGACAGGGGCCACGCCGGACGGTTTCGTCAACAGCGGCCTGACTGATCATTACGTGCGCGTGGAACTGATCAGCCCTGACGTGCTCACCAACTGCATCACATCGGTGTGCGCGGTGGCGCGCGATGGTCTGGCGCTTAAGGCCGTGCCGTGCGGCACGGATCGGACCGCCCCGGCGGGGCGGGGGGATACACAATGAACTGCGTGTTCTGCGACATTACCGCCGGGCGCCGTCAGGCCGCGATTGTGTATGAGGACGAGCAGGTCGTCGCGTTCCACGACATCAACCCGCAGGCGCCGGTCCACGTCCTGGTGATTCCGCGCGAGCACATTCCCGGCCCGCTGGCAATTGAAGCGCCGCACGAGGCGCTCGCCGGGCATATGCTGGTGGTAGCGGGGCAGGTCGCACAGGAGCTGGGCATCGCCTCTGACGGGTACCGCCTGGTGCTCAACCAGGGAACGATGGGCGGCCAGTCCGTTTTTCACTTGCATCTGCACCTGCTTGGCGGGCGGCGCATGCGCTGGCCACCGGGCTAGCCGGGGGTCGGGTTGGCACGGATAGGGGCGACCGCTATAATGCATCTGGACAGGGCGACCGAACCCCGCCGAGACTGAAGAGGAAGCGATGACGATCAAGGAGCGAATCCAGGACGACCTGAAGGCTGCGATGAAGGCCGGCGACACGCGTCGTCGCGAGGCGCTGCGCCTTCTGACGGCGGCGTTTAAACAGGCGGAGGTGGATCGCCGCGTGACTCTCAGCGACGAGGATGTGATCGATCTGCTGGTGGCCGAGGCGAAGAAGCGGCGCGAGTCCATCGAGGAGATGACGCGGGCCGGGCGCGAAGCCCTCGCCGAGCAGGAGCAGTTCGAATTGGCAGTGATCGAGAGCTATCTGCCGCGCCAGCTCGACGAAGCGGAGATTGTGCGCATCGTTGAGGAAGCCATTGCCGAGACCGGCGCAACCAGCGCGCGGGATATTGGCCAGGTAATGCGCGTCGTGATGCCCAGGGTGCGAGGGCAGGCGGACGGAAAGCTAGTCAACGAGATCGTGCGGCGGCGGCTCGGTTAGGCGGCGCGCTGCAGCGGGCGCCGGCCGCACACCTTGGCAGCGATGCAAGCAGTGAGGGCGGGCGCGCGAGTGCCCGCTTTGGCTGTCAGAAGAGGCCAGTATGGCGTCGAATGAAGCGAATAGGCGAACCCGTCCGGCGCTGCGGCGCGGCGCGTTGCGCACCGGCCTGAACGTGATCCTGCTGGCGGGCTTTGTCGGGATCGGTGCGCTGATCATCGCCTATGATGCGCTGACGCCGAACGAGTCCAAAGTCGCGCTTGAGGTGGGCGACGTCGCTCCGCGCGACATCCTGGCTCCACGCAGCCTGAAATACGATTCGGAAGTGTTGACGCAGGCGCGGCGCGAAGCAGCGATCGCTGCAGTTCGCCCCATCTATGACCCGCCCGACCTCAACGTGACGCGCGAGCAGCTTCAACTGGCGCGCGAGATCCTGGATTACATCGAGAACGTCCGCTACGACGACTTCGCGACCCTCGATCAGAAGCGCGAAGACCTTCAGGCTATTGCCGCGCTGTCGCTCGACCCGGCCATCGTCGACGCGATCCTGCAGATCGAAGACGATTCCGACTGGGATGCGATTGCCGCACAGAGCATCCGTCTACTGGAGCGCGTGATGAGCGGCGAGGTGCGCGAGGACAACATCCAGGCTCGCCGCGATAATTTGCCCAATCTGATCAGTGCATCGTTCAACGATACAGAGGCCCGTATCATCCAGGCCATCGTGAGCGGGTTGATACGAGTCAACTCGTATTACAACGAGGAACTGACCAGGCAGGCGCAAGCGGCTGCGGCACAGAACGTCCCCACCGAAGTGCGAACGTTTGCCCGCGGGCAGATCATCATCCGCGAAGGAGAGATCGCCACGCCGGCGCACATCGAAGCGCTGGAGCAGTTCGGGCTGCTGGAGATCGAAGACCGGCGTCTGTCGCAAGTGACGTCCGCGTTGCTGGCAATGGGGTTGACTTCGGCCTTCTTAGGCGTGTACATCAAGCGTTTCTACGCCCCCGTGTATGCGGACGCGACCTTCATGATCACCCTGGGCGTCTTGTTTTTGATCTTCCTGGGCGGGGCGCGAGCAGTGTATTCCGGCGATACCATCCGCCCGTACTATTTCCCGGCGGCGGCGCTCGGCTTCCTGGTATCGACGCTGGTTGGCCCGCAGCTTGCGATCATGGGCATGGCGGCGTTGGCGACGCTGGTGGGCTATATGTCCGGGCACTCGCTCGAATATGCGGTGCTGACCGGGTTCGGCGGCGTGTTGGGCGTGCTGGCGCTGGGCCAAACCGAGCGGCTGAATGCGTACTTTGTGGCAGGCGGTGTGGTGGGTTTGGCGAGCGCTGCTATCGCGGTGGTGTTCGATCTGGCGCGCGATACTGATCCGGATGTGATCGCGCTTGCGGCGCAGATCGGGGGAGCGCTGGTCAACGGCCTGCTATCCGCCGCGTTTGCCCTCGTTGGGTTGTACATCATCAGCAATCTGCTGAATATACCGACCAGCCTGAAGCTGGCCGAGCTGATGCAGCCCAATCACCCGCTGCTGCAGCGCCTCTTGCGCGAGGCGCCGGGCACCTACCAGCATAGTCTACAGGTCGCCAACCTGGCCGAACTGGGCGCGCAGCAGATTGATGCCAACGCCGCTTTGGTGCGGGTGGCGGCGATGTATCACGATGTCGGTAAAATCCTCAATCCCCATTTCTTCGTCGAAAACCAGGTCGATGGCGTTAATCCGCATGACGCCCTGAACGATCCTTATCAGAGCGCCCGCATCATTATCGGGCACGTGACGGAAGGGGATCGCCTGGCGCGGCGTTACCATCTGCCGGCGCGCATTCGCGATTTTGTGATGGAGCATCACGGAACGACGCAGGTGATGTACTTCTATCGTAAGGCGCTCGAACAGGCGGAAGCGGCGGGCAAAGAGGTTGACCCGAAGGATTTTTCCTACCCCGGACCGCGCCCGCAAACACGCGAGTCCGCGATCTTGATGCTGGCGGATGGTTGCGAGAGCAGCGTCCGCGCGCGGCGCCCGCAAAACCGCAACGACGTTCAGGAGACGGTCGATTTTATCTTCGACGCGCGTTTGCGCGAGCACCAGCTTGACGAGAGCGGCCTGACGCTATCGGACCTGCGGGTGCTGCGCGACACATTCCTGGCGGCACTGCAAGGGGTGTTTCATCCGCGCATTACCTACCCGGGCACACCTGGGGCGACAGAGCCACTTCGCGCCGGGATCGCGGGAGAGCTGGTTTCCGGGCGGCCGGTCGAGTCCAGGGAACGCGCCGAACCCGTGCCGCTTGCGGTCGATTTCGGGGAAGAGGATCTGGCGCAGCCGCCGGTGTTTGGCGCGGTGGCCGAAACCGTGACGGGCAAATTCCGCTCGCTCCGGCGCAAGACCGATAAGACCCCGGACGATCAAGCGCCTGATTCCAATTCGAAAGTGGACAGCGAGCATGAATAAGCCGCCATATCAGGTGAACCTTGTGATTCAATACGAGGGCGGTCTGGCTGTTCGCGTGGAGCGGATTGAAGAGGCGGTATCTTGGGTGCTTGCGCATGAGGGGGTGGCTCCGGGGGCGGAGTTGAGCGTCGTGCTGAGTGATGACAAGACGCTGCACGAGCTGAACCTGCGATATCGCGGCATCGACCGGCCAACCGATGTCTTGTCGTTTGCGGCGGATCGAAACGGCACGCCAGAAGGCGAACCGGCGTATCTTGGCGATCTGATTCTGTCGATCCCAACCATTGAGCGCCAGGCACAGGATGAGCAGCACACCGTTGAGGATGGGGTGCTGCTGGCCGTCGTGCACGGCACCTTGCACCTGCTGGGTTATGATCATGACACCGCCGACAGCCAAGAAGTGATGTGGGCGGTCCAGGCTGAGGCGCTGGCGGCGCTGAACGTCGCGGTCGACGTGCCGCGTTTTTCCTTTGACGATACATTGTCTGACGAGGCTACGTCGGGGTCGGATTCGGACGGGGGGACGGGGGAGTGCGTCTGAAACGAGGTTCGCGGGCTTACTCCCGGCGCGGGCATGTGCGCGTCGATGAGGGGGGAAAGTGGTCCCGCTGGGTTGGCGTTGTGTTTGCCTTCGCTGCGATCGCCAGCGCGGCCGCGCTGCTCGTCGTGGAATTCGTGGTTCCTCTGCTGGAAACGCGCACTTCCGCCTTTCAGAACAACCGAACCTGGTTTGAATTCGACCCCTGGACGGTGGTGCCCGATGGCGTGCAGTCTGCCCAGGCGATAGCGGAACGGTTACGTGATAACCGCATTGGGACCGTGTATCTGGAAGCGGCAGCGTGGCTGAGTGATGGGACGCTGCAAGAAGGAGAGTATGCGGCAGCCTTTGCGCGCGAACTGCGCGCCCACTATCCGGCGCTGAAAGTGCTGGTGTGGGTGCGGATGTCCGGCGAGCAGATCGCCGATGAGGCGATGCGCGAGCGAGCCATCAGGCTTGTTCAGAAGGCGGTTTTTGAGTGGCAGTTCGACGGCGTGCAGCTCAATGGATATGCCATCGTCAACGGCAGCGAGTCATATGTGCAGATGATTCGCACACTGCGTGAAACAATTGGGAGCGACGCGCTGCTGTCGGTGACTGCACCGCCCGATCGGATACCCGCCGACCCTGATGTTCCGATCGGGCTGTCGGTTGCCCCCGAACTGACGTGGGATGTGAACTACAAACAGCGGATTGGCCTGCTGCTGGTGGACGAAATTGTGATTATGGCGTACGCGGCTGGTCTTGAGGACTCGGCGGCGTTTGAGACGTGGGTGGCGTACCAGTTGGAAAGTTACGCCGGGGCTTTGAACGGTTTGGAGTCGCGGGTCCGGCTGGCGGTGGCGCTGCCGACCTTTGATGCGGCTCCGGGGCACGATCCGGCGGTGGAGACGGTGCGCGCTGCGGTGCGCGGCGTCGAGCAGGGGCGGGCGCGCATGGTCGACGGCGATCGGTTCGATGGCGTTGGGCTGTACATTTATTCTGCGACGGACTCGCTGGAATGGGCGATTTATCGGCACGCGTGGCTGGGGTTAGACTGAGGCCCGGTAAGAGATTATTTGAGATATATCGGAGAGTGGATTTTGGTCTTGACAGGGGTTAGGTCTCGGCTATAATGCTGTTCGCGTTGCCGGCCGCTCGGAGAGCGAGGCGGCGCGAGCAGATTAAGAACGTAAAGCAAGGCTCTTGCCTCTGGTGGGCGCCTGTGGTATGATACAGGTGGATCCGCACGCGAGCGGATCAAGCTCAGCAGCTACGGCTGGCTACTTGCGAAGGAGGGACCGACGGCTACAGAACGAGCATGAGAGTGTGCATCTGTAGACGTTCGGAACCGGCGGCGACGCTGGTTTTTTGTCCCTCGGCACCTTAACAACAGCAGAGTGACAGAGCAGTAACGTGCGAGGACCTGAGGATAG
>DYGX01000013.1:0-30800 GCA_020724465.1 Thermoflexus sp.
ACCACAAAAGTATGCCAGATGAACCCTTCTTTTTTCTACTGTCGCCCCCTCAGCCGCGCGAGGGCGAAGGGGCCGGGGGTTGAGGGGTGCCCTGACCGTTTGCCTGCAAACGCACAACCGGGGACTCGCGCTGAGTCCCCGGTCGCCGTGCGGAGCGCGCGGTTTACCAGCCGCGCTGCTCGGTGGCCGCGGTGCGGATGGCGTCGAGCAGGCGCTCCAGCCCGGCTGAGATCGAGCCGGCGGGCAGATGGAAGCGTACCACGCGCCGCCCTTTGGCCTGCAGAGCTTCCAGATCGCCCCGCGCCTGCGCCCGCTTGAGCGCCATGAAGTCATACGGCTCGCCGGGGATCGGAATTTGCTCGTTGTTCTCGACCGTGATCTGGAAGAAGACCCCTTTGTTCGGTCCGCCCTTGTGAAGCTGCCCGGTCGAGTGCAGGAAGCGCGGCCCGTACCCCAGCGTCACGGCGCGCACCGTGGCATGCGCCAGTTCTTTACGGATCGCCGCCAGCAGCTCGTCATGCTTTTCGGTCGGCGCCAGATAGGCCATGATCGCGATGTAGTCGCCAGAACGCGCCTGGCTCATGTGGGCCAGCAGCAGGTTGATCAGGTCTCCATAGTCGAAGCCGCGCTGCTCGCCGATGCGGCGCAACGTTTCGACCATGCGCGCGTCGGCGTACAACTGCAAGCCCTGCTCATCCACCACCGGGGATTCGGCGCGGGCCTGACCATGCTCGCGCAGATAGGTCAGCAGCGCCTGTGTCTTGGCCTTGCTCTCGGCGACGTTCGGCTGGTCGAACGGGTCGATCTGCAGCAGGTGACCCGCGACCGCCGTGGCAAGCTGCCAGCGGAAGAACTCGCCGCCCAGCGCGTAGGCATCTTCCAGGTGGAGCGTCAGCACCGGCTGCCCGGCGCGTTTGAGCGCGTTGACCTGATCGTCCAGCTCTGTCGGCGGGCCATCCAGGCGCAGGTAGACGAAGAAGCAGTCGTCGTCGAAATCGCGCGGGTCATCCGGCACGACACCGGCCACCGGCACAATCCCGCGCCCCTCTTTGCCGGTGCTTTCGGCCACCAACTGCTCGATCCACATCCCAAAGTCGCCGATCTCCGGCGAGGCGACGATGGTCAGCTTGTCCGCGCCGCGCTGTGCCAGCGCCCCCATCGCCGCGCCCAGCCACGCGGCCGGGTTGGACGCCGTGGGGATCGTCGGGCCGCAGGCCGTCACCATGCGGCGCGCGCTTGCCAGCAGGCGGTCGATATCCATCCCCATCACCGCCGCCGGAACCAGGCCGAAGTAGCTCAGCGCGCTGTAGCGCCCGCCGATGTCGGGCGGGTTGTGGAAGATGTACTTGAAGCCCCGCTCCCGCGCGATCTGGTCCAGCGGCGACCCGGCGTCGGTCACGGCGCAGAACTGCTCGCCTGCCGCGCTGCCATGCCGCGCTTCGACCAGGCTGAAGAAATACTTGAACAGCGACACCGTCTCGATGGTCGTGCCCGATTTGGTCGAGACGATGAACAGCGTCCGGTCAAGGTCAATCGCTTCGGTCGCCAGGCGGATCGCCTGCGGATCGGTTGTGTCGAGCACCAGCAGCGCCGGGAAGCCCTCGGCCGAGCCGAACGTCCGGCGCAGCACGTCGGGCGCCAGACTGCTGCCGCCCATGCCAAGCAGCAGCGCGTGCGTATAGCCCGCGCCCTTCACCTCAGCGGCCAGCGCCCGCAGCGGCGCGTAAAACGACTCTGGCGCGGTCACGATGTCCAGCCAGCCCAGCCGCTCGCGGATCAGTTGCTGGTGGGCGCTTTCATCCTTCCAGACCGAGGGGTCTTTGTCCCAGATGCGCGGCAGAATGCGATCGCGCTCCAGGCGGGCCAGCGCGTCCTCGATGTCCACCTCGAAACCGGCCAGCGCCGCTTCCTGGCGGGCCATGATCCCGGTTAGCATCACCTGGCGCTTGGCCTCGACCGTCTCGATCAGGCGGCGATAGTCGTTGGCGAACGCCTCGACGCCGTCGCTCTGAAGCTGCTGCGTGACCTTGTCCATCTGGATGCCAGCCTCGGCCAGCTCGCGCAGGACCTGGCGCGCCTCGTCAATACCCTGGTCGAGGGTGCGGGCCACCGTCCCATGATCGGCGAAGGCGTCGATCGTTTGCGGCGGCAGCGTGTTGACGGTGTGCGGTCCGATCAGCGCATCGACATAGTAGGTGTCCGGAAAGGCCGGGTTTTTGGTGCTGGTGCTGGCCCACAGCGGGCGCTGAACGCGCGCCCCGGCGGCCTTCAGACGCTCGAAGCGCGGGCCGTTGAAGACGTCGAGGAAATGGGCATAGGCCAGCTTGGCGCTGGCGATCGCCGCCTTGCCGATCAGGCGGCGCAGCGGCTCGCTGCTCTCGAACTCGCCACGCATCCGCACCGCGCGGATATTGCTCTCCAGCAGGTTATCGACCACCGTGTCGATCCGGCTGAGGAAGAAGCTCGCCACAGACGCGATCTGCGCCACTTCCAGCCCGTCATCCACGCGGCGCTCCAGCGCGCGCAGGTAACGCTCGACCACCTGGGCGTAGTTCTCGATCGAAAACAGCAGCGTGATGTTGATGTTCACACCCGCGTAGAGCGCTTCCTCGATGGCGGGCAGCCCTTCGGCGGTCCCCGGGATCTTGATCATCACGTTGGGGCGATCCACCGCGGCAAAGAGGCGCTTGGCCTCGCTGAGTGTGGTTTCGGTGTCGTAGGCCAGCAGCGGCGAGACTTCGAGGCTGACATAGCCGTCCAGGCCGTCGGTGCGGTCGTAGACGGCCAGCAGCACATCCGCCGCCGCCCGGATATCTTCGATTGCCAGCCGCTCGTAGATTGTCGTCGCGTCCAGATCGAGCATCGTGCGGATCGACTCGTCGTATTCGTCGCTGCCGCCGATCGCCTTGGCGAAGATCGTCGGGTTCGAGGTCATGCCGACGATGCCGCTCTCAACCATCTGCTGCAGCTTGCCAGACGTCATCAGCCCGCGTGTGATGAAGTCCAGCCAGATGCTTTGACCATACTTCTGCACCTCGATCAGCCGGTTCTCAGCCATGCGCAAAAAACCTCCCTCGCGTGCACCCATCCAGACTCCGGCACAACGCGTGCCCGGATACAACAGCGTGGCCGGGCCGCCACGCTGCACATCACGCTCTCCACTCCCTCGCTAGTCCGGCGACGCCTCAATGCACGCCCGCTCGATGGCGAGGACCTTGCGGTGGCGGCGCACGTGGCGCTCTTCATCTATCTGGAAGCGCGCACCGACAAACGCGGCGACCAGCTCCTGCGCCAGCGCCGGGCCGATGACGCGGCTCCCCAGGCAAAGGACGTTCATGTTGTCGTGCTCAACGCCCTGGTGTGCGGAATAGGTATCGTGGCACAGCGCCGCGTAGACGCCGGGCACCTTGTTGGCGGCGATGCTGGCCCCCACGCCGCTCCCGCAGACGACGATGCCGCGCTCCGCCTCGCCCGAAACCACCGCCCGCGCCACGGCCTCGGCAAAATCCGGATAGTCTACCGCGCGGTCGGCGCTGTCGGTGCCCAGGTCCAGCAGCTCGTGACCCTGCGCGCGAAGCACCTCGACCAGCATTTCCTTGAGCGGAAACCCGGCGTGGTCGGCGGCGATTGCCAGTTTCATCGGCCTGTATCTCCTGATTAGGGCGTCCGGTCCGGTTCGCCGCCGATTATAACGCATGCGGGGGCAAAAGACAGAAGCCCTGCCGGGGGCAGGGCCTCTGAAAAACAGCCGCAGAGCGTGCGCAGCTAGCCGGGCGCGAGCGTGGCGGTAGGGATCGGCGTGCCAGACTCCGGCGCCGGAAGCGCCGGCGCGCCGCCCGGCACGCTGTCGGCCCCTGTACCGCCCGGCGCCGCCAGCGGCGCGGTCAGCGGAGCCTGCGCGGGCGCATCCGACACGCAGCGGAACCCAATGGACGGTGTCGGCTCGCCAGGGGCATGGCTGCGGCGGTGCATCGAGCGCAGGAAGATCGGGATCGTGTCCCAGCTTCCGCCGCGCAGCACCCGTTCCGTGCCCGAGATCGGCCCTTGCGGGTTGAGCGCCAGGGTCGGGTTGGTCGCGATCTCGCTGTAGTAGCTGGGCGAATACCAGTCTTGAACCCATTCCTCGACATTACCGGCCATGTTCAGCGCGCCGTAGGGGCTGGCGCCGGTCGGATACTGCGTCACCGGAACGGTGCCCGGCGTCTCGTTGATCGACGACATCGCCCGCGACGGGTCGAACTCGAAGCCCCACGGATAATAGTAGTTGTCGGGGCCGCGCGCCGCGTGCTCCCATTCGGCCTCGGTCGGCAGACGGCGCCCAATCGCGTTGCAGTACGCCTCGGCGCCCCACCAGGTCACCTGGGTCACCGGGTGGTTGCTGTAGAACTGCGGGTTCTTGACCGAATACTGCTCGCCGTCGTAGTTGATGTAGCTCGTTTCGGGCTGCTCCAACGACGTATTGACGCACGGCTGGCCCAGGCAGCCGTTCTTGTGGCTCTCGGGACCCATCCAGTTCAGGAACGCGACGTACTGCGTGGTGGTGACTTCGGTCACCTCGATCTGGTACGGGTCGAGCGTCACCTGGTGCGCGGGCGTGGAGTCCTGCGTCCAGAGGATGTCGCACTGCTTGCCGAACAGCGCGCACTCATCGACGGCCTGCGCGGCTTCCTCGGTGGTCGTGCCCATGGTGAAGGTGCCCCCGTTCACCGGCACCAGCTCCGACGCAATCGCCAGCAGGCGCGGATCCACGTCCGACCCCAGGCCGGGCGTCGGCGACGCCAGCCCGGTGAACGGCGTGCCCTGGAGCGTCGTCTCTTCCGTCAGCCCGGTGCCTGCCTGCTGAGGCGCTGCCAGGGCGCTGAAAGCCTCGCCCGGCGCGTCCTGCCCGGGGAGCGGCGTGCTGCCCGTCGGCCCGGCAGCCGGCGCGGCAGGCGGCTGGCTCTCGCCCTGCCCGGCGGGTGTTTCCGGCGCCGGCTGAAGCAGCGCCGCGCCTTCGCCCGCGGGCGGCTCGGTCTGGGCCGCTTCAGCCGGCGGACCGGCGGGCTGCTCGCTGCCGGGCAGCGGCGAAGGCAACACTTCGGGCGCGCTCTGCGCGTCGAACACCCCTTCGCCAGCGTCCAGCGGGGTAGCCGCCTCGGTCTCGGTCGCATCACCGGCCAGCCCGGCTGCCGCGGCGTCCAACTGCGCCTGCTGGGCTTCAATGGTGGCCTGCTGCGCCACGACCGTCTGCTGCAAGCCGGCCTGCATCGCCACTTCGGTCTCGTTGGGCACAATCACCGTGTCCGGCTCATTGCTCTGGCTGTCGAACGCCGAAATCGAGATCGCGCCGATTGCATACGCGCCCACACACACGACCATCGCCAGGCCCAGACCGAGGATCAAGCCCATCAGGGTCCATTGCCAGCCCGCGTCGCGCGTCCGGCGGCGCAGGCTTCCATAGTCATTCATAGGGACAAGCTCCTTACACCGACAGTTTCCGGGCCGATGGACCGGCCGCAGATGTTCCCAATAATACCGTCACCCCCCCACAAGACCAAACGGTTTGCCTACGATTACTCGTCGGTCTCGCCCGAGCCACCGGGTTCTGCTTCGGCAGCGGGCAGCCCTTCGCGCAGACGGCGATAGGTGGCCTGAATCACCAGCGCGTCGGCGACGTGGAAGGGCAGCGGCGCTTCGACCGCCACCACGCCGCGCACGTCACAGTCGATCATCGCCTGCAACAGCTCGCGATAGCGCAGGTCGCACTCGTTGAGCGGCAGGTGAAATTTCTCGCCGCGCGGGCCATAGTCGATGCCGGACAGATGGGCATGCAGCGATTCCAGCCCGGCCCGGCCCAGCGCCGCCTCGACACGCCGGAAGACGTCCACGAACTCGTCATAGGAATTGACCAGCCCCTCGCGGGCGTGCAGGTGCGCGAAGTCGATGCAGGGCAGCACACCGGGCACGTCGCGGCTGAGTTGCAGCACCTCGTCGAGCGTCCCGATCATGGCCGGCTTGCCCATCGTCTCGGGCCGCAGGATCACATCGACCCCCTCGGCGTCGAGGATGCTGCGGATTTCCAGCAACTTCTGCTTCACTCGTTCGTAAACCTGTTCAGGCGGCTGGTTGTGATAGGAACCAGGATGAAAGACGATGTCGCGCGCGCCGGCGAGCCAGCCTTTGCGTGCCGCTGCCAGCAGGCGCTCATCGCTCTTTTGCATCAGGTCCGCCGTCTGGCTGTTGAGGTTGATATAATACGGCGCGTGAACGCTCAGCGTGATCCCGTGCTGCGCAGCGCAGATCGCGATCTGCCGGCAACTCTCGTCCGTAACGCGCACGCTGCGCACCCAGGCGATCTCAAGATGATTCAGTCCCAGCAGGCGCGTATGCTCGATGGCAGCCACCGTGCCGCTGGTGGGGGTCGTCTGCGGGCTGCCCACCGTGCCAAACCGGATCGGGTCAGGGCCTGGAGAAGCCATTGATTCAGAAC
Source organism: Thermoflexus sp. (assembly GCA_020724465.1). GTDB lineage: Bacteria > Chloroflexota > Anaerolineae > Aggregatilineales > Aggregatilineaceae > DYGX01. The sequence goes on from DYGX01000013.1 coordinate 6,470, forward strand.
GTCCTTTCGTCGTTGCAGGGTCACTCACCATCGGTCGGGCCACCGCGGCCCAGGAGCCAACCATGTCGTCGCTCGCCGATTCCACCCCTCACCGCCAGCGCGATCTGCTGCTGGCGTTCGCCGCGTTCGCGGTCGCTGTGCTGCTCTGGCAGGTCGCCGGGCTATCGTTGCTGACCTACCCGCTGCGCCTGTTCGTGACGATGATCCACGAGCTGGGCCACGGGCTGGCCGCCATCCTGACCGGCGGCGAGTTCCTGCGCTTCGAGGTCGCCGAGCACGGCGCCGGGCTGGCTTATACGCGCGGCGGCTCCCTTTTCGTCATCCTGCAGGCGGGCTATCTGGGAACGGCGCTGTTCGGCGCGGCGCTGCTGCTCCTGATCCACCACACGCGCCGCCCCGGCCTGATCGCGATCGGGCTGGGCGCGCTGATCGGGCTGCTGAGCGCGCTGTTTTCGGGCATCCGCCTCAGCCACCTGTCGGCCTTTGAGCTGCTGGTTGCCGGGGCCGTGCTCGCGGCGGCGACGATCCTGATTGTAACACGCGACACCGGCTTTGAGCGCGGGCTGGGGTGGGCGCTGGCGGGTGTGGGGGTGTTGCTGGCGCTCGTCTTCGCCGGGACGGACAACAGCCTGCGGACGCTGGCGGTCGGGCTGGCGAGCGCGCTGGCGCTGGGCCTGCTTGGCTGGCGGGGCCGCCGCGATGTGGTGCTGGTCGTGCTCTATTTCCTGGCGTTTCTGACCGGCCTGCAGGCGCTGACCGACGCCTGGACTCTGTTCAAGATCGTGTCGCTGCCGCAGTCGCTGATGCCGATGAACGACGCGAAGCTGATGGCGGAGACATTCGGGGGATCGGCGGCGGGGTGGGCGCTGGTCTGGATCGCGCTCGATATGCTGATCTTTGGCGGGGCGATCTATCTGGTCTTTGTGCGGCCGTTGCGCCGCGAGCGCGCCGCCTAGCTCTCCGGCGGGCGGTCGAGCGGCAGCGTGTCGTCGTCGGCCCCATCCGAGGGCGGCTCTTCGCGCGGGCCGAACAGCGCGTAAAACACCACGCCGGACGACGCGATCAAGAACCCGCCGACGAACACCGCCGCCTGAATCTTGCCCAGCAGCGGGCGGGTGGACGGCGTGGGCGGGTGGCTGCCGAAGCCAAGCACATCCGCCAGCCCGGCCGCCGCCGCGATCACCAGGCCGGTCAGCGTCAGACGGATGCCGATGTCCTGCGCCAGCGTGCGCTTCATGCCCTTGTAGAACGCCTGATGGACAAAGATGTAGGCTCCGAGGAACAGCAGGCTGAACCCGCCCAGAATCACGATCACCTGCAGCACACCCACGCCCGGCGCTGCTTCCAGCCCGACAATCCCCGGAAACAGGCCGATCAGCGTGACGACGACGCCCAGCACGCTGATCGTGATGCTCGCCTCGGTGTGACGTTCCATCCGCTCGCCTACTTTTCGGGCAGCCCGGCCCGCAGCACGCGCAGCATATTGCCGCCCAGAATCGCCGCGATGTCGTCCGGCTCGTAGCCGCGCGCCGCCAGCGCCGGCCCGATCTCCCACAAATCCGCGACCGTCTCGAAGCCGACCGGCGCAGACTCGCTGCCGAAGCTGCCGTCGAAGTCGCTGCCGATCCCGACGTGGCGCGCGCTGCCGGTCACCTGGCAGACATGATCGATCGCGGCGATCACTGTGTCCATCCCCGCCGCGTCGCGCCGGTCGCCCAGGCGCCAGTCTTTGACCAGGAACAGGTTGTAGGGCATGATGCCGACCGCTCCATCGCGCTCCGCGATGCCGCGAATCAGATCGTCGCTCAGGTTGCGGTCGGGGCGGTCCGGGCGGAAGCGCAGCGGGTTGGCATGGCTGGCAAACAGCGGACCCTCGTAGCGGTCAAGGGCCTCGCGCGCGGCTTGCGGCGCCATATGCGCCAGGTCGAGGACCATGTTCAGGTCGGCCATCGCGTCCAGCAACTCGCGTCCCAGATCGGTCAGCGGGCCGGGGGCTTTCGTCCCGCCGCTGTAACGGGTGGCGGTCCAGGCCGGGCCGACGACGCGCAGCCCGCGCTCGTACCATTCTTCGATCTGCTCCGGTTCCAGGATCGGGTCGGCGCCTTCCATCAGCACGATGATGCCCAGGCGGTGATCGGCCAGCCCCGCATCCTCGCCCCACGTCGCCAGCACGGCGTCCAGGTCGCGCTGCGTGCGGATGAGCCGGATGCGCTCGCTTTCGTCAGCCAGCCGCTCGTAATACTCGATCTGGCGGATGCCCTGCCGGTACGCTTCTTCGGGCGTCTCGTAGAGGATCTTCTCGTCCGGGTACATCTTTGTCCAGACAGGCGAGACGAAAATCGCGCCGCACACCACTGCCACCCGGCCCAGGATCATCTCCGGCAGGCCGCTCATACAGTGCCCGTACCGCTGCACGAAAATCGGGTCGACAACCTCGCGGCGCCGCTTGAGCCAGGCGCTTTGCAGGAAGTCGCGCCCGTTGTTGAAGTAGTTCCACGCGATATCCTGGTGCGCGTCAACCAGAATCGGATTCATGCCGAACCACCACTCTCCGGAACAGACAGCGCGTCCAGCTCGGCATAGTCGCGGACGCGCTCGCCGTTGATAAAGAGCGACGGCGTGCCGCGCAGACCGCGCCGCTCGAACTCGCTGCGCGCGCGCTCGACCACCTGGTGCACGGCGCTGCCGTCCAGGCACGCCTCGAAAGCGTCGCGGTCCAGCCCCAGCGCCTCGGCCCCCATCGACAGGCGCCGGGTGTGGAAGGTCGAACCGACAAAGCGCTCGCGCCAGTAAAACAAGGTGTCGTTCATCTCCCAGAAACGCCCCTGCTGGCCGGCGCACAACGCGGCGCGTGCAGCCGCCGGCGCGCCCCGTCCGAAGGGAACCGGGATCAGCACGAACTGCACGCGTCCGGACGCGATCGCGCCGAAGAGCCGGGGCAGCTCGTCATCAAAGAAATTCCCGCAGTGCGGGCAGGCGTAGCTGGAAAAATCCTCGACCACGATCGGCGCGTCGGCCCGGCCCAGACGCGGGAAGCCTTCGGCGGTCGTGCCGCGCTCCAGACCCGCGTAGCGCGCGCCGACGTCATCGGGCAACGGCGCGTCAAGCGGCAGCAGCACATAGACGGCCCCCACGCCGAGCACCAGCACCAGCGCGCCGACCAACACCAGCAGCCACAGCGGAACCCGGCGGCCAGATGCGGGGCGCCGGGCCAGGCCGGGCAAGCCATCGAACGGGTCGGAAGGCGAGGCAGGCTGTGTCACAATTTCCCCCGCGCGCTGTTGCGCCACTGATCCACCAGCGGGATCAACTCCGGCAGGCGGCGGATCGTCGCGTCCGGCGTCACGCTCAGCCCATCCGGCAGATCGGCCCGTTCCTGCTCGATCCACACCCCGCGCAGCCCGGCCTGCTGCGCGCCGTAGACGTCGAAATAGAGGCTGTCGCCCACATACACCGCCTCTTCGGGGGCCAGTTCCAGCGCACTCAGCGCGCGGCGGAAGACCGCCGGGTATGGCTTCCACGCCTGCACGTCTGCGGAGAAAATGAGCACTTCCAGATACGGCGTCAGGCCCCAGCGGTCGAGGTCGCTGCGATGGTAGCGCCCTTCCCAGAGCGTGTTGGAGATCAGGCCGAGACGCAGGCCGCGCTCGCGCAGGGCTTCGAGCGTTTCAGCGGCCCCTTCCAGCGGCGATACAATCGTCTGGATGCCCTGCATGTAGGCTTCCGCCAGCGCCTCAAGCTGCTCCGGCTCCAGGTCGGTCACACCCCACTGGCGCGCCAGCTCGCGGACCTGATTGCCAAGCGTCAGGTGCGAGACATCCCGGTCGTTGATCGACCGCCACAGACGATGCGCGATCTCCCACGCACCGCCGAGCGCCTGCTCTTCCGGAGGCAGCTCGTAGTCCAGCGCACGCAGGTAGTGATAGACTCCCTGGGCACCGAGCCGCTCCATGGCGGCCCAATCCTGGCCGGGCGGGGAATAATGCAGCAGCGTGCCGCCCATGTCGAAGATCACCCCTCGCAAGCTCATACGCTCCTACCCGTTGTGTCCTCTCCTCAACCAATCCCGCTCGCGCCGCGTCTAGGATAGCAGATAGCGCGCCAGCAGATGCGCGGTATGCAGCAGGCTTTCGGTGTGCGTGCGCTCGTAGGCGTGCGACGCATCCACGCCCGGCCCGATCAGCGCCACCTGGGCCGCGCCGCCGGCCCGCCAGTAGGCCTCGCCGTCGGATCCGTAATACGGGTAGATGTCCAGCCGGTACGGGATCGCCGCCGCTTCGGCCAGCTCGCGCAGCCTGGCGGTCAGCTCGACGTGATACGGGCCGCCGGCATCCGCCACGCAGATCCCCGCGCTGAACTCGTCGCTGTTCTGCCCCTGCCCCACCGCGGCCATGTCCACCGCCACCAGCTCGCGCAGGCCGGGCGGAAAGCCCGCCGCCGCGCCGTGCCCGACTTCCTCATAATTCGCGATCACCGCCGTCACCGTCTGGGCCGGGCGCAGGCCCGCGTCGCACACCGCCTCGAACGCGCCGTAGATGCAGGCCACGCCCGCTTTGTCGTCCAGGTGGCGCGAGCGGATGAAGCCGCTCGGCGTGACCTCAACACGCGGGTCGAGGAAGACGAAATCGCCCACCTCGATCCCCAGCGCGCGCACGTCGTCCGCGTTGCTCACCCGCTCGTCGATGCGGGCTTCCATCGTGTCCTGCGTGCGCGGCTCGTCGCCCGCGCCCCGATGGATGTGAACGCTTGCCTTCACCGGCACCACCGTCCCCCGATAGCGACGCCCGTCGCGCGTCTGGATCGTCACCCCCTCGAACTCGACCGCGTTCCACATGTATCGGCCCAGCATATGCAGCTTCAGCCGCCCGTTGGACTTGATCTCGCGGACCATCAGCCCCAGGGTGTCGGTGTGAGCCGTCAGGCCGCGCGGCGCGTCGTCCCGCTCGCCCGGCCAGGTCAGCACCAGCACGCCTTTCGGACTGCGCTCGACGCGCAGATCGGGGATCGCCAGCCCCTCGAACGCCGCTTCGACGGTGTCGATCACGTCCAGGTGATAGCCGGTCGGGCTGGGAGTATTTAGCAATTTGACGAGAAAATCTACTATACTATCCTGTTGTAGGCCGACTTCTGCCATGCGAGGCTCCTCGATCGGGACCGGGCGCCGTGAGAGGCTGCAGGGCGCAGGCCGAAGTATATCCCGGTTCAGTGTGTCTGACTAAATGTCTGACGAAACCGCCCGCACCATCGCCAGTTACGACCGCTATTCGGCAGCGTTCGCCAGCGCGCTGGGGAACGCCTCGCTCGGAGCGGAGCTTGATCAGTTCGCCTGTATGCTCCCCGACGGCGGCCTGGTGCTGGACGCCGGAGCCGGACCCGGTCACTACACGCTGGCGCTGGCCGCGCGCGGGCTGGTGCCTGTCCCGCTGGATCTGTCAATCGAGATGCTGCGCGTCGCCCGCGACTACGGGCTAGATCGCCCGGTGCTAGCCGATCTATGCCGGCTGCCGTTCGGTCGCGGCCGCTTCGACGGAGTGTGGGCGTCTGCTTCGCTGCTGCACCTGCCGCGCGCCGCGCTGCCCGGCGCCCTGGCCGAACTGCGGCGCGTCGTGCGGCTGGGCGGCGCGCTCTACTGCTCGCTCAAGCACGGCGAGGGCGAAGCCTGGGTGTCCTCGCCGGCAGGTGGCGAGCGTTTCTTCGTCTACTATCGCGAGGACGAGCTGGATCGCCTGCTGGCCGAGAGCGGCTGGGCGATCGTGGGCGGCTATCTCAACCCCGGCCGCTCGCACGACTGGATCAACCGCTTCTGCCGCGCCGTGTAGCCGCACGGGACGGGCCAGCCACACCCCGCCTATCCCTCATCACCCTCATTCCACCGCGATCTCCGCGAGCAGGGCGTGATCGGATTGCGCGCCATCCGGCATCTGCACCGGCAACCGCTCTCCGGGTGTGCGCCAATCGTAGACTACCACCCACAGGGCGTACATCCCCGGCGCCGCACCCGGCGGGATGGCGAGCGCGTGATTGTCGCGGTGCAGAGACCCGGCGCGCCAGGTCGAAGTTGGCTCGAAGTAGTTGACCGGAAACGAGTCGCGCTGCGCCACGACCGCCCCATCCGGCCCGATCAGCAGCAGCGCGACGGTATAATCCTGCGCGATCGGCCCGGCGGCTGCCCACAGCAGCGAGACCGGCAGGCTCGCCCCGCGCGCAACCGCTCGCCCCGCGGGGAAGTCGACGCCGACCAGCGTTAAGCTCGCGCCGATGCGGGCGTCCAGGCGCTGCTCCGGCCAGAGCGGCGCGCTGGGTGGAGTCGAGGGCGTCAGGTCGAACAACACGGCGCGCGCCAGATCGCCCCCGCGAACCTCGGTCACCGGAAAGTAGTGCCGCGCCAGATACTGCTCGACCGGCCGGTTCGACCACGGCACATACGGGCTGCTATCCACGATCACCCACAGCCGCTCGTGGCGCTGCGCCAGGTCGGCCACAATCAGCGCGATCGACGGGTGAATCAGCGCGTCAGGATCGTCCGAAACGACGCGCGGCGTCGCTTCCGGGCTGGTCCGCACGCCGGGCGAGTAGGGCAGCGTCAGGATCATCGGCGCGCGCCGCTTGTAGTAGTTCATAAAGAAGCGCCGGTAGGCGTTGTCGCTGAGCACCAGCGCGTCGTCGGGGCGAAGCTGCGGCTCCAGCCGGACCAGCAGATCGCGCAGCGGCGCGAAATCGCCCCGGTAGCGCGGGTCATGGCGCGCCGCAGCCAGCCCGCCGCCCAGCGCCAGGGCGGCAGCCAGCGCCAGCAGCGCAGCCGTCAGCACCACCTCGCGGGCAGTCCCCTCGCGGCGGCGCACCCACCCCGCCAGAACAAGCACCGCCAGCAGAATCAGCCCCCCCGCCAGCAGCGGCATCAACCAGGCAGGTCCGGCGGCGTGCATCCAAATCAGATCGGGCGTGCGCTCGCCGAGCAGGTCGATCGACACCCACAGCGGGGACCAGCGCGGGCGCCACGCGCCGTCGATCCAGGGCAGCACCGGCGGCGTCTGCCGGGCGAGCAGGTCGTAATAGCTGTGGACCGGGACCAGCACGCTGATGATCTGCACGCCCGCGCTCAGCGCCGCCAGCAGCGCGAGCGCCGCCCGCCCGGCGCGCGACGCCCCCGCGTCGAGCAGGCGCTCGACCACCGGCAGCAGCCACAGCGCCAGAAAGGGTGTCACCGGAACGAGGTAGCGCGGGCCCCAGCCCGTCCCCCCGAACCACTGCGGCCCGCGCACGGCTGCATAGCCGAACACAAACGAGAGCAGCATCACCAGCGGGACGGCGATCTCGCGCCCGCGCCCGGCGCGGACCAGGCGCGGCCAGGCGAAAAACCCGGCCAGCAGCACCGGCGAGTAGACCCAGACGCTTCGCCCTGGGCTGAACAGATAGCCGAGCACGCCCTCGGACATCCCGGCCAGGTTGCCGCGCGCTTCGAGCACGCGCCGCCCCACCGCCCAGCGGCGCGTGTCCACGCCGAACAGCACGTCGGCATAGACTGCCATCGCCAGCAGCCCGGCCAGAGCCACCGCCACCAGCAGCAGGGCGGTGACCGTCCGGCGCGGGGCGCGCAGCCGCGCCAGCCGTCCCGGAAACGCCTGGACCGCCAGGGCGGGGATCAGCAAGAAGGTCGCTTCCTTCGAGGCGAGCGCCCCGCCGAAAGCCGCAACCAGCGCCAGCGCCAGCCCGATCGGGCGCTCCCCGGCGGCGAGCGCCTCGCGCAGCCGCAGCGTGAGCAGCACGCTCAGCAGCGCCAGCAACGTGAACAGCGGCTCGCGGAAGAACGTCCGGCTGTAGGGCCAGGCGATCGTGCCCAGCCCGTACAGCAGCGCGACAATCGCTGCCGCGCGCGGGCGATAGTCCAGCGCCAAGCCGTAGGCGTAGAGCGCGCCTGCCGTCAGCGCCGTGACCAGCACGTTAAACAGCCAGACCGCGTGCGCCAGCCCGATCCCCGGCAGGACTTCCGCCAGCCGGAAGAGCGGCACCGCCAGCAGCGGCTGGAGCGGCTCGGTGTCCGCCAGCGGCGGCGCGACTTCCGCCCGAATCTCCGGCGCCTGCACGTCGTACAGGTAATTCATGCGCAGGTTGCCACGCCGGGCCAGGCTCTCGGTCGCGTCGAACAGGAACAGCTCGTCGCTGCTGATCGCGTCGCCGTTGAACGTCAGGAAGTAGACCCCGACCAGCAGCGCGACCAGCGCCACGCCGATCCCGATCTGGCGCGCGGGGTTGGGCAGAATCACCGGGGAAAGGCGCAGCCTCATACGCGGCGTCCCTTCCCGGCCAGCAGCGCGCGATAGAGCGCCGCCAGCGAGTCCGCCAGCCGCCCCGCGTCGTACTCCGCCAGCACCGCCTCGCGCAGCGCCGGATCGGGCGGCGGATCGCCCAGCGCGCTGAGGACAGCCCCCGCCAGCGCGTCGGGATCGCGAGGGGGAACCAGCCGGCCCCAGGCGCCACCGCGCAGCAGGTCCGGCACGCCGCCGACCGCCGTCGCCACGACCGGCACGCCCGCCGCCAACGCCTGCATGATCGCGGTCGGCGTGCCCTCATTGTCGGACGACAGCACCAGCAGATCGAGGTCGCTGAATACCGGCACCAGGTCCTGCACCCAGCCGGTGAAGATCACCCGCTTGCGCAGGCCGAGCCGCTCCGCCAGCGCCTCGATCGCGGCGCGCTCTGCGCCGTCGCCCACCACCACGAAATAGGCGTCCGGCTGCGCCTGCAGCACCCGCGCTGCCATGCGCAGGAACAGCGCGTGATTCTTGATCGGGACGATGCGTCCCACGATCCCGATCAGCGGGGCGCCGGGCGGGATCAGGTGAGCGGCCCGCAGCGCCCCCTGGCGGCGCGGAGCGGCGGCGAACGGCGCCAGCTCCAGCCCCAGCGGGATGACCGCGAATTTTTCCGCCGGGGCGACGCGGTAGACGCCTGCCAGCTCGTCGCGCAGCGCGGGGCTGATGGTGATCAGGCGGTCGGTCAGGCGCGCGGTCAGGCGTTCGAGCGCCAGGAAAAAGCGGGTCCTGGCCGGGCTGAAATAGCCGTGGAAGACGTGCCCGTGAAAGGTGTGGACGCGCACCGGCACGCGCGCCAGCCACGCCGCCCACCGCCCGACGAACCCCGCCTTGGCGGTGTGGGTGTGGACCACATCCGGCTTCAGACGGCGCATCAGGCGCCAGAGCTTGAGCAGCGTCACGACGTCGCGCAGCGGGTGAAGCTCGCGCCCCAGTTCCGGGATCATCACCGGCGCGATTCCCCGCTCGGCGGCCAGATACGCCATGTCCCCCTCGCCCGGCCCGATCCGCCCGCAGACCAGCGTGCTCTCGAACTCCGGCGGGCCGAGCCGCCCGGTCAGCAGCGTGACGTGCAGCGCCGGGCCGCCGACGTTCAGCCGGGCGATGATGCGCATCACACGGATCGGGCGCAGCGCGCTCATGCCGGCTCTCCTGGGGCGGCAGGCTCCGCCGGATCAAGAAACAGCCGGTGCCACCATTCGAGTGTCAGCAGCAGCCAGATACGCTGGCCGTGGTTGCGGCGCCCGCGCGTGTGCTCGTCGAGCAACGCCTCGACCGCGCCCGGCTGGAATAGCCCTCGCGCCTGCGCTGCCGGATCGAGCAGGATCTCGCGGGCATAGGGCGCCAGCTCCGCGCGGAACCAGCGCCCGACCGGCACGCCGAAGCCGTGTTTGGGCCGGTCGATGATAGCGTCCGGCAGAATACCGCGCGCGGCTTCCTTCAGGATGGCCTTCGTCGTCGCGCCGCGCAGCTTGAGGTTGGACGGCATCGCCGCTGCCAGCTCGACCAGCCGGTGATCGAGGAACGGAGCGCGCGCTTCCAGCGAAGCCGCCATGCTGGCGCGGTCAGCCTTGATCAGCAGGTCGTCGGGCAGATAGGTGATCAGGTTGGCGTCGAGCAGGCGCGCCGTCAGGTCGCGATCATCGCCGGGCACGCGCGCCAGAAAGTGCTCAACCGGGCCGGGATCGGGCGCGCCACCGAGCAGCGCGGCGATCTGCGCGTCGTCGAACAGGCGGACGAAGCTAAAATAAGCCGCTTCGGGCGACCGCGCCGCCCCGCTGACAAAGCGCCGGATGCGCTGCGCCGGACCGCGATACGAGGTCGTTTCCGGCAGGCGATCCGCCGCCCAGGCGATCGCGCCGCGCAGCGCGCCGGGCAGCCGCCGGTAGCGGGCGACCAGGTGCGCCGCGTAAAAGCGCTCGTAGCCGGCGAACAACTCGTCGCCGCCGTCGCCGCTCAGCGCGACGGTGACATGCTGCCGCGTGTGCTTGCTGACCAGATAGGTGGGAATGGCCGAAGAATCGGCGAACGGCTGGTCGTGATGCCAGACCAGAAACGGCAGCAGCGCGATCGCGTCCGGCTCGACCACAAACTCGTGATGCTCGGTGCCGAGCAGCGTCGCCACACGGCGGGCGTGCTGCGTCTCGTCGAACGAGAACTCGCCGCTGAAGCCAATCGCGAACGTCTTGACCGGCTCGCTCAGGTGGCGCGCCATCAGCGCCACGATCAGGCTGCTGTCCAACCCGCCGCTGAGGAACGCGCCGAGAGGCACGTCGCTGATCAGGCGCAGGCGGACCGCCTCATCCAGCCCGGCGCGCAGCGGCTCGATCCAGTCTTCCAGGCGGGCAGCCGGGTCGGCGGGCGCGGCGGGCGGCGGGGACCAGTACGTTTCCTGGCGGATGGCCCCGTCCTCGACCACCAGCACCGTGCCGGGGGGCAACATCTCGATCCCCTCAAACGCCGTCTGGGGCGCGGGCACGTAGCCATAGGCCAGCAACAGCGGAAGCTGCGCGCGGGCGAAGCGGCGCGGCACCGCCGGATGGCGCAGCAGCGCCTTGATCTCAGACGCGAAGGCCAGCCGCCGCGCATCGCGGTAGAAGTAGAGCGGCTTCTTGCCGAGCCGATCCCGCGCCAGGACCAGCCGCCCGCGCGGAGCATCCCACAGCGCAAAGGCGAACATCCCGCGCAGATGCTCGACGCAGCGCGGCCCGTGCTCGCGGTAAAGCGCGATCAGCGTCTCGACATCCGACGTGGTGCGGAAGAGATGCCCGCGCTTCTCCAGCGGCGGGCGCAGTTCCAGGTGATTGTAGATCTCGCCGTTATAGGCGACGGTGATCGCCCCGTCCGCGCTCTGCATGGGCAGCGCCGCCGCCGCCGACAGATCGAGCACGGCCAGACGTCGGCTCGCCAGACCGCACGCGCCCAGTGCCAGCGCGCGCCCCTGGTCCGGCCCGCGATGGACGAGCGCGGCGTTCATCGCGTCCAGCACCTCGGGCGAGACGCTCGCGCCGTCCAGGTTCAGCACGCCGCTCAAGCCGCACATCAGCCGCCCAGCACTCCCCGGTAAACCGCCAGCGTGTGCTCGACCATCGCGTCCACCGTGAATCGAGACTCCAGGCGCGCGCGCCCCGCTTCTCCACGACGGCGGCGCTCGTCCGGGTCGCTCAGCGCGGCGCGCAGCGCCCTGGCGATGGCAGCCGGATCGCCCGGCGGAACAAGCCAGCCCGTCTCGCCGTCCGCAACGACTTCGGGGATCGCGCTCACCCGCGTGCTGATGACCGGCACGCCCAGCGCCATCGCCTCAAGAAACACCAGTCCAAACCCTTCCCAGCGCGACGGGGCGAGCAGCACGTCGAGCGCGGCCAGGACGGCGGGCGCGTCCGCGCGCCAGCCGAGGAAATGAGCGCGATCGGCCAGCCCCAGCCGCGCCGCCTGCGCTTCGAGCGCGCCGCGCAACGAGCCGTCTCCTGCGACGACGTAGTGCGCCGCCGGACACTCCGCCGCGACCTGTCCAAAGGCGTCGAGCGCGTTATCCAGCCCCTTCTGCGCGATCAGCCGGCAGACTGAGCCGGCCAGCAGCGCGCCGGGAGGCAGGCCCAGCTCGGCCCTCAGCCGGGCGCGAGCGTCAGGCGGCGCCTGGAGAGTGGCCGGGTCCAGCCCGTAGTGGACAGTGTGAATCTTGTCGGGAGAAACGCCTTCGACCGCGATCGCGAAGCGCCGGATCGCCTCGGAGATCGCGATCCCCGCGTCGGCCTGGCGCCACAACCAGCGGCTCAGCACGCGGAACGGCAGCCAGCGCCGGAAGCGGTCGTCGTTGTGGCGCGAGCTGATGACGCCGCGCACGCCCGCCCGGCGCGCCGCCGGGATGCCGTACAGATCGGCGTGGATCAGGTGGGTGTGGACGAGATCAGGGCGCGCCTGGCGCAGGTGGGCAGTCAGCCGCCGCCACAGCCCCGGATCGAGATGCCGCCGGATGACAATGCGCTCGACCGGCACACCCCGCGCCTCGATGCGGTCCACATACGCCTGCACGGGGTTGCCCGGCTCGACCAGCATCCACAACCGGGCATCGACGCCCCGCGCGCGCAGCCCCGGCAGCAGCGCCAGCAAATGCCCTTCGGACCCGGCCGCGCCGGTCATCTTGGCGAGGTGAATGACCCGGTCGAGCGGCATCGCGCGCCCGCTACCCCCGGCCGTTGGCAGCGTACCAGGCGACGGTGCGCGCCAGCCCGTCTTCAAACGAGACCTTCGGCTCGAAGCCCAGGCGCGCGCGGGCTTTCTCGATGGAGGCACGCGAATGCCGGACGTCTCCGGGGCGCGGATCGGTGAACACCGGCCTGATCTGCGTGCCCAGAATCGCGTTCAGCGTGTCGATCATCTCCAGCAGGCTGATGCGCCCGCCGCAGGCAATGTTGAACGTCTCGCCGGCGACGCCCGGCGTGTGGCAGGCAAGCAGATTGCCCTGCACCACGTTGGCGATGTAGGTGAAATCGCGCGACTGATGGCCGTCGCCTTCGACGACCGGCGGGCGCCCGTCCAGCATGGCGGTGATGAACTTGGGGATCACAGCGGCGTAGGTCGAAAGCGGATCCTGGCGCGGGCCGAAAACGTTGAAATAGCGTACCGTGACCGTCTCCAGCCCGTAGACCTGAGTGAAAACCTGACAGTAATGCTCGGCAGCCAGCTTGGCGACGGCGTAGGGCGAGAGCGGCTGCGGGAGCATGTCCTCGCTTTTGTACTCGGACTCGCTGTTGCCATAGGCGGACGAGGACCCGGCATACACCACGCGCTTGACGCCCGCGTCGCGCGCGGTCATGAGCACGTTCAGCGTGCCGGTGACGTTGTGCTCGTTGCTGGCCAGCGGGTCATCGATCGAGCGCGGGACCGAAGCCAGCGCAGCCAGATGGAAGACGTAGTCCACGCCGTCCATCGCCTCGGCCAGCGCGTCCCGATCGGTAATGCTGATCTCGCGCAGATCGATGCGGTCGGCCACATGTGCTAGGTTCTCGCGCTTGCCGGTGGAGAAGTTATCTACCACCCGCACGCGGTGCCCGGCCTCGACCAGCGCGCTGACCATATGCGATCCGATAAAACCGGCACCCCCGGTCACGAGATAGGTATAGGATCCATTCTGCTGCATGCTCTCTCCCTCAGGCAAGCCGGGTCACCCCGGCCGCTGTTGACTGCGCTGATACACCCGGTGCAGAAACACAAACGCCGCCAGCGCCGCCACACCCAGCGCCGCGCCGATCGCCAGCCCTTCCTCGATGGTCGCGTGGGAAAGCTGAACCGCTGTGAAGCCAAGCACAATGCACACGCCATACAGCACCAGCACCGCCGCGCGCTGGCTCAGCCCCAGGCTGACCAGCCGGTGCGAGGTGTGGTCTTTGCCGCCCACCATCGGCGAGCGGCCCTCGAGCAGGCGCGTCACCGTGACCAGCGTCGTGTCGAAGATCGGCAATCCCAGCACCACGACCGGGACCATCCACGTCACGATCTGGCGCTCGGCCGGCACGCGAAAGTCCAGCTTGATCGCCAGTACCGCCAGCAAAAAGCCGAGCACCATGCTGCCCATATCGCCCATGAAGGTCGTGGCCGGGTTGAAATTGTAGATCAGAAAGCCAATCGACGCGCCGCCCAGGGCCGCCGCCAGGCTGCCGACCAGGCTGAGCTGCTGCTGGATCGCCATCACAAAAAACGCGACCGAGGCGATCGCGGTAATCCCGGCGGCCAGCCCGTCCATGTTGTCCTGGAAGTTCAGCGCGTTGGTAATGCCGACGATCCAGAACATCGTCACGGCGATATTGATCGCCTCGCTGGCGAAAATGCGCACCTGGATCCCGGCCAGGATCAGCACCAGCGCGGCGATAGCCTGGCCGCCCAGCTTGATCAGCGGCAGCATCCCGTTGCGGTCGTCCACGAAGCCGACCAGCACCAGCCAGGTCGCCCCGGCCATGATGGCGCCGAATTCAACCAGATAGAACGGCGGGCTGAACAGCAGCAGCGCCAGCACCAGCGCGCCATAGATCGCCAGACCGCCCATCAGCGGCGTTGGCGTGCGGTGAACCCCGCGCGCGCTGGGTTGGGCAAGCACGCCCCATTGAACGGCGAGCCGCTTGGTGATCGGCGTGAAGCCCACCGCCGCGGCGAAGCCGGCAAGCATGACCGGGAAGAATTGTGTGACATCCATCGAGGAACGCTTCCATTGCGAACGGTGGTCCGCGGCGTGGCACGAGCTGGCACGGGCCGACCTCGAACTCTGCCCACGCAGTATACCCCAAGCACGCACCCCGGTACATAGGGGACTCTGGGCGCTTGCCCACCGTTTGGCTATTCGCCCCTCACCCCACCCCCTTTCCCTCTGCACCTTGCGTCGCGGGGAGAGGGGCCTGAAGAACGTGGGCCGAAGGGTTTTGTCCCCGGATCGAGCACGCGCCGATACCGCGCCCCCTCATTATCCGAAAAAGTGTCACCTATGTCTCCGAACGTGTGTTACCTATCTCTCCAGTCTATACACACGTGCGAGAGAGAAGGGGCCGGGGGACGAGGGGGTCCTGCGTACGCGCGCCGCGCCCTAGAACAGGCTGAGCTGCTTGGGCGGGGGTGGCGGCTCGTCCGGCTCGTCGCCCCCTGGCAAATCGGCAAGCTCCGCCAGCAAAGCGGGCATCCGCTTGAAATCCGCTTCCATCGCCGGGCGCAGGTTCGGGTTGCGCAGCACCGCCGCCGGGTGGAAGAGCGGATAGTAGATCCGGTTGTTGGCGCGCTTGGGCTGCCCATGAAGCCGGGTGATGCGGGCGTCGGGCGGGAAGTACAGCGCCATGCTGAAGCGTCCCAGTGTGGCAATCAGCTTGGGCCGGATGATCTCGACCTGGCGCTTGAGGTAGGTCTCCACGCAGGTTCCGATCTCGTCCGGCTGCGGGTCGCGGTTGCCCGGCGGGCGGCACTTGACCACGTTGGTGATAAAGACCTGATCGCGCTTCAGGCCGATCTTCGCCAGCAGCTCGTCCAGATATTTGCCGGACGCGCCGACGAAGGGCAGCCCCTGCTGGTCTTCGTGGAAACCCGGCGCCTCACCGATGAACATGATCTCGGCGTCCACGCGCCCCGCGCCGGGCACGGCATGCGTCCGGCCGCTGTAGAGCGGGCACAACCTGCACTGGCGGATGGTGTCGCCGATCTCCTGCAGCGCCGCCCGGCGCTCTTCCAGGCTCATCTTCTCAGCCATGCGCATTCTCCTGTGCAAACCCATCACCTGTCTGGGACGGTGAAGTAATCGACAAAGTCCAGCCGGGCACGCAAGGCTTCCAGGCGCGCGTCCAGTTCCTGGCGGTACGCCTCGTCCAGCGGGCGCGCTTCCATCAACAGCGCGTCCTCGCCGTCATCGCGATAATATCCGCGCCGGCGCCCGACCACCCGGTAATGGTACTTCTCATACAGCGCCTGCGCGGCATAGTTGCTGGCCCGCACTTCCAGCACAGAATAATCCCCGTTGCAGTTGATCGCCCGCTTGAGCATTGCCGCCAGCAGCAGCTCGCCCAGGCCGCGACCGCGATAGCCCGGCGCAACCGCGATGGTGCTGATGTGCGCTTCGCCCGCGATCAGCCAGCAGCCGCCATAGCCCACGACCTGCGCCACGCCGGGCGCGGACGCGCGCAGCCGCGCCGCCAGTCCGCGCAGGCCGCCGGGCCGTTCCAGCTCCGGCGCGAACGCTTCTACCACCACCAGATACGAGCTATCCCGGTTGTTGATCTCGAACTCGTACGTTCGGGCCGACCACGGCGTCGAAAACGACTGGCGGTCGATCTGGAGCACCTGCGGGATATCCTCAAGTCTCATCGGCCGCAGGATGTAGGCGGGGGTCATGGGTGCGGGACTCCCGGCTGGTGCAGGTAGATCGGCGTGACGCGGGCGGGGTCGTCGGTCTCGCCCGCTTCGACGCGGTCCCAGGCCAGCTCCGCCAGCATCCCCGCGCGGCGCAGCGCAAAAACGCCCGGCGCGATGCGCACCGGCCGGTCGGTGGCGTCCAGCAGGGCGCGACCCGCCGCATCGATTTCCCCGGCGAACAGCGTCTCGCCTTCAACCTGTTCCAACAACTGCGCCCAGTCTGTGATCTGCGCCGGACCGGCGTCGGTCCAGCGGTCGCGCGCCCAGTGGAAGGGCTGCGCGCAGATGCGCCCGCGCCCAACCTGGATGATGGCGAGCAGCGTGCTGCCCAGCGGGGGCACGCCCGCCGCGAGGATGTCCAGCGTCGGGATCGCGACCAGCGGCACGCGCTGGGCCAGGGCCAGGCCCTTCGCCACCCCCAGCCCGATCCGCAGCCCGGTGAACGACCCCGGCCCCTGCGCCACCGCGATCGCGCTCAGATCGCGGATGCTTCTGCCGGCGGTCTTCAACGCGGTGCGAATGGCCGGGGTCAGCTCGACGGTGTGGTTATTGTGCGTCCGCCAGGTGGCTTCGTAGTCGATCTGGCGCCCATCGTGCAGGGCCAGGCTCATCCACTGCGTGGCGGTGTCAATGGCAAGTAACACGTCAGCGCTCCTTCATGGCCCTCGGCCCGGCCTGGCGGCCCACTGTCCGCTCCCGGAAGGCGTGCAGCAGGGCGCGGGCGCGCTCGCCCGTCGCGCGGAACGAGAGCCGGCGCTCGCTGTCGCCCAGAAACGATAGCGTGATCCACAGGCAATCGGGCGGCAGCAGATCGCGCACGTTCTCGGCCCACTCGATCACCGCCACGTGCTCGCCGTAGAGCATGTCTTCCAGCCCGATGCTCCATGCATCCGCAGGGCTTTCGACCCGGTAGCAGTCGATGTGGTACAGCAGCTGGCCGTCCGGGGCGCGGGTGTGCTCGTGAACGAGGGTGAAGGTCGGGCTGGTGACCGGCTCGCGCGCGCCCCACCCGGCGGCGATGCCGCGCGTCAGCGCCGTCTTGCCCGCGCCCAGATCGCCCGACAGGCACAGCACATCGCCGCCCTGGAGAACTTCGCCCAGCAGCGTGCCAACCTGGATGGTTTGCTCGACGTTGTGACTGATGAAATCGACCGTGGTTGTGGCGGAAGAAGACACCATGTTGCTCCTGCCCTTGTGGGCTAGATTATACTGCACGACCCCGCCCGGTGACATCCCGATCCCGGTTCGGCAGCCCCCTGCTAGGACGCCGCCTGGCGCGCCAGAGTCCATTCCTGCCACAGGCTGAACAGCGACAGGAACCCGAACGCCAGCACATACACCACCATGTAGATCGTCATCGCCGGCAGCTTGACCAGCGCGATCACCAGCCCGGCCAGCGCGTAGGCGCCCAGCACCAGCTCGCCGATCGTCGTCCAGTCCGGCCGGATGGCGTAGCGCGCGCTGGCGAGCCGGTCGCCCTTGCGCACCACGCGAAATTTGGGCGTGCGCTTGAAGACGTTGCCACCCCGCCGCGTCACTGCCTCGAACACCGCGCGCGAGTTGCTCAGCATCATGCCCGTGCCGACCAGGATCAGCACCGGGAAATAGAGCAGACGCCGCCACCAATCGCGGTAGAGCGCCGCCTGCCCCATCGCCATGAAGATCGGCGGTGCCAACCCCGCGATCCCCAGCGGGCCGAGCGGCAGCTGCATCAGCATATCGGTCAGCAGAATCGGCGGCGTGACCAGAAAGAGCAGCAGGACAAACGGCTGGATGGCGTACTGGCCCAGGTGCAGAATCCCCATCCACTTTTGCAGCAGGTTGAGGTCCGAGCGCAGCAGCGGCCCGGCGTGCTTGAGCAGGCACTGCGTCGAGCCTTTGGCCCAGCGCGCCTGCTGGACTTTATAGGCCGTCAGTTGCGGCGGCACCTCGCCGGGAACCGCCACATCCACCACATAGCGGAAGCGCCACCCCTTGAGGAAGGCGCGGTAGCTCAGGTCCAGGTCTTCCGTCAGCGTGTCGGCGGACCACCCGCCCGCGTCCAGGATCGTCTCGCGCCGCCAGACGCCGCCCGTCCCGTTCATCGACATCGGCAGCGTACCCCGGCTGCGCGCCACCTGCTCGATGGCGAAGTGCTGGTCCATCGCCAGCGCCTGGGCGCGCGTCAGCAGGTTGTAATCGACGTTGAGGTGCGCCCAGCGCGTCTGAACCAGAGCCACGCGCGGATCGGCGTTGAAGTGCGGCATCACCCGCCGCAGGAAATCCGGCGCGGGCACGAAATCCGCGTCGAAGATGCCGACGCAGTCCGTCGTCACGCGCTCCAGGCCATAGGCCAGCGCCCCGGCCTTGTACCCGACGCGTTCCGGGCGCCGGATCAGCTCGATGTTCAGGCCGCGTGCGCGCCACTCGTCCACCTTCTTGCGCAGCACTTCGGTCGTCTCGTCCGTCGAGTCATCCAGCACCTGCACATGGAGTTTATCGCGCGGGTAATCGAGCGCCCCCATGGCGTCGATCAGCCGGTCGACCACGTGCTGCTCGTTGTAGATGGGAAGCTGCAGCGTAACCGACAGCAGCTCGTCGTCGCTTACCTGTGGGGCGACCGGCGGCGTGCGACGCTTGAGCAGGTAGATGCCGATGAGAACGAAAAAGCTGGCGGAATAGAGGGCGATCGTCGTGCTCGCCAGCATGTACAGCGCCGCCAACAGAACCTTGAATGCGTCTAGCAAAACAGACCCGCCTCTGTGTGAGTGTCGATCAGGCGCGCACCGGTGCCTGATCGCGATCCTAGCGCCCCCGCCCCGGCGCGGCAAGAGCCGATCCGCGCCCTCGCCTAGCCGATGCCGCGCAGCGCATCCAGGCGGCGCAGCGCCGCGGCGTAGTCTTGTTCCAGCCCGGCGGCCATCTCGCGCAGCAGGTCGCGCCCTTCGCGCGCCGCGAAAGCCGACTGCACTTTGAGCCTCATCAGATCGCTGTTGAGCAGCGTGATCCGCTCGCGGGCCAGCTCGCTGATCCGGCGGGCAAGCTGGTCGTGGATCTGCTGAAGCTGGCGCAACTCCAGCACGGCGAGCGGCTCGTCGGCGCTGGCCGCTGCGTCTGGCCCGTCCGCCGGTGACGCCTGGGCCAGCGCGCGCAGCGCCAGCAGATCCTGCCGGGCGTAGGCCGTGTTGATCTCGGCCACCAGCCGGTTGCGGCGGGCACGCTCCTCAGGGTCGGTCGCCAGATCGGGATGGTAGCGGCGCACCAGCCGCCGGTACAGCCCGCGCAGGGCCGTCTCGGGCCGCTCCGGGTCGATGGGAAGATCGGCGCGGGGGTTGGCGGTGGGCGCGAAGCCGGGCGCGGGCGTCTTCCAGGCGCGGCGGTACTGTTCCTCAACCGGCACATAGCCAGGCGGCGGCGTCCAACCCGCGTCGTCGGCCAGGGTGTACCCCAGCGCTGCGGCGTGCTGCTGCGCCTCAAGCTCGGCGATCGCGTCGCGCACAATCGCCAGCCGGTCCAGCAGCGGGCGGATCAGCCTGTCGTAGCGGGCGGTAAAGTCACGCAGCTCGCGCTCCAGGTCGATCAACTCGGCTTCGAGCGCGGACAACTCCATTTCCTGGCGCTCGATCTCGGCGCGCAGAGCAGCGATCCGGGCGTGCAGGTCCAGCATGGCAGGCGGGCCCCCGGCGGTCAATCGCGGCGCCGCCGCACGCCGCTGACACGGTACATCGCCGGCAGCGCCACCCCATCCCGCAGCTTGCGCGGCGCGAGCGGCTCGGTGACAAACAGCGGCTCGACCTGAGCCTGCGTCGCCGCGCTGATCAGGATCTCGCCTTCCAGCGCGTTTTCTTGCAGCAGTCTGGCGAGCGTCACCGGCTGGCCCAGCGCCGAAAAACCGCGCCGGTCCGGGCTGCCCAGACCGCCGACAATCGCCGTGCCGGTCGCCACGCCGATCCCGTAGAACAGGCGTTGATCGGGCGGCAGGACCTCGTGCAGGGCGCGCACGTCGTAGGCCATCGTCAGCGCGGCGCGGACGGCACGCTCGGCGTGGTCTTCCTGCGGGTTGAGCGGCGTGTTGAACAGCCCGATCACCGCGTCGCCCAGGTACTTGTCGATGATCCCATCGAAAAGCTGGAGCGCGTCGGTGCTGATGGCCAGGTACTGCGTGATGACCCCCATCAGGTCCT
Organism: Thermoflexus sp.; assembly: GCA_020724465.1. Taxonomy (GTDB): domain Bacteria; phylum Chloroflexota; class Anaerolineae; order Aggregatilineales; family Aggregatilineaceae; genus DYGX01. The sequence goes on from DYGX01000013.1 coordinate 26,829, forward strand.
CGGGCGGAAGCTGCTCGCTGAAAGCGGTGAAGCCGCGCACGTCGGCGATCAGAATCGAGATCTCGCGCTCGGTGCCGCTGAGGCCCAGCTCGTCGATGTTGAAGATATTCGAGATCAGGCCCGGCGGCAGGTAGGTTCGCACGACATCGAGCGTGGCGTCGCGTTGTTTCAGCGCGGTCAGGTCATCGACCGCCAGCGCCATCCCCACCGTCAGACCCTGCGCGTTGCGCAGTGGGGTCAGTTTGAGGTTGAGCGTCAGCGCGCCCCGGCCAGGCACGACCGGCTCGATCTCGACCGACTGCGGGACGCCTTGCTCCATCACCGGCGCGATCCGCTCGCTAATGGCCTGGTGGATAACCGGGAGCGCCTCGCGCAGGGGGCGGCCAAGCGCGTCTTCAGCCGCCACGCCCAGAATCGACTCGGCGGCGCGGTTGAAGATCACGATGCACCCTGCGCGGTCGGTGGTGATCACGCCGCTGGCAATCGAGGCCAGCACGTTGTCCATCAGCTCGCGCAGCTCGCTGACCTCGGCCAGGGCGCGGCGCTGCCGGTCAAAGAGGCGCGCGTTCTCGATGGCGATCGCTGCCTGGGCGGCAAAGGCCATCAGCAGGGCCAGATCGTCCTCGTCGAACAGATCCGGCACGCGCTGGTTGTCGGCATAGACCACGCCCGTGACGCGCCCCTTGACGGTCAGCGGGACGCACAGAATCGAGCGCGGCGCGTGCATCACGATGCTGTTGTGGATGCTCAGGCGCGGATCGAGCAGCGCGTTGCGCGCGACAATCGGCTGTCCGGTCCGGGCGACCTCTTCCACCACCGTCCCGCTGACGGTGAACCGGCTGGTGTCCAGCGTCTCGCGGTCGGCGCTGCGCGCCACACGAAAACGCAGCTCGCCGGTGTCGGCGTCGTGCAGCACGATATAGCCCCGCTCGGCGCCGGTCAGCGCGATGGCGGTATCGATCACCTCGTTGAGCACCGTGTCCACATCCAGCGAGGAATTGATCAGGCGGGTCGTGGCGGCCAGCGCGCGCAGCTCGTCCAGCTCGCGTCCGGCTTCCTGCACGCGCGCCGTGAGCGCCTCGCAGGCCGCACGCAGCGCCCGGAGCCGTTCCAGCACCGCCGGCGACACCGCGACCCCTCGCTGGCGGATCATCTCGTGCTGCGCCCAGAGCATCTGGTCGAGATCGATCACCTGCTGCGCAATTGTCCGGATCAGGTCCTGAGCGCTGCTGTTGGGGTTGGCTCGTTCAAACATGGCTGCCTGCCAGCACCTCAGCGCGCGCAGAGGACCTCGTAGACCGTCACCGGCTGGCGGCGGCCCCGCACCTGGATCGTGGCGTGCTGGCTGATGTGCATCCGGGTTTCCGCATTCTCAATTCGGTCGCGGCACAGGCGGTAGGTGTCTTCGCTGATGATCAACTGGCCATAGGTGGCGTGTTCCTGCAGGCGCTTGGCAAGGTTGATCGTGTCGCCAATGGCCGTGAACTCGCGCCGTGTCGCGTTGCCGACGTTGCCGAGCGTCGCCACGCCGCTGTGCACCCCGATCCGGCAGCAAAGTTGCGCCGGGTCGCCCAGCCGGGCAGAGAGCGCGCGCAACTCGTCGAGCATGGTCAGCGCGGCCAGCACCGCCTGCCAGGCGTGGTCCTCGTCCGGATTAAGCTGGGTGTTGAACAGACCCATCACCTCGCTGCCCACGAACTTATCGACCAGGCCGCGCCGCCGGTGGATCGCCTCGGCGCTGGCCGTCAGGTACCGGTTGACGCGTTCCAGCAAGGCAGCCGGATGCAGCTCGGCAGCCAGTGCGTCGATGGGGAGTGTTTCGACGAACAGCACCGAGATCATGCGCCGCTCGCCGCCCAGGGCCAGCCCGTCGAGGCTCTGGATCTGGTCCACCATCGCGGGCGGCAGATAGCGCCGCACCATGGCCAGGGTCGCGTCGCGCTGCTTGATCTCGCTCACATCGTCCAGCACAATCGCGACACCTTCCGTCTGATCGCGCACCCGCAGCGGCGTCAGCTTCAGCACCAGGCTGGCCGGGTCGCGCCCGGCCATAGGCAGATCGACTTCAATTGTATCGCCCCGCCCGTCGTCGAAGATCGCCGCGAGCGCCGGCTGCGTGACGCCGTAAAGCACCGGCAGGGCCGCGCGCAGCGAGCGATTCAGCACATCCCCGCGCGACTGGCCGAGGATCGCTTCTGCCGCGCTGTTATACAGCGTGATGATCAGGTTCACATCGGTTGTGATCACGCCGCTGGCAATCGAGGCCAGTACGTTGTCCAGCAGCTCGCTCATCTCGCTGGCTTCGGCCAGCGCGCGTTGCAGGCGGGTAAAGAGCAGCGCGTTTTCGATCGCAACCGCGGCCTGATCGGCAAAGGCCACCAGCAACGCCAGCTCGTCCTGGCCGAAGAGCGCGTCCTTGACCCGGTTATCGGCATAGACCACGCCGACCATCACGCCGCGCGCCACCAGCGGCACGCACAGGATCGAGCGCAGCGCGTAGAACACAACGCTCTGCTGGGTAGCAAAACGCGGGTCGTCCTGGGCGTTGGTCGTCACCACCGGCTCGCCGGTCGCGATCACCTGCTCGACGATGGTCCGGCTGACGATGAAACCGCTGCTATCCAGCGTTTCGCGGTCCATGTTGCGCGCCACACTAAAGACCATCTCGCCCGTGTCGTCGTCGCGCAGCATGATGTAACCGCGCTCGGCACCGGTCAGCGCGATCACGGTATCCATCGCCTCGTTGAGGACTTCCTGCACGTCCAGCGACGAGGTAAGCATGGCCGCCGTGCCGGCCAGTGCGCGATAGCGTTCCAGCTCGGCGGCATCCGCCCGCAGCCGCTCGATCAGAAAGCCCAGCTCCTCGCGGATGATCTCGAAGCCGGAGAGCGTGCCCGGCGGCAGGCTCATCCCGAACTGGCGCAGCAGCTCGCGCTGGGCGCGCAGCTCCGGGATCAGCGCATCCAGCGCCTCGCCCAGGCGCTGCGCCTCGGCTGCCAGATCCGTGCGGCCCGTGCCGCGCTCCACCATCATCTCTTCCTCGTCCAAAGGCAGACACTTGCCTGCCGGCACGCCCTGATTATACTCACTGGGAAACCGGAGCGACACTGTACCTCTGCCGCCCCCGACTCTAACCTTAACTAAACATTAAGGCTCTCGCGATGCGTTTTGAATCATGGTATTATTCTGCGCAGCTAGCTATCCGAGGACTTCAAGCGCATGCGTATACTGGTCATCTCCGATATTCACGCCAACCTGGCCGCCTTCGAGACCGTCATGGAAGACGCCAAGGGCGATTGGGATTATGTCTGGTGCCTGGGGGATGTAGTGGGATATGGGCCGGATCCGAATGAGTGCTGCGACCTGCTGCGCAGCCTGCCTCACCTCTGCCTGGCCGGCAACCACGACTGGGCGGCGCTGGACCGGCTCGATATTCGTACCTTCAACGCCGATGCCCGGCGGGCCGTCACCTGGACCCGCGACACGCTGACCCCCGAAAACAAAGCCTACCTCGAAGCGCTGCCCACGACCTTCGTGCTCGGAGACTATACCCTGGCCCACGGCAGCCCGCGCGAGCCGGTGTGGGAGTACATCCTCGACCCGTTGATTGCCGCGCTGAACTTCCCGCACTTCGAAACGCCCTATTGCCTGGTCGGCCATACGCATACGCCTGTCATCTTCCAGCTCACCGACGACCGCGGTGATACCGAGGCGATCCAGCCCATCTACCGCGAAGCCAAACACCTCAACGGCCACCGGCTGATCATCAACCCCGGCAGCGTCGGCCAGCCGCGCGACTCCAACAAAGACGCGGCCTACGGCGTGCTGCATGTCGAAGAAGGTGTGTTCGAGCACCGCCGCGTGCCCTACCCGATCCACGTCACGCAGGAGAAAATGCGCCAGCTCGACCTGCCGGAGCGCCTCATCACGCGCCTGGAGCACGGGTGGTGATGAAGCGAAAGACAGCCAAAA
>DYGX01000013.1:30900-132031 GCA_020724465.1 Thermoflexus sp.
GCAGCCAAGGGCAGCTAACAGCAGCTAACAACAGCTAAAGACAGCCAAAAGCAGCCAAGGGCAGCTAACAGCAGCTAACAACAGCTAAAGACAGCCAAAAGCAGCACAAAAGCCGCCAGGACATGTGATGTAACCCGCTGCGGCTGCGCCAAACGCGGGATGGTTTGGCAGCGGGCCCAAGCCCGGCCCCTGCACATGGCACCAGATTTCCCCGCGCTCCGGTCTGCAAAACTCATCGCGTCTTCTATAGCAGCACAAAAGCAGCCAGGGCGCGTGGCGGCTCCTCGCTGCTTTTTGCTGTTCATCGCTGTTTTTAGCTGCTTCTTGCTGCTTCTTGCTATTCCTCGCTGCCCTCAGGGCGAGATGGCGCCGTACATCCACCAGAACTCGTCGCGCGGGTAGACCTCTTGCAGCAGCGGATCGGTGATGAACGGCCCATCCGTCAGCAGGCGGCGAAGCTGCGTGTCAAGCTGGCGCAGCCGGGTCTGATGCTCGGGACTGAGCACGTCGAGCCTGGCCGCCTCGCGGCTCAGGTGCTCGATAATCAGACGCTTCTCCGCTTGAACCGGGTACTCTTCGGCGCAGGACGCCCGTTTTTCGCGGCAGTCTTCAAGATAGCGTTGGAGCGCGTTGAGACGGGCTTCGAGTTCCTGCTGGAGCTTCATCTCGTAATGCACGCTCCATTCGGACTGCTCGGCCTCGAAGTTGATGCGCGCGTCCTGCACCATGTTCTGCTGTTCGGGCGAGAGATGGTCGCGCAGGCGCTCCAGGCGATACAGGCGCATCAGCAGCCCGCCGACCGTCAGGCGCGGGAGATCGCCGGAGAGATAGCCGTACAGCTCTTTTTCGTAGAGATACGGCGTCAGGTTGGCGGCCATCGCGCCCAGCGCACGCACATCGCGCGCCAGGTCGTACGCCAGCGCCGGCGACTTGTCCGTCATCGGCTGCGACCTTTCGCTGACCCGGTCCCGCTCTCGTTCATTTGGTGTACCGCCTGATGCTCTGGTAATTCGGGTTACCCTGAATCGCCTGCAGGCGCTCGTGCACATTGGCAAAATACCAGTGCGTCACCTGCTGGCCGTCCGGCTGGATGTACGACACCGCCGGCAAAAAGCCGAGGATTTCCTGAATGCCCACCAGCAACTGGTCGGTGTTGGGGCCGGGCGTCGTTGTCAGCGTGAAGTAATCTTGGGGAACCCACTCAATCGTCAGTGGCTGGCCGCGCCAGACACCAACCATTTTGAAGGGCGGCTCCGCGCTGACACAGTCAAAATATACATCCGCGATGCGGTGCGCCCAGAAGGTGTGGTTGACACGCTCTTCCAACAGGTACGCGCTGTGCTCCGGCTCTGCGTAAAACCAGGTCGTCGCATTAGTCGCCATTCTTAGAAGATTTCGCCTCCTGCCATACCTGCCGCACGCGCTCCATCATACCACCAAACCGGGCAGCGCGGCTACTGCCGCGCTCGCAGCAGGGGCCAATTCGAACACTTTGGCGGGCTGCCGTGTATACTACACGGACTCGCCGCGCCCCCCAACCAAGCGGGAGCGCATCAGAACAGAAAGCGCACTCGACATGAGCGGATTCGCCTGGCTGGGGGTGACCATCAGCGCCTTCATCAGCACCCTGGCCGTCGGCTCGTGGCTGGTGATGGCCGTGCCCTATTTTGACGACGCGCCGTTCCTCACCGACCTGCGCCGCCGCGCCGGCTGCGCGCTGCAGCTTGGCCTGCTGATCTTCGGCGCCTTTTTCGCCCTCTTCTACGTCGCCGCGCAGACCCTCAACGAGCGCACCGCCGGCCCGCTGATCGCCCTGTCGGGGCTGGTCGTCGTGCTGCCGATCAGCATGCTGCTGGGCACCGAAACCTGGGACCGCTACAACGGGCACGGCATGAACAAAGTGCCGGGCTTGCAGGCCGTTGCGGTGGCGACCGGGATCGGCCTGGCCGAGCTGGGCGCTTTTGGCGCGCTCTTTGTCCTGCTGTTCAAGCTCGGCTAGCGGCGCCGGACGCGCTCCCTCAGGCGTCCGCCCAGATCTCCTCGACACTGCCATACTGGATCGTCCAGCGTTCCTCGATCAGCACCTCGCTGGCGCTGTCGAAGTCCGAATAGCTGATCTGGCTGAGCCAGGCGTCGCGGTAGACCCAGCGGCGGGTTTCCTCGCCTTCGTCCAGCGCCACAACCGCCAGCGTGCGTGTGGCGCGCCCGCCGGGGTCCGCCAGCGTCTCGCGCACCCAACGATTGGCCGGCAGGTTCGGATCGCGCTGAACCATCTTGCTGATCACCAGCGGAGGGTGGGTCCGCTGGCCGTCCGCGCCGAGCGCCAGGCTGCACAAGCCGCTCACGCCGAAAACCCCGCTCACCACCTCGCCTTCCAGCTCTACCGCGAACTCGTTCGCCGAGAGGCTGTCTACGGCCCGGATACTCGACTGCTCGTCGGTCATGGTGGTCGCTCCTCGTGTGTAACCTGTCCTAGGCTGAGTATACCCTGGCAAGGGAGCTGGCCCAATTCAGGCGGCGGGCCGCTAGCCGCCGGTGCTGTCAACGACGCGAATGTGCAGCTCGGCAAGTTGTTGCGGATCGACCTCGGACGGCGCCCCGGCCATCAGGTCGGCGGCCTGCTGCGTCTTCGGGAAGGCGATCACCTCGCGGATGTTCGGCTCGCCCGCCAGGAGCATCACTAGGCGGTCGATGCCGGGCGCAATGCCCCCATGCGGCGGCGTGCCATACTCGAACGCTTCCAGCATGTGGCCGAAGCGCTGCTTGGCGTCTTCGACGTCCAGCCCGATCAGCCCAAAGATCTTCTCCTGGATGGCGCGGTCGTGGATTCGGATGCTGCCCCCCGCGATCTCGTAGCCGTTACACGCCAGGTCGTACTGCTGGCCGCGCGCCTTGCCGGGATCGGTGTCCAGCAGCGGCACGTCTTCCCACATCGGCGCGGTGAACAGATGATGGCTGGGGTCCCAACGCTGCTCCTCGGCGTTCCACTCGAACAGCGGGAAGTCGACAATCCAGCAGAACGCGATCTTCTTGGGGTCGGCCAGCCCCAGGCGGCTCGCCAGCGTCCGGCGCAGCGTGTCGAGCGCGGCGCAGACCACCGGCGCCGTATCCGCTACGATCAGGATCAGGTCGCCGGGCGCGGCGCCCATGCGCTCGACGATCGCCTGAAGCTGTTCCGCGCTGAAGTACTTGGCGATGGGCGAGCGGACCGGCCCTTCCTCGCCCGGTTCGACGGCCATCCACGCCAGCCCCTTGGCGCCCTCGGCCTGCGCCAGCACCCCAAGCTCGTCGATCTGCTTGCGGCTGTAGCTGGCACAGCCCGGCGCGGCAAGGGCGCGGACTGTGTTCCCCGCCGCGACTGCGTCCGCGAACACGCGGAACGACGACGCCCCGGCGATGTCGCTCAGGTCTACAATCTCCATCCCATACCGCAGATCGGGCTTGTCGGTCCCGAAACGGCGCAACACCTCGTCGTGGCTCAGACGCGGGAAAGGCTTGGTCACCAGCTCGAGGTCGGTCAGCTCTTCGACGATGCGGATCATCATGTCCTCGATCAGGTTCATGACATCCTCGCGCTCGACGAAGCTCATCTCCAGGTCAAGCTGGGTGAATTCCGGCTGGCGATCGCCGCGCTGGTCTTCGTCGCGGAAGCAGCGCGCGATCTGGAAGTAGCGCTCGTAGCCCGCCACCATCAGAAGCTGCTTGAGCTGCTGGGGGCTTTGCGGCAGCGCGAAAAACTTGCCGGGATGGATGCGGCTGGGCACCAGATAGTCGCGCGCGCCTTCGGGCGTGGTCTTGAACAGGATCGGCGTCTCGATCTCGATGAAGCCGCGATCCGACAGATAGTTGCGAATAAAGCGGATCACATTGTGACGCAGGATCAGGTTGCGCTGCATCGACGGGCGGCGCAGGTCCAGATAGCGGTAGCGCATGCGCAGCGCCTCGTCGACATTTTCGTCCTTGTTGATGTAGAAGGGGGGTGTCTTGGCCCGGTTGAGGACGGTCAGCGTGCTGACTTCCAGCTCGACTTCGCCGGTCGGCAGGTCAGGGTTAACCATGCCTGCGGGCCGGGCCACGACCGTGCCCGTCACCTGGATCACCCACTCGGAGCGCACGTCGCGCGCCAGGGCGTGCGCCTCGGGCGCGGATGCCTGATCGACTTTCAACTGCATGATCCCGGAGCGGTCGCGCAGGTCCAGGAAGACCAGACCGGCGTGGTCGCGCCAGCGGTGCACCCATCCCGCGAGGGTGACCTGCTGGCCGGCGTGTTCGAGACGCAGCTCGCCACACTGATGTGTCTTCAACATACGGGCAACCCCCTATGTGGTATCAGTGCAGGCGCGGTGGTCCGCGCCTGCGAAGCTGTTGGTTCGGGAACGTGGATTAGCGTGCGGAAAAGAGTAACACACACCCGATGGTTCCGGCAAGACAACGCGCCCCCGATCGCAAAAATCGAGGGCGCGGCAGGGATGCGCAATCAGGGGTGCGCGGCGGGCAATCAGGCAGCGCCGACGAGCTGGCGCTCGACCCAGCGCGCGATGTACGGGTAGCGGTAGTCGTGACCGTTCCACGTCTCGATGGTGGCGATCAGTGAGTAGATGATCATGCCCAGCGGCAGCGCGAACGACGCCACAAATGCCAGCGCGCCCAGCAGCAAGATCATCGGGAACAGCACCGCCCCCACCACCAGCAGAATCAGCACCAGCGACACCAGCAGCATCAGCCCCCAGGCGATGCCGCCGACCAGCAGCAGGGTGAACCAGCCCACCGTGCCGACAAGCTGGATCGTGAACGCCTGGAGCGCGTGAAACGCCACATAGTCCGAGCGGTTGCGGAAGGCCAGGTAGATTAGCAGCGGGATGAAGATGGTCACCAGCGTGCCCGCGCCAAAGCTTGGCAGCGCGACCGCCGCCGTCAGCAGCGTGCTGGCGTGGGCCAGCGCCGCCCAGCGCCGCTCGTTGGAATCCACATCCCACCGCTTGGCCTTGGCCGGCTTGCGCGCCGGGGCCGGCGCTTCGATCACCGGCTCCTCGCGCGTCCCGGAATAGCGCTGCTCATATTCGCGCACGACAGCGTCGACTTCGTCGACCCGCTGCTCAAGCTGCTCCATAGCCGCGCGCAGGCGCGACGGCACCGGGACGGCTTCGTTGCTCGCGCTGCTGTCCGCCGGGGCTGCGGAATCGGTGGCGTCGAGTTCGTCTGGCGTGCGATTCAAGTCATCCATCATGGCGCTCCTGCACGAACTGGATTGGCTGCAAACCCTGGGCTGACCAGGGCGTCATCTGCCGGGTTACTCACTATGCTATACGCACAACGCGGCGTGGGGGTTGCAAGGCGGGCGCGCGCGGGTTACCGTATACTGGCGCAGGGAGGGCACAGGCTATGTGGCGCTGGCTGGACAACGACTTCACCTTCACCAAGCGGCTGCTGGGGGCGCTGCTGATCCTCGCCGGGCTGGTGGCCATCGCGGCCATGCTGGCCGCCGAAGTGCTGGACGCGGACTCGGGCGGGTTTGGTCTGGTGCAGCAAGCCGGGGTTGCGCTGGGCGCGCTGAGCGCCCTGCTTGGGCTGACGCTGCTGCCCCTGGGCGACCGCCCCGCGTAGCCTGTCGCGCGCCATGATCGAGACACACACGCAGCCCGCCCCGCCGCCTCGCCCGCGCGCCCTGCTCGCCGGGCGCGCGCTGCTCGCGCTGGCGCTGGCGGTCATGATCGCGTACTTCCTGGTCTACATCGCCTATGCCGCCGGGCTGCTGCGCTTCCCCTTCGACTACGACCAGGGCGAGGGCTTCGAGCTGGTCGATACGGTCATGCTCAGCGAGGGGCGCTGGCCGTACCGCGACGCCGAAGTGTATCCCTTCTACGCCAGCAACTACCCGCCGCTCTACCACGTTCTGCTGATCCCGTTCGCCTGGCTGTTCGGCCCGGCCTACTGGTACGGGCGGCTGGTGGGCTTTCTGGGCACGCTGGTCACCGCGGGCGCGATCGGCTATGCCGTCTGGCGGGCAGAGCGCCACCGGGCGATCGCGGTGCTGGCCGGGCTGGCGTTCCTGGCGTCGAACACGGTCTACCACGTGGGGCCGCTGTTCCGCCAGCACATGACGATGGTGATGTTCGAGACTCTGGCGGTCGTCGCCCTGGCGGGCCTGCCGGAGCACCGCTACCCCACCCGGCGGCGGATGGTGATCGGGCTGGCGCTGCTGCTGGCAGCAGGCTACACCAAGCAGCTCGCCGTGGCGACCTGCGTCGCCGTCTTCGCCTGGCTGATGCTGCGCAGCCCGCGCCGCGCCCTGGCCTGGGGCGCGGCCTTCGCGGCGGTGGCGGGCGCGATCTTCATCTGGATCGACCGGGCGACCGGCGGGCAGTGGACGCTGCACATCATCGCGGCCAACGTCAACGAGTTTATGCCGCAGCAGGCGCTCGACCTGTACCGCCAGTGGTTCCGCCTGCACGCCCCGCTGATCCTGCTGGCGGCGCTGCTGGCGCTCTACGAGCTGTATTTCGCGCGGCTCTCGCTCTACAGCGTGTGGTGGGTGCTGGCGGTGGCGAACGGCGCGCTTTCTGGCAAATGGGGCGCGGGCGACAGTTACTTTGCCACGGCTATCGCGGCGACCTGCGTGCTGAGCGGGATCGCGGCGGCGCGCACCCTGCGCGGCGGCTGGACAATCCCCGGCGATCACCCCTTCGCGGCGCGGCTGGCCCGGCTGCGGGCATGGATCGAGGCGCGGCGCGCGGCGCGGCTGGCTGCGGCAGCCGTCGCCGTCCCCCTGCTGTACCTGTGGTACGGCGTGTCCGTGCTGCACCTGCCGACCGAAGGGCCGGTCTTCGGACCCGTCGCCCGTGCGCTGGGCCTGGAGTCGTCCTACGGCGACCGCTACGCGTTCTACGATTCGGCGGGGTGGGTGCCCGGCTACGCGACCATCGGGCACATCCCCACCCAGCGCGACATCGACGCAGGCAAACAGATCGCCGCAATCGTGGCCGAGGGAGATCGCCCGGCCCTGAGCGAAGAAGCGGGCTTCAGCCTATACGCCGGCAAGGACGTGATCACCAACCCGACGCAGCTCAAGAATCTGTACGAGAACGGCCGCTACGACCCCTCGACCCTGATCGACGCCATCCGGGCGCACGCCTTCAACGTCGTTGTCTTCCGCGCCCAGTTCTACCCACCGCCCGTGCTGGACGCGATCTACGATGCCTATTACCCCGACGAAGCGATCTGGATGAACGGCTTCAACTATGAGATCTGGCGGCCCGCGCCCGCGCAGGTGCCGGACGGCGCGTTTGACACTGCGCTGCGCGCGCTGGCGCCGGGCGAATCGGCCTCGGCGGCGGTCGCCGCGTCGCCCGCGGCGGCCGCCCGCTGGCTGACCCATGGCCTGAGCCGCCACGGCTGGGAGCGCGTGAGCGAGCCGGGCGCCGGGGACGGGGACGGCTGTCGCGCGGATGCGTATGCCCGCGCGGGCGAGCGCCTGTCGGCGACGCTATGCCCGGCGGGGAAGGTCATGACGATCACGCTGACGCTCGAAACGGATTGACACATGTCCCGCCGCCCTGCCCGCCCTCTCTGGATCTCGGTGTTCGTCCTGTTGATCGCCGCTGCCAGCCTGGCGGCGCGCTGGCCCGATCGCGGGCTGTGGTACGACGAGACGGTCAACGCGCACTTCGCCAGCCAGACCTGGACGGCGATCTGGGAGTGGACGGCGCGCATCGACAATCAGGTGCCGCTCCACTTCGTGCTGCTCAAGCTGTGGGCGAGCGCGGCGGGCACCAGCGAGTTCGCGCTGCGGGCCTTCTCGTTCTTATGCGCGTTGCTGCTCGCCGCCGGGCTGATCGCGCTGGGCCGCCGCGCCGGGGGACGCCCTGGCGCCGGGTGGTGGGCGGCGCTGGCGTTTGTCCCCATGCAGAGCTTCGTCTATGCCGCGTTTGAGGTGCGCCCCTATGGACTGGCGCTGGCGCTGTTCGCCTGGTCGAGCGCGCTGCTGTGGCGCGTGTGGACGACCTGCGGCACGCGGCACGGCCCGCCGGGGCATCGCTGCGCGACGTTGTTCGGCGCCTACGTGCTGACCGCGCTGGCCCTGCTCTACACGCACTACACCGGCTTCCTGGCGCTCGGCGCGCAGGCGGTCTATTTCGGCTGGCGGACGCTGCGCGCGCCCACCCGCCGCCGGATCGTGCTGCTGGCGCTGGCGGGCGGCGCGCTGGTGCTCGGCTATTTGCCCTGGATCGTGGCGCTGGCCGGGCGCGACGTGCGGGCCGGGACGGCCTACGCCGGACACATCCCACCCACCGATGCGCTGCGCACCTATGTCGAGTTCTTCGCCTACGGGCAGCACACGCTGGCCGAGCCTGGCGGCCCGCGCTATGCCTGGAGCATCGCCGCGCTGGTCGCCGCCGCGATCCCGCTGTGGTGGGCGGGCTATCCGCGCAGCGAGCGCGCCTGGAAACGCGCGCTGTTCGCCGTGCTGGCGTTGCTGATTCCACTGGTCAGCCTGCTGGCAATGGTCTACGGCGTGCAGGGCAAGCTCTCCGGGCGGCACGCCTGGCCCGCCTGGCTGGGCGCGGCGCTGCTGCTGGGGCTGGGGCTGGACGCGCTGCGCCGGCTCGGCTGGCTGCGCTGGCCGGTCCGCGCCGCGTTCCTGCTGGTGATTGCCCTGCCGGGCACCGCGAACCTGCACCCCATCTACAACAGCTATCTGCGCGAGGCGTTCGCCTCTGTCGCGCAGCAGGCCGAACCAGGCGACGTGCTGATCCTGCGCGACGGGACGCTGTTCACCGCCGCGTCCTATTACCGGGCCGCCGTTCCCTGGATCGGCCTGCCGTCCGAGCCGATCACCAACGTCAACCGTTTCCTGTTCCTGCCCGAGGCGCTCGACGAGCTGACGCCCTTTCTGGCCCAGCACCACGCACGCCGCGCCTGGGTGCTGAGCTGGCAGGGACACATCATGGATCCGCAGAACCTGATCGAAGGGCTGCTGGAATTGATCGGAACCCGCCAGCCGCTTGGGCGGGGCTATGGGGATGTGGCACTGGCGCTCTACACGCTCAACGCCGTGCCCGCCGACGCCGCCGCGCGCGTGGCCGCGCTCGACCCAATCGCGCAGGTTCCCGGCGGCGGGCCGCTGCTGCTCGGCGGCTACGCGCTCAATCCGGAGCCGGTCCCGCGCGGCGCCCCGCTGCTGATTCACACCTGGTGGGAGCGCGGCGCGCAGATCGTGCCAGGCCTGCGCGTCAGCCTGCGGCTCTACGCGGCGGACGGGCACTTTTACGCCCAGTGGGATCAGCCGCCGGTCAGCCCGACCTTCGGGCAGGAACTGTGGCCGGTGGGGGTGCCGCTGCTCAGCCGCTTCGACCAGCTTGCCGTGCCGGCCGATATGCCGCCCGGCCCCGCCGAGATCCGGCTGGTGATCTACGACGTCGGCGGGGCCTTCGAGCCGTTCAGCGTGACAATCGCCCCGCTGCTGGTCGCGGAGTGAGCAGCGCCGTGCAAAAAAGGGGCGGCGTCAGCCGCATTGCCGCGCCGCCCCAGAGGGTCTATCTGCTCCGCTCACCCGAAGATGATGCGCACCAGCCCGATCAGCGCCAAGAGAATGCCCACCACGATCGCCCCGATCGGCAGGTAGGTGCCGTAGAGGTTGATGCGGTTGATGTTGTCCTCGGCGTCGGCTTTGGCGTCCTGCACCGACTGGTCGGTTGCCTGATAGGTCAGATCGAAGACAGGCACGCGCAGTGCAGCGCGCTGTTCTTCCGGCAGGTTCGCCAGCGGCGAGCCTTCGAGCAGCTCGGCGCCCAGGCCGACCGAGCGCACCTCGTGCTTGCGGGTGTCGATCAAAACTCCTGTTTTCGGTTCCACCCAATACTCAGCCTCATAAGCGTAATAATATTCGAGCGGCACATCGCCTTCCCAGCGCTCGAGCAGCGCGGGCAGCGCGGTCTGGACAATCGCCGGGAGATCGGTCTGGCCGATGAGCGTCACCAGGGTATCCTGCGGCAACGCGAGAGGCAGCCCCATCGCCTCGACCGCTTCCGGCACGATCGGGCGGGCCTCGCTGCTGGCCGTGTAGTAGTAGGTGGTGATGTCGCCCCGGTCATGCGTTACCTCGCTGTTGTACACCAGCGTTACCACCTCGCGGAAGTCGTCGCTCCAGCCCAGATAGTCCTTGGCCTCGGTGTCGATCGGCCAGCCGATGACCAGGCCCTCGCGCGGCCAGAAACCCGGCTCGTTGGCCCACGCGTCCGGATAGCCCGAGGGCACGGCTTCCATGGTCTTGCGGTCGATGGCATAGGATTTGGTCTGGCTTTGCAGGGTTTGGTCCCCGCTGCGCATCACCTGCTCTTCGCGCACCAACGCCAGATCGCCGTCGGTGGCCTGCGTGGTAATGTGTCGTTCGAGCACAACAGGAAGGTCATTCAGAAACGAGAAATCTGCGGGATTGAGCAGCACGGCCAGCGTGCCATCGTAGTTCCGGGTGACGTCGACATCGTCCGGAAAGCGTTTCATCCCCGGCACGATGTAGAACATCACGACGACCCCTGCCACGATCAGCAGGATGCCGATCAAGAGAAGCAAACTGCCCAGCGTTCGACGCCTCATGGGATTCCCTCCTCGTAGCCCACATGGATCGGTATATTTACTATACCTGCAAATAAGGGTGGACAAAAGCCTGTTCTTAAACGCATATTGACCGTTTGTGATACAAAGCACAATCGCACGGCGTGAGACCAGCGCAGGGACTTTTCCTGCGCCCGTAGATACGGTGCCCCCTCAACCCCCGGCCCCCTCAGCCCTCGCACGCGGGGAGAAGGGGAGCGCGCGCGGCACAAAAAGCCCCTCAGCCCCGCGACGCAGTCGCAAGAGGGAGAGGGGTTTGGGGTGAGGGGAAGAACGCCCCTCAACCCCCGACCCGCACGCGGGGAGCGCGCGGCACAAAAGCCCCTCGCCCCGCGACGCAGTCGCAAGAGGGCTGAGGGGTTTGGGGTGAGGGAAAACACAGGCGCGCCTCAGGCGGTGAAGAACTCGGCCAGCAGCGGCGCGAGTGCCTGCGGGGACACATTGTGGTCCTGGCCCGCCAGCACCGCATGGCGCGCGTTGGGGAGCTGCTCGACGAGGTGCTTTGCGCCGATGGCGAAGAAAGGCGCGCTGTTCCCGCCGGTGACGACCAGCACCGGCATCGTGGCGGACGCCCACTGGGCGGCGTTCAGCGGCTTGCCGGACATCCCATCGCCCAGAATCAGCGCATCGTAGACCAGCGTGTGCGCGATCTTCTCCATCTCGGCCCACGCCGGAGGAACCGTGCCCCCTTCCCCGGCGCTGGCCTCGCTGACCGGCGCGGACCGCATCTGCGCGACCAGCTCCGCCGGGATGCCGACCGCCTCGGTCATGAACAACGCGACCGCGTCGCCCCGGCGCCCCTGCGCGATCAGTTCTTGCAGGCGCGGAACGTAGTCGGCGGGCGCGGGCGGGCGGCTGTCGTCGGTGATGAACGGTGGCTCGTACATCGCCAGCTTGATCACCTTCTCCGGCAGGCGGCTGGCCGCCTCAAGCGCCAGCACCGCGCCCGATGACATGCCATACAGGTACGCGGCACCGCCAAACGCATCAATCAGCGCCTCGATGTCTTCCACCTCGCGCTGGACCTCGTAGGGCGTCAGGTTCAGGCTGTCGCCGCGCCCGCGCCGGTCGTACCCGATCACCGTGAAGCGCGACGCCAGAGGCCGGGCCAGCTCGGCCACAGACGGATGCGAGCGAAAGCTGAGCGCGCCGCCGACCAGGATGAGCGGCGGCCCATCGCCGTAGGTATCGTAAGCGATCGGCGTGCGATCCCACGAGTTGACCCACTGCACGCCCTTGAGCGTCGCCGCCAGCTTGTCGAAGCTCTCGCTCCAACCCTGCTCCATCCCGGCCAGCGCTTCCAGCGTTTCCGGCGCCGCCTTGAGCACCCGCGCGCGCAACGTCATCGCCGTTCTGCCGCCGAGATCGTCAAACGTGATGGTGTGGTGCACCTGAAGCTGCGCCTCGCCGCGCTCGTCCTCAAACGCGACGCTGGTGAAGACCAGCCGCTCCGGGCGCACGATCTCGTGGAAGATCGCCTTGTCGGGATAGATCTGGCCGTCCGGCCCGCGCATGTGGATCAGCATCATCCCGCCGGGACGCAGGTCGATCTCGACGAGCGGGTTGGTGAAGCCGTGCGGACTCCACCACTGGGTGACGTGTTCGGGGTTGGTCCACGCCTCGAAGACCAGCTCGCGCGGCGCGTCGAAGGTGCGGGTGATGACAACTTCCTGCTGAACGGACGGGCTGGCAGAACTATTCGGTGAGGTCATCGGAGTGCTCCTTTGCTTGTAGTTCCTTCAGATAGTCGTCCAGGCGATCGAGCCGCGCTTCCCACAGGTGGCGGTACTGCGCCAGCCAGGCGTCCACCTCTTTCAACGGGCTGACCTCGATCCGGCTGGGACGCCACTGCGCGGCGCGCCCCCGCGTGATTAGCCCGGCCTGCTCCAGCACCTTCAGATGCTTGGAGATTGCCGGCAGGCTGATGTCGAACGGTTCGGCCAGCTCGCTGACCGTGGCCTCGCCCTCGGCCAGCCGCGCCAGGATCGCGCGCCGGGTCGGGTCGGCCAGCGCGGCGAAGGTGAGACTCAAGGTATCCGTCGCCATCTTATTTAACCTTTTAGTTAATTAACCTAATGGTAAAATAAACCATTTTGCGCGATTTGTCAAGAGGGGTGCTGTGGGGAACTGCCGCGCAGGCCGCGGGGCCGGTTCCTAGATAGGCCCCGAAACCGCGCCCCGCGTGCTCGACGGCTCAGCCGCCGGCGAGGGCATAGCACAAGAAGATCACCCCGGATCCAAACCGGTGCGTGTCCACCAGCCGCAGGTTGCTGGTGCGCTCCACTTCGGCGAACATGCGCTTGCCGCGTCCCAGGATGACCGGGTGGATATAGAGGTGATACTCGTCGATCAGGCCGAGCCGGGCGAAGCTCGCGGCTAGCTCGGATCCCGCCACGGCGAGGTCCCCGCCCGGCTGTTCTTTCAGCCGGCGGACTTCCCCGGCGAGGTCATCCCGGACCAGCCGCGTGTTTCCCTCGACTTTGTCCAGCGTGCGCGAGAAGACGACTTTCGGCATTTCGCGCCAGATGTGCGCGTAGTCGCGGATGTAGTCGGGCGCCGAGGGATCATCCACCGCCGGGCTGGCCCAGAAATCGGCCATCACTTCATAGGTGCGCCGGCCGTACAGGTGCCCGCCCAACACGCGATCCTGATCGTTGACGAAGCGGTGCAGCTCTTCGTCCACGATGCCCCATTCCAGACTGTCGTCCGGCCCGGCGATATAGCCATCGACCGTCACCATCATCGCGTAGATCACCTTGCGCATAGGATTCTCCAGTGCTCCAGACAGACAGGCTCAGGCGGTAATGGGGCGCTTCAGGAAGGCGAGCGTTCGCTCCCAGGCCAGGCTGGCCGCGGCCGGGTCGTAGGCGTCCGGGCGGTCCGGCTCGAAGAACCAGTGCCCCGTGCCGCTGTAGCGATAGAACGTGACCGGGCGGCCCGCCTGCTTCAGCGCTTCTTCCAGCGCGTCGACACCGGCCTGCGGCTCATACGGATCGTTCTCGGCGAAGTGCCCCAGATAGGCGGCGCGGGCGCGGCTGAAATCCCCGTCTCCGGCCCCATAGAACAGCACCACCGAATGAACGAGTTCGGGCGCGGACACCGAGAGATCCAGCGCGTAAAAGGCGCCCAGCGAGAAACCGATCACCGCCAGGCCGCGGCTCGACTGATCGACGCGCTCGCTGAGGAACGCGGCGGCGTCGGCGACCTCGACCCTGGCTTGCGGGTAGCGGGCGTCCAGCGCCTGGGCGAGGGCTTCGGCGTCCGGGATGGTCCGCGCAACCTGGCCGTGATACAGATCGGGCGCAAACGCCGTGAAACCGGCGTCCGCCAGCCGGGTGCAGACCGCCTTGATCGTGTCGTTAAGCCCCCACCATGCGTGGAGAACCAACACCCCGCCGCCGCCCGCCGGGGGCTGCGCGAGGAAACCGTCGGGCTGGGTGTGCGCCATGAGTCTCTCCTCAATTCGCGGCCAGATATAACCCAGATATATCGCTGTCCCTCGGCGGTCGAGAACGCAACGATGTAAATGCCGCCGAGCTTCGATCCATCAATCCGCGGCCACAGGCGCGTCGAGAAACTCGTCGATCATAGGGACCAGCCACGCGGCGCGCTGCATCACCGTCACGTGCGTGGAGCCGGGCAGGATCGCGAGGCGCGCGTCCGGCAGGCCGGCGAGGTCTCCCATCACACCACCGCCCAGCAGCCGGAACATCTCGACCGCGTGCTCCGGCTGGACGATATCCGCATCTCCGATGGCGAGCATCGTCGGCGCCTGGATGCTGCGGATAGCGTCCGCCGGGAAGTCTTCGAGCGTGCGGTCGAAGTCCTTCACCTTCTCCACCAGCGCCGGGAATGCGTCGGGGTCCGGGGCGAGCGCCATGTACTCGTCGTGAAAGGGCGAGCCGTGCAGCATCTCTGGCTGGAGCTGATCCATCCCTTCCAGCAAGCCGGGGTGCAGGCCCGCCAGCCTGTACGAGGCGGAGACCAGCACCTGCTTGCGGACCCGCGCCGGATATTTGAGCGCGAGATGCAGCGCCACATCCGACCCCAGGCTGTATCCCAGGATGTCGGCCTGTGCGAAGCCGAGATGATCGAGCAGCCCAACGACGTCGTCCGCCAGAAGCGCCGAGCGCAGCGGGCGGTCGATGTCGGCGGTGCGCGCGTGCCCTTGCAGCTCGACCCCGATCACCTGCCGCGTGAGGGACAGCCCAGGCAGGCACGGCCCAAACGACGTCCCGATGCCCGAAAACGCACCGTGAATCAGCACCAGCGGCGGGGCGTCGTCGCGAGGAGCGCCGTGAAGCTCGTAGTACATCTGCAGGCCGTTGACCGGAGCGTAGCCGGTGCGCGTGGCGTATTCGGCGGTGCTGGAGCTGGCGGCACTGGTGGTCATGAAGATCTCCTATCGAGTCGGCTGGAAGGAAAGATGGATCACGCCGGGCGACTGAGCGACGCGGGTGATCTCGAACTCCATGTACGGCGGGCTATCCGGCTCGAACAGGCGGCGACCGCCCCCTAACAGCACCGGCACGAGATGGATATGCAGCTCGTCGAGCAGGCCCCGCACCAGAAACTGCTGGATCACGCTGGCGCCGCCGCCCACCCCGACATTCTTCTCCCCGGCGGCGGCGCGTGCCTGCGCCAGCGTGCTGTCGATCCCGTCCGTCACAAAGTAGAAGGTCGTGCCGCCCTGCTTGGCAAGCGGCCCGCGCGCCCGGTGCGTCACGACGAACACCGGCATGTGGAACGGCGGCTCGTCGCCCCATGGCCCCTCGGCGATGTCGAACATCCGCCGCCCGATGATCGTCGCGCCCGTGTTCTTGTACGCCTCGTCCATTTGCTCGTTTATGGAGCCGGTCGTTCCACCAGGCAGGCCATGACGCGAGCGCCACGCCGCCAACTCGTAGACCCACTCGTGCAGCCGCTCGCCCCGCTCGCCCAACCCCTGTTCGAGCGTGTCGTTCGGCCCGGCGATGTAGCCGTCCAGCGACATCGAAATATCCGCGGCGACGATGCCCATGGTGCGCTCCTGCCTACTTACCGTCTTGATCCGATCCTACGAACGATAGCCCCTTCGCGGCCAGCAGAGGGCGAAGCTGCCGGATCGTCTTGGGTCCGACGCCGTGCAGCGCCAGCAGCCCGGCGTCGGTCCAGCGGGCGACGTCTGCCAAGCGCGTGACTCCGGCTTGCGCCAACGCGCGCCGCGCCGGTCGGGAGAGGTTGTCCGGCAGATCGGATTTGGAGGATGGCATGGGAATCTCCGATCTAGCGCGCGAAACGCTCAGCGGCGCGGGCGCGGGCCTTGGCCGCTTCCACGTCGCGATTCTTAGGTGGGGCGCCCGTTTCCAGCGAGTCCAGCAGGGCGCGGGTGACGCCGGCGATCGCGTCCACAGCGGCGTTGAAGGCGGCTTCGTTGGCTTTCGAGGGCCGCGTGTAGCCGCTGATTTTGCGCACGTACTGCAGCGCGGCGGCGCGGATCTCGTCGTCGGTGGCAGGGGGATCGAAGTTAAACAGCGTGTGGATGCTCCGGCACATCTTGGGTTCCCTGATATCTGCGATGGTGTGGCCCGGCAGCGTACTATCTACTGTAGTTTATAAGCGTTCGACGGAAATAAGAATAGTACATTTGTTCTAATCTTGTCAAGTTCTGGGGGTGCGCTGTCGTTTTGGCGGCGTGGTGCTAGAATAACCGGCCAAGAGTATTTGCGCTCAAGTGTTAGGAGAACCCGAAATGAGCCGCATCATTCGCGCGCCGCGCGGCACCGAGCTGAGCTGCAAGGGCTGGCAGCAGGAAGCCGCGCTGCGCATGTTGATGAACAACCTCGATCCAGATGTGGCGAAAGACCCCGACAACCTGATCGTCTACGGCGGGCGCGGACGCGCAGCGCGCAATTGGGACGCGTTCGACGCCCTCGTGCGCAGCCTGCGCGAGCTGGAAGGGGACGAGACGCTTCTGGTGCAGTCGGGCAAGCCGGTCGGCATTTTCAAGACGCATCCCGACGCGCCCCGCGTGCTGATCGCTAACTCGAACCTGGTGCCGCATTGGGCCACGCAGGAGCACTTCGACGCGCTGGAACGCCAGGGGCTGATCATGTACGGCCAGATGACGGCCGGCTCGTGGATCTACATCGGCACGCAGGGCATCCTGCAGGGCACCTACGAGACGCTCGGATCGCTGGCGCGGCAGCAGGGCTGGGGCAGCCTGAAGGGCAAGTTGGTCCTGACCGCCGGCTTGGGCGAGATGGGCGGCGCGCAGCCGCTGGCCGTGACCATGAACGAAGGCGTCGCGTTGATTGTGGAGATCGACCCGCGCATGGCCGAGCGCCGCCTGCGCATGCGCTACGTGAACGAGGTTGTGACCGATCTGGAAGTCGCGCTCGACCACGTGCTGAGCGCCAAAGAGCGCCAGGAGCCGCTCTCGGTCGGGCTGATCGGCAACGCGGCGGACATTTTCCCGCGTCTGGTCAAGATGGGCATCACGCCCGACGTCGTCACCGACCAGACCCCCGCGCACGACCCGCTGTCCTACGCGCCGCACGGCATTACCTTTGAGGAAGCGCTCAAACTGCGCGAAGAGGACCCCGACCAGTACGCGGAGCGCGCCTGCCGCTCGATGGCCGTTCACTGCCAGGCCATGCTCGACTTCCAGGCGCGCGGGGCGGTCGTCTTCGACTATGGCAACAACCTGCGCCAGCGCGCCTTCGACGCGGGCGTGACCAACGCCTTCGACTATCCCGGCTTCGTCCCGGCCTACATCCGCCCCCTGTTCTGCGAGGGCAAGGGGCCGTTCCGCTGGGTGGCGCTCTCCGGCGACCCGGCGGACATCTATCGCACCGACCAGGCGATCCTCGAGTTGTTCCCGCACGACGAGCATCTGACGCGCTGGATCCGCATGGCCCAGCGCCAGGTCGAGTTTCAAGGGCTGCCGGCGCGCATCTGCTGGCTGGGCTACGGCGAGCGCGCGCGGGCCGGGCTGGCGTTTAACGACCTGGTCGCCTCGGGCGAGGTCAAGGCGCCGATCGTGATCGGGCGCGATCACCTCGACGCGGGGTCGGTTGCCTCGCCCAACCGCGAGACGGAAGGGATGCGCGACGGCTCCGACGCCATCTCGGACTGGGCGATTCTCAACGCGCTGATCAACGCGGTCGGGGGTGCGACGTGGGTCAGCTTCCATCACGGCGGCGGCGTGGGCATCGGCTACAGCCAGCACGCCGGACAGGTGATCGTCGCCGACGGCACGCCGGAAGCCGCGCGCCGTCTGGAGCGCGTGCTGACGACCGATCCCGGCATGGGCATCCTGCGCCACGCCGACGCAGGCTATCCCGAAGCGATCGCGGCGGCCCGCCGGCACGGGATCCGCATCCCCATGCTGCCGGCGGAGCAAGGGGCGAGTTGATCAACGGACAGCGGACAGGCTATACTGACGCCTGTTGAGCGAACCCGGCTCAGGGGGGAGACGCGGCGATGGCGAGAGAATATCGCAGCCAGGTTCTGGAGCGCACGCTGCGCACGCTGCACCGCGCCGTGCCCGGCATCATCGCCTCGGTCATCGTCAACAACGACGGGCTGCTGGTGTCCGCCTATCCAACCGGCAACGACGACACCTATACCGAGAACCCGACCGGTAGCCCTCAGGTGGCCGCCATGGCCGCGTCCCTGATCGGCCTGGCCGAGCGCACGATGGGCCGCCTGGCGCAGGGCGAGCTGCAACGCCTGCTGATCGAGGGTGAAGACGGCGTGCTGGTGGTTTACCCGGCAGGGCGGGCTGCGCTGGCGGTGCTGGTCGGGCGCGATGTCCAGCCGGGGCGCGTGCTCTACGCGGCGTCGCGCGCCTGCCGGGACATCATCACCATCCTGGAGTCCTGACGCGCCTGTGGATGCACACAAACGAATCCGGCGGCGGATCGCAGCCAGGCGGGCTGGGGTCAGCCGCTTTTCTTGTCGTCGGGCGGGGGCGGCTCGTCCGGCTTCTCAGACGGTTTGTCTTCCGCCGGTGCCGCGGGCTTCTCGGACGCCTGCGCGGACGGCTCGGCCGCCGGTTTGGGCGCGGCTTCCTTCCCAGGCTCACCGTTCGGCTGCCCGGCCTGGACTGCGGCAGAGGGGGTTTCGGGTGCTGCCGGCTCAGGTCTGGCCTCTGTGGGTGCTGCTTCGGCAGGCGCCTCTGCAGCGGGTGGTTCCGCAGCCGGCGCTTCAGGAGCCTGCGCCTCGGGCGGCTTAGTTTCAGGTGCCTGCGCGTCAGCCGCCTCTTGAGGCGCCGGGCGCGGACGCGGCGGGATCGGATCGGTCGGGCGCTCGGCGGCAGCGGGAGCAGGCTGAGGCGCTTCCGCCTGCGCAGGTTCCGTGGATGGCTGCTCCGCGCCGCTCGCGGGCGCTGCCGCTTCGGCCTGGCGCGGCTCCGGTTCGCCAACACCCGGCGCCGGGACCGGTGTGCGCGAGGCTTCGCGCAGTTCGGCCACCGGCGCGGCCTCGCGCTCGAAGTAAATGCGGATCACCATCTGCCCCAGGCGGATCTCGTCCCCATCGCGCAGGCGATAGGGGCGGTGCGCGCTCAGGCGCTGGCCGTTCAGAAACGTCCCGTTGCTGCTGCCCAGATCCCACAGGTCGAGGCCGTTCTCGTCACCAGGGCGGATCGCCGCGTGACGGCGGCTGACGCCCATCCGGTATCCGGCAAAGGGAGTCAGGTCGATGTCGGGTTTATCGCCGGTAGCCGGGTCGCGCCGCCCGAAGATCGTCTCGGGTTTGGGGACGAAGCGCAGCGGGTCCGGGCTGCCTTCGATCTCCAGGCGCAGCGCCATCCCCTGTTCGAACGTGGCGCTGCCCTGCACCGTGACATCGGTCACGATGCTCGCGTCCACGCCAATCGCGGCCTGTTCGGTATCGGTCGAGTCCAGCGTTCTGGTACTCAGCGGCAGCTTTCCGATCAGGCTGGCGCCGCAGTTTTCGCAGAAAATCACGCCTGGCCGGTTCTGCTGGCCGCAGTTGGGACACTTTTGCATTGCACACCCCCTGCCGATGCGGGCGGCGCACGAGCCGTAGCCCGTCCGTAAGAGCCGCGAACGCCAGCGGCGTATCGACGGCGTACCGTGTATCTTAAAGTACAATGCGCCGCCGCGCCAATCCGGGCGCACGTCTCTGCCGGGTTGCGCGTTACTCGCATTATATCCGGAAATGCGCCCGCCGCAGAAACACCCCGGCCATGCCACACGTGGTCCGGAATGCTATAATCGACAGCGCGTCACTGTGTGCCAAACCTGATTCCGAAGGCTGTCATGACACTCGATTTTCGCTCGATTCGCGGCGTGGTGCTCGACATGGACGGGGTGCTGTGGCGCGGTGGCCAGCCGCTGCCAGGCGTCGAAGCCTTCTTCGCCTTCCTGCGACAGAACGCGATCCGCTACGCGCTGGCGACCAACAACAGCACCAAATCCGTCGAGATGTACGTCCAGCAGCTTGCCCAGGCGGGCGTGCCCGCCGCGCCGGAGCAGATCATCACCTCGGCGGTGGCGACCGCCGAATATATCAGCCGCCGCTATCCGCCCGGCACGCCCGTGTACGTCGTGGGCGAGGACGGACTGCGCCAGGCGCTCGCCGAGCGAGGTTTCCCCTTCGAACCGGACGCGGCGCGCCTGGTGGTCGCCGGGCTGGACCGCCAGCTCACCTACGAGAAGCTCAAGATCGCGGCTATGCGCATCCGCGAAGGGGCAGATTTCATCGGCACCAATCCGGACCGCACCTTCCCCGTGCCCGAAGGGCTGATCCCCGGCGCGGGGACGATCCTGGCCGCCATCCAGGCCGCGACCGACATCGCGCCGCATGTAATCGGCAAGCCCGAGACAACCATGTTTGAAGTCGCGGTTGATCACCTGGGGACGCGACCGGAAGAAACCTTGATGATCGGGGACCGGCTCGATACGGATATCCTGGGGGCGCAACGGGCCGGGCTGCGCGCCGCTCTGGTGCTGACCGGGATCACCACCGCCGAGCAGGCCGAGGCGGCGGATATCCGCGCCGACGCAGTTTTCGACGATCTGCCGGCGCTGCATGCCGCGTGGCGCGCCGCCCTGGCGGAGCGAGTACGCTAGCGCCCAAGCGTTCGCGCCGCACGCGCGGCCAGAACCGGCACGGACGCCGATACAAATGAATAACCGTAGACACCTGGAGTAATCGTAATGAAACGGATGACCACCTCGCCCCGTTGGGTGCTGATCGTGCTGGGCGCGGCCCTCGCCGCCGCCGTCTTCAGCGGCGCCGCGCTCGACGCGCTCGCCCAGAGCCAGCCGACCCAGACGCCTTACCCCACCCAGACGCCTTACCCGACCAGCACGCCCTATCCGACGCCGTCCGGCGACGCCGAACCCGGCGCGGAGTGGACCATCGCGGACAACACGTTCACCAGCCAGTACCCGGCGGGCTTCCGCTTCAGCGCGCAGATCACCAGCAGCGCGGGCGATGTGGCGCGGGCAAGGGTCGTCTGGTCGCACGCGCCGGGCACGCAGCGCAGCCGCCCCGCGCAGTATGACGCGGAGACGGATCGCTGGGTTGCGACGTGGGAAGCCAGCGGCGCGGACGCCGTCCCGCCGTGGCTGGGCGTCACCTACACCTGGCAGGCAACCGACACCGCCGGGAACACCTTCGTCTCCGAGCCGGTTTCGGTTGAGTACGAGGACACCACGCGCGAGTGGATCCGCACCGAGAGCGAAGACATCATCGTTTTCACCGAGAGCCTGCCGGCCGAAGTCGGCGAGATGGTGGTCGATGCCATGGCGCAGCAGCGCGAGCTGTTCCGCCAAGCGTGGGGTAGCCTGCTACCCTACAAGCCGCGCGCCATCCTCTTTGGCGACCTCGAAGCCTGGGAAGAGTGGCAGATCACCGTCGTCAACCCGCGCGTTCTCGGCACGACCAGCTCGGACTGGGGCGCGACCGTCCAGCGTGTTAGCGGAACCGATTACCACGATCTGGCCTATGGCACCGTTCCGCACGAGATCGCGCACATCTACCAGGATGAATTCGTCGGCTTCCTGCCGGTGAGCTGGTTCAACGAGGGCAACGCTACCTTCTTCGAGGCCAACCAGCAGTACGATTACCTGGCGCGCGTGCGCGAGATCGCGCGTAGCGGCCGCCTGCCGAATCTGCTCGAAGATGCCGGCCCGTCGATTCGCGGGACCAACGCGCGCGACGGCTACGACATCGGCTATACCTTCTTCCTGTGGCTGACCGAGACCTATGGGCTTGAGGCGCACCGCGAGCTGATGCAGCTTATCCGCAGCGGGGCCGGGCGCAATGCCGCGCTGGAGCAGGTCACCGGCCTGAGCCTGCGCGAAATCGAGAGCCGCTGGCGTGTGTGGCTTGGCGCCTCAGAAACTGCGCCGACGCTTGTCCCGACGCCGACGCTCTTCACCTTCCCGACGGTCACGCCGTTCGGGCGCTGAGGCATGCTGCCTCGTCGCTGCGGCGTGCGGACAGGGTCGCTCCCCGGTGAGCGGCCTTTTTTTCATCCCCCGCCGCGCGGATGACAGCGCGCGGAGATGATGCTAGGATTCAGGGCGCAACGGCCGCAGACAGGATCAGGAAGATGCCGAGAGTCGAACGCCCGCGGGGCACGGGTGCGCTTATGCTGATAGCGCTGGTGAGCAGCCTGCTGCTGGCGCCCCCCGCCTGGGTCGCCGCCCAGGACGGCACGCCAGAGCCGGAAACCGGCGCGATCGCCTTCACCAGCATGACGGTGATCTTCCCGGCTGCGATCCAGTTCGTGGCCGGGGTCGAGGCGCCGCCGGACGCCATCGCTCGTGTCGAGCTGGTTGTCAGCCAGCGGGGGGACGTGCTGCGCACCTTCTCCGCCGCCGATATCGAGCCGTATCTGCTGCGCCGCGGCGAGACATCCGCCGATCTGCTCGTCACCTGGATGCTGGACGAGCCGCCCTATCCGCGACCGTTCGAGCCGCTCGCGTACACCTGGACCGTCGAGACCCAGGGCGGCGCGCCGTCGGTGGCCGGCGGCGAGGCCCCCTACCAGGATCCGCGCTTTGCCTGGCACGCCGCCGGGGAGCCGCCGCTGACGCTTCACTGGCACAACGATCGCCTGAACGGCGCGGGGATTCGCGCTGAGCTGGAGCCGGTCCTGGCCGCGCTGCGCGAGCATACCGGTCGGGCGCCGTCTTTCGAGTTCGCGATCTACGATCCGGACGCGCCGCTCTGCCTGACGATCACCGATCCGGGGACCGGCGCGCGCGCGCCCGGCATCCTCTCGCCGGTCAACGGGCGGCTGTTCCCCTGCCCCGTCGAGCAGCACGAGCGCGTCTATAGCGGGGCCGGGTTGATCTTTGTGCAGCGGGCGTCGTTTGGCTTCAGCGACCTGCGCGACCGGCTGGCCGTCGAGATGGCGCAGCAGACGTATGATGCGCTGTGGCAGGCGTCCGGGGTCGAGGTCCCGGCCTGGTTCGCTGCCGGGTTGGCCGCGCTCTACCGCCCGCGAGGTGATCTCGCCGCGCTGGAAATGGCGCGTGCTGCCCTGAAAGTCGGCGCGCTGCTGCCCGCCGCCGCGCTGGACGATCACCCTGCCGCGAGCGCCTCGCGCTACGAGCGCGAGCTGTGGCAGGCGCAGAGCGTGCTGCTCGTGCGCTACCTGGCCGATCGCAACGGTCTCGCCGCGCCGTTTGAGGTTGCGCGGGCGGTGGCAGACGGGGTGCCGTTTGACCAGGCGCTAGCGGCGCTGGACGACACGCTTCGCGCCGCGCTGTGGGACACATGGCAGCAGTGGATCGGGTCCGACGAGGCCCGGCAGGCAGCCAGCCGGACGCTCTACCAGGCTCCGGTGCCCGGCCCCACCCTGGCGCCGACCGCGACGCCGGTCCCGCCCAGCCCAACGCCGAGCCACACGCCAACGCCCGCGCCGTCGCCGACGCCGACTCTGCTCGGCAACGTGGCTCCGCCTGTGATCGAGATGCGGGCGCTGCCCACCAACGCCCGTCCCCCGACCAACACGCCGCTGCCACCCGGCAGCCTGCCGACTCTGGCTCCACGCCCCACCCCGGCAGCGCCCGCCGCACGCGCGGCGCGCCTGGACGAAACCGGGATGCTGGGCGCGGCTTTTGTGGCGGCGGGGTCGGCGCTGGTGCTGATCGGGGTGGGGTTGCTGCTGCGGCGGCGCTAGCTGAACGGAGTGAGGATTGAGGTGAAGAACGCGATCTACGATTTCTCGCTGGACGAGCTGACCGGGCTGCTGGCCGTATGGGGCCAGCCCGCCTACCGCGCGCGGCAGCTTTGGGAGTGGCTTTATCACCGCAAGGTGACCGAGTTCGCCGCCATGACCAACCTGCCCGCCGACCTGCGCGCGCGCCTGGCCGGGGAGTTCACCATCACCCGGCTGGAACCGGTCGCCGAACTGCGCTCCAGCGACGGGCAGACGGTCAAGCTTTTGCTGCGCCTGCCGGACGGCCAGATGATCGAGAGCGTGCTGATGGAGTACGACGACGAGCGCCGGACGGCCTGCATCAGCACCCAGGCCGGGTGCGCGATGGGCTGCGTCTTCTGTGCCACCGGCCAGATGGGCTTCGCCCGGCACCTGACGGCGGGCGAGATCGTCGAACAGGCGCTGATCTTCGCGCGCCAGCTTGAGGCCGAAGGCGAGCGCCTGAGCAACGTCGTGCTGATGGGTATGGGCGAGCCGTTCCACAACTACGACGCCACGCTCGACGCCATCCGGCGGCTCAACGACGAGCGCGGCCTGAACATCGGCCAGCGCCACATCACCGTCAGCACGGTGGGGTTGGTCCCGGCCATTCGCCGCTTCGCGGACGAGGGCTTGCAGGTCAAGCTGGCGATCAGCCTGCACGCGGCCACCGACGAGGAGCGCAGCAAGCTGCTGCCGATCAACCGGCGCTGGCCCCTGCGCGAGCTAATGGACGCAGTCCGCGAGTACATCGCGCGCACCGGGCGGCGCGTCACGTTTGAGTGGGCGCTCATCGCGGGCGAGAACGACACGCCGGAGCAGGCCGAGCGGCTCGGCGCGCTGCTGGAAGGGATCAAGGCGCACGTCAACCTGATCCCGCTCAACCCCACCCAGGAGTATGGCGGGCGCCCCTCGGATCCGCAGCGCGTCGCCGCGTTCCAGCGCATTCTGACGCGCCACGGCATCACCAGCACGGTGCGCGTCCGGCGCGGGATCGACATTCAGGCCGGGTGCGGGCAGCTCAAGGCTGAGGTACAACGTGCCGCCCGCCGCCGCGCCAACGCTGAACCCGCCGGCGAGGAGAGCACAGACAGCCGATGAACGTTGAAGTGCGTTTTCTGGCAAGCCTGAGAACAACCGCGGGCCAGCCCGGCGTGACGCTGGACCTGCCCGCCGGCGCAACGCTCGGCCAGGCCGTCGAGCGGCTGCTGGCCGAGATCCCCGCGCTGCACGATCACGTCCCGGTCTGGCATCTGGCGGTCAACGGCGTGCAGGCCGAGCCGGAGACCGTCCTGCACGACGGCGACCAGATCTCGATCTTTCCGTACATTGCGGGCGGTTGACAGGAGAGAGCACACCCTATGAACGACGAACGGCGCGCGCGGCTGGAGAGATTCCGGCAGGAGCGCGAGCGCCAGAACGCGCGCATCCTCAGCGCCGACCATCTCGGCATCAAGCGGTTCTTCAACCTGGACGCGTCCGCCTACCATGACGGGGCGCTCGACGCGCGCACCAAGGAGTTGTTGGGGCTGGTTGCGTCGCTGGTGCTGCGCTGCGACGACTGCGTGGACTATCACCTGATCCAGTGTGTCGCGCTTGGCCTGAGCGAAGAGGAACTGATCGAGGCGCTGAATGTGGGCCTGATCGTGGGCGGGTCGATCGTGATCCCGCACCTGCGGCACGCTTTCGACACGATGGACGTGCTGCTCGCCGAGCGCGCCGCGGGGTCTGGTGATGCCTCACCCGGCGCAGGCTAAACCGGGATCCAGAAGCCGAACAGGCTGCCTTTGCCCGGCTCGCTGTCCACGTAGACGTTGCCGTTGTGATAGACAACCGCCGCCTTGACGACCGACAGCCCCAACCCCAGGCCGGGGATGTCTGCGGCGGCGTCCTGCTCGACACGGTAGAACGGCTCGAACAGCCGGGCCTGCCGGTCCAGGGGAATCCCGATCCCGGTGTCTTCGATCTCAAGCGCCACGCAGGGCGTGTCGCCATAGGGCTTGACGCGCCCGCGCACGGTGATCCGGCCCCCGGCGGGGGTGTACTTGATTGCGTTGGCGATCAGGTTGTAGATCGCGCGCTCCAGGCGCACCGGGTCACCGCGTCCAACCGGCAAATCAGCCGGGCACTCGACCACCAGCTCGTGATGCTTTTCAGCCAGCTCCGCCCGGGCAGTCTCAAGCGCACGCGCGACCAGGTCCGCCCAGACGAGCGGCTGCGCCATGCGGTGCTGCTTCTCGATCCGCTCCAGCGAGAGCAGATCGGAGACGATCTGCTGCATCTGGTTCGCCGTCTCGCGCGCCTGACGCAGATACATCTGCCGCCGCTCGGGGGGCAGGTGCTCGAACTGGTCGGCGAAGATTTCCAGATATGCCTGCAGCCGCGTCAGCGGCCCGCGCAGGTCGTGCGAGGCCAGGCGGATCATTTCGGACTTGACGCGCTCCAGCTCGCGAATATCGCTGAACAGCAGCGCCTGTTCGAACGCGATCGCGGCCTGGCTCGCCAGCGCGCGGCAGGTCTGCAGGTCGTCCTCGCTAAAGGCATGCGTCGGGTCATAATCGCGCAGTAGCGCCACGCCCAGCGTGCGCGTGTGGCTGAACACCGGCACGACCACCAGCTCGTGGATCCGCTCCAGGAAGCGCCTGCCGGGGAACGCCTGGCACGCCTCGTCGGCGGTGAGGCGCACGAGCTGATGCTCGTCGATCACGGGCCGCAGCAGCGCTGAGCCGAAATCCACGCGGTCGCCGCGCTTGCAGGCTCGATCATCTTCGGGCCAGATCGCCTGCACGACACCGGAACGCGTCTCGACGTGGAAATCGCAGATCGTCGTGCTGGCCGAGCGCGTCAGGTGGGTCATCTGCTCGGCGAAGCGCGAGAGGATCACGTCCAGGTCCAGCGTCGAGAGGATCGACTGGCTGGCGCTGTGGAGCGCGTCGAGCTGCTCAAGCCGCGCGGTCAGCTCGGCAGCCTGGGCGCGCTGCTGCTCATAGAGCCGGGCGTTTTCGAACGCGACCGCGGCCTGCTGCGCAAAGGGCAACAGCATGCGAATATGTTCGTCGTTGAAGTACTCTGGCGTGGCCGAGTCCAGCGCGAACAGCCCCACCACCTCGCCCCGCACCAGGATCGGCATCCCCAGCCAGCAGCGGATGTGCGCGGTCCCTGGCGTGTGCTTCCAGACCGGGCTGCGCCTGACATCCGGCACCAGCAGCGGCGTGCCGCGCCGGACAATCTGCCCGATGTACGGCGAGCCATCCAGCGAGAACCGCACCTGGCGGACCAACTCCAAGGGGGTGCCAAAGGCATCGTGCCCGATGCAGTGCACAATCCGCGCCTCATTGTCGCGGATCAGCATTACGTTGGCCGAGTCATACGGGACGATCCGGCGCGCCTGATCCAGCAGCCGGGCGAGCATCTCGTCCAGGTCGAGCGTCGAGGTCAGCACCGTGCCGATCTCGCGCAACGTGTCGGCGATCTCGCGCTCGCGGCGCAGCCGGGTCTCGACCTGCTCGCGCTGTTTGGCCGCGCCGATGCTGGCGGCCATCGTCTGCAGCGCGCTGGCTTCCTGCCGGGACCACTCGCGGGCCTCGCAGCGGTCGTGCAGCCCGACAAACCCCCACAGGAGCGCGTCAATGAAGATCGGCGCGGCCAGCAGCGAGCGGATCCCCCACCGTTCCAGGAACGGCGTGCGCAGCGCGGCCAGGGTCTCGGTGCTGCCGCTGATGATCTCATGCCGTTCCAGCAAAGCGTAGAGGTTTTCCAGGCCGTTAGCGCGCACCAGAATCGGATCAGGCCAGCCTGCCCCGGCCTCGCCGTCGCCGTGGCGAGACCACAGGTTCTGCTGCACAAGCTGGATATCGCTGCCATCTGGCAGCGGGATGATCTGGAAAATATACGCGTAATCGGTATCGGATGCCTGCCCCAAGATCTGCAGGGCTTCGCTCACCACACGCTCGTGATCGCCCGGCTGCATCAGGCGCTGAGTGGCGCGCGCAACGCCCTGCAGAAACATATCCTGGCGCCGCATGGCGTCTTCGGCATGCTTCTGATCGGTCATGTCGCGGGCAAAGATCGCGACCCGATCAACCTGCTGCTGCCAGGTGTTGCGCAGAGGGTACATGGCGATCTCGAAAATGTGGCCGTCGCGCTCGTCCTCGAAGTGCTGTGGCTCGCCCGTTTCAAAGGCGCGCCGCAGCCGCACAGATCGTTCGTTGACGCCGTCGTCGGGCAGCAGAAGCGGGAACGAGCGCCCGGTCAGCTCGGCGGATGTTGTATTCAGGTAGTGCGCAGCGGTTGCGTTGGCGACCAGAACTTTCCCCTCGCGATCCACCAGCACCGCCGCGTACATCGGCGCGTTGAGCAGCGCGCGTACCATCTCATCGAACTCACTCCGGGCCGCTTCGCCGAGCTTTTCGCCGGTCACATCGCGCCCGAAGAAGTGGACCTCCGTCATGTCACCCGCGTCATTCTGCACGGGGAGGCTCTCCCAGCGCAGCCAGCGCCACCCGTGTACGGTCAGAACACGCAGTTCAACCTCGACATGCTGGTTGCCGGCGCGCAGGGCGCGGCGCGCGCTCATCGCAGCGGGGATATCGTCCGGGTGAACGAACGATAGCGCATTGCTCCCGGCCAGTTCCTCGCGCGTGCGACCAAACAGCCGGCAACAGGCGTCGTTGGCCGAAATAAAGCAGCCCTGCGGATCGACGCGCACAACCAGGTCGCGGCCCCGCTCATCCCGGCCGCGGCCTCGCGTGCCACGCGCGCGGGTGTGGCGCTCGCTGTCGTCCTGGCCACCAACAGCGTGGACGACGACCAGCAGCACGCGCTCGCCGCCCAGCGAGGCCGTACTGATGCTCCATTCGGCGGTCATCTGCCGCGCGTGGCCCACCCGCAACGCCTCGCGTAGGTGGAGCTGCTGCCCGTCTTGCAGCGCTCGCAGCGCTCGCGTCACGCGCGACCGCCCGCCCGGAAAACACAGCTCTGGCAGGGTGCGCCGCTCCAGCACATCGTGGGTTTGGTCGAAAAGCGCCTCGGCTGCGGCGTTGGCAAAGACGATCCGCAGCGTCTCGCTGTTGACGACCAGCAGCGGGGCAGGAAGCGCCCTCAAAAGCTCATCACCGACCCGCGCCTTAACCATTTTACCGCCCCCACTCCGCAGCCCTGGCCGCGGGCTTGCCAGCGGGCCGCGCCGTCAGCACCCAGACCAGCCCGCCCACCAGGGCCAGCCCGACCAGGCTCGCCAGACCGGACTCGGGGAACCATTCCGGGCGGCCCGCCAGCCAGGCCGGGCCGCTCAGGCGCAGCCCCAGCCCGTCTTCCAGGCTATAGGCGGCGATGTTCCACCCGGCATGCAGCGCCACCGGAAACGCCAGCCGGCGATCGCTGCGCTCATACGCCGCGCCGAACACCACGCCCATCGCCGTCAGCGCGATCAATGCTATGGGGATCAGACCGGCCGGCACGCCCTGATATAACAGATTCGGCAGATGGAACGCCCCGAAGAGCGCCGCAGCGCCCCCCAGGCCACGCGCGCCCCCCAGACGGTCCACCAGCAGCGACTGGACGACCCCGCGGAAGGCGAGTTCCTCGACCCCGGCGACCAGCAACTGCTGCCCGGCCAGCAGGATCAAGAACCGGCCCACAGCCCGCTCCGGCCCGGCCAGCGACGCCCACCCCGCCGCCGCCAGCAGGGCGTATACGGCTCCGGCGGCCGCTGCCGCCCCCACCATCCCCGCCGCACTCTGACGCAGCATCCCGCGATAGGGGGCCGCTCCAAGCGCCGCGAGCGGCCTGCGGTTGAGCCACCAGACCGCCAGCGCGCCCAGGGGCATCCCGGCAAAATAGACCAGAAACGCCACCCACCCCAGCCCGTCGATCAGCATCACGGCAAGGCCGCTGAGCAGCAGCGCATAATAAGCGAAGAGCCAGATCATGGACAAATGCTGGGCGATGACTAAATGGCGGTCGAGAAAAACTGCGGTGCTCCGGTCCCGATATCATCAGTATACCCCGATTGGCGGCCATCACCACTGGTACAGCCTTCCCAACGGGCCGATCGGGGGCTTGTAGTCGTTGGACTCCCTGGCTGTTCGCGCTATATTCATAGGAAGGAAAGATTCATCGTGGCATCGCAGTTCCCCGTTAAGCTTTGCTGTCATCGCCACGCAGATCCAGATGGAAGGCGCCACATGAAAATCCAGTTCCTGTTCTGGGAAGAATGCCCATCACACCCCGACGCCTGGCGCCGCCTGCACGAGGTTCTCGATCAACTGGGAGTCCAGGCCGAGATTGAACGCATCGAAATCACCAGCGAGGACGACGCGCAGCGCTGGCGTTTTCCCGGCTCGCCGACCATTCTGGTCAACGGGCAGGACATCGATCCCCGGCCTCAGAGCGATGCCCGCCTGACGTGCCGGCTGTACATTCACGAGGACGGGCGCCCATCGCCGCTGCCATCGCACGCCGCCATCCGCCGCGCGATCGAGGCCGCCCGCGCCAGCGAGGAATAGATTGCATCAGGAAAGGACAGTTCCATGCTTGAGATCGGACAGACCGCACCGGACTTCACCCTGCCCGGCATCGACGGCCGGACTTATCGCCTGCAAGATTTGC
This sequence comes from Thermoflexus sp., assembly GCA_020724465.1. GTDB lineage: Bacteria > Chloroflexota > Anaerolineae > Aggregatilineales > Aggregatilineaceae > DYGX01. The sequence goes on from DYGX01000013.1 coordinate 61,289, forward strand.
TGCACAGCCACCGCGCCGTGGCCGTGATCTTTAGCTGCAACCACTGCCCATACGTCCAGGCGTGGGAAGACCGGATGATCGCTCTGCAGCGCGAGTACGGCCAGCGCGGTGTGGTACTGGTGGCGATCAACCCCAACGACGCGACCCGCTATCCCGAAGACAGCTTCGAGGGCATGCAGCGCCGCGCCCAGGAAAGGGGCTTTAACTTCCTCTATCTGCACGACGAAAGCCAGGACGTCGCCCATGCCTACGGGGCCGAGCGCACGCCGCACGTCTATCTGCTCGACAGCCAGGGCGTGCTGCGCTATCGCGGCGCGATCGACGACAATTACGAGCATCCCGAAGCGGTCCGGCACACCTACCTGCGCGACGCGATCGAGGCGGTGCTGTCGGGCGCGACGCCGCCGGTCGAGACGACCCCGGCCGTCGGTTGTACGATAAAATGGCGGGGCTAGCCGGCGAGCGGCCTCGCCGGGCGGCGCGCACCGCCGTACAATTAACGTCTGCCTGTCCCAATCTGTCACACCGAGAAGGAGCATTCCCAGCATGAGCTACCAACATATTGTCGTGCCGGCTGAGGGGGAGAAGATCACCTGCCTGGGCGACCCGAAATGCGTGCCCGATCACCCGATCATCGCCTTCATCGAAGGCGACGGCATCGGGCGCGATATCATGAACGCGTCCCGGCGCATCTGGGACGCCGCCGTCGAGAAAGCCTACGGCGGCCAGCGCAAGATCGCCTGGATGGAGATCTACGCGGGCGAGAAAGCCGCCAGGCTGTACGATGGCGACTATATGCCGTCGGAGACGTTCGACGCCCTGCGCGAGTTCCTGGTCGGGATCAAAGGCCCGCTGACGACACCCGTCGGCGGCGGCTTTCGCAGCCTGAATGTCACGCTGCGCCAGGAGCTTGACCTCTACGCCTGCGTTCGCCCGGTCAAGTGGTACAAGGGCGTCCCCAGCCCCCTGCGCCACCCCGAGGATATCGACGTGGTGATCTTCCGCGAAAACACGGAGGACGTGTACGCGGGGATCGAGTACGCTGCCGGAACGCCCGAAAACGAAAAGCTGGCGCGCTTTCTGCGCGAGGAGCTGGGTGCGCAGTTCTTCGAAGGCAGCGGCCTGGGCGTCAAGCCCATCAGCGCCTTCGGGACCAAGCGCCTGATGCGCTTTGCCCTGCGCTATGCGCTGGAGCGTGGCCGCTCCAGCATCACGATCGTCCACAAAGGCAACATCCAGAAGTTCACCGAAGGCGCCTTCCGCAACTGGTGCTATGAGGTCGCCCGCGAGGAATTCCCCGAGCAGACCATCACCGAAGACGAGTTGTGGGATCAATATGGCGGCCAGGCGCCCGAAGGCAAGATCGTCATCAAGGACCGCATCGCGGACATCATGTTCCAGCATATGCTGCTGCGCCCCAAGGAGTTCGACGTGATCGTCACGCCAAACCTGAACGGCGACTATCTGAGCGACGCCGTCGCGGCCGAGGTTGGCGGCGTGGGCATCGCGCCCGGCGGCAACATCGGCGACCACGTCGCGCTGTTCGAGGCGACCCACGGCACCGCGCCCAAATACACCGATCTCGACAAAGTCAACCCCGGCTCGCTGATGTTCAGCGGTGTCACCATGCTGGAATTCCTCGGCTGGAACGAAGCCGCCGAGCTGATCACCGCCGCCTACGAGAAGACGCTGGCGCAGAAGATCGTGACCTATGACTTCGCGCGGCAGATGCCGGACGCGACCGAGGTCAGCACCAGCATGTTCGCCTCGACGGTGATCCAGAATATGGATGCCTGAGCGCGGCGCCGCTCTGTCACGCCGCGCACATGTTCGTGCCGGATCAGGCAAGCGGTGAGATACGCACAATAAGGAGCGAGCAACGATGGAATACACCTATCTTGGACGCACGGGCTTGCAGGTCAGCCGCCTGTGCCTGGGGACGATGAACTTCGGCCCTTACACCACCGAGCCAGATTCGTACGCCATCATGGACAAAGCTCTCGATCTGGGCATCAACTTCTTCGATACGGCCAACGTCTACGGGCGCAAACAGGGCGAGGGCATCACCGAGCAGATCATCGGGCGTTGGTGGGCGCAGGGCGGCGGCCGGCGCGAAAAGGTCGTGCTGGCGACCAAGGTCTACGGCAAGATGGGCGACTGGCCCAACGAGTCAAAGCTCTCCGCCCGGCACATCAAGCAGGCCTGCGAAGGCAGCCTCAAGCGCCTGCAAACCGACTACATCGACCTCTACCAGATGCACCACATCGACCGCGACACGCCCTGGGAAGAGATCTGGCAGGCGATGGAACAGCTCGTGCAGGAAGGCAAGGTCATCTACGTTGGCAGCAGCAACTTCGCGGGCTGGCATATCGTCCAGGCCAACGAGCTTGCCAAACAGCGCCATTTCATGGGGCTGGTGTCCGAGCAGAGCCTCTACAACCTCACTGCCCGCACCATCGAGCTGGAAGTGATCCCCGCCTGCCAGGCCTACGGCGTGGGCATCATCCCCTGGAGTCCGCTGGCGGGCGGGGTGCTGGCCGGCGCGCTGGCGAAAGCATCCGAAGGCCGCCGCACCGAAGGCTGGGTCCAGGAGCGCATCGAGAAGCTGCGCCCGCAGCTTGAGAAGTGGGAGGCGTGGTGCAAGGAGCGGGGCGAGCATCCCGCGGACGTCGCGCTGGCCTGGCTGCTGCACCAGCCGGCAGTCACCGCGCCGATCATCGGCCCGCGCACGATGGAGCAGCTCACCGGCAGTCTGCGCGCGCTTGAGATCAAGCTGAGCGACGACGATCTCAAGGCCCTCGACGAGATCTGGCCTGGCCCCGGCGGCCCGGCGCCCGAAGCCTACGCCTGGTAAGCTAAAGGCAGCAAAGGACAGCTAGAAACAGCGAAGAACAGCAAAAAGCAGCGGGGAAGCAATACACTTCAACCGCTGCTTTTTTGCTGTCTTTAGCTGCTTTTTGCTGCTTTTTGCTTCAACCCACCGGCGTGTTTTCCTGGGAGCCGCCGTGCGCCGACTCGCCGCCGGCGCGTGCCGCGCGGCGCGCGCGCCATTCTTCGCGCAGCATCACCACCGCCAGCAGCGCCACCCCAATCGAAATGCAGCTATCGGCCACGTTGAACACCGGAAAGCCCGGCACGTGCAGAAAGTCGATCACGGCGAAATCGAGCCGCAGCCGGTCGATGACGTTGCCCAGCGCCCCGCCCAACTGCAATCCCAGGGCGGTCCGCACCAGCCAGGCCCCGCGTGGAAGCTGGCGATAGAAGTACAGGATCAGCAGCGAGATGACGGCGGCGATCGCCAGGAAGACCTGGCCGCCGCCCGGGAAGATCCCGAACGCCGCGCCGGTGTTGCGCACGTGGGTGATGCGGAAATAGGGCGCGATGACGTCCACCGGCATCCACGACTCGCCGCGTGCCAGATGCGCCACGACATACGCCTTGGTGGCCTGATCGACGGCGATCGTCAGACCGGCGACCCCGGCCAGAAACAGCCAGTGACGCAGCGACGTTCCGGGGGCTGTCGGTTGGATGAGCCGGGCGTCACTCACCGCTACATCCCGGCGATATAATCCCGCTGCTCGGCGCAGCGCAGGCAGAAGGGCGTATAGGGGATGGCTTCCAGGCGGGCGATGTCGATTTCGCGCCCGCAGTTCTCGCAGATCCCGTACGTGCCCGCTTCATAGCGCGCCAGCGCGTCGTGTACCTGACGCAGCCGGTCGCGGGCCGCCTGCAGCGCAGAGCGGTTGGCGGTCTGATCGAAGACGGCGGTGGCATCATCGGCCTGGTGGTTGGTATACCCCGTCCCCGGCTCGTCCATCTCGTCCGCGCTTTCCATCTCGATTACTTGCGCCTGCAGGTCGTCGCGCAGCGCGATGAGTTCGCTGTACAACTCATCCTTTGTGGTTACCATGGGTCGTCAACCTCGTCTAACGTAGCTGCGCCGTGATCCCACGGCACAACGACGATTGTACCGGACTCGCGCGCGGGGAGCCACTTCTGGCTATTCCGGGCGCGAGTCCGGCCAGGGTTGTCAGACCCGGCGCACGCCGATCGTGACCGTCTCGCCGTCGAACTCGAAGGTGTCGCCGTGCGCACCGTCCGCGGGTGCCCCCTCGACCAGCACATCGGCCAGCGTCTCGGCCTGGATATAGTCGCGGTGCGCCTGGACCGCCGCGCGCAGGCGGTCGGTGGCCTGGTACGTCACACTGATGCGGTCGCTGATCTCGAAATCGGCGTCTTTGCGCAGCGTCTGGACGCGGCGCACAAACTCGCGGGCCAGCCCTTCGCGCACCAGCTCGTCGGTGAGCCGGGTGGACAGAGCGGCCAGATAGCCGTAGTCTTCTGCCACGGCATAGCCTGGCGCCGCTTCCTGTTGCACCTCGACCTGATCGGGCGTGACGGTGTACGTCTGCCCGTCCACCTCGACGCTGATCGACTCGCCGGCCAGCAGCGCTTTCGCCCAGCGATCAACCTCTTCGGGCGCGCCCTCGCGCAGCGCCTTCTGCACCTTCGGGAAATCGCCCTTCAGCGCGCGCCCGAGCACCTGCGGCAGCGGGTTAAGCTTGTAGCTCACCATCTCCGCCCCCGACGCGGCGACGCGCACCTGTTTGACGTTCAATTCCTCGGCGATGGTGCCCCGCAGCGCCTCGACCACCGGCCGCTCGGACTCGGCGCGCAGCACGAACACGGCTTCGGCCAGCGGCTGGCGCACCTTGAGGTTGGCGCTGTTGCGCGCGGCGTGCCCCAGGCTGACCAGCTTCTGCGCCAGGCGCATATCGTCCATCAGCTTGCGGTCGATCAGCGCCTCGTCCCATTGCGGCCACGTCGCCAGATGCACGCTTTCCGGCGCGCCGGAGTCAACGCGGGCAACCAGGTTGCGATACATCGCCTCGGCCAGGAACGGCATGGCCGGCGCCAGCAGTTTGCTGACCATCACCAGGCACTCGTACAACGTCTGGTAGGCGGCCAGCTTATCGGTGTCGCTCTCGCTCTTCCAGAAGCGCCGGCGCGAGCGGCGCAGATACCAGTTGCTCAGCCGATCCACGAATTGCTCGACGGGGCGCGTGGCGGCGGGCACGTCGTATTCGTCGTAGGCCTGCGTCACCTCGCGGACGAGCGTATGCAGCTCGCTGAGGATCCAGCGGTCGAGCAGATCGCGCCCGGCAACCGGCACGCGCGGCGCCGCCGGGTCGAAGCGGTCGAGGTTGGCGTAGGTGACGAAGAAGCTGTAGACGTTCCACAGCGTCAGGTAGAAGTTGCGCACCACATCGCCGACCAGCTCCACCGAGAACCGGCGCGGCTCGCCGGGCGGCCCGGCGGTGTACATGTACCAGCGGAACGCGTCCGCCCCGTACTTGTCCAGCACGCTCCACGGCTCGACGATGTTGCCCAGGCTCTTGGACATCTTGCGCCCCTGCTCGTCGAGGATATGCCCCAGACAGATCACGTTCTTGAAGTCGGTCTGCCCGAAGAGCATTGTGCTGATGGCGTGCTGGCTGTAGAACCAGCCGCGCGTCTGGTCCACCGCCTCGCAGATGAAGTCCGCCGGGAACTGGTCCCTGAACATCTCCTGGTTCTGGAACGGATAGCCCCACTGGGCAACCGGCATCGCGCCGCTGTCGAACCAGACGTCGATCAGCTCCGGCACGCGGCGCATTGTCCCGCCGCACTGCGGGCAGGGGAAGGTCACCTCGTCCACATACGGGCGGTGCAGGTCCAGGTTGGACTGGTCCGCGCCCGACAGCTCGCTGAGTTCGGCCACGCTGCCGACACAGTGGCGGTGGTCACAGTCCGGATTGTCGCAGACCCACACGGGCAGCGGCGTGCCCCAATAGCGCTCGCGGCCCAAGGCCCAGTCGCGCAGCTCGTCGAGGAAGTTGCCAAAGCGCCCATCGCGGATGTGCGCCGGAACCCAATTGATCGTCTTGTTCTGCTCGATCATTGCATCGCGGTAGCGCGTGGTGGCGATGTACCACGTCGAGCGGGCGTAGTAGAGCAGCGGCGTATTGCAGCGCCAGCAGAACGGGTAGTTGTGGACGTACTTCTCGACCTTATATAGCAGGCCGCGCCCCTTCAGCTCGTCCGTGATCAGCGGATCGGCGTCTTTGACCCACATCCCCGCCCAGGGCGCCACGTCCGCGACAAACGCGCCCGTCTCATCGACGGTCAGCAGGACCGGCAGCCCATGCTCGCGGCCCACGTCCATGTCGTCCGCGCCGAACGCGGGCGCGATGTGGACAATGCCGGAGCCGTCTTCCATGCTGACGAAGTCGCCGTGCACCACGTAGGCATAATCCTGCTCGACCGGCAGAAAACGATAGAGCGGCTCGTAGTGCAGCCCCAGCAGATCTTCGCCGCGCAGCGTCTCGACAACGCGGTACTGCTCGCGGTTGACCAGCGCCTTGTCCAGCAGCGCCTCGGCCAGGATCAGCCGCTCGGTGCCCTCGCCGCTCGCCGCCGGCCCCTCGACGGTCACATACGTCGCGCGGCGGTTGACGGCCAGAGCCACGTTGCCGGGCAGGGTCCACGGCGTGGTCGTCCACACCAGGAAGAACGTGCCGGGCCGGTCCTTGAGCGGGAAGCGCACAAAGACGCTGGGATCGGCCACTTCCTCATAGCCCTGCGCGACCTCGTGGCTGCTCAGCGGCGTGCCGCAGCGCGCGCAGTAGGGCACGACTTTGAAGCCCTGGTAGAGCAAGCCTTTGTCCCAGAACTGGCGCAGAATCCACCACACGCTCTGGATGTACTCGTTCTTGTAGGTCACATAGGCGTTTTCGAGATCCACCCAAAAGGCGATCCGCTCGGTGAGCTGCTCCCACTCGCGGATGTAGCGGAAGACGCTTTCGCGGCATTTTTCGTTAAAGCGCGCGATGCCAAATTCCTCGATCTGGCGCTTGTGGGTGAAGCCCAGCTCTTTCTCGACCTCGATCTCGACCGGCAGGCCGTGCGTATCCCATCCGCCCTTGCGCAGCACGTACTTGCCGCGCATGGTGTGATAGCGCGGGAACATATCTTTGAAGGCTCGCGCCAGGACATGATGCGTGCCCGGCCGGCCGTTGGCCGTGGGCGGACCCTCGTAGAACACCCAGCGCGGCGCGTCCTTGCGCTCGTCCATCGTGCGCTGGAAGATGTCGCGCTCGCGCCAGAACTCAAGCTGGCGCTTTTCGAGCGCGTCGATATCTACTCGTGGCGTGACCGGTTCGAACATCGTCCCTCCTTGCCTGGAAACGGTTCGCTATCGTGCGAAATTGTGGCTCGCTCAGTACTCGTACACGCGAAAGATAGTCGGCCCTTCGTCCGGGTCGTAGCCTTCGGCGATAAAGACTTCCCACCCGCTGCCGCGCGCGGCGTTATCGGGGCGCCCGCGGCAGCGCGCCACGCTGCGCGCCTGGTCCGGCTGGGCGGAATCCGCCAGATCGGGGTTGGCTGGCGCGACGCTGTAGACACACGTCCCGCCCGCCGCCTCGTAGAAGGCCGCAACCTGGCGCCCGGCCTGCTCGGTGCGGTAAATCCGGTACGCCGTGCCCTTGTCCGGTCTGACATGCTCGATCTCGACTGCGCCGTCCGGCACGGGGACGCCACTGCGGAACACCAGCCCGTACAGCGGCCCGGAGACCCGGCTGAGGATCAGCGCCGCGACCCCCAGCGCCGCGACCATACCCAACAGCCCGGCCCACAGCGGGACCCGCAGCCCGCGCGTTGTCGCCTCGGAATCCATCGTCTAATCTCCCCAGACCTGCTCGATTTCGATCAGGGTCGCTTCTCCCGGCTCGCCGTCGTCCCCGGCCATCGGCCGGACCGTGACGATCGCGTACTGCGTCAGGTTCAGCCAGGACCGGTCAAGCTGGCAGCGTGTGAACACATGCCCTTCGCGCAGCGGTTCCTGCCCTGGGCGCTCGCTCACGCGGGCGTACTGGCGCTGGCAGACTATCCCCTCGCGGGCGTGGTAGAACGCATCCACCGCGTCGAGCGGCGCATCAACCACATACTGCACCCGCTGCAACCCGTCATAGACGCGCTCGCGGCTGATCTCACGCGCGTCTGGATAGAGCGGGACGTCCAGCGGGCGGTTGCGGCTCGCACGGAGCGCCAGATACCCCGCCGCGATGATCACGCCCAGCCCGATCAGCGCGGCCAGCGCGCCCAGCGCCCGGCGCCGTCTCCGCGCAGGACTCGCGCCAGGGCCGCCGGGGGCATCACGCGCGTCCATCGGTCAGCTCCGTCTCGGCGAGCGACCCGGCGGTCGCCGCACCGTCGATCACCCGCTGCGCCAGCGCCAGATCGGCGTCCAGCAGCGCCCGCAGCGGCGCGGCCTGCTCGCTGGCAAGCACCACGCGCCAGGCTTCCAGCGCCCCGGCCTGCCCGCGCAGCGCCTCGACCTGCCCGATGGCAGCTGCGCTCTGCCCCGTCCGCGCGTAGGCGCGCGCCAGCCACAGATGCGCGAGCAGGCGATAGCGGGCGTCCGGAATGCCCGCGCGGTGCGCGCGTTCCAGCGCCTCAATCGCCGCCGGCCAGTCCCCCTGTCGGTCGGCGATCATGCCCAGCGTGTGCGCCGCCTGCCAGCCCGCCGGGTCGCGGTCGAGGGCTTGCACGGCATAGGCGCGCGCCCGGTCAAACTGCCCCTGCTGAAGATCCAGCTCCGCCAGCCCCAGATAGCCCGCCGGGGCATCCGGCGCCAGCCTGACCGCCTGCTCATAATCGCGCCGGGCACGCTCCAGCGAGCCGTTGAGGCGGTGCAGCTCGGCGCGGAAGCGCAGATGCTCGGCGTCGCCCGGCTGCCCCTCGATCAGCCGGTCCATGACGGCGATCGCTTGCGGCAGCTCGTTGCGGCGCAGGTGCCGCACGGCGGCCTGGTAGGTCATGCTGGTGGGGCCGCGCCAGACGATATAGCTGGCCGCGATCCAGCCCAGGCCGGCCCCGCCGAAAAACACACCGAGGTCCGGAGTCAGCACGCCGGCCGCCACCAGCGCCAGGCCCGGCCCGAACGCCAGCAGCACCCGTCCCCGCGCCGCGCGCGGCACGCGGCTCCACAGCGCCGCGCCGAGCCCCGCCAGCACCAGCCAGAAGAGGGCAAGCTGCGCGGCAGGCAGCCAGTACGCCCCGGCATAGGCCATCTGAAGCGCCGCGCCGGCGGCCAGCGCCAGCACCACCAGCGCCACCAGCCCGGCGAACCGACGCGGGCCAAACCAGCGCACCAGCGATCGCACCATCCCCGCCTACTCCTCGCGACGCACACGGATCCGCCGCACGCGGCGCCACCCATCGTCCGCGGTCAGATCGATCCGCATCCGGACCATCAGCGGCTCGCCGCCCATGGCTTCCCAGAAGCGCAGGCCGTCCGGGTTGCGCGTGGCGACCTGCAGCTCCACCCGGTCCACGCCGCGCCGCGCAAACCAACGGTTGAGCGTGGTGACCAGCTCGCGCGCGATGCCGCGCCCCCGCCAGGCCGGATCGACGAAGATGTCCGCGATGAAGCCCGCATCCACCCGCTCGAAGAGATCCGGGTGCAGGTCGACGATCGCGCCGAGCACGTAGCCGACCACCTCGCCGTCCACCTCGGCGACCAGCGTCAGGGCCGACGGGTCGTTGCGCCGCTCGATCAGGCGCGCCGCGTACCGTTCCGCCGCGCCCTCGGTCGCGCCGGGCAGGCGCGGATCCAGCGCCACGTGATAATCGGTCAGCATCCGCCACAGCCGCGCGATCGCAGCGGCGTCTTGCGGCTCGACCGGGCGGATCAGCGCGGTCTGCGAGCGTTTGTGCCTCATCGATCCCATCCTGCCGGGCGCACGCGCGCCCCAAAATCAAAACGCTCCCATCCACACAAGGGACGGGAGCGCACGCTCTCGCGGTACCACCCTATTTCCCCGCCCGTGCGGGCAGGGCGCTCTGTGGCCACAAACATGGCCCGGTCCGGATAACGGGGACCAATCCGGCACAGCTTACTGGCGCGGCGCGCGTTCAGCCTGCGGCTCAGGAAGGATTTTCCGCTTGGCCGCCGGACCTGGCTCGCACCGCATCCAGGCTCGCTGACCGCCGGAACAAGCGTACTCGTTTCCGTCGTCGCCGTTATGCCGAGAGCATACCACAGCGGCGGGGCAGGGTCAAGGGTGCCAAGGCGAGATCGGGGCCTGCCGGACCGGTGGGAAACCAGCGGGCGGAGCAAGCTCCGCCCCTACTTTTCGATGCTCCACAACGCGAAAGAGCAGCGCCCCTACAGCAGCTCCGGGATCTGCTCCGGGTGCTCGGCGACCCGCACCCCGGCCTCGGCCAGGGCCTTGATCTTGTCCTCGGCGGTGCCGCTGCCACCCTCGACGATCGCCCCGGCGTGGCCCATGCGCCGGCCAGGGGGCGCCGTCCGCCCGGCGACGAATGCGACGACCGGCTTGGTCATCGACTGCGCGATGAAGGTCGCCGCCTTTTCCTCGTCGGTGCCGCCGATCTCGCCAATGAGCACTACTTTCTCGGTCGCCGGGTCGTCCTCGAACATCTGCAGCACGTCGATGAAGCTCGTGCCGTTGATCGGGTCGCCCCCGATGCCGACGCAGGTCGTCTGGCCGATGCCCGCCTGCGTCAGCGCGTAGACCACTTCGTAGGTCAGCGTGCCGCTGCGCGAGACCACGCCCACGTTGCCCGGGGTGGCGATGTGGCCGGGCATGATGCCGACCTTCGCCTGGCCGGGCGTCAGCAGGCCGGGGCAGTTTGGACCAACCAGCCGGCTACTGCTCTGATCCAGCCGGGCGCGAACCTTCATCATATCCAGCACAGGGATCCCCTCGGTAATGCACACGATCAGCTCGATCCCCGCGTCGATCGCCTCGAAGATCGCATCGGCGGCGAATGCGGCAGGGACGTAGATGACGCTGGCGTTGGCATCGGTCGCGTCGCGCGCGGCCTTGACCGTATCGAACACGGGCTTGCCCAGCACCCACTCGCCGCCTTTGCCGGGGGTCACGCCGCCGACCACGTTGGTCCCATACTCGATCATCTGCTCGGTGTGAAACAGCCCTTCGCGTCCCGTGATGCCCTGCACCAGCAGCCGGGTATTGCTATCCACCAGAATCGCCATGCTCTCGTCCCCTTACATTCCGCGCGCGGCAGCAACCGCTTTCTGCGCCGCATCCGCCAGACTCGTCGCGCTGACCATGTTGGGCAGTGCCGCGTCAGCCATGATCTGGTGCGCCTCTTCCTCGTTTGTCCCCACCAGCCGGACTACCAGCGGCAAATCGATCTTGACCGTTTCCAGCGCCTCAAGGATGCCGCGGGCGACCTCGTCGGCGCGCGTGATGCCGCCAAAGATGTTGACCAGAATCGCTTTCACGTTCGGATCGCTGACGATGATCCGCAGCGCAGCGGCGACCTTGTCCGCCCGCGCGCCGCCGCCAATATCGAGGAAGTTCGCCGGCGAGCCGCCGAAAAGCTGCGTCATGTCCATCGTCGCCATCGCCAGCCCGGCGCCGTTGACCATGCACCCGATCTCGCCGTCCAGCTTGACATAGCTCAGGCCCGCCGCGCGAGCCTCGGTCTCGGCGGGCGGCTCGGCGCTGGTGTCGCGCATCTCGGCCAGGTCCGGATGGCGGAAGAGTGCGTTGTCGTCAATCGACATCTTGCCATCGACCGCCAGCAGATTGCCTTCGCCGTCGATGATCAGCGGGTTGATCTCGGCCAGTGTGGCGTCGCTTTCCACATAGCAGCGATACAGCGCCCGCGCGATGTGCATGAACTGCTTCCACAGATCGCGCGGCAGGTCTATTCCGTAGGCCAGGTTGCGAATCTGATAGTCACGCAAGCCGAGAAATGGGTCCACATGCGCGCGGATGATCTTCTCCGGCGAGATGCGGTTGACCTCTTCGATATCCATCCCACCCTCGGCGCTCGCCATGATCACCGGCTTGCGGGCGGCGCGGTCGTTGGTCACTCCCAGATAGAGCTCGGCCTTGATCTCGGCAGCCGGATCGACCAGGACCTTGAGCACCTTATGCCCCCGGATCGTCATGCCCAGGATCTCGTCGGCGCGGGCCTGGGCCTCTTCGGGCGTCTGGGCCAGCTTGACCCCGCCGGCTTTGCCGCGCCCGCCGGTCAGCACCTGGGCCTTGACCACCACCGGCCGGCCGAGGTCTTTGGCGATTTCATAGACTTGCTGTGGATCGTGGGCGACTTTGCCCTGCGGAATGGGGATGCCGAATTCGGCGAAGCGTAATTTCGACTGATATTCGTGTAGGTTCACTGAGTAGCCTCCGGAACGGACCACAATTCTAGTACAGGGGAGTTGGGCCTCGCGTGACCCATTGTGAAGTATAGCACCGCGCCAGGGCCGGACAAAACGCGGGCGGGGAACGGCGAAGAACGGCAGAGAGCAGCAAAGAACAGCGACGAGCAGCAAGGAACAATAAAAAAAGCAGCGGCGCGAGCTGTGCTCACTTCCCCGCTGCTTTTCACTGTTTTGTCGCTGTTGCTAGCTGTTTCTAGCTGCTTTGCGCTGCCTTTAGCTGCTCTTCGCTCAGTTGCAGCACGTCAGGCGGCGGTTGATCTCGTCCAGCACCTCGCGCGGCGGGCGCAGCTTTTCGGGCGGCAGATGGACCAGCGGCGTGTCGACCAGACGGCTGATCTCCGGCAGGGTGGCACGGTTCTCGTCCACATAGATCAGGCCGGTGATGAAAAGCTGCTGCTCGCGCGCCTCTTCCAGCAGGCGGAAGGCCGCCATCCGGTCGGTTGGATCGTGCTTGGTGGGATCGAGCGCCTTCAGCATCAGATGCGAGCCGTCGTAGAGCTTCACCGCACGCACCTGCCCCGGCTCCTGATCCTCAATCTCGATCGGCTCATAGAACGGGATGAAGGTGATGTCGTGCAGTGGCTCTTCTTTGGCCTTGCCGTACGCATAGCTCTTGGTCGAATCCTCGTGGTTGTTGAACGTCACGCACGGGCTGATGATGTCCAGCACAGCCGTGCCCCGGTGGGCGATCGCGGCCTTGAGCAGCTCGCGGACCTGCTTGGAATCGCCCGCGAACGAGCGCGCCACAAACGACGCGTCCGCTGCCAGCGCTTCCAGGCAGATATCGATCGGCGGCAGCTCGTTGACGCCGGCGTATTTCAGTTCCTGGCCGTAGTCCGCCGTGGCGGAGAACTGCCCTTTGGTCAGGCCGTAGACGCCGTTGTTCTCCACGATATAGACGATCGGCACGTTGCGGCGGACCATATGCTTGAACTGCCCCAGGCCGATGCTGCCGGTGTCGCCGTCGCCGCTGACCCCGATCGCGATCAGGCTGCGGTTGACGGTCGTCGCGCCCGTCGCCAGGGCCGGCATACGCCCGTGCAGCCCGTTGAAGCCGTGCGAGCGGTTGAGGAAATAGGCCGGCGACTTGCTGGAGCAGCCGATCCCGCTCAGCTTGATGACCTGGTGCGGATCAAGCGACATCTCGTAGGCAACGGCGATGATCTGGTTGGCGATGGAGTTGTGGCCGCAGCCCTGGCACAGGGTCGAGACCCCGCCCTTGTAATCATTGCGGCTGAGGCCGATTTCGTTGACGCGAGCGTTTGCTGCCATGACTAGCGACCTTCCTGTTCTAGAACGGCGGCCGTCAGCCAGCGCGGCGAAAGCGGCAGGCCGTCGGAATATGCGATCGAGTGAATGCGCGGGGCCAGATCCGGGTATTCCATGTGCAGGATGCTTGCCATCTGGCCGTCGGTGTTGTTCTCCACCACGTAGACACGTTCGTGGCTTTCGATGAAGCGGCGCGTGGTGTCTTCCAGCGGCAGCGCGCGCAGACGCAGATAGCTGGTCATGACCCCGCGCGCGCTCAACTGGTCGCGCGCTTCGACCACGCAAGGGTCTGTCGAGCCAAACGCGATTAGCCCGATCTCCGCGCCGCTCACCTGGTCGACGACCGGCTTAGGCACCAGCGTGCGAGCCGTCTCCCACTTGCGCCGCAGCCGGGCCATGTTCTCGACCCAGTCGTCCGGGCGCTCGCTGTAGACGGCGCGGGCGTTGTGGCCGGTCCCACGGGCGAAGTACGCGCCGAGCGGGTGATCGATCCCCGGCAGCGTGCGATAGCCGATCCCGTCGCCATCCACATCCTCATAGCGCGCGAAGCGACCCGCCCGCTCGATGTCCTCAGCTGTCAGCACCTTGCCGCGGTCCATCGGCGCGTCCGGATACTCGAACGGATCGCTCATCCACAGGTTCATGCCCAGGTCCAGATCGGACAGGACGAAGACGAGCGTTTGCAGGCGCTCGGCCAGGTCAAAGGCGCGCCAGCCGTACTCGAAGATCTCGTTGATTGTGCCGGGCAGCAGCACGACATGGCGCGTGTCGCCGTGGCCGAGCAGATAGCAGGTCAGCACGTCGCCCTGCGAGGTGCGCGTCGGCAGCCCGGTGCTGGGACCCATACGCTGCACGTCCCAGATCACCGCTGGGACCTCGGCGTAGTAGGCCAGGCCCGCGAACTCGGTCATCAGCGAAATGCCAGGGCCAGAGGTGGCGGTCATCGCCCGCGCGCCGGCCCACCCCGCGCCGACCACCATGCCGATCGCGCCGATCTCGTCCTCGGCCTGGATCACGGCGAAGGTCGCCTTGCCCGTCTCCGGGTCGATGCGATACTTCGCCAGGTCTTCGCGCAGCGCGTCGATCAGGCTGGTCGAGGGGGTGATCGGATACCACGCGGCGAACGTCACGCCGCCGAAGACCGCGCCGAGCGCCGCCGCCGAGTTGCCGTCCATCAACAGCCGGCCCTCGGTGGCGTTCATCGGCTCAACGGCATACGGATCGCGCTTGGCGAGGTGATCCTGCGCCCAGTCGTAGGCCGCCTGCACGACCTTCATGTTCATCTGAACCGGCTTGGCCTTGCCGTTGAAGTGATAGTCGAGCGCGCCCTCGATGTACGACAGCTCGATGTTGAGCATGGTCGCCAGCACGCCCACATAGACCATGTTGGCGATGTACGACGACAGGTTGGCCGGCACGTCGCTGGCGTCGGTCAGCGCCTTGACCGGCATGGGATAGTACACGATGTCGTCGCGCTCGTGCTTAAGGTTCCACTCTTCGGGGTAATAGCAGGCGCCGCCGGGCGCGAGATTGGCGATGTCGTCGGCGGCGGTTTGCTGGTTCATGGCGACCAGGACGTGATAGTCCTCAAGCCGCGCCGTGTAACCATTTTTGCTCAGGCGGATGGTGTACCAGGTGGGGAGTCCCTGAATATTCGATGGAAAGATATTCTTCCCGCTCACCGGAATGCCCATGCGAAACATGGCGCGCAGCAGGACGGTGTTGGCCGTCTGGCTGCCCGAGCCGTTCACGGTGGCGATCATGATCTGGAAGTCGTTGACCACGGCTGGTTTTTCGGCCAGCACGTCTTCCAGCGGAAGATCCTGGATTGTGCTCATGCGTGCTATCGCTCCTGCTCAGTGTTTCGTTCTGGCTGCCGCACCTCAACGTCTCCTGATGCGGCATCCAGTCATCCGGCAAATGGGGGAAAGTTGGGGCGCTGTGCCCCACGGGTGATCATCCTTCGATACGCGCCACCTTTTTTTGCCTAATCTTTTGGCCTGCACTCACTCGAAAATACTGAAGGTATAGCTGGTGGGGCTGGCTGCCTGCTCAGTCTCGCGCTCCGCGGACTCGTCAGCCGTCGGCGTGGCATAGCGCAGCAGCGCCATATGCTCCTGAAGCAGACGTCGCCCGCCTTCATAGTCTCCGCGCGCCACACAGTCCACCATCCGCTCGTGATAGGCCCACACCGCGCGGTGATAGCTCAGCGGTGCGTGGAGCGCGATCCCAAATGTCTTGTAGGCCGTCCAGTAGGCCGCCAGCAGCCCCTGCACAAACGGGTTGGCCAGATGCCGGAAGAACAGCAGATGCAGCTGGCAGTGTTCCTCGACAGGCACCTCAATCGGGACGTGCGTCAGCTTTTCGGCGGCGCGGTCGAGGATCTGGCGCAGGGCCAGCACGTCGTCGGGGGTCAGGCAGGCGACGGCTTCCGTCCAATAGCTCAATTCCAGGTGTTTGCGCAGATCGGCGAAGTGATGGAAATGGGCAGGGTCCTGGCCGATGGCGTACAGGACGCTGAGCGTCGCCGCCGGGGTGAAGTCATACGCCTGCACCAGCGAGCCGGTGCGCGGCTTGACCTGAACCAGGCCGAGCGTGCGGGCGACCTCCAGCTCCTCGCGGACCTTGCTGACACTGACGTTCAACTCGGCGCTCAGCTCGGTCAATGTCGGAAGGCGATCGCCGGGCTGCACCTGGCGGTCAACGATGTACTGCAACAGATCTGAATCCAGCTTGACAGCGGGCATATGAGCCGATCCACCACGCGCCCGGTCCGATCAATCATCTGATCAATCGGATCAATCTGATCGTTGTCGATAGTATAGGCCAACGCGCGACACAGGGCAAGGGGAAAAGGACATTTGTCGCCAAAAGAGGGAAGAACGTCAGTTTTGTCAGTTTTCCGGGACCATCGCTCAGCGGTCGGCGTTGGGGGGGCGCCAGGCGCGATAGCGATCGTTGCTGTGTTCGGCGGCTGCCGTGGCAGGCGGCTCCGGCGCGCTGGCGGGCGCGGGGTAGTTCTCCCCGTCCGCCGCGGCGGCAGGCTTGCGGGCCGGGGATAGCTCGTCGTCGCGCGCCAGTGACTCGACAAAGCGCGCCGAATCGGCCACCAGGCGACGCGGCGAGGTCGCCCGGCGGAACTCCGACGCGCCCTGGCCCAGCTCGCGCGTGACATCCATCAGCTCTTTGCCCTCTGGCCCCAGCTCCGTCTCGATGTCCTTGACGAACTCGGCCCACATTTCGCGCATCTGCCGGACGTAGCGTCCCGCCTGACGCGCCCACTTGGCTGTGTTCTCCGGCCCGCCGATGATGAACAGCACCAGCGCGATGATGATCATCTCCGCGACGCCGACACCGAAGATCCCGTCCATCCCTGCCTCGATCTAGTCAACCGCCCGCTGTCTACTTTAGCGCGTGGCAGGCTTTTTTTCCACCGGTCGCTCCAGCGTTGCCAACGCGATCCCGGCCAGCACCAGCGCCGTCCCCGCCAGTTGGAGCGGGACCGGCCACTCGCCCAGGAAGGCGATCGCCAGCAGGCCGCTGCCGATCGGCTCGCCGAGCACCACCAGGCTGACATACGCCGCCGGGAAATAGCCCAGCGCGAAATTGAGCGACGAGTGCCCGATAAGCTGCGGGACCAGCCCCAGCAACACCATCCACACATACGTTTCGGGCGGGAATCCGGCGAGGGGCAGGCCGGCCGCCACGACCGTGACGACCAGCAAAATCGCGGCGGTGCTGTAGACCAGCCAGATGTAGAGCACCACGCTCAGCCGGGCGCGCAGCCGCCGCCCCAGGATGAAATAGATCGCTGCCGCCCACGCCCCGACCAGCGCCAGCGCGTTGCCCAGCAGCGGGTCATGGCGCGTCGGCGGAGCGCCCGCCTCGCCGCTCAGGCCGACGATCACGCCGCCGGCCAGTGCGACCGCGATGCCCAGCGCCGTCTGCCGCCCGATCGCCTCGCGCAGCACCAGCGGCGATGCCAGCGCCACCCACAGCGGCGCGGTTGTCACGATGGTCACGCTGTTGACCACCGCCGTGTATTCCAGCGACGAGATCCAGGTCGCAAAATGGATGCCTAGAACCAGCCCGGCCACCAGCGCCCATTTCAGATCGCTCAGGGCGATGCGGCGCAGCTCGTCGCGGTGGCGTGCCAGCACAACCGGCGTCAGCACCAGCGCGGCGACGCTCATGCGCACCGCCGCCAGCACCAGCGAAGGCGCGTCCGCCCCCTGCGCCAGCCGGATGAAAATCGCGGCGGTGGAAACGGCGAACACACCGAGCACCAGCGCCGCGTAGGGCCGCCAGGCCGGGATCGCCGCGCGAGAAGGCTGCACCTGTGCCTGTTCAGTCGTCATGTGGCAAGCCTCGGATGTCTCACCCAACGGGTCAGCAGGATCGCCGGGCAGAATCTGGCCCCCGGCCTCTCGCCGCGCGCGGCAAGGGAAACAAGGCGGACGCCAGAGGGTCAGGCTGCTGGGCGCGGCAAACGCCTGCGACGAATACAGGCGATTGTCTCACGTTCGGCGCGGACGATCAAGAAGGGGCCGCGGTCAGAACACGCGAACGTGGTGTTCGTGGCTGTTGGCGCCGTTGGTACGGCGCGGCATCACCGCCCGCGCGACGCGGTCCGCGTTGTAGATGACTTCGACCGGCATGTCGTAGGCGTGCGAGAGCGTGTCCTCGGTCAGCACCGACGCGGGCGAGCCGTCTGCCACGACCCGCCCGCCCTTCATCACAATCACCTGCTGCGCGTAGAGCAGCGCGCTGTTGGGGTTGTGCGACGAGATCACGAACGAGACGCTCTGCTCGGCCAGCGCGACGACCGTTTCCAGCACCAGCCGCTGGTTGCGCGGGTCGAGGTGCGCGGTTGGCTCGTCCAGCAGCAGGACGTCGGTCTGTTGGGCCAGCCCGCGCGCGATCATCGCCAGTTGCCGCTCGCCGCCCGACAGGTCGGTATACGCGCGGTGGCGCAAGTGCGACAGGCCGACCTGCTCGATCGCCTCGTCCGCGATCTCATAATCGGCGCGGCCCGGCGTGCCGAGCAGCTTGAGGTACGGCGTGCGGCCCATCAGCACCAGCTCGCGCACGGTGTAGGCAAAGACGGGTATGTGAAGCTGAGGCACCAGCCCGACGCGCTGCGCCCGCTGGTGCGAGGGGAGATGGTGCACGTTCTGCCCATCCAGCCGCACCTCGCCACGCTGCGGGGCGCGCACCCCGCCCAGGATTTCGAGCAGCGTGGTCTTGCCGCAGCCGTTGTGCCCCAACAGGTAAACGACCGTCTTGCCGGGCACGGTCAGGCTGACGCCCTGCAACACGGGCTGATCCGCAACGTACGCGTAGTGGATATTCCTCGCCTCGAGCATCACTTCCATCCCGTCTTGTTGATGCGCAGGATCACGAGCAGCAGCGGCACACCCACCAGCCCGGTGAAAACCCCCAGCGGGACTTCCGTCGCCCACAGCGTGCGCGAGAGCGTATCGATCACCAGCAGAAACGACGCGCCCATCGCCATCGTGGCCGGGATCAGGCGCTGGTGATCGGGGCCGACCAGCGTCCGTGCCGCGTGCGGGATCACCAGCCCGACCCACCCGATCACGCCGCCGACCGAGACCGCGACCGAGGTCATCAGCGTGCTGAACAGGATGATCAGCAGCTTGAGGCGCGCGGGGTTCAGGCCCAGCGCCAACGCCTCGTGATCGCCCAGCGACAGCACGTTCAGCCGCCAGCGCATGGCCCACATAAACACCATCCCGGCCAGGCTGATGATGGCCAGGAGCGGCACATCCGCCAGTGTGACATCCGTCAGCCCGCCGAGCAGCCAATAGGTGATCGCGGGCAGGCTGTCCAGCGGGTCGGCGATGTACTTGAGGACAGACGTCAGCGACCCGAAGAACGAGCCGATCAGAATGCCGACCAGCGTCAGCACCAGCAGCGGCGCGCTGTAGTACAGCCGGCTGATGCTATAGGCCAGCAGCACGGCCAGCAGCCCAAACCCAAACGCCGAGAGCTGCACAATCCCCGCCCCGGCAGACAGCAGCAGCGCCAGCGCCGCGCCGAAACCCGCCCCACTGGTAACGCCGAGGATATTCGAGTCCACCAGCGGGTTGCGGAAGATGCCCTGGAACGCCACACCGGTCACGGCCAGGTTGGCGCCGATCAACAGCGCGGCGGTGATGCGCGGCAGCCGGATGCGCGTGACCACGTTGTAGACCAGGTCCGGCTGCGCGCCCGCCTCAGGCGGATCGACCACGAAGCGCACCAGCGCGTCGATCACCTCGCCCGGTGCGATCGGGTAGCGCCCCAGGCCGATGGTGTACACGGCCAGCGGGAGCGGGATCAGCAGCACCAGCCAATAGAGCAGAAGCTGGCGCTGCTGCACCGAAAACGGTAGGCGAACAGCCACGCGCTGGCTGAGCGTCCGGATCATGAGCAGAGTGTGCTCGCTTCCTCTGCCGTGATGGCATACTCGTAAAAGCGGTTGTAGAACTCGGTCGTCAGCGCCTGGCAGTCGAGGTCAAGCTGGCCCGGATAGAGCTTGTTCGCCATCCAGATGATCCCGATGATCGAGTCCGGCGCGGGGATATCCAGCGGCCCGGTCAGGCGCGGGAGCTGGATCACGTTGCCTGATGCCACGGCCTGGATCGGCGCCCACTGCGGGTCTTCGGTGAAAGCTTCGACCGACGCGCCGCCGTAGGTCGGGACAAAGATCACGTCCGGGTTCCAGGTGTAGATCTGCTCCAGGTTGACGTTCTGCCAGCCGCTGCCGGGCGCGTCCTTGCTGACAGACACGCCGCCCGCCGCCTCGATCATCGCAGTCTGGTACATGCCGCCGCTGGCAACGCGCAGCGGCTCGGTGCCGGTGAACAGCACCCTGGTCGGGTTCTCCACGCCGGCCATCTGCGCGCGGATCGAACTCAACACCTCATCGTAGAACGCGTTGAACTGCGCGGCGCGATAGGCCGCGTCTGGGCCGAAGACCGCCCCGACCAGCGCCACCGCTTCCTTGAGCCGCTCCGGCGTCTCACCCTCGAAGCGCAGGATCGGCACCCCCAGCTCGCCCGCGGCATCCAGCCAGGCTGTGCGGGTGCTGGTCAGCAGCAGATCCGGTTCCACCGCTGCGATCTCTTCCAGGTTGCTCTCGCCCTGGCTCATGGAGCTGATCCGCTGCGAGATCTCGTCGAAGCGCGGATCCAGGCGCGTCATGGCGGCGATGGATTGCGCGTCGCGGATGCCAATGTAGTTGGCGGCAACCAGCCGGTCGCCCGCCCCCACGACGTAGACATAGAACGGGGCCACGCCATAAGCGGACACGACGCGCCGCACCGGCTGCGGCACGGTGACTGTCATCCCTGCCTGGTCGGTGACCGTTACCTCAGACGGCAGCAGCCCCAACTCGATCGCCACCTGCTGGCCGTCCGGCCCGGTTATCCACTTGAGGAAGTCGCGCGCGGCGGCAGCCGGCGCGGAGAGGTCGTCCCCGCAGTCCTCGCTGGACAGATAGCGCCCGGCCAGATCGGGTAGCAGCATGCGGACCGCGCCGATCGCGCCGCACTCGTACGCGACGGGCAGATCGTCGGGCATTTCGCCCGTTATCAGCAGGACGTTCTCGCCCAGCCGATCCAGCAACTCAGCGGTGGGGGCATAGGTGACGTCGAAGACCGCGCCGGGATGCTGCGCGCCATAGGCGGCCATCCAGGCGTCCACAATCTCGCGTGCGGACTCATCGGCCAGCGCGGTGACGACGATCTCTTGCCCCTGGGCGATTGAGGTGGCAGGCAGTGCCGCGCCCAGCAGCATTGCCCCGACCAGCAGGCTCAGCCAGACCGCTTTCAGAGTTCGCGTGTTGAACATCCGTGAGGGTACCATGCGACAAAGAAGCCTCCGAAAAGTGTATAACCAGAAAGGAAAAAAACCGGATCACTCCTGGAGCTGGAGCACCGCCTCGCACAGATCCAGCCACTCGACAATCGCCTCGAGCTGTGCGCGCACCATCTCCAGTGCCAGATCGCCGACACGCCGCGGCGGCTGCTCGCGCCTGGCGCGCAGACCGTCCAGGCGGCGCTGGCAGGCGGCCCGCTGGCGGGCGATGATCGGTCCTGCCGGGCGCCCCAGCAGCCCCGCAATATACAACCGGCTCAAAAACTCGACCCGGATGCGCCGCAGGCTGGGCGACGGGCTTGGCTCGTCGAGCCAGGCGTCCAGCCGCGCCCGCCCCGCATCGGTCAGCGTGTACTCCGTGCGCGGAGGCGCGTCCGCACAGGCGATCTGCGTCCCGGCGATCAACCCCTGCTGTTCCAGCCGCTTCAGCACGGCGTAGAGCTGGCTGGTGCTGACATACCACACGTGCCCCAACTGGTCGGGGTCGCGGAACGCCTCGAGCAGTTGGTAGCCGTGCTGGCTGTGCGCGGCCAGCAAGCCGAGCAGGGTATCGTCCGGAGTCAGCTTGAGCATGACCCTATTCTATGGTGGAATAGCAGGGGTCGCAATAAATTGTGACATTTTTCGCAAAGAGTCCGGCGCAATGTCAGAGCGGGCGCGCAGGTAAAGGCCAGTCCCCTCACCCTGGCCCCTCGCCCTCTGCGCTTCGCTTCGGGAGACGGAGCCGGGGCGAGGGAATCAGGATCGCGTCGCGTGCCGCTCCTGAATCAGCGCGCGGTAAAACGCGAGCAGGTCGCGATCCTGGCGCTCATCCCAGATCATCGGCGCGCGGCTGGCTTCCAGCCCCCAGGCGTCGTGCCGGCTGGCGGTCTGGCTCAGGCCGATCTCGGTGCCGTAATAGATGATCGGCGGGCCGGGCAGGCGCATCTGAAACGCCGCCGCCCGGCGCAGGGCCGCTGCGTCGCCCCCGGCGATGAACAGGAAGCGGTCCATATCGTGGTTGTCGAGGAAGGTCGGCAGCAGGAAGTCGTCCGGGAAGTAGGCCAGATGGCGCTCGACAAAACGCTCCAGATCGGCCTCGCTCCAGCGGCGCCAGGCAAAGGTCTTGCGCAGCGCATCGGCCAGATGGAAGTCGATGCATGCGTCCAGCCGCCCGGCGTAGCGGCGCTGGGCGTCCGGCGTGTCGACCACCTCGCCCATGCAGAAAGCGTCCGTTTTCTCCAGCCTGCACGCCGCCCGGAAGTCCGCCCAGAAGTCCGGGCCGGGTCCGCTGGCGTAGTCGAGCCGGAAGCCGTCTACATCGAACTCGCGCAGCCAGAAGCGCGCCGCGTCGATCAGGTAGTCGCGCACGGGGGGATGCGCCCCGTTGAGGCTCGGCATACTCGGCACGCCGAAAAACGCGCGATAGCCGACGGGCGAGTCGTCGAAGTGGAACCACGCGCGGTATGGGCTGGCCGGGTCGCGCCGGGCATCCTCGAAGAACGGATGTGTGTTCGAGACATGGCTGCACGCGAAGTCGAGCAGCACGCGAATGCCGCGCCTGTGCGCCGCCTCGACCACCGCGTGCAGCGCGTCGTCGCCGCCCAGCCGTGGCTCAACACACCGGTAATCGGTCGCGTCGTAGCCGTGCGGCGTCGGGCTGGGAAAGACCGGCGTCAGCCAGATACAGGTCGCGCCCAGCGCCGCGATGTAGTCCATTTTGTCGCGCACGCCCCACAGCGTCCCGCCGAAAAACCCGCGCAGATCGCCCGTCTGGAGCCACTCGCGCCCGTCGCCGGGATAGAAGCGGTCGACAAAGATCTCATAGATCACCGCCCGGCGCGCCCAGTCCGGCGGCGCGAGGCGGTCCACATGCAGCGTGAAAGTTTGCGTGCCGGGCGGGTCGTCAGGGCGCAGTTCGGGCAGCGGCTTCTGGCGGAAGTAGGCGGCGGCGGCCTGCTCGGTCCGCCACTGCGGATCGGGCCAGTCGGCGAAGATCTCCGGCTCATCGCCATGCCACGCCCCGATCCGGTAGCGGATCACCGTGCCTTCGGGCTGGGCGGGGATGGTCGCTTCCCACACCGCGACGTAGCCCCAGGCCAGCGTATCCCACTCCACCGCCACCTGCCGCAGCGGGATCGCCTGCCCAACCGTCGCCACGCCCCGCGATCCGTCGGGGATGCGCCCGTCGGTGGTGGTGTAGAGCGCGGCGTGCGTCACCGGGCGATCCACCCCGGCGCGGACGCGGATCGTGATCGCCTCGCCGGGGCGCGGATCGCCCGGCGTCAGATCGTGCGCGTGCTGCCAGCCCTGGCGCGCGGCGCGGTGATGAACCAGCTTCAATTCGTCGGTTGCCAGCGTCCCAAAGATGAAGTCTTCCATATCGTCATGTCCTTCGGCTGCAATCGGCTGACCAGCGGCGCACAAGGAGCCAAGCCAGGATTTGTGGATGTGCCGCACCTCCGCACCTCCATCAACAGACGAGCGCGGCTTCACACCATCCGCTCGCAACGCGCCGCTCCAGGCTTACGAGCATACTGCAACCGCACGCTGTCGCCTATTTTTCTTTGGGCAGAGCGGTGCTACACTCTCTGCGCGGTCTGGATCGGAGGGAGCACGTCGCTTTGAGCAAGCTGAAACGCACCGCCCGCCGCCTGATGCCCCGCGCGCTGTGGGAGCGCCTGGCCGAGATCAAGCGCACCGTTCGCCGTCTGACCGGCTATCCGGATACGGCGCGGGTCGGCGCGACGGACTACGATGAGTACTGGGACGCCAAAGCCTCGACCGGCATGGGCAAGCTCTCGACCTTCCGGCGGCGGCGCGCGGACGTTTTCGCCCGCGTGATCCGCCCCGGCGCGCGCGTGCTTGACCTGGGCGTCGGCGACGGCGCGATCCTCAAATACCTGATCGAGCAGCGCCAGATCGACGGCTACGGGCTGGACATCTCGCCCAAGGCGGTCGAGTTCTGCCGCGCGCAGGGGCTGAAGGTGGACCTTGCGGACATCAACCAGCCCATCGAAGACGCGCTCGACGGGCACTTCGACGCCGTCATCCTGAGCGAGATCATCGAGCACATCCCCGACCCGGAGCGCCTGCTCAACGCGCTACGCCCGCACACCGACCGGCTGATCGTGAGCATCCCCAACACCGGCTTTTACCAGCACCGCTTGCGGCTGCTGCTCGGCAAATTCCCGCTGCAGTGGGTCGTCTCGCCGGGCGAGCACCTGCGCTTCTGGACGCTGGCGGATTTCCGCTGGTGGGCGCGGCAGATGGGCTTCCGAATCGTGGTCGAGGAAGCGTACGAGGGCACGCCGTTCCTGCGCCGCGTGTGGCCCGCGCTCTTTGGGCAGGCGATGGTCTACGTGCTTGAGGATGCGTCCGCCCCATGAGAAACGCCCTTCAGCGCGCGCGCCGGTGGCTTGGCCAGCTTCTCGCGATTAAATTCGTGCGCGACACGATCGCTTTGCAGGCCGGCAACCTGTTCGGGATTGCCGTCGGCGTGGTGGCGTCGATCATCCTGGTGCGCGGGTTGGGCAGCGCCCAGTACGGGCTGTACAGCCTGATGCTGACTATGTATGGCCTGCTGATGACGCTCAACCTGACCGGGCTGGGACCCAGCGCCACCACGCAGATCAGCGAGGCCGTCGCCGCCGGGAACCGCGCCGAGACCGCGCGCGTGATGGCGTATTACCTGCAAATGTCCGCGGGTGTGGCGCTGGTCGCGACCGCGCTGGCGCTGCCCTTTGGGCCGGCGGTCGCCGCCCGCTCCTACGACGAGCGATCCATCGGCGTGTTGCTGCAAATCTACATCGTCACGCTGTTCTTCACGCCCGTCCAGAATCTGGTGCTGACCATCCTGAAAAGCACGCGGTCGATGCAGGCATTCACCGTCTTCGAGAACGTGACCGCCGTGCTCGACGCGCTGCTGATCCTGGGCGCGATCCTGCTGGATGGCACGGCGTGGGGCGTGGTTATCGCGCGGGTGCTGGGTGCGGTCGCCGGCGCGTTGCTCAGCCTCGGCGTGTACGCCTGGCTCCAGCGGCGGCACCCGGTCACGCTGCCGGCGCTCGGCGAAGTCGCGCGCGCGCTGCGCACCACCTCGCCGCGGCCCTATTGGCGCTTCGGATTTCAGCTCGCGCTGGATAAGAACATCAGCCAGCTCTACACGCTGCTGCCGCTGCAAATGCTGGGCATGTGGGCCACGCCGCAGGCAGCGGGCTACCTGCGCATGGCGCTCAGCGCGCTGGAACGCCCCGCCCTGTTCTTCAGTGGCATCCTGGTCAACATGTCGGTGCAGGTTCCGGCAGATTACGGGCGGCGCGACTACGTCCGGCTGCGGGCCAATTTCCTGCGCGTCCTGCGCTGGATCATCCCGCTCTCAATTGCCGTCTTCGGGACGTTCAGCCTGCTGGCGCCGCTGCTCGTCCCGCTCGTCTATGGCGAAGATTACCGCCCGGCCGTCCCGGCGATCATTGTGCTCGGCGTCTACGGAACGGTGACGGGCATCGGCGGCATCTTCGGGCCGCTATATCGCTCGCTGCGCATCATGCGCGAGATCCTGCTGGTCAAGGTAGCTGCGCTGGCAGTCGCATCCCTGCCCGCGATCGTCCTGATCCGCGCCTGGGACACGGTCGGCGGGGCGTGGAGCATCAACGTCTACTACATCGTCTCGGTCGCCCTGACAATCGCGGTCACCTGGCCGCGAGTGGGCGCGCTGGTCCGGCAGGCAGCGCAAGAAGCACCCGCTTCGCGCTAACACGCCGGGTAGACCGGCTAGAGGCTGGTATCAGCTTTTGCTGCGCAGTATCTGCCCGCGCTTGTGAGGGCTGAGGGCCGAAAAGCGTCCCCCACGCTCTAGGGCCGCATGAGCACCCCCCGCGCCACGCAGGCCAGCAGCGCGTTGGGCCAGGCGAACCAGTGCCGCGAGACGACGCGCGCGCTGTCCGGCGCGGTGGCTTCGGGCAGCGCCCCGTCCCACTGCGCCGCGGCAGCCAGCCGCGCCTGGGCGCGCCGCGCCCGCCCTTCATCGCCCTGAAGCTGCGCGATGATCAACTCCTGAATATCGCCCAGTGGCCAGGGCGCGGGCGTGTGCACCGAGCCAAGTCGGCGCGCGTAATGGCCGCCCTCGTTGGCCGGAGAGAAAGCGAACTCAACCGTCGCCAGCCAGACCGGGTCCTCGGCGGACACAAAGCCCCACGCGGGCGCCAGCGCCAGGGGCACGTCGTTGGCGTCGTGGTAGAAGTGATGGCGGCGCCCGCCGTCGGTGGCGTAGGCGTAGATCGGCGTTCCGTTGCGCGGCGCGATGAAGCTGCGCTGCACCTCGTCGCGCACGGCGGCGGCCATGCCTGCCCACGCGCCGTCCGGCTCGATCAGCGCCATGCGACGCAGCACGCGCCACAGCAGAATGTGGCTGGAGAGGTGATAGGGCATCGGCATCGGGTCGTCGGCGGGGGTCTCCTCGGTGGAGAAGAGCCAGCGATCGCCAGCGCGACGCGCCAGCAGCGCGTCGAACACCTGCCCCACCTGCGGCCGCAGACGCTCCCAGGTCCGCCAGTCGCCCGTCTCCTGCGCATACTCGGCCAGCTCCAGCACGGGGTAGAGCTGCTGGTCAAGCTGGTACGCCCGATCTTTGACGCGGCCATTCGCCAGATAGCAGCGCCCCCAGGCGCCGTCGACGCGCTCAGCCGTTTCGAACAGCCACAGCAGGTGACGCCGCACAAAGTCGTTGGCCTCGTCGCGCCAGCCGAGCAGCGCGCGCGCCACGTAATAGGCATCGCGGTTCCACGCCAGCGGCAGCAGCATGTGATCGGTCAGGATGCACAGCGTCTCACCGACCGGCACGCCCATCATCCAGCCGTAGGCCAGGCCGCGCCAGGCCAGGTCATCGCCCACGCCGTCGCTGCGGCGCGCGTGCCAGACGGCGCGGGTTTGTTCCAGCAGGCGGTAGGGGTCTTCCGAGGCCAGCCGGAGCGCCGCCGCCCGCGCCGAAGCGCCATCCGGCCCAACTCCCCAGGTCAGCACGGTCGTATCGCTGAGGCCGGGCACATCCAGCGCCAGTGGCCCGTCGGCGGCCATCTCCCAGGCGTCATCCGGCGCAAACCCGGCGATCGCCGCCGCCCATTCCAGGGCAGGATTCTCTATCGTCAGCACACCGTTAGCCAGCGAGACGCGGGTCTTGAGAGGGGGCATGGGGATTGGCCCGCCCTCGGTGAGCTGGGTGTAGGCGCAGCGTTGCAGCGAGAGCCGCCCGCGCCAGTGTGGCGCCAGGCCGGGATGCTCCCAGATCTGCACGGCGCCGCCGTCCTGCGCCCAGGTCGTGACCTCGACCGTCTCGCCGCCGCCCAGGGTCAGCCGGACCTGCGGCAGCACGCCGTCGAGCAGGATCGCCTGGCGCTGCAAAACCGGCTGCCCAAAATGCGGTCCAAAGCCGCGCAGCGCCGCCAGCTCTGCGCGGTAGGCCCGCACGGCAGTCTGTGTGTAATGCCGGGTTTCGTCGAAGGGATCGGCTGTGGTCAGCGTGACGTAGCCGTGCTGCGGGTGATAGGTGTTCAGTGCCACCACGCGCCCATTCGGATCGAGACTTCCGGTTGTGCCCTCCGCGCCAAAATCCAGCGGCTTAACCCCATCCGCCGGGTTCAGCAAACGGTCGTAATCGTGCGCAATCACGTCGATGCAAGTTTCTCCAGATCAGGGATGATCGTCCGCCCCGAATCACGGTCAATCCAGCGTATTTTATCACCAGGAAAGCGAATCCAAATGTCCTGATTTGGTTCAACCGTGAAATCGGGATGAGTCGACGCTTTAATCACGTCTGACCCGATCTGGATCGTCAGCAAATTCTGCGAGCCGAGCGGCTCGACGACAAGCACCTTGACGCGCAGCGCGTCCGGCGCGGGCTGGCCGAGCGTCTCCATATTCTCGGCGCGGATTCCGACGATGATGCGCTCGCCATCACGCCGCGCAAGCTCTTCGCGCATCTCCGGGATCGGATCGAGCGCGAAGTCGCCGATGTACGCCCGCGGAGTGCCGTTCTCGCGGCGGATTTGCGCTTCCAGGAAGTTCATCGGCGGCGTGCCGATGAACCCCGCGACAAAGCGGTCGGCGGGAACATCGTAGACGCGAGACGGCGTGTCGAACTGGAGAATCTCGCCGTTGCGCATGACTGCGATCCGGTCGCCCATGCTCAGCGCTTCGATCTGATCGTGCGTGACGTAGACCGTCGTGGCCTGGATCTCGTTTAGCAGGCGCTTTAGCTCAGCGCGCATTCGCAGGCGCAACAGCGCATCGAGGTTGCTCAGCGGCTCGTCCATCAGCAATACGCTCGAATGCACCGCGATGGCCCGCGCGACGGCGACCCGCTGGCGCTGCCCCCCGCTGAGCTGCGAGGGGAAACGCTCCAGAAAGTCCTCGATGTGCAGCAGTTCGGCGGCCTCGCGCACGCGCCGGGCGATCTCCTCTTTGGGCACGCGCTTCATCCGCAGCCCAAAGGCAATGTTGTCGAACACGTTCATGTGCGGGAAGATGGCGTACCCCTGAAAGACCATCGAGATATCGCGGTCTTTGGGCGGCAGGTACGTCACATCGCGGCCCCCGATCAGGATCCGCCCGGAGTCCACCATCCCTAGCCCGGCAATTGCCCGCAGCAGTGTGGTCTTGCCGCAGCCGCTCGGCCCCAGCAGCACCACAAACTC
Source organism: Thermoflexus sp. (assembly GCA_020724465.1). Lineage (GTDB taxonomy): Bacteria > Chloroflexota > Anaerolineae > Aggregatilineales > Aggregatilineaceae > DYGX01. The sequence continues at coordinate 90,377 of DYGX01000013.1, forward strand.
CCGATCATGCACGGTCAGACTCACCCGGTTGACGGCGACGACCTTGCCGAAGGTTTTGACCGCATTCTCAATTCTGATTTCGGCCATGGGTCTTCTCCTCTTATTTGGTGATCTGGCCCCACATATTGAACAGGTAGCGACGGACGAAGAAGATGAAGATCAGCGACGGGATAAGCATGAAAAAGCCGCCCGCGAACTTGAATGGATCGCCCGACTTATCGAGGTTATAGAGGATCAGCGCGGGCAGCGTGCGGTTTTCGAGCGTCAGCAGCACGGCGGCAAACACCTCGTTCCACGACATGACGAAGGTGAAGATGGCCGACGCCGCGATGCCGGGCAGCGCCAGCGGCATCACCACCCGCAGGAAAGCCTGGAGCGGGTTGCAGCCGAAGACTTTGGCCGCCTCTTCCAGCTCGCGCGGGACGCTGGCGAACACGCTCGACACCACCAGGATCGTCGTGGGCAGTGTCAGAGCGGTGTGCATCAGCGCCACGCTGTACACCCGGTCGTAGATCCCCCAGGTGCGGAAGGTCACGGCCAGCGGCACGGCCAGGATCACGATCGGGAAGGCGCGCACGGCCAGGATGCTGAGCCGGAACAGGTCGCGGCCCCGGAAGAAGTAGCGCGCAATCGCATAACCGGCCGGGGCGGAGATCACGGTCGACAGCGCCAGTGTCATCAGCGCGACGACAATGCTGTTGCGCGTCGCGGGCAGCACCCCCCGCGCGTTGAGGAAGAACTCCATCGTCTCAGTCGAGAACGGGATCGGCGCCGCCTGTTTCGGATAGGTCCGCACATCGAGTGGGGCGCTGAAGGCCAGCGTGCCGATCAGCCAGATCGGCAGCAGAATCCACAGGGCGATCAGCAGCGCGACGGTGTACGTCCCGGCACGGCGCAGGCGCGCGGCCAGCAGCGCGCGCCGCTGCTCGACAGGCAGATCGCGCAGGCGCACTTTCGTGACCAGGGGCGCAGCCTGGGTAGTCGATGAGGTGGTAGTCATGCGGCAGCCTCCTTCTCTTCTTGTGTGCGCACAGCACGCAGGTAGAAGATGGCGATACTCAGCGAAAGCAGCATGATGAAGCCCGCGTAAGCCGCCGCCACATTCTTGTTGTTGTAGGCGCCGATGTCGTACCAGCGATAGGTCTCATTCGCCAGCACGGTGACGACGTCCCCACCTGAGATCGCAACCACCACCGCGAACACCTGAAACGCCAGGATCGTGCGCAGAATGAGCGCGACCTGCAGGCTGGGCTTCAGCAGCGGCAGGATAATGTGGCGCAGGCGCTGCCACAGGCTGGCGCCAAACAACTCGCCCGCTTCCAGATAGTCGCGCGGGATGGCTTGCAGCCCTGAGACGACGATGACCATCACGATCGAGGTGGCGCGCCAGACTTCGGCCAGCACAATCGCCACGATGATCCACTCTTTGTTGGTGCTGGAGATGAAAATGAAGGGGCGCTCGATCAGCCCTAGAGACTGCAAGAAGGAATTGAGATAGCCGTTCTGTGTAAAGATCGTATACCAGACCAGGCCGGCGGCCAGGTCGGAGATTCCCAGCGGGATGGCGTAGATATAGAGGAACAGCGTGTTAAACTTGAGCTGCGACTGCAACACCAGCGCCATAATGATCGCCAGCGTGAACTGGATCGGCAGGATGATCACGATCAGCAGCAGCGTGGTACGCAGCGCCTGCATAAATTTGGGATCGCGCAGCATGCGCTTGACGTAGTCGAGCGTCCATTCCTTCGAGCCTTCGCCGCTCTGGACGCGCCCCTGCGCCGAGATCTTGGCATCTTCCAGGAACAGGGGAGCGCGGTTCACCCACCCTTCAACGACTTCGCCGCTGGCCGTTTCGCCGCTCACCCGCAGCCAGTTCTGCGGTTTTTGCAGCAAACCGCCCGCGGCCACCTTGCTATCCACCTTGCCCCATTCCAGGATCGTCAGCGCCGTCCCTCGCGGCAGCTCACCGACTGGCTCGGCATCCGGGTGCGGCTCGGCACGCAGCGTCGCCGTGGCAGCACGCACAGTGCCCCGATCCGAGCGGCTGGCGTCCTGCACGAACACGTTCCCGCGCAGCGCCCAGCCGGTCACCGTCTCGCCTTCGGGATTCGGCCCGGAGACTTCGAGCCAGAAGACCTTCTCGGTCAGCAGCCCGCCTGCTTTCTGCGTCTCAAACAACTGGACGTCAATCACCTCGACCGTTGTCCCCCGCTCCAGCTCGCCCACAACCGGCGTCTCGGCCCCCGGCTCGGCGCGCAGCGGCAGGATCTGGCTGTCGCGTCGGAAAGCCAACTGCAACGACGCGATCATCGGCCAGCCGAAGAAGAGCAGCAGGTAGATGAACGACGGCAGAATGAGCAGGTAGGGAGCCCAGTTCATGTTTCGGAATCTCATCGCGGTCCCCCTGTCGGCTAACAAAAAGGGGGAAACCAGACCACCGGGCTGATCTCCCCCTGCGGCATGGAAAGGTGCTAGCAGCCTGGCCGCACCGCCTTACTGGAGCGACTCGACCTGGCAGGTCCCTTCGCCCGCCGGATCCGGCGGCCAGCACGGCGCGCCGGTATCGTCCAGCAGCGCCTGGATGTGGGCCGCTTCCTGGTCCAGCACGGTCTGGATATCTTCACCATCGAGCAGCACGCGGTTGGCCGCTGCCTTGAAGATCTCGTTCAGCTCGCCACCGCGCGCGCCCAGGCCAACCGGCAGCAGCGCCGGGAGCGCGTCGGGAGCCGAAGCCTGCGCGCTCACCGCGGCCTGCTCAATCGCGATCCCTTCCGGCAGGTCGGACGTGTCGACACCGGCCACCACCGGGAAGAAGCCCAGGTTTTGCAGCACAGCGCCCTGCGTCTCGGGCTGCAGCAGGAACTGGATCAGCGCCACCGCACCGTCAGGGTTCGGCGCGTTCGCCGGCACGCCCAGACCTACCACCACCGGCATGAAGCCGCGCCCGGCCGGGCCAGCCGGAGCGGGGAAGGCAACAAACTGCTCAGGCTGCTCGTTGAAGGCTTCGATCAGGCGCGCGGTGTGATCGAGCGCCACCCACACCTCGCCGGAGAGCAGCGGTTCCTGCATGAACTCGTAGGTGATCGACTGCGGGTGGACGTTGGGCCACAGCTCGTCGCGGACGAAGGTCATCATCTCGACCGCTTCGGGGCTGTTGAACTGGCTCACCATACCGCCCGTGTAGGACGGCCACAGATAGCCCTGCAGCACGCGATGCCACAGGCCCGCCACCGGGAAGCCCAGGCGTGCCTCGCCGGTCGCTTCCTTGATGTTCGCGCCCCACTCGGCAAGCTGCTCCCAGGTCAGCGCGTTGAGGTCGGCGCCTTCCGGCAGATACTCAAGCGCTTCCACGTTGGCAGCCATGATGTAGGTCGCCTGCATCCAGGGGATGTAGTACTGGTAGTCCGTGGTCCCCATCTTGCCCAGCTCGACAAAGGCGTCGGCGATGTCCACCTCGGCCTCGATCTGGGCCAGCAGGCCGCTCAGGTCAAACAGCACGTCGGCATCGACCAGCGTCGGGAAGGTGCCGTGCAGCGCACCCACCACATCGACCGAACCGACTTCCTGCCCGGCCTCACCCGTCAGCGTATCGAAGACCGGCTGCTCGTCACTGGGCAGATAGTCAACTTCCAGACCGGAATCCGCCAGAATCGCGCGGAACTTCTCGGCTTCTTCAACGATATTGAACTGAGTAGACATGAAGGTAACTTTGTTGTCCTGGGCCGAAACGCCCATGGCGCCGGCCAGCATCGCCACCACGGCGAGCAAGACGAGTGCGCGAAGTTTCTTGTTCATACGAGTTCTCCTGTTAACTGAATCACGCCGATTGGGTTAGGTCGGTTCACTAGCCGGTGTGCGAGCAGTCCCTTTCGATACCTGTTCCCTCCTTTGTCATCCGGAGCGCGGCTCGCCACTGGAAGCGCGGATCACCAGCTCCGGCTCCAACAACACATGCAGGTTGTCAACAGTCTCGCCATGAATCAGGCGGATGAGGGTTTGCGCCAGACGCTGGCCGATCTGATAAATCGGCTGGCGAATGGTCGTCAGAGGGGGTGAGGCGCTGGCCGCCGCGGGGATATCATCGAAGCCGGATACAGCCACATCCCGGCCCACGCGCAGCCCGCGCGTCGTGATTGCTGCCATCGCACCCAGCGCCATCTGGTCGTTGCATGCCATGATAGCCGTCGGCGGATCCGGCAGCGAGAGCAGGCGCTCGGCGGCAGCCGCGCCGCTATCCATGCTGAGATCGCCCGTGACCACCAGCGCCGGGTCGCGCGGCAGGCCCAGTTCCTCAAGCGCGGCCCAGTAGCCCGCCACACGCGGCGCGGCAAACGCCAGCTCATCTGGCGGGGCGATCAGCGCGATGCGGCGATGACCGTAGTCCGCGAAGTGGTGCACCATCTGGCGGATGCCCTTCTCGCCGTCGACGTCGATATACGGGTAGTCGTCGTCACCGGAGTGGCCGAAGACCACGTAGGGCTGCGCCGTGCCTTTGAGGTAATCGATGCGCGCGTCGTGGCGGCGCACCCGCGCCAGCACCATCCCGTCCACCCGGCTGCCATCGACCATGCGCCGGTAGGCGCTCAGCTCTTCTTCGCCCGGCACCTGCGCCGACAACAGCAGGTCGTAGCCATGCTGCGCGGCCTGCTGCCCCACGCCGGAGAGCAGCTCCATGAAAAAAAGATCGGAATAGTGCGCGGTGAGAGGGATCACCATTCCGATGGTATTGGTATGTTTGCTGCGCAGATGGCGCGCGGTCAGGTTAGGCTGGTAGCCGAGGCGCTGTGCAATCTCGATGATGCGCTGCCGCGTTTGCTCGTTTACATCATCGTAACCTGCCAGAGCACGGGAGACGGTTGTAATCGAAAAACCTGACTCGTCCGAAATGGTTTTTAAAGTCGCTCTTTTCATGGGCCGCCACGATCCAAATCGTTTTGAACCTAGTTTTACAATAATCCAAAACGTTTTGGATGTCAATCAGCGTCCATGAAGTTTACATTGACGATTCCTGGACGTCGCATCGATGTAGGCGGTCGGGCGCGGAACACACCCGGCAGGTTGGCGGCTCAGAGCTGCGCTTTCAGCCAGCGCACCTGGTACGGCGCCAGCGTGACGGGCGCGTCCGGCGCCAGCATTTCGCCGCTGAGCAGGTCGCGCCAGCCGCCCGCCGCGCCTTCGACCGCGCCGCGCAACGACACGGTAACGTCTTGCGCGCTGACGTTGTGCAGCGCCGCGATCCGCTCGCGCCCGTCCGGCGCGGTGCGCAGCAGGCCAAACAGCGCGGGATGCAAATCGAGCACCTGCTGCGTGCCGTTCGGGTGAAAGGCCGGCTCGCCCGTGCGGACCTCAAGCAGGCGGCGGTAGCCGGTGAAAACCCGCGCCCGGCGCGACGTGGGATCGGCCAGCTCGCGCTCGACGGCGGCGGCTTGCAGCGCCTCGCGGTTGATGGTGCGCAGCCGCCCCGTCTGGGCGACGCCTTCGTTCCAGTTGCGCGAGCCGAGCACGCTGTGAATATAGATGCCCGGCACCCCGGCCAGCGCGAGCTGGATCGCCTGCGAGGCGAGGAAGCGTGCCACCTGCCGCTCGATCGGCTCGTCGCCGCGCGGGTCCGACAGCGCGTCGAAGTAGTTGATATTCAGCTCGTAGGGGCTTTGCGAGCCGTCGCTGTTGGCCCTGTACGACACCGCGCCCCCGTGCCGCTGCGCGCGCTCTACCAGGCGGTCGATCTCCGCTGCGGGAAGTATTCCTTCCAGCGGTCGCACCCCGATCCCGTCGTGCGACGCCGTGAAGTTGAAAAACGTCGTCGCCGGCGAGGGTAGTGTCAGCCCGGCGGCCCACTGGCTGAGCACCGTGGCGTCGCCCGTCACGAAGGCGTGCAGCGTCAGCGGCGGCAGCGGGAACTGGTAGACCATCTGCGCCTCGTCCCACCCGCTACCGAAATACGAGATGTTCTCCTCGTGCGGGACGTTCGTTTCAGTGATAATGATCACGTGCGGCGCCACCGCGTCGAAAATATCGCGGAACAGGCGCACGAGCGTGTGCGTTTGTTCCAGGTGGATGCAGGGCGTGCCGATGCGCTTCCACAGGTAGGCGATGGCATCCAGCCGCAAGAACGTCATGCCCTGCTGAACGTAAAATAGCAATACCTCGACAATGCGCAGCAGCACGTCCGGGTTGGCGAAGTTGAGGTCGATCTGGTCCGCGCTGAAGGTCGTCCAGACATGCTCCACCCCGCGCGCCGTCTCGACCGGGGTGAGCAGCGGGAGCGTCCGGGGTCGCACCACCGCCGAGAGATCCGTGGCCGGATCGACCCGGATGAAGAAGTCCTCATAGGCCGGATCGCCCGCCTTGAAGCGCCGGAACCACTCGCTCTGGGCGGAGACATGGTTGATCACCAGGTCAAACATCAGGTCGAAGTCCTGGCCCAGGCGGCGCACGTCGTCCCACGTGCCCAGCGCCGGATCGACCGCGGTGTAGTCGATCACGGAAAACCCGTCATCGGACGAATACGGGAAAAAGGGCAGGATGTGCACCGCCGAGATCGCCCCGCTGAGGTAGCGGCGCAGGAAGCGGTGCAGGGTTTGCAGGGGTGGCTCGCCCTCGGCCCGCAGCGACCCGCCGTAGGTGATCAGGATCGCGTCGCGCTGGCTCAGGCGGGCTGCCGGGTCGACCGGCCGCTGCAGTCCAGGATGCTGCGCCCGAAACGTCTCCAACAGCCTCATCAGCCGGGTGAAGCACGCGTGACCGCGCGCCTCGCCGTACAGTGCGCAGCATTTGGTACGCATCGAGTCTCGCAGCGTCGGGTTCAGGTCGAGCATGGCACCCCTCGTTTGTCAGGCGTGTGGCACAAAACACCGCTTACAAGCATAGCCCATAAGCGGCGTGTGTCCCACCCGGAACGCGAGCAGGCGACGTTAGACCATAAAATCGGCCAGGTCCACGCCGGGGACGACTTCGCCTGTCTCGCGCAGCGCGGCGATGCGCTCGCGCGCGGCCCGGACCGCGTCGGCATCCGGCAGCACGCGCAGGGTCAGGTCGAAAGCGCGGGTTTCGCCCGGCTCAATCCACTGCAGGCGGCCGCTGGCGCGCGCCCCGTTGCGCCCTTCGGGGATGCAGTTCCCCGGCTCGACGCCGCTGACGTAAATCCCCTGGCGCGTGTTCTTCCACTGGGTCAGATACGGCATCTGGACCGGGTCCCACTCGCACAGCAAGCCGAAGTCATCGCGCCCGATCAGCGCGCAGGTCTGCCCGTCGGCCTGCTTGAGGTGGTGGAAGAAGACTTGCTCGGCGTAGCGCGGCAGCGGCCCCTCGTACTGCGGCCAGGTCGCGTACCCGCCGCGCGCCTCGGCGTCGCGCGGGTAGACGGCGTGATGCGGCGTGTCGAACCGCGCGCCTTCGGCCACCAGCGGATAGCCCACGTTGACATGGTAGAGCACCATCAGCGGGGCGGACAGATCGCCCCGGTTCGTGATCCGATCCGCGATGTGAATGGCCGGCTCGCCCAGCCGCAGCATGTAGCGGCGCTCCAGGCGGAGCTGCACGCCGAACAGGCGCGTCTCGGTCACGGCCCCGGCCAGCACCAGCGCCTCGGGATCGTCGCGCTCGACGCGCACCTCGGTGGCGCGCAGGCGGCTGAACTGCCCGTGCAGATCGCGGAACTCGCCGGTGTCGGGATCGGTCTCCGGCACGCCGGCGTGCGTCAGGCCGCAGGTGACGACCAGCCCGCCGTTGAACTGCTGGAGCCACGGCAAAGCGAAGTCGGGCGGATAGGGCGCGCCCTGGGCGATCCAGGTCAGCGGGCGGCCGTTGTAGTGCGCGGACCAGACGTCCAGCCCGCGGTCGGGCAGGACGGTATAGGTCAGGCCGCTGCCGTTGTAGGCGTCGACGATGCGCTGCCCATCGGGCAGGGTGGCCTGGCGGAAGTCGATGAACTGGCGCGGCTCGACGCTGTGGCGCGCCAGCGCGGCGCGGTCAAGCCAATCGTGTGCGCTCATAGTTCCCCATCCTTCGGCTGGGCGGCAGAGGCGCGCCGAGCGCCCGCCGCGGGTTGCGCTATACTAAGAGGCTGCGCGGGCAGCCCATCTACCAGCTTAGGCGATCTCCGCGTCCTGTCAACCGGCCGCGCGGCGCTGCCCGGCCTGCTGTGCTGTTTGCGCGTCTTCGCGCCGCAAGGGGAGAAGGACGAACATGCGTTATCTCTTAGGTTTGGACGTCAGCACCACCGGCTCCAAAGCCCTTCTGATCGACGAGCGAGGCGCCGTTGTCGCCAGCCACACCACGCCCCACGAAACCAGCCAGCCCTTCCCGCTGTGGAGCGAGCAGTCGCCGGCGGACTGGTGGGCAGGCATGGCCGCCTCGATCCGCGCCGTGGTGGACCAGATCGACGATCCCGGCGCGATTCAGGCCATCGGACTCACCGGCCAGATGCACGGGCTGGTCTGCCTGGACGCCAGCGGGAACGTCCTGCGCCCGGCGATCCTGTGGAACGACCAGCGCACCCAGGCGGAATGTGACGAGATCACCGCCCGCGTTGGCGCCCGGCGCCTGATCGAGCTGACCGGCAACCGCGCCCTGACCGGCTTCACCGCGCCGAAAATTCTGTGGGTGCGCAAGCACGAGCCGGATGTCTACGCGCGCATCGCCCATATTCTGCTGCCGAAGGACTTCATCCGCTTCAAGCTCACCGGCGAGTACGCCACCGATCTGGCAGGCGCGGCGGGCACGCTGCTGCTCAACGTCGCGCAGCGCCAGTGGTCGCGCGAGGTGCTGGATGCGCTCGAAATCCCCGCCGAGTGGCTGCCCCCCGTCCACGAAGGCCCGCAGGTGACGGGGGTGGTCAGCGCGGCGGCAGCCGAGGAAACCGGCCTGCGTGCCGGAACGCCGGTGGTCGGCGGCGGCGGCGACCAGGCGGCTCAGGCGACCGGCGTGGGCGCGGTCAAGCCGGGGATCGTCGCGCTGACGGTCGGCACGTCGGGCGTGGTCTTCGCGCCGCTGGCGAGCTATGCCTACGAGCCGGAAGGCCGCCTGCACGCCTTCTGCCATGCCGTGCCGGGCCAGTGGCACTTCATGGGCGTGATGCTCAGCGCGGCGGGCAGCCTGCAGTGGTACCGCGACACGCTCTGCCCCGGCGAGGACTTCGGCACGCTGACCGACGAGGCGGGGACGGTCCGGCCCGGCTGTGAGGGGCTGATCTTCCTGCCCTATCTCACCGGCGAGCGCACGCCCCACCCCGACCCGCTGGCACGCGGGGCGTTCGTGGGGCTGACCACGCGCCACGGGCGACCGCACCTGACCCGCGCCGTGATGGAAGGCGTCGCCTTCGGCCTGCGCGACAGCTTCGAGCTGATCAAGCAGAGCGACGCCGGGCGGCAGGTGGACGAGGTCCGCGTCAGCGGTGGCGGGGCGCGCAGCCCGGTCTGGCGGCAGATTTTCGCCGATGTCTTCGGCGTGCCGCTGGTGGTTGTCAAGGCGCTCGAGGGCGCGGCCTACGGCGCGGCCCTGCTGGCGGGCGTCGGCGGCGGCGTCTGGCCGGACGTGCTGACCGCCGCCGAGCAGACGGTCGAACTGGGCGAGCGCGTCGAGCCGGGCCCCGGCGCAGGTACCTACGAGGCCGCCTACCAGCTTTACCGCGACCTCTACCCGATCCTGAAGCCGGTCTTCGCGCGCCAGGCGGAGATTTAAGCAAAGAACAGCTAAAGACAGCTAAAGACAGCTAAAGACAGCAAAGAGCAGCAAAGAGCAGCGAAGAGCAGCGAAGAATAGACGAGCGGGAGACGTCAAACGAAGCCCTGAAGCCGCGTTTGCGTAGCCCCGTCAAATGAATCAAATCAGCCGTGGCGCGGCAAAGCCGGCAACATGCCAACCTGGGGCAAGCCGCGCCAACGGGGCACGACAGCAGGGTCATTCGCTTTCTGTATGCAGTTTAGAAAGGCCGATCCGTGAGCGACACAAACCCCGAGGCCACCCCGGTCCGCGTGATCAACAGCGTGTGCCCGATCCGCATCTGCGACAACGGCGGCTGGACCGATACCTGGTTCGCCGGGCACGGCGAGGTGTTCAACATCGGCGTCTACCCCTACGTTGAGGTGCAGATCAAGGTCTTTGCGGTCAAGGACCGCCAGCACCGCATCATGCTCTACGCGGAAAACTACGGCGACGTGTACCCGATCGTGCCGGGGCACACCGAATGGGATCGCCACCCGCTGCTCGAAGCGGCCATCGAGTATATGCGCGTGCCGGACGACGTCGCGCTGCACATCACGGTCTACTCCGAAGTGCCCGCCGGCTGCTCGACCGGGACCTCGGCGTCGATCACCGTCGCGCTGATGGGCGCGCTGGATCGGCTGACGCCCGGCACGATGACGCCGCACGAAGTCGCCTACGCCGCGCACCGTGTCGAGACCGACATGCTCCACCTGCAAAGCGGCATCCAGGACCAGCTCTGTGCGGCCTATGGGGGCGTCAACTTCATCGAGATGTTCCAGTACCCGCACGCCACCGTCTCGCAGATCCAGGTCCCCAACGCGATCTGGTGGGAGTTGGAGCGGCGGCTGGTGCTGGTCTTCCTGGGCAAGGCGCACCAGTCGTCGGCGGTTCACGAAACCGTCATCAAGAAGCTGGAAGAATCCGGCCCGGCCAGCCGGAAGGCGCTCGACGCGCTGCGCCGCACCGCCGAGCTATCCCGCGATGCGGTCTACGCGGGGGATTTCGCCGCGCTGGGCCGCGCGATGATCATCAACACCGAGGCGCAGGCCGACCTGCACCCCGATCTGGTCAGCGCCGACGCGCACCAGATCATCGAGATCGCGCGGGCGCACGGCGCGATCGGGTGGAAGGTCAACGGCGCGGGCGGCGATGGCGGCTCGCTGACGCTGCTGTGCGGCCCGTCGTCCAGCGAAAAGCGTCGCCTGATCCAGGCTATCGAAGAGGCCAACCCGCTGTTCAAGAGCCTGCCGATCTACCTCAGCCGCTTCGGGCTGCGCGTGTGGGAAGGGTGAGCCGCTTGCCTGCGAGATGACCGGGCCGCGAGCGACCTGGTGGCACCGGCAATGCAGACGCGGATCGACGCTGCCCGGTCACACGCCGCACCCAAGACCAGGGCCGCCCTCGCCTGGAGAGCGGCCCTGTGATTCCTCACCGGTGAAACAGGCCGGCTAGCGGCGCGGCGGCGCGATGACCGAGCGCTCGCGGCTGGCGTCCTCTTCGGACGGTACGTTCTGCGGATGCTGGTCGGCCAGCTCGTGGGTGGTAAGCTGCACGCCGTCGCCATTGGTCAGCGTGACCGGCGCGGCGTCGATCGGCAGCGCCGGGGTCGTGAACAGGTTGGCGTCGCCCGTCACGTCCGAGGTCAGGATGAGCTGCGGCGCGTCGCAGTACCAGGTCGGCGCGTAGTTCGGCGCCCCATTCTCGGTCACGCGGCGCGTCTGCCCGCCGCTGAACTCGTAGACGTAGATGTCAAGCTGCCCGTTCAGGTCGGACTGGTAGGCCAGCAGCGAGTCGTCCGGCGCCCAGACCGGCAGCGTCGCGCGCCCGGCCGGGTCAGAGATCAACCGCACGTCGGAGCCGTCCGCGTTCATCACGTAGACCCCGTTCGCCCCGTCTCGATCCGAGCGGAAGGCCACGCGCTGCCCGTCGAACGAGTAGGCCGGGTCCTGGTCGTTGGCGGTGCCGTCGCTCAGGCGCGTCACGGCCAGCGTATCGAGGTTCAGCTCGTATACCTGCCACAGACCGTCGCGGTCGCTCTCGAAGACGAGCTTGCGCCCGTCGGGCGACCAAAAGGCGTTCACGTCGTTGGCCGGGTGGTCGGTCAGGCGCGTCTGGACGCCCGTCTGCACGTCGACCGCGTATAGTTCCCAGTTGCCGTCGCGCGAGGACTCGAAGACGATCCGCTCGCCGGTGGGCGACCAGACCGGATCGTAGTCGATGGCGCGGGTGTTGCGCGTCACGCGCTGCTGGAACTCGCCATCGGTCGTCCCGACGTAGATTTCCCAGTTGCCGTCGCGGTTGGACGCGAAGGCGATCCAGCCGGCGTCCGGCGAGCGGCTGGGGCCGAGGTCGTAGATCCGGTCGCCGATCCCCTTCGAGAGGTTGACATCGGCATCCGGGTTGCCGGGCAGATCGCCATAACGGAAGATCTCCCAGTCGCCCGTCTGGTTGGTGTGGTAGACGAACCAGTCCGGGCAGACCGCCCCGCCGATCTCGATCGGGGTCCAGCCGGCCAGCGGCAGCTCTTCGTCAACACAGTCGGCCGGGTTCATGTCGATCAGCGGGAATCCGGCGCCACCCCCCGCCACAGGCTGCTCGGTGATCGCGCCGCAGACCGGCGCCTGCGCGATGGCGGGCGGCGGAAGCAGCGGCGGCTGGCCCGGCGGCGGTGTGGCGGGCGGCGTGGCCGGTGGGGTCACGGGCGGCTCGGTGGGCGGCGGCGTGCCCGGCTCGGCGCACGTCGTGTCGATCACCGGCGTGCCCGCCACCGACAGCCGCAGCAGACCCACGATGCCGCTCACGGTAAAGGTCTGCGACTGGCCCGCGCCAAGCTGGAACGTCCCGCTCTGGACGACCGCCCCGCCGGGGCCGAGGATCTGGTAGCTCAGCGGGGCCGGCATCGCCGCGCCGCTGTTGCTCGCCGTGAAGCGCGCCACACCGTCTGCCGCGCACATCGCGCTGTAGCTCAGGCGCGGCCCGGCAGCGCAGACGGTGCTGGTGCTCAACTGCGTCGCCACCGTGCGCAGCGTGATCGTGCCGATCCCGCTCACCGGCACGGTGATGCTGTCCCCTGGGCCAAGCTGGAACATCCCGCGCTGCAGCTCCGTGCCGGATGCGTCGGTCACGATATAGGTATCGCTGGCGGCCATCGGACCGCCGCTGTTGACGATGGTGAAGGTCGCCACGCCGTCCAGCGAGCACACGCCGCTCGCCGCAAGCTGCGGCGGCTCGACCGGCCCGCTAAACTGCACGCGGATGGTGCGCGACACGGCCACGCCGCTCACCCACATCGAGACGGTGTAATCACCTTCCTCACTGTAGGTGTGGCACGGGTTCAGCTCGGTGCTGGTCGCGCCGTCGCCGAAGTCCCAGAAATCGAGGGTCGCGCCATCGGATAGGAAGCTCGTGAAGCAGACCTCGCCCCCCGGATGCACCGTGAAGCCGAAGGACGAAGCGCCCTGCGTCACCTGGAACACGTTCACCGTGTTGGTCGCGGTCGCGGACAGTTGGGCCAGGTTGGTGACGCGCAGGCGCACGGTGTAGCTGCCCGCCGTGGTGTAGGTGTGGCACGGGTTCTGCTCGGTGCTGGTCGTGTCATCGCCGAAGTCCCACAGCCACGCGACGATCGTGCTGCCCTCGCTGACGCTGCGATCGGTGAAGCAGATCTCGACCGGCGCGATGCCGCCGAACGGGCTCGGCGTGAAGGCGGCGCGGATGTCGTTCGTCGCCGCGACACGCACCACCACCGAGGCCGACTGCTGACCGAGCGGGCCGGTGCCGGTCACCGTGACCGTGTACGTGCCCGGCAGCGGGAAGGTGAACGTGCCGACTTCCGCGTGCTGCGAGGATCCGTCCGGGAAGTGCCAGACGAGCGTGCTGCGGTCAATATTGGTCGTTTGCGCGGTGAAGGTCACCGGCAAGGGCGCGACGCCCGCGTCCGGTGTCGCAACCGCGCTGATCTGCTGCCCTAGCTCGATTGTCACCGAGCGCGAGGTCTCGCAGAACGCGTTATCGCTGGCGGTCACGCGCAGCGTCAGTTGGGCGGTGCCGGTCGCGTCGAAGACGGTTTGCAGGGTGGGGCCGGTCCCCGCCGACGCACCGTCGATCAACCACTCGTAGGTCGCGGTCCGGTCGCCCAGCCCGCGCAGCGCCGCCTGGAAGGTCGCCGGCAGGCCGACAAAGGCCGGGAAGTCGCCCGTGATCTCGCAGGCGAGCGTCTGCTGGCTAACCGTGACCGTCTTGGTCACCTCGCAGATCGCGCCCTCAGACGGCGTGACGCGCAGCGTCAGCGAGTGCGAGCCGGACGCGCTCCAGGTGTGCGAGAGACTCTGCTCGCTGCCCACCAACTGCCCGTTGACAAACCACTGGTAGGTGGCCGTGCGCGTGTAGAGGAATTCGGTCGTTCCCTGGTAGGTGATCGTCTCGTTCAACAGCGGCAGCAGGCTGCCCGTGTAGTTGCACGTCAGCCGGTCCGCGCCGCCCCGGTTGACGATCACCGTCTTGGTGGCGGTGCACGTCTGGCCGCCTACGGTGATCACCACCTGCACGACGTATTGGCTCTGCCCGGCAGGCGCGATCACGGTGATGCTCCGCGTATTGCCGCCGAAGGGCTGCCCGTCCACCGTCCAGGCGAACGAGGCATCGTTGATCGACGCGCCGGTCAGCCGGGCGGTGAAGGTCCGCTCCTGGTAGGCGTTGGCGTTGCTCGCGCCGTCGATCGAGCAAGCCAGCGTCTCGGTTGAGACCTGGATCGTCTTGGTCGCCGTGCAATCGGTCCCATCCGACAGCACGACGGTGTAGGCCAGCGTGAAGCTGCCCGGCACGGTCCAGGTGACACGGAAGCTTCCATCCGTGTCTACCGTGTTACCGTCCAGCGTCCAGAACTGCGAGGCGATGGTACGCGTGCCGAGGCCGGTCACCCGCGCGCTGTAAGTCACCGTCTGGTTCAGGAGCGGCGTCGTGGTGCCGGTGTAATCGCACGCCAGGACCGCCTCGCGCACCGTGATCGTGGTCTGCGCCGCCTCGGACGTCCCGCCCGGCCCGGACACCACCAGCGAGACGATGTACGTGCCCACGGCGGCATAGGTATGCGTCGGGTTCACGGCGGTGCTTGTGCCACCGTCTCCGAAGTCCCAGACATAGCTGGTGATCTCGCCGGTGCTGCGGTTGGTGAAGCTCACCACCTGGCCGACGGTGACATCGGTGCTGCTCACGTCAAACGCGGCTACCGGCGCCTGGTCCCCGGCCACCACCGGGACGATGCGCGTCACACTCGAGGTGCTGGTATCGGTCCCGGTCACGACCAGCGTAACGGCGTAGTTGCCGGTGGCGGCGTAGATATGGCACGGGTTCTGCTGGGTGCTGGTGCCGCCGTCGCCAAAATCCCACGCCCACGAAACGACATTCCCCTGGCTGAGATCGGTAAAGCAGACCTCGATCCCGCCCGGCACGCTGCCGGTGATGCGGAACGAGAAGTCAGCGTCAACTTCGGCGCCGGGCGGCAGCACGACCACCTGGCGGGTTGCCGCACCGGCCCCACCGGGACCGCTCACTTCCAGCCGGATAGTGTATGTGCCGGGGCTGCTGTAGGTGTGCGTGTGCGGCCCCTGACCCGAAACCGCCGCCGAGCCGTCGCCGAAGGTCCACGTCCAGGTGTCGATCGCGCCCGTCGACGTATCGGTCACGGTGACCGTCAGCGGCGCCGAACCCTGCTGCGGCGTTACGGTGAAGCTCGGCTGCGGGCGCGTCCCCGGCGCGAAGACATTGATCACGCCGGTGGCAGTTGAGACACCGCTCCCGCCATCCCGCACCGTCAGCGTGATGGTATAGGTGCCTGCCGAAGTGTAGGTGTGGGTGTGCGGACCCTGGCCGGTGACATCCGCCGAGCCGTCGCCAAACGACCATGTCCAGCTTGCGACCGGGCCGAGGCTGGCGTCGGTGACCTGCACGGTCAGGGGCGCCGGGCCGCTGGTGGGGCTGGCAGTGAACTGCGCGGTGAGCTGATCGCCGCCGCCGGATTCCGTCACGCTGATCCGGCCGACGGCCGTCAGCGTGCCAAGCGGCCCAGTGCAGGTCAGCGTCACCGTGTAAGTGCCGACCGCCGTGTAGGTATAGGCCGGGTGCTGCACGGTGCTGGTCGCGCCAGGTACGCCGAAATCCCATAGATACGAGGTCACATTCTCGCTGGTGTTGATGAAGTTGACCGTCAGCGGGACCGCGCTGCCCTGCGGGTCCATTTCGAACGCGCAGCGCATGACCTGAGTCTGCGACTCGGTGATCTCAACCGACCCGCCCGCGCTCGCCGTCAAGCCGTCTTGCAGCGTAATTTGCAGGGTGACGGTGTAGACGCCATCCGCCGCGTACTGGTGCGTCGGGTTCTGGGCGGTGCTGGTTCCGCCGTCGCCGAAACTCCACAGCCAGCCGGTGATCGGGACACTGGCAACCGACGTGTCGGTGAACTGAACCGTGCGGTTCGCACCGATCGTCGCCGTGAAGCTGGCGGTCACACTGGTTTGCTGCTCGATCGCCAGCGGGGCAAACTCCATGGCCGCCATCAGGCCCAGCGGCTCACCTTCGGGTTCGTCCAGCGGCTCGCTGCCCGCTTCATCACCGGCCTCATCGCCTGGCGCGTCCCCCGTGTCAGCGGGCGTCGCGGGCGGGCTGGCCGTCGGGGTTGTCACAGAGCGTGTGGCGGACCTGTTCTTGTTACCGGGCACCGGCGTGGGGGCATTGTCTAGCCCACCGGGCTCGCCGGTCGGATCGGGGCTGGCTGTCGGCTCAGGGCAGGCATCTCCGTCCTCGCCCTCATCCCCGGCAGCATCGACGCAGGGAGTGCCGGTCTGAAGCGCGGACTCGCTGCTCTGGTCCTCAGAGGTGGATTCGTCCACCGGAGTGGGTGTGTCGGCGGCGGCGCTCAGCAGGCGAACCTGAACGCCAAACGCCAGCACAGCGACGAACATGATGGAGATAACCGCGGCAACGATGGGCAGGATGGTGCGGTTCATACCTCTCGGTGGCATAGTATGAAAACTCCCTTGCGATAAACGCTCATAGACGACGCGCTTCAGTTTGGTTTGGGCGTCTTCCGCTGCGGGGCTGGGCCGCGCGACGACGCATCTTCAGATGCAGCAGACCGCGCTTATTCCATGGGGATAGGCGTGCGCAGGACTGTGCTAATTGTACTATGATTTTTAGTATAACAGCCACGAATTAATTACGATATAAAAACTTGTTCAAATTTCGTTGAGACCACCGCCGGCACAAGACACAAAACAGGCGCCCTGGGAACTTCCGCAGGGCGCCCGCTCGTTTCGCCGGACCGCCAGGCCCGGTGGTGCGCTGGCTCACAGCCCAAAATACGCGTCCTGGGCTGTGGCATAGCTGTCGAAGAAACGGTCGAACCCGATGATCTTGAACACACGCTCCACCTTGGGCGACAGCGCCACCAGGCGCACATCCCCGCCATGCCCGCGCGCGCGCGTCACCGCGTCGGCCAGCGTCCGCAGCCCGGCACTGTTGATGTACTGCACCCCGGCCATATCCAGCACCAGCTTGTAGTGCCCGCCTTCCAGCAGCTCGTTCAGGGCGGCTTCCAGCTCGCCCGCCCCAAGGCTGTCTACCCGGCCGGCCAGCTCCAGCGTGACGATTCCCTGTTGCTCGCGGCGCATGATCTCCATTGTCCACCTCCTGCCAGGCACCTGCGGCGCGTCGAAGCGATCACCTAATCCTGCGCACGGGCGACCAGGCGCTCGTCGATTTGATCGGCGGGCACCAACTGCCCATCGCGAACTTCTTCCACGCGCGGGATCTGCCCGGCGAGGTCGCGGTCATGCGTCACCATCACGATCGTCTTGCCCTGCGAAACCAGGTCTTCGAACAGGGCGAAGATCAGGCCCGCCGAAACCATATCCAGGTTGCCGGTCGGCTCGTCGCCCACGATCACGGGCGGATCGTTGGCCAGCGCGCGGGCGATCGCGGCGCGCTGCTGCTGGCCGCCGGAAATCTGGCTGGGATACTTGTGGGCGACATCCGGCAGATCGACCAGTTCCAGCAGTTCCATCGCGCGCTGGCGGCGCTGGCCCTTGTAGGTGCCCACATAGTGCATCGGCATCATGACGTTTTCGAGCACAGTCAGGGTGGGCAGCAGTTGGAAGAACTGGAACACCACGCCGACGTTCTTCCCGCGCCATTTGGCGACGGCGTTTTCGCTCAGGTGGGTCAGGCGTTGCCCGGCAACGAAGACCTCGCCCGACGTTGGGCGGTCGATGCCGGTGATCATGTTGATCAGCGTGCTTTTGCCGCTGCCCGATGGGCCGACGATGGCGACGAACTCTCCGGCGTTGATCGAAAGATTGACGCCCTTCAGCACGCGCAGGGGGCCGGCTTTGGTCTTATAGACCTTCTCGACGTTCTCCAGCAGAATGACCGGTTTATCATTCCCGTTTGTCATTGGTTTGTTCTCCCAGCGCCATCCGGTGACGCAGCCAGTTCAAGGGCGGTGCCGCGCGGCGCGCTCAGTGCGCCGTGCCCTGGCGAATCGCGGTGCGCGTCCGCATGGCGCGCAGTTCCTGCGTGCGACGGGCGGCGGCGGCAGCCAGCGTGGTCTCGCCGATCATGCCGTCCACCAGTTCAAAGACGCGCGGCACGCCGTGGACCAGGTCGCGGTCGTGCGTGACGACCACGACGGTCGTGCCGTGCTCGGCCAGCTCGCTGAAGATGGTGAAGACATTCGCCGCGCTCATCCGGTCGAGGTTCCCCGTCGGCTCGTCGCCCACGATCAGGGGCGGGTTGTTCGCCAGGGCGCGGGCAATCGCCACGCGCTGCTGCTGGCCGCCGGAGAGCATATCGGGCGTCTTGTACGCCTGGTCGGCGATCCCGAAGCGGTCGAGCAGACGCATCGCCACCTCGCGGCGCTCGCCCGGTTTCCACACGTTCGCGAAGTCCATCGGCGCCATCACGTTCTCGAGCACCGTCAGCGTCGGCAGCAATTGGAAGAACTGGAACACAATCCCCACATTGCGCGCGCGCCACTTGGTCAGCTTGCGCTGGGGAACCTGCGTGATCGGCACGCCGCCGACCACAATCTCGCCGCTGGTGGGCGTATCGACTGCTGTCAGCATGTTCAGAAACGTGGTCTTGCCGCTGCCCGAGGGTCCGACGATCGTGGCAAATTCCCCTTTCTGGATTTCCAGGTCGATCCCGCGCAGCACGTTCAGCGGGCCGGCGGGCGTGTCAAAGGTCTTCACCAAGTCGTGGACCTGAATGAAGGGTTCGGCCATGAGTGCGCTTCTCCTTCGCTAGTGCGAATGGCGATTGTTCGGCAGTGCGAGTCGGTCGCGGTCGGTGCGGCGTCTCAGGCTGAGAGGCCGCGCACGATCGAACCGGAAAGGAATACGCAGCAGCGCGGGCAAAAGTTGCACAACGGCCCGCGGCTGCTCGTCAAGGTGGTAATCAAGCCGGCCCCTCAGGCCAGCGGAAGCAGCACCCTTGTCGACAGCTTATCGGCTGTCTGAAGCGCAGACTATCTCTCGATCATACGGGACTGCGCGCCGTTACGCAAGTACCCTGCCGGATTTTTGGATGCGCTTCTCCTTTTTGTGATAATTGTTCCTGTCCGCACCGTAAGTACCTCTCTCATGTTGCTGAGTTTAAAGGAGATCCCCATGACTCAAGCGCAGAAGACACGAACGGACGAGCGCAGCGCGCGGCTCCCGCGCCGCAGCTTCCTCAAGCTCAGCGCCGCTGGACTGGCCGCCTCGGTGCTCGGTGCTGCCGGATTCGATCTCACCCCCCAGCAGGCAGCCGCCGTCCTGGCACGCCGCCAGGCGGGAACGCTGCGCGTCGCCTGGGGGGGCGCGCCCGTCGCGCTCGATCCGCTCAACGCGTCCGCCGACACCGAAATCGCCTTCCTGAACGCCATCTACGATTACCTGCTCGACACTGACGCCCGCTCAGAGCTGGTTCCGCGCCTGGCGACCGCCTGGGATATCAGCGACGACGGACTGACCTACACCCTGACCATCGCCGACGGCGTGACCTTTCACGACGGCAGCGAGCTGACAATGGACGACATCGTCTGGACATTCGAGCGCCTGCGCAGCGACGGCCCGACCGCCGACCTCTACGCCGATATCGAGCGCGTCGAGCCGGGCGAGGGCCGCACCGTGGTCTTCACGCTCAGCCGCCCGAACCCGGATTTTCTCTATAACCTGACCGATAACCACGCCGTGATCCTCAAGGCCAACGCCCCGAACATCGGGCAGGAGTTCAACGGGACCGGCCCCTTCAAGCTTCAGGAATACATCCCGGACCGCGCCACGCTCTCCGCCAATCGCGAGTACTTCGCGGGCGCGCCGGGGGTCGAAACGCTGGAGTTTTTCTACTTCGACAGCGTCGAGAGCGCGGTCAACGCGCTGCGCGGCGGGCAGGTCGACGCTGTGCTGCGCATGGACAACGCCACCTTCCTGGCGCTGGGCGGCGAGGGAGCGTTCGCCACACAGCAGGCCACCACCAGCGGGCACGACCTGGTGCGCCTGCGCGCCGACCGCGAGCCGGGCAACGACGAGCGCGTGCGCCGGGCGTTCCGGCTGGCGACCGACCGCCAGGCCATCTTCGACCGGTTGCAGTTCGGCTTCGGCGCGATCGGGCGCGATTCACCTATCGGCCCCTTCTTCGCCCGCTACTACAGCGAGGAGACACCGCTCCCCGGCCCAGACCCCGAAGCCGCGCGCCAGCTTCTGGCCGAGGCGGGCTATCCGGACGGGCTGGACATGACGCTCTATGTGCCCAACCTGTCGGACCGCGTCGCGCTGGCGCAGACCCTGGCGGCGCAGTGGGAAGCTGCCGGCATCCGCATCACCATCGAGCCGCAGGAAGAGGCCGTCTACTACGCCGACAACGGCTGGCTCGAAGTCGATCTGGCGATCACGCCCTGGGGCCATCGCCCGGTCGCGCAGCAGTTTCTCGACCTGTACCTGCGCTCCGACGCCGCCTGGAACGAGTCGCACTTCAGCGATGAAGAGGTCGACCGCCTGATCGCGCTCGCCGGGACGACGCTCGACGAGGACGAGCGCACCCAGGCTTATCACGAGATCCAGCGCATCATGATCGAGCGCGGCCCGATCATCATCCCGTATTTCTTCGCCCAGTTCGGCGTGATGGGCGATTACGTGAGCGGGGTGGACGTTCACCCGTTCGCCGGGCGGACCCGCTTCCACACCGCGACGGTCAGCTAGCCGGGCGCACCCGGCTGTGGCGGCGCGGGGCGGCCCATTGACCATCCCGCGCCCGACCCTGTCAGGGAGTGCGAGCCGGATTCCACCAACGAAACCACGATGACACACTCGGCGCTTTCTCGTGTCCGCCCCGCCCGGTTCTCGCGCGGGGCCGGCTCAATCGGGCGCTTCCTGATCGCCCTGCTGCGCAGCCCGCAATCCGCCGCCGGCACGGTGATCGTGCTGTTCTTTCTGGCGCTGGCGCTGTTCGGCGCGCAGATCGCCCCCTACCGCGCCAACGATCAGTCGAACCCGCCGCGTCACCCGCCCACCGCCGCCCCGCTGGAGCGCCTCAGGCGCGTCTGGGACGACCCTGGGCGGCTGTTCGAGACGGAAACATACCGGCCCGGCCCGTACCCCTTCGGGACCGACACGCTGGGCCGCGACGTGTTCAGCCGGGTCATCCTGGGCACCTCAAGCATCTTTCGCGTGGCAGGCTTCGGCACGCTGATCGCGGTCGTGATCGGCACCTTTCTGGGGCTGTTCGCGGGCTACCAGGGCGGCCTGGTCGACGAGATCATCACCCGCGTATTCGACGCGCTGCTGGCGATGCCGGCCTTGCTGCTCGCGCTGGTGATCCTGGGCATTATCCGCAACGTCGAAACCGAGCCGGGCAGCTTCCAGGCGGCCCTGGCCGACAACGCGGTCCTGCTCGTGATCGCGCTGGTGTACGTCCCCATCGTCGCCCGCGTGGTCCGCAGCAGCACGCTTGAGGTCAAGACGCGTGCCTTCGTCCAGGCGGCGCAGATCCGGGGCGAGTCGTGGGGCTATATCCTCTTCCGCGAGATCTTCCCCTCGGTGATCCCGGCGCTGGTGGTCGAAGCCTCGCTGCGCTTCTCCTACGCGATCTTTCTGGTGGCCTCGCTCGGCTTTCTGGGTGTGGCAGCGCGCCCGCCCTCGCCGGATTGGGGCCTGATGGTCAACGAGAACCGGGGCGGCTACTACCAGCTCGCTCCCTGGGCGCTGGAATATCCCGCCGCCGCGATCGCCCTGCTGGTGATCGGCGTCAATCTGATGTCGGACGGCATCCGCCGCGCCGTCCAGAGAAGCGAGTAGCCCGTGGACCACAACACCCCGATTCTGGCCGTTGACGACCTGACGATCAGCTACCGCGTGGGTAGGCGCTGGCTGCGCGCCGTGCACGACATTCACCTGCGCGTCCAGGCGGGCGAGATCGTCGGGCTGGTCGGCGAATCCGGATCCGGCAAATCGACCGTCGCCACCGGCGTGATGCGCTTTCTGCCGCCCAACGGGCGCATCGAGCCGGGCAGCCGGATCGCGCTGTTGGGCGACGAGCTGGCCGGGCGCTCACGGCGCGAGATGCAGCGCGTCTGGGGTGCGCGGATGGCCTTCGTCCCGCAAAACCCGGCCACCGCGCTCAACCCGTCGCTCAAGGTCGGCGAGCAGATCGCCGAGATCGTGCGCCACCATCAGGGGCTGGACCGCCGGGCCGCCCGCGCGCAGGCTGTTGCGGCGCTACGCCGCGTCAACCTGGCGGACGCCGCCCGGCTCGCCAACCGCTATCCGCACGAACTGAGCGGTGGGATGCAGCAGCGCGTCGCGATCGCGATGGCGCTCAGCACTTCGCCGCAGCTTCTGGTGCTGGACGAGCCGACGACCAGCCTGGACGTGACCACCGAAGCCGTGATCCTGGACCTGATACGCACCCTGATCGCCGAAGAGGGCGCCGGGGCGATCTACGTGACGCACAACCTGGGCGTGGTGGCCCAGCTCTGCAACCGCGTGACGGTCCTCTACGCGGGCGAGATCATGGAAGAGGCGCCGGTCCGCGCGCTGTTCGAGCGGCCGCTGCACCCGTACACCATCGGGCTGATTCAGAGCATGCCCCGGCTGGGCCAGACCAAGGACCGCGCCACCCTGCCCACCATCCCCGGTCTGCCTCCGCCGCTGGCGGAGATGCCCGCAGGGTGCGTCTTCGAGCCGCGCTGCCCGCTCGCCATCCCGATCTGCCGCACCAAGCCGCCGCTCGACGCGCCGGACGGGGAACGGCGCGTGCGCTGCCACCGCTGGGGCGAGATCGCGCGCGGTGAGGTGACGCTGCAAACCAGCGTCGAAGATGGCGTTGAGGCGCCCGCCGGATCCCGGCCCGGACTCCTGCGCGTTGACGGGCTGACGAAGCATTTCCCGGTACGGCGTTCGCTCAAGCAGATACTGCGCGGCACCCGTCCGCGCCCGGTGCGCGCCGTCGACGGTGTGAATCTGAGCATCCAGCGGGGCAAGACGCTCGGCCTGGTGGGCGAAAGCGGCAGCGGCAAGACCACGCTGGCGCGGGTTATCATCGGCCTGGAAGAACGCACCGCCGGGACGATCACGCTGCTCGGCGCGGACGTCTCCGGCACGGTGCGCGACCGCGCCCGCGAGACGCTGGCGCAGCTTCAGATGGTCTTCCAGAACCCACAGGATTCGCTCAACCCCTATCTGACGGTCGGGCAGGCGCTGAGCCGCCCGCTGATCCGGCTGGCGGGGATGAGCCGCGAGCAGGCCGCCGCCGAAGCGCGCCGCCTGCTGGAAGCGGTCAACCTCAGTGCGGACTACGCGCATCGCTATCCCGGCGAGCTGAGCGGCGGCGAAAAACAGCGCGTCGCCATCGCGCGCGCTTTCGCGTCCAACCCGGCGCTGATCCTGTGCGACGAGCCGGTGTCGTCGCTGGATGTGTCGGTCCAGGCGGCGGTGCTCAATCTGCTGGCGCGCTTGCAGGCCGAGCGCGATACGTCCTACCTGTTCATCTCGCACGATCTGGCGGTGGTCGGCTATCTGGCGGACTATCTGGCCGTGATGTACCTGGGCGAGCTATTTGAGGTCGGCTACGCGGCGGAGCTATTCCACCCGCCCTACCACCCCTATACCGAAGCGCTCATTTCGGCCATCCCACAGCCGGACCCCGACCGCCCCACGACCCGCGTGCGCCTGACCGACGACATCCCCAGCCCGCGCAACATCCCGACGGGCTGCCGTTTCCACACGCGCTGCCCGCGCAAAATCGGCGCGATCTGCGAAACGGAAGCCCCGCCCTGGCGCGACGGCGGCGACGAACACTATATCAAATGCCACATCCCACTGGACGAGCTGGCCGCGCTGCAGCGCGGCGTTGCGGTGGACGACGGAGCGTGAGATGAGCCGGTTTCTGGCGCGGCGGCTGCTGTTCCTGATCTTCACGCTGTTTCTGACGACGGTGATCGTCTTCCTGCTGACGCGGGTGCTGCCCGGCGACGTCGCACGCGTGCTGTTGGGGCGCGACGCCAGCCCCGCCGCCGTCGAGGCCAAGCGCGAAGAATTGGGCCTGAACGATCCCCTCGTCGTGCAATACGTCAACTGGGCGGTGGATTTCGTGCGTGGCGACTGGGGCCAGACCTTCGCCAGCCCGCGCCAGGATATTCGCGCCATCGTCACCGAGCGGCTGGTCAACTCCGGGCGGCTGGCGTTCCTCACGCTGCTGATCGCGCTGCCGCTGGCGATCACGCTGGGGGTCATTGCCGGCCTGACCGAGGGCAAGCTCTCGGACAGCGTGATCTCGGTGCTGTCGCTCTCGGTGGTCAGCCTGCCGGAGTTTGTGACCGGGCTGTTCCTGATCAACACGGTCGCGCTGCGCTGGCGCGATAATCCCATCGCGGACGCGCTCGGCTGGTTCCCGGCCAGTTCCGCCGTCCGGCCCGATCTGTCGTTCCGCGAGGCGCTGCCCGCGCTGTGGCTGCCCGCCATCGCCGCGACGCTGGTGCTGATGGCCTACATCGTGCGGTTGGTGCGCGCCGGGGTGATCGAAGAGCTGAAGAAGGATTATGTGCGCACGGCGGTGCTCAAGGGGCTGCCCTATCGCACCGTGATCGTCAAACACGTGCTGCGCAACGCGCTGATCCCCACCGTGACCGTGATCGCCACCAGCAGCGGCTGGCTGATCAGCGGCATGGTCGTGATCGAGTCGGTTTTCAGCTACCCCGGCCTGGGCCGTCTGCTGATCAACACGGCCATCAACAACCGCGATCTACCGCTGATCCAGGCGATTGTGGCTGTGACGGTGGTCATCATCCTGCTCGCCAACTTCACCGCCGATCTGCTCTATGCCCTGCTCAACCCGCGCATCCGGCTCGAATAGCCAGCCGGAGCCATCGTCACCCAGGAGGACCTATGGCGCTGCCCGCTATACCCCGCGACTGGATCGCTACCCGCCAGGCGCTGCACCAGGCCGCTCAGGTCGTCGGCGCTGTGCGCGCGGCAGTGGCGCCGCCCCAGCCCAACTATCTGCATCTCGGCCTGCACGTGCTCCCTGGCCGCCTGACGACCGGGCCGCTCGGCCCGATGGGCGAGTGGCAGCTCGACCTCGCCAGCCAGACTCTGCGCTGGTATCAGGCGTTCAAGACGCCCATCGCGCTGCCGGTGCGCGGCATGACGCAGCGCGCTCTGGCGAACACCGTCAAAGAGCTGGCAGCACACGCCGGCTATCAATTGGCGCTGGACGATACGCGGCTGAGCAGGGACACCCCCCTGGAGCCGGACCCCGCCGCCGCGGTGGCCTATGGGGACGCGCTGACCGCGCTCCATACCGTTCTGGAGCGGTTCCGTGCCTCGCTTCCCGGCGCCAAGACGCCACTCGTGGTCTGGCCGCACGGCTTCGATCTGTCGTTTCTGTGGTTTGCAACCCAAGTAGAGTCCGAAGAGGCGCCGCATATGAGCTTCGGGTTCTCGCCCGCGAGCGAAGGGCTGGACCGCCCCTACCTCTACGCCTACGCGCACCCGATCCCGCCCGGCCTGACCGGCCTGCCGCTTCCGGCACCAGCGCGCTGGCACACGGCCGGCTGGACCGGCGTGGTGCTGCCGTATGATGATGTGGCGCCGCGCGAGGACGCGCCGGAGGCCATCGCGGAAATCGTGCGCGCGGTTTACGTGCAGGTATCGCCGTTGCTCAAGAGCAGCTAGAAGCAGCTAAAGACAGCCAGAAACAGCGAAAAGCAGCAAAAGGCAGCGGTGTGAGGCGTGCCCGCTTTCCCGCTGCCTTTTGCTGCTCTCTGCTGTCTTTCGCTGTTCTTCGCCGCTTTTGGCTCAATTCAGCGAAAACGACCCCATCATCGGCGCTTCTTCGGCTTCGAGCATCCGCTGGAGCAGCGGCACCTCGCGCGTGTAGATGGTGCGCACGTCGTGCAGCAAGGTGGTCGCTTCCGGCGCGTCGAGCAGCTCTTGCTTTTGCTCGGACGGAATCTGCACCAGCGCCGCCGCCAGGTAGCCGAGCGCCAGCGGGTCGTCGGGAAGCTGCGTCGCGTCGAACTCGATATCCTCGTCCGCGGCCAGCGACAGAATCTCAAGATACCGCTCGACCCAGGGGCGCAGGCTGTCGCTGGCGCGCTCGGCGGCGAAGGTGTCCTCTCCGGTGATCGGATACGGCACCACCGCGCCCATCAGGTAGGGGTGGTCGTAGCGCAGCGATACCACCTGAAAACGCTCCAGCCCCACCGCCAGGATATTCATCCGGCCATCGGGCAGGCGCTCGACCTGGGTGATCTGGGCAGAGGTCCCGGTGAGGTTCGGCTCGGCTTCCAGGCTGTAGCCGTCCAGCTCGCCCCGGCTCAACACCACGCCGAACGGCGTGTGTGAAGCCAGGCACATCTCGATCATCTCCTTATAGCGTTCCTCAAAGATGTGCAGGCTGATCGGCACACCCGGAAAGAGCACCGTGTTCAAAGGAAAGAGAGGCAGCTCAACCATGTTTGGTTTGTCCTCGATTGTTCGACGATTGTTGATATCCCGATTGTAATGCAGCATCCGGCCCGCGCACATTAGAACCATCTCAAAATTTCCGGCAGCCGCCTTATCGCTTGACACGCAATCAGCAGTAGTTTATAGTCGAAACACTATACACGCTTCGCCCGCTTTCATGCCGTGCCAGGTCAGGCCCAACCCCCGCACATTTGGGGGGTACAGGCACGCCGAAACGTCTCTAGACTGAGATCAGACCGTAGCATCGTCTCTGGAAAGGAACGGGCATGATCGAGCTTCAGAATGTCTCCAAGCGATATATCGTGGGTCCGGTGACGATCACCGCATTGGATCATGTGTCGCTTCACATCGCCGAGGGCGAGTTCGTCGTCGTGCTGGGCCCGTCCGGCAGCGGCAAGACAACGCTGCTGAACATCATCGGCGCGCTGGACGTGCCGACCGAGGGCAGCGTGCGCGTCAACGGCGTCGAGCTGAGCACCACCACACAGGCCGAGCGCTTCAAGTTTCGCCGCGAGACGGTCAGCTTCATCTTCCAGACCTTCAACCTGTTCCCCAGCCTGACCGCCCTGGAAAACGTCGAGCTGGGCCTGGATATTTCGCGCAACGGGCGCAACGGGCGCCAGACCGCCGCGTCGATCCTGGCGAGCGTCGGCCTGGGCGACCGGCTCTCGCACCTTCCGCACGAGCTTTCCGGCGGCGAGCAGCAGCGCGTCGCCATCGCGCGTGCGCTGGCGACCGGCAACCCGATTCTGCTGGCCGACGAGCCGACGGGCGAGCTGGATTTCCGCACCGGTGTGCAGATCCTGGAGCTGCTCCAGCAGCAGGCCGAGGCGGGCAAAACGGTGCTGGTCGTCACGCACAACCGCGAGATCTCGCGCATAGCCGACCGCGTGATCGAGCTGAGCAGCGGGCATATCGTCAGCGACGGCGCGCCGCGCGGTGGCAAGGCGCCGGTTCACGCGCTGAGCTGGTAGCCGGGCGAAAGGCAGACGCAAATGAACACCCGCCTCTATCTCCGCTGGACCTGGCGCGATCTGCGCGCGCGCTGGTTGCAGGTGGTCGCCATCGCAGTGATCATCGCGCTGGGCACCGGCGTCTACGCCGGGCTGCGCAGCGTGAACGGCTGGCAGCGCCGGTCGTACGACGCCAGCTACGCGCTGCTGAACATGTACGATCTGCGCGTGCGCCTGACCGAAGGGAGCTATGTGGATGCCAATGAGTTGCGCGCGGCGCTGGACGAGCTGCCCCACGCAGAATGGATCACCGCCGCCGAGCCACGCCTGATCGTGCCGACGCTGGTCGAGGCCAACGACCGCGAGACCCCGATCCTGGTGCCAGGCCGGATCATCGGCGTGGACATCACCGGCGGCGGCCCGGCCATCAACCGCCTGCACCTGATGAGCGGCGAGCCTTTCAGCGCCCAGACCGACCCGGCCAGGACCGCCATCGTCGAGTACAACTTCGCCGCCTACTACGACTTGCCGGCGCAGGGCACCATTCGCCTCAGCGGCGGGCACGAGCTGCGCCGGATCGGCGCGGCGCTGATGCCGGAATACTTCCTGGTGATCGCCAACGAGATCGGCTTCATGGACGCGGCGCAGTTCGCCGTCGTCGTGACGCCGCTGGAAACGGCTCAGGCGCTGGCCGAGCAGCCGGGCCGCGTCAACGATCTGCTGCTCACGCTGGCCGACGGCGCCGACGCCGGGCAGATGCGCGCCGAAATCGAGCAGATGATCGATGCGCACTTCGCCGGAACGGGGATCACCATCATGGCACCCGCTGATGACCCCGCTCACCACGCCCTCTACAGCGACCTGGAAAGCGACGACCGCTTCTTCCGCCTGATCGCGTACCTGTTCCTGGCCGGAGCTGCGTTCGGGGCGTTCAACCTGGCGACGCGCATTGTCGAGGCCCAGCGCCGCCAGATCGGGATCGGCATGGCGCTGGGCATGCCACGCGTGCAGATCGCCCTGCGCCCGCTGCTGGTCGGCGTACAAATCGCCCTCTTGGGGGTTGTCTTCGGGCTGCTACTGGGGCAGATGGTCGGTGCCGCGATGCGCGGGCTGATGCAGGACCTGCTGCCGCTGCCGGTGATGGAGACACCATTCATGGCCCGCGTCTTTCTCCAGGCGGCAGCACTCGGGGTGCTGCTTCCCATCGCGGCCACAGTCTATCCTGTGTGGCGCGCCGTGCGCGTGCCGCCCATCGACGCCATCAAGTCCGGCACGCTGATCCAGAAAAGCAGCCGGCTGGCCGCGCTGCTGGTCAACATCCCGCTGCCGGGGCGCAGCTTCACGCAGATGCCGCTTCGCAACCTGCTGCGCACGCCGCGCCGGACGCTGCTCACCCTGCTCGGCATCGCGACGGCGATCACCACCCTGATCACGCTGATCGGTACGCTCGACTCGTTCCTGGCGACGATCGACACCGCCGAAGCAGAGTTCTACCAGAATCATCCTGAGCGCATGATCGTCACGCTGAACTCGTTCTACGGCGTCACCTCGCCGCGCGTCATCGCCGTGGCCGAGCGGCCCGAAGTTGGCCGCGTGCAAAGCGGGCTGGTGCTCGAAGGCGAGCTGCGTCACAGCGGCGAAACCATCGACGTAGCCCTGGAGCTGATCGACCTGGAGAGCGATTTCTGGCGGCCAACCGTCGTGAAAGGCACCTATCCGACCGGGCAGGCGGGAATCCTCATCAACCAGAAAGCTGCCGACCTGCTCGGCGTGGATGTGGGTGACACCCTGACGCTCTGGCACCCGCAGCGCGAAGGGCTGTTTAGTATTCACATGGCAGAAAGCGAGGTTCCGGTCAGCGGAATCCACGCCAGTCCGCTGGGCTATCTGGCTTACATGGACCAGAGCCAGGCCGCGCTGATGGGGTTAGCCGGGGTGACCAACGTGCTGTACGTGGAGCCGGCGCCCGGTGCCACCCAGGACGAGGTGCAATACGCGCTGTTTCACCTGCCGGGCATCGCCTCCGTGCAGCCGGTGTCGCACTTCACCGAGGTGTTCAGCGACGCGATGGAGCTACTGACGGGTTTCATGGCGATCGTCGCGGTCGCCGTCACGGCGATGGCTTTCCTGATCGCCTTCAATTCGACCAGTATTAACGTCGACGAGCGCGCCCGCGAGATCGCGACCCTGTTCGCCTTCGGCTTGCCGATCCGCACCGTGCTGCGCATGACGGTGATCGAAAACCTGGTGGTCGGCACCCTGGGCACGCTGGTAGGCATCGGCCTGGGCTGGGGCCTGCTGGGTTGGATGATGCGGGTCGAACTGGGCGATTACATGCCCGAAGTCAGCTTCACGGTCACGCTCGCGCCGCTGACGCTGCTGATCGCGGTGGCCCTCGGCGCGCTGGTCGTCGCACTGACCCCCCTGCTCAGCCTGCGCAAGCTGGCGCGCATGAACCTCTCCGCCACGCTGCGCGTCGTCGAATAACCTTCGCACTCACCCAATCCGAAGGATGGGCGCCCGGCCGGGCGCCCGTTTTTGTGCCATTTGTGAGCCTTCACCAGTCGATCCGGTTGAGAGAACGGGCGTGGCGACCTATAATCTGGCGCGGGCGGATGATTGAGGAGCGAGAAGCCATGTATATTGTGCACGTGTACTGCCACGTCAAGCCAGAGTGCATCGACGAATTCCGCCGCATCACCATCGAAAACGCGCGCAACAGCGTGCAGGAGCCGGGCATCGCGCGCTTCGACGTGATCCAGCAGGCCGACGACCCGACGCGCTTTGTGCTGGTCGAGGTCTACCGCACGCCCGACGACCCGGCGCGCCACCGCGAAACCGCGCATTATCAGGCGTGGGCAGCGGCGGCTCCGGACCTGCTGGCCGAGCCGCGTTCCAAGACCGTGTTCACCAATGTCTACCCTGGCGAAGACGGATGGGATTCGGCGTGATGCGCTTCGAGTTCGCCACGGCGGGACGGATCGCCTTTGGCGCGGGCGCGCTGCGCGAGGCCGGCACCATCGCCGCCGGGTTGGGACAGCGCGCGCTGGTGGTCACCGGCGCGCAGACTGAGCGCGCCGCGCCGCTGCTGGAACGGCTGGACGCGGCGGGCGTCGCCTGGACGCTCTTCCCGGTGCCGACCGAGCCAACTGTCCAGCTTGCCTGCGACGGCACCGCCCAGGCGCGTGAAGCCGCCTGCGATCTGGTGATCGGGTTCGGTGGAGGCAGCGCCATCGACGCTGCCAAAGCCATCGCCGCGCTGCTGACCAACGAGGGCGACCCGCTCGACTACCTGGAAGTCGTCGGGCGCGGGCAGCCGATCACGCGCCCTGCCGCGCCCACCATCGCCATCCCCACCACTGCCGGGACGGGCGCCGAAGTCACCCGCAACGCGGTGCTGGCCGTGCCGGAGCAGCGCGTCAAGGTCAGCCTGCGCAGCCCGCTGATGCTGCCCCGCGTGGCGCTGGTCGATCCGGAGCTGACCTATTCGCTGCCCCCGGCCATCACCGCCAGCACCGGTCTGGACGCGCTGACGCAGTTGATCGAGCCGTTCGTCACGCGCAAGGCCAACCCGCTGACCGATGCCCTGTGTCGCGAGGCGATCCCGCGCGCCGCCCGCGCGCTGCCCCGCGCCTATGCCGACGGCAGCGACACAGCCGCCCGCGACGAGATGGCGCTGGCGAGCCTCTTTGGCGGGCTGGCGCTGGCGAACGCCGGCCTGGGAGCGGTGCACGGCTTCGCCGGGCCGCTGGGCGGCATGCTTGCCGCGCCGCACGGGGCGATCTGCGCCGCGCTGCTGCCGCACGTCATGGCCGCCAACATCGCGATCCTGGCCGAACGCCAGCCGGACAACCCGGTTCTGGCGCGCTACGCCGAAATCGCCCGCCTGCTGACAGGCCGCTCCGACGCTGCGCCTGCCGACGGCGCGGCCTGGGTCGCCGATCTGGTCGCCGCGCTCGACATCCCGCCGCTCAGCCGCTATGGGCTGGCCGAAGCCGACTTCCCCGCGCTGATCGACGCTTCGGCTCGCGCCAGCTCGATGCAGGGCAATCCGGTCCAGCTAACCAGCGACGAGATGGCCGATATTCTCCGCCGGGCCAGCTAACCAGGCGAGGCGGCATGAAACGCTGGCAGGCTGACCTGACGCTGGGCCTTATCGCGCTGATCTGGGGCTCGACCTTCGTCGTCGTCAAGAACGCGCTCGACGCCGTCGGGCCGCTGACGTTCGTCGGCTTCCGCTTTGCGCTGGCAGCGGCGTTCCTGGCGATCCTCTTCCGGCGCCGGACGCGCACCCTGTCGCGCGCCGATCTGCGCGCCGGCGGCCTGATGGGCCTGTGGCTGACGCTGGGCTACGTGTTCCAGACCATCGGCCTGCAAACCACTACCAGCGCCAAGGCCGGGTTCATCACCGGGCTGAGCGTGGTGATTGTGCCAGCCCTGGCGACGCTGCTGCTGCGCCGCCCACCGGGGCGCGGGGCGCTGGCCGGAATCGTCGCCGCGACGGTCGGGCTGGCGCTGCTGACGCTGAACGCCGATCTCCGCGTGCAGAGCGGCGATCTGTGGGTGTTGGGCTGCGCGTTCGCCTTCGCGCTGCACATCGTCACCGTGGCGCACTACACATCCCGTCACGACGCCGTGCGGCTCGCGCTGATCCAGATCGCGACCGTCGCCGTGCTGTCCACCACCGCCGCGTTCGTCTTCGAGACGCCGCGCCTGGACCTGCCGGTAGACACCTGGGCTGCCATCGCGTTTACCGGCGTGGTGGCGACCGCGCTGGTCTTCAGCCTGCAGGTCTACGTCCAGCGTTTCACCACGCCGACGCACACCGCGCTGCTGTTCAGCCTGGAGCCGGTCTTCGCCGCGCTGTTCGGCTGGTGGTGGGCCGGCGAGGTACTCGGCACCAAAGAGTTGATCGGCTGTGGGCTGATCCTGCTGGGGATGATCATGGCCGAGCTGGGCGACGGCGCCGAAGTCGAGCCGGTCGAGCGCCCGCTCACCGCGCCGCAGCCCTGACCCGCTCCACCCCCGGCCCGGCGCCCCCTTCTCGCACGCCCTCTCCGTCGCCCCTGGCTGTCCTTCGCCGTGC
This sequence comes from Thermoflexus sp., assembly GCA_020724465.1. Taxonomy (GTDB): domain Bacteria; phylum Chloroflexota; class Anaerolineae; order Aggregatilineales; family Aggregatilineaceae; genus DYGX01. Next base: position 123,121 of record DYGX01000013.1, read on the forward strand.
GCCACAGCGGCCCGCTCGTAGTGCAATCCGCAGGCGCGAATAATGACAATCGACCGTGACGGGGCCAGACCCGCGCCGGTACACTTAAGATGAACTCAAAACACCACATGTTAAAGCTTAAGGATTTCAAGGAAACCCCATGTCGCAAGAAGACCCACGTGTTCTGGAGCTGCGCGCCATCCGCGAAAAAGCACGGCTTGGCGGCGGCGAAGAACGCATCGCCAAACAGCACGAAAAAGGCAAGCTGACCGCGCGCGAGCGCCTCAACCTGCTGCTGGACCCCGGCACGTTCAACGAGCTGGAGCCGTTCATCACCCATCAGGGGGATGAGATGGGCATCGCCACCGAGAAGTATCTGGGCGAAGGCGTGATCACCGGCTACGGCCAGATCAACGGGCGGACGGTCTACGTCTACGCGCAGGATTTCACCGTCTACGGCGGCACGCTCAGCGAGATGCAGAGCCACAAGATCTGCCGCGTGATGGACCTGGCCGTGCGCAACGGCACGCCCATCATCGGCCTGATCGACTCCGGCGGGGCGCGCATTCAGGAGGGTGTCAAGAGTCTGGGCGGCTATGCCGAGATCTTCCGCCGCAACGCGCAGTATTCGGGCGTCATCCCGCAGATCAGCGTCATGCTCGGCCCGTGCGCGGGCGGCGCGGCGTACTCGCCCGCCCTGACCGACGTGATCATCATGGTGCGCGGCCAGTCGTTCATGTTCCTGACCGGCCCGCAGGTGATCAAGACCGTCACCGGCGAGGAGATCGACAACGAGCATCTCGGCGGCGCGGAAGTGCACACCGCGATCAGCGGCACGGCGACGTTCGCCACCACCACCGAGCAGGAAGCCCTCGAGCTGTGCCGGACGGTCCTCAGCTATCTGCCGTCCAACAACGTCGAGAACCCGCCGTATATCAACATCGGCGACGACCCGCTGCGCATGGACGACGAGCTGAACAGCATCGTCCCGCTCGACCCGTCCGAGCCGTACAGCATGCAAGAGGTGATCGCGCGCGTGGTCGATCGAGGGACGTTTCTTGAGTTCCAGCCCACCTGGGCGCGCAACGCGATCATCGGCCTGGCGCGCATCGGCGGGCACACGGTCGGGATCGTCTCGCAGGAGCCGAGCATCATGGCCGGGGTGATCGACATCGACGCCGCGGACAAGATCACACGCTTTGTGCGCATGTGCGACTGCTTCAACATCCCGCTGGTCACCTTCGTGGATTCACCCGGCTTCTTGCCCGGCGTCGATCAGGAGCATCGCGGCATTATCCGCCACGGCGCGAAAGTCCTCTACGCCTACTCAGAAGCGACCGTCCCTAAGATCAGCGTCATCACGCGCAAGGCCTACGGCGGCGCATACGTGGTGATGAGCAGCAAGTACCTGGGCACGGATGTCAACTATGCCTGGCCGAGCGCCGAGATCGCCGTGATGGGCGCGGAGGGGGCGGTGAATATCCTGTTCCGCAAGGAGATCAGCCAGGCACCGGACCCCGACGCCGAGCGCGCGCGGCTGGCCGAGGAATATCGCCGCAACTTCAACAACCCGTACCACGCCGCCAGTGCGGGCTATGTCGACGACATCATCGAGCCGCGCGAAACGCGCCCGAAGCTGATCGCCTCGCTGACGGCGCTGCAAGACAAGTACTCGCCCGCGCCGCCACGTAAGCACGGCAACATCCCGGTCTAGCGCCAAAGGACGGGCCATGATGGGCGAAAACCTGATCACCGCGCTTGAAATCACCGTCGTCGGCATGGGGCTGGTCTTCGGCGCGATCGCGCTGCTGTGGGGGGTGATGTCCCTGCTGGTGCGCGCCACCGCCGACCGTCCGGAGAGCGCGCCCGAAGCACCCCATCCGACCGGCGACGTGCTTGAACGACAGAAACGCGCTGCTGCCGTGGCGGTAGCCGCCGCGCTGCTGCGCGAGCAGCAGGCTCAGCCGCATGAGTTTCCCGTGCCGCCCACGCCGATTGTCAGCGCCTGGCAGGCGGTGATGCGCGCGCGGCTGCTACAGCAGAAAGGACCCAGGCAGGATCCGAGACGATGAAAGTGACTGTCACGATTGATGACGAGCAGTTTGAAGTCCAGATCGCCGATCTGTACGCGCGGCCCATCGTGGCCGAAGTCGACGGCCAGCGGTATGAGGTCTGGCTGAACGAAACGCCGGTGGCGCGCCCGGTGTCTTCCACACCGGCAGCCGGCACCGCCATCCCAGCGCCATCAGCCACGGCCCGGCCCGCGGCTGCACCCGCCGCCCCCGCTGCGGATGCACCCCCCGCCGCAAGCTCCAGCCGCATTCTCGCGCCCATCCCCGGTGTGATCGTCGCGATCTCGGTCCAGCCGGGCGACACAGTCGAACCCGGCCAGCAGGTCTGCATCCTGGAAGCGATGAAGATGAAGAACATCATCCGCGCCCCCCGCAGCGGGACAATCGGCGCGATCCGCGTCAGCCCCGGCCAGCATGTCCGCCACCACGACGTGCTGATCGAGTACGCGGACTGAGTGAGGCGCGAGGGGCGAACGCCATGTTCTCATCCGACCTCTGGCCCGAACTCAGCAAGGGGCTTGCCAATTTCACGCCCGGCAACGCGGTGATGATCGCCGCCGGGCTGGTGCTGATCGCGCTGGCGGTGCTCAAGGAATACGAGCCGGTGCTGCTGTTGCCGATCGGCTTTGGCTGTATTCTGGCGAATATCCCGCTGACCGGCATGCTGGACGATCACGGGCTGTTCGGCGTGCTGTACAACGCCGGGATCAGCAACGAGCTATTCCCGCTGCTGATCTTCGTCGGCGTCGGCGCGATGATCGACTTCAGCCCGCTGCTGTCGCAGCCCAAGCTGGTGCTGCTCGGCGCGGCGGGGCAGTTCGGCATCTTCGGCACGCTGATCCTCGCCACGCTGCTCAGGTTCCCGCTCAACGAGGCGGCCTCGATCGGCGTCATCGGCGCCATCGACGGGCCAACGTCGATCTATGTGGCGACCAAACTCGCGCCCGATCTGTTGGCCCCAATCGCGGTGGCGGCCTATTCGTACATGTCGCTGGTGCCGATCATCCAGCCGCCGGTGATGAAGCTGCTCACCACGCGCCAGGAACGCCGCATCCGCATGGAGTACGCGCCGCGCCCCGTCTCGCGCCGCGCGCTGATCCTGTTCCCGATCGTGGTCACGCTGGTGATCGGGCTGCTGGTGCCGGACGCCACGCCGCTGATCAGCATGTTGATGCTCGGCAATCTGCTGCGCGAGAGCCGCGTCGTGGAGCGGCTGACCCGCGCCGCCGAGAACGAGATCATCAACGTCGCGACGCTGTTCCTGGGGCTGACGGTCGGCTCGACCATGACCGCCGCCAGCTTCCTGCGGCTGGACACGATCCAGATCCTGATCCTGGGGCTGCTGGCCTTTGTGCTCGACACGGCGGCCGGGCTGCTGTTCGGCAAGCTGATGGCGCGCGTCAGCGGCGGCAAGATCAACCCGCTGATCGGCGCGGCGGGGATCAGCGCGTTCCCGATGGCCGGGCGGCTGGCGGCGCAGGTCGCGCAGGACGAAGACTTCGAGAACTTCATCCTGATGCACGCCATGGGCGCCAACACCGCCGGGCAGCTCGGAAGCGTCATGGCCGGCGGCGTGCTGCTGGCGCTGGTGACGGCGATGATGTAGCACGCGAATGCCTGGAAAGAAACAGGGCGCGTCCTGACTGGGATGCGCCCTGCTCGTCTATGACGATGAGAAGCTACGCGGCGGTTTCGAGCGCGAAGAACGACTCGAGCACAGCGTCAAGCTGTTCCAGGCGCGGGCTAAAGCTCTCCGGCGGCGCCGCGTTGATGTGCGCGATGCTCTCGGTGAAGTACGCGTTCAGTTCGGCGATGAACGCGTCATAGTCGAAATCCGCAGGGTAGTCCGCCGGGAAGCCCTCGATCGTGACCGGGAAGACCATCGAGACATAATGCGCGCCGTCCACGCTGAAGCCCTGGAACGTGTACAGAAACTCTGAGGCGAGGAACGGCGAGACATCCTGCCGGTAGACGGTCACGTAGCTGATGCCTGTCAGCGCGCCCGTCTCGACATACTGCGCCCGCGCGCGGATCACCTGCCCCGCCGGGTAGACCGGCAAAAAGGGCAGCATATGTGTTCGCAGATCGTCATTGACCTGCATGTACTCGGCCAGATCGGGGCGCCCGGCCAGCAGCGCCTGAAGCTGCTCGACCTGCTGCTGCGACCAGTCATACGCGGCGATATCTGCCAGCCGGTAAACCGATACCGAGCCGGCGTGCTTCCGGTCGCTGCCAGGATAGCCCATTTCATCAATCGGGATTTCATCCCAGGGAATCGGTTCAAACAGCGCGAACTCGACACGCGGCGGCTGCGGCCCGCCCGGCGCTTCGAGGTCAACCGGATCGCCTTCGTATGCAATCACCGACGCGCCGCTGGCCAGCGACGCGTCCCAGCTCAGGCCAAAGCCGTCGAAAATCACGGTGTGCGTTGTTCCATCCTGAGCGAAGGCCGGAGTTGCGCCCAACGCCAGAACAAGCAGAAATGCGATCAAGCGCGCTTTCATGGTGATCTCCTTGCGAGCCGTGAAACCTCTCGTAGTATAAAGCCGCCCGCCGCGCGCAAACCAACGCGCGCCCACCGCCCTTGCGTTTGGTGTCCGGCGCATGCGATACGCTCCAGCGCAAGTAACCGGGCGAGGAACGCTCGCCCGGCTGCTTACGCTTCATGCCCGCCAGATGGCTCGGCTGTCTCGGCGCCTGCCGCACGCGCCGCGGCCTGGCGCGCCATGCGCCGCAGCCGGCGGTTGAACCACCAGCGGTTCCACGTCCCAACGATCCCATGCGGCAGCAGCATCACCACCAGCACAAACAGCATGCCCTGGAACAACTGCCACAGGTCGGCCACTTTGTAGACATACGTGTCGAGATCGGTCTCGGCGTAGATCGCCTGCGCGACCAGGGCCACGACGATCAACGCAGCCGCTGCCCCGGCGCCCGCCGCCAGCGTTACCGCCCGGCTGCCCGGATCGCGCCCCGCGCCCAGCGCCCGTGCCACGCCGCGCCGCAGCCCGCGCCGAAAGACGTAAAAGAACAGCGCGAAGCCGGCCACCCACAGCGCCTGCCACAGCGACAGTAGCCCGAACAGGCGCGTGCTGAAGGTAAACGTCTCCTCGCGCAGGTAGGTGCGCCCCAGTTCAAGACCCAGCGCCGCAACGACGGGGCCGGTCAGTGTCCCCACGCCGCCGATCAGCGTCAGCAGCAGCGGCTCGACCGTGTAGTTCAGGCTGAGCAACGTCGGATCGACGCGCTTGGCCGACCCCCACAGCACGAACAGAAGTCCGCTGAGCGTCGCCAGCACTCCGGCAAAAACCATCGTCAGCAGCTTGTAGTGAAACGCGTTGTAGCCAATCGCCCGCGCCCGCTGCTCGTTATCGCGCACGGCGACGATCACGCGGCCCACCGGCGAGTTGATGTAGCGCCGGATTGCCAGGAAGACCAGCGCGAAGAAGATGACCGTCACGCGGTACATCGCCAGCCGGTTGCCGCCCGCCGTCGGCGTGGGATTGAGCGCGTCCGGGATCAGATCGCGAAACGGCAGGCCGTCCTCGGCCCCGGTGAGCGCGCGCAGCGTGCCGCTTTTCGCCAGCACCCAGAAGACCTCCGCCAGGGCCAGCGTGAACATCGCGAAATACACGCCCCGCAGCCGCAGGGTCACCGCGCCGGACAGCAGGCTCAGCGCCACGCTGAGCAGCACCGCCACGCCGAATCCCTGATAGACCGAGACACCCCCGCTGCCCGGCAGCAGAAGGTATAGCAGCGCCGCGCCAACCAGCGCAGCCAGCGCCAGCCGCCGCCAGGGGATGCGCGCCAGCGCCCCAATGACCACCACCAGCGCGGCAAACCCGGCCAGGACGGGCCAGCGCGCGCCCGGCTCGTATTCGCGCATGAGGATAAACGTGGTGTAGCCGCCGATGCCGAAAAACAGCGCGTGCCCGAAGGAAATGATCCCGCCAAAGCCGAACAGCACGTTGTAGCTCATCGCCAGGCAGGCAATCAGCAGCGTCTGGGCCATCACGCTCTGCCAGAAGACGGACCCGCCGGTCGGCCGTTGGGGCATCACCTCGGAGTCAGTCAGATCGGCGACGAGGTACGGGAAGCGCCACAGCAGCACGAAGAACAGCGCATAGAACCAGTTTTCCAGCACCAGCCGCACCAGACCGGCGGCCAGCTTGCGCCCGGTCGGGTTTTCGATCCGCTCTACGCGGCGGTAGACGGCGCGCTCGATCATGATTCCTCCCGGCCGAACAGGCCGCTCGGCTGAACCAGCAGCACGACGATCATCAGGAACAGGATCGACGTCTCGGCCAGCACCGGCGCGTCGAAATGCTTGAGCGACATCTGCTCGGCGACCGCGCGCGTCAGCCCGACGATGAAGCTGGCGACCGCCGTCCCCTCATAGCTGCCCATCCCGCCGATCACCACCACCACAATCGCCAGGATCAGGAACTGGTTGCCCAGGTCGAGCGTCGCGCCCTGGTAAGGCACCAGCACGATCCCGGCCAGGCCGGCCAGCACCGCGCCGAGCACGAAGACGAACGTAAACACGCGCCGCACGTTGATGCCCAGCGCCTGAACCATCTCGGCGTCCTGCACCCCGGCGCGGATGATGATCCCCAGCCGCGTGCGGTTGAGCAGCAGCCCGACCGCGACCATGATCACCAGCCCCAGCCCGATAATGAACAGCCGGTAGATGCTCAGGCTCTGGCCGAACAGGTAGAACGTCCCGCGGAACAACTCCGGCGGGGCGAGCGGCTGCTTGGGCTGCGGCCCGTAGATGCGCTGCACCAGATCGAGCAGAATCGCGCCCAGGCCGAACGTCAGCACGATCTGGAACACGGGCCGCGCGTACAGCGGCCGGATCAGCCCGGTCTCAATCACCGCACCCAGCAGTCCCACGCTGACCACCGCCGCGCCCACTGCCGCCAGGAAACTGTACGTGCTGCTCAACTCGACCGACTGGTAGGTCGCGTAGCCGATGTACGCCCCCACCAGCACAAACGCACCCTGCGCGAAGTTCAGCACATCGAGCAGGCCGAAAATCAGCGACAGCCCCGACGCCACCAGGAAAATCAGCATGGAGAGCATCAGGCCGCGAAACAGCGTCTGGCCGGCGGTGTTGCCGCCAAAGTCGATCAGGCTGATCAGCACCAGAAAGGCCAGATAGGCCGCCACCAAAGCCCACGAGCGCCGATAGCGCGGCGTCAGGCGAGCAAAATAGCCGGGCATCCCGTCTCCTTTCCTACGCCACGCCCAGATAGGTCTTGATCAACTGCTTGTCGCTGACCAGGTCCGCCATCCGCCCGGCGCGAACGGTCGCGCCCTCTTCGATGATGACGTAGTGCTCGGCCAGCCGGCTGGCAACCTGAAAGTTCTGCTCGACCAGCAGCACGGTCGTATGCGCCGACAGCCGGCGAATGGCGTCCATCATCTGCTCGATCAGCACCGGCGCCAGGCCCTCGCTTGGCTCGTCGATCAGCAGCAGCGCGTTGTCCGGCACAAGCGCCCGCGCAATCGCCAGCATCTGCTGCTGCCCGCCCGACAGATGCCCGCCCGGCAGGTCGTATAGCCGGTGCAGGTCCGGGAACAGGCCGAAGATCAGATCGGCCTTGCGCGCCAGATCGCCCTTCTGGCGCTCGGCGATCTGCAGGTTCTGGCCCACAGTCAGGTCGCGGAAGATGATGCGCTTCTCCGGCACATAGCCGATTCCGCGCTGCGCGATCTGGTGCGGGCGCAGGCGGTGAATCGACTGCCCGGCGAAGCGGATCTGCCCGGCGCGCGGCGGGTTGAGGCCCATGATGCTGCGCAAGGTGGTCGTTTTGCCCGCGCCGTTGCGCCCCAGCAGCACCGTGATGCTGCCGCGCGGGACCTGCACCGACACGCCCTGCAGGATGTGAAATTCGCCGATGAAGGTGTGGATCTGCTCCACGTCCAGCAGCGGGGGCGCGCCGGCGCCGTGGTTCGGAGCTGCGGCGGGACCGGTCATGGAGCGTCCTCCTGCATGATCGTCGCAAAATCGCCGTACAGCTCGCCCAGATAGGCGCGCTGCACCGTCTCGTTGCGCGTGATCTCGGCGGGTGTGCCCTCGGCCAGGATCTCACCCTGGTGCATGACCGTGATGCGATCCGAGACGCTCATGACGACATTCATGTTGTGCTCGACGAGCATGATCGTCTTGCCCGTGCCGCGCTGGATGCGCTGGATGGTCTGCATCAGCGGCGGCACCTGCTCGGTCGCCATGCCGGCGGTCGGCTCGTCGAGCAACAGCAGCTCGGCATCAGACGCCAGCAAAATGGCCAGCTCTAGCTTGCGCTGGTCGCCGTGCGGCAGCGCCCCGGCGAGCATCGGCGCCCGGTCCGCCAGCCCGACTTCGGCCAGCGCGCGCAGCGCCGCCGCCTCGTACTGCTTGAAGTGGCGATAGTTCATCCAGAACTTGAAGCTGTCGCGCCCCAGCGCCTGCGCCGCCAGACGCACGTTCTCCAGCACGGTCAGGTTGGGGAAGATGTTCGTGATCTGAAACGAACGCCCGATGCCCAGATGCACGCGGCGGTGGAGCGGGACGGCGGTGATATCCCGTCCCTTATAGATGACCGTGCCGCGCGTGGGCTTGAGCGTGCCGGTCAGCAGGTTAAAGAGCGTGGTTTTGCCCGCGCCGTTCGGCCCAATGATCGAGTGCAGGTCGCCGCGCCGGACGCGCAGGTCGACATCGCACACCGCCACCAGGCCGCCGAATTCTTTGCGCAGCCCGCGCCCTTCGAGGATGATCGACTCGTCAGACATCAGCATGTCCGTCTTCCGCAGCTGCCGCCCTGAGGGGGCGACACTAACAACGGACAGGAGGGCCGGAGCAGAGATACCAGTTC
>DYGX01000047.1 GCA_020724465.1 Thermoflexus sp.
TGGTATCTCTGCTCCGGCCCTCCTGTCCGTTGTTAGTGTCGCCCCCTCAGCCGCGTGCGAGGGAGAAGGGGCCGGGGGATGAGGGGTGTTTTCCCCTCACCCCAAATTCTTCTCCCACGGCTCCAGGCGGCGCGCGCCCGGTCCCATCACCGAGGTGTAGAGCGCGTTCGCCGCAACGCTGAACCCGCCGACCACGGCCAGGGTGCCGCCCAGGCGCTCCAGCCGCCGCAGCCCCTCGACCATCACCGCGCGCCCCAACCCGCGCTGCTGATGCTCCGGCATGATGCCGACCGGCTCGAACGTGCCCGTGCGCGTCACGTCGTCGTACCAGACGGTGCAGAACCCGGCGATGGCACCGTCGGGCGCCACCGCCACGATGTCCAGATCGCGCCGGTACATCGGGCAGCGCTGGATGTTGTGGTACCACTCCCATCCCTGATACGCGTCGTCCGGCTCGTCGGGATGGAACGCGCGCCACGATGCCCAGCTACGCGCGGGCAGCTCGCTCGCTTCGCCGAGCGAGCGCACGCTGTAGCCGGGCGGGAGCGTCGCATCCGGCAGGGGGGAGCCGTCCAGCTCGCGCTGGTGCTGGTGCTCCGGCCACGCGCCGGGCGCATAGCCGCGCCGCGCCAGGATTTCCCGGCGGGTGGCGTCGCTCTCGTGCGCCCAGATCGTCAGCTCGCGCCGGCCGGCGCGCGCATGGGCTAGGTGCGCCTCGGCCACATCGATCATCTCGTTGAGCAGCGCGGGGGTGGCGCGGGCCGGGTGGACCTGCAGGTGCGCGTCGCCCGGCCCTTCGGGATTGAGCGCGGCGGCAAGCTGCCCGTCCGCCGTTTCCCACAGGAAGATATACGACTCGATGCAGGGCAGCGCCTGGCAGTTGGCGACCGCGTGCCAGCGCCAGTAGTCGAGCCGGGCGGGCTGCCAGCCCAGCTCGTGCCGCTCGTTGAGCAGAAAGACCTCGCGCAGAAACGCCCGAAGCCGCCAGTAATCGTCTTCGCCCTGGTAGGGCCGCATGTTCGGGTGCATGATCGTCCTCCTGATCGGTTGGGCGGGGCGGCTCGCGGGCAACAAAAAAGCCGCAGGCACGCGCCCGCGGCTGACAATTCGCTCGCTGTTCGGCTGGTCGGATGCTCATCCGGCAGGCGCAACACGACTCGCGCCGCGCGCCCTCTGGCGGGGCGGCGGTCGGACGCGCGTCGTGGTCGAAAGCCGGCTAGAGCACCATGAACCGTGTTTGCCCGAACTTAGTGAAGCCGTTCACACGAACCCCAGTATAGCAGACATTGGCGGGTACGATCAATCCCCCAGATCGCGGGCCGGAGGCGCACTCTACTCGCCGGGCGGGTCGTCGTCCGCGAACAGCTCTTCGATGAACGCCTCGAACGGGTCGTAGCGCCCGGCCTGCGGCGGCGCGGGGCGCGTCAGCGGCTCGTCGGGGTAGGGGCTGGGGTCGGCAGGCGGATCGTCGTGGAAAAGCGGCGGCTCGGCCTCAGGCAGCGAGGCGCCGGTCACCCAGGCGGGCGGGGGCAGCTTGGCGGGCTGGAACAGGGTATCCAGCCGGCTGAGGGCCTGCAGCAGCCGCCGGTTGAACTTCTGGTAGTCGCTCAGATCCAGCCCCTGCGCGACTTCCTGCATCGCCCGGCGCACGTAGACGTAGGCGGCCAGCACCTTCGGGTGTGTCTCCGGCGGGAAGTACACCGCCAGGTCGTCGCGCCCGGCCAGCACCACCATCTGCCGGAACGAGACGCTGTCGTAGCTGGCGACCAGGGTGCGGAACGGATAGCGGTCGTCGGGCGGGGCTTCTTCGGGGGCGGGGGGCAGCCCTACCACGCCGCGCGGATGCTCGTGGACGGGCAGGTCAAGCTGGCGCTTGATGCGGTTGCGGACCGGCTTCCAGGCCCCGATCGCGAACTCCACCACCCACGGCTCCGCGCTGCCGATCAGCGTGGCGAAGCCCCACAGGTACATCGCCATCTCGACCAGCGCGTCGATCAGCGTCTCGGTGTCGCGGGCGTAGAGCAGCAGGCTGTCGGTTTCCTGGTCGAAGGTGAACTTGTCCGCCAGCAGCCGGTCGGCCTGGCTGAGATCGGCGTCGCCCTCGAAAAGGACCGTCACCGGGCGGGGATAGAGCGCCAGGATACGGCTCAGGGCGCGGCGGTCGTCGGCGTCGAGATCGCAGACGGCCCCCAGCGCGTCGAGCGTGCGCGGGACGTTATCCGGATCAACCACTACCGTATAGTCGGCCATTCCCCATGCCATCGCAGCCGGGCGCGGCAGCCTGCCAACGCCGTGCTGCCTGCGCTTCTGGTTTTATCTGCTTCTATTGTATAAAAGATGGCAGACGCTGTCGTGTCAAAGTCTGATGAAAAATCGCCAAGCCGCGCTGGTTCCGAGCCAGCCCAAGGAGCGTGTGCCGTGCCAGTTGCCGAGGACGTCGAGCTTGCCCCCGGAGCCGTGATCTACTATCCCGCGCTGGTCAACCTCTATGGCTGTGCCATTGGCGCGCAGACCACGATCGGCCCGTTCGTTGAGATTCAGCGCGGGGCGCAGGTTGGCGCGCGCTGCAAAATCTCGTCGCACAGCTTCATCTGCACGGGCGTGACGATTGAGGATGAGGTCTTTGTCGGGCACGGCGTGATGTTCACCAACGACCTTTACCCCCGCGCCACCACGCCCGACGGGCGCCCGCAGACCGCCGCGGACTGGACGCTGGTCGAGACGCGGGTCCGGCGCGGCGCGTCGCTCGGCAGCAACGCGACCGTCCTCGCCGGTGTGACCATCGGCGAGGGCGCGATGGTCGCGGCGGGCGCGGTTGTCACCCACGACGTGCCACCCTATACCATCGTCGCGGGGGTGCCCGCGCGCGTGATCGGCCCCGTGCGCGACCGCCCCCCAGAGCCGGACGCGAGCGATCCGGCTTGAGAGACTGCCAGAGGAGACGCTGCCATGCTTCGCCGCCTGATCCTCTTGACTGTGATGCTCGCCGCCGCGCTGACCACCGGCCCGGCGCCGCCCGCCCGTGCGCAGGGCGCCCTGCTGGCCCGCGCGCGCTACGCCCTGCCCGTGTACCGCCTGCCGGACGCCACCAGCCCCATCGTCGGCGTGCTGGTGCCGCAAGAGGAAGTCGTGCTCGAAGCGCGGGACGCGGCGGGCGCGTGGGTGTTGGGGCACAGCGCCGACGGCTCGGCGCGCGGCTGGATGCAGGCCGGGCGCCTGAGTTATGAGGGCGAGGCGCACGCGCTGAGCCTGCCGATCCGCGACGAGGCGATCTTCGTCGCCGCCCCCGAAGACAGCGTCCCCGCCTATCCGGAGATCAACCTCAACGACTACCCGGTCATCCCGCTCTCGTTTGGGCAGGCCGCCGCGCTCGCGGCGCGAGGCCGGGCGCTCGGTGTCGATCCGGGTGCGCTCTCGAAAGTGGGCGACTGCCTGACCGACAACCCGCACTTCCTCAGCCCGTTCGCGCAGCAGGCGGCGAACTTCGGCGCCTATCCCAACCTGGGCGCGGTGGTCGAGGTCTTCCGCGAGTCGCTCGGCGCCACCAGCCACGCCGCGCTCGACGGGCTGGTCACCAGCGCGGTGCTGGACCCGACCTTCGCCAACCCGTTCGTCTGCCAGCCGGGCGAAACGCCGCTGCGCTGCGAGTACCGCATCCGCCGCCCCAGTGTGGCGATCATCATGTTCGGCGCGCAGGACCTGCTGTTCACCCCGCCGGACGTGTTCAACCGCAACCTGCGCCAGATCGTGCACGAAACGATCGCGGCGGGCGCGATCCCGCTGCTGAGCACCTTCCCCGGCCACACCGGGCAGTGGGAGCGCGCCATCCAGTACAACCAGATCGTGGTGCGGGTGGCGCTCGACTATCGCGTGCCGTTGATCAACCTCTGGCGCGCGCTGGAGCCGCTGCCCAATCACGGGCTGACCGAGGACGGCCGCCACCTCACCCCGCCGCTGACGCACGGGGCGGACCTGACTCCGGCGAACCTGCAGCGCGGCCTGCCGCTGCGCAACCTGATCACGCTCCAGGCCCTCGACGCCCTGTGGCGGGCGGCGGGCTGACGCTGCCCCTCATCCCCCGGCCTCGCGCCTGAGGGGGCGACACTAACAACGGACAGGAGGGCCGGAGCAGAGATACCAGTTC
>DYGX01000027.1 GCA_020724465.1 Thermoflexus sp.
CGGAGGTCTTTTCTGTTTCTACTGGTCATCCTCAAATTCGGGATGACTCATGTTTGCGTTTCATACTCTGCTGAAGTCGGTACGAAACGTTGGAATGTCATGAGCCTGTGGAGATGAGCGATGTTAAAAAGCCTGACCGACCTCTACGAAGAGCAGTTGCGGGATATGTACAGCGCGGAGAAGCAACTCACCGAGGCGCTGCCCAAGCTGGCCGAGGGCGCGTCGAACGCCGACCTGAAGCAGGCGTTCCGCTCGCACCTGCAGCAGACCAGGGCGCAGATGGAGCGCATCGAGCAGATTTTCAAGATGCGCGATATGGGGCCTGGCCGCAAGAAGTGCAAGGGTATGAAAGGCCTGGTCGAAGAGGGCGCGGAAGTGCTCGAAGAAAGCAACAAGTCCGCCGCGCGCGACGCCGCGCTGATCCTCGCGGCCCAGAAGGCGGAGCATTACGAGATCGCCACCTACGGCGCGCTGCGCGCCTATGCCGAGATGCTGGGCGAAACCGAGCAGGCCCGCCTGCTGCAAACCTCGTTGAACGAGGAAAGCGAAACCAACGAGCTGCTGAACCAACTGGCCCGGACGATCAATTCGAAAGCCCAAAGCAGCCGCTAAGCGCGGATACGCTCTTCCGCCCGCCGGACAATCTTCCTCGATGGCGGGCGCGGATGTGTTATACTTCGGCTCGATCCGAGGCTGCCATCCCGCCCGCGAGGAAGACTCATGCTGACTGACCTCACCCTGACCGAGGCGCGCGACAGGCTGCGCGCCGGCGCGATCACCGCGTTGGACCTGACGCGGGCCTGTCTGGACCACATTCGCGCCGTCGACCCGCAGGTGCGCGCCTTTTTGCTCGTCACCGAAGAGCAGGCGCTCGAAGCGGCGGAAGCCGCCGACCGCCGCCTGGCGCAGGGCGACGACGCGCCATTGTTGGGCATCCCCCTGGCAATCAAAGACGTGCTGACTACGGCGGGCATCCCGACCACCGCCGGATCGCGCATCCTGGAAGGCTTCGTCCCGCCCTACACCGCGACGGCGTTGGAGCGGCTGTTCGCCGCGGGCGCGATCATGCTGGGCAAGACCAACACCGACGAGTTCGCGATGGGGTCGTCGACCGAGAACTCCGGCTATGTCGTGACGCGCAACCCCTGGGACCTGGAGCGCGTGCCGGGGGGCAGCAGCGGCGGCAGCGCGGCGGCGGTCGCGGCACGCATGGCGCCCGGCGCCCTGGGAACGGATACCGGAGGCAGCGTGCGCCAGCCGGCGGCGCTGTGCGGCGTATCCGCCATCAAGCCTTCGTACGGGCGGGTCTCGCGCTATGGCCTGATCGCGTTCGCCTCGTCGCTGGATCAGATCGGGGCGTTCGGGCGGACGCTGGCCGACTGCGCGGCCTTGCTGGGGGTGATGGCCGGGCATGATCCGAAGGACAGCACCAGCGTGCCCGACGAGCCGCCCGATTACACCCAGGCGCTGACCGGCGATGTGCACGGGCTGCGGGTGGGCGTCCCGCGCGAGTTCTTCATCGACGGCATCGAGCCGGATGTCGAACGGGCGGTGCGGGCCGCCATCGAGCAGTTCGCCGCGCTGGGCGCGGATGTGCGCGAGATCAGCCTGCCGCACACGCGCTATGGGATTCATGTTTATTACCTGATCGCCCCGGCCGAAGCGTCCGCCAATCTGGCGCGCTTCGACGGCGTGCGCTATGGGCCGCGCGCCCAGGTCAAGGGCATGTGGCCCGCCTACAAAGTCACGCGCGGGCAAGGCTTTGGGCCCGAGGTCAAACGCCGGATTATGCTGGGAACCTACGCGCTGTCGGCGGGCTACTACGACGCCTACTACCTCAAGGCGCAGAAGGTCCGCACGCTGATCCGCCAGGATTTCGAGCAGGCGTTCCGCGAGGTGGACGTGATTCTGACCCCGGCCACGCCCGGCACGGCCTTCCGCATCGGCGAGAAGATCGATGATCCGCTCCAGATGTACCTGGCCGACATCTTCACGCTGACGCCGAGCCTGGCGGGGGTTCCGGCGGCGTGCGTGCCGTGCGGCTTCGATGCGCACGGGCTGCCGGTTGGGCTGCAAATCATCGGTCCGGCCTTCGATGAGGCGACCGTGCTGCGCGCCGGCGACGCTTACCAGCGCGTCACCGACTGGCACACGCGCAAGCCGCAAATAGCGGAAAGCAGCTAAAGGCAGCAAGAGACAGCTAAAGGCAGCAAAAAGCAGCTAAGAGCAGCTAAGAGCAGCGATATAAGGTTAATCTGCTGCTTCTGGCTGCTTTTTAGCTGTTCTTTGCTGCTTCTAGCTGTTCTTTGCTGCTTCTAGCTGTTCTTTGCTGTTTTTCGCCGCTCTTAGCCCACCGTATGCGTCCCGCCGGGATCCAGCACCACCGGCTGCGCGTCCGTCTCGTTGTGCACGCGCTGCGCCCAGGTCACCACATCCTGCGCGATGGCATCGAAGGTGTTGTAGTGCATCGGGATGACTGCCTTCGGCTTCAGGAGTGCGATCGCCTGCAGCGAGCCGTCGATGCCCATCGTGTAATAGTCTCCGATCGGCAGCATGGCGAGATCGATGCCGCGCCGCCCGATAAGTTCCATTTCCTGGAAGACCGTCGTATCGCCGGCATGATAGATGGTTTTGCCTTCGCGGGTGACGATCAGAAGACCGTTAGGCTGACCGCCATAGGTCCCATCGGGCAGTTGGGAGCTGTGATGCGCGATCGTCAGCTCGACGCGCCCGAACGGTAGCTCGACCCCGCCGCCGGTGTTCAGCGTGTGGACGTGCTGGATGCCGTGCGTGTCGCGGCACCAGATGGCGATCTCATTGTTGGCGACCACCGTCGCGCCGGTGCGCCGGGCGATGGCGACGGTATCGCCTATGTGGTCGCCGTGCCCGTGCGAGAGCAGGATGTAACTGGCGGCGACCTCGTCCGCCGAGACGGGCGCAAGCGGGTTCTCGCTCAGAAACGGGTCGATCAGCACATCATGCTCGTCGATCTTGAGGTGAAAGGCCGAGTGTCCCAGCCAGGTTACGGAAACCGTCATCGTGCGTGCTCCTTCCAAACAATCTCGTAACGTTCTTGTCGGCGGCGCATCTCCTGTTTGTTTCGAGTATACGATGCCGTGCGATCTGCGCCAATTGGCCCGGCGCGCGCACCTTGACACAGAACATGGGTTCGGTCTATAATTTTTTTAACATTCGAACTGTTGTGCGAATTTTCCAGGAGCGAGCCGATGCAACCCAAGCTGTCGACGCGCCAAAAGCGCATCCTCAAGTTTATCGAGTCCTTCATCGAGGAACACGGCTATCCGCCGACCATCCGCGAGATCGGCGAGGCGGTGGATATCGCTTCGACCTCCGTCGTGAACTATAACCTGAACAAGCTGGTCGAATACGGCCTGTTGGCGCGCTCGCCCGAAGTCTCGCGCGGGCTGCGGCTGGTGAGTGCCGATCAGCCGAAGGAAGTGCCGTTGAAGGTGGCGGACGTGGCGCATCTGGTGCAGGTGCCGTTGGTGGGCAAGATCGCGGCCAGCGCGCCCGTGCCCCTGCCCGGCGAGGACTTCGGCTATTACTTCGACGACGACGACGTGATCGACGTGCCCCAGTCGATGCTCGGCAAGCACCGCCAGGGCGAGCTGTTCGCGCTGCGCGTGACCGGGGACTCGATGATCGACGCGATGGTCGCCGATGGCGATATCATCGTGCTGCAGCGTCAAAATGTCGCGCAGAACGGCGAGATGGTGGCCGTCTATCTGACCGAGCGCGGCGAAACTACGCTCAAGAAGTATTACCTGGAAGGCAAGCAGGTCCGCCTGCAGCCCGCCAACCCGATGATGGACCCGATCTACGTCGACGCCGATCAGGTCAACATCCAGGGTCGGGTGCTGGCCGTCTTGCGGACGCTGCACTAGGGCTGCCGTTCGCCCGCCGACAGTGGAATCACCTGCTCGCCTGCTGCTCGCTCGCTCCGGGCAGGCTCGGTGATTCCTGGCGCTGCCGGCCCTCTCCTGCGCCGATCCGGCTCCCATTTTACGCAGCAAGTATGCTAGAGTCTGGCGTGTAGTGGCTGTTCGGTAGACAGGAGGATGGTGCGATATGCCGGCAGTTGGCGAGCAAGCCCCCGATTTTGAGCTGAAAAACCAGGATGGCAAGCCCGTCCGGTTGAGCGACTATCGCGGCAAGAAAGTCTTGCTTTTCGCGTTCCCCAAGGCCGGAACCTCGGGCTGCACGACCCAGGCGTGCGGCCTGCGCGACCAGTTTCCCCGCATCCAGGCGGCGAATACCGTCGTGCTCGGCATCAGCCCGGACACCCCGGAAGACCTCAAAAAGTGGCAGGAAGACGAGGGCCTGCCCTACGACCTGCTTTCGGACCCCGACCACAAAGTGCTGGAAGAGTGGGGCGTCTGGGGCGAGAAGTCGATGTACGGCAAGACCTATATGGGAGTGATTCGCTCGCACTGGATCATCGACGAAAACGGCGTCGTCGCCGACGCCCAGGTGAAGGTCAGCCCGACGGAAAGCGTCGAGCGCGCGACGAAATTCCTGGTCGGCTGACTCTCGTTGCGCCGCCCCGGTTCCCTGATCCGCGCGGCCTGTGCCGTGCCGGTCGGGCCGGGGCGGGATGCATCCCGCCCGCTTGCGCGGTCACGCCGTGACCGCGTAGACGGTGATCGCGGCCAGCGCCGCTGCATACGCGGCAGACATCCACGCCCATTGCCGGATCTGGTTCTGATCGACCACGCGCAGCCCGCCGTCGATCTCCGGATCGCGCGCGACCTCGTACTCCGGCCCGATGAACCAGGCCAGCACGATCCCGCCGATCAGCCCGCCGAGATGCCCGGCGTTATCTAGCCGGAAGCCGGACGTCGCGCTGGAGAAGAAGCCGAGACCCAGGTTCAGCAGCATCAGGAAGATGAGCTGGTTGAGGTGCCGCCGCCCCATCTCGCCGTGAAGCTGGCGGTTCTGGTAGAAATAGACCATCTCCGCCCCGAAGATGGCGAAGATCGCGCCGGACGCGCCGACCGAAGGCGCGTCGGTAAAGACAAAACTCGCCAGCGACCCCGACAGCCCGCCAAGGAAGTAGATCAGCGCGAAGCGCACATGCCCGAACAAGGCCTCAACATCGCGCCCGATCACATACAGCGCGTAGCCGTTGAAGAGGATGTGCATCAGGTTCAGATGCAGAAACATGGACGTGAACAGCCGGTACGGCTCGCCGTTGCGGATCAGCTCGTTGACCTTGGCCCACCGCGTCAGAAATTCGGCCTTTCCCAGCGGCGGCAGAGAGATGTAGTACAGGAAGATCAGCACAATCACCGCCAGCAACACGTACATCAGACGCGGCTCGGCCAGCGGCATCCGGATCGCGACGCGGCGCACGCCGCCGGATGGTGGCTCGCTGGGCGGGGTGTTCGGATCGGGGTACATGCGGCTTTCCTCGGTTTCTGTGAGCAGTTAGCCTGACCGTGCGGGTTTATAAACTGTACGCAGATTCTAGCGCATTGGCGCAGTGATCCGGAGGGCCGGCAGGCAAGAATCGCGTTAGATCGCCCCGGCGCGGCCCGGCGAAGCGTGCTAAGCTGGAAGCGCACCGAATCTGCTGGAAAGGACTCTGACCATGAGCCAGGACCCCGTCGCCCGCCGCGCCGAGCTGCTGAGCCTGCTCGGCGATCTGCCGCCCCTGGACCGCCCGATCCACGCCGAGCGCGTCGCGCGGGAGACGCGCCCGCACTATACGCTTGAAAGGTGGGTGCTTGACCTCAACGGGCTTGAACCCGTCCCGGCCTATCTCACGCTGCCGCGCGACGCAACCGGTCCGCTGCCTGCCATCCTGTACAACCACGCGCACGGCAGCGAGTATGCGCTGGGCAAGGACGAGCTGCTGAACGGGCGCGCGCTGCTGCAACAGCCGCCCTATGCCGAGGCGCTGGCCCGCGAGGGGATCGCAGCGCTGTGCATTGATCACTGGGCGTTTGGGGCGCGCAGCACCCGCACCGAGTCCGCGATCTTCAAGCAGATGTTGTGGGAAGGGCGCGTGATGTGGGGGATGATGGTTTACGACAGCCTGCGCGCGCTCGATTTTCTGGTGGAACGCCCGGAGGTGGATCCCGGCCGGATCGGCACGCTCGGCCTGTCGATGGGCAGCACGATGGCGTGGTGGGTCGCCGCGCTCGATCCCCGCGTCAACGTTTGCGTCGATATCTGCTGCCTGAGCGATTACCAGGCGCTGATCGAGACCGGCGCGCTGGATCGGCACGGGGTCTACTACTATGTGCCAGGGCTGCTCAAGCATTTCACCACCGCCGGGATCAACGCCCTGATCGCCCCGCGCCCACACCTGGCCCTGGCCGGCGAGCGCGACCCGCTCACCCCGCCTGCCGGGCTGGATCGCATCGACGCGGCGCTGCGCGAGGTCTATGCGGCGGCGGGCGCGCCCGAAGCGTGGCGGCTGCTCCGCTACGACTGCGGGCACGAGGAGACGCCCGCCATGCGCGCCGCGATCCTGGCGTTCTTGCGGCGCTGGCTCTAGCGCCCGGCGGGCCGGGATGGGCCGGGTCAGAAGGGCTTGAAGACCATCAGCGCCACAATGATGAAGATGCTGGCAAGCTCGCCATAGTGCGCCCACCGGACGATCGGATCGTTGAACCGTGCCCTCAAGCCATCGGTCATGACGCCCGCAGCCACGGCATGCTGCAGTTCCTGGTCGAAGACTTTGCCCCTCGGCAAGTAGATCAATGCGACCACCAGAATGTTCGCCAGCAGAAGCAGGTTCGTCAGCAGCAGCCAGTTCGAATCCGCGCCTTCCAGGAAACCGAAAATCGGCCAGCCGCCGCGCAAGGCGACAAACACGCCAATGACGACGACCAGGAGGCTGCCCGGCACCACCATCAGCGTCTCGAAGCGCCCCGCAGCCTGCGACAGGCCTGAGAAGAGCCGGATATCGTCGGTCTGGCGCGCGACCGAACGCATCAGGTCGCGCCCGATAAGCCCGGCGATAAACCAGAAGGCGGCCAGGATATGCAGGAACTTGAGCAGGTTGTAGGTTGTCATGGGGAATGCTCCATCATGAGCGCGGCCCCGCGCCTGGGCAAGCGCGCGACGGGCACACGGGCGGGCATGGAAGTGCAATGATCTCGTGATGGCGTGTAGCAGCGAGACGCGACAGGCTGGGCGCGCCCCGATTTCGCTCACTTGAACAGTTTACACCGATTTTAATATTAGTAAATATATTTCTTGATCGATGATTTTTTTTCGCTGCGCCGATTTCTGGTGACCGGATGCCACTGGGCGCGCGTTGGGAACTTTCCGCGCCGGGCGCGCGTCTGATTCGACAAGCACGCTCGATCACCCCGACCCGGGGCAGGAGGTCAGCATGAAACGCACGGTTTGGCTTATTCTGGCAGGCATACTGATGTTCGGCGGAGCAGCGCCCGCGCTGGCGCAGGACCCCGGCTGGCCCGAACCCCAGCCCCACCCCTGGCGCGACCGGGGCGTGATCATCCGCTCGCACCGGGTAGACGTTTCGATCACCGATCAGGTCGCCACAACGCGCATCGAACAGGTTTTTTACAACGACGGCAACGCGCCCGCTGAAGGAACCTATGTTTTTCCGCTGCCGGTCGGCGCGGCGGTCTCGGACCTGGTGATGTGGGTCGACGGCAAGCCGGTTGAGGCGCGCATCCTGGACGCCGACGAAGCGCGCGCGATCTACGACGAGATCGTGCGCAAGCTGCGCGACCCTGCGCTGCTCGAGTATGTGGGCGCGGGCGCGATCCAGGCCAGCGTGTTCCCGATCCAGCCGCGCAGCGAGGTGAAGATCGAGATCGAGTATGGTCAGCTTCTGCCCATCGAGAACGGTCTGGTGCACTACACCTACCCGCTGCGCACCGACCAGTTCACGCGCCGCCCGGTCGAGCGCCTGAGCCTGAGCGTCCGCGTCACCTCGAAGGACCCCATCGGCGCGATTTATTCCCCGACGCATGACATCGCCATCGTGCGGGATGGCGAGTTTGCCTTCCGCGCCGGGTTCGAGACGTCCCACGCCCGCCCCGAATCCGCCTTCAGCCTCTATTACGGGCTGGCGACCTCGGAGATCAGCGCCAACCTGCTGACCTACCGCGAGAGCGCCGACCAGGACGGCTATTTCGCGCTGATGATCACGCCGCCTGCCGAGGCGGACGCCGGGCGCGTCATCCCGAAAGATGTGATCATCGTGCTCGATCAGTCTGGCTCGATGGACGGCGCGAAGTGGGATCAGGCGCGCGACGCGGTCAAGTTTGTGCTGGAGCATCTCAACCCGCGCGACCGCTTCAACGTGATCGCCTTCAGCACCGGCACGCGCATCTACGCCCGCGAGCTTCAGCCGCCGTCCGAAGCACCCGCCGCCAAGCAGTGGATCAGCGGGCTGGAAGCGCTCGGCAGCACCGATATCGACCTGGCGCTGCGCGAGGCGATGGCGATGGCCGACCCGGAGCGCCCGACGGTCGTCCTGTTCCTGACGGACGGATTGCCGACCGAGGGCGTGACCGACACCGCAACCATCCTGGCGAACGTCAAGGCGGCGGCCCCGGCCAACGTGCGCATCTTCACTTTCGGCGTGGGCTACGACGTCGATACGCTGCTGCTCGATCAATTGTATCAGACCTTTCGCGGGGCGGGGGTGTACGTCCGCCCTGAGGAGCGTGTGGACGACGAGGTGAGCGCGCTCTACGCCAAGATCAGCGCGCCGGTGCTCGCCAATCCGGCGCTCGACTTCGGTGATATCCTGGTGGACGAGCTATATCCCGCTGCGCCGCTGCCCGATCTGTTCGCCGGGACGCAGTTGATCGTCACCGGGCGCTTCCGCGACGGCGGCGCGACGACCGTCACGCTGCGCGGCGAGCTGGACGGCGAGGAGCGCGTCTATTTCTACGACGTGCGTTTCCCACACAACGCCGGCGGGGCGGTGTTCATCCCGCGCCTGTGGGCCACGCGCAAGATCGGCGCGCTGCTGCACGCGATCCGGCTGCATGGCGAGGATCCCGAACTGGTCGACAGCATCGTACGGCTGAGCATCCGCTACGGGATCATCACGCCGTACACCTCGTTCCTGATCACCGAGGACGACATCTTCACGCAGCGCGGCGTCGAGCAGGCGCAGATGATGTTCGAGGCAGAAGCGGACGGAGTGGCCGTGCCGAGCGGGCGGGCCGCGGTCGATGCGGCGGAGTCTGCTGCCGGCCTGGCGGGCGCCAACGCACCCCTGGCCGCGCCAACGATCAGCGCCAGGAGCGGCGTGGGGGTCGAAGCCCCGGCTGAAGAGGGGGCCGGGCAGGTGATGCGCTATGCCACCGACCGGACCTTCGTCTGGCGCGACGGCATGTGGATCGACACGCTCTACAACGCGGATACGATGACGCCGGTCAAGGTGACCTTCCTCAGCGACGCGTATTTCGAGCTGCTGGCGCTCGACCCGGTGATCGGCGAGTTCCTGGCGCTGGGCGAGCAGGTGCTCTTCGTGTGGGACGGCGTGGCCTATCAGATCGTCAGCGGCTAGCCGCGACGCCCGGCGGCAAGACCGGATCCCTTTGCGGTCAGGTGCGGTCTGCGTGGGGCCGCGCCTGACCGGTTAGTATTGACACGCCTCTGCGCCGGTGCTATCATCCCGTTCAAACCGAATATTACCCGGATACACTCTCTTATCCAGAGCGGCAGAGGGACCGGCCCCGTGAAGCCGCGGCAACCTCTTCGTGCGATCAGGTTTTCAATCCGCACGAAGAACGGTGCCAATTCCGTCAGGTTTTCTGGAAGATGAGAGCGGTGCATCCGCAGCAGCGTCGGCCTGAGGCGCTGTCCCTGCAGCGATGTCGCCCCCTGAGAGTGTGCTTCAGGGGGCTTTTTTGCTGATTTCCGGGTAACTATCAATCAAAGGAGTTCCCGTGAGTACAAATCGCAGTGGTACCACCTTCATGACGTCTCCCAAGTTCTACTTTACCTCGGAGAGCGTGACCGAGGGCCACCCGGACAAGATCTGCGACCAGATCTCGGATGCCGTCCTGGACGCCATTCTGACCGACGACCCGGACGCGCGCGTCGCGTGCGAGGCCGCCGTGACAACCGGTCTGGTTCTGGTGATGGGCGAGATCACCACCTCAACCTATGTCGATATCAACGCCCTGGTGCGCAGCGTGGTGCGCGACATCGGCTACACGCGCGGCAAATACGGCTTCGACGCCGACACCTGCGGGGTGATCGTCTCGATCAAAGAACAGTCGCGCGATATTGCCCAGGGGGTCGACAGCGCGCTCGAAGTGCGCGAAGGCGGCCTGACCGACGCCGAGCTGGACCGGATCGGCGCGGGTGACCAGGGCATGATGATCGGCTTCGCCTGCGACGAGACGCCCGAGCTGATGCCGCTCTCGATCATGCTGGCGCACAAGCTCACCCGCCGCCTGGCGACTGTGCGCCGCGACGGCACGCTGCCCTGGCTGCGCCCGGACGGCAAGAGCCAGGTGACGGTCGAATATAGCTATGGCCGCCCGGTGCGGGTCGATACCGTTCTGGTTTCGACCCAGCACGCACCCCAGATCGGCCAGCAGGAGATCCGCGAGGCGGTGATTGAGCATGTCATCAAGCCCATCATCCCCGCTGACCTGCTCGACGACGCGACCAGGATTTTCGTCAACCCGACCGGGCGCTTTGTGGTCGGCGGGCCGCTGGGCGACGCCGGCCTGACCGGACGTAAGATCATTGTGGACACCTACGGCGGCGTGGCGCGTCACGGCGGCGGCGCGTTCTCGGGCAAGGACCCGACGAAGGTGGATCGCTCCGGCGCGTATATGGCCCGCTACATCGCCAAGAATGTCGTGGCTGCCGGGCTGGCCTCGCGCTTCGAGCTGCAGGTCTCGTACGCCATCGGCGTGGCGCACCCGCTTTCGATCTCGATTGAGACCTTCGGCACCGGCGCCATTCCGGACGAGGCCATCATCAACCTGATCAAGCAGCACTTCGACCTGCGCCCGGCGGCCATCATCCGCGACCTGGATCTGCTCAAGCCGCGCTATCGCCAGGTGGCCGCCTACGGGCACTTTGGGCGCGACGACCTCGACGTGCCGTGGGAGCGTACGGACAAAGCCGAGCTGCTGCGCGCCGCTGCGGGCCTGCCGGAAAAAGCCCTCAGCGGCTAGGGCGCAGCCGCGCGCCGGCTGTTCGTCGCCATTGACTGCCATGCAGGGCGGGCCGCACACCCGCCCTGCCGCGTTGATCGGACCCCCGCCGCGCCAAAGAATAAGCGCACAATTGGCCTTCGCTTGAGGCCGATGCTATGATCAGCGCACGCTGCGGCCCGCGCCCTGCGACCCCCCGAGCACATAAGGAGGCCCGCCATGCAGCAGTTTCGCGTGTGGTGGAACAGCTTTAAGACCGTCGCGATCTGGATCTCGTTCATCACCAATATGACCCTCTTGATCGTGCTGATTCTGCTGTTGATGCAGTTATTCCAGATCAAGAACGGGATCGTAGAGCCGCTGGTCGATGGCCTGCATCGTAACTTCGTCGGCCTGGACGAGGCCGTGATCATCCGCACGATCGACGTGCAGGACGACATCCCGGTGATCTTCAACCTGCCGGTCAGCCAGCAGACCAACGTCGTGCTGACGCAGGATGTCCCGCTGGCGGCCAACGCCACCTTCACGCTGCCGGGCGGCGGCGGGCTGATCAACGGGCGCGTGGATATTGTGCTGCCCAAAGACCTGGTGCTGCCGGTTCAGCTCGACATGACGGTGCCGGTCAACACGCAGATCCCGGTCGATCTGGCGGTAGAGGTCGAGATTCCGCTCAACGAGACCCAGCTTCACGATCCGTTCGTCAATCTGCGGGCGCTGTTCGAGCCATACGTCCGCCTGCTCGACAATCTGCCGGGCGCGTGGAACCAGGTGCCGGACTTTCTGATCGACCTGTGGCAGGGCGAGGGGGTCGATCTGTTCGCGCCGACCGCCGACAGCGTCGATCCCTGGCCGGGCTTCACAACCGGTGTCCGCCCGGCAGAAGACGAAGTCCCCACGCCGCCCGCTGCCGGGATGCTAGGGCCGCTGGCGACACCCATCCCCGACCTGGGGATTCTCTCGCCGCCCGGCAACTGACCGCTCAGGAGAACGCTTGTGGACGAACCGACCATCCCCGTCTGCGACTACGAAGGCTCGCGCTATCGCACCGAGTTCTGGGAAGGGCAGAGGCGCGAGTACGAAGACCTGACGGAGCGCATCGCGCTGCGGGCGCTGCTGCCGCCGCGTGGCCGCCGGGTGGCGCATCTGGGCGCAGGCTTCGGGCGGATGACGCGCGAGTTGGGCGGCTATGACCAGGTGGTCGTGCTCGACTATTCGCGCACTATGCTGCGCGAGGCGCAGGCGTATCTGGGCGACGATCCGCGCTACGTGTTCGTCGCCGCCGACATCTATCGCCTGCCGCTGGCCCCCGGATGCTGCGACGCGGCCCTGATGGAGCGCGTGATCCACCACATGGCGGACGTGCCCGCCGCGCTGCGCCAGATCCGGTCGATCCTGGCACCGGGCGCGGCCTTCGTGCTCGAATATGCCAACAAGCGCAACCTGAAGGCCATCGCGCGCTACTGGCTGCGGCGCCAGGCGTGGAATCCGTTCGACGAGGAGCCGGTGGAGTTCGTCGCGCTGAACTTCGACTTTCACCCGGACGCCATGGCGCGCTGGCTGCGCGAGGCCGGCTTCGTCACGGAGAAGCGCCGGGCGCTGTCGTACTTCCGCCTGGGTCTGCTCAAGCGGGCGGTTCCGACGCGCCTGCTGGTGGCGCTCGACGGGTTGCTCCAGCCAACCGGCGAATGGGCGCCCTATTCGCCCAGCGTGTTCACGCTCAACCGCGCGGCGGGCAACGATCCCCCCGCCGCGCTGGACGGGCCGCTGTTCAAGTGCCTGAACTGCAGTGGCCCGCTGCACGAAGACGGCGAGACGGTCGCCTGCGCCAACGGCGACGGGCGCTGGGCGATCCGCGATGGGATCTACGATTTCAAGACGCCGGCGAGCTGAAGGCAGCAAAGAGCAGCTAAAGGCAGCAAAGAGCAGCTAAAGGCAGCAAAGAGCAGCTAAAGACAGCTAAAGACAGCGAAAAGCAGCTACAAGCAGCGGAAGCAGTATGGGCTGTTCTTTGCTGTTTCTAGCTGTTTCTGGCTGCTTCTTGCTTTCTTCGCAGTTTTTCGCTGCTTTCCATGCGCGGCGGCCTGCGCTAGAATCGCGGGTAGTTTCGTTAGGGTTTTTTAACCGGCTGCACGACGGTGAGGGAGTCGCATGGCATACGAAAGAAAACCTCGCGGGCTTTATTTCGAGCAGTTCGAAGAGGGAATGGCGCTGGAGACCCAGGGGCGCACGGTCACCGAGGCGGACATCGTCGCGTTCGCCGGGCTGTCCGGAGATTTCAACCCGATGCACACCGACGCCGCCTATGCCGCCGGGACCCAATTCGGCCAGCGCGTCGCGCATGGGCTGCTCGGCCTGTCGATTGCCAGCGGGCTGGCGTACCAGCTCGGCTTTCTCGATGGCACGGTGCTCGCTTTCACCGGACTCGAGTGGAAGTTCCGCGCGCCGATCCTGATCGGCGACACGATCCGCGTGCAGGTTAAGGTTACCAAGAAGCGCGAGATGAGGGCCGCCGGGGGCGGGTTCGTCTCGTTTGATGTGCAGGTCGTCAACCAGGACGAGAAGGTGACGCAGAAGGGCGAGTGGACCGTTCTGGTCGCCAGCCGCCCTGAGGAATAGGGGCGGCAGCCGGTCCTGGTGGCCGCTCGTGTATAATGAGGGTCAGCAGCGAGCAATGAGCGAATCGCCCGTGACGACCGGCGGGTCTGGTGAGTCAGGCGCCGATCGCTCGGATTGAGGTGGGCTATGGCAGAGGGACCTGAAGAGAAGACAACGCGGCCCGACGGCGCGACGCAACCGCCGGCTGGCGACACAAAGCCCCCGCTGCGCGGGTGGCACGAGCCAGCGGCCCGCGCGGACGCGCCGCGCCCGGCGACTCCCGGCGGATGGCACAAGCCGGAAGACGCGCCATCCCCCGAGCTGGCCGCCTCCGAGCCGGCGCCATCCCCGGCAGATCAGGCGCCTGCCGAGGAAACGCCCGGCGTGGTGCCCGCGCAGACCGGGGGCTGGTATCGCCCGCTCGACGCGCAGATCGATGAGCTGCTGGAAGGCGCGGCAGACACCATCATCGAGGAGCACGAGACGGGCGTCGACGCCACGCGCGCCCAGGACGCGCACGATACCCGGTCGCAGGCACCGGGCGAGGGAGCCGGGGGCGTGATTCTGGATGCGCGCACGGCGCAACCCGTCCAGCGAGCAACCGGCCCGGTGATCGAGGAACCGCCGCGCTCGACCGAAAGCACACCCATCCCGGCCGATACCCCGCCCGAGCCGTCTCCGGCTGCGTCGGCGGACGCGGCGACACAGGCCGAACCGTCGCCCTTTGAGCAGGCCGAGCGCAAGATCAACGTGCTGCGCCAGCGGTACCAGGCGGGCTATCTGACGCGCGAAGAGCTGCAAAAAGAACTGCGCAACTTGATGATCCTCGACGACGAGGGCCATTGGTGGATGCTCGGCCTGGAAAGCAACCGCTGGTACTACTATGACGGGCGAGACTGGATTCCCGGCACACCCCCCGGCTACGACAAGATGGTGCGCGGCAGCAGCGTCCGCACCGAAACCAGTTTGCAGGAAGTCGTGACCGGCGACGTGGAACCGGCGCATGCCATCCCCTCGATTGAGCTGGATGAAGACAACATGCCGCTGCCGCTGCATGTTCCCCAGGAAGACCTGGGCGCGACCCTGGTCTCGCCCGCGTCGCCGCTGCTGGAGCCGGTGCGCCGCTCCGACGCCCCCACGCGCCCCAAAAGTCAGCAGGTCGAAATCGATCAGGGGGGTGTGGTCGCCAGCCCGCTCGGCGCGCAGGTCACGCAGCCCGCGCGCCCGGTCCAGGTGGGCAGCGAAGACGTGACCATCCAGACGGTTCCGGTTCCAGGCTCGGAGCCGACCATGCGCGCGGCGGTGCCTTATGCGCCAGGCGGCCCGGCGGGGAGCGCCGTCGAAGCCGTCAGCAAGCCCAGGCCGCGCCTGGGCGAATTCCCACAGCCGGATTACAGCGCCGCGCTCGACGTCGAGCACAACCGCGCCTGGTACATCAAGTGGGGCATCCGGCTGGCGGTTTTCGGGATCATCGGCGGGATGGCGCTGACATTGATCGTGCTGCTCGGCATGATCGGCTACTACTTCTACGTCATCAATCAGTACGACGAGCGTGTCGCCCAGCTGGGCGACCTGGTGGCGGACTTTGAAACCACGCGCATCTTTGACTCCGCAGGCACCCTGCTGGCGGAGTTCAACAGCCCGGAAACCGGCGCCCGTACCGAAGTCCCGCTCGAACAGATCTCGCCCTGGCTGATTCACGCCACGATCAGCACGGAAAACGAGACGTTCTACACCGACCCCGGCTTCAGCGTGCTGGCGATCGTCCGCGCAGCCTGGCAGAACTTGCAGGCCGGCGAGACCGTCTCCGGCGCGAGCACCATCACGCAGCAGCTTGCGCGCGCGCTGGTGCTCGACACGCGTTTCGCCACGGCGCGCACCACCGAGCGCAAGATCGTCGAGGTTATCGTCGCGTCGGAGATCAAGCGCAAGTACGACAAAAACGAGATCCTGCAGATCTATCTCAACGAATTCTTCTACGGCAACCTGGCCTATGGGGTCGAGGCGGCGGCTCAGACCTATTTCGGCAAGCCGGCCAAAGACCTCAACCCCGCCGAGGCCGCCTTTATCGCCGGGCTGCCGCAGTCGCCCGCGACGTACGACCCGGTGGTCAACCGCGAGGCAGCTATGCGCCGCATGGAGCAGGTGCTGCGCCTGATGTCCGAGGCCAACGGGACCGGCTGCATCGCGATCCAGCACGATGACCAGTCCCCGTGGCAGGTACCCAGCGGCGGGCGACTGTGCGTCTCGGCGGTCACACAGCCCAGCGGAGACGTGGTGTACTACTACCAGGCGCCGGGCATGGACGAGCCGCAAGAGATGACGCTGGAGATCACGATGGTGAAGGTGGCCGAGTTCAAGCGGCCCGAGTTCCGCGCCCTGCACCCGCACTTCGTGAACTACGTCTGGCAGCAGCTTGAAGAAACCTACGGCACGCAGGCGATCTACTCGGCTGGCTTCCGTGTCTATACCACGATCAACGAGCAGATTCAGGCCGCTGCCGAGCAGGCGGTCAGCGAGCACCTGGCGTATATCAACCAGGTCTACGGCGCGCGCGCCAACAACGCGTCGGTGGTGGTCATGCGCCCGTCCGATGGCGCCGTCATGGCGATGGTCGGCAGCGCGGACTACTACAACGACGCCATCGACGGGCAGGTCAACGTCGCCTTCACGGCGCAGCAGCCCGGTTCGGCCATCAAACCGCTTGTGTACCTGTCTGCCTTCGAGCCGGACGACGAGGGCCGCTATCTGACGCCTGCCTCGGTGCTGTGGGATGTGCCGACCAATTTCAACGGCTACATCCCGCGCAACTACGACGGCACTTTCAACGGGCCGGTGAGCGTGCGCTACGCGCTGGGCAACTCGCTGAATATCCCGGCGGTCAAGGCGCTGGAGCGCACCGGGATCGAGCGCTTTACCGCGCTGGCGAAACGCGTGGGCCTGCGCTTCCCGGCGGGCGATCCGGTCGAGCGCCAGGCCGGCCTGCCGACGGCGCTTGGCGCGGTCGAAGTCCGGCTGTTTGATATGGTTTCGGCGTTTGCCATGCTCGCCAACAACGGGCGGCGCGTTGAGCCGTACTCGATTGTGTACATCGAGGACAGCCATGGGAACGAGGTCTACCGCGCCAACACCAGCCCCGAGGGGCTGCAAGTCGTCAGCCCGGAATACGCCTATCTGATCACCCATATCCTCTCGGACAACGAGGCGCGCGCTGCCGAGTTCGGGCGCGGCCACCCGATGGAGCTGTCCGGCGGGCGCCCGGCTGCGATCAAGACCGGCACCAGCGGCACGCAGAATATCCACGACGTGTGGGCGCTCGGCTACACGCCCCAGTACGTGACGGGCGTGTGGGTCGGCAACACCGACAACTCGCCGATCTACAACGTCACCGGCTACTACGCCGCCGCGCCGATCTGGAACCGCGTGATGGAAGTGGCGCACCAGGGCCAGCCGATCCAGCAGTTCACCGCCCCGCCGGGCGTGATCCAGGCCGAGATCTGCGCGGACTCCGGCACGCGGCCCAGCCAGTTCTGCGCGGGCCGGACGCGGGTCGAGATCTTCGCGCAGAATGCGCCACCGCCTGGCGCCGACCGGGACATCTTCCGCCAGCTTCAGGTCGATGGCTACACCGGTAAGATCGCCAACCAGTACTGCCAGGACGACGTTGAAGTGCGCACCTTCGTCGCCATCAACGACCCGGCGGCGTACGACTGGATCAACAATGGCGGCGGGGCGTCGTGGGCGACCTCGCGCGGGCTGGAGCTGCCGGTCATGCCGCCGCCCAGCGAGGAATGCGCGCCCAACGAGCCGCGGCCGTTCGTCGTCCTCAGCGCGCCCGTCGAGAATCAGACCGTCCAGGGGACGATCCAGATTCGCGGCGCGGTCATGATGCCCGACTTCAACCGCTACGAGATCCGCTATGGCGTCTCGCACGCGCCCGAAGCCTTCAGCCAGCCCTTCATCGTCGACACGGTGCAGCGGCCCGAGGGTGAGTCGATCCTGGGCGAGTTCGACACGCGCCAGCTTCAGAACGGGCCGTACACCCTGCGGCTGGTGGCAATCGATGCCTTCGGGCGCGACGTGCGGCGCGATGTCCACATCATCGTCGACAACCCGCAGCCGACGGCCACGCCGGAGCCGACGCTGGCGCCCACGCCGACGCTGGGGCTGGAGATGTTTGCCACGCCGCTGCCCGAGGGCGTGCTGCCCGAAGGCTTCCTGCCGACGCCCACGCTCGCGCCGACGCTGACCCCGACCTGGACGCTGACGCCAACGCCCTAGCACGGCGTGGCAGGGCCGCGCGACCAACCTGCGAGAAGCAAATCGGGCGTGCTGGGTGGCACGCCCGACGTTCATTGAGGCAGTGGTTTATGAACTGGGAAGATCGCTACGCGCCCCGCGACGAGCCGGGGCGCACCCTTCGCACCCTGACGCACGATGACATCCCCGCGGCGGTGGCGCTGGCGCAAAGCATTGGCTGGCAGCATGGCGAGGCGGAATGGGCGCGCATCCTCTCGTGGTCGCCGCAAGGGTGTTTTTTGATCGAAGAAGAGGGGCGCGGGCCGATCGGCACGGTCAGCACGACGCCCTACGGCTCCGCGCTGGGCTGGATCGGGATGGTGGTCGTCGCGCCCGATCGCCAGCGCCAGGGCCTGGGCCGCCAGTTGATGCGCGCTGCAATGGACTATCTGATCACGCGCGACACGCAGCGCATCATGCTCGCCGCGACCGAGGCCGGCCTGCCGCTCTACCGGAGCATCGGCTTTCGCGAGGCGGGCATGTTCGAACGCTGGGAAGGGCGCGCCAGCACCTATCTCGGCCCGCGCGCCCGCCCCCTGCGCCGCGAGGATGTCGACGCGGTGCTGCGTCTGGATACGGTGCTGTTCGGCACGCGCCGCCGCCATATCCTGGTTCGCCTGCTAGACGAGTTCCCCGATCTGGCGTGGGTCGATCGCCAGCGCGGCGAGGTCGAGGGCTACCTGTTGGCGCGGCGCACGCGGACCGGCGTCTATCTGGGGCCGTGGATGGCGTGGAGCACGGCGTCGGCGGAGCGGCTGCTGCGCGCAGCGCTCGAAGCCGTCCAGGGCCAGCAGGTGGCGCTCAACATCCCCGGCCACAACGCGCGCGCGACAATGCTGGCCCGCAACCACAACCTCAAACGCGTGCGCGATACGGTGTGCATGATCTATGGCGCGGCGCCGCTGCCGCGCCCCGAGCCGCTGGCCGAGCTGTCGATCACCGGCCTGGCATCTGGATAGCAAAAGGCAGCAAAAAGCAGCTAAAGGCAGCAAAAGACAGCAAAAGACAGCAAAAGACAGCTAAAGGCAGCAAGAGACAGCAAAGAGCAGCTTATGGGCTGTTTCTTGCTGTTTCTAGCTGTTCTTTGCTGTTCTTAGCTGCTTCTAGCTGTTCTTAGCTGCTTCTAGCTGTTCTTCGCTGTTTTTAGCTGCTCTTTGCTTATCCGAGCCGCGCGCGGTAGCCGGGCGCCAGCAGGGTGAGGGACTCCAGCAGCAGCGGCAGGCCAACCAGCGCGTGCCAGTTCCCGTCCTGGGGGGCCAGCGTCACGAAGCAGTTGACCGCCAGCTCGCTGACCATGGCGTGATGGAGATAGTCCGCCAGCGCGGAATCGGTCGGCGCCAGCACCGGATAGATGTAGCGCCGCTCGCCGACCAGCTCCGGCTCCGGCAGGCGCCGGAAGGGAGATTCGCGCATCTGCGCCAGCGTAGGCAGGTGGCGATAGTCCGGCTGGAGCAGCGCCCCTTCGATCTCGGCGGCGACGACCTCGATGTGATGTGTTTCCAGGACGTGCAACCGCTCGATGAACCCGCCGATGCTGGCCGTGCCCTGCCAGCCCACCACGAAGGGCGCGGCTTCGGGCCGGTGCCAGAGCGTCAGCGGAGGACCGCCTGCCGTCCCCCAGACGAGGAACAGGGGCGCCTGCGGGTCGCCGGGGACGGTGAGCGAAAACGCGCCGCGATCGCCGTGCGTCTGGGCGGCGTGCGCGCCCTGCTGCATCCACAGCATTTCACGCGCATAGGGCGGGATGCGCCACGCGGATTCCTGCGCCACAAGATAGCCGTTGATGGGGGTCATAGAAGCGTGCCCTGCTGCTGCCCGGCGCGGGCTAGACGTCGTGCAGGTCGTCGAGCAGGATCAGCCCGCGTCGCAGCGCGATCAGCGACGCATCGACGCGCGACGACGCGCCAAGCTGCTCCATCAGCGCCATGATCTGCTGGGTGACCACGTCCATGCTCAGCCGCAGACGCTCGGCGATCTGCTCGTTGGTCAGCCCGGCGGCGATCCCGGTCAGCAGCGCGCGATCCAGCTCGGTCAGCGTGCCCGCGTCCGGCTCGGTGCGGCCCACCAGGCCGTGAACGACGCGCTCGGCGACGCCGCGGCCCAGCACGACGTGCCCCCCTGCCACATCCTGCACGGCGCGGACCAGGTCGCGCTCGTCGGTGGTTTTCAGGACGTAGCCATGCGCCCCGGCGCGCAGCGCCCGCATAATGTAGGCGTCTTCATCGCGGCCCGTCAGCACCAGCACCCGGACGTCCGGCCAGGTGGCGCGAATCTCCGGCAGCACGTCCAGCCCGCTGCGGCCCGGCATGTTGAGGTCGAGCAGCAGCACGTCGGGATGGTGTTCGGCCACCAGCGCCAGCGCCTGATCGCCGTCGTCGGCCTCGCCTACCACCTCGATGCACTCGGTGTCGTTGAGGTAGACCGCCAGCGTCATACGCAGGATACGGTGATCGTCGGCCAGCACGACGCGGATCGGCTGCGGGCACGAGCCGTTGATATCGCGCGGGGTGGTGCGCTCGGCGGTCTCCTGAGTGTCGCTGAGGGCGGGCGCGTGGCTGAGGGTGCGCTCCTGCGCGGCGATCGAGGCGCTCAGCGCGCCGGCCATCTCGCCGGCGGTGGCAAAGCGATCTTCGGGCTTTTTAGCCAGCGCCCGCAGCAGGATGCGCTCCAGGCTCGGCGGCAGGCCCGGGACCAGTTCGCCCGGCGGCTTGGGCGTCTTCTTCACCTGCTGCAGCAGCAGCACGCCGATGTCATCGGCGTCGAAGGGCAGCACGCCGGTCACCAGCTCGTACAGCACGACGCCGGTCGAGTAGATGTCGGTCCGCCCGTCGAGCGGCAGACCCTGCGCCTGTTCGGGCGAGAGGTAGGCGGGCGTGCCGATGATGCGCCCCATGGCGGTCAGGCGCTTGCTCTCGCCGCTGATCGCCAGGCCGAAGTCCATCAGCTTGACCTGCCCGGCGGGCGTGATGTGGATGTTGGCCGGCTTGATGTCGCGGTGGATCAGGTTCTGGCGGTGAGCATAGTCCAGCGCCACGCAGATCTGGCGGCCAAACTCGGCAACGACGCTTGGCGGCGAGGGGATGAAGGCATACAGCGGCCGGCCCTCGATGTACTCGATGATCAGGTACGGGCGTCCGTCCTCTTCGCCGACGTCATGGATCGCCATGATGTTGGGATGGTTCAGGCGGGCAGCGGCGAGGGCCTCGCGCTGGAAGCGCTGGCGGGTCGTTTCATCCACATAGGGCAGCAGGACCTTGACCGCGACGGTCCGCTGCAGGCGCGTGTCGCGCCCGCGATAGACGGCGGCGGTCGCGCCTTCGCCGATCAATTCCTCGATCTCGTAGCGGTTGCCGAGTTTCTTTCCAATCATAGGGTGGCCCGTTCTGGTTCAGCGGCTCGAGTCCGGAAGAGTGTACAAACCGGCGGCGTGTTGCGCAACCTATCGGAGCGCGCCGCGCGGCAGCGGGCAGCGGTCAGCCGGGCGCGGGGCAATCGACGGGCACGCGGGGTTGCCGTCTGTCCCCGGGTGGTGCTACCTTGTACATGTGAC
Source organism: Thermoflexus sp. (assembly GCA_020724465.1). Taxonomy (GTDB): domain Bacteria; phylum Chloroflexota; class Anaerolineae; order Aggregatilineales; family Aggregatilineaceae; genus DYGX01. Next base: position 21,583 of record DYGX01000027.1, read on the forward strand.
CCGGTGCCGATTCGCGCCGGTCACTGCGATCGTCGAGATGAGGATGGGACGCATGCATCGATCAACGTGGGCGCTGCTGCTGGTTGCCGGCGCGTTGTTGAGCGCCGGGCTGGCGTGTGGATTTGTGGACGATGTTCGCAGCGTGGTCGAAACCGTCGACGAGGCGGTCAAGTTGCTGCAAGAGCTGAATGATAACAGCGCGTGGGAGCGCGTCTCGGACAGCCTGGATACGCTCGCCCAGCAGAACGACGGCTACGCCGCGACGCTGCGGCTGCAAGACGGCCCCGGCGACACCGCCGGTGTCGGCTTCGCCGGCGCACCCGCGCGCGACGTGATCGTCTCGATGCAGGTCGACGGGGCGAACAACGCGCTGGCGCAGCTTCAGACCGGCGGCGGGGTGCACAATTACTACGTGCAGGCGCGGGGCGCGGACGCCCGCAACGGCGCCGTCTACCGCGTCGAGAACGGGCAGTTCTTCTGCGTCAGCGACAGCGAAGAAGCGCGCCTGCTGCGCCAGGGTCTGAGCGGTTTCTTTGACGAGTTTGGGCTGGAAGCCAAGGGCGTGCAGATGCTCGCCGTCGCGCGCCAGGTCGAGGATCAGACCATCATCGCGGGCCGCACGGCCCGTCACTTCGCACTTGAGTCGAAGATCCCCGAGGCGCTCGACATTCTCAAGAAGTTCAACAACGCCGAGCTGAAAACGAAGATCGAGCAGGCCGGGACCTTCACGCTGACCGGCGACCTCTACACCGACGAGGCCACCGGCGCGCTGCTCAAGCTGGAGAGCGTCTACCACAACACCGATCACCAGCAGCGCGTGATCATGACCTTCGAGGTGGTGCAGTGGGGCGGCATCGCGCCCATTGCCGCGCCAGCGCCTGAGGCCATCGTCCAGCCGTGCCCGTGAGCGGCGCGGGACACGGGCACGTCAGGGCCGGGCTTGCCCGGCCTGTTTTATTTCCTGGCGCTATTCGCTGGTGACATCCTCGCTGCCCAGATCGGCGCTGCCCAGGTCGCCCCCATCGAAGCCATCCCCGCCGAAGCCGCCGTCCGTGTCTCCGGCCAGATCGGGCAGGCTGGCCTCGATCTCTTCAGGCGATTCGCCGCGCTCCAGGCGGGTGACGACTTCCTCGAACTCCGGCCCCATATCCTCGCCGACCTCGTCGCTCATCTCGCGCAGCATCCGCCCCAGCGTGGCCGGATCGGCGTCGTCGAGATCGTCGAAGGCCGTGTCATCGTCCACATCGCCGGAAAAGAGGCGCGAGGTCAGCGAGCGCCGGATCGCCACGCGCGAGATCAGACGGGTGAGATCGGTGCTGCGGCAGCGCGGGCAGGCAGGCGTCGCCGCTTCGTAGTCTGCCACCGTCTTGTAGCGCAGCGCGACCTTGCGCCCGCAGGCATTGCAGCGAAATTCGTAGACAGGCATTCTGGCGTTGTCCCCCTTCGTGCTGAGATGATCGCCAGCATATCACGCGGGCCGCGCCTGTCAAGCCCACGCGTCGGGTGCGATTTCGCGGCTCTTGCGGCATACTTGAGCGGGGGAGTGGACGAGGTGCCTGGATAATGAGACAACCGATGATCGATCGCAACGTACCGAGTGAGCTGTCGGCCGAGCGCGTGATGGACGATGTGCGCCACCTCAGCGTGGTGATCGGGCCGCGGCGCCCCGCCAGTCGGGGTGAGCGCGAGGCCGCCGCATACATCCACAGCGCGATTCGCGCCCTGGATGGCCGCTGGGAGTTGATCAACCAGCCCTTCCGCACCGTGCCCGGCTTTCGCTGGCGGATCGCGCCGATCTCCGCGCTGACCGGGCTGGCGCTGCTGGGCGGGCTGGGGCGCAGCCGCAAGCGCCAGCTTGTGTCCGGCATCGTCTCCATCGGCCTGAGCATCCTCAGCCGCGACACGTTTCTCTCGCGTCCCACGCTGGGCGAAAGCTGGCTGGCGCGCGGCGAGTCGCAGAACGTCATCGTGCGCATCCCGCCGCGCCGCGCGATCCGGCGCCGCGTGGTCTTCGTCGCGCATCTGGATTCCGGCGTGCACCGCCTGACCACCGACAGCCGGATCGTCGGGCAGCTTCCGCGCACGCTGGGCGCGGTGACGTTGCTGGCGCTGGTGGGCGGCGTGCTGACGACGCTCTCGGGCCGGGCGCAACGCTGGCGTGCCCTGCGGACGGCGATCGCCGGGCTGGCGCTGGGCGGGGCCGGGCTGGCCGTGCTGGACGAAACCGGCCCGGATGTGGCCGGCGCGAACGGCAACGCTTCGGGCGTGGCGGCGCTGCTGGCGCTGGCGCGCGCGCTGCACAGCGATCCGTTGGAAAACACCGAAGTCGTTCTGGCGTTCACCGGCAGCGCGACCGCCGTCGGCACCGGAGCGGATATGCTGGCGACCGAATACGCCGAAGCCTGGGCCGATGCGCTGTGGGTGGTGGTGTCGAACGTCGGCGCGGGCGAGCTATGCTGGGTGACGCGCCACGGCATCAGCCCCTACGCCTACTATTATCCGCACCCGGATGCCGTCCGCGTGATGGAGCGCGTGGCCGACGTGCGGCCCGACCTGGGCCTGATGGGCAAGGCGATGCTGACGCTCGACGAGGTTGCCAACCTGCGCGACCGCGAGCTGATCGCCGTGGGGCTGATGGCTTATGACCGGGTGACGGGGCATATCCCGCACTGGCGGCGCAGCACCGACACCATCCACGAGATTGACTCGCAGACCATCGAGCGCGCCGCGCAGACGCTGTGGACCGCCGCGCAGGTGGTCGATCAGGCGGAATTCTGGCCCCCGCGCCCGTGACCCGGATCGCCATTGGCGCTCGATCCGGGAATTGGTAGACTCTGGATACTCCCCACACCGGGGAACCATCTTGTCCGCCGTGCCAGGAGCGAAACGATGAGCGACCCGCACGATAACAATCACCCCGACTGGCTGGACGAATTCGAAGACCTCGCCAACGATCGGCTCGACGATGGCTCTGCCTGCGAGCAGGTGCACCCGATTATCGCCGCGTGGTATAAGGAAGTGATGGCAGGCGATCCGCCCCCCGCGCGCGATTCTGTCTGGCAGGCGTTGCAGTGTCTGACGACCGAAGTGCTGAACGATATCCCGCTCTCGCTGGTCGAAGCGCTGTCTTCCGAGGAACTGGACGAAGACCTGGCCGATTGGGTCACCGAGCTGCTGCTGGTAGGCCGGGCCTTCCAGATCGCGCTCGACAGCGGGCGGCTCGACGATCTTTAGGCCGGCAGGCGGCAGCGCCCGCACCGTATCTCGGTAAAAACACCATTCCGGGCGGACCTGCGCAGGCCCGCCCGGATGATTCGCACCCGTAATCAATCGAGGTGATCGGCGTCAGTCGCTCAGCTCGATCTTCGGCTCGGGCAGCGGGGGTGCGGCCTGTTCCAGCGCGCCGAAGACCAGCAGGATCAGCGCCACCAGCGCCAGGAAGCCCACCCCGGTCCCGACCAGCGTCAGGAACGGCAGGCCGAGCACAAGCCCGGCCAGGATGAAGGGCAGCACGCCGACGATCCCGGCGCAGGCCAGGTAGTGCAACGCCGCCGACAGCATGCCGCCGCGCAAGCCCTGTTTCTTCTTCGAATCGCGCGCCAGCCGGACGCCGATCGCCAGCCCGATCGCGACCCCGATGATGACAGACAGCAACCAGTCGCTCATGCTCGGCGCCTCTTAGAACAGGGTGTAGATCAGCGGGCCGCCGCCGCTGGTCGAGCCGAACACGATGATGATCGCGAAGACGATCAGCGCGATGATCATCGGGATCAGCCACCACATCTTGGCCGCCCACAAGAACGCGAACAGCTCGCCCAGGATGCCCAGGCGCATCTTCAGACCGGCCAGCCGGCCGGGTTGGTTGCGCGTGCCCTCAGTCATGCTCATTCAGTCCCCTTACCATTCTTGCCGATCAGGAACGAGCCCATCATCAGCCAGTCGATCCCGCTGTTGCTGAAGGTCCACCACGCGTTGGCGGGCGAGGTGACGATCGGCTCCCCGCGCAGGTTGAACGAGGTGTTCATCAGAATGGGGACGCCGGTCGCCTGGCCGAAACGCCGCACCAGCTCATAATAGCGCGGGTTGGTGGAGCGGTCGATGGTTTGCAGGCGGCCCGTCCCGCCTTCGTGGGTGGTGGCTTTCGCCACGTCAAGTTTGTCCGGGAAGATCGGGCTGACCGCCAGCATAAAGCGCGGCAGATAGGCGCTGTCCACGTTCGGGTAGTCGAAATAGGTTGGCGCGTCTTCGCAGGTGACAACCGGCGCAAACGGACGGAACGGCTCGCGGAACTTGATCTTGGTGTTGACGATGTCCTTCATCTCGGCCCGGCGCGGGTCGGCCAGGATGCTGCGGTTGCCCAGCGCGCGCGGACCCCACTCGAAGCGCCCCTGGAAGAGGCCGATCACCTTCTGATCGAGGATCTCGTCGACCACGCGGTCGAGCAGCCGGTCCTCGTCATCGCCGTAATAGGTGTAGGGGATGCCCTGCGAGTCCAGAAAGGCGCGGATCTCCGCGTCGTCGTATTCCTCGCCGTAGTAGGCGTGCGACATGATCATCTTGCGCGGCTGGCCGAGGACGATGTGATACGCCCACAGCGCCGCGCCCAGGGCGCCGCCGTCGTCGCCTGCTGCCGGCTGGATGTAGAGGTCCTCGAAGGGCGTCTCGGTCAGGATCTTGTAGTTGGCGACGCTGTTGAGCGCCACGCCCCCGGCCATGACCAGATATTTCGCCTGGGTGCGGCGGTGCAGCGCGTTCGCCATGTTGATCAGCGCTTCTTCGGTGACGGCCTGAATGCTGGCGGCGATGTCCGCATAATACTGGTTGCGGCGCACGGCTTCGGTTTCGCCCGCCCGGCCGGGATCGCTCTTGGCGGTGAAGAAGTCGTCGCTGTGCACGCGCGGCGGGCCGAACAGCTTGATGAACCGCTCGTTGAAGCTCCGGCTGGCCGAGTGATGGAACGAGAAGAAGTCCATGTTCAGCTCGAAGCTGCCGTCGTTGTTGAGCGTGATGAGCTGCTTGACCTTGTCGACGTAGCGCGGCTCGCCATAGGGCGCCATGCCCATGACCTTGTACTCGCCGTTGTTCACCCGGAAGCCGAGGAACGCCGTGAACGCCGAGTACAGCAGGCCGAGCGAGTGCGGGAAGCGCTGCTCCCAGAACAGGTCGATGGTGTTGGGCGCCGAGCCGTTCCACGGGCCGCGCGCGAAGCCAAGCGTGGTCGTCGTCCACTCGCCCACGCCGTCGACGGTGATCACCGCCGCCTCGTCGAAGGGCGAGGGAAAGAACGCGCTGGCCGCGTGGGACATGTGATGATCGCAGAACAGAATTTGATCCGGCCGGACGCCGAGGTGCTGCTGGAGCAGGCTCTTGATCCAGAACTTCTCGCCGACGTAAGCCGTCACCGCCTCGCGCCAGAAATCCCACGAGCGGGGGAAGGTGCTCAGCGCTGTCTGCAAGATGCGGCCCACCTTAACCATCGGCTTCTCGTAGAAGACCACATAGTCCAGGTCGGCCCCCTTGATCCCGCCGCGCTCCAGGCAGAAATCGATCGCATGGCGTGGGAAGCCGCTGTCGTGCTTCTTGCGCGAGAACCGCTCTTCCATCGAGGCGGCCACCAGCTCGCCATCGCGCAGCAGCACGGCGGCGGAGTCGTGATAAAAGCAGGAAACGCCCAGGATGTCCATTGGCTTAGAACTGCCTCCGCGCATCGTCCAGCGTATGACCCACCGGGCCGCGATCCAGCCAGCGGCGGACGGGCTTGCGAAGGTGGAGCGGGTCGCTCAGCAGGCGCACGCCCAAAGCGAAGGGGATGAAGACGGTGAAATAGAACAGGACGGCGAACAGGCGCCCCTGGAAGTCACCGTAAACCTCGCCGATGATCTTCCAGCGTTCCCAGGCAATGCGCAGCGTTTCTTTCAAATCCGGTGTTCCCCCGTGATCGTTCGTCGAGGCGCGCGGGAGCGGGTGCGCTGCCAGCGCGAGGTGCATCGGGCCTGGCTCCGGGCCACGTTGCCCATGATGCGCTAAGAATTATAATGAGCGGCTAGAGGCTGTCAATAGCCCGGCGCGCCGGCCGGGAGCGGGGCGCGCCCCCGACTTTTGGCCTGCTTGACAAGGGATCGGCGCTGTGCTACAGTACCGTCGACAAGGGTAAATTAACGCTATCTTATGGAATCGTTATTTGCCCCGGTGGTCCTCTGCTCGTCCGGATCGGCGCCGTGAGATCGGTTCCCACACTGTCAGGAGATGCACGGTGGCAAAATCTCGTAACGAACAGCTTGTGGAACGCCTGCGCGACCTGCAGATCAGCTCGCCCGATGTCGAAGCCGCGGCGATTGTCAGCGTCGACGGGCTGAGCATCGCTTCGTCGCTGCCCTCGAACATCGAAGAAGATCGCGTCTCGGCCATGTCGGCGGCGATGCTCTCGCTGGGCGAGCGCATCGCGACCGAACTGGGACGCGGCACGCTGGAGCAGGTCTACGTCAAGGGGGAGCGCGGTTTTGTGATCCTCAGCGCGGTGGGCGAAGAGGCGGTGCTGACTGTCCTGGCTCGCCAGCAGGCCAAGCTGGGGCTGATCTTCCTGGACATGAGCCGCGCCGTCAAAGAGCTTGAGAAGCTCGTCTAGCGCGGCACTCGCCACCGTCCGGCCGGACGGCTGTCCGGTCTTTGGGCCGCCGGGCACCACCTGCGCGCCGGGCATGCCGTCGGAGAGCCGGGCGCGTTTGCTGCCGGGGGCCGCGCACGCGAAGGGGCCGGAGTTGAGCGAAAAACCCCACCTTCTGATTGTTGAAGATGATCCGGACCTGGCGGAGATGCTGCACGCGTTCTTTCGCGTTCAGGGCTACGAGGTGACCAGCGCCACCTGGGGCGAAGAGGCCGTGCGCCTGTCGCAGGCCGCCCCGCCGGACCTCGCCATCCTCGACATTCGCCTGCCCGACATCGACGGATACGACGTCTGCCGCCGGCTGCGCGCCCAGCGCCGCACGCAGGATGTGCCGGTGATCTTCCTCACCGAAAAGCGCGATCGCGTCGACAAGCTGGCCGGGTTGGAGCTGGGGGTGGTGGACTACATCACCAAGCCGTTTGACATCCAGGAGCTGCGGCTGCGCGTGCGCAACGTCCTGCGGCGCGCCGCGCACGCGACTCAGGTCAACGGGGTGACGCATTTGCCGGAAGGCCGGGCCGTTGACGAGCGCCTTGCCGCGCTGCTGGATGGCGACTCAGTCTGGAGCGTGCTTCAGGTTGCCGTAGACGGGCTGGACGTCTTCCGCGAGCGGTACGGGTTTGTGGCCGCCGACGATGCCTTGCGTGCCGTCGCCCTTATGATCAACAATACGCTGCGCGAAGCGGGCCGCGAAACGGACTTTGCCGGGCATCTCAGCCCGCACGCATTTGTGATCCTGACCGAGCCGGCGCACGCCGGGGCGCTGCGGGCGCGGCTGGAAGCGCGTTTGCAGCAGTCGATCGCGTTTTTCTACCCGCTGAAAGATCGCGAACAGGCGCAGACTACGTCCGGAGGCCGCTTGCTGCGGCTGTTCGTCGGCGTGCTGGAGAGCAGTGCCGGGCCGTTCTCCAGCCTGGACGCGCTGCGCGACGCAATCCAGGCCAGCCGCGCGCTGGCTGCGGAGTAGAGAACGCGGGCACGATGTGCTTTCCGCTCGATCATCGTATACTCTCCGGCAGTCACGGCCCTCCCCGGCGTTGAAGGCAATCGGGCAGCCAGGCAGCCACATCCGTCCGGTGCGGCATGCGGAGCCTGTCCGGCTGCCGGGTTGAATGATAACTGAGAGAAGACGAATCGGTGGCAGGTGAACGAATACTGCTTGTCGAGGATGCGATCGAAGTCCGGCGCTTTCTGGCCGAGTCTGTCCTGGCGTCGGCTGGGTACGATGTGCTGACCGCTGCCAATGGCGAAGAGGGGTTTACGCTCGCGCGCGACCTGCGCCCGGACCTGGTGATCGCGGACTATCTGATGACCGGCATGACCGGCCTGGAGATGCTCGCCGCACTACGCGAAGCCAGGATCGCGCTGCCCTTCATCCTCATCACAGCGGAAGGCTCCGAGGCGCTGGCCGTCGAGGCACTGCGCCTGGGCGTTAACGACTATCTGATCAAGCCGTTCGATCCCGACGACTTGCTGGCGGCGGTGGCGCGGGTGCTGCGCGAGCACTGGACGCGCCAGATCACCGAGCACATTCCCGCGCAGCTTCTGGCCGCCAACCGCCAGCTTGAACAGCGCCTGCGCGACCTCGACACGCTGGTCCAGTTTGGGCAGCGCGTCACATCCACGCTGGATCTGCAGCCCGTGCTCGATCACGTCGTCCAGGCGGCGACGGCCATCACGCGGGCGGAGAGCGGAATCCTGCTGCTGGCGGACGAGGCGACGGGCGGGCTGGTTTTGTGCGCGGCCACCGAGCCTCAGCTTGAGACTGGCAACGCGCGCCGGATCCTGGTTTCGGATAGCGCGGCGGGCGAGGTGATGCGCCGGGGGACGCCGCTCGTGCTGACCGATGTGCATGCCCGCGAGATCGACACCGATTTTTTCTTCCGCGATCTGGCGTATGTCCCGCTGCTATTCCACAACCGCCCGATTGGCGTGCTGGGCGTTGCCAACCAGACGGCCAGCACCGGTTTCGAGCCGGCCATGCTGCAACTGCTGGGCGTGCTGGCCGACTTCGCCGCGATCGCGATCACCAACGCGCGCCTGCATGAGGCGACGGTTCACGAGCGCGACACGCTCGACACGGTGCTGCGCGACACGGAAGACGCCATCATCCTGGTCGACCTGCAAGGGCATGTGTTGCTCTGCAACCCGGCGGCGTGCCGGACCTTTGGGCTGGCGGGCGAGGCCGTGATCGGGCAGCCGTTGCAGGCAGTGACCGATCACGAGGGCCTGCGCGAGCTGTTTTTGAAAGAAGCTCGCGCCGGGCGCCTGCGCACAACGGAGCTGGTCGTTGATGATGGGGCGCGCACGCTCAACGCTCACCTCACCTTTGTGGACGGCGTCGGCAAGATCGCCGTGATGCAAGATATCACGCACCTCAAGGAGCTGGACCGCATCAAGAGCGAGTTTGTGACGACCGTGTCGCACGATCTACGCTCGCCGCTGACGGCCATCCTCGGCTATCTCGAACTGTTGCGCCGCGCCGGTTCGCTGAACAGCAGCCAGGAAGATTTCGCGCGGCGCATCGTCAACAGCGTTCAGTCGATCACGACGCTGATCACCGATCTGCTTGAGCTGGGCAAGATCGAGGCCGGCTTCGACCAGGACCGCGAGGTCGTCGTCCTGCCGCCGATTGTGGAAAGCGCAGTCGAGGAACGGCAGCATGAGTGGGAAGCCAAGCAGCACACAATGGAAGTCGAGCTTCCTGCCGCCCTGCCGCCGGTCCTGGGGCACCCGCTGCGCCTGCGCCAGCTTGTGAGCAATCTGCTGGAGAACGCCATCAAGTACACGCCGGATGGCGGGCGGGTGCGCGTCACGCTGGAAGCCAACGGGGATTTCCTGGTCCTGCGCGTCGCCGACACGGGGATCGGCATCCCCCAAAAGGACCAGCCTTACATCTTCGACAAGTTTTACCGGACGGACCAGGCGATCGATCATTACCGGGGCACCGGGCTGGGCCTGTCGATCGTCAAGAGCATCGTCGAGCAGCACCAGGGACGCATCTGGGTGGACAGCGAGCCGGGCAAAGGCAGCACGTTCACCGTCATGCTGCCCGCCTACGACAGCGATCGCTAGAGCGTGTTATGCACTTTTGAAACGGACGATGCTAAACTGGGGGTATGAG
>DYGX01000048.1 GCA_020724465.1 Thermoflexus sp.
CGCTCATACCCCCAGTTTAGCATCGTCCATTTCAAAAGTGCATAACACGCTCTAGTGGTGCTGGAACTCGATACACCCGGCGGCCTGTCTGACTCGACGCGCGAGATCACCCAGGGCATTCTGGCGTCGCCTGTGCCGGTGGCGGTCTACGTCTCGCCGCCAGGGGCGCGTGCAGCCTCTGCCGGGCTGTTTGTGCTGATGTCCGGCCATATCGCGGCGATGGCTCCGAGCACTAATACCGGCGCCGCGCACCCGGTGGGGCTAGGCGGTGAGGTGGACGATGTCTCTGCGACGAAAGCCGTCAACGATGCCGCAGCGACGATTCGCGCCCTGGCAACCGCGCGTGGCCGGAATGCCGAGTGGGCAGAGCAGGCGGTGCGCGAAAGCGTCTCGGTCAGCGAGCGGGAAGCGCTTGAACTGAACGTTATCGATCTGGTCGCGCGTAATCTGGACGATCTGCTGGAGCATATTGACGGCTGGACGGTCGAGACATCCGCGGGCGAAGTGACTCTGGCGCTGGCAGGCGCGCCGCGCCACCGCGCCTCGATGAACATCGCCGATCAGGTGCTGCATGTGCTGGCCGACCCCAACATCGCGTTTATCCTGCTCACGGTGGGCAGCCTGGGGATCATCGCCGAACTGTACAGCCCCGGGACGCTGATTCCCGGCACGATCGGGGCGTTCGCGCTGCTGCTCGCCTTCTTTTCGTTGGGCAACCTGCCAACCAACTGGGCCGGCGTTGCCTTCATTATCCTGGCGGTTGTCCTGTTTATTGCGGAACTGAACACAGAAGGAACCGGCTTTTTGGGCGCCGCCGCGGTGGTGGCGTTTCTGCTTGGCGGGCTGATCCTGTTCCGGCCACTGCGCCCCAGCTCGCCCACTTTGCCGGACCTGCATGTTGCCCCGGCCTTGATCGTCGGCATGACAGCCGGCATGGCCGGGTTTCTGTTGATCGTGATCCGCCAGGTGGTGCGCGCGCGGGGCGAGCCGGTCCGGACCGGCACCGAGCACTATATCGGCCAGATCGCACGCGTGCGCCAGGATTTGCAGCCGCGCGGTCGGGTCTGGTTCCAGGGGCAGCCGTGGACGGCGGTCACACGCTCTGGCGAATTCGTTCCGGCCGGGCAGGATGTCCGGATTGTTGCGATCGACGGTTTGATTCTGATCGTTGAGCCGGTGAATAGCAGCGATCTGCCTGACCCCGACGCACCTGCTGATTGAGCCAACAAAGGAGACTTAGAGATGGAACCCGGAACCTTAATCGTTCTGCTAGCACTTCTTGCCCTGTTGCTGATCCTGGCCCGGCTATCGATTCGCATTGTGCGCGAGTACGAGCGGCTGGTCGTCTTTCGCTTGGGGCGGGCGCTGGGTGCGCGCGGTCCGGGGCTGGTGCTTCTCATCCCGTTCATTGACTCGAGCGAGCGCGTTGACCTGCGTGAGATCTTCTTCGATGTCGAGCCGCAGACCACAATCACCAAAGACAACGCGCCACTCTCGATTGACTTCCTGGTCTATATGAAGGTCATCGACGCGCTGTCTAGCGTGCTGGAAGTTGAGGATTTCCGCGGGGCCGCCCGTGGAATCGCGACCACAACCTTACGCGCGCTGGTGGGCGACATGATCCTCGACGACGTGCTGGCGCGGCGCGACCAGCTGAACGAATCGCTGCAGGATAAGCTGGACGAGATCACCAACCGCTGGGGGATCAAAGTAACCGCCGTCGAGATCCGCGAGATCATCCCCCCGCGCGAGATCCAGGAAGCGATGAGCCGCCAGATGTCCGCCGAACGCCACCGCCGCGCGACGGTGACGGAAGCCGATGGGCGGCGCGAAGCGGCGATCAAGGTGGCCGAAGGCGAGCGCGGGGCGCGGATTTTGCAGGCGGAAGGGCAGCGCGAAGCCGAGATTCTCGAGGCCGAAGGCCAGCGCCAGGCGCTGATTCTGCGGGCGGAAGGGTTCGCGGCAGGGTTGGAGAAGATCCACGAAGTCGCCCGCCGGCTGGACAGCAACACGATGAGCCTGGAATATCTGTCCGCCATCAAGCAACTGGGGAGCAGCGAGGCGACCAAGTTCGTCATCCCGATGGAGTTCACCTCGCTGCTGGAACCGCTGCGCGCGCATACCGTCAATGCCGCATCAGATGGGGGCGGAATGCCGCCCGAGGCATAGTCTGCCCAGTGCCGGCCCCAGCCCGCGGCCCGGATTGCGCGCCACACCTGCAGCGGTCCGGGCTGCGATCGATCCGGCGCACGGCACGGGCGCCGTAACCATGCGATCAAAGCCAGAATTGTACATATTTCAGATCAATATCTATATTGATAGTATGTTACTAATATAAAGCTGGTCTATACTGGGGGCGTGCGCCTGCAATTGGCCGCGGGATCGGTCGGTGCGAGACCCCGGCTCGCGCATTGCACCCAGGGGCGCCGCAAGCTCTTCCACACCAAGACGCAGTAAAGGAGATAACGAACGTGCGCAAGTTCATCGCCATCACCCTCGTGCTTATCTTGCTTGCCGTTTCGTGGAACGTTGCTGCCGCGCAAGGCGGCCCGAACTCCCATGCCTGCTGGGGACAGGCGACGAAAGTCTTCGCCCAGTCTGGGGTTATGGGCGAACATGCCAGCCAGCAGCCAACGCCGCGTCTGGGGCTGCGCAATCTGGCGCGCGCGCTGTACGAGGCGGGTGTGCTTCCTGACGATACGATGCAGTCGTTGGGGGCGTTTGTCGCCGCCGCGCTTGGCCTGTCGATTTCGGCGTGTGAATAGGCTGGCTCCGCCGCGCCAAGCGGGCATTTCGTCGGCGGCGCTGCGGTACTCGGAGACTGTTCCGTTGAATTAGTATAAGGCGCCCCGCCTGATGAGGGTAGGGCGCCTGCTCTCATTCGCCGCCGGGCAGCGAGATGCCCGCGTTGCGACCCCCTCAGCCGGTGCCGCTGCGCAGCATCGCCGCGAACTCGTCCGGCATCTCGGTTGCTTCAATCGCGCGGGCGGCGCGCTCAATGTCGTAGTCCACGCGGTTAAACTCGACTGTGAGTTGATCGTCTGCCACGCGCAGAACCACGTACCCCGCGCGCGGGTCGTGATCTTTGGGCTTGCCGACGCTGCCCGCGTTGATCACATGCCGCCCGCTGGGGAGCACCTTGTGATAGGGCAGATGCGTGTGCCCGCAGACCATGACGTCCGCATCCACCAGATCGAGCAGGCGCTCGAAGCTGCTGTCCGGCCGGTCTGCGTAGAGATACTCGTTGACCTTGCGTGGGCTGCCGTGCACCAGCACCACACGCAGTCCGCCAAGCTGGAGCGGGATCTGGGCGGGGAGCGCGCGCAGAAACGCCTTGTTTTCCGCGGAGGTGTGCGCGTTGGTCCAGGCTATCGAGCGATCGCCCAGCGCTCGCGCTTCCGGTGTCCTGTAGGCACAGCCGCAGTCGTCACTGTTGTTGCCCACACCCTGATCGTAGTTGCCCATCAGCGTCGGGATCTGGCGGGCGCGGATAACCTCGACCACTTCGTTCGGAAACGTGCCATAACCGACCAGGTCGCCCAGGCAATAGAGGTTCGTCAAGCCCCGCCCGTCTATGTCTTGCAAAACGGCTTCCAGGGCGGGCAGGTTCGCGTGAATGTCTCCAAAGATCGTGATCTGATCCATGAGGCGCCTTTCTGGTGCCACCGGCACACGTGGCAAAAACCACATCGTAAAGATTTTAGCAGCGAGAAGGAAAAGCGACGTGAAAGGCTGGTAAATTTCTGTTTACAGTCGGCGGTTATCGCGCCTTAGAGGCTGTTATGCACTTTAGAGCACATGAGCCACCACCTGAACAAACCGCTGA
>DYGX01000001.1 GCA_020724465.1 Thermoflexus sp.
GGGGGGTAGCCCCCTGGGAGAGTAGGTCGTCGCCAACCCCCCACCGCGCTGTTGCTTTCGTAGCCCCTTCTGGCACAAGGCCAGCATCCATACTCTGCCCGTTTCTGTTATTTTGGTCCCAAAAGAATTTTGACACCTCTCCGGCTTTATGCTAACCTCATACAAGCTTGTTCTATTTAGAACAATTACTCCCTAACCAGCCTCGTAGGGTGGAGGTTTCACCAGTGCTATCCGAATACGCCCCCATCGCCGCTTTGCTCGTCATTTCGGTAGGCATGGGAATCCTGATTTTATTCATCTCGCGCATATTCGGACCATTCCGGCCCACAGCACGCAAACTGGCTCCATACGAGAGCGGTATGGAACCCTTTGGACCCGCAATCCGCCGCATTCCTGTCAAATTCTATCGGGTTGCGGTCCTTTTCATTCTGTTCGACATCGAAGTAATCTTTTTCTTGCCGTGGGCGGTCGTCTTTCGAGACCTCGGCTCGTATGGCCTGGTCACCATGGGGGTCTTCTTCTTTGTCCTGACCGTCGGTTTCATATACGAGTGGAAGGTCGGAGGCCTTGAATGGGAGTAACACAGAAGCTTGGAGACATGGGGGTTGTTACCCTTCGGCTCGAAGATGCGGTCAACTGGGCGCGGACGCGCGCTATGTGGCCGATGCTTTTCGGCCTGGCATGCTGCGCTATCGAGATGATGAGCGCCCAGGCGTCGAACTATGATATGTCCCGCTTCGGGATGGAATTGATGCGGCCCAGCCCTCGCCAGAGCGATCTGATGATTGTGGCTGGCCGGGTCTCTCGCAAAATGGCTCCGGTTCTGCGCCAGCTATACGATCAGATGCCTGAACCGAAATGGGTGCTGAGCATGGGCGACTGCGCCTCGTGTGGCGGCATCTTCAACAACTACGCGATCGTGCAGGGCGTGGATGAAATCGTCCCTGTTGATGTGTATGTCGCTGGCTGTCCCCCTCGGCCGGAGCAGTTGATTCACGGTATCCTGACGCTCCACGAGCGTGTCAAGCACGAGCGGATTACCGACTGGGCCTGAGTTGCTGGTGCGCCGCGCCCGCGTTGCCCTAGACGGTTAAGAGAGTGATCCGGTGGAAACCTGATGACGATACTCGATGCAGTCAAATCGATAGAGACGGCATTGCCCGATGCTTTCGAGCGCGCGTATGAGTTTCGCGGCGACATCACGGTGGTCGTCAACCCGGCCCACATTGTTGAGGTCTGCCGCTACTGCCGCGACACAGACGGACTGCACTTTGATATGTGTTCCGGTGTGACGGCGATCGATTACTATCCCGACGAACCGCGTTTCGCGCTGGTGTACCACCTCTACTCCATGCGCCACAATATGTCTCTTGAGCTGAAGGTATACCTCGCCGGCGATGAGCCGGTCGTCGACAGCGTCACCGG
Source organism: Thermoflexus sp. (assembly GCA_020724465.1). Lineage (GTDB taxonomy): Bacteria > Chloroflexota > Anaerolineae > Aggregatilineales > Aggregatilineaceae > DYGX01. The sequence goes on from DYGX01000001.1 coordinate 1,426, forward strand.
TGTGTACCCTTCCGCCAACTGGTTTGAGCGCGAAGCATACGACATGTTCGGGATTCACTTCAACAACCATCCCGATCTGCGCCGAATTCTGATGCCGGACGACTGGGAAGGCCATCCGCTGCGCAAGGACTACCCGCTCGGCTACGAGACCGTGCAGTTCTCGTTCAACTTCGACGAAGTGAACAAACACAAGCCCTACGCCAAGGAATAGGTCACGGGAGTGGAGCGAGGCACAATGACCAGGTTAGAAGACAGCCAGTGGCAGGGCGATCTCGAGCAAATCAAGGGGCTGGTCACCGAGCGGGCACTCCGTGGCGAGACCATGGTCCTGAACATGGGCCCGCAGCATCCGAGCACGCACGGTGTGCTGCGGTTGCTGCTTGAGCTGGATGGCGAAGAGATCGTGAGCTGCGCGCCGGACATCGGCTACCTGCACACCGGCATTGAGAAGAACATGGAAGCCAAGCGGTACGAGCAGGCCATCACGATGACGGACCGCACCGATTACCTCAATAATATGGGGAACAATCTGGTGTTCTGTCTCGCGATGGAGAAGCTGTTCGACCTGGACGTTCCCCCGCGTGCCCAGTACCTGCGTGTGCTGCTGGCCGAATTGCAGCGCATCAACAGCCACCTCGTCTGGCTGGGTACACACGCGCTCGACCTGGGCGCGCTGAGCATGATGCTCTACTGCTTCCGCGAGCGCGAGCGCATCCTCGATATTTTCGAGATGCTTTCCGGTCAGCGGATGATGACGACCTACATTCGCCCCGGCGGCGTCTGGCGCGATACTGTACCTGAGTTCGAGCCGGCCGTTCGCGACTTCCTGTCGTACTTCCCTGCCCGCATCGACGAGTACGAGCGTATCCTGACCGAGAACCCGTTGTGGCGGGACCGCACGCAAGGCATCGGATTCATCTCCGCCGAGGATGCGATCCGATACGGCTGCAGCGGCCCGACCCTGCGCGGATCGGGCGTCAACTGGGACATCCGCAAAGCGATCCCGTACAGCAGCTACGAGGACTTCGAGTTTGATGTCCCGCTCGGTCAGCACGGCGATGTGTATGACCGCTATATGGTGCGGATCGAAGAAATGCGGCAGAGCGTCCGCATCATTCAACAGGCTATCGACCGCCTGCCGGATGGGCCGTTCCGGTCGAACAACCGGAAGTATGTCCCGCCGCCGCGCTCCGTGCTGGGTCACAGCATGGAAGCCGTCATCCACCACTTCAAGCTGTGGACGGAAGGCTTCCGTCCGCCGAAGGGCGAGGTCTACGTGCGGGTGGAAAGCCCGCGAGGCGAGCTGGGCTGCTATCTGGTCAGCGATGGCGGGCCGCGGCCCTGGCGCGTGCACTTCCGCACGCCGAGCTTCATGCATCTGAGCGTTCTGCCACACTTGACCAAGGGGCATCTGATCGCGGACGTGGTGGGGATCATCGGCAGCATCGACATCGTGCTGGGCGACTGCGACCGCTAACCGCGTCTGGACTGCAAACAGGCTGAATCGGGAGTAGGGCTGTGCTGGCCGAAAAGTACGCCGACCGTATCGAAAAGATCTTCTCGAAATATCCGGACAAGCGCTCTGCCATCATGGATCTGCTGTATCTGGCCCAGGAAGAGTACGGCTGGCTCAGCGGAGATGCGCTTGAGGAAGTGGCCGCGCTGGTGGATGTCGACCCGACGCAGGCGCACTCCATCGCCGGCTTTTACACCATGTACTCGGAAAAACCGAAGGGCAAGTACTGGTTCCAGGTCTGTACCGACCTGCCGTGTGCCCTGCGGGGAGCAGACGACTTCTATCAGGCGCTGTGCGAGTATCTCGGCGTCGAGGATGGCGGCACGACCGAGGACGGCCTCTTTACCGTCGAACAGGTGATGTGTCTGGCAGCCTGCGATCGCGCGCCGATGATGCAGTGCAATTTCCACTATCACGAGAACCTGGACCTGGATAAGGTCAAGGCGCTGGTGGAGCAGCTCAGGCAGGAAGCCGCTGCGGCTCAGGGGGAGTAATGGAAGCCGGTTTCCAGGTGGTTCACCTGGGCGCCGAGGATTATGACGCCATCGTCGCGCTGTGGCAGGCTGCCGGTCTGCCGTACAAGCCTACGGGACGCGACAGCCGCGCACAGTTCGCCACACAGATGGCGAGCGGCCTGCAGCAGGCGATCGGCGTGCGCGCCGGGGAGCAACTCGTCGGCGTGGTGCTCGTGACACATGACAGCCGCAAAGGCTGGATCAATCGCCTGGCCGTCCATCCCGATTTCCGCCGGCGGGGCGTCGCGCGCCTGCTGATTGCTGAGGCGGAGCGCGTGCTGCGCGACGAAGGACTTCAGATATTTGCCGCCCTGGTCGAAGGGTGGAACGAGGCCAGTTTGGCATTCTTTGCAGCGGCTGGCTACAGTGCGCATCCCGACATCCGGTACTTTACCAAACGCGATGATGCTGGGGTGTAACCGGCGGCAGGCGCGGTAGCAAAAGATGGGACAAGAACATGGAACACATTTTGCTGCGAGACCTTGACATCCCGGACATCCGGAATTTCGACGTCTATGTGGCGAACGGGGGCTATGAAGGGCTGAAGAAGGCTGTTCGCGAGCACACGCCTGAAGAAGTGATCCAGATCGTCCTAGAGTCAAATCTGCGCGGGCGAGGCGGGGCGGGGTTCCCGACCGGCCGCAAATGGAGCTTCATTCCTAAGGACGCCCCGATCAAGTACGTGGTGGTTAACGCGGACGAGAGCGAGCCGGGGACGTTCAAGGACCGGCAGATCCTCGAAAAGAATCCGCACCAGTTGATCGAAGGCGCCATGATCGCCGCCTACGCCATCCAGGCAACCGCCGTCTACATCTACTGCCGCGGCGAGTTCTGGGATCTGGCGCACGCGCTCGAAGAGGAAATCGAGGCGGCGCGCCAGGCGAATCTGGTCGGCGATGACGTTTTGGGCAGCGGGTGGAACTGCCCGGTGTATGTGCATCTCGGCGCGGGAGCGTATATCTGCGGCGAGGAAAGCGCGCTACTCAACAGTCTGCAGGGTTTGCTCGGCCAGCCGCGCGTCCGGCCCCCGTTCCCGGCGCAGCCTGGCGGCGGCCTGTATTATGCGCCGACCGTCGTCAACAATGTCGAGACGCTCGCCAACGTGCCCTGGATCATCCTGAACGGCGCGGCAGCGTACAAGGCTATCGGCACGCCCGAAAGCTCCGGCGTCAAGATCTTCTGCCTCAGCGGGCACGTCGCCCGCCCGGGCAATTACGAACTGCCGTTCGGGATCACCTTCCGCGAGCTGATCTTCGAGCACGGTGGGGGAATTCCCAATGGCAAGAAGCTGAAGGCCATTTTGCCGTCCGGAGCCAGCGGGCCGGTGCTACCCGCGACAGGCGAAGTGCTTGATGCGCCGCTGACGTATGAGAGTGTTGCGGCTCTGGGCAGCACGCTGGGATCGGCGTCCTTCATTTTGATGGACGAAGATACCGATATGGTCTGGGCGGCGGCCAAGATGACGCACTTTTTCAAGCACGAAAGCTGCGGCAAGTGCACGCCCTGCCGCGAGGGAACCTATTGGCTGGAGCGCATTTACCGGCGGCTGCTGCGCGGCGAGGGCACGATGCGCGATCTGGAGCTGCTCAAGAGCATCCCGCGCAATATGCAGGGCGGCGTGACGCTGTGCGCGCTGGGCGAGTTCGCCGCAAACCCGGTGCTGTCGACCGTCCAGCACTTCTATGCGGAATACGAAGAATACGTGCGCCACGCTGAAGCCACGCGCGAAGCCCGGCAGGCTGCCGAACAGATGCACGACTATACGCTTGGCGAAGCTGGCGAGCTGCCCGAAGCCGTTGGGCAGGGGGGTGTGCGGTGATCGACTTGGTGGCAGACGCGGATATGCCCGACGGCGCTCTGTTGCTAAGCGAGACGATCTCGCGGGCGCCTGACGAGCCGGTCAACTACATTTTGCGCGGCGAGATATGGCTGAGCGTCGGTGACACCGGGCGCGCCGCTGCCGACTTCCTGAAAGCGCGGGAGCTGGCCGAGCGCCGTTGGGCAAGCAGCGCGTGGGGATATCTCGACCAGGCCTATCGTGACCGTGCCGAAGCGGGACTTGCCGCGTGCGGCTCCTCGGGCGCACGCCAGCGCGAACCGGAACAATCTTTGAGGCTCTGATCTGCTGAGGAGCAACATGACCGAAACTGTAACGTTCTATATCGATGGTCAGGCCTATCAGGTAGCAAAGGGTACGAATCTGGTCGATGCGGCCAAGATGCACGACATCGACATCCCTGTGTTTTGTTATCATCCCAAGCTCAAACCGGTCGGCATGTGCCGCATGTGCCTAGTTGAGCTGGGATCGCTGTCGGTCAACCGCGAAACCGGCGAGGTCGAACGCGACGAGCACGGCGAGCCGGTCTTCCGCTGGTTCCCGCGCCTGCAGACGGCGTGTACCCAGGTTGTGACCGACGGGCTGGCGGTCCGCACGACGACCGAGGCAGTCGTTCAGGGGCGCAACAGCATCCTGGAGTTTCTGCTGACCAGCCACCCGCTGGACTGCCCGGTGTGCGACAAGGGCGGCGAATGCCCGCTCCAGAACTTGACCATGGGCTACGGCCCTGGCGAGTCGCGCTTCCTGATCGATGACAAGATCCGGCTGGACAAACACGTCCCGCTCGGCGAATTGATCTATCTGGACCGCGAGCGCTGCATTCAGTGCGCGCGCTGCACGCGTTTCTGCGACGAGATCGTCGGCGACGACGTGCTGGCGTTCCACGAGCGCGGTCGCCGGCTGCAGATCGTGACGATCAGCGATCCGCCCTTCGACACCAAATTCAGCGGCAACACGACCGACATCTGCCCTGTGGGGGCGCTGACAACGGCCGATTTCCGCTTTGGCGCGCGCCCGTGGGAGCTGCAAGAGGAAGCTACCATCTGCCCGCACTGCCCGGTTGGTTGCAACCTGAGCGCAGGCACGCGGCTGGACCGCGACGCAGGCGGCAAGAAGATCATCAAGCGCATCATGCCGCGCCAGAACGAGTGGGTCAACGAGATCTGGATCTGCGACAAGGGCCGCTTCGGGCACCATCACACGCGTGCCGAGGGCCGGCTGGAACAGCCGATGTTGAAGCAGAACGGCGCCTGGGTGCCGATCGACTGGCCGGCAGCCTATGATCTGGTTGCGGCGAAACTCAGGCAGTATGGGGATTCGCTCGGCGTGCTGGCCGGTCCGTCGCTGTCGAATGAGGACCTGTGGGAGCTGCGCAAACTGGCCGGCCTGGTTGCTTCCGAGCCGAAGCTAGGCGTCTGGCCGGCGGCGATGACCGGCGGCGACCTGGTTGCTCAGGTCGGAGTTGGCAGCGGGACGATGCTGCGGGCAGTCGGCCCGGAGACGGCGATCCTGGTCATCGCGTCCGATTTCGAAGAAGAAGCCCCGATCTGGTGGCTGCAGGTCAAGCAGGCGGCGGATCGAGGTGCAGCGGTTGTTGTTGCGAACGCCCGCCCGACCAAGCTGGATCGCTATGCCCGCGCCGTTGTGAGATATCGCTACGGCGAAGCGGTCAGCGTGCTCAACGGCTTCGCGGCCCAGGCGCTGAAAGACAAGAGCCTGACGGGCAAGCTCTCGGAATCGCGCGTCGCCGGGCTGTCGCAGCTTCGGGCGGCGCTGAAGGGGGTTAAGCCGGCCTTTGGGGACGCGGGCCGCATGCTGCTGAGCGCCGAGAACCTGATCATCTTCGCCGGGGGCGAGGGGCTGTCGGTGGCGCAGCACCGCGAGCTGATGCAGGCTGCGGCCAATCTCCTGATCCTGACCGGGCGTGCCGGACGGGCGAACAGCGGCCTGGTCGCGGTGTGGCCGGGCGCGAATATGCAGGGCGCCTACGATCTCGGTTACTCGGCAGAAGCGACACAGGCGCTCCTGGACACGCCGCCCCGGATGTGGATCATCGGTGCGGCGAACCCGGTGGCCGAAGATGCCCGCGCAGCACGGGCCATCACCGGGGCCGAGTTTGTTGTTGCGACGTCGCTTTTCATGACGCCCACGTCCGAAGCAGCCGATCTGGTTCTGCCGCGCCAGAGCTTCGCCGAGCGTGAGGGGACGTTTACAAACGGGATGCGGCGCGTGCAGCGTTTCTACACCGTCCAGGGAATCATCGGTGACTCACTGCCGGACTGGAAGATCTTCGCGGCCATTGGCGAACGCCTGAACGGTCCGAAGGCGCGCATCTCGGCCGGGGCGGTCATGAAGGACATCACAGCGCACGTGCCGGCCTATGCCCAGGCCAGCTATCCGCGCCTGGCGCAGGTCGAGCGGCAGTTCCCGCTGGTGGGCGGCGACGACCTCTACTATGGCGGGACGGCCTACTTCAACCTGTCCGGGTTGGGGCTTGCGATCCCGCCTGTGGCTGAAGATGGATCGGCCCAACTTGAGGTGCGCCCGGTAACGGTGGATGCGCCGGCCAGCACCGACGCCGACCTGTCCCTGATCCCGGTGCGGGTGCTGTACGACCGCGATGTGCTGTTCGAACCGAGCCGCTTGATGCACCACCGCGTACCCCCACCATCTGTCGAGCTGAATCAGGCTGATGCCGAGCGGCTGGGGATCGCCGATGGGGATCGCGTCGCGGTTGAAGGAGACGGGTATCAAATCACGGCGACGGCTCGGGTGGATGGGCGCGCGCCCGCCGGGTATGCTCTGCTGCCCGTGCGGCTGTCGAGCACGCCGGCGCCAACCACACCGGCCGCCTGTACCGTGCGGAAAATCGGGGAGTAGTCCGGCGATGTTTGGACCAGGTGAATCCAGCACCATCATCGAGTGCACTGCGAACACAACGTGCACCACACTCCACGCGATCGGCACCAGCTTGCTGCTGTTTATCGTGCTGCTGACCGGGTTTGCCTATATGACCCTGTGGGAGCGGCGGCTGATTGCATGGTTCCAGGCGCGTATCGGTCCGAATCGGGCGGGTCCGGCCGGACTACTCCAGCCGGTGGCCGACGGCATCAAGCTGATCTTCAAGGAAGACGTCACCCCGCGCAACGCCGAGCGCGTGATCTTCTGGCTCGCGCCGTTGATCAAGATGGTGCCAACCATTCTGGTGGTGGCGGTTATTCCCTTCGGTCCGCCGATCACCGTGCCCTGGTTCGACGGCAAATGGTACCGGATGACTCAGGGCCTTACCGACCCAAACATCGGCGTGTTGTGGATTCTCGGCATCACCAGCATTGGGATCTACGGGATCGTGCTGGCCGGCTGGGCGAGCAACAACAAATACGCCGTCCTGGGCGGGCTGCGCTCGTCGGCGCAGATGATTAGCTACGAGCTGAGCATGGGGCTGGCGGTGGTCGTGCCGGTGCTGCTGGCCGGGTCGATGCGCGTGGGCGATATCATCAACGCGCAGAACAATCCGCCGATCCTGGGCTGGTATGTCTTCCAAAACCCGCTGGCGGCGGCGATTCTGTTTATCGCGCTGCTGGCGGAAGTCAACCGGGCGCCGTTCGACATGCCTGAAGCCGAGCAGGAGCTAACCGCGGGCTATCACACCGAGTACAGCGGAATGAAGTTCGCGCTGTTCTACCTGGCGGAATACATCGGCATGATCACGGTGAGCCTGATCGGCGCGGCGTTTTATCTCGGCGGCTATCATTTCATCTGGGTTGATCGCTTCCCCTTGCTGGGGCCGCTGGTGTTCGCGGTCAAAGTCTTCCTGCTGCTGTCGGGCATGGTGTGGATCCGGGCAACGCTGCCGCGCATCCGCTACGACCGCCTGATGATGCTGGGCTGGAAGGTGATGCTGCCGCTGGCGATGGCGGCTGTTGCCTGGACGGCGGTGGCAGTCTTCCTGGCGGAGCAGGTCGGCAAGGAGTTGACGGCGGTCTTCGCGATCATCGCGCTGGTGATTTTCTTTGCCGGCGCCCAGTGGTGGCTCAGCCGGGCGGGGCGCAAAACGCCGCTGGAGCCTGGCGCGGGCCGCATAGAAACCGTCTCGCTTTCCGAACAGGCCCGGGGCCGCTAGCCGCTGCGCTAGAAGCATGTTTCGGGCGCATGACAAGGCAGACATCACTGGTGTAATCGATAGGGCGAGTGGCTGATGAACCTGCTACGTGGTTTTGCAACGACGCTGAAGTATCTGTTTGAAGACAAGGTCACCGTTCAATATCCGGAAGAGGAGCGGCCCGTCCGCGAGCGCTTCAAGGGGCGCCATGCGCTCAAGCGCTATGATAACGGCCTGGAGAAATGCATCGGTTGCGCGCTGTGCGCAGCGGCGTGCCCGGCGGACGCGATCTGGGTGGAGGCGGCGGAGAACACCGACGAGGAGCGCTACAGCCCAGGCGAGCGCTATGCCAAGACATACGAGATCAACATGATGCGCTGCATCTTCTGCGGGTATTGCGAGGACGCGTGCCCGACGGAAGCGATTGTCCTTGAGCACGAGTACCGGCTGACGTTTTCCGACCGGCGTGACTCGATCTACACCAAGGAAATGCTGATCGATCCGCCGCCGCCAGGCGTGCCCGGCACGCCGCAGCAGACCGAGCCGGGGCGCTACACGCGCTCGATCCCGGAGATGAAGGACCCGCTATAAGGGTTGCGCTGTCTGGGAGGCGAGTGCTTGGCGTGCCGATCGACTTGCGCTACACTGCACGCAGCCGACGCCAGATGTTGACCGGTCGTACTGACAGGACGGCACTTCAATGGAATTGACGCTTTTCATCATTGTAGGGGCGATAGCGGTCGTGACCGCTGTGATGATGCTGATCAGCGAGAACGCCGTGCACAGCGCGCTGTTTCTGGTGCTGAACTTCGCGTGCATCGCCTTTTTCTTCCTGATGCTCAGCGGCGCTTTTCTCGCGATGGTGCAGATCACCGTATACGCCGGGGCGATCATGGTTCTGTTCCTGTTTGTGATCATGCTCCTGGGTGCCGAGCGGCTGCGCCCGGAGCAGAACCCGCGCTTTCCGTGGATGGTCCCGGCGGCAATCGCGCTGGCGTTGATCTTTCTGGTCACGGTCAGCCTGGCGATCATCCGCGGTGAGGTTGGCGCGAGCAGCCGCCAGATCGAGCAGCCGTATGTGCGCGCGGTCAACGCGGTGGATCAGCTTGAGGCGGTGGATGTCTACCTGGACGGCGCGCTGATCGCCGAGAACCTGGCGTACGGTGAAGCCAGCGCCTTCACGCCGTGGGAGCGCGGCCGCTATGACATCACGCTCTATCCGGCGGGGGCTGAGGAGCCGCTGGCGACGGCGAAAGTCGATCTCAACCGAGGCGAGGCGATCTCGTTCACGGCGCTGGGCACGCGGGCTGATCCACTGCTGGTGGTGGCGGATGAAGACCTGCGCGGCACAGACCGCTCGGATGCGCTCCGCGTCACGGTCGTGAACGGCGTGCGCTCGGTCGAGCGGATCGACGTCGTGCGCGGGACCGATCCGGTCGCCAGCGAGATCCTGATCGACGATCTGCCATATGGCGCGGCGTCGCGGCCGGTGCTCATCACCGGCGGCACCACCGATCTCAGCGTGTTCTCGGACGGCGTCCGGCGCGACCGTCTGATGACGTTTTCCGACCGCACACTGACGCCCGAGCAGGGTCACCTGTGGGTCTTCACCACGCGGGCGCGGCCCGACAACTCGTTTGACAACGTCTTTCTGTCGCTCGAGAGCAACGCTTTGCCCTCGTTTGGCGGCCCGACGTCCATCGGCCTGACGCTGTTTGCGCGCTATATCCTGCCCATGCAAATGGTGGCCGTGGTGCTGTTGGTCGCCATGATCGGCACGATTATTTTCACCCGTGACATGCTGGCTCCGCGCCGCGTGTTTGTGCGGCGCCTGGCCAACCCGCCTGCCGAGCTGCAGGCGCCGATTGCGCCCGAAGCTGCCAGCCGCAGCAGTCTTGAGGGATAGGCCCGATGGAACCACCGGAAGTCGCAACCGAGCTGTATGTGCTGTTGAGCGCGATTCTCTTTATTCTGGGAACGCTGGGCGTGCTGCTGCGTCGCAACGCGATCCTAATCTTCATGTCGGTTGAGTTGATGCTGAACGCGGCCAATCTGGCGCTCGCGGCGTTTGCCCGCCAATGGGGGACTCTGGATGGGCAACTGCTGGTCTTCTTCGTGATGACCATCGCGGCGGCTGAGGTGGCAGTCGGTCTGGCGTTGATAGTCGCCATCTTCCGGACGAAGAAGAGCACGGACATCGACGATCTGCACTTGTTCAAGAACTAACCTGGGGTGACGCGCCGCGCGGCGATTCGCTCGCGCCGCGCGCCGGTCGGGTTCACACCCCACTCTAAGGGGCGCGCATGGAAAACTTCTACAATCTTGTCCCGCTGATTGTGATCATCCCGGCTATCGGACTGCTGATCAACCTGTTTGCCGGCAAGTATCTGGGCGAGAAGGGGGTCGGCATTGTGGCGGTCGGGGCCAGCACCGGTGCGTTTCTGGTCTCGGTGCTGCTGTGGATCGCCCTGGTCGATACCGGCTTCGAGGCTGCGGTGGTTAACATGCCGTTGCTGGACGGGTGGATCCGCATTCCCTCAGCCGGGGTCGAGATCCCCTGGCAGTTCCGGGTCGACACGCTCAGCGTCACGATGATGCTGGTGGTGACGGGCGTTGGTACGCTGATTCACCTGTACGCCGTCGGCTATATGCACGGAGACGAGCGCTTCCCGCGCTTCTTCGTGTACATGAACCTGTTTCTGGTCTTCATGCTCACCCTTGTCTCCGGCAACAACTTCCTGATGATGTTTGTCGGCTGGGAAGGCGTGGGTCTGTGCTCGTACCTGCTAATCGGCTTCTGGTTCGACAAGCCCGGCGGCGAAGGCTGGCGCAACAGCGACGCGGCGCGTAAGGCGTTTATCGTGAACCGGGTGGGCGACTTCGGCCTGGTGCTGGGCGTGCTGATCACGTTCTGGACGTTTGGCACGCTCGATTATTACAGGCCGCACGAGGAACCGCTGCATGTGGCGGCGCATGGCGCCGAAGAGTCTGCTCCGGTCTTCGCGCCTGATGTGCCGGAAGCCGAAGCAGTGGAACACGCTCCGAGCGGCCCGCTCGGCGTGTTCAACCAGGCGCATCTGTGGCTGGAAGAGGGTGGCCATCGGGTCGATTTTGGCCTGTTTTCAATGAGCTTTGAGGCCACGCTGACGGTGATCACGTTGCTGTTCTTGCTCGGTGCGACGGGCAAGAGCGCGCAGATCCCGCTTTTCGTCTGGCTGCCCGACGCCATGGCCGGCCCGACCCCGGTCAGCGCGCTCATTCACGCGGCGACGATGGTGACCGCCGGCGTGTACATGATGGTCCGCTCGAACGTGTTCTTTCACGCGTCCGACACGACCTCGTTCGTCGTGACGCTGATCGGCGCGACCACGGCGCTGATGGCCGGGTTCATCGCCATGGGGCAGTGGGACATCAAGAAGGTGCTGGCCTACAGCACGGTCAGCCAGCTTGGCTTCATGGTGGCCGCGGTGGGAGTGGGAGCCTATGCCGCGGCGATGTTCCATCTGGTGACTCACGCGTTCTTCAAGGCGCTGCTGTTCCTCGGCTCCGGGTCTGTGATTCACGGTGTGGAGCACGGGCACCATCACGTGGCGCACGCGCATGGGGACGAGCATCACGCCGAACCGTTTGACCCGCAGGACATCCGCAATATGGGCGGCCTGCGCCACCGCATGCCGGTGACGTACTGGACCTACCTGATCGGGATGCTGGCGCTGGCGGGCGTGATCCCGTTTGCCGGCTTCTGGTCCAAGGACGAGATTCTGCTCGATACGCTCAAGCTTGGGACAGAGCAGGGCCGCCTGGACGGCTATGTCGGCTTCGTGCTTCTGCTTGTCGCGGCTGTGTTCACAGCCTTCTATATGACCCGCCAAGTGGCGCTGGTTTTCTGGGGAGCGCCGCGCACCGAAGCCGCCGCGCACGCCAGCGAGTCATCCCCAACAATGACCGTGCCGCTGGTGATTCTCGCCGTGCTGAGCGTGATTGGCGGGTTCATGAACATCCCGGACGGCTTCCCGGTGCTTGGATCGCTGTTCGGCGTGCACGAGCTGACAAGCTGGCTGGAGCACAGTGTCGTCTACGCGCACGCGGGGAGCTTCAATTTCCTGCTGGCTACTGCTGCTGTGCTGCTGGCCCTGGCGGCGATCTACGCTGGCCGGCTGGTTTATAACGACCGCGTGCTGCGCACATTGCGCCTCGATCCGCTGGAAGCTGATCCGCGCACCAGCCGGGCCTTTGCGCTGGCAAACGCCAAACTGTATTGGGATGAGTTCTACTTCAAGTACATTGTCTATCCGTTTCGGGACGCGGCCCACTGGCTTGCCGATCGCCTGGACTGGGCGTTCTGGCACGACTTTGTGCACAACGAGGTCATCTACGGCACATTCCAACGGGCGACGCGCGTCCTTACTGAGCCAGTCGACCGCGGCCTGATCGACCGCGCTTTCAACGCGATCGGTGAGGCGATTCGAGCGGCCGCGGCGCGGCTGCGCACCATCCAGACGGGCTATGTGCGCACCTATGCCCTGAGCGTGCTGTTCGGCGCGCTGCTGGTGATGTTCATTATCCTGCTTCCCGTGATCCGCGAATTGCTGGGAATGTGACAGACAAGGATCGAACCTATGGAAGACATCTCGCTGGTCACTGTCGTGTTCATGCTTCCGCTGGTGGGCGTGCTCCCGCTGCTGTTTGTGCGCTCGCTGTCGGAGCACACCATGAAGTGGCTCACGCTGACAGTATCCCTCGTCACATTTGGCCTGTCCCTTCTGCTACTCTACAACTTCGATACCCGGGTGGCGGGGCTGCAGATGGTGCAGAAGTGGGACTGGATCTCCAGCGACAGCTTCACAATCCGCTATTATGTGGGAGTGGACGGGATCAGCATCTGGCTGGTGCTGCTGACGACGTTTATCATGCCGATTTCGATCCTCGCGTCGTTTGAGCCGATCAAGGACCGCGTGCGCCTGTATTACATCTTCATGCTGCTGATGGAATGGGCGATGATCGGCGTGTTCGTAGCGCAGGATCTGTTCCTGTTCTACGTCTTCTGGGAAGTCACGCTGATCCCGATGTACTTCCTGATCGGTATCTGGGGCAGCGAAGACCGTATCTACGCCGCCATTAAGTTCTTCCTGTACACGATGGCGGGCAGCCTGCTGATGCTGCTGGCGATCCTGTGGCTGGGCAACGAAGCCGGGACCTTCAGCCTGCCGGAGATCTTCGCCAAGCTGAACAGCGGCGAGCTGTCCTTCAGCCCCAGCACCGAACGCTGGCTCTTCCTGGCGTTTGCGATCGCGTTCGCGATCAAGGTCCCGATGTGGCCGCTGCACTCGTGGCTGCCCGATGCGCACGTGCAGGCACCCACGGCCGGGTCGGTGATTCTGGCGGGTGTGCTGCTGAAGATGGGAACGTACGGTTTTGTGCGCTTCAATCTGCCGCTGTTCCCCGAAGCGAGCGAGACGTTCGCCCCGTATATCGCGCTGCTGGCCGTCATTGGCATCATCTACGGCGCGTGGGTGAGCTACGGGCAGGACAACGTCAAGAAGCTGGTGGCCTATTCGTCCATCAGCCACCTCGGCTTTGTGATGCTGGGGATCTTCGCGCTGAACAGCAGCGGTATCCAGGGCGGCATTCTGCAGATGGTCAATCACGGGATCAGCACCGGCGGCTTGTTTTTGATGGTCGGGATGCTGTATGAGCGGCGGCACACCAAGATGATGAACGCGTTTGGGGGCATCTGGCGCGCCATGCCGCTGTTCAGCGGGCTGAGCCTGGTGATCGTGCTCTCCAGCATGGGGCTGCCGGGTCTCAACGGGTTTGTGGGCGAGTTCACGATTCTGCTCGGCTCGGCCGGCTCGCAGGTGTTGAGCCTGTGGTTCACGGTCGCCGCAGCGGTCGGGATCATTCTGGCCGCCGTCTACATGCTCTATATGTTCAATACGGTCTACATGGGCGAGCTGGACAAAGAGGAAAACAAGCGGCTGCCCGATCTCAACTGGCAGGAGCTGTGGTCGCTGATTCCGATTGTCATCATGGTTTTCGCGATCGGGTTGCAGGCGGGCTTCTTCTTCAACTACATGGACAGCTCGGTGCGCGACCTCGTGCAATATCTGGGTGACACGATCACAGCCGCGGCTGGACGATAGGCGGTGACCTGCGATGTTCGAAGTCCCTAGTCTCAGCGATCTGAACGTCGGCGCGACTCTGCCGGTGACCCTGCTGGCGCTGGGCGCGTGCGTGCTGCTGGTCGTTGATCTGTTCATCCCGCGCGAGCGCAAATCCATCACGGCGTGGCTCACGGCGATTGGCATCGGCGTGTCGCTGGTGTTCTCGCTGCTGTCCCTGAGCGGCGCGGTCGAGTTCGGCAGCGGCGAGCTGGCTTTCTCGGATATGTATCGGGCCGACCGGCTGACCGATACGATCAACGTCGCGGCCCTGATCACGGCGCTGCTGGGTGTGATGGTCGCCTATGACTATCTGGAGCGTACCCGGCTACAGCGTGGCGAGTACTATATCCTGCTGATGTTCAGCGCCGCCGGCGCGATGTTGATGGGCGCGGCTAACGACCTGGTAATCGTGTTCATCGCGCTCGAACTGCTCTCGATTCCGCTGTATATCCTCAGCGGGTTCCGCCGGCCGCAAGAGGCCTCGGAAGAGAGCGCGATGAAGTATTTCCTGCTGGGCGCGTTTGCGTCGGGCTTTCTGATCTACGGAATCGCGCTGATCTACGGGGCGACCGGGACAACCAACCTGCCCGAAGTATGGGATGCGGTTGCCGGCGTGGTCGCGGAGGATTCGGCGGCGAAGTTCCTGGTGATGATCGGTGCCGGACTGGTGCTGGCCGGGCTGGGGTTCAAGGTGGCGGCGGTGCCGTTCCACATGTGGACTCCCGACGTCTACCAGGGCGCGCCGACGCCGGTGGTCGCGTACATGAGCGTGGCGGCCAAGATCGGCGGTTTCGCGGCGCTGGTGCGTGTCTTTGGGATGGGACTGTCGACCTTTGTGCTGGAGAGCGGTGCCCCTGCTGCCTGGCAGGACACGATCTGGCTGGTCGCTGTGTTGACGATGCTGCTCGGCAATGTCGTCGCCATCGTCCAGAGCGATCTCAAGCGGCTGCTGGCGTATTCGACCATCGCGCACGCCGGATACATTTTGATCGCGGTGGCGGCAGCCGGCACGGCCGGCCTGGAAGACACCGCGGCGCAGGCCGTCGTGATCTACCTGATCGCGTATGCGTTCACCAACGCGGGAGCGTTTGCGGTCATCACGGCGATGGAGAAGGACGATGCGAGCAACACCAGCCTCGACGCGCTGCGCGGTCTGGCGTCGCGCTGCCCGTGGCTGGCCGCTGCGATGGCGGTGTTTATGCTGAGCCTGACCGGCATTCCGCTGACGGCCGGTTTCGTCGGCAAGTGGTTTGTGTTCAAGGTGGCGCTGCAGGCCGATCTGGTTGCGGCGGCAGTGGTCGGCGTGCTGACCAGCGCCGTTTCGGCGTACTACTACCTGCGCGTGGTGTGGATGATGTACTTCGAAGAAGGCGAAGGCGACGCCGCGACGCCGCCCGCGCTGGCCTGGGCGATCGGGGTGGCAGCGGTCGGCACATTGGTGCTGGGCGCGCTGCCGTACCTGCTGTCGGACATGGCGCGCGAGATTACGCTGGCGTTCGGCGGCTGAGCGCACCCGGCAACGGCGTAGGGAGGCAGCCGCATGGTTGCCTCTTTTCGTGCGCGAGAGCAAGCGGCTCGGCGGGTTGTCCGGCCTGTCGGTGAGCGTTTTGCGCGCAGGGGTGTATTAGTGGTAAGCCGAATGAACGGTATAGGATGGCGCGAGATGGAGCCAGGTACGGGACAGGGTGAGCAGGGGATTCCGGAAGTTCCCCTCGACGAATACGGCGAGCGGTATTTTCGGAGCTATAACTATGCCGACCGGCCGCTCGGCCGGTTCAGCATGTACTGGTTTGCCCGCCGCTATTACGCGGCGCTGGTCCGGCGCTATGCGCCGCCGGGCGACAATCGCAAACTGCTGGAGCTGGGTTGCGGGCTGGGGCACCTGCTGGGGTTGCTGCAAGACGATTTTGCATGCGTGGGGATCGATATTGCCGAATACAGCATCGAGCAGTTGCGGCGCAACGCGCCGCGCGCTGTGGGCCGCGTGATGAGCGCCGCCGACCTGTCGCCGTTTGCGGATGGGGAGTTCAGCGCAGTGGTTGCGCTTCACCTTGTCGAGCACTTGCCCGATCCGCCGGACACGATGCGTCAGGTGAGCCGTATTTTGCAGCCGGGCGGGCTGCTGCTGCTCGCCACTCCTAACCCGAACTACAGCCTGCGGCGCTTTAAGGACCCACGGACCGACGCGATCGGGAAGGACCCTACGCATATCAATGTGCATCCGCCGAAGCGCTGGCGTGCCTGGGTCGAAGAGCACGATTTCCGGGTTCTGCGTCACTTCGGCGACGGCCTGTGGGATGTGCCGTACCTGCCGGCGATCCCCAAGGCCGTGCAGTTCGGCTTGTTTGGGTTGCCGGCGCTGGTTCAGGTGATGACGCGCACGACGTTCACTCCCCTGAGCCTGGGTGTGAATCAGATCCTGATCGCGCGGAAGGTGACTGTGACGGGAGAAAGTTAGCATGCGATTGGGCCGAGGCCTCGCTGTTGGTGGGTTGGTCGCGGGGGGATTGTACTGGCTGGCGCGCTACTTACGGCCTCAACATTCGACGTTGATCCTGCAGGACAAGGTAGTGCTGATCACCGGCGCGTCGACGGGGATTGGGCGCGCGCTGGCGTTTGCCTTCGCGCGGCGCGGCGCGCGGGTTGTGCTGGCCGCACGCAGCGCTGCGCGCCTGGAAGCGGTCCGGCGCGAGATCGAGCCGTATACCGGCGACGTGCTCGTGTGTCCGGCCGATCTCACGGATGAAACACAGCTTCAGTCTGTGGTTGATCGCACGCTGGAGCGTTTTGGGCGCGTCGACGTGCTGGTGAACAACGCCGGATACTGGCAGGGCGGGCGCCTGGTCGATCTTGACCCGGCGCGGATGGAGCAGGTTGTGCGGCTGAATCTGTGGGCGACCATGCGCCTGACCCAGTTGGTGCTGCCTACCATGCTGGCTCAACACAGCGGCTACATTATGAACGTCGCCTCCGGTTTTGGCCGAGTGGCTGTGCCGATGGTCTCCACCTATGTTGCTACCAAGTTTGGCGTTGCGGGCTTCTCCGATTCGCTGCGCCGGGAACTGGGCGGCAGCGGCGTGCGCGTTACTCTGGTGCTTCCGGCCTGGACCAATACGGATTTTGTGCCGCCCGAGCGCGCCGAGGTGCTCCAGCGCTACGGGTTCCACATCGATAGCCCGGACGAGGTGGCGGAGCGTGCTATCGCGGCGCTCGTCGCCGGGCGCCACGAGGTTATTCTTGGAGGGCCGATCGCCCTGCTGGGTATATTTGTCGAACGCTACGTGCCGTTCCTGATGCGCCTGTACTGGCGGATCTTCATGACGCAGGAATGGCAGGATGCGATGAGTGTGCCGGGCGGTGACGAAGCGCGTTAGCGCGCTACCTACGGCGGGGTAGGCGGCCCGTCCGCCAGGCGTCGAGCATCGTGCGGGTGCTGTCAAAGGCCAGCTCTGGCAGCGGGTCGTCCTTGCCAAACCATCCAAGCGCCTCGACGTCGTCCAGCGGGTGCGGCGTGCCGTCGATGATGCGCCCGGCATAGATGATCACAATCGACGCGCCGAATTCGGTTGCCCCGCCCTGCACATCGAGCAGTCCGGTGATGGCGACCGTCAGCCCGGTTTCTTCGCGCACCTCGCGCGCAGCGGCTTCGGCGGGATGCTCTCCGTAGTCGATGTAGCCTGCGGGCAGCGCCCATTTGCCGCGCTCAGGATTGACTGCCCGGCGGACCAGAAGCACCTTGCCCTCATGCTCGACGAACACCACGGCGGCCACTTTGGGGTCGTCAAAGTGGATATATCCACACGCCGGGCAGGTGCGCCGCATCTTGCCGAAACGCTCCGCCTCGATCAGCGGCGCGCCGCATACCTGGCAGAAGTTCACTGGGGGACGCTGCATCACAACCCTGCCTGACGCCGGCCGATGACCAGCAGCGCCAGCGAGAGCGCCAACCCGGCGGCCCCGACGCCGATCAACCACCATCCCGGTTCGTCTCGCGAAGCCGCGATGCGCTCGGCTTCGTCCCTGTCGAGACCCGGCTCAAAAGCCTCGGCGGTAGGTGTGGGCGGTGGCGTCGTGCTGGCAACCGGCGACCCGGTGGGGCTGAACGCGAAACGGTCGCGACCGGCCCCGGCGGAATCTTCCGCATCTTCCTCGGCGGTCTGACCGGCAGCCACCTCACCACCAAACGCTTCGGGCGCGGGAACGCCCTCGCCGAAGAGTGCCTCGGGTGGTATCGAATCGGGCGAGAGTGTGATCGGGAACTCATCCGCCAGGCCGCCCGCAAACGTCTCTGCTTCAGCGCCGCGCGCCGAGGTCATGGGCGCGGAAAGCTGGGGAGCGGCCAGCGGCGCGGGGGGCGGCTCTACCGGAGCTTCGGGCGGCGCAATGGCGATCTCGGCAGCGCCATCCGCTCCGGCGGTGGGGAGTGAAATCGGCTCAGGCGAGGCAAGGGTGGGGGTGGGCAGAATCGCCGCCGCTTCACCTGTCGGCGCGGATGCGTCCGGCTCAGCCAGCTTTTGTGCGGGCTGGCGCTCGCCTGATCCCAACAGCAGACCCAGCGCGATCAGAATGACCGACGCCGCCATGCCCAGCGCACCGGACCACCGGAGCGCTGCCGCGAAACCGAGCCGCTGCCACCATCCCGCGCGACGGCCGTAAACAGCAGGATCAAGCGTAAAGTCACGCGGCGCTTTCAGCGGGGGAAGTGCGTGCAGCAGGCGAACGGTCGCGCGCAGCTCGTCCAGCGTGCGGCGCAGATCGCTCTCGGCGGCCAGCCGCTGCTCCAACGCAGCACGATCGGTCTCGCTCAGCTCGCCGTCGAGATAGGCAGAGAGCAGTTCCAGATCGCGCTCAGAGAGGGTCGGATGGGTGGACATCGTTCGGCAAAATCCCGCGTGCGCAGCGGCACAGACAATCAGCGTTCTTCATCCAACAGACGATACTCCGCCGGCAAAAGTTCCCCTATGCCGCGCAGACAGTCGCGCAGGCGGCCCCGCGCCCGGCTCAAGCGCGACTTGACCGTTCCAACCGGCAGCGCCGTGATCGTGGCGATCTCGGCATAGGGATATTCCTCCACATCAGCCAGCACAGCAATCACACGCTGCTCTTCGGGCAGGGCGCCGAGGCAGTCCTGAATGGCGGCATTAAGCTCGGCCTGCTGCACGGCCGCTTCGGGTGTGACCGGGGACGCCGACAGGCCCAACATCTCCGGCTCAAAGCCATCTTCGGTCAGGCGGTCCAGTGACGCAGCCGGGCGGCGCTTGGCCCGCCGCAGCTCATCGTAACACGCGTTGGTCACGATGCGCAGCAGCCAGGGTTTGAAGTGCTCGCCCCGGAACTGGTGCAGCTTCCGGAACGCGGCGATGAAGGCTTCCTGAGTGACGTCGCTGGCCGATGCTGCGTTCCCGGTGATGCGGTAGGCAACGGTATAGACCAGGTCCTGATAGCGCAGCACCAGCCGGTTGAATGCCTCAACGTCACCGCGCCGCGCGGCTGTGATGAGCGTGTCCTCGTCCATGCGTCCTGTATCTGTTCTACGCGGCAGAACGTCAAATGCGCATTGACGGAAGCCTCAAAAATCACTATACTACCAGTCGCAACCAGCCGAAGTGGCGGAACAGGCAGACGCACGCGACTCAAAATCGCGCGGGGTGACACCCGTGTGGGTTCGACTCCCACCTTCGGCACAGGCATTCAAAAGCCGGGTCGCTTGGCGCGCCCGGCTTTTTGGCTGGGCTTGTGCAGATCAGTATTTGTGCGATCCGCGCGCTTCAGATTATAACAGGTGCTGTTCCCGAGATCGAGAAAGCTGGCCGGGTTATGTCAAAGCAATCCCTTGGCTCGCTGTTAATCGGCATGCTGATCGGCGTCGCTGTGGGGGTTTACCTGGGCTGGGTGCAGTTCCCCGTCGAGTACACCAACAGCTCGATGCAGGCTCTGGCGCCGCGCTATCAGGACGAGTATACGGTCATGGTGTCGGAAGGTTTCCTGGTCGACCGCGACATCAATGCGGCGTTGCAGCGCCTGGCCGTGCTTGGGAAGGAAAACACACCGGACTACGTGCAGGACCTGACCGAGCGCTACATCAGCCAGAGCAACTTCCCGGCCATACCGAGCATGGTTGCCCTATCCGAGGCGATGGGGCGCCTGACCCCGCTGATGGAAGTGTACCGGCTTCCCCCGGCTCCCACCCCCACGCCGTTCCCGGCACAGTGACAGCTATGGCGCGTTCCCCTCGTGCTCGTAATGGCATCCGGTGGCTGGCCCTGCTCATTGGGCTGGTGCTGGGGATCGGTGCTGGGCTGTTATACACGTGGGAGATCGACCCGGTCATCGAACTCAATACGGCGCCCTGGCAGTTGAACCCGGCGGCGCGCGAAAACTACGTCATCGCGATCGCGCTGAGTTACGCGCGCAACCAGGACTTGACGCTGGCTTTTGACCGCCTGCGTGCCGTCGCGCCGGATCGGAATGTCTGGCAGCTTGTCGCCGATATTGCCTGCGAGCGCCACCGCTCGATCCAGATTGCCAGCAACAGCGACATCATTGTGATGCGGGCGCTTGAGCAGCTCTATCGCTCTCAGGGTGCCACTGGCTGCGCTGACGGGCAATACCCCACGCCTGCCCCGATTGTGTTCATGACCCCGACTCCCACTTCGACCCCGATCGTGCCGGTTGGTCCGCAGGCCACGAAGACCCCGACCCCGGACCTGCCAACACCGACCGTGCCACCGCCGGTTGCGACCACGCCACCGACGTCGGATCGCTTCATTCTGGCGCGCGTTCAGAGCTTCTGCGACGCGCAACTCGACGGTGTGATCGAGGTGCGCGTCTTCGATGCGCGCGGGCAAGGGCTGCGCGGGGTGCCAGTGCAGATCTCGTGGGGCGGGGGGCAACGGGAGCAGTTCTACACCGGGCTGAAACCGGGCCGCGAACCGGGATATGCTGATTTTCTGATGGAGCGCGGGCGCTCGTACCAGGTCAGCGTCCCCGGCTTGGTTTCCGAGCCGCGCAGCATCGAGGCGATCCCCTGCGAGGCGCAGCGCGACGGCCAGACGGTGACCGTCACCACTTCGTACTGGATTAACTTCCAGCAGCAGGCGAACTGATCTGGGCTGAGGACGCACAGGGCGGCACCAATTAGAGGCACCGCCCGTGTTTGCACCGCTCCGCGCGCGAAATCGCTCAGCCGGGCTGAGCCGTCGTGTCGATCACCCACAGATCGTAGCGCGCGGGGCCAACCGGGTTAACCTGTGTCAGCCATGGCTGCTGGAGCCAGGCGCGCGTCATAACATAGAGCGGCGCGACCGGAAAGCTGCCCTGTGGACCAAAGAACACCGCTTCGGCCTGAGCCAGCAGCGCCGCCCGTGCTGAGTCCTCGGATGCGACAGCGGCGCGATCCAGCAGCTCGTCGACCGGGCCGCACTCGCGACCCGGCTGGATGTAGCCGTAACGGCAGTGAAGCGCGTCGTTGATCCACGCCATGCCGTCGGGGTAATCCGCATTCCAGGTGGCGATCCAGATGTGCGACCGCGTGACCTTCTCCACATCATACGTGTTGTGGCTCAGCTCAATGAGCAGTGTGCGCGGCAGTGGGCGCACTTCGAAAAGCTGCGCGCTGCAGCCCAGGTGATCGGCCCACTGCTGAATCACCGCCTCGCCGAGTCGCGTCCAGATCTCGGCCTCAT
Source organism: Thermoflexus sp. (assembly GCA_020724465.1). GTDB lineage: Bacteria > Chloroflexota > Anaerolineae > Aggregatilineales > Aggregatilineaceae > DYGX01. Next base: position 23,245 of record DYGX01000001.1, read on the forward strand.
CCGGCACGAGCACCAGCAGCTTTTCGGGAATACCTGCGCAGTTTTCATAGCCGGCCTCCGCCAGAGCCTGCCGGGCACGTGCCGGGTCAAATACATACCCCTCGAATTCGGGCTGGGCGACGTTGCCGGGCGGCGTGAACTGCGTCAACGCCTGCGCGTGGTCCCCGAAAAGCTGGCGAACCAGCGCCTCGCGATCCAGCGCGAGCGCAAGCGCCCGGCGGCCTGCCTCGCTATCGACGACCGCGCGGTCGTGCGAGAATCCGAGCATCAGCACGGGCGCATCCGGGGCGACGCGGACGAGATCCGGTGTGCTCCCCTGCGCCTGCTCCAGTTGATCCCCATCCAGCGCCACCCAGTCGTAAGCGGCGCGCTGGGCAGGGGTGGCACTGAAGCTGATTTCAATTTCGGCTATGTTGCCGGGCAACGGCTCCGGCCAGTAAGGGTTGCGGACCAGGGTCATGCGGGATGCCGATCGCTCGCGCACGGCGAACGGCCCGTTGGTCATCAGCGGGACGCTGGCTGCCCATTCGCCCGAGTCGGCGATGGCTTCACGCGGAACAGGCCGGTAGTCACGCGTGCTGGTGAGCGTCAGGAAATAGCTGGTTGGGAAGAGCAGATCAATTTCGAGCGTGGTTGGGCCGGTGGCGCGGACGCCGATCTCCCGCGCGATAAACAGGTCGTTGACCACTTCTGGAAAGGCCCGCGCGACAGTCTGACAGCCCCGGATTGCCATCAGATTCGCCGTCAGGGGCGAGGGGCGCAGCGGGTCGCACGCGCGCTGAATGGCGTACACAAAGTCGCCCGCCACAACCGGACGCACCGCCACGACGGCGTCCTGCGCGTCGTCGTAGCGTACCCAGGCGATGTCCTGGCGAAGCTCAAAGGTCCACGTCAGCCCGTCCGGACTGACGCTCCAGGACTCGGCGAGCGCCGGCTCGATCGTTTGCGTTTCGGGGTTGAAGCGGGTCAACCCGACGTAGAGATTTTCAACCAGATCGCGCGCGGCATGGTCAAAGCGCGATACGAGAATCGGATCAAGGGTGGCGGGCGCCTGCATGGCGAGCCGCAGGGTCGCTCCCGAATCGCTCTGGAGTGGGGGGGCGGCAAGCCCGGCCAGCGGGTTGTTGAACAGCAGCACGACGCTCAAAGTCAGGACAGCCACAACCGGTCGAACCAGCAGAGACAGACGCTGCATCGGGTTTCCTCGCAAGTACACGATCACGATGAATCACAGGACTGCGGCAAAAGCGCGGCTATTGTAGCGCAAGACCGGGGCGATTACCCAACGGCCACCCGGCGCTTAGCTCGTCACGCCGCAAAGAGGTTCGCGCCAAACATTAGCAGCGCCCCGGCCGCGTCGACCAGCACGAACACGAGCGCTCGCGCAGGCGCTCCCCGTCGCCGGGCGTGCCGCCCAATCGGGCGAGCGGACACGTCGCGCTGGCGCGAGTCATCCTGAAGCGCGCTCGCTTGCGCCCAGACCGTCGCCGCTGCCGTGTGCCAGGAACAGGCGCGGCTGCGCTCTGAAGAGGCCGGTCCAGGCCGCCGTCCACCGGCTGGTGTCCAGGACCAGCAGCGCGAGCGCCGGGGGATGGGGTAAGTGCGCCTGGATCGGCCAATACGCATCGGCAACACCGTCGCGAAACCGGACGATCACCGGCTGCCAGCCCACGGGAGTCCACCGGCTGGTCACGGCGAGCGCCGTATCCTGCTGACCCGCTGTGAACGCCAGGCCGTGAAGGTCGGCCGCGCCGTGGTTGCCGCGCAAAGCAAGCCACGAGCCGTGTGGTGCGTTCTGTGTGTCCCCCGGATCCCACTCCGGAATCTGGATGACGCTGGCTTGCGGCGCGCTGTCTTCGCGAGCCTCAAGGTTGAGTGCCAGCACGTGCGCGGTCTCGCGATCCGGGTTGGCGCTGCCGGCGGTTGTCCAGGCGACATACGCGGTCGTCGCGTCGAAGCCGAGCGCCAGCGAGCCACGCAGAGCCGTTGCCGGGACGCCGAGGGGCGTGCGAGCCACCAGTGACGGCGAGGTGCCGTCGCCCTGGCGCATCATCACTTCCACCACCGGCGCGCCGGTTGGGGCTGCCGTCACGGCTGCAATCCACAGACGGCCCCGTCGATCTGCGGCGGCGGCGAACTGGCTGACTCCGGTGCGCAGCGCCGCCGGAGTGGGAAACGGCCGGCCTGCGGCGTCGATCGGCGCGGCCAGGAGTTCCCCGCTAAACGCGTCAATCCACAGGATCTCGGTGCCACCATCCGGCCCTGGAACGAGCGCAAAGGAGTCCGGCCGCGCCGCGCCGATGTCGATCGGCCCGCGCAGGAGTTTGTGCTGGCTGTCGACCAGTGCAGTGCGCAGCCGGCCACCCGCTTCGAGCCAGGCGAGGTGAAGTTGAGCGGCGGCGCCCGGGGCGGCCCGCCATTGCAGAGGAGCGATGTTGGTCAGGAGCGTGCGCGCGCTGCCACTGGCGTCGTCTTCCAGCGAGGTGTAGGCGAGCGCGCCGCGCTCTGAGCCAGGCTGCCACACCAATCCTGCCTCGCCGCTGCCCCATCGGACCAGGGCGGGAGCCGCCAGCGACGCGGCAGGTCCCGCATCGTGCACACCACCCGAGTGATCTGCGTCCCTCGCGCGCAAGGCGGCTAGCCAGACGGCGCCGGCTGCGACCAGGGCGATAAGAGCGATCAACCAGATGCTGAAGCGCGCTCGCTGCACGAGAGCATCCTCTGTTGTGGACATCACCGCTCGCGCCACTCGTTGGCCGGGTGCAGTGCTGCTATAATCCGGTGAAATTGATCAGCGCCGCTATTCGGAAAGAGACTCGCCATGGCCGCTAACAAGCTGACCCGTGCCGCCCGGCCTGAAACCCACTTTCTGCGCGCGGGTCGCCCAGCCCAGCAGCCGCCGTCCGGCTCCGAGCGGGCGAACCAGACGGCACCGTTGCCGGCGCCGTGGCGGGTATTATTCCAGATCGGCGGGCAGAATCAAACCACAGTCGGGCTGGAAGTCAAAGACCAACTGCTTCTCGGCCGCACCGATCCGCTGACCGACACCCGGCCCGATCTCGATCTGACTCCCTATGGCGGCCAGCCGGCAGGTGTTTCGCGCCGGCATGTGCTCATCGTTCGCGACGAGCAGAACCAGGCGCTGTATGTCGAAGACCTCAACAGCACGAACGGGACGCGGATCAACGGCTTCTGGCTTGATCCGGGGCGCCGCTACCGGCTGCGCGACGGCGATCAGCTTGAGCTGGGCGACCTGTTGATTGTGCTGCGTTTCGTGCGCTCGCCGTATCCCGCCGCCCACTGAAGACCACACTGCTTACAGCTCCAGGCGCATCTCGATCTGACGGAAGTTGACCGTGTAGCCGAGCGCTTCGAAGGCCGGCAGCACCGGGTCATTATCGGCTACGTTGTAAGAGCTGGCGTGAGCGCCCGGATAGGTGCGGTGCAGCGCGGCCAGCAGGCACGCGGCGGAGCGCGCTGCATCTTTGCCCGGCGCGGCGGCCAGGTCGATCAACCGCAGCGCACTGGAGTCGGCGTAGCCGAGTGCGTAGCTTTGTAGGCCGTCTTCGCCGTTCAGCGTCCATGAGTGCAGACTGGTCGCCATCGCCCGCAACGAGCTTCTGGCGCGCTGCCAGCAGTTGGGCACGGGATGGAACGCATCGTACTGGTCGAGCACGGACATGGCGTCCATTTCCCCGAGCGGGCACTGCGGCAGAATATCCGGCACGCGATCCGGCGTGCGCTCCAGGACGAGCAGGAAGCGGCGGTTCTCGAACCCCAACGCCCGATACAGCGCCTGCGCGCCCCGGTTCGCCTCGATGACTTCGAGGTCCAGGCGGCGCAGCGCGCGCGCCCGCGCCTGCCCGATAAGATGCTCCATCATTGCCCGGCCGATGCCCTGACGCCTGCGACCAGGGATGACACCCATGCCCCCAATCCAGCCATCTTGCCCACGAATGCCGAGCAGGCCGGTACCGACGATGCGCCCTGCATCGACGGCAGCAACCGACGCATCCGGATCAATATCATCACGCTCGAACAGGGCGCGAAAGGCGGGGACGCTCATTGAAATTGCCACGTAATAATCGGAATAGGCCAGGTTAAATGCTTGCGTGAATTCCGCGAAATCGACCGCGGAGATCGGGAGTAATTCGACGGTCATGCAAAGCCCCCTGAGCATCATGTGTCAAACCCGCATTTTCGCATGGGTGCGGCTGCCGTGCAATGGGGCGGGGAGTAGTTGCATCCACGCCCAGAACGGGTATAGTGTCGTATGAGTCGGCTGCTTGCAAGAAGGACGGGACAGGCATGAGGGCACAGCGGCTGTCGCGAAGCCTGACAGATCGCGTCGTGGGTGGCGTGTGCGGGGGCTTCGCGCAACTAATCGGTATCAATGCCTGGTGGGTGCGCGTGATCTTTGCGGTGCTGGGCGTCTTCACCGCCGGGACCGGCCTGCTTCTGTACCTGGCGCTGTGGCTGATCCTGCCACCGCAGCGTCTGGCCTCGCTGTCCACCGGCCACGATCACGTCTATGCCCGCTCGCTCAGCATGGAAACGGTCGTCGTGATCGGCCTGGCCGTGATCGGCATGGGGCTGATTGTGCTTGCACGCAACCTGGGGCTGTTGCAGGTTGGCAGCGGTGATGTGTTTGCGCCGCTGGTCGTGATTGTGTTCGGGCTGGTGTTTCTCGTGAAGCAGGTACGGAGGACGGCATGACGATTGCCCGGCGCAACCTCTTGTGGCCCCTGCTCATCGCGGCGCTGGGCGTCGCCTGGCTCCTGATCGCAGTGGACGCCATTCCCGACGCGGTCGGCGACCTGCTGGTGCGTGCCTGGCCGGCGCTGTTGATCCTGATCGGCCTGGACGCGCTGCTCGGACGGCGCCGGGTGGTGCTGGGCGGGCGCAGCGTGTCGCTCAGCGGGGTGAGCTTCGCCGTGGTTTTGGCGCTGGTTGGCGCCGTGATCTGGCTGGCCTATCAGAAGCAGGCCGATACGCTGCGCACCGATCAGACGCAGAGCTTCAGCCAGCCGCTGCCGGACGATATCGGCCAGGTTGAGGTGATCGCGGCGCTCCAGCGCACGGCGGTCTCGGTTGGCCCTGGCGATCCGGCGGCGCGCACGCTTGCCGCGGACCACACCGGCAGCCGCGACAGCGTCGTGAGCATGACCTGGGAGACGAGCGCGGGGACCGGAACGCTTACCATTACGGAGTCTGCGGGAGACGCCATCCCGCGCCTGGAAAGCTACGGCCGCGCCGCGCTGGACGTGAGGCTGCCGCAGGACGCGTCCATCAGCCTTCTCCGCTTTGCCTCTACGGCGGGTGGCGGCACGCTGGATCTCGAAACGCTGCGCGTGGAGCGCGTTGAGGCGAATCTGGCGGGCGGATCGCTGGTTCTCACGTTGCCCTCGGAAGGGGCGCTCAGCGGGCGGTTGCAGGTTGCGGGCGGGGATATCGAACTGCGCGTCCCGCCCGGGGTGGCGCTGACGGTCAGCCTGGCAGAAGATAGCGGAGAGCCGGTCTACGTCTACGACGAATTCAAGTACGACCTGCTGCGAGACGGTACGCTCAAACAAGAGAACACAGAGGAATTCCAGGCGGGCCTCACCATCTGGCTGCGCAGCGGGGCAACGCTGCGCGTGACCGATTTGCCATGAGCCATCCTGCGCTCGACGGCTGGGCGGTCGAACTGGCGCCCTATCCGCTCTTCGCGGTCGATCTGGTTGCCGCCGGAGACTCTGTGATCGCTGCCTGGATCACGGAGCGTGATGCTGTGGTGTTCAATGCCAACGGGGTCTATCTCGGCCCCGTTTCGGTTCCCCCCTTCGCCGGGCAGCCCGGCGGGGCAGGCTGGACCGGGCTGCTTGAGGGGCTGCAAGTGCTGGCAGGCGTTTATTTGCCGGTGGCGACACTGCCGAACGGTACACTGCGCGTCTCGGCGGATGGGCGCTTGCAGGTATGGCACGGGGCGGATGACCGGCTTGTGCTGGTGGACGACGCCGCAATCGAACTCGAGCGCGAAGGGAGCGCGCCGCTGGTGGCCGTTGGTCTAGATCGAGAACTGGGGACGCTGGTGGCGCTTGACCGGTCAGCGCATGTGCATGTGTACCAGCAGTCGGTCTATGTGGGCGCGTTCCTGCTGGCGCTTGAGCTTGGGGCGCACGTGCAGCTTCTGGTGCCGGACGGGGCGAGCCATTTCTTCCTGGTCGAGCCGCTGGGTGTCCATGTCGTCGGCCTGAATGGAGACGTGCTGGCATCCTCAACGGGTCTGCCGGCTGCTGCTGCGGCAGCCTGCGATCCATCGGGACGTGTCTTGGTGACGGCCGGGCGCGACCGCCCCTGGCTGCGCGTGTATGACGATCGTCTCAACGAGCTGGGCGGCGGCGATATGGCGCAGTTGGTTGCGGGGTTGCGCGTAGCGAGCGGCCGTCTGCCGTCTGCCCTTGCTGACACACCTGCACATGCCGTCGCCCTGGCCGCGGATGGGTCGCTGGCGCTGGCGGTGGCAGGCTGGTTGTGCCTGACCTGGCTGGATGTTTTGGACGCCTGGCCGCGCCCGCGGCGGTTGCTGTAAACGTTTGCGGCAGCGGTTGACTTTGCTGTCTACATCTCCTATACTGGCATAAACTGAGGTTGCCCGCTTATGAGCCGTTTGCGCCACATAGTTGTGTTGGGAACCCGCAAAAGCACGCTGGGGATGATCCAGTGTGCTTTTTTGCTGTTTTGACTCGCTCGTTGTGTTGTGTCAGCCGTTGACCAGAGGAGGTTCGACATGGATTATGGGATGATCGGCAAGATCGAGAAGGCGAAGCGCTACGCCGAAGAACGCGACCGCATCAAGTTCACCTCGTTCAGCGTAACCATTCAGGGTGAAAACAACGCGCATGTCGTGACGTTTGACGATAATCAGTGGAATTGTGATTGCAGTTTCTTCAAGACGCGCGGCGTTTGCAGCCACTCGATGGCTCTCGAGCGTGTGCTGGCCGGTATGTTGCCCGAATCTGCACCGGCCAGCGGCTAACAGGCTGGCTCGAGCATCCCAGTTCGCTTTCGGCACGAGCGGGCGAAAAGGAGATCGCCCGCTCGTTGTTTGCAGGAGTAGGGAAAAGCGCGCCTGCGCGTGTAGTGTAAGGTGCGGCGCAGGCGGCCGTGCGCGGCTCGCGGCTTTCTGCTAGAATGCGCCTGGGTGGGATTGTCGAGGCGAGGTATCGATTGGGCACGCAGCAAACGAGAGGACAGGCCCGGCGCTGGCTGACGCTGATGGTGGGGCTAATTGTCAGCGCTGTTTTCCTGTATATCGGACTGCGCGGCCTCAAGCTGTCCGAAGTCTGGGCCGACGTGCGCTCGGCGCGTGTCGGCTGGATTGTGCCTGGGGTCGCGATCTACTTCCTCGCCGTGTGGGGCCGCACATGGCGCTGGCACTATCTGCTACGGACGCTCAAGCCGATCTCGCTGCAGCGCCTGTTTCCGGTGGTTGTCATCGGCTACATGGGCAACAACGTCTACCCATTTCGCGCGGGCGAGGTCATTCGCGCCTACGTGCTGCGCCGCAACGAAGGTGTTCAGATCGCGGCCAGCCTGGCGACGATCGTTGTGGAGCGCGTCTTCGACGGTCTGGTGATGTTGCTGTTTGTGTTTGTCGCGCTGCCGTTCGCAGACTTCCACCAAACTTGGCTGCGCGACGTCGTGCTCTACGCGACCCTCTTTTTCTGGGGCGCCTTTCTCGCCTTTCTGGCGATGGCGCTGCGCCCGGCACGAATGCGGCAAATCTACGTGTGGGCTTTCGAGCGTTTTCTGCCCCGGCGGTTCGGTGCGGGGGGGATCCGGCTGGCCGATCACTTCATGCTCGGCCTGGAGAATCTGCGCAGCCCGCGCGATCTGCTGATGATACTGGTGACCTCGGTTTTCATCTGGCTGACGGAAACCACCAAGTACTGGTTTGTGATGCACGCTTTCGACTTTGAGGTCAGCTTCTTCGCCCTGATGGTTATGACGGCAGTGGTCAACCTGGCGACCACGCTGCCTTCCTCACCCGGCTATGTGGGAACGTTCGACACGCCCGGCATCAAGACGCTGACGGCCTACGGCGTTCCGGAGTCGATTGCGGCGTCGTACACGCTGGTGCTGCATGCGGCGCTGTGGTTGCCGATCACACTGCTGGGATTTGTGTATCTGTACCGCGAGGGGCTGAGCTGGCGCGACTTCCGCCGCGCCCAAGAGGTCACCGCGGTGTCGACCAGCGCGGATCCACCTGTGGCAGAGCAGGAGGTGATCGCTTGACCGGACGACGCGTGGCCGTGATCGGGGCCGGAGCCGCGGGCCTGGCGGCCGCATATGACCTGACGCAGGCGGGGTATACGGTCGATATCTTTGAGGCCGGCGCCGAGGTCGGCGGGCTGGCGGCGGGGTTTCGCGACGAAGGGTGGGACTGGACGCTTGAGAAGTTCTATCACCACTGGTTCGCGAACGACGATGCGGTATTCGGCCTGATTAAGGAACTGGGCGCCTGGGACAAAGTGCTTCTGCCACGCCCGATCACGTCCCTGTGGCTCAACGGGCGCATCTTCCAGATGGACCACCCCAACATCGTCGTTGCGAACCTGCGCCTGCCGATCTCGTGGCCGGCGAAGATCCGCTATGGGCTGGCGGGGTTGTACCTGAAGCTGACCAGGCGCTGGCAGCCGATGGAGCGCGTCACCGCGGACGCGTGGCTGCGGCGGTGGATGGGCGCTGAAGCATATCAAACGCTCTGGCGGTCGCTGCTGATTGGCAAGTTCGGCGCCTATTATGATAAAGTGAACATGGCGTGGTTTTGGGCACGGGTATATAAACGCACGCCGCGCCTGGGGACCTTTGAGGGCGGTTTTCAAGCTTTTCTCAACCTGCTGGCGGAACGTGTTCGCCAGCAAGGGGGTGCGATCCATCTCAAGGCTCCGGTGTCGGGCGTCCGCCCACTGGAAGGCGGCGGCTTTGCCGTGGCGATCGGGGATGAGACGCGCGAGTTCGATGCTGTCATCTGCACATCCGCGCCGCAGATTCTGCGCCGGCTGGCACCCGATTTGCCGGAACCGTATGCGGCCAAGCTGGATAATCTGAAGCATATGGGCGCGGTGGTTGTGATTCTGGCGCTGAAGCATCAGCTTCTGACGGACGGCACTTACTGGCTGAGCCTGCCAGCGGATCAGCCCGATAAGACACGGGCCGAGTTCCCATTTCTGGCGCTGGTGGAGCATACCAACTACATGGATCGGGCGCATTATGGCGGCGATCACCTGGTATACTGCGGCGATTATGCCCCTCCCGATCACGAGTACTTCGATCTCAGCGACGAGGAGCTAATCGCTCGCTTTACCAGCGTTCTCCAGACGTTCAACCCGGAGTTTTCACCGGAATGGATCCGCAAGACGTGGGTGTTCCGCACGCGGTACGCGCAGCCCGTGCCGTTTGTGAACCAGTCGCAAGCGCTGCCGGACATGCGCACGCCGCTGCGCGGGCTGTACCTGGCGAGCATGAGCCAGGTTTATCCCTGGGATCGCGGGACGAATTACGCCGTTGAAATGGGGCGGCACGTGGCCGCGCTGTTGCGCGAGGATTTTCCACAATAGCGGCAGTTGTCAATGAGCACGCCCAAACAAGTCACATCTGTTCTGTGAGCTGCATACGAGTCAAGCAAGGGGTAGAAAGCGCACATGAAAAACATCACCGTCGTCGGGGTCGGGTACGTCGGTCTGGTGACCGCGGTCTGCTTTGCAGACCTGGGGAACCGCGTCGTGGCGCTCGACATCAACGAAGAGCGCATCGAGAATCTCAAGAAAGGGATCATGCCTATCTACGAGCCGGGCCTGGCCGAGGTGGCGGCGCGTAACGTCAAGGCCAAGCGCCTGTTTTTCACGACGTCGTATAAGGAGGCGCTGGCGGACGCCGAGTTCGTTTTCATCGCCGTCGGCACCCCCGAAGGTGTTGATGGCGAGGCGGATTTGCAGTACGTGCGCATGGCAGCCGAATCCATCGCCCAGAACATGGATCACCCGCTGATCATCATCAACAAGTCGACTGTGCCGGTCGGGACGGGCGACTGGGTGGCGGATATCGTCCGTCAGAAGCAGCCCGAACCCATCGATTTTTCGGTGGTAAGCTGCCCGGAGTTCTTGCGTGAAGGCTCGGCGCTGTCGGACTTTCTCAACCCAGACCGCACGGTGCTTGGATCGGAAGATATGGAGGCCGCCGAGCGGGTGGCGCAGCTTCACCTGCCGCTGCGTGCGCCGATTGTGGTCACGGATCTGCGCACCGCAGAGATGATCAAGTATGCCTCGAACGCGTTTCTGGCGACCCGCATCAGTTTCATCAACGAGATTGCCAACATCTGCGAGGCGTTGGGCGCCGATGTCAAAGAAGTGGCGCGGGGGATGGGCTACGACAAGCGCATCGGCCACCACTTTCTGGAAGCGGGTGTTGGATATGGCGGCTCGTGCTTCCCCAAGGACGTTAAGGCACTGGCCTATATGGCGCAGGTGCATGGCAAGCATCCGCAGCTTCTGCATGCCGTGATGGAGATCAACGCCTACCAGCGCAAGCACGTCATCCTAAAGGTCCACGAGCTGCTGGATGGCGTCAAGGACAAGACCATCGCGCTGCTGGGGCTGGCTTTCAAGCAGGATACCGACGATATGCGCGAGGCCCCCTCGCTGACCATCGCCGAATACCTGCACGAGCGCGGGGCACACGTGCGCGGCTATGATCCGGTCGCGATGGACGCGGCCAAACGCCTGATGCCGTATGTAGAAATGTGCGGTGATGCGTACGAGCTGGCGACCGGAGCCGATGCCCTGATCACGCTGACACCCTGGAACGAGTTCAAGCAGCTCGACATGGAGCGGATCAAGTCTTTGATGCGCACTCCGGCGCTGGTCGACGGGCGCAATCTCTATGATCCGGCGCTGATGCACCGCATCGGCTTCGCCTATCGGGGCATTGGGCGCGGGTACAACGGGGCAGGCGAAAAGGCCTAGCGGCGCCCTCCACGCTTTTGATATGAATCGCGTTTCAGCAGGGATGCCAGCACCGGGCATCCCTGCTAAACTTACCAGGGACGTACAGTATGCTAAGGGAACCGAATGACCGGGCGGACGACTCAGGTAACGCGCTACGTTTTGGATAATGGGCTGACGATTCTGCTCAAGGAAGTGCATACGGCTCCTGTGGCGAGCTGGTGGGTGCTCTATCGCGTGGGTAGCCGCAACGAGCGCACCGGCCAGACGGGGATATCGCACTGGGTCGAGCACATGCTGTTCAAAGGCACGCCGCGCTTTCCGGCAGGGACGCTGGATGAGGCTATCGAGCGCGTGGGCGGCGTCTGGAATGCGCAGACATCGTTCGACTACACAGCCTATTTCGAGACGCTGCCCGCCCAGCATATCGGCCTTGCACTGGAGATCGAGGCAGATCGTATGCAGAACGCGCTCTTTGACCCTGCAGAGGTCGAAGCCGAGCGCACCGTCATCATCTCTGAGCGCCAGGGATCGGAGAACTCGCCCACCTTCTGGCTGCACGAGGAAACGCGGGCGGCGGCGTTCCGGGTGCACCCGTATCACCACCCAATCATCGGCGACATGGCGGACCTGCACACCATCACGCGCGACGAGCTATACGCGCACTACCAGACGTACTACGCGCCCAACAACGCTGTCGCGGTGGCAGTGGGCGCTTTCGATTCAGCGGAGCTGCTCAGGCAAATCGAGACGCTGTATAGCGCTATCCCTCGCCGCCCCGATCCACCCCCGGTTACGCGCACGGAACCGCCGCAGCAGGGCGAGCGCACGGTCCGCGTGGAGCGGCCGGGCAACGCCAGCTACATTTACCTGGCCTACCGCGCCCCCGAGGCGGCGCATCCGGACTGGATTCGCCTCGCCGTGGTGGATAGCATCCTGGCGGGCGCCAGCGCGCCGGGCGGCGACAGCATCGGCAACCGGACCTCGCGGCTGTACCGCGCCCTGGTCGAGACCGAGCTGGCTGCTGGCGTCGGTGGGGGTCTGTACCCGTCGGTGGATCCCTATCTGTTCAGCATTATGGTGACCGTTCGCGATGGCCGGACGCCCGAAGAGGTTCAGGACGCGCTGGACAGAGAGATCGCGCGCGTGAGTGCCGGCGAGGTCTCTCAGGCGGAGCTGGACAAAGCCAAGAAGCAGGCCAGGGCGCTGTTTGCCTACGGCACGGAAAGCGTCACTGGCCAGGCATTCTGGCTGGCGTTTGCCGAGAACTTCGCCGGCTATTCGTGGTACGAAGACTATCTGAGCCGGTTGGACGCGGTGACACTTGACGAAGTGCAGGACGCGGCAGCGAGGTACCTGCGGCGCTCGCAGCGGACTGTGGGGTGGTTCATTCCTGTGGACGAAGGCGACCCGCCCAGGAGTGCCTCATGAACGTCGCCACTCTGCCCGGCCCTCACGACATCGCGCGGCGTGTGCTCCCCAACGGCATCGCGGCCCTGGCGCGCGAAAATCCCCACGCGCCATCTGTTGTCATCACCGGCTTGCTGAATGCCGGCAGCATCTTCGACCCGCCGGACCGCGCAGGGCTGGCGGCGTTTGCTGCCGCTGCGCTGCTGCGCGGGACGTTTCAGCGCGATTTCGCCGCTATCCACGAACTGCTGGAAAGCAACGGCGCCAGCCTGACCATTGGCGGCGGATTGCACAGCGCCAGCTTCAGCGGAAAAAGCCTGGCCGAGGATCTCCCACTGCTGCTCGATCTGCTCAGCGACAGCCTACGCAACCCATCGTTTGAGCCGGCTCAGGTGGAGCGCCTGCGCGGGGAGATCGTCACCGGCCTGAAAATCCGCGAACAGGACACGCGCTATGTCGCCGGTCGGGCGTTCCGCGCGCTGGCCTATTCAGATGGGCATCCTTACGGCCGCCCGATGGGCGGGACGCCGGAGAGCGTTGCAGCTATAACGCGGGACGACCTGGTGGCCTTCCACCGGCAGCATTACGATCCACGCGGGATGATCGTGGTTGTTGTGGGCGCGGTCGCACCGGAGGAGGCGCTCGACGCGGTGGAGCGCGCGCTGGCGGATTGGACCGCGGATGCCGCACCCGCTCCGCTGCCGGTGCCGGGCGCGCCCCGCCTGGACCGAACCCGAACCGAGTTTGTCGCGATGCCCGGTAAATCGCAGGCCGACCTTGTGCTGGGCGTGCCCGGACCGTCGCGGCTCGCCCCGGAGTGGCACGCCGCGAATCTGGCGAATCATATTCTCGGCGTCTTTGGCATGTACGGTCGCATCGGCGCTGAAGTCCGCGAGCGGCGCGGGCTGGCCTACTACAGCTACAGCCGCCTGGATGGCGGGCCTGGTCCTGGGCCGTGGCGCGTAATCGCCGGCGTGAATCCGGCGCACGTCGAGCAGACGATCGCCGCTATTCGCGCGGAGATTCGCCGGTTCCTCGATGCCGGTCCCACAAGTCAGGAGCTGGTCGATAGCAAGGCCTATTTCATCGGGCGCCTGCCGCTTCAGCTTGAGGACAACGAAGGTATCGCCGGGGCGATTCTGTCGATGGAACGCTATGGCCTGGGGCTGGACTATCTGCAACGCTACGCGAGCCTGATCGACGCCGTGTCGGAAGCGGACGTTCTGGATGCGGCGCGCCGCTATCTGGACCCAGACCGCTACGCGCTGGCTGTCGCCGGACCGGCGCTGCCCGGCGATGGGGAAGAGGGGGTCTGATGCGGATCGGGGTGGATCTGATCGAGGTTGAGCGGGTGGAGCGGGCTATGGCGCGCCACGGCGATCGCTTTTTCCGGCGATTCTTCACCGAGCGCGAGCGCCGCCAGAGCGGCGAGATTCCGGCCCGCCTGGCGGCGCGGTTCGCCGCCAAGGAAGCCGCCGCAAAGGCGCTCGGCTGCGGGATCGGGACGGTGCGCTGGGTGGAGATCGAGATCGACTCCGAAGACAACGGGCGTCCGCGCCTGATTCTGCACGGAGCGGCGCGCGAGCGCGCGGCGGCGCTTGGGCTGGAGCAGTGGGAAGTGAGCCTGAGCCACACGCACCAACACGCGATCGCGTTTGTGGTGGCGCTGCCGGGATCGCCGCACATCTAGTTGGCACCTCGCCCTTGGCGCGTTATAGTTCAGGTAGGATCGACAATTTCATAGGCACCGCTTCAGGTGATCGCAGGCCCGGATGCCGCGATCCGAAGGGGGGAAGCCGGTCTAAGTCCGGCGCTGTCCCGCAACTGTAGTGCGGGCGCGTGGTGCGCTCGCAGAGCCAGGTTACCCGCCTGAAGCCAGATACGGGGAACATCTCTCGTGGATTGGAGGTGGCGTATGCTGTGGGAATCGTAGACATCGCGCCTTCGCCAGAAGGCGCTTTTCTTGTTTGGGCATCAGTTGTGTAAAGGAGCACATCATGGTAAAGCGGCTTGTGGCAGTTCTGATGGCTGTGGTTATGTCTGTTTCCGCGGGGGCGGGCGCGCTGGCTCAGGAACCGGCTGACGCTCTGAGCGCCGCGGTGGACTATCTGGTGACGATCCAGAACGATGACGGCGGTTTCTCGAACGGCTTTGCGCCGGAAAGCGATCTGGGCACGACCGCCGATGTGGTGGTGGCGCTTGTGGCGGCGGGCGAGGACCCGAACGAACTTCGCTCGGCGGATGGGCAGACCCCGCTGGACCATCTTAGCGTGCAGCTTGACGCAGGCGTGGCCGAGAGCGCCGGACAGCTCGCCAAGATCGTAACGGCGGTTGTGGCCGCCGGCCAGGACCCGCGCGACTTCGCAGGGCACAATCTGGTCGATGAACTGCTCGCGTTGCAGGATGAGGAAGGCGTGTTCGGCATGGGAGCGTTCGAGCACTGCCTGAGCCTGATCGCGCTGCAGAACGCCGGCGAAACGCGGCCCGCAGGGGCGGTCGAAGCACTGGTGGCCGCCCAGAACGAAGACGGCGGCTGGGGTTTTGTCGCCGGCGAAGCGTCGGACACGAACACAACCGGGCTGTGCTTGCAGGCGCTCGCGCTTGAGGACGCGCCGGATGCCGTTGAAGCGGCGCTGGCCTATCTGGCCGGAATTCAGAATGAGGACGGCGGCTGGCCGTATCAGAACCCGAGCGACTTCGGCACAACGAGCGACGCCAGCTCAACGGCGCTCGTCATTCAGGCGCTGGCCGCGCTGGGCGAGGACCTGGAAGCGTGGAACGCCCCGGATGCATTCCTGCTGAGCCTGCAAGAACCCAGCGGCGCGTTTCGCTATCAGAGCGAGGTTCTGGGCGGTAACGTGCTGGCGACGGTGGCAGCGATTCCGGCGCTGGCGCTTGTTCCGCTCAACCATTGGGTGCCGGTGCCTGTCGCTGAGTGATCCGGGCGGTTGGGTCCGGACTGGGCGGGGTGCGCCGGGCGCGCCCCGCTTTTTTTGATCGCAGGCGGGTCACATAACCAACTTGTGGCCGAACTGCCCCATCGCTACAATGGTGTCAAAGTGTTTGCGTTTCGTTTTTCACGAGATAGGACTTTAGGCATGTCTCCAACTATTCCCGATCGGATGAAGGCCGTCATCAAACCTGCGCGTGAGCCCGGCCTGGCTCTGGTTGACCTGCCTGTTCCGAACATTCAGCCCGGCGAAGTGTTGGTGCGCGTGCGCGCCGCCTCAATTTGCGGCACCGACCTGCACATCTACCGCTGGGATGAGTGGGCACAGGGCCGGATCAAGCCTCCGCTCGTCGTTGGGCACGAGATTACCGGCGAGGTCGCCGCGGTCGCGCCGGATGTGACGAGCTTGAAGGTGGGCGATTTCGTTTCGCTGGAAAGCCATGTTGTCTGCAACGAGTGTTTTTACTGCCGGACCGGGCGCGAGCATATCTGTGAGAACACCCAGATCATCGGCGTGGACCGGGACGGCGGGTTCGCGGAGTATATTGCTATTCCGGCGCAGAACGCGTGGCCGAATCCATCCACGCTGCCGCTGCGGATCGCGGTGCTCGAAGAGAACTTCGGGAACGCAGTACACACGGCGATGGCGCAGGACGTGTCGGCCAAATACGTGCTTGTCACCGGCTGCGGCCCGGTGGGTATCATGGCGATCGCGGTGGCGAAGGCCGCCGGCGCGCGCAAGGTCTTCGCGACGGATATCAGCGATTACCGGCTGGCAATGGCAGCACGAGCCGGGGCAGACCTGACGATCAACGTGGCGGAAGTCGATGCGATTTCGGCCATCCTCGAAGCGACGTGCCATGAGGGCGTCGACGTGCTGCTGGAGATGTCGGGCGCGCCGAGCGCGATCGATCAGGGCTTTGAGCTGCTCAAGCCAGGGGGCGAGGCGGCTCTACTTGGTTTGACCCCCGGCCCGTTCACGTTTGATCTCAACCGCCACATCGTTTTCAAGGGCGCGGTGGTGCGCGGGATTGTAGGGCGCCGACTGTGGGACACGTGGTACCAGATTCGCGGGCTGATTGAAAGCGGAGCGGTCGACCTGAGCGGGATTGTGACGCACGAGTTCGCGCTCGAAGACTTCGATGAAGCGTATCGCGTCTTCATGAGCGGCGAGAGCGGCAAGATCATGTTCCATCTGTGAGGGCGTAACCCGCCCAGTGCTGCCCTAATCCTCGAAGAGCGCGCGCCGCACGCGCTCTTCGACGTGCTCGTCCAGGCGCCGATACCAGGGGTGATCCGGTTCCAGCCCAAGGAAATAGTCACGCACGAAGATAAAACGGGTGGGCGAGGTATCCCACAGGTAAGTGGCAGGCTGCGACTGATCGAGTGGCCACAACCAGGCGCGCTCGTCGCGCACTGAGTGGACAAAATAGCGCACCATCTCGGCCAGGTCCTCTGCGGGGTTGGTGCTCACGTCGCGCGAATCGACCGGCAGGGTCTCCCAGGCGCCGGGCCGTGGCAGGCGCCCCTGCTGACGCGGATGGCGCCATTCGCCATCCACCAGCCGCCAATCGAAGCCCGGCCGTGTACAGAACAGTTTTTCATAGGGCCAGCCGCGATACTCGTTGGATGCATGGGTGGCTTCGTGCAGAAAGATGCGATATAGGACCGACGTATCGCGCCCTGGATCGCCGATCCGTAGCCAGCCGTGGCCGAACCCGCCTTCTCCGTGCGCTGTGTCCAGCCAGACGCGGAGTGGGTGGCTCCGGAACGGCTCATAGAAGCGCGGCCCAAGCTGGCGGAGCGTGTCTTCCAGAAGCGCCAGCTCGCCCTCGCGCCAGGGCCGGGCGGCTGCCTGCGTTTCTGGGCCGACTGCGTGCACGCCGTACACGCTGGCGAGGCGGGCCGCGCGCTCCGATACCGGCTGCGACGGCGCAGCCGATGCCCCGCGCCACAGCCGGGCAATTTTCTGCCAGATTGACTCCGAGTCCATACTCATCCTGCCGCCTCTTCCGGTATTTCGCTCATGGCCGCGCGCCCTCCGGCCTATCGCCAGATCATAAGCCGTCTGCACCAGTTCTGCCATGTCGTTTGTGTACGCGCTGCTGTGCCGAATTGCGCCAATTGGTCAAACCCATACAATCCAGGTGTGAACAGACGAGGGTGTCGCGATGCCTGATCTCTTATCCGGTTCTGCCGCCATTCGTGCGAAGCGTGTCCTGGTGCCGGTCGCCAATCCCAATACGGCGCTCGGCCTGCTTCACCTGGCCTGGAATCTGTGCGATCACGAGGACGGGCGGGTGCTTGCGTTGTATGTGGCGACGGGCAATGCGGAAGTGGACGAAGATGCCGTCGAAGAGCTGTCGGCGATCGTGGCAGAGGCCAGCAGCGAGGGTATCCCCGTTGAGTTGCTGACGCGCAGCGCGCCGACTGTGGCGCGTGGAATTCTCGATGCCGCCGGCGAGCAGGGCGTCTCCCTGATTGTGTTGGGGTATGAGGCGCCGGAGCGCGGCAAGGCGACTGTCAGCCCGGTCATCGAATCGGTCGCCCGGACGACGCCGGTTGATCTGGTCGTGTTTCGCGGTTCGAAGCGCGGCCCGCTGCAACTCGAAGATGTCAAGCGCGTCATTATGCCGCTTGATGGGAGCGACAATTCGCGCGTGGCGGCCCGGTTGGGCCTTGCGCTGGCGCAGGCTTACGACGCCGAGCCAATTGCCATTTATGTCCAGCCCGACCGAAATCTGCCCGGCTGGCACGGCATGGCCCGCATCGAAGCTTCGCTGGCCAAGGTGGATCCGGAAGCGGCGCGCGCGGTTCAGCGGCAGGTCGTCCATGCGCGCGATGTCGTGCAGGGGCTGCGGGCGCGTGTTGAGCCAGAGGATCTGGTTGTCATCGGGTTTTCGCAGCAAAGCTCTCTGGACCGCTGGATCTTCGGCGATATTGTGCAGCGAACCCTGGCTCAGATGCCCGGCCCGGTGGTGGTGACCAAGCAGGCCATCGCCGACGAGTCGAATGGCGTCGAGCGGCTCCGGCGTCGTCTCCTTGCGCAGTTCTCGCCGCGCCTGACCCCGGCCGAGCGAACGGAAGTCCTGCGTCAGGCCGCCGAGATGAGCCTGCGAAGCACCAATTTCTACGTGTTGATGGTGCTGTCCTCGTTGCTGGCCAGCCTCGGCTTGCTGCAAAACAGCACCGCGGTCATCATCGGCGCGATGCTGGTCGCGCCGCTCATGTCTCCGCTGATGGCGTTTGCTGTGGGACTGCTGCAGGGGCAGCTTGTTTTGATGCGGGACGCGCTGTTGACCCTGGTGGTGGGGGTCGGAATCGGCCTGCTGGTGGCGCTGGGGCTGGGCCTGGTGTTTCCAATTGAGGTGGCGACGACCGAGATGATGGCGCGCGGCGAACCATCGCTGCTGGACATGGGAGTTGCGCTGGCGTCGGGGGCAGTCGGCGCCTTTGGGATGGCGCGCAAGGATATCCCGGCCGCGCTGGCAGGCGTGGCAATCGCAGCGGCGCTGGTGCCGCCGCTGTGCACGGTCGGGCTTGCTCTGGCCTTTGGCGATTCGATGCTGGCAGCCGGGGCCGCCTTGCTGTTCGCAACGAACATTGTTAGCATCAGCCTGGCCGGCGCGGCGGTGTTTGTATGGGTGGGGATCCATCCCCCACGCCACGTGGAGACAATGCGCAACTGGGCGATCTCTGTGCTCGTGCTGGTGCTGCTAGCCGTACCGCTGGTGCGGACGTTTGTCGACGTGGTGCGCCTGGAGCAGCAGACGAGCACTGCGCGCCGTGTGCTGGCCGAGCAATTCGACCCAGGCGAAGTGCTTGAAGTCCGGCTGACAGCAGGCGATCCGTACGAGGTCCGGGCGACGATCCGTAGTGTGGAATGGACCACCTCGCTCGATGTCCGCGAGGCACAGGATGCGCTGCGTGAGGCATTGGGCCACGAGGTCGCGTTGGAGATCACCAACCTGCGGGCCATCAAGCCGTGACGCGGCACACCCGACCGGAGCAGTCATGTCGTTTATTCGCGCTCTGACCATCGAACGCCTGACAACGGTCATCCTGTTTCTTCTCCTCTTTGCTATGGCCGTGCGTGTCCCCACCGACACGGATACCTGGTGGCATCTTCGCAGCGGCCAGTGGATTGTGGATGAGCGCGCGGTGCCGCGCAGCGACCCGTTCTCGCACACGCGCGCCGGCGCGCCGTGGATCGATCACAGTTGGGGAGCGCAGGTGGTTCTGTATGGCGCGTACCGGCTGTTCGGCGGGATGGGGGGCATCGGCGACAGCGGCAACATCGGGCTGGCTCTGTACACGGCGGTGCTGGCGACGGCGGGGATGGCTCTGGTGTACCGCATGTGCGAGGGAACGGCCTATCTGCGCGCGTTTGTGGTTGTGCTTGGGGCGGCAGCAGCGGCGGTGTTCTGGTCGCCACGCCCGCAGATGTTCTCGTTCTTCCTGGGCGCGCTGGTGCTGTATCTGCTGCATCGCTTCC
This sequence comes from Thermoflexus sp., assembly GCA_020724465.1. Taxonomy (GTDB): domain Bacteria; phylum Chloroflexota; class Anaerolineae; order Aggregatilineales; family Aggregatilineaceae; genus DYGX01. The sequence goes on from DYGX01000001.1 coordinate 43,085, forward strand.
GGCGCGAGCGCACCGACCGCCTGTGGGCCATCCCGCTGCTGATCGCGCTGTGGGTGAACCTGCACGGCGGTTATGCCATCGGGTTTATCTTCCTGATCGGGACGTTGATCGGCGAGAGCATCGCAGCGGCGCTCGATCCGGGCGATCCGGGCACCGCTGGCTGGAAGAGCGTGCGCAGGCTGGCAGCCGTGACTGGCGTCTCGCTGCTGGCCGTGCTGCTGAACCCCTATGGATGGCACATGCTGGCCTATCCGTTTCGCACGGTGGGCATTGGTGCGCTGCAGGATTTCATCCAGGAATGGGCCTCGCCCGACTTCCACCAGCGGCAGGTATGGCCGTTTGGCATGTTACTGATTGCCGTGCTGGCATCGGCTGGGCTGGGCGTGCGACGCATGGCCTGGACCGATCTGGTGCTGGTCTGCGGGACGGCGCTTATGGCACTTATGGCCGGGCGCAACATTGCCGTCTTTGCGATTGTGGCCGCACCGGTTCTCTCGCAGAACCTCGACACCTGGCTGGATCAGCGCGGATGGCAGATCCGGCCCTTGCGGCGGGTCCGCGGGACGCAGCTTGTGGTGAACTGGGCGCTGCTGGCGGTGGTCGCGCTCGGCACGGCGGCCAAGATCGCGTATACGTTGAGTCCCGAGACGATGCGCCGCGCGCAGGCGGAAACGCTCCCCGTTGAGCTGGCCGGACATCTGCGGACAGCCCCGCCAGCGGGCCGGATGTTCAACAGCTACAACTGGGGCGGCTATTTGATGTTCGCCGCGCCGGACGTGCCGGTGTATGTCGACGGGCGGACCGACCTGTATGACGACGCGTTTCTGCGGGGATATCTTGAGATCGTCCTGGTGCGCGACGGCTGGGCCGAGGCCCTCGAACAGCAGCAGCTTGACGTGATCGCCATCGAGGGCAACAGCGTGCTGGCACAGATGCTCCGAACTCGTCCGGAGATATGGCACGAGCGGCGGTTTGATGCGGGCCGGTCGGCGCTGTTTGTGCGGGGTGATTCGAGCGGTGAGTGATCGAGTGGCGGCATCCAGGGGCGGGGTCGGCGCGCTGCTCGCTGACTTCCGGCTGCTGATCTATCTGTTCGTTGGTTTGCGGCTGATGCTTGCGATGGTGTATCAGCCGTACATGTTTGAGCGCTACGACGCTGACGGGCTGTACAGCCCGGTGGAGCGCGGTTTGAGCGCTTTCGGTGACTTCAGTTACTACTTCCAGCTTGCTCGTCTCAGCGATGACGGGACCCTGCCTTTTCGCGATTATTGGTTTGAGTTCCCGCCCGTGTGGCCCGCGCTGTTCATCGGCCTGTACAGACTTCTCGCGCTGCGCGGACCGGTCGACTATACCGTTTGGGCGACGGCGCTCGGATTGCTCTTGTTGCTGGTCGATGTCGGGAATCTGATTGTGCTGCACCGGATCGCACGCATTCTGCATGGCGAGCAGACGGCGCTCGGCATCGCCTGGGTGTACGCGCTGCTTGCGGCTCCGCTGATCTTTGTGTGGTGGACATTTGAGGCGCTGGTCGCGTTTGCGCTCTTGAGCGCGGTCCTGGCCCTGGTGAGCGACCGGCTGACACGCTCGGCAGGTGCCGCGATCGTGGGCACACTTACAAAGTACGTCCCGGTGCTGATCGTGCCGGCTGTCTGGCGCTTCTATCCCTGGCGCCAGGCGTTGCGCTACACGCTGATTGTTCTTGTCATGGTGGCTATAGCTCTGGCACTCCTGGTCGCCTGGAGCGGCGAGCTGGGGCTGGCATCCCTGACCGCGCAGTTCAATAAAGCGTCCTATCAGAGCGTGTGGGCTTTGCTCGATGGCAACTATCGCACTGGTAACTTTGTCAGCCCGGAGATGCGGCGTGATCCTGCCACAGCGCGCCTTGTACTCGGTAATCCGCCAGTGATCCCCATGTGGGCGCGGCTGATACCGTTTGTGGCGTTCGGCGGGTATGTCTTCGTGCGCCCGATGCGGCGCGATGCTCAAGGGGTAGTCGCTTTTGTTTCGCTGACCGTCACGCTCTTTTTTTTGTGGGCGCAAGGGTGGAGTCCGCAGTGGAACGTGACGCTGGTGCCGCTGATTCTGCTGAGCTTCCCCACGCGGAACGGTGTGCTGGCATGCTTGCTGCTCGGTGGAGTGAGCTTTCTCGAATACCCGGTGCTGTTCATGCAGACAGGGGAGGCCGGGGGCGAGATCGCCGGGGCGCTGCTGCTGCCGTATGTGGCGGCGATCCTGATGCGAACCGGTCTGCTGGTCGGTGTGTCCGTCGCGCTGTACCGGCGCCTGCTCGAGTCATCCGGACAGGCGATGCGGGTGGCACGACAGGACGCGCTGTGATTCGAACAGCGGCCCACCTCGCTTCGTGTAGTCATTTAAATCAGAAAACACCAACTCACCCACCAGAAAGCTCACGCCCATGACCCTACCTCAGCGAAGCCCCTGCCGCCTACCAAACATAAACGTGCCGAACAATACCCTCCTACACGCGTGGGTCTTCGCCTTCGCGCTCGGGGCAGGCGTCTTCCTCGCGGCGCTCATCAAGCAGCCGGGCTACACCGACGCCTACTACTACTTCAACGCCGCACACCGCCTGGTAACCGGCGCCGGACTGACCGACCCATACCTCTGGCATTATCTCAACCCGCCCAACCACCTACCCGCACCTGCTCACAGCTACTGGATGCCGCTCCAATCTCTGCTGGCCGCTGCCGCAATGAAGCTCTTCGGGCCGTCGTTTGGCGCGGCTCAGATCCCATCCGTCCTGTGTTTTGCCGCGCTTGTCACGGCCACATTCTCGCTCGGCAATTACCTGGGAGGCCGCCGCCATGCGTGCATCGCTGCCTTGCTCGTGCTGTTCAGCGGCTTCTACGTGCCCGTCTGGACAACGACCGACACCTTCGCGACATACGGGCTGGCCGGGAGTCTGTCGCTTGCCGCCGCGGGCCTCGGGCGCCAGCGCCGTTCCCCGTGGTGGTTCCTGATCGCGGGTGCCCTGGCCGGGCTAGGACATCTGGCACGGGCGGATGGACTGCTGCTGATTCTGATCGCCGCGCTCGCCGCACTGCTGCCGGGAGAACGCGCTCCCTGGCGCAGCCGCGCAGCATGGATCCTCGCTGCCGTACTCGGCTATCTGGCCGTGATGGGGCCCTGGTTTGCCCGCAACTTGTCCGAGCTAGGCACACCGCTACCGGCTGCCGGCGCCGCGGCGATCTGGTTGCGCGGGTATGAGGAGTTGGTACACTACCCCGCGCAGCCCTCGTTTCACGCGTTTGCCGAGTGGGGAATGGATAATATCCTCGCCTCGCGCTGGCTGGCACTGCGCAACAACCTGGCGACCTTTATTGCTGCCGAAACCTGGGTGATTCTCAGCCCGTTTGTGCTGGTCGGATTATGGCAACTTCGGCGCCGCGCGCTGATCCAGGTCGTGATCCTCTACGCGATCGCGCTGCACCTGGTGATGACGCTGGTGTTTGCCTATCCGGGCTATCGGGGCGGGTTGTTCCACTCCGCCAGCGCCTTGCTCCCGTACTGGGCAGTGGCCGGAGTCCTTGGACTGGATCGCGCCATTGAGGCGGCGGCTCGCCGCCGCGGGTGGCCGTTCCAGCAGGCCCGGCGCGTGTTTAGCACGGCGCTGGTGGTACTGGCTGCCGCACTGTCGCTGTACATTCTCGTCGCGCGCGTGCCGGCGCTGAACAACAATGCGACTTTTTACCGGACTCTGGCCGCGGACTTACCATCTGATGCCCGGCTGATCGCGAACGATCCGGCGGCGCTGTATTACCATACCGGCCTGGGCGGCGTGGTGCTGCCCGACGCACCGCCGGAGCGAGTGCTCGATCTCAGCGCGCGCTATGGTGTGGACTATCTGGTGCTGGATGAGAACCGGACCGAGACGTTTGCCGCGCTGTATCGCCACGAGGTGACGTATCCTTTCCTGCGCCTGCATCGCGTGTACTTGCATCCGCAGCATGGGACTGAGGTTCAGGTGTATGCGATCGTTTACCCTGAGGGACGCGAACCATGAGCCACAGCCGGCGGTTGACCCGTGAGGACTATCTGATCGGCGCGGCGGCAGTGGCCGGCGTCTTGCTCTATGTTGCCGCCGCATCCCGTGACGGAGCAGGCTTTCCGCTCGACGATTCATGGATTCACCAGACCTACGCGCGCAATCTCGCCCGGCACGGCGAGTGGGCGTTTTACCCCGGCGAATCGAGCACTGCTTCGACCTCACCGCTGTACACGCTGCTTCTTGCGGTCGGGTATCTGCTCCGGCTGCCACACCTGGCCTGGACATACACCCTCGGCGCGCTCACGCTGGCAGCCGCAGGCTGGGTCAACGCGCGTCTGGCGTCGAGACTGTTTTCGGGCGTGCCCAACGCGGGCCTGTGGACCGGGTTGATGACCGTGTGCGCCTGGCACCTGATCTGGGCGGCGGCGTCGGGCATGGAAACGATGCTGTTTGCGCTGCTGGCCCTAATCGTCATCGGCCTGACCTGGCGCGAGCAAGATATGCTCCGCGCCGGCGCGTCCGGTGCCCGCCCGGGGTTTCTGCGTGGTCTGTTGCTGGGCGTCGCCGGGGCTGCATTGACGCTGACGCGGCCAGAGGGTCTCGCGCTGGTTGGGCTGGCCGGCATTGCCGGCAGCGCAGCCTATGTGGAGCAGGGGGACAGGCGCGCGTCCCGTTGGATGGCATGGGGGATGGGAGTCGCGTTGGGTTGGGTGGTCGGCGTTGCACCCTATACCGTCTGGAACTATACGGTCAGCGGGGATATTCTGCCCAGCACAGCATCCGCCAAGCAAGCCGAGTACGCGGCAACGCTGGCTTTGCCGCTCGCGCAGCGCATCTGGATGATGCTCAAGCCACTGACCGCCGGGGGGCAGATCGCGCTGCTGCCCGGCCTGCTTGCGGCGTTGTTTGTGCTGGCGCGGCGCAGCCGTCATCCCGCTGCGCTGATGGACTGGTTCCCGGCGATCTGGGCAATCGGGCATGTGGTGCTCTATGCGCTGCGTCTGCCCGCGCCATATCAGCATGGCCGCTACGTCCAGCCGGTGCTGCCTGTTGTGATATTGTACGGCGTGGGGGGAACCCTGTGGCTCGTCCAACAGGGGCAGCCCCGCTTTCTGACGCGTGTGCTCTCGCGCAGCCTGGCGCTAACGGTTGCGGCGGCGACTCTGGGCTTTGTGATCATCGGCGCGCGCGCCTACGCGAGCGACGTGCGGATCATCAATTCGGAAATGGTTGCGGCGGCGCAGTGGGTCGAACGCCACCTGCCCCCGTCGGAGCTGCTCGCCGCGCACGATATCGGCGCGCTGGGTTACTTCGCGCCGCGCCCGATCCTGGACCTGGCGGGTTTGCTCACACCCGAGGTGGTGCCGATCATTCGCGATCACGAGGCGCTCATGAGGCTGATGTGCATCCGTTCGGCCCACTATCTGATGGTGATGCCCGATCAGCGGCCAGCGCCAGCAGGCGATCCTCGCCTGGGTGGGCCACCGATCTTCGAGACAGGCGCGCCCTATGCCCCGGCGGCAGGCGGCGGGAACATGGCCGTCTACGCGCTCGACTGGGCCGGAGGGTGCGCGGCTCAATGAGGGTGGCGCTGCCCGTCTTGCTGGCGGTTTCGCACGGATGGTATTATACTGCGCGCGTGAAGGGAAATTCACGGATTTTTCATGAAGATGCGCCTGTAGCGCGCATATTCTCCATGGAGCAAGCGCCTGTGCACCAAGGGATGGCGATGATTCGGATCGCGCTGGTTGACGATCACCCCGTGTTCCGCCAGGGTCTATACAATCTTCTGGCCGCCGAGCCGGATATGGTCGTGGTCGGCGAAGGCGCAAGCGGCGAGGAGGCTCTCCAGCTGGTTCATGAGACGGAGCCCGACGTATTGGTGCTGGACATCAACCTGCCCGGCATGAACGGGCTGCAGGTTGCCAACCGGTTGAAGTCGGAGCACGCTCACACAGCCGTTGTGTTCTTGACGGCGTACGATGATATGGAGCAGGTTCTCCACGCCATGCGCTCAGGGGGAGCGGCGTATTGCCCGAAAGACGTGGAACCCGAGCGCCTGGTGTCGATTATTCGGGCCGTTGCCGAGGGTTATTACGTGGTCGGCGAGCACACCTTTGATGGCGAGACGCTGCGCATGTGGTTGGACGCCGGAGTCGAAGCGGCCACCGGGCCGTACATGGTCGATCCGGGCGAGCATTTCGTGCCGCTCAGCCCGCGCGAAATGGAGATCCTGCAATACGTTACGCACGGGAAGAGCAACAAAGAGATCGCGCAGCTTCTGGCGATCAGCCACCAAACCGTGAAAAACCATATGACGTCGATTCTCAAGAAGCTCGACGTGCGCGATCGCACTCAGGCAGCCGTCTATGCCCTGCGGAGAGGGTGGGTGCGGCCGCGCGCGCCCGATGATGAGTAGGGGACGGAGCCGCCACAGGATCGGGCTTAGCAGAGGGTAGGCAACGCATGGCGCATGAGATCATAACGTCCAAAGAGGAAGTGCTGCGCGGGTTCCGCGAGGAATACGAACGGCTGCGCGCCCGCGTGCGCGAAAACCAGCAGCTGATCGAGCAAAGCCAGCTCGAAGTCGAGCGGCTGCGCGAGCGCAACGTCGCCATCAGCGCGCAGATGCGGCGCATCGAAGCCAACTTCGATACTATTCCGCGTGCGGATATCAAAGCGGCGTACGACGACGCGCGAGACGCGCAGACCCGCCTGCTGACGATGCAAGGCCAGCTTGAGAAGCTGAAGGGCAACCAGGAAGAACTGGAATACTTTGAGCGCCTGTTGGGAAAGCTGTTGAACCTGGTGCAGGGCATCGCGCCCGACCGGCTGGCTGCGCCGGTATCTGGCGGCACCGATCTCAGCGGAGAAGGTGGAAATCTATCTACACAGGCGATCGTGCGCATTGTTGAGGCGCAGGAGGCTGAGCGCCAGCGCCTGGCCCGGCAGATGCACGATGGTCCGGCGCAGTCGCTGACGAATTTCATCTTGCAGGCGGAAATCTGCCAGCGCCTGTTCGACCGCAATCCGGACCGCGCCGGCGAGGAACTGAAGAACCTGAAGGCTACGGCGACAGCGACCTTTCAAAAGGTTCGCGATTTCATATTCGACCTGCGGCCCATGATGCTCGACGACCTGGGTCTGGTGCCCACCATCCGCCGGTATGTTGAGGCGTATCAGGAGAAGACGGGCATCCGCACGCAGTTGAGCATTCTCGGCGATGAGCGCCGCCTGCCCGGGCATATCGAGGTGATGATGTTCCGCTCGGTGCAGAGCATCATGGGAGCGGCGCGCGACCACCTCGCCGCCAAAACCATCAGCATTGTGCTGGATGTCGGTCCGGAGCGGCTGAAAGCGACCGTTGAGCACGACGGACGGGGATTCGACCCCGAAGACGTGCTGGCAGGCGATCCTCACACCGAGGATGTGTTCGGCCTGCGGACCCTGCGCGAGCGGATCGGGCTGGTCGGCGGCAGCTTTGAAGTGACCAGCAGCGAAGACGAGATCAGCCGCTATGTGATTGTGCTGCCGGCAGCCGGTTAGGCAGGTGTAATTGCGTCATTACGAAGATGCTGGAAGTCCTTCGAGGGTAGCAATTAGCTGGCGCCTTGCTACCCTCGTTCGTTTTTTATAACACTTGGGACTTTAGGGCTGTTTGCGCGAATTTCGCATCAGACTACACTTAGGTGAGAACTGCATTCGAGTGTCCGCAATTGCCTAGTGGCCCACCGGCGCCCACGCTTTGGGAGGGATAGCGATGCGAGGTCGAGTCCTGGTCTTGATCGGTGCGATCATCCTGCTCGTTGTGTTGGTGATCGTCGTGTTCTTCGTGCTTCCGCCAGAAGAGCAAGAAGCACAACCCGAAACCCCCGGCGCTGCGCAGGTTGGGGGCGAAGTGGGAACCGGACAGCAAGGTGAGGGGGAACCGATTGTCCGGAACATGGTGAACATCGTGATCGCGATTCAGGACCTGCCTCGCGGTCTGACTATCCCCGCCGACGGCGTCGCGATCCAGCCCTGGCCCGAGGACGCGCTGCCCGAAACGGGCAACTACTTTGTTGACGTGAATGAAGTCATCGGGCGCATCGCGCGCACGGATATTTTCCGCGGGTCGCCTGTGTTGGGGCGGCAGGTGGTCGACAACCTGTATGAGATCGCCCAGACTGGCTCGGATGCAGCGGCGCTGATGGCCGGGCTTCCCGCCGATCGACCCTGGGTGGCGGTGTCGGTGCCGCTAGACCCGACGGGGATCGGGCAGGTGGCCTATGGCTTGCAGCCGGGCGATTACGTCGATGTCATCATGTCGTTCCTGTTTGTCGATGTGGACGAGGGCTTCCAGACCCGGCTACCCAACACCATTTCCGTCATCACCCGTGCCGAGACGGGCGAAATGGTGATCGGTGCGCCGCGCCAGGGACGGGTTGAGGCCAGCACGCTCTCGCCCGAAGGCGTGCTGGTCGGGCCGAGCGAGACGGCACAGCGCCCCCGGCTGGTGACGCAGCGAACCATCGCCGATGCGTGGGTGGTGCATGTCGGCTACTTCCCGCCAGGTGGAAACATCGTGGGCGCAACGCCTACGCCGATCGCGGTCGAACCGCCTCCGCCGGCCCCAGGAGAAGTTCAGCAGGGGGTTCCGCCGACAGCGGCGCCGACCATGACGCCGTTTGCGCCGACGATCATCACCCTGGCCGTCACGCCTCAAGACGCACTGGCGCTGGTGTGGGCGATCGACGCGCAGATCCCGATCACATTGGCCCTGCGCGCCGCGGGCGACCGGACCATCACGCAAACCGAAGCGGTCTCGTTGCAGTATATGATCCAGAACTTTAACATCACCCAGCCGGCGGCTTTGCCCTTCTCGTTGGAGCCGCCCATTCGCAGTGTGCGCCGGTATAATATCGGTACGCTCTCGACCTTGATCGCGGAAGGGCAGCAGGGCGCCGCTGAGTAGCACGGTGCATCTATCCGTCCCGAACGAAGCCGGAGAACACACCGCTTTGGCCAACAAGGTGTGCTCTCCGGCCACTTAGGCACAGGCGGAGCGACAGCGTGATTCTGCGCAAGCGGATCCCTTAGCGTATCCAGACACCAGAAGGCAGCATGTGATGAGTAGTGGAACGCCACGTGAAGTTATCAAGGTCCTGATTGTTGATGACATTCCCGACACGCGCGAGAACATCCGCAAGCTGCTCGCGTTTGAGGCCGATATTCAGGTTGTCGGAATGGCCGGGACCGGGCGCGAGGCGGTGCGTCTTGCGACCGAAACTCGACCCGACGTCGTGTTGATGGACATTAACATGCCGGACATGGACGGGATCACGGCGACCAAGGCGATCAGCACCGCCGTGCGCACCGCTGCCGTGGTGATCATGTCCGTGCAGAGCGAGCCGGGATATTTGCGCCAGGCCATGCTGGCAGGCGCCCGCGATTACCTTACCAAGCCGATCGCCAGCGAGGAGCTGTACGCCACCATCCGGCGCGTGTACGAGCGGAATGAGCCGATCCGCCAGCAGGAAGCGATGCTTGGTGCAGCAGCCGTCGGGCACGTGGAGACCGCGCAGCGGCCCGTTGCCGCCAAGCAAGTCGGGGCAGGACATGTGATCGTGGTCTACAGCCCGCAGGGCGGCGCCGGCGTCACCACGATCGCGACCAACATCGCGGCGGCGCTGATCCGGCCCGAGACGCGCGTGCTGCTGATCGACTGCAACCTTCAGTTTGGCGATGTCGACGCTTTTTTGAATTTGCAGTCGCAGTCCAACATCTCGGACCTGACGAAAGTTGTCTCAGATCTCGATCAGGAGCTGATTGACAACGTCCTGGTGACGCATGGCAGCGGGCTGAAAGTCCTGATGGCGCCGAGCCATCCTGAGGCAGCGTATGACATCACGACGGAGGCTGTCCGCCAGGTGATCGGCGCAGTGACCCCGCTGTACGACTACATTGTGATCGATACACCGGTGCAGTACGATGACCTGACTCTCAAGCTATTCGAGCTTGCGGAGAAGATCGTTCTCGTAGCCGTGCCGACGATTCCGTCGGTGCGCAACACGCGGAAAATGTTAGAGATTTTTGATAACGTAGAGAAGCCGCCCAAGTTATCAGATAAAATTGTCTTTGTATTAAATCGCACCGTCAGCGAAAAGGAACGCGGCCGGGGGACGGTGCCAGCCGAGTCGATCGCAGCGCATCTGAAGAAAGACGTTGCCATGTCGATCCCGCTCGACGAACGCGCTGTGCTGACGTCGGTCAATCAAGGCGTCCCTCTGGTTGCCAAGCAGAAATCCCGCTCACCTGGACGAGAGCTGGCCGATCTGGCTGAGCTGCTGCGCAAGATGATCGAAACGGACGAACCGCCCGCGCAGCCTGCCGAGCAACAGATGCAGCGTTCCAAGAGTGGACTGCGGGCGCTTTTTGGCGGGACGGGGTAAGAAAATCCAGACGGGAAGGGTGTGAGGAGGCTGGGATATGTCGCTATTGAGACGCATCGAACGCGGTGGTCAGGGGCAGGAACCCGACCCCGCCGATCAGTCGAAGCTCGCTGCCATGCGCCGGCGGACGCCTGTGCCGCCGCCGTCAGGGTCATTGAGTGGCGTTCGTACCGAACAGAACACGTATCTTGATCTCAAATCGCGGGTGCAAAACAAGCTTCTGGCAGAGCTGGACACCAGCGTCGATCCGCGCTCGCCAGAAGTTCGCGCTACGATCGAGGAGCTGTTTTCCACGATCCTGGCCGAAGAAAGCATTGTATTGGGCCGCGCCGAGCGACAGCGGTTGTTCGAGGCCATTGTCGCGGAAATCCTTGGCTTTGGCCCGCTGGAGCCGCTGCTGGCCGAAGACAACATCACCGAGATCATGGTGAACGGCCCAAAGAACGTCTACATCGAGATTGCCGGCAATATCACGCGCTCGAATGTCAGCTTCGAAGACGAAGAGCATGTGCTGCGCGTGCTGGATCGCATTGTTGCTCCGCTTGGCCGCCGGATCGACGAAAGCTCGCCGACTGTGGACGCTCGCCTGCCCGATGGATCGCGCGTGAACGCCGTGATCCGCCCGATTGCCCTCTGCGGCCCAACCATCACGATCCGCAAGTTCTCCAAGCGCCCGTTCACCGTCGAAGACCTGATCCGGTTCGGCACGCTGACGCCCGAAGTGGCGGAGTTTCTGCGCGCCGCGGTGATCGCGCGCCTGAACATCGTCGTCTCCGGGGGTACGGGATCCGGAAAGACAACGCTGCTCAATGTGCTGTCGGGTTTCATTCCCAATGACGAGCGGATTATCACCATTGAGAACGCCGCCGAGCTTCAGCTCCGGCAAGAGCATGTCGTTTCCCTGGAAAGCCGCCCACCGAACATCGAGGGCCGGGGCGAGGTCAGCATCCGCGATCTGGTGGTGAACTCGCTCCGTATGCGCCCGGACCGGATCGTTGTCGGCGAGTGCCGCGCGGGTGAGGCTCTGGACATGCTCCAGGCAATGAACACCGGGCACGAAGGCTCGCTAACCACCTGCCACTCTAACAGCCCGCGTGACACGCTGTCCCGCCTGGAAGTGATGTGCCTGATGGCTGGGATGGACTTGCCGGTGCGCGCCATTCGCGAGCAGGTCGCCTCGGCACTGGACCTGATCGTTCACCAAGAGCGCCTGCGCGATGGTACACGCAAGATCGTCAAGATCACCGAAATCCAGGGTATGGAAGGCGACGTGATCACCATGTCCGATATCTTCGAGTTCGAGCAGGTGGGGCTGGAAGCGGGCAAGGTGATTGGCCGTATCCGGCCAACCGGCCTGCGCCCGAAGTTCATCGACCGCATCGAGGAAGCCGGAATCCACCTTCCGCCGTCGGTGTTTGGGATCGGCACGGCAAGGTATTAGCGCACGTGGTCGTGGCCTGTACGCCGCGCTGCCACGCAGCAGCGCCGCTGGATGAGCAGCGCGGCGGGCCAGCAGGTGGGAAAAGGGAGGCTGGCGCCATATGGCGACTGAACTGATTATTGCTGGCGCGGCCGGTTTGGTGGCGGTGGTCATCCTGATCATCGGGATCATCAGCATGCGGTCCGAGCGCCAGGAAGAGATCGAAGAGCGGCTCAACCGCTACACGTCCGAGTACAGCAGCTTGCTGGCCGGCTATAGCGACGAGGTCAAGCCGGAAGAGGCGGCTGCCGAGGTCAGCCTGCTGACCCAACGGCTGGACCGCGCCCTGGCCGAGCGCGAGTTCGCCAAAAAGTGGCGCGTCCAGCTTGCGCGGGCCGACCTCAAGCTGACCGTGGCCGAGTATTTCGCGCTGCACATCATCTCCGGCATCGGGACCTTCCTGATCGCGTGGTTCATCATCTTCGGGAACCCCATCGGCGGCGCGGTGATGGGGGTGGTGGGCCTGTTTTTCCCGCGCTTCTACGTTGCGCGCAAGCAGGGGCAGCGGCTGCGTGCCTTCGAAAACCAGCTCCCCGACACGATCTCGCTGTGGGTTAACGCGTTGCGCTCCGGGTATTCGGTGCTGCAGTCGATGGAGGCAATCGCCCGCGAATCACCGGAGCCAACCTCGACCGAATTCCGGCGGATTGTGCAAGAGGTTCAGTTGGGCATCCCGATGGAAGATGCCCTTGAGCACTTGCTGAACAGGATGCCCAGTGATGACATGGACCTGGTCAACACCGCGGTGAACATTCAGCGCGAAGTCGGCGGCAACCTGGCGGAGATCCTGGAAGCGATTGCCCACACGATCCGCGAGCGAATCAAGCTGAAGGGTGAGATTCGCGTGCTGACCGCGCAAGGACGCATCACCGGCTGGTTGATCTCGCTGCTGCCCATCATTCTGACCCTGTTCCTGATGGTGGTTAGTCCGGGGTACATGGGAGGAATGGTTGAGAACCGCATGTGTGGCTGGCCGATGATGGGCCTCGGTCTGGGTATGATCGGAACGGGCGCTGCGATCATCCAGAAGATCGTGAGCATCGACTACTGATGCCGGAGCCACCGGGATAGGAGCTACCATGCCTGCGTTTGGAATTCTGGGTCTTGTGATTGTCGCGGTCATCTTGGTGGTCGGCCTGATTGTGGTCGGGATGCGAGAAGATTCCGGCGTCGATCCGCTCCAGCGCCGCCTGGCCGAATACGGCGACCGCGAGCTGCCCGCCTCGCTTGAAGAGATCGAGCTGTCGCTCTCGATGCAGGAGCGCATCATCATTCCGATGTATCGGAGTCTGGCGCGCTTCGGTGCTCGCTTTACGCCGGAGAACCAGATCGAGGAGATCCGGCACCAGCTTGAGCTGGCCGGCAAAGCCCAGTCGATGGATCCTGCTACCTTCTTTGGCCAGCGGGTGGCGCTGACTCTGGCGATGGGCGGCGGGGCGTTTGTGCTTTTCTTTCTGGTCACCAACTGGGGACCGACGAAAAGTGTGCTGGGCGTGCTCGGCGGCATTCTGCTCGGCTACTACCTGCCCTTGCTGCAGCTCAAGAGCCAGATCAGCCGGCGCAAAGAGAACATCACCAAATCGCTCCCGGATGCGCTGGACCTGCTGACTATCTGTGTCGAGGCCGGGCTGGGGTTTGAGCAGGCTATGGGCAAGGTCTACGAAAAGTGGGACAACGATCTGGCGCTGGCGTTTGGACGGGTGCTACAGGAAATCCAGCTTGGTAAGCGACGCAGCGAGGCCCTGCGCGATATGTCTCGCCGGATGGAAGTGCCCGATGTGACGAGCTTCGTCGCTGCCCTGATTCAGGCGGAGCAGCTTGGCGTGAGCATTGCGAAGATACTGCGTATTCAGGCCGACCAGATGCGCGTCAAGCGGCGCCAGCGCGCGCAGGAAAAAGCGCAGCAGGCGCCGGTCAAGATGATTGTGCCCCTGGTGTTCCTGATCTTTCCGTCGATCTGGATTGTGCTGCTTGGGCCATCAGTGATTATCATCCTTGAAGCGGGTATTCTAGGAGGATTTTAAGGCAGCGACACCTGGGACGGCGTGGGTCTTGCACATCACGACACTGTTTCACAACACCGTATGATATGGATTGAGCGGTGGGCCGAGGCGTCTCGCGCGCCGACGGTCACCAACCGTCTGAAGCTCCTGACACACCAGCTTGCAATGGGTGGACTGGATCTGTTGTTTCCGCCCCATTGCGTCGGCTGCGAACGAGTCGGGAGCTTTTTGTGTCCGCACTGCCTGGCGACGATCCAGGTGCCGGAGGAGCGCACATGCCCCGGCCTGGACGGCGTGTGCGTCGCGGCGGAATATGACGGCGTGGCCGGTGCGGCGATCCGCGCGTTGAAATACGACGGACAGACCCGCCTGGCCGAACCGTTGGGATTGCTGCTGGCGCACGCCCTCAGGCGGACGGATTGGCAGGTCGATCTGGTCGTCCCGGTGCCGCTGCATGATACACGATTGGCCGAACGGGGCTATAATCAGGCTAAGCTGATCAGTCTATATGCAGCCCGCGCTCTAGGGCTGAATGTGGAGCCTGGTGCTGTGCGGCGGGTGCGGAATACATCCAGTCAGGTCAATCTTAGCGCGCAGGAGCGGCGCGCCAATGTGAAAGGAGCGTTCGAATCGAATTCTGAGCTTGTGACTGGCCGGTCCATCCTTGTGGTAGACGATGTGTTGACAACCGGCGCAACCATCGCCGCCTGCGCCGAGGCCCTGCGGAACGCCGGGGCTAGCCGGGTGTATGGCGCGACCACCGCCGGCGCCGTGTTCTCCCCTGTCCCCGCTGCGGGTGATATTGGTTCGCCTGTGTGAGGTAATTTGCAGCCGCTAGAAGGAGCAGGCTATGGAACTCAAGATCCACGCTCGAAACGTTGATCTCACGCCTCGACTGCAGGAGCATGTAGAAAAGAAAGTCAACAAACTGGATCGCTACATGCCGAACATCCAAGACGTGCGGGTTGATCTCGCGATCGAGCGTCGTAAACAGGGGGTGGACCAGGCCATTGCACAGCTCACCCTGCGCAACACGCGCGGTGTGATTCTCCGTTCGGAAGATAAGAAGCAGCCGGATATCTATGCTGCCCTGGACGTCGCTTTGGACAAGATGTACCGGCAAATCCACCGGTACAAGGGGAAGCGCAAGCGCCGCGCGAGCCGCTATGCACCACAAGATGCCGAACTGGCCGTGATGGAGCCATTGCCCGGCGAGACGGTGGCCGAGGAGGAAGAGGAAGAGGAGAAGACGGCGATCGTCCGGCGCAAGGAAGTGCCGCTGGTTCCCATGACCGAGGAAGAAGCGATCGACCAGATGGAGTTGTTGGGACACAACTTCTTCATCTTCTACAACGCGGAGACTGCGCGCATCGGTGTGCTCTACCGGCGCGAGGACGGGAATTACGGCGTGCTGGAACCTGTGGTCTCGTAGACGGCTGGCCTGCACCAGAGGGAGTCCGGCCGGGAGCACCTCGCTCCCGGCCTTTTGTGTGGAAAGAGTCACACATGAGCTGCTTGAATTCCGGCGCGATCATTCTGAGCGCGGCAGGGCGCGCGAGCGCCCAGGAACAGCTTGTCGACCGTGCACTGCGGGCCAACACACTTGCCCTCGCGAAGCAATTGCGCGCGGTTGGGGTCGAGCACGTGGTGGTGGCCGGTCCGGACCTCGACTGGCTTTGTGGCGAGCGCGGCATCACGCTGGATCGCGATTCCATGCCGTTCCACTTTGGCCGGCGTCTGGCCGGGCTAATCGCGCGCTACAGCATGGCGCCGGTTTTCTACTTCGGCGCGGGCAGCGCACCGCTCTTGCCTGCGGATGCCCTCGCGGACGCTCTGGCGCGGCTGCTCGCTGCCGAAGCGAGCGGGGCGCGCCGGGTTGTGACCAACAACCTGCACTCGTGTGATTGGCTGGGCCTGTCGCGCCCGAAGGATGCGCTGCCGGTCATCCAGGCAGCGCAGCGCGACAACGGGCTGGCCTGGTCGCTTCAAGAAGAAGGTGGCTATTCGATTGAGATCGCGCCCGGGCCGGATACGCCTGCCCAGCTTGACCTCGATACCCCCGCCGACCTGGCATTGGCTCGCGTGCACCCGGCCTGTCCCCCGGCGCTGCGCACCGCTCTGGATGATCCGATGCTCGATCGCATCCCGGTGGGCGATTTGGCGGATGTGCTCGCTGAGGACGGGTCACGCGTGGCCCTGGTGGGCCGGGTTGCACCGCCAGCCTGGCAGGCGCTGAGCCGGGCGACTCGCTGCTGGATCCGGGTGTATTCTGAGGAGCGCGGGATGGCGGCGAGCGAGCGCCTGGCGCGGGGCGAGGTGCGATCGCTGATCGCAACGCTGCTGCGCATGCTCGGGCCAGATCGGTTCTTTGCGGAGCTGGGCATGATGGCGGACGCCGCGATCATCGACAGCCGCGTGTTGATGGCCGCCAGCGGTGCGTATCCCCCCGCCGCCGATCGCTTTGCGTCTGACCTGTTGCTTCCGGAGTGGATCGACGACCCGTGGCTGCGCGACTTCACCCGCGCGGCAGCGAACGCGGGCTATCCGGTGCTGCTTGGCGGGCACGGCGTTGTGTCCGGCGGGTTGTATGCGCTGGTCGATCTGGTGAAGGAGCGACGGCAGGCGAATCACGGCCCCCAATAGAGCCGCTGCAAGTGCCGGTATTTCTGGAACTCGTACCACGCCATGAGCAGGCTCAGCCGCAGGCCGTGCAGCCCGTCGCGATAGCCTTTGAGCGTGATGAAGCGCCAGATGAACTGACGTAGCGGCATAGTCACGAATTTGTGGGGACGGCTGCGGACCCCCTGCTGCTTGAGGATCATCGCGTCGTAGCGCACATAGCGTTTCTGCTTTTCGTGAAACTGCCGCACGGTGGCGTAGTTATAGTGAATAAACGGTACGTCGAGGTAGCCCGGTTCGCCGTCGAGCAACACCAGCTCGTGCACCTGGCGCGCGGGATCGTAGCGCGCGTGCCCCCGGTGGAGCAAGCGCATCTGGTAGTCGGGGTACCAGCCGGCGTGACGGGTCAGGCGCCCAAAGATGTAATTGTCGCGCGGGATCCAGTAGCCGTGGTGAGCCGGCTGCGCGAGCGTGGCACGGATTTCCTCGGCCTGAGCCGGGCTGGAACGCTCGTCTGCGTCGATGAAGAGAATCCAGTCCGCCTCTACTGCTTCTAGCGCGGCGTTTCGCTGGGACGCATACCCTTCCCACGGATGCTGCAAGACCTCTGCCCCTGCCGCCTCGGCCAATGCAACCGTCTGGTCGTCGCTAAACGAATCAAACACGACAACCCGATCGGTCCAGCGCACGCTCTCGATGCAGGCGGTGATGTGCGCTTCCTCGTTGCGGGTCAGGATGACGGCGGCCAGTGGAACGCTCATGATCCCTCGTACAGTCTGCTACATGTGCTGCACGGTCCGATAGGCTTCGATCAACTCGTCCCGGCGGGCGGCGGTCAGCTCGCCGTTCTGAAAGGCGCGTTTTGCCGCTGCGATCTGGCGCATCATGCCGATCCAGATAATCCAGCGCGCCACCCGGCGTTGAAACGCGGATCCGTACTTGTTGTACAGCCGGAGCCGGCTGCGCCAGAGGTTGATAACGCTCTGCGGGCGAACCAACGCGGTGCTTTGACCTGCGAGGTGGGTCACGTGCGCCGCCGGTACACAGTAGATCTCGTAGCCGGCAGCGCGGATGCGTCTGCTCCAGTCAATTTCCTCGCAGTACATGAAGAATCCCTCGTCGAAGAGGCCGGTGTCCAGGATGGCTTGCCGGTGCAGCATCATGGTCGCGCCCAGGGTGTGATCGACCGCGAAGGGCTTCCCTGCCTGATAGGCGGCGCGAGGATAGCGCCCATTAAGTGCGGTGTCATGCAGCCGGAGCGGGACGGGAAGAAGTTCGATCGCGAGCTGCGCCAGGCCCGGAAAGCGAAACGCGCTATGCTGGAACGAGCCGTCGGCGTAGGTCAGGCGCGCGCCCACCCCCCCCGCTTTGGGAAGGCTGAGCAGGGCATCGTAGAGCGCGCGGGTCGCGCCGGGGTGCGTGCGTGTGTCCGGGTTGAGCAGGTACACGGCCTGCGGCAGCTCGGCGGGCGGGCGGGGTCCGTCAGGATCGAAGCCAATGGTGCGCAGCGCCAGGTTGTTCGCGGCGGCGAAACCGAGATTGGTGCCGCATTCGATCACCTGCGCCTGTGGATAAAGGCGCCGGACGATGTCCGCCGTGCCATCGGTGGATGCGTTGTCCACCACCCAGACTTGCGCGTCGGGGCCGTGCGCAGCGAGGTCGGCGTACAGTGTGCGCAGCGCGTCGAGCGTCAAATCGCGCGTGTTCCAGGTGACGATAATCACAGCGAGGTCAGCAGGCATCAGCGGATGGCTCAATTAGGGCGCATGGGCCATGTCCCAGGCGGCGCCGTCCAGCCACGCACGCAGCGCAGCCAGGCTGGTCTGATCGACAGCGATCACCTCAGACGCACCAAACCACCGGTGCAGAACGGACGGATTCTCTTCGAAATACGCACGCACTGCCGCGATCAGTTCCTGGCGGAGCGGCCGATCGTCCCCGGCGGGCAGCGCGGAGTCCGGCGCGGCAACCCAGACGCCATAAGGCACGACGTAGCGAGGCAGCGCCAGCGGTTCGCCCGCGCTCTCGCTGGCCAGCAGCGCGTCGCCCCCGGCGATCAGCACCCGGACGCCTTCTTGCTCGCCGGGGCTGGTGTTGTCTTCTGCGGCCAGCTCGTCGAGCCGATCCTCAAGCGTCCCGGCGGCTAGCGCCAGGGCTGCGCACTCGCCGTCGAGCAGCGCGCGCAGGGCGGCCGTCTCGCTGTCGTAGGCGGGCAGCGGCGACATTTGCGCGAGCGGGTCGAAGCCTTCAGCCGCCAGCATCAGAGCAGCAAAGGCCCAGTCCTCGAGCTGCCCTTCGACGCGGCAGTAGCGTTCGCCGGCCAGATCAGCGGCTGACCGGATTCCGGCGGAGACGATCACGTCGTAGGCGATCCCGATCTTCACCTCACCCTCGTTTTCACGCAGCAGAACAAGCAGCGGTTCTGCGCCGCAGGCGCGGGCTGCCGCCACATAGGTGAAGGCATTGACCCAGGCGGTGACGGGTGCGCCGCTGCACAATGCGCGCAGGGCAGTTGCCTCGTCCATCCGCTGAACCTCAACTTCGATGTCGGGCGCCAGGTTTAGCGTCTCGCTGACCGGTTGCAGGGCGTCGGCAACCGCCTGCGCCAGCGCCGACTGCGCGCTCCGCGTCATGCTGCCTGTCGCCGGGCCGGCCAGGCCAATCACCAGGGGGCGCTGCGCGCTGCCCAACAGCGCGGGCGGCTGATCGAGCGTGGGCAGAGGGGTTGAGCGCGGCGTGGGAGTCGGTGGGATCGGCGTCGGCGGACGCGGGGTAGGCGCTGCCGACTGCCCGCCGCTGCAAGACGCCGTCAGCAGTACGAGCGCGATCAGAATGACACCGAGATTCGATGGACGTTGCCGGTTAATGGTGCACCTCCCCCTTGCGCCAGCCTGCAACCTGCCAACATGGTATAGCAGGTGAGGCACGGCGGCAAGCGTGCGCTAGTCCTGCCCTGCCACGTCCTCGATGGTCAGTGTGCCATCCGGCGGGATGAGCTGGATGGGCCGGCGGCCGACCTGAGGCTGCGTGACAGCCACATCCTCGTGAATCAGCCCGGCCCAGCATTCTTGCGGGTTGAGCGCGGGGATCAGCCGGGTCATCCGGACGGCACCCCACACCTCAGCACGCTGGCCGGGTAGGAGGTAGTAATAGGTGCGCCCGGTTACCTCATCTACGACCGCCGTCAGCTCATCTTCGGGTCCGAGCGCCCAGCGCCAGGGGAAGTCGCTGAGCACCGTCTCGCAGTTGATGCCCACCCGCCAGGCTCCCGATTCGCGATAGGCTCCCATGCTCGTCATCAACTGATCGAACTGGTAGACTGTGCCGGGGAACGGGCCGGCGGTGCGAACCGGCGTTGTGCCGTAGTTGTAGACGGTGACTTTGAAGACCAGCAAGTCGCCCTGGGACATGGTCAGGGTGGTCAGTTCGGATGTGATTTCCGGCGGCATTGGGATCTTGGCGCCCGGCGTGTCCTGGTCGGTGTAGTACGACTCGTCGTAAGGAGCAGTGGTGAAAACAACGGTCGCGCCGGTGGTCTGCGGCATGATCTCGACTTTGGGCAGGCCGCCGTCCTTTAAGGTGATCTGGCTCTCGCGGACGATCCGCTGGCCGACGTCATCCTGCGCTACGGCGAAAACGCGGTACGTCCCATCCGGTGGGGGCTGGAGATTTTGATCGACCCCGCCGTCATAGTCAAACTCGTGACTGCCGGCCTCACCCGGCTCGCGCCCCGTTTCACGTTCGGGCAGATAGTAACGCTGGCCCTGCTCGTCTTCCAGGTACACGCGCAGCGTGGCGGCTTTCTCCAGATAGATATTTACGTTGACGCGGTCGCCGATGCCATCCTGGTTCGGCGTGAAGGTGCTGGGGCTGATCTCGAACGCACTGATCACCGGCAGCGCCGTGTCGGCATCGGTAATGGTCAGCGTACCGGTAGCTTCGGCGCGCTCCGTATCTCCGGCTGCGGCGATGGTCCAGCGGTATTCACCGTTCGGGATCAGGCGCGTTTCGATTGTGCCGGGAATATCCTCGCCGGGGAGCGAATACCCGCCGACAATGCCGCTAAAGGCGACGCGGTAGTCGCCGGCGATGCGCGGCTCATCCTGGCGAAACACATAGCGTTCGCCCGCTTCGTTCTCCAGATAGATGCTGACCCTGGCAGGCCGCGAGAGCCGGTAACGGATGTGGGTGATATCGTCCTGTCCGTCGGCGTTGGGCGAGATCAGCGTGCTTTCGAAGGTCGCGTCGCGCAGCAGCGGGAGCGGCGGACGCAGCACCAGATAGCCCGCGGCTCCGGCCACGAGAACCGCTGCCAGCGCAGCGATAATGATAAGCGCGCGCGATAGCTGCATGGCGTCTCCTCCTCGCAACGGGCGAATTATGCCATGCCACCCGCGTTCGGGCCACTCAAAATGCGTATCGTCGGGAACACGCGGGGCAGGCGCCCGCAAGGCTGCGTCCGGCGCGCAAGCCCACCCTTGAAACAGGTGCGAAATAGGGGTAGTATGTGGGATATGTGGGATAATTCTGCTATTGGCGACTGCATGCAGAAGGGCGCAACCATTGACATCCGAACCCCTCCAAACCTATAGTGAGGCGCTTGACTACCTCTACAGCTTCATCAATTGGGAAGTCGAACGACACGTCCGTTATTCACCTGAGGCAATGACATTGGAGCGCCCGCGAGCGCTCCTGCAGGCGCTGGGTAACCCCCACACGCGCTATCCGATCATTCATATCACCGGCACCAAAGGCAAGGGATCGGTTGGCGCCATGTGCGCGGCAGCGCTGCAGGCGTCGGGCCTGAAGACCGCGCTGTACTCGTCGCCGCACTTGCAGGATTTCCGCGAGCGTTTCCGCGTCAACAACGCGTTGATTGCGCCCGGCGAGTTTGTCGCGGTGCTTAATCAGATGCGTCCGGTGTTGCCGACTATCCCGGATATTACCTGGTTCGAGGTGACTACTGCTCTGGCCTTTCAGCACTTTGCCGAGCAGGCCGTGGACGTGGCGGTGATCGAGGTTGGGTTGGGGGGCCGGCTGGACGCGACGAACGTTGTGACGCCGGTTGTGTCGGTCATCACCAGCCTGAGCTATGACCATACCCACTTGCTGGGCGACTCGCTGGCATCGATCGCGCGGGAGAAGGCGGGCATCATCAAGCCGAATGTCCCGGTCGTCAGCGCACCCCAGCCTGACGAGGCGCTTGAGGTCATCGAGGCAGTCGCCAGGGAGCGGCAGGCGCCGGTCATTCTGGTCGGGCGCGACTGGCTTTACACAGCCCGGCAGACGTCGCAAACCGGCCAGGCCTTCTCGACCGGCCCTGCGGGCGAGCCTCAGATTCCGTACTGGACCGGCCTCGCCGGGGGGCACCAGGCGCTGAACGGTGCGGTGGCGCTCGCCGTGCTGGCGCAGGTGCGCCGGGCGGGAATCCCGGTCACAGAGAGCGGGATCCGCGAGGGGTTGGCTCAGGTGGATTGGCCGGGCCGGTTGGAGCGGGTAGCGGACGCGCCGACCGTGGTGCTGGATGCCGCACACAACGGCGCGTCGGCGCAGTGGCTCAACGCCAGCCTGGACACGCTTTTCCCGCAGCGTCCGCGCGTGCTGGTGTTTGGGGCGTCTGCCGACAAGGACATCCGCGGGATGTTCGAGGCGCTGCTGCCGGGTACCGATCATCTCATTGCGTCTCAGGCAGTGCATCCCCGCGCTATGGCGCCGGAAGAGATTGAGACGGCCGCGCGCACGGTGGGCTACTCCGGCCCCATCGCGCAGATTGCCGATGTGGCGTCGGCGTTGAGTTACGCTCAGAGGCTCGCCGGCCCGGGTGGGCTGGTCGTGGTCACCGGATCACTGTTCATTGTCGGCGAGGTCCGGACGCTCTTTGGGCTGCCGCCGGGGCATACGCGCCGGACCCCACACATCGTACAAGAGGAACAGACCCCTGTTGGCGACTGAACCAATGGGCTTGCGAAACGAAAGCGAACTGATGATCGGCCACGGGATCAGCGAGTTCTACAGCATTCAGGACGCCAAGCCCGACGAGAGCGGGCTGATCGAATGCGTGGTCGTCGGACTCGCAGACACCATCGTGTTTCCGCGCACGGTGACGCCGCTGTTTGTGCGCGACGACATGGACATTCGCGCCATTCAGGCTGCGCAAGACCGGCAAGAAACCGTGATCGGCGTGCTACTGCGCGATCCTGAGGCGGAAGATATCACACTGGAAAATGTCTACCCGATTGCAACGGAAATGGCTCTGGGCCGCCTGATGCACCTGCCCGAAGGGGACACGACCGTGCTGGCTCAGGGCCGCCGCCGGGTTGAACTGGTCGAGTTGCGTGAGCAAGACGGCATTCTGCGCGCGCGGGCGCGCCCGCTCAACGAGGCGGTCGAACCGCAGCGCGACGTGACCGCGATGCGGCGCGCCGTCCTGAACCTGTTTCAGCGCTGCGTTGAGCTCAATCCGGATCTGCCCGAAGAAGCCTATATCTACGCCCTCAACATCGAGGAGCCGAGCTGGCTGGCAGATCTGCTGGCGTCTTCGCTGAACCTCAGCGCCGACGAGCGGCTCCATGCATTGCAGACCGGAGACGCATTCGAGCGCCTGCGCTGGATTAGCGGCATCCTGGGCCGCGAGGTCGAGATGCTGGAGCTTGAGGAAAAGATTCAGTCCCAGGTCCGGCAGGAGATCGACCAGACCCAGCGCGAGTACTACCTGCGCGAGCAGATGCGCGCGATCCAGCACGAACTCGGCGAGATGGACGTGTTCCAGCAGGATCTCCAGGACCTGCGGCGGCGTATCGCCGAGACACCGTTTCCGGATGAAGTGCGCGAGAAGGCAGAGAAGGAACTGGCCCGGCTGGCGATGATCCCGCCGATGGCACCGGAAGTCGGGATCGTTCGCTCCTATCTGGATTGGCTCCTGGACCTGCCCTGGACGGCGACCAGCGAGGATAACCTCGACCTGGCGCACGCGGCGCGGGTGCTGGACGAGGAGCATTTCGGCCTGCGCAAGGCCAAAGACCGCATTCTTGAACACATGGCCGTGCGGCAGCTTGCGCCGGATAAGATGCGCAGCCCGATTCTGTGCTTTGTTGGCCCGCCCGGCACGGGCAAAACCTCGATGGGCAAGAGCATCGCGCGTGCGCTGGGTCGCGAATTTGTGCGGGTCAGCCTGGGCGGCGTGCGCGATGAAGCGGAGATTCGGGGACACCGACGCACGTACATCGGAGCACTGCCAGGGCGCATAATTCAGACGATGCGCCGGGCAGGGACGATCAACCCGGTCTTCATGCTGGACGAGATCGACAAGCTCGGGATGGACTTTCGCGGCGATCCGGCGGCGGCGCTGCTCGAAGTGCTCGACCCGGAACAGAACGCATCCTTCTCCGATCACTATCTTGATGTCGGCTATGACCTCTCGCAGGTGCTGTTCATCACGACGGCGAATGTCATCGACCCGATTCCACCGGCGCTGCTAGACCGAATGGAAGTGATCGAGTTCCCCGGCTATACGGAAGATGAAAAGATCAGCATCGCGCGCCGGTTCCTCATTCCGCGCCAGCTGGAGCAGCACGGCCTGGAAGCGAAGGGGATCCGATTCGACACGGGCGCGCTCCAGTTGATCATCCGCGAATATACCTATGAGGCGGGCGTGCGCAATCTGGAGCGGGAGATCGCGAAGGTCTGCCGCAAGCTGGCGCGCCGGCTGGCCGAAAAGCGGCATTTCCCCAAGCGGATCACAGCCGAAAGCCTGGACAAATTCCTGGGACCGCCACAGATCATCTCGCCCCTGGCCGAAGAACGCGACGAGATCGGCGTGGCAACAGGGCTGGCCTGGACGGAAGCCGGGGGCGACCTTATGGCGATCGAGGTCACGCTGCTGCCGGGCAAGGGCATGCTGATGCTGACGGGGCAACTGGGCGAAGTGATGCAGGAGTCCGCACAGACGGCCCTGAGCTATGTGCGCTCGCGTGCTGCCCGCTTTGGGATTGATCCCGAAGAGTTCGAGCGGCTTGATATTCATGTGCACCTGCCGGAAGGTGCTATCCCGAAGGATGGACCTTCTGCAGGGATCACCCTGGCGACCGCGATGATCTCGGCCATGCTCCAGCGTCGCGTTCGCCGCGATGTAGCGATGACCGGCGAGATCACCCTGCGCGGGAATGTGCTGCCGGTGGGAGGACTGCGCGAGAAGATCCTTACCGCACATCGGCTTGGCGTGAAGAAGGTGTTGTTGCCCAAGCGAAACGAAAAAGACCTAGCCGAGCTGCCGCCGCGTCGCAAGCTGCGCGGGCTGGAACTGGTGCTGGTCTCGCATATGGACGAGGTGCTCGAGCACGCCCTGCTTGACGCAGATGTTCCGGGTAGGGATTCGAGTGCAACATCGTAAGGGGAGCCATGAGCGGGGGGAGATAATGGCAACCGATAGGGCGAAGGCGATACCCTTCCAGGGCGTCCAGCGCGAACAGAAGCTGGATGAAGAAAGCATCCTGCGCTTGCTGGCGGCCGGGCGCAGCGCAACGGTCGACTGGCTGCCGGGGCGCGCGTCTGTCGGCGACATCGCGGAGACGCTGGCGAGCATGGCGAACGGGCGCGGCGGGATCTTGCTGTTGGGCGTCACTCCGCGCGCCGATCGCCCGGTGGGCGTGGACGACACGGAGAATGCGGTCAATCGCGTGCTCGAAGCTGCGCTGTCGATCACCCCGCCGTTGATCATCCCGCTGCCGCAGTTGGTGCACGTCAAAGGCTCGGCCATGGTTGCGGTTGTCATCCCACGCGGGATGCCGCACGTCTACGCGCTCGATGGCCGCTATCTGACACGCGACGGCGCGCGGAATGTGCCGCTGCTGCCGCATCGGCTGCGTCGCCTGTTGCTGGAGCGCGGGGACGTCTCGTTCGAGTCCGAACCGGCGCGTTCGGTCCGCCGTGAAGATCTGGACTGGGAGCAGGTCGAAGCGTATGCCGCCAGCCTGAGCGGGATGGGGGGCATCTCGGCGGAGCAGGTGCTTGTCAAGCGCGGGTGCGCGGTGTATCGCGACGGCGAACTCATCCCGACCAACGCCGGCGTCTTGTTGTTCGGCAAAGACCCCCAGCAGTTTATTCGCGGCTCGGACATCACCGCCGCGCGGTTTGCGGGCAAGGAGATGGGGGATGTCTTTACGCGGCAGGACCTCACCGGAACACTGCCGCAGCAGATTCGCCGGGCCGAGACCTTTCTGGTTGATAACCTGCGGCGCGGTGTGCAGCTGGGCGCGGAAATGGCGCGCTCTGAGCAGTTTGAGTATCCCCTGAAAGCCGTCCGCGAGCTTGTCGTCAACGCCGTGGCACACCGCGATTACAGCATTCAGGGTGATGGTATCCGCCTGTACCTGTTCAGCGACCGGCTGGAGATCACCAGCCCTGGCAACCTTCCCGGCCCGGTAACCGTTGACAACATCGTCGAGGAACGCTTCTCTCGAAACTCCGCCATAGTGCAGGTCCTGTCCGATATGGGTTTTATCGAGCGGCTTGGGTATGGAGTGGATCGGGTGCTGAGTCTGATGCGCGAGGCCGATCTGCCGGAGCCGCGTTTTGTCGAGACAGCGGGGGGCTTTCGGGTGACGCTCTACAACAGGCCAACTGAGACCAGCGAAGCGGCGGAACCGGAGCTGTTCGGGGGTGTTTTCCGCGGCGAGCCTGTGAACCGCCGTCAGGAATACGCGCTTGACTTTCTAATCAATCGCAAGCACGCGCGCATCACGAATAAAGACTTGCAGGAACTATGCCCGGATGTGCACCCGGAAACGATCCGGCGAGACTTCGCCGACCTGGTTAGCCGGGGGATTTTGGTGAAAATGGGCGAGAAGCGCGGCTCGTATTACGTGTTGAAGCGTAAGTGATCTGCCATCTATTCGTTGGAAATGCGCTGATTACAGGCAGCAGGATATATGGTATCTTTGGACCCTGCGTTATCGGTAGAGAGCAGCAGGAACCATGCAGGAACGTTCTCGGTGGCCGTGGATGATCTTGATGGTGGTGCTCGGCGTGGCGCTCAGCGGGTGCACGCTGGCGATCAGCGAGACGGCAGAGGTGCCCAGCCCGACGCCGACGCCATCTGTCACGTCGACACCGACGGCTAGCGCAACCCCGACGACCAGCCCGACCGCGACGCTGACGCCAAGCATCACGCCTACTCCGACCCTTACACCAACGCCAACCATCACGCCGACGGCGACGAACACACCGCAGCCGACGCCGACTCCCTTCGCCACGACCGCCTATCGCAACGATCAGTGGGCGTCCGTTGAGGTGCCCGAAACGCTCCGCCGCGGCCTGGACGCATCGTGGTTTGCCTTCCTCAGCGTCAACGAGCGCACCGACTTGACCAACCTGCTTACCCCGGTGGCACCCCCGCAGGAAGAAACGCTCTATTTGATCAATCCGGCCACGCGAGAACTGATTGAGATTTTAGATCTGCCCGTCTCTACCGACACGCGCATATGGTGGGCACCTGACGGACAGAAGGTGCTGTTCTTTCGCGAGCCGGGCGGCCTGTATCTGCTGAACCTGCGCCTGGCGATGATGCTGCGCGTGTTTGAGATGCCGGGCCTGACGCCACCAGCGCTGACAGTGCTTGAGCCGTCCGGCCTGGCCGACGGACCTGCCGACCTGCTGTCGGCGGCTGCCACAGGAAGCGGCGAGCACGTTCCCGTTTGGGCGCCGGACAGCTCGCAGTTTGCTATCACGCTGCAAGATCGCTATGACACCGACATCTACGTGGTGTCGAGCGACGGTTCGACGTTGCGCAACCTTTCGAGCAATGGGGCGTTCGATATGTGGCCGGCCTGGTCGCCGGATGGGCGCCGCCTGGCGTTCGTGTCCGGGCGCGCGGAGTGCCCAACGTGGGTGCCCGACGAGCCGGGGACGTGTGCGGGAACGGGCGCAGCCCCGCGGCCTGGGGGCAATTTGTTCGTGCTGGACCTGCAGACCGAACGGGTCACCCAGATCGGCCAGGCCTGGCTTTCCGGGCCGCCAGCCTGGGTGAGCAACCTTCAGATCACGTACGTGACTCACGATACAAGTGTGCCGGGCGGCGCTTTGCAGATGTGGCTGACCAACATCCAGTCCGGCACGACGCGCCGTATCTCCGCAGACAGCGAGGGTCTGGTGTTTGGCGCTGCATGGGCGCCGGGCGGCGTTCGCGTGCTGTACCAGACCGCTGCGGAGCCGCGCAGCCTGGTCCTGCGCGATGCAAACGGCGGGTTGATCGCCACCAACGACCAGTACACCTTCTCTCGCTTTGGCCTGGCTGCGGGGTGGTCTCCGGGTGGGGATCTCGTCGCCATTGCGGGACAGAATGGCCTGTGCCCGTACGGGCTACTGGTCGCTCGCAACGATCTGCGGGTTGTTACCGGTCCGCTGGCTAACGCGCGCGCGTGTTCGCCGAGTTATTCGCCCGACGGCCGCTGGCTGGCATTTGCGGGAATCCAACAGCGGGTGGGATACAGTGATGGACGGCTCGATCTGTACATTGCGCAACCGAACGGTTTCGGCGCAACCAACGTGACCGGGCAGCTTCGCGGAGAGATCCGCCTGTTGGGGTGGGTAGGGCCTTCGGTACCGGCTGGTGCGCAGAGCGCCAACTGATGGACAAGCACAAGGAGAAAGGGAATGGCAGCCCGCACAGCACTCATCACCGACAGCACCTGCAATCTTCCACCGGAGCTGGCGCGCGAGCGCGGCATTCACGTCGTACCGCTCTATGTCGTCTGGGGCGACCAGAGCCTGCGGGATGGCGTTGACATTCAGGAGCGCGAGTTCTACGCGCGGCTCCGGGCGTCGAGCGATATTCCCAAGACTTCCCAGGCAACTCCCCAGGACTTTGTGACGGCTTTTCAGCAGGCGCGAGAGACAGATGGCGCCGACGAAGTGGTGTGCGCGGTTGTCTCGAGCGAGTTGAGCGGGACGTATGCGTCTGCGATGATAGCCCAGTCGATGGTCGATTTTCCGGTTCACGTCATTGATACGCGCCAGGTTTCCTGGACGCTCGGCCACGCAGTTCTTTCTGGTGCGGCTGCGCGCGAGCAGGGCGTCAGCCCGGACGAGATCGCGTCGACGATTCGCGAGACGGCAGCCCGCCAGCAGCTTGTATTCACGATCGACAGCCTGGAGCACCTCAAGCGCGGCGGGCGCATCAGCAGCAGTAAGCTGTTTTTCGGCTCGGCGCTGAACCTCAAGCCCGTGCTGCTCGTGCGAGACGGTGTGATCGAACCGGCGATTAACGTCCGGACGCGCAAGCGTGCCCTGGAACATCTGGGTAAAGTGGCTGCACAAGTGGTGGACGGCCGCAGAGTCGTGCGCGTCTCGGTGTTGCACGCCGACGCCGAAGAGGAAGGCCGCGCCGTTTTCGAACAGGCCTGCGCCCAGTTCCAGCCCGCCGAGTCGTATTTCGCCTACGCCACAACCGTGCTGGGCGTTCATGCCGGGCCGGGCGCCGTGGGAATTGCCGTAGAGTGGGAAGCCTGAGCGGCAGGGTTTCGCACACTATGCCACACTATCCCACATATGGGGGATAATGTGGGATAGTGTGGATAAATGTGGGATTTGGCGGACTTGCTACCCGTGGCCAAGCGTCAGATAGGCACGGATTGACCAGCAAGAGCGCTCATCCGATATCCCACATATCCCACATCGAGGTCAAGTACTTGTGGGATATGTGGGATAGATCAGGCTGACTGTGCCTGTGCCTGCGTGATTTGTAGCTTTTCCAACACATCGATCAGGTTTGCCTGCCATTCCGCTTCGGGCAGGCCGTTGGCGGGCAGCCAGATTCCGGTCCGGCTCACGCGCGTGTTGTGGCCGAGCGTTTCTTGCAGGGCGGCACGGTCGATTGTAGCAAGGTACGGCAGGCGGATCGCGATCTGCCCGTTTTCAGTCGCCAGGGCGCTGGCGTTGGCACGCTGCGCGAGCAGCTTGACGCGGATTTGGTACAGCAACCCCTCGACGGCGCGGGGCAGGGGCCCAAAGCGATCGGCCAGCTCTGCGCGCATTTCCTCGACTCTCTCAAGCGTGTCAATTTCGGCGATGCGCCGGTAAAGCTGGATGCGCAGGCTCGTGTCTGGCACGTAGTGGACGGGCAAGAACGCCGGCAGCGGCAGGTCGATCGTCACCGTCTGCGCCGCGATCGGCAGGTGCGGCGCTTCGCCTTCTCCCTTCAGGTGGCGGACGGCCTGCGCCAGAAGCTCCGTGTAGAGATGGAATCCCACTGCGGCGATATGCCCGCTCTGTCGCGTGCCGAGCAGGTCCCCGGCGCCGCGGATCTCGAGATCGCGCATGGCGATGGAGAACCCCGATCCCAGCTCGGTTTGCTCGCCGATCGTCTCCAGACGGGCGCGCGCTTCGGGGGTCAGGCGGCTGGTGCGCGGGTGGAAGAAATACGCGTATGCCTGGTTCGCGCCGCGCCCCACGCGTCCGCGAAGCTGGTAAAGCTGCGCCAGCCCGAACCAGTCCGAGCGATCCACAATCAGCGTGTTGGCGTTGGGAATGTCCAGACCGCTTTCGATGATGGTTGTCGACAGCAGCACGTCGTAATCACCCCGCGCGAAGGCCGTCATGATGGCTTCGAGCTGGTGTTCGTCCATCTGACCGTGCGCGACGGCGATCGTGGCTTCAGGGACGAGGCGGCGCAGCCGGGCCGCGACCGTGTCAATGGTTTGCACACGGTTGTGCACGAAATAGACCTGCCCGCGCCGATCCAGCTCCCGCAAGATGGCCTGGCGCACAAGCTGGTCATCGAAGACGCCGACGTGCGTCACAATCGGCAGCCGCTCCTCGGGCGGTGTCTGGATCATGCTGATGTCGCGGATGCCGGCGAGGCTCATGTAGAGCGTGCGCGGGATCGGCGTGGCCGTCAGCGTCAGGACGTCTACCTCAGTCCGGAACCGCTTGAGTTGTTCCTTGTGGGTGACCCCAAAACGCTGTTCTTCGTCGATGATCAGCAGCCCGAGGTCGTGAAACTCAACGTCCGGCTGCAAGAGGCGGTGCGTGCCGATCACGATGTCGACCTGTCCCTGAGCCAGATCGTGGAGAATCTGGCGCTGCTCGGCTGGCGAGCGAAAGCGGGAAAGCATTTCCACGCGAACCGGAAACGAGATCAGACGCCGCGAGAACGTGTTGAAGTGCTGCTGCGCCAGCACGGTCGTGGGGACCAGGATGGCGACTTGCTTGCCGTCCATGACCGCCTTGAACGCCGCGCGCAGAGCGACTTCGGTTTTCCCATATCCCACATCGCCACAGATCAGCCGGTCCATCGGCCTGGGTGCTTCCATGTCGGTCTTGACAGCGCGCAGAGCTGCAAGCTGGTCTTCGGTCTCCACGTAGGGAAATGATGCTTCAAGCTCGGCCTGCCACGGCGTGTCCGGACTGAAGGCATGGCCCTCGATGCTCTCGCGGGCGGCATAGAGCTCGAGCAGCTCGCGCGCGACCTCTTCAACCGCCCGTTGGGCACTTTCCTTGGCACGCGCCCACTCCTGCGTGCCCAGGCGGTTCAGCGACGGGATCCGGTCATCGGCGCCGACGTAGCGCGAGAGCCGGTCCGCCTGGTGAATGGGGACATAGAGCAGATCGCTGCCCGCGTATTCGATAATCAGGTATTCGCGCTCGGTCTGGTCGATAACCCGCTTCTGCAACCCGGCAAAGCGCCCGATGCCATACTCGACATGCACGACATAATCGCCAACTTCCAGGTCGGCAAACGTTGCCTCGGGCGAGATCGCTCGCCTGTGAATATGGCGGCGCGGCTCCGGGCGCTGCCAGCCGAAAAGCTCCGCATCGGTCAGCAGATGGTAGCGGGAGACACCTGCTTCCAGAGTCCAGCCTTCGCCGAGCGAACCTTCAACGAATGTCAGTTCTCCGAGCACGTCGGCGGTCTGGACACGTGTGACCGGGGGGATGTAGCGGTCGTACTCGCCCCACAACTCGGCCAGGCGCTGTGCTTGCTGGCTGACGACGATAATTCGCTCGCCTGCATCCGTCATTCGGAACAATTCGTCCATGACATAGCGAAGCTGGCCCCCATACCGCTGACCGGGCGCGAACACTTCGCCGAGCACCGCGTCATCAGCAACCGGCGCGCTCTCCGGATCAAGGCCCAGGCGCAGCACCGCGCGTGCGGATAGTTCGTCCTGCAGCTCATCCCAGGTCAAATAGGGCAGCGGATAGTCGGCAGGCAGCTCGCCACTGGCCTGCTTGTCGCGGCGCAGGCTGACCGCCTGCTCTTCGAGGTCCGCCATGCTGTCCTGGAGCGCGCCCCAGTCGTCGATGACGATCAGCGTATCCTCCGGCAGATAGTCGAGCAGCGTGGCCGGGTGCGTGTGGAAATAGGGCAGGTAGAACTCCAGATGCGGGAAGGGGACGGCGCTCGCCAGCGGCTCCTGATCGGGCCGCGCCGAGATGACATTTTCTTCCGGATCGGGCTGGGCGGCGAACCAGCTCGCCAGCCGCTCGGCGGTCGACGGGCCAAAACGCGGCAGGGCTTCGCGCGCCGGCGGGATCGCGATCTGCTCAAGCGGTTCCAGCGATCGCTGCGTGGCGGGGTCGAAGGTGCGCAGGCTGTCGATCTCGTCGCCAAAGAAGTCGATACGCACCGGATACGCTGCCGAGACAGGGAAGACATCGAGAATGCCGCCGCGCCGGCTGAACGTGCCCGGCTCCACCACGATTGAAGTGGGGGCATAGCCGTGCTGGAGCCAGGTGCGCAGCAGGCTGTCCGGCGAGATGCGCGTGCCGACGCGCAGCAGGCGCGATCCGGCGCGGAACTCGCGCACCGGCAGGGTCTTTTGCATCAGCGCATAGGCCGATGTGACGATCAGCGGTGGCCGGGCGGGCGCTGTGGAGCGCGTTCCCACCGGCCCGGCCAGCGACGCGAGCGTGGCGAGCCGGCTCTGGATGGCGGCTGCGGTCCAGGGAGCGCGCTCGTAGAAGATCGCTGGCGGCTCGGCAAACCGGGCGACGTCGCGTTCTGGCAGCCAGACGGGCAGTTGCTCGGCGAGGTTGTAGGTGCGGTCAACCCGACCGGCGATGACCAGCATTGGCCGGTTGAGGTCCGCCGCCAGCGCCGCGATCACGAAGGGGCGTGCCGCGCGCAATATGCGCTGATCCGGTAGTGCGCGGCCCGCCTGAAGTTCGCGCAGCAGCGCGTGGTAGGCCGGCGTTTGCTGCAGAAGCTCCAATAGTCCGTTGAGCTGCATGGGCCCTCGGTATTCGTCTCTCACTCGGACGGCGGGTCTGTGCGCGTGATCCGGGAATCGGACTCGGTCTCACTGGCCTGCGCGGCGTTTGGACCACCGTTGTAATGGTTCATGGCGGCGTCGATGCCGTCGCGCAGCCACATCTCGATAGCGCTGGCGGCGCGCTCAACCGTGCTGGCGATGAGTCGCTCTTCTGCCGCCGAGAATCGCTGGAGCACATAATCGGCCGGATCCATCCGGTCCGGGGGGCGCCCGATGCCCACGCGGATGCGCGGGAAGTTCTGCGTTCCCAGTCTTGAGATGATATCACGCATCCCGCCGTGCCCACCCGATCCCCCCTTCGGGCGGATGCGCAGGGTGCCTGGGGGTAGATCAAGATCGTCGTAAACCACGAGAATCCGCTCCGGCGCGATGCGGTAATAGGCGGCCAGCCCCTGAACCGCGCTGCCGCTCAGGTTCATGTAGGTCTGCGGTTTGGCGACAAGCACACGGCGCCCGGCCACGATCCCTTCTGCCACAAACGCTTTCGACCGCTTCTTACCCTCGTAGCTCAGCCCGTGGACGCGCGCGAAGGCGTCCACACAGCGAAACCCGACGTTATGGCGCGTGTCCTGGTAGGCGCGGCCCGGGTTGCCCAAACCTACCACCAGGTATCGCTCTCCCGGCTCGACCGTGTGCTGGTTCTGTCGCTTCAACCGAAACATCCGGCGCTCTCCTGCCGGGGCTAGTAATCGCTGTCGGGGTAGTCGCGGGCGGGCCGGCGCCGGCTCAGATGCCGCGCAGCAGAATACAGGCCCAGTACCGCAAAGGCGCCCAGCGCCAGGTAGCCGCCGGTGCAGAAGGCCTGCCGCACACGGCTGAAGTTGATCCGGCTTCCGCCGGGGCTGCTTTGCAGCAGGCGCGGCTCCCCCGTGTCAGCGGGCTGCACCGGCTCTGCTCCGGTCGCCGGCTGCGGGTTACTGCTCGGCGGCTGGACGATCGGAGATGTCGGCGACGGGCCGGGCGTCGGCGGCTGTGCGCCGGGCGCGGCAAGCGCAGGGCCGAGAGTCGGCATGGGTGTCGGCTGGCTGTTCTGGATACGCAGGCCGGAAACTACCGCCTCGCTGAACGTGCCATCGTGCAGGTAAACGCGCAGCCGCAGCTGGTAGATGCCGTCCGGCACGGTTGTGGTGTCCCAGGTACCCAGAACGCCGTCCTGCACCTGCTGAGTGACCCGCTCCTGGACTGGATACCACTGTTCGCCGATCTCGCTGGCGAGATCGTATTCGAGAGTGTAGCCGGCAAACGCGGTGGGGTGCAGGGCGGATCCGGTAATGTTGACCGGCCCAAAGAGCGGCGCGTCGTGCACGGGAGAGGAGATGATCGCCAGGGCGGGCGTGTCCTGCCCGTGCACGATGGCCGCCACGCTCAACACTGCCGCGAGGATAGCTGCCAGGATGCCGCCAGAAAGTCGCCGGATAGCGCGCATCGCCTGTTGGTCTCCATCCAAAGCCGAAAAAGCAATCGAATAAGTCTAGCAAGGCTAGGGGGCGCTGGCAAGGACTTTTGTGCTGCGCGGCGCAATGGGGCATGGGGCCAAAACTCTGAGCCTGAATTGACAAGGTATGGTGACCGTGCCATAATCTTGATGACCGGCTCGCTGAGGGGTCGGTGCTTTTTCTACCTTGCCATCTCAAAAAAGAAGGAGGTGGTGTCGATGCATGATAGTAGTATCACGACCGGCGCTGTGACACCCCTCCTTCAGATGAAGTAGTTGGTGTCACAGCGCCACCATAGAGGACCCCAGCCCCGGCTGGGGTCTTCGCTTTTGAGAGACCGATGATGAATCGACTGCCTGCCGGAAAGCTTCCAACGCATCTGCTCGACGCGCTGCTGCGCGAACTGCCCCTCGGGGAGCGCGTGCGTGTCGGCCCTGCAGTAGGCGAGGATGCCGCCGTGATCGATATGGGCACTCGCTATCTGGTCGCGAAGACTGACCCGATCACCTTTGCCACCGACGAAATTGGCTGGTACGCGGTTCAGGTCTGCGCCAACGACATCGCGACGATGGGCGCGCAGCCACGCTGGTTTATGGCAACGGTCCTGCTGCCCCATGCCAGCGCCACCGAAGACCTGGCGCGCCAGATTTTGGGACAGATCGGACACGCGTGCGAGGCGCTGTCGATCGGAGTCGTCGGGGGGCACACTGAGATCACGGTCGGTTTGGAACGCCCGGTGGTGGTGGGGTGCATGCTGGGCGAAGTTGAGAAGGAGGCGCTGATAACCACCAGTGGCGCGCAGCCGGGCGACGTGCTGCTGCTCACCAAGGGGGCTCCGCTTGAGGCGGCGTCAATCCTGGCACGCGAATGCGCGGCTGACTTGCGCGATCTCGTCCCGGCAGGGGTGTTGGAGCGGTGCGCGCGCTACCTGCACGATCCGGGCATCAGCGTGGTTCGCGATGCGCGGATCGCGGTCGAGGTGGGCGGCGTAACCGGTATGCACGATCCCACCGAAGGCGGCGTCCTGGCTGCGCTGTGGGAGATGGCTGTGGCGTGCGGGCATCGCCTGGAAGTCGACCTGCACGGCAGCGATGGCCCATGGTTGCCGGACGCGCTGGCGATCTGCCATGCCTTAGGGCTGGATCCGGCGGCATCGATTGCGTCGGGCGCCTTGCTTCTGGCGGTGCGTCCTGAAGCGGCGGAGCGGCTCCGCGAACGCTACAGACAAGAGGGTATCGCGGTGTTTGCACTGGGCCGTGTCTGCGAGGGCGACACGCTTGTGGTCGACCCGGCCGGCCAGCGACTGCCCTGGCCGCAGCGCGATGAAATCGCCCGTTTCTTTGATGAGTCTCACGCGAATTTGAGGTAAATCGGCGCGCGTTTCGCTTTGCTCTGCATCTTCCTTAGGGGTACAATTCGGACGGTCACCTCGTTGGCGGCGCGCGCGTTAGTTGCCGCTTCAGGCGGTTGGCCGTCATCATGCTCACATTGCCACACAAGTTGCTCGATGTCTTGGGCTGCCTTGCCCACTAGGAGGGGTTCGTCAGATGTTTCAGATGGACATCGAAGTCTTTGAGCAAGTCATGATATTCATCGTACTTGGTACGGCCGGTCTGGCGCTGATTTATGCACTCTGGCTGCGCAATTTCATTATGGCGTCGGACAAAGGAAACGCCGAAATGCAGCGGATTTGGGGATACATTCGCGATGGGGCGAACGCGTATCTCCGCACCCAGCTTCGGACCGTCAGTATCCTGATCGCCATCCTGACCGTGGCGATGTTCCTGAGCGTGTTCGTGGTCAGCCCCACTCCCGAAGCGAACGAGTACTTTAACCACAATGAAGACCGTGCGCGCATTGTGATCGCGATCGCGCGCGCGCTGGCGTTTGTGATGGGTTCCTCGTTCTCGGCCATGGTCGGCTTCTTTGGAATGAATATGGCAGTCCAGGGCAACGTCCGCGTCGCCGCGGCTGCCGAGCGGGGCGGGTATCAGGAAGCGCTGAAGATCGCGTACCGTTCGGGCACGATCACCGGGATGCTCACCGACGGTCTCGGCTTGCTGGGCGGCACGCTGATCTTCATCATCTTTGGCAAAGCCTCGCCGGATGTGCTGCTTGGCTTCGGCTTTGGCGGGACGCTGCTGGCGCTGTTCATGCGCGTGGGCGGCGGTATTTATACCAAAGCGGCCGATGTGGGCGCCGACCTGGTGGGCAAGGTCGAGGCCGGCATGGAAGAAGATGATCCGCGCAACGCCGCGGTGATCGCCGACCTGGTGGGCGACAACGTGGGCGACTGCGCCGGGATGGCCGCCGACATTTTCGAGTCGTACGAAGTCACGATCGTCTCCAGCCTGATCCTGGGCCTGGCTCTGACCGCGATCAACGGCGAGTTGTACTGGATCGTGCTGCCGCTGCTGGTACGCGGGATCGGCGTGGTCAGCTCGATTGTTGGTACGTATGCCGTATCGCTGTGGCGCGTGGACGATGCAGAAGAAGCGATGTATAAAAGCTACGAAGTCTCGTCCGGCATCACCATCATCTCCACCTTCCTGCTGGCCTGGCTCTATGCCGGGCAGCTCTCGCTGGCGACGCTGGTGGCAGTTGGTGTCGCGCTCGCCGTGACCTTCAACCCCCTAACATCCTACGCGACCAGCGCCAAGAGCAGCCGCGTGCGGACCATTGCCGCCTCAACCCGGTTTGGCCCTGCGTCGGTGCTGCTTGAAGGGCTGTCGCTCGGCTATCTGTCGAGCGTGTGGGCGTTGTTCGTGATTGTTGCCAGCCTCACAGCGGCGATCCTGGTCTATAGCTTCGAGTTTCCGGATGAGTACAAGCTGCCTGTGGCCGTCATCGGAGTGATTCTGGCCGCAGCGGCGATCGTGCGCGGCTGGATGCGCAATCATCGGGTCGAAGGGTTCTTCCATGCGCTGTGGATCATGGTGGTGGCGCTCTTCCTGATCAGTATGCACGCGGTCCCGGAAGTGCATCGCTATAGCTACATCCTGTTCGGCGTGACGCTGATCGGCGTTGGAATGCTGTCGCACACCGGCAACAACGTCAGTATGGACACGTTCGGCCCCATCTCCGACAATGCGAACGGCATCGGCGAGCTGGCCGGGATGGGTCCGCAGGCACGCCAGATCATGGCCGACCTGGACGCAGCCGGGAACACGACGAAGGCCATCACCAAAGGGATCGCGATCGGTTCTGCTGTGATCGCGGCGGTGTCGCTGTTCGGCAGCTACTTCTCGGACATCCAGCGTGTGCTGCCGGCAGGGCAGACGTTTGAGGAAGTGATCAACCTGGCGGACCCGGTTGTCTTCGTTGGTCTGCTGATCGGTGGCTCGCTCCCGTTGTTGTTCAGCGGCCTGCTGATCAAGGCTGTGAACCGCGCGGCAAGGATGATCATGGCCGAGGTTCGCCGCCAGCTACGCGACCCGAAGATCGTGGATGGCACCAAGACGCCGGACTATGCCAAGGCGGTCCGCATTTCGACGCAGTCGGCGCAGATCGAGCTTGTTCCGCTTGGGCTGATCGCCGTGGTGGCCCCGATTGTCGTTGGGCTGCTGCTCAAGGAGCAGGCGCTTGGCGGCTTCCTGGCAGGCGTCATCCTGTCTGGGCAGTTGCTGGCGGTGTTCATGTCGAACGCGGGCGGCGCCTGGGACAACGCGAAGAAGCACGTCGAGGACGGTTTCTTCGGGGGCAAGGGGAGCGAGAATCACAAGGCGTCCGTGGTGGGCGACACGGTCGGCGACCCGCTCAAGGACACTGCCGGCCCGGCGCTCAACCCGATGATCAAGGTGATGAACCTGGTCGCGCTGATCGTCGCGCCCATCGTCGTGCAGTACGGCGGCTATAGCGCGGGGATCATCGCCGGCACGGTGATCGGTGTGGCGCTGATCGTCTGGGCGGTGCGCCGCAGCGACCGCCGTATAGAGATGGAAGAGGACGCAGCGACCGAGCGTATCAGCGAAGCGGTGGTTGCTACGGACTAAACGCCCCTATTGGTGTGCAAATGGACGCGGCTCCCTGGTGCAGGGAGTCGCGTTTTGTTTCCGCTCCACAGTAGAATCAGGGAAGAGAGGAGCGTCCTATGGCAACCGCTTACACAACGGATTCACGTTTCGCCCGGCATACCCTGCCAAACCATCCTGAGCACGCCGGTCGATTGCACGCGATCGCGCAAGCCGTGACCGAGAGCGGGTTGCTTGAACGCCTTGTCTGGGTAGAGCCTCGCCAGGCCGAACAGGACGATCTATTGGCGGTTCATTCGGCTGCGTATCTGGCGCGCCTGGAAGCGACACGAGGCCACTCGCTGGTCATGCTGGATGCCGACACATATGCCACAGGCGAGTCGTACGACACCGCTTGCCTGGCGGCTGGCGCGGTGCTGGCGATCACGGATGTGGTGCTCGGTGGGGATGCCACGAACGGGCTGGCCGCCGTGCGTCCGCCGGGACACCACGCGACGCCCAACCGCGCGATGGGCTTCTGTTTGCTGAACAACGTGGCGGTAGCTGCTCGCTATGCGCAGCGCCAGCATGGGGTTGAGCGGGTGGTGATCGTCGATTTTGATGTGCATCACGGAAACGGCACGCAGGATGCTTTCTACGGCACACCGTCCGTGCTGTACATTTCGACGCACCAATCCCCGCTGTACCCCGGCACAGGCGCTGCGAATGAGGTTGGGGAAGGGTCCGGCGTCGGGTTCACTGTGAACATCCCCCTGCCGCCGGGCGTGGGTGATGCGGGGTATGGCGCGGCGTTTGAGCACATCGTGATTCCTGCGCTGAGGCGTTTTCGGCCCGAGGTGATCTTTGTCTCCGCCGGATTTGACGCGCACTGGGCTGACCCGCTGGCACAGATGGCGCTGTCTCTTTCCGGCTACGACAGCATTGTGCGCAGGCTGGTTGAACAGGCTGCCGAACTCTGCCAGGGGCGGTTGGTGGCCGTGCTGGAGGGTGGCTATCATCTGGACGCGCTGGCATATGGATGGGCCAACACCATCCGCGCTTTTCTGGGCGACGAGGGCTGCGACGATCCGCTCGGCCCGGCTCGCGCCGCAGAGCGCGATATCGACGCGGTTCTCCGCCGCATCCAGGCCATACACCATCTTCCTTAATGCAATCTTTACCCAGGTTGCGCTTTTGGCACGCGCATAGCATAATGAAAACAGGCTTAAGCAAAACCGGCCAGCTTGAGAGATGGGTGTTACTATGGCTGAGATGATCACGCTTCGCGCGTACCTGAACGAGCTGGAGTCGATGCTGGAGAATGAGTCGCCGACGGAGGTCCTCAGCCACTGCCGGTACATCTTGCAGCATTATCCCCAGAACGTCGCCACCTATCGTTTGCTGGGAAAAGCGCTTCTTCGCAAGGGGCACACCGAGGGGCTGCGCGAGCATTTTGAGCAGGCGGCTGACATCTTCCAGCGTGTGCTGTCGGTCATCCCCGATGACCTTGTTGCCCATCTGGCGCTCAGCGAGATCCGCGAGCAGGAAGGCGCGCTTGACGCGGCCATCTGGCACATGGAGCGCGCGCGGGACCAGATGCCCGGCAATGCAATGCTGCGCGACGCGCTGCGCAAGCTCTATACGAGAAAGTCCGGGCTGGAAAGCACGGGCACCGGCAAGCTCCAACTTTCGCGGGGGGCGCTGGCCCGCCAGTATGCCGACAGCCAGCTTTACGATCAGGCGATTCTCGAACTGCGTGATGCCCTGCAAGCCTCGCCCTCGCGCGTCGATCTCCAGGTTCTGCTGGCGACGCTGTTGTGGGATACGCAGCGCACGCTTGAGGCGGGCGAACTGGCACTGGAAATTCTCAAACAGCTTCCCAACTGCCTGCAGGCCAACGCGTTGATGGCCCGCTTTTGGCTGGCGCACAGCCGGCCCGCCGATGCCCAGCCGTTCCTCAATCGCGTCGAGGCGGTCGATCCGTATGCGGCGGTAGGGATTTTGCGCCCCGGACAGGATGTGCCGGACTCCAACGTGCTGACCCGGCTTGACTACACCGCACGGGCGGCGGCGGCGCTGTCCCAGGAAACGCCGGAGTGGGTTCAGGAATTGAGCGATCTGGGTGAAGAGCGCAGCGCCTTCATCTCGTTCGCTGGCCAGGCGGGGGCTGGCCCCGCGCAGCCGCCCGATCGCGTTGATCTTGCCGCGGTTTTTGCGGACGAACCGGAACCGGCGCAGCCCCCGGAGTGGGTACGCGAGATGCTTGAGGCAGATCGCGACGCGGGGCCGGAATGGATGCAGGGAAGCCATGCGGCAGCAGAACAGGCCGCCGACATTCCTACTCAGGATACGTGGGAGGGCGGCACTGCCGCGCCGGATGAGGAGGAAGCTGACCTGGCGGACGAGCCTCTGCCGGAGGATGAAATACCTGCCTGGTTCGCCAGCGTGCCCGAAACGGAGCCGCAGGCCGAAGATGAGACCGTCCCCGACTGGTTCGCTCAGGCGCCAGCTGAGGATCAGGCAGCGGATCGTCCCTCTGAAGCTGAAGCGCCGGGCGCGATGACGGAGTTCCTGGCGGCGATTGAGCAGGCGCGGGATACGCCGTATGAACCAGAGGTCGAAGAGGAGCCGGCTGGCGCCCTGGACTGGCTGGGAGAGTTGGAAGAACTGGAGACATCGGAGCCGGTGTCCGAGATAAGCGCAGCCGGGGCCACCGCGCCAGAGCACGAGAGCTGGGCGCCAGAGGACGCCGTCGCCGAGCTGGGCGCCGCGTCCGCACAACCCGAACCGGCGGATGAGTTTACCTGGGAGGCTGAGGAGGCGGAGGCGGACCTGACGCCGCGGGACTGGCTGGAGTTCGCCGCCCCGACGCCGGAAACCGCGCCTTGGGCGGCAGATGCTGCGCCCGAAGATGGGATCGCAGATATCGACAGCCTGTTGCGCGCGCTGGATGCTACGGAGGCGTCCGGGCAGCCGGATGAATCCGCGAGCGGGTGGCCGGCGGAAGATCACGTTGAGACAGCCGCTTCTGTTCCAGATGTGGTATCCGAAGCTGCTGGCGCTCCGCAGCCCGACGACTGGCTGGCGATGTTCGCGACCGGCGATGAGGAAGAGTTCGAGCAGGCGCCGGACGCCGCTGAGCCGGGCGAGCTGGTCAAGATGGGCCAGCCGGCGGAAGAAGAGCCGTCGCCGGAAGACTGGTCATCGGCTTCATTCGAATGGATGGACAGCCTGCCCGACGTAGAGACGCCCGCTGGTGCTCAGGGGATGCCGGGCCTGGATTTCGCGGCGCAGGATGAGGAAAGCGTCGACGGCTGGCGCGACGAAGGCGTTCAGGCCGAAGCCGAGGCGGCTCTGGTCGATGAGCGCCCGCAGGAAGAAGCGGAGGTCGAACTGCCGGAGAGCACTCCGCCCGCCGAGGTCGACGTGATCACCGCCGGCAGTGACACGCAAGGGGTAGCAAAGGACGACCAGCTTCGCGCTGAGACGCTGGCCTGGGATGCGGGCGACGTGTGGGCCGAAGAGCCTGAAGAGACGGAACCAGCCGCAGCCGAGACGCCTGGATTCGCCCTGCCCGATGCTGAAGCGGCACTGCCCGAAGATGATTTGATGGCGATCTTTGGCGCGCCGGTTGATGTGCCGGCGTTTGATTTCGACGCTGAACTGGCCGCGCGGGAGCTTGACGAAGCCGCGGAGTGGTCGGCGCTGGTGGATGAGCCGGATCAAAGCGTCGCAGCTCTGGAGGAGCCGCCAGCGCAGGGGATGGGCGATGCTGCGGAACCGCCTCTGTATGCCGGGGCAGGGCCGGACGAGGTTGGTGCGCTGGCGTGGGACGCGGCGCCCGAAGAGGGAGAGATTGGCCAACCCGAGGTGCCCTTTGCCGTGGATGAAAGCCCGACTGGCGAATCAGCGGGGCAAGCCGGTGAGGACGTTCCGGCCACCAGCGGCCTGGCGCGTGCGGTTGAGGAAGCCCAGCAGTCGCAGTCACCGGACTGGATGGCAGACTTGGGGGTTCCTCCCGCGCCTGATAACGTCGTAGGCGACCTCTTTGATGAAGCCTATGACCCGTTTGAGGGTGGCGATCCGGCTGGTGTTCCGAAATATGAATCTGCGGGCCACACCGGGGTGCTTCAGCCGGACGAAGAGCCGGACTGGATGCGCGCCTTCTCTGGGGAGCCGGCACTGGACGAGGCAGACGAGAGCGAAGCGGTGGAGCCG
Organism: Thermoflexus sp.; assembly: GCA_020724465.1. Lineage (GTDB taxonomy): Bacteria > Chloroflexota > Anaerolineae > Aggregatilineales > Aggregatilineaceae > DYGX01. The sequence goes on from DYGX01000001.1 coordinate 85,499, forward strand.
CTTGATTTCGCCGCCGTGGACCTGGTCGATGAGGCGCCGGAAGACGTGTTGGCGCCGTTTGATCTATCCCCGGAAGCTGCCGAAGCACCCGCTGCTGAGACCAGGCCGCCCGCACCGGAGTTTGATGTGGTTGACTGGGACATGCCTGGCGACGAACTGATTCTGGGCGCCGAGCCGGAACCTCGCGCCGATCAGGAAGCGGAGATGCCGGACTGGTTGAGCGCCATTACCCAGGCAGCAGCCGATGACGTGGCCGATCTGGGGCTGGATGATCAGGAGTTGTTCGCGCCCCCAGAAGCGGCATCCGAACCGGAATGGCTGCGCGAAGCCGATGCGTTCGCGGAAGACGAAGGGTGGGCTGCGACGCCTGAAGCACCATCCACGGACCAGCTTGCACGGGCCATCGATCTGCCGGATACTAGGAGCGCTTCGCCTGCGGAGCCGGTCGAAGAGGACGAGTTCGACCCGACATTCTCGTTCGCCGACCGCCAGCCTACCTGGCTCAGGCGGGGCGAGGGCCAAACCGGGCGCGAGCAGAGCAAAGATCCATCCGAGGGACACCCACCGCGTCCCTGGCTGGACGATCCGTTTGATGACAACTGAGCTGGGCGCGCGAGGCGCATCCGTTCGGCTGCCGCAAAGCTGTCTGGCACGCAGCAGCATGTGAGGAGGATAGGGTGATGGCACCGGCCCCCGATGAGTATCCCGATTTTGATAGCATGACACCTGAGGAGCAGATGGCCTGGCTGGAGAGCCTGGCTCGCCGGCAGGGGGCAAACGCCGAGGAGTTCTTGACGGCGGCGGATCAGGATATCCCGATTCCCGAAGATGTCGAGATCGATGAGCCGGGTTATGTCCCCTATTCCGAACGCGAGGCCGGGCAGGTGCCGTCGACGGCTGAGGAGCCTGAAGCGCCCACTCCCGCCGAGGAGACAGCAGCCGAGCCGGAAGAAGTGGCTGAGCCATTCGCTGCCCTGGATGATGCCGAATTCCAGGCCAGAGCCTTTGAGGTCGCAGCCGAAATGAACGACCAGGAGGAGCCATCGGCGGCAGGCATTGCCGATCTGGAAGCGGCCGACGAGGTGCTCGAGGGCGCTGAACTCGCCGACCCGATGACGTGGTTGGGTAGCTTGGCGGCTCAGCCGGATGACGCGGCGCTGCTGGCCGATCTGGAGCGCGCGGGGCGCGAGGAAGACCTTGTCGCGGACTGGTCCGAGCTGGAGCGGACGTTTGACGAGCCGGCTGCTCAGAGCGAATTGAGCGCGGCGCTTGATTTTGCAGCCTCTGAGGAGTTCGATCTGGATGACATCCTGGGGTTGGCGGAGGCTGGCTCACCAGAAGAGGAAGCCGGCACCCTGGAACAGGAAGACTCCGCCGGCTGGCTAGAGGGCCGCGTCGTTCGAGCCGGATCGGAGGAGGGGCAGGCGCCGGCAGAAGCGGCTGTCGCACCCGGCGGCTCGGACGAGGAGACGGCTCATGAGCTTGAGAGCGAACAACCCGAGGTGTACCAGGCTCGGATGGAGGCAGCCGAGATTGAAGAGGACATCCTCGGTGGCGCCGATCCGATGACCTGGCTTGAGACGCTCGCGCGGCGTCAGGGAGCCAGCCCGGAAGAACTGACCACCGAAGCCGATCTTGAGATCCCTGAGCTGCCGGAGGATACGGTCGTCGACGAGCCGGGCTATACGGAATACTCGCCCTTTGGCATCTTGCCACCACATCGGGACGAGGCGATCACCGAAGCGGTGGGGCGTCAGACAGATGCGGGACAGGCCGCGCCAGAGGAACTGGAAGCCTTGGGGGATTCTCTTAGCTGGCTACAGGAATTTACCGAGGAACCGCCCGCCGATCTGCGCGAGTGGCTGACCGTCGAGGACAGTTTTGTTGAAGCCGATCTGGATGCGGAAAGTGTGATAGAGGGCGTCGGGCAGCCATCTGCGGGCGAAACCGATGCGCTGGCGGGCATGACCGACGAGGAGATCGAACAGGCACTGCTGCGCGGCGAGCTGACTCCCGAGCAAGAGCTGGCGTGGCTCAAGCGCAGCACGCCAGATCGGGCAGGCGCGCCCGAAGGAGGCGAGGCCGCCCCGGCTGTGCCCGCGGACCTGCCCGACTGGCTCCAGCAGATGCGCGATGAGGCCATTGCTGCAACCGAATTCTCGCCGACCGACTCCGAACTCCCCGACTGGCTTGAGGAGCCGGTTGAGGAGGCCGCCGACGCCACGGACGATGCTGAGGCTCTGTGGGACGCAGCCGGTGCGGTTTCCGAAGAACTTGAACTGAGCGAGGCTGAGGTTAGCGAATCGGATCTCGCTGCGTTCCTGGCCGGCGAGATCGCCCCTGAGGAAGTCGATGAGCTGGCCGAGGCTTTGGATGAGGAATTCGAGCGGCGCCTTCGCGGCGACGAATCGGAGCCGGAGTGGTATGCCGAAGCTGTGAGCGAGCGGGCCGCGCCTGAGCCGTCGCTCGCGGAGGCGGAGCCGATCGAGATGCCGGACTGGCTGGTGGAGCCTGATGAAGACGCTGCGGCGGAAAGCGAGCTTCCGGCGTGGCTGGCCGAGACAGAAGATGAATCGCCTGCATCGGTGGCTCCAGCGCCTGAATGGCTGGAAGAGTTGCGGGTCGAGGAGTCCAATCTGACCTGGTTAGCGGAGGAAGACCGCACCGTGCCGCCTGAGGTGAGCGCAGGCGCCCCGGCGCGTCAGGCGACGATCCCCGAAGGCGAGTTGTTCGAATCATACCGGCATCGTCTGGAAGAAGCACCCGACGATCACGCGACGCGGCTGGCTCTGGCGCGCACGCTGCGCGCCCACGGCCAGATCACGCCCAGCCTGGATCACTACGAAACGCTGGTAGAAGGCGCGCACCTGCTCGAAGACGTTTCCAACGATCTGAGCGCGCTGGTGGACGAGCAGCCCGAACAGCCGCGCCTGCGCCGTTTGTTGGGCGATGCCCTGATGCGGCGGGGAAGGTTGCAGGAGGCGCTCGATGCCTACCGCGCTGCACTGGAGCGCCTGTAGGCACAGCAACGAAACGTTTTGCGCTATAATCCACCGGAGTGGAGGTCGGGCTGGGCCATCACCCAGCCCGAATGCTGTCTGGATTTGCCCGAACTCAGTGAGGAGGACTCGTGGAACGGACACTTATCATCGTCAAGCCCGACGGCGTGCAGCGCGGGCTGACTGGCGAGATCGTTCGCCGTTTCGAGGCGCGCGGCCTGCGCATCATCGGGATGAAGTTCATGATTCCCAGCCGCGAATTGGCCGCCAAGCACTACGCCCTGCACGAGGGCAAGTCTTTCTACCCGGGGCTGCTGGACTACATCACGTCTGGGCCGGTTCTGGTGATGGCCCTGGAAGGGCCGGGCGCGATCGAAGCGGCGCGCAAAACAATCGGCAAGACCAACCCGATCGAGGCGGAAGCTGGCACCATCCGGGGCGATCTTGGTATGACGATTGGGCGCAACCTGGTGCACGGCTCGGACGGCCCAGAAAGCGCGGCAAAAGAACTGGCGCTGTGGTTCGAGCCGCACGAGCTGGTAAGCTGGCAGCGCGACACCGATCGGTGGATTCTGGAAGACAACTAACGCGGTGTTCAGCCCGCGACCTCATCCACACGCGAGGCCCCGCTGGCTCTCGCGTGTGGTTCTTTACCCCGAAATGGGGCGGCCTGTTGCTACTGAATTCGGACCATAACCGGGGCTTCGCGCCACAACCCTTCCAGATCGTAGTAACTGCGCTTTTCCGGCAAGAAGGCATGGACAACCACATCGCCGTAGTCCATCAGGACCCAGCCATTGGTTGCGTTACCCTCGATGCGCCAGGGGCTGATCTGGTGGCGATCCTTGAGTTCTTGGCCGATGTGCTCAATGATCGCTTTGAGTTGGCGGTCGCTGTTTCCGCTTAAGATGACGAAAAAATCGGTGACGGGCGATATGTGCCGCATGTCCATCAAGACGACGCTTTCGCCCTTTTTGTCAGACGCCAGATCGACGATGGTGCGGGCCAGATCAACCGGTTCCAGTTTGGTGCCTCCTTCAACGCATATCCGTTGTTGGTTATTTTAGCATGACTTCCGGCGGCTGTCAGGCGGGCTAATCCCCACCGGCCAGGGCGATCCGTTTCAGCTCCGTGTACTGCGCGCCATTTGGCTTCAGTTCGCTGCGCATCAGGCTGACGCTTGTGACCTGCCAGGCTCGCGCGGTGAGCTGCTGGATGCGCGCAACTTCGGCGCCGAGCGCCGCCGCCTGAGAGACGGACGCCTCACGCCGCACGCGACCGAGTGTCAGATGCGGCCGGAAGGGGCGGTCTTCGGTCGGGTATCCAAGCGGCGCAATGTGCGCCTCGACGGCATCGCGCAGGGCGTGCAGGGCTTCCAGCTCGCCGGAAAGCCCGACCCACACCACGCGAGGGCGTCGCACACTGGGGAAGCAGCCAAGATCCGCCAGCGCCAGTTCGAACGCCGGATGGCCGCTGGCTGCGGCGGCCAGTGCCTCTTCCAGCTCCGTGCGCTGTGTAGACGGGGCGTCGCCCAGGAACTTGAGCGTGAGATGAATGCTGTGCGGATCGACCCACCGGACGACACCGTGAGGGGTTTCGGCACGCAGGATCCGCTGGAAATCTGCCAGGCCCTCCAGGATCGATTCGGGCAGGAGGGTTGCGACAAACAACCGCCACGTTTCTGCCACCGCCTGCTCCCTTCCATTGACTGGTGCCGCACTGCGCGCCAGTATAGCGCGTCTCGATTGCGCTCGCATCTCTCGTGGTGAAGGGACTTCAGGCCGATTGTTCGTGCAGGAAGTGTTGTTGTACAATGACCTCGTGCATGGAAAGCTCTGTCAGGTTGGGGGGCCATGGCTCAAGATCAATCCAAGCGCCTGCTGCGACAAGGCATCACTGCGGCCAAGGAAGGGCGGGGGACTGAGGCGCTCGACTTGCTGCGCCAGGCTGTGCGTCTCGATCCATCGAGCGAGACAGCCTGGCTGTGGCTGAGCAGCGTGGCACCCAATGACCGCGAGCGGGTCTTCTGCCTCAAACAGGTGTTGGCGATCAACCCCCATAATGAGTTCGCCATGAAGGGATTGATCGCATTGGGATATGAGCCGCAGCGGGCCGCCGAGCCTGCGCCCGGCTCGACGGTCCCCGTGCTGTCGGACGAAAAGTACGCCCGGCTTCAGCCTTTGCTCGATGAGGTTCTGGCCATGGCCGGGACCCAACCGACGGCTTCTGAAGCTAACGTGTGGGTTCGCAAGACTCGCCGCCGCTATGGAGAGAGCACGGCGGAGCGGCTCCGGCAGGTGACTTATGCCGCGCTCATTTTGGTCGTGGTCGGGGTAACCGCCAGCGCTGCTCTGCTGGCTCAGTCTTTCGGCGTTTTCGGTGCAGGCAATTCAAGCGATAGCGTGGTGTACCGGCCGGTGCTCACCCCCACGCCCACGCCAACCTGGACTCCAACGCCCGGCTTTGGTCCCTCGCCGACTCCGTTTCCGAACCGGTTGAGCGTGGGGGCGACGGCGGTGCCCGTTGGTTTTGGCCCGGCAGGGAGCATCTACGGCATCGCGACGCCTACGCCGATTTACCCCGCTTTTGACTCGAGTGTGGAGCGGCGCATCAAGCCAGCAATCGACCTCTACTCTATTGGCCGCTACACCGAGGCACGCGCCGAGTTTGAAGCAGCTCAGGCATCTTACGCGCCGCAGTGCTATCCTGCGCTGGTGTACTACCACGCCATGAGCTATGCCCGGCAGGGCGGCACCGCCAACCTGAGTGCAGCCGCGCGTCTTCTCGAAGATGGGCTGGCCTACACCCCGCCAGAAGGCCGTTATCGTGGCGAAGGGTACGACTCCTGCCCGGACGCCCCGCTGCTGCATGCCGGGTTGGCCGAAGTCCGGCTAATGCAGGGACGCGCCAGCCAGGCCTATTCGGCCAGCCAGAAGGCGCTTGAAGGCGACCCCGGCCTGGTTAGCGCCAGCCTGGTCAAAGCGGAGGTTGAGCAGTCGCAGGGAGATGTGGAAGCGGCGATCCAGACTCTGGAAGAGGCCCTCGCCCGGCACCCGCGCGACACGCGCCTGCTGATCCGTCTGGGCGAAATCGAATTGGAGCAGGGCCGCGCCAACGCCGCGCTGGAATACGCCGGAAAGGCGCTCTATGTCGATCCGCTGCTGCTGCCCGCCTTGCGGCTGCAGACTGCCGCCTATCTGGCGCTGGCGTCCGGTCCGGATGGCATATCGGACACGGCGCGCATGGAGTATTATGGGCTGGCGGCGCACAGCGCCGAGACGCTTCTGCTGTACTATCCGGGCCACGCCGAAGGTTATCTGCTGCTGGCCGAAGCGCGGATGGGTGAGGGCAAGCTGGAACTGGCCGAGATGGCACTGGACCGGCTGCTGGCGGTTGAGGATGAAGATTTCCGGCAAGTATACGCAGATGTTACCCGCCGGGCCTATCAGTTGCGCGGCGAACTGTATTTCCGGCAGGGCCGCTACGAGCTTGCCGAGCGCGATCTGCGGCTTGTCAGCCAGATGGCGCCCAGCTCACCACCGGTTGAGGTCGCCGATCGTCTGCTGGCGTTGGATCTCGGCGCGCGCATGTACGACGATGCCAGCCGGCAGATCGGGTTCCTGGCCGGCCGCTCGGGCGCTGCGTCCTCTGAATACCGGCTGACGCAGGCAAAGCTGTGGGTTGAGTACTGCGGCTATTCGGCGCTGGACGACCTCGGATGCGATTACGCCCGCGCGCTGAATCTGCTCGGCGATGCTTTCATCGAGCAACTGCCGGCAGCCAGCCAGGCCGAGGCGTATTCGCTGCGGGCGCAGGCGAAGTACTGGACGGAGAAGCAGCGCGATTTGCCAGCGGAGGCGAGCCGGGCCAACTATGAGTCCGCGCTAGAAGATCTCGATCAGGCCCGCGCTCGTCGCAGCGCGCCGATCGATCACTACTACCGTGGTCTGGTCTTGCTTGAGCTAGGGGAACTGAACCAGGCGCTGGCGGAGCTGCTGTGGGTGCGCTACTGGCACGACGTGTATGCCTATCCGTTCTTGCCAGACGATTTTGATGCGCAGGTTTCGGCGCTGGAGACTCGGGCGACCGAGGCGCTCGCGCTGGTTGCTCAGGGTGCGGGGGGGCGAACGCCGGCAACGCGCCAAGCCGCGCCGGCGCCCAGCCCGACGCCGACGCCGCTCCCGCCTGAGGATCGCCCGCAACTGCCCTAGCGTGGCGAACCGTTTGACACTGACACGCGGAGAACGGACATCTCTCGCGTTAGACACGGGGAAGGTCTACACGGGCGGCCACGGATAGCTTGGGCCGCGGCTTGATGGGCTTGGGAAAACCCGTGTCGACAGCAGCCTTTCGATGCGGCGGACCAGCGCACTGACTTCGCTATTTGTCAGCCAGCGCTGCATCAGTTCGGTCCACGGCGCGCCTTGGCAGAGGATCGTGTTCAGCAAGTTTTCCATCGCCTCCAGCAGCGGGTTGGGGATCGGCTGCCGTTCAAACTCCCAGATGACGGTGCGCAGCTTGGCCGTGCTGTGGAACGTCAGCCCGTGGTCGATGCCCCATAGCTTCCCGCGCGCGTCCAGCAGCAGGTGGCTCCCCTTGCGATCCGCGTTATTGACCACCGCGTCGAAGGCCGCGAACATGCGGAGTTGATCGGCAAAGGTGTCGTCGAGGGTGAAGTAATTGACCGCGGGATCGTGCTCGATGAAAAGCTGCACCGATCCGAGGCCGTGCGGGCCATCGCGCAGGACCGTCGCGGGGACAAGCTGCCAGCCCAGTGTCTGGGAAACGTGGTAGGACAGCACTTCACGGTAGCAGAGAGTGCCATCGGGAAAGTCCCACAGGGTGCGCTCGCCTCGCTGAGGCTTGTAGACGGCCACCAGGGTTGCCTGGTCTCCGGCAACCGTGACCAGCGAGGCATAGTTGGATCCCCAGCGCATAATGCCATGTTCGCTCGTGATCTCTCCGGTGGCCAGGATTCGCTCGGCCAGGGGCAGATCGATCGCGCCTCCGGCTGCATTCAGGCGGTCATCGGCGTTTGGCGGAACGGAGAAGGCATTCGGCGGGGTCGTCATGTCCAGTAGTTGATCAGGTGTCCGTTGCTCTTCGGGTCGGCCCGCCCCTGTTTGACGACTTCGAGCGCGTACTGGCTCAGAGCGCGCATTTGCGCGCGGGTGCCCCAGAACCGGACAACCTGAGGCGGTTCCGGCTCCATGTCCTGGTCTTCGTCAATCAGCACCAGTTCCTGGGCGACAACCACGATCATATCGCGTGCTTCGTCGTGGCCCAGGCCCATCTGCGCGACGCGGAACAGTGGTTCCAGCGGGTCTCGCAATGACATATCCCACTGCGAGAGATTGATCTCCCCCTCGGCGCTTTCGGGGAATCTGCGTGCCAGATCATCCAGCAACTCGCGCAGTGCTTCCGATAGCGCGCGCGCCTGTTCTTTTTCCAGAATGAGCGAGACGATTTGATCGCCTTTGCCCGCCTGCAGATGAAAGATGCGTCTGCCTTTCGGGCCGACGGTTCCCACGGTGATAAAGTCGACCGGGTCAAGTTCGATTTCGCCGTTTGGCATGGCGTGTCTGACCTTTCACGAGTGCAGGTGTTTCTCGGCACGCTAGTGTTGATTCTACGAGTTCGCCAGCGGTGTGACAACCCGCTCAGCGAGCGGCTCTCATCGCTGCCCCAACAGCCCCGCGAGGATCCGCCGCCACCAGGGATGCGGTGCGCGCGCAGGGGGGCGGTCCGGCAGGAAGCTGGTGTCGTTCAGGCGGACGATGATCGGACGGCTGTGCGCCAGCCATAAAATGCTCAGCGAGGCCGGCGAGATCTCAACGCGCTGGAATGCGTCCAGCGGCGCGCCCAGATAGTACGTTACCACCAGCTTGATGATATCGCTGTGCGAGACAACGGCGATGCGCTGCCCGGCGTGGCGCCCTACCAGCCGCTCAATCGCGTCCACAGCCCGGACTTGCGCCTGGCGGAACGTCTCGCCGTTGGGGAACTGGACGCGGCTTGGATAAAGCTGGACAGCCTGCCAGAGCGCCTGGCGCTGGAGCTTCTTGAGCCTGGCGCCTTCCCAGTCCCCGAAGCGCACCTCGCCTAGCTCCGCCAGCGGCTGAACGCTGAGCGCGGGATAGTGCGCGGCGATAGCCTCGGCGGTTTCCATGGTGCGTTCTAGCGGGCTGGCGTAGATCGCGGACAGGCGTGCTCGTGCCAGATGCGCGCCGAGAGCGGCTGCCTGCGTGCGCCCGTCTGAACTCAAATGTACGCCGGGGGTCCACCCCGCCAGCCGGCCGGTTTTCACCCAGTCGTTGATCGCATGACGGATCAAAAAGACTTCGGTCATGATCGTGAAATCGTCCTTATGTGTGCCCAAGAGCCGCCGGGTGCGGCGGAGAGAAGCGCGGCGTGGCCAGGAAGCATGTGGTTTTATATAGTTTTTATAGCAAATTTCAGGTATCTCGTCTAATTTATATAAAAGCAGCGGTGCCATTACGGGGCGGCGGATTCATGGATGTGCTTCAGCAGCTCGGCCTTCACACATGGAGCGAAGCGTCGAGTGAAGGTGTGTTGGTAACTGACATATCGGATTCCATCCATCTGATGAATCCGCGCCTGAAGCAGTTGCTCGAGCTCGATCACACCCCAATCACCATTTCCAATCTCCTCGCTGCAACCCATGCGCTCGCCCCGGAGCTGGCGACCGTTCTCGAAACCGACCCTGCGATACGCGAGCCGCGCTGGGGCAACCTGCTGATCTTGGGCGCCGAGACCCGGCGGCTTCGGTGGGAACAGGTGCCGCTCTTCGAGCAGTCTGAGTACGCCGGTACGTGCACCATATTCCGCGATATCACGCAACAGACGGCGCGCGATGTGTCTCGACAGGCATTCCTGGCAATGATTTCGCACGATCTGCGCACACCCCTGAGCGCGATCCTCGGCTTCTCGGAAATGCTGCGCGATAACCGGGACATGCTGTCGCCTCAGGTGCAGTCCGAACTTCTGGATAGCATTGTTCGCAATGCCAGCGATCTCAATCGCTACACGCAGATCGCGCTCGACGTTCTGTATCTGGAGTCCAACGTTGAGACATTTGAGCTTGAGGCGGTGGCGCTGGATCGCTTCGTGCGCCAGTGGCTGGCCGACGCAGTACACCGTTTTCCGCCGGAGCGCATCGACTTTCAGAACGGCACAGCAGCCGCGATGCCAGCGCGTATTTCACCGGCTGCACTGCATCGTATCCTGCACATTCTGATGGAATTCGCTCTGGCGGAAAGCCCGACAGGCTACCCCGTTCAACTTTCCCTGACGTTTAACCACGCTTGGGCGCACATTCGTATCCGGCACAAAGCGCCCAACCTGTCTCATGACGAGGTGGCTACACTGTTTGAGCAGTTCCACGTCCGTGACCTCAGCGAGCACACGCGCCCCAAGCTCCATCGCCTTCAGCTTTATGTGGCGAACTTACTCGCGGAACGGCAACACGGCCTGCTGACCTTGCGCGAAGAGCGCGACGCTGCCATTCAGTTCGATCTGGCACTGCCGCTGGATGCCTAGCCGAACTGTTTTGGTTTCTGCTCTACGGTGCTGCGTCACCAGTCACTCCGGGCTTGACAGGCGCCCGGTCTGCCAGTAAGGTTTCCGTATGTCGATTAAGCGCCTTCTGCTGCGGCGGAGTAGGGCGCTCCATTTGCGCTGCGAAATGTGTGGAGCAAGCTACATGGGTCGCGTCTTGAACACGAACAGCACGGGCAAAGTCCGCAATCAGATGATGCGGACTGCTGCAGAATTGTTGCGTCATTTAAGCCAGAAGCCCACGATTGATGATGAGGCGCGCGATATGACCGCGCTGTTGGTGTACTGCCTGCGTTCCATCGACGAGGGGATCGAAGCGTCTGCGGCGGTGTGGGAAAACCGGGATTACTGGTTGAAAGCGGAGCAACTTCGCCAGCGTTGGAGCTGGACGTCCAGCGCAATCGCGCGGCTGGAACACGTCATTCGGACGGATAGCTGGGAGATGCTGCCGGCGATTCTAGCCGATCTGTTCGAGCATTTTGCGGATATCCGCGTCACCAAGCTGACACGCTCGCCCGATGCCTGGCTTGGGGCGTACGATCGTCTGGTGGACGAGCTGGCACAGCCGCCACGCCGGGACGCGCAGTGATCCGGGCGCCTAGTCAAATCGCTCGGCGATCCAGGGGCGCAGCGCGTCGTAATTTGGGACCCAGTAGCCCGCTGCCATGCCGATCAGGTCTTCGCGGTTCAGCACGCGTGCGTCACGCCCCGACCAGCCCAGGATAAGCGCGGGGCCGGCTTCCAGCATGTCCCACATGCTCAGGTCGGTGTCCACGCGTCTTTGCACGATGTACAGCGCGCGCGGCCAGTTCACGACCTGGCGCGGCGACATGAGCTTGCGGATCAGGGCATCGACTACCTGCTGCTGCCGGCCGGCACGTTGATAATCGTCGTCCTGATGGCGTGTGCGGGCATACTGCAGCGCACGCTCTCCATCCATGGTCTGCCGGCCCGGCTCGAATTCAATCTGGATCGTGCCGCCGTCGCGCGTCGGGAACTCGTAGTCCACGATCCGCTTAGGCACGTCGATGGTAACGCCGCCGACCGCGTCGATCAGCTCGACAAACGCATCGAAATCTAGTCGCACGTAGCGGTCGATCTCCACGCCGAAGCTCTCGCCCAGGCTTGCTTTGACCAGCGCGGGGCCGCTGTACGGGGTTTCGAGTTCGGCAAGCCGGTTGATGGTGTTGATGGGCTGCTCACCATAACCGGGAACGCGAATGTACACATCGCGCGGGATCGACAACAGGCTGACATCGAGCGTACCGGGCGTGATGTTGAGGATCATCACGCTGTCCGTGCGCGCGGCCCAGTCCCCGCCCTGGCGGGCGTCGAGGCCCAGGATGACAACGTCCAGCGGTTTTGGAGGGACGACAAAGTAGATCAGCAGCACCGTTCCCAGGCATGCAAGCGGAATGAAGAGCAGGAACAAGCAGCTTAGCGCCAGACAGCCTCGCCGCCGCTTGACGGCGGGCGGCGGGAAGAAAGGGTAAGCTGCGGGGGCCGGGGGCGGACCGCCCGGCGGCTGTCGATAGGTTTGTGTCACGGCGGTCGCTGATCCTCCATCTGGCTTGGCGCGCCCGATTTTGCCGCACAGGGGCCCGGCTGGCAAGTCGGGCGCAAGTGGCCCGCGGTGGTGGCGCTCCGTATAATCTGGGCAGCGCGGTGTCGGGCCGCGTTCGTGCCAAAAAGGAAGTCGCGCGTTGGATATCGAAGTCCTGTTCTCGACTGTGGTCACGATTCTGGTTCTCGGCAGCATCGTGGTCGCGGCCAACTATGCCGACCTGCGACGCGACCCGCGCCTGCGCCAATGGGTTTTGGGGGTGCTGTTGGTCCTCAACATCCTGCTGGTGATGTGGTATGGTCTGCTGCCGCTGGCAGCCGGCGAGGCGGATGTCAGCCAGGCCGAGACGCTGGGCAGCTTTGCGCTGGCGCTTGTCTTCGGGGGGATGGCAACTGCTTTTCTGTCGGAAGGGGTGCGCGCCCGGCTGGCTGGCTGGTCGCTGCTGCGGCGCGGCCCGGCGCCTGCTGGGCCACCCCCTGCGGCAGCGCGCTTTCCCGAACCGCAGCCGGGCGAGCCGCTATTCCCGCAAATGCTGAACTATTACACGACCGCCACCGTGCGCGAAGCCGGTTCGGTAGAAGACGCGGGCGCTCATCCGGCGGCATGGGATGCAGGCGCGCGCGGCTTTGATCCGCGCTCAATGGTGCACGCGGTCGCGCTGGTGTTTTGCATCTATCTGCTGGGGACACAGTTCATTACCTTTGTGCTTGGTGGCGGCCTCGAGGGCGTTGCGGAAGGGTTTGCTGAGGGCTTGACCGCCTGGGACCTCATCCTCAACGGGCTGCCGCTGGTCATCATCCCCGTGCTAGGCGTCGGGCTTGGCATGCGGCGCAACTTCCGGCAGGCGCTGGTCCGCCTGGGGCTGCGGCAAATGACGCTGCGCGAGCTGGGCATTGCTGCCGGAATGACGGTCGCGCTGCTCCTTTTGGTCTCCGTCGTCGGTTCGACCTGGCAGCTACTTGTCCCGCCCGAAACATTTGAGGAGCAGACTCGCGCGTCGGAAGCCCTGGCCGAGAGCGTAACGACGATCTGGCTGGCTCTGGTGCTGGCGGCCTCAGCCGCTATCTCCGAGGAGATCGCATTTCGCGGGGCGCTACAGCCCGTGTTTGGTTTCTGGCCGACGGCGATCATTTTCGCTTTGACTCACATGCAGTATGCGCTGACGCCCGCCACGCTGATTATTCTGGGTGTAGCAATGGCCTTTGGCTGGATTCGGGTCCGCTACAGCACGACCGTGGCGATCGTAACGCACTTTCTGTATAACTTCATTCCACTGGCGGCCAACGTGGCGATTGGAACTGAGGCCCTGCGCTGGCTTCAAAGTCTGGGGTTGTTCCGATGACGTCTCATGATCCTGGGTTGAAAGAAGGCGTGGTTGGCGAGCTGGTCATCGAGAGCCGGGCCGTGCGTCGGGCGCTGTCCGTGCGTGTCATCACGCCGCCCGGCTTTGCCCACGATCTGGCGACGCCTCTCCCTGTACTCTATTTCCTGCACCCGTGGGGGCTCAGCCCGCGCTACCTGATCGATAAGCTGCACATGCCGCGCCATCTGTGGGACGGCGTCGCGCGGGGTACGCTGCCGCCCTTTGTGATCGCGCTGCCTGAAGGCGGCAAGAGCTTCTACGTCAACGCTGCGGATCCGCCTGGCCACGACTGGTCGGACGTGATTCGCCAGCGGCCCGACTTCTTCGCGCACGCGCTGGAGCAGTATGGCCGCTACGGCGACTATCTGCTGGACGAAGTGATGCCGGCTGTCGAAGAGCGGTATGGGGTGCGGCGCGACCGGGCCGGGCGTGCCATCGGCGGCATCTCGATGGGTGGCGCTGCCGCGGCATACCACGCCTTTCGCGCGCCTGAGGCGTTCTGCGCCGTTGGGATCCACAGCCCGGCGCTGTTCAAGGGTCCGCCGGAGCAGGGCGGTCCGCCGTGGATCTTCGGCGTGACGCGCGAGAGCTTTGCGCGTTACAATCCGGCCGATCTGGCTCGTGAGCTGCGCCGCGAGAGTCAGCCGCGCATCTGGCTTGACTGCGGTGACCGCGATCCACTGCTCGAGAACACGCAGCACCTGCACGATGTGCTGAGTGCGCGGGGCATTGAGCATGAATATCAGATCTGCCCCGGCGGGCATGATAAGACGTACTGGGAACCACGCATGCCTGCGTACCTGGCCTTCTATGCGCGGGAGTGGACGCGCTAGATCGCGGTCGTGCGGTCTGACACTTGCCTGGCAGGCTTACATCTGGCGGCCCGGCACGATGTGATGGGCACGGCAGCGGGCCTCATAGGCTTCGGCAGCGCCAACCAGGATGATGGGGTCGTCGTAGTGTGCCGGCTCGCCATTCACCAGACGTTGGGTGCGGGTCGCCTCTTCGCCGCACACCATGCAGATGGCGTGCAGCTTTTGCACCTCGTCGGCGCGGCAGAGCAGGGCGGGCATGGGGCCGAACGGCTCGCCACGAAAATCCATGTCCAGGCCCGCGAGGATCACACGCATACCGTTGTCCGCCAGGCGCTCGGCGACCGTAACGATCTGCTCGTCGAAAAACTGCACTTCATCGATGGCAACTACGGACGTCTCCGGCTTGACGTGCTCGAGGATCTCGAGCGCGTGATCGACGGGGATCGCTTCGAAATCCAACCCGTTGTGCGACGCGACGCGGTTCGCGCCATAGCGCGTGTCGATTTTGGGCGTGAATACCTGCACCGTCCGGCGGGCGATACAGGCGCGGCGCACCCGCCGGATCAGCTCTTCGGTCTTGCCGCTGAACATGCTGCCACAAATGACTTCCACGTGGCCCGCGTGCTGTGCCATTTCTCTTCCTCTGCTGTGCTAGCGTTCACCAAAGAAAAGGGCAGGTGTCTATGATTATCACACCTGCCCCTGATTGCGATCAAATTCCCGATGCGCGGCTAGACCTCTTCAGTTTCGGGGATCTGATAGCCCCGCTGGCGCAGCAGGCGCTTTGTGTCCGCCAGGACCTTGCGCCCAATGCCCGGAATGGCGAGGATCGCGCTGTCGCCGCCCTCTTCAAAGCGGGCCAGCAGATCGCCCACGACCTCGATGCCATTCTCGACCAGGATGTTGGTATAGCGTTTGTCCAGGCCAAGCTCTGCGATTGGAACGTCGGGCGAGGTGCGGGCTGCTTCGCGCGCCTCGATCTCGGCTGTATATTGATCGCGAGCGCGCAGGCGTGCCATGAAGCGATCCACCTGGCCCTCGGTGTCCACGATGCGCTGTTCGCCAGTATAGAACGGATGGCAGGCCGAACACACATCGGTGCGGATCTCCGGCACGGTGGAGCCTACCGTCCAGGTATTGCCGCAGGCGCAGATGACCACTGCCTCGGGATACCACTGCGGATGGATGTTTTCTCGCATGATGTTATCTCTCAACCTTTCCGGCCACGGGTCCCGCACAGGCGGGGGATGCGTGGCGGTCTGCGTGGCTGATATCAGGAGTTAGGCGCCGGATGCGTCCGCGCCTGTGCTTTGCGGCAGCTCCGGATACACGCTGATCCGCTTGCGATTGCGCCCGAACTTCTCGAAGACGACATAACCTTCGGCGGTCGCGAAAATCGTGTAATCGCGCCCAAGGTCGACGTTCTTGCCAGGGTGGAACTGCGTGCCGCGCTGGCGGACAATGATGTTGCCCGGAACCACATACTCACCGCCGAAGCGCTTGACACCCAGGCGCTTGCTTTGACTGTCGCGGCCGTTCTTGGTCGAACCGCCACCCTTTTTGTGCGCCATGATCGATCTCCTCTAAACTACCTGTCCTAGCTCTCAATGCTGTCAATGCGCAGCCGGGTGAAGTACTGGCGATGACCCCGACGCCGGCGGTAGCGCTCTTTCGGCTTGTACTTCCACACAAACACCTTGCGATCACGGCCTTGCATGATCACAGTGGCCTTGACCGACGCGCCATCAACCACCGGCTGTCCGATACGTGCCTGGCCGTCGTCCGGCACGAGGAGCAGGACGTCATTCAGTTCGATGCTCTCGCCTTCCTCGTACGGAAGCCGCTCGACGTCGATCGCCTGACCCGGTTCGGCGCGGTACTGGCGCCCCCCGGTCCGAATGACTGCATACATGGAATTCGTCTCCAATCTTCGCTTACCACCGGCTGGTAACAGCCCGATTCGAGGACGCCCCAGCGGGGAAAATTGGCCTGACGTGCCGGGGGCGCCGCAGTTCCGGCTGCCGGCACGAAATGGTATTATAGCGGCCGCATGGGGCAGCGTCAATGGCGCGTCGCGGCAGGCGGAGCCGCGCCGGCCTGGTGTTGGCGTCATCCCATGCGTAGTGTATTCTTACCCCGGCGGAAGCTCGAGGTAGTCTATGCGTGCCCATCGTTTGGCCTTGTTTCTGTGTCTTCTGGTTTTGATGCTTCTGGCCGGCAGCGCCTGCGAGCCGGAGCCACTGTCGCTGCAAACGCCGGTTCAAGTCTCGGCGACGCCAGGGCGTGATCTGGCGCTGGAGCTGCCCATCCCCTCACGGGAGCCTGCCACGCCTGTTCCCGACGTCACGCCGACACCGCAGCCGACGGAGAGCGGACCTGCCGCCGCTCCGCCGGAGATCAGCTACCGGTTGAGCGCGGAACTGGACTGGCTCGAGCGCACGGTAGCCGTCGATCAGCAGGTGGATCTGCGCAACACGACGGGGGCGCCGCTGCGAGAAGTTGTCTTCACGCTGGATATGAATGGCAACGAAGAGACGTTTCGCCTGGAGCGCGTCCTGACCGGCGCGGGCCTGCGCCTGGACAACTATACCATCGAGGGGACACAGCTCACCGTGCGGCTGCCGCAGCCGCTTTTGCCCGGTGGGTTGCTCTCGCTGCGGCTTGTGTTCGACCTGGCGGTGCCCCGGATTCGCGCCGGGTATCGCTACGGGCATATGGGATATCTTGGCTACAGCGATCGCCAGGTGAACCTGGGAAACTGGTTCCCGCTTGTCGCTCATTACCATCCGGTCCGGGGGTGGATCTGCCCGCAGCCGCACACCATCGGCGAGCAGTCGGTGCGGCCTGTGGCGGATTTCGATGTAACACTACGCGTGGTCAACGCGCCTGAGACACTCAAGGCGGCGGCGCCGGGATGGGTCACCGAAGAAGCCAACGGCTGGCGCTTTGTGCTGCCGCGGGCGCGCGAATTCACGGTGTCCGTTTCCGACCGCTTCGAGATGCTCTCGACCAGCACGGCCTCAGGCGCTGTGGTTGAGCTGTATTATTTCCCGGATTCAGATCGCGGTCTGGCAGCGCCGCGACACGCCCTCGTTACAGCAGCCCAGGCGCTCGCCCTGTTTGAGCAGAGATTTGCCCTGCCATATGTGCACGGGCGCCTGATCGTGGTGGAAGGCGACTTCCCGGACGGTATGGAGTTCAGCGGTTTGGTATTCGTCAGCGGGGATTGGTTTCGCGCGTGGTTGGGGATCCCCAATGACTGGCTGACGTTGATCACCGCGCATGAGGTTTCGCACCAGTGGTGGTATTCGGCGGTTGGCAACGACCAGGGCGCCGACCCCTATCTGGACGAAGCTCTGGCAATTTACAGCGAGCTGCTTTTCTTCGAGCGCTACTATCCGGAGCACGTCAACTGGTGGTGGAATTTCCGCGTGGGGGCGTACAGCCCGTCCGGCTTTGTCGATGCGCCTGTGTACGATTTCCACTCGCCCCGCCCATACATCAACGCAGTCTACCTGCAGGGCGCGCGGATGTTGCAGGCGCTGCGCGACGACCTCGGCGACGCGGCGTTTTTTGCGTGGTTGCAGCGTTACGCCGCGCAGATGGACGGTCAGGTTGCGACGCCCGACGACTTCTGGGGCGCGCTAAGCAGCGATGAATACGCGGCGACGTTTGCGACGCGCACCCGGTTCCTGCGCAACGTGCACGTGCTGGCGCGCTCTGCCGATCTCCCTTGAGATCGGGGCAGGGCGCTCGCGGCACGTTTGCCCGGCTTTTGCAAAAGGCTTGTTTGGACTAGGATTCAGGCGTGCTTGAGTGCTCCTGCGGGGCACGGTGTTGATAGTCCTTAGGTGCGTCTATGCTCGCTTCGGTTACCTCGTGTGCTATTGTCGGCCTGGAAGGCGAACCGATCCAGGTCGAGGTGGATTTCAACCCGTATGGAATGCCGGCGTTCACGGTCGTTGGCCTGCCTGATGCAGCCGTCCAGGAAAGCCGCGAGCGCGTCCGGGCTGCGATCCGCAACAGCGGGATGCAGTTTCCGAACAAACGCTATACCGTCAATCTGGCCCCTGCCGATCTGCGCAAAGAGGGTCCGGCATATGACCTGCCGATGGCGTTGGGCGTTCTGGCCGCAACCGATCAGGTTCCGCTTGAGAGCCTGGTCGGTGCGATGTTTATCGGCGAGCTGTCACTCGATGGCACGGTGCGCCACGTCAGCGGGATTCTGCCGCTGACATTGCGCGCCGCCGAAGAGGGATTCGAGCGCGTCTATGTCCCGGAGGAAGACGCTCCCCAGGCGGCGCTGGTGCCGGAAATTGAGATCATCCCCGTCCGTTCCTTGGGGCAGTTGGTCGAGCACCTTTACGGGCTGCAGCCCATTCCGCCCTTCGTGCGCAGCGACATTGATTTGAGTCTGCCGCTAAGCCTGGACGGGTTGACGGATTTCGCCGATATCAAGGGCCAGGAACACGCCAAGCGGGCGCTCGAAGTGGCGGCAGCAGGCAGGCACAACGTGCTGATGACCGGGCCGCCCGGCGCCGGAAAGACCCTGCTGGCGCGCGCAATTCCGGGGATTCTCCCAACCATGTCGCTCGACGAGGCGCTGGAAGTAACGCGCATTTACTCCGTGGCCGATCTGCTTCCGCACGACAAACCCTTGATGCGCATCCGGCCCTACCGCGCGCCGCACCACACGGTCAGCGAGGCCGGGCTGGTCGGTGGCGGTTCCTGGCCCCGGCCGGGCGAAATCTCCCTCGCACACAGGGGAGTCCTTTTTCTGGACGAGCTATTGGAGTTCGGCACGCACACGCTGGAAGTGCTGCGCCAGCCGCTTGAGGACAAGATTGTGACCATCAGCCGGGCGCGCGTCGCCCTGTCGTTCCCCGCCAACTTCATGCTGGTCGGCGCGATGAACCCGTGCCCTTGTGGGTACTTTGGTGACCCGGTCAAACCCTGCACCTGCACACCCAACATGATCGCGCGCTATCAAAACCGGCTGTCCGGCCCGCTGCTCGACCGGATTGATATTTATGTGGACGTGCCGCGCGTTGAATACGATAAGCTGATGGGCGACCAGCAGGGCGAGTCTTCGGCAGCCGTGCGCGAGCGTGTAGAGCAGGCGTGGGAGCGCCAACGGCGGCGCTTTGAAGACACGCCGGGTTTGTTCGCCAATTCGGATATGCGGGTGGGGGAGATTCAAAAGTTCTGCGTGCTGACGCCGAAAGCGCGGGAGGTTCTCGAACTATCCGTCCGGCGGATGCAGTTGAGCGCGCGCGCCTATCACCGGGTGCTGAAGCTGAGCCGGACGATTGCCGATCTAGCCGACAGCGAGCGTATCGAAGTGCAGCACGTCGCAGAGGCGATCCAGTACCGCCTCAAGCAACCGGTGATGTGAGCGGCTGGCTTGCTTTCCACGCTCGGCCCTGTAAAATCACATCATTAGTTTGATTTGAAACAATCATATGCGACGGATAGACAATGTCCGAACAAATCGCGCTTCCGTCACCCGAGGTGAAGGGCAGCATAGCCCCGCTCCCCTATCCACCGGGTTGGGTTGACCGAGCAATCGGCTTTTTCGTTCCAGCCTATGGATCGGTTATCCTTTCGCCGCGCGACAGCGGCACCGGGGCAGTGATCCAAATCGCCAGCATGCTACCCGCACCCCTGTTGGCTATCGTCTATTTTCTCTGGCCGTTGCTAGGTATCCATCGCCTGCTGGAGGCGGAGAAAGTACGCCTCGTGGATGCGAACCAGACTCTACTGGAAGATGTGTTTCAGAGAATAGAAACGTGCGCAAGAACCGAGCAGTTGGACGATATTGAACGATTGAGCCAGCTCATGGCATCTTTACAGCCGAAAGACCGGATACTCAAGCAGATTTCGACGTGGCCGTGGCAGCCTGAAGCACTGCGCAGTGTGATTGCCACCGTCCTTCTGCCTATCCTCAGCTGGCTGGCGCAGCAGGTCCTGCAACGGTTTTTGCCTACCTGAGCGTTGGCCATTACAGTTCCTCACTTCTCGACGTGCTAAGGCACGCGGATATGTAAGGAAGTGTGGGATTGACTTGAGAGCGAATACTCGACGGAATAATGTAGTATGTGATTACCCGCACCCGTGCGGATTTTGTGGGGATCCGGTGCGCGGATGTACCTGCCCCTCGGCAGTCGTGCGGCGCTACCAGCAGCGGCTCTCTGGCCCGCTGCTCGACCGAATCGACATTTTTGTTGAGGTGCCGCGTGTAGAATACGATAAGCTGACCAACGACCGCCGGGGCGAGCCGTCCGCGACGGTGCGCGAGCGGGTGGAAGCAGCGCGCGAGCGCCAGCGGGTCCGCTTCCGCGACGAGCCAAGGTTGCAGTCGAACGCCGACATGGGACCGAGCGCTCTCCGGCGTTTCTGCGAGCCGGACCCGGCGGGTAAGCAACTGCTGAACACCACACTGCGCCAGATACAGCTCAGCGCATGGGTCTATCACCGGATCCTGAAGCTGAGCCGGACCATCGCAGATCTGGCCGGGAGCGACACCATTCAGGTTTCACACATCGCCGAAGCAATCCAATACTGGCCGCGCAGGGCGGTCTAGCCCGGCATATGGCTGCGGAGCGACACCCCACACCGGCATATCGAGGGCTGTTGGGGCGCGCGTCGATCTATGCGCTGGGGATGTACGCCCTGCTTATTGGCGGGACGTTCAGCGGCGTGACGATCGTGCGTGTGCAGCGTGCGAGCCTCGGCCTGCTCGCTGTTGCAGTCGCGTTCTGGCTGGTAGTGTTGTGGCGTGCGCCCGCGCGCACGACGCCCGGGTCCCCGTTCCTGGGGCTGATGGCCCTTTGGGGGGTGGTGCTCGCGGTTTCCGGCATTGGCGCGCCGTCCGGGCGCTCGCTGATCGCGCTGTGGTATATTGCTCTCTATACGGCGATCTGGATTGTGTTGAGCGACCTGCGCCAGCGCGGCGTGCCTGCGTCCGCATTCTCCGATTTGCTCGTCATCGCCGCGCTGCCGCTCATATTCTGGGCGTTTGCACAGGTGCTGCCCTGGTACTGGCGCTGGTTTGCGCTGCGGGAGATGGCCGTGCCGTTTTATCCGGCGCGGCCCGTCGCCACGCTGGGGAATCCGAATCTCTTAGGCTCGATGCTGGCGCTGATGCTGCCGTTTGGCCTGGTGCGCGGCCTGCGCCAGGGGGCGCGTTGGGGTAGCGCGGTAATGGCAATCTGGCTGCTGGCAGTGGCAACCGCACTCTACATGACGTACTCGCGCGGTGCGTGGCTGGCTGCCGGCGCAGCCGTGGCGTGCCTGGGCGTTCTGCTGACCGGCGAGCAGGCGCGGGCGCATCGGGTCGCATCGGTGGCTCGCCGCGCTCGGCGTGATGGGCGCTGTCGTCATTGTCAGCGCGGGGCTCATGATCGCTCTGACGTGGCAGGCGTTCGCCAGCCCTCAGCGCGAGGCCAGTACCCGTCTGCAGTTTTTTGCGGTCGCGCTCGAACGCTTTGCGGCCAATCCGCTGCACGGGACCGGGCTATATACCTTTGGGCGCGAGCTGTCCAGGCATCTATCGATCCCGCCCGGGCAGCCGCACGCCCATGCTCACAATCTGGCGTTGACCGTGGCTGCCGAACTCGGCCTGCCGGGCGTGATCGCGCTTGGTGTCACTGCCGCGTGGGTGGCGCGGGAGATTGCCCGCAATCTGCGCGTGGCCCGCACACCGGCAGAGCGCGATCTTACCGCGGCCACGGGGGCGGCGCTGGTCGGAGTCGCCGTGCACACACTGGTCGATGTGACCTTGCTGGTGCCCGCGATAGTCCTGGCTGTTCTGGTGGCGCTGGCGGCTGGAATCGCGCCGGACGCCGGCAAAGAGACGCCGCTTTGGCGTCGCGGGCTGCGGTGTGGGATCACTGTGCTGTGGGGCGGGCTGCTGCTGACCGGCTGGACGTGGTCGGCGGTCTATGGCGTCTATGTGCACGGCGAGCAGCTTGTCGCTGCGGGCGATTACCGCGAAGCGGTCGATGTCCTGGGCGTCGCGGCTCGCCGGGCGCCATGGAACACGCTACTACAAGCCGAATACGCGTACGCGGCAGGATTGGCGGTAGGGCAGGGGGATCGGGCTGCGGCGGAGATAGCGGTCGACGCCTATCACGCGGCGCTGGTGCGGGAGCCGGATCAGGCGTTGTGGTGGGCGAATCTGGCTGCGGTTGAGTGGGGGCAGGGTCATGCAGATGCCGCGGTGACCGCCATGCGGCGAGCTGTCGCAGCGGCGCCGGACGCGGCCGAGCTGTGGCTAAACCTGGGGCGCTTCTACGAAGACGTGCACCAGCGCGAGGGAGCCTGGCGGGCATACCGACGCGCGTTGCAGCTTGCTCCGCGAATCGCTTTGTCAGACTTCTGGCGCGAGACCCCGTTGAGACGCGCTGCCGTCTATACTTCAGCCCCGCGCCGGCTGCCGCAGGACGCTGCCCGGCGGCTGTGGCTGGCGGGCGACGAGCAGCGAGCCAGTGCCCTGCTTCGCACTCACCTCACATCCGATCCGGCCCAGCCGCGCCCGCTGATCGAACTGGCCCGGCTGGCGCTCTGGACAGGTGAGGTTGAGCGGGCGACGCGCTATCTCGACGCTGCCGCGCTGCTGGGGCAGTTGGAAGCTGATGCTGCCTGGATTGCGTTGCTGCGGGCGGACATCGCTGCGCAGCAGGGCGACGCGGCACAGGCGGAAGTTCTGCGATCCTGGGCACGTGCGCTGGCCAGCCCGGATTCCAGCGGCTATCGCCTGCTGTATGGCATGGACATCGCGCATTACCAGTTTCTCAGCCTGACAGTTCCAGGCAAGCTCTTGCCGCAGCTTGTGGTGTTGGGGCCGGATCCGGCGCTTGTGCGTGCTGTGGCGGCAGCGCGCTGAGCCTTATTCCGACGAGAGCAGTTGCTCGACGGCGGCGAGGTCATGCGGAGTGTTGATGTTTCTGAAGGACCGCCCGTCGGTGTCGTATGCCGCGTACTCAGCCTCGTCCACGAACAGCGTGCGGACCGTGTCGAAGAAGGCCCGGATCTGAAGCTGCCCCTCGGCCAGGCGGCGGGCCATCGACTCGCGGCATGTGGCAGCGTACAGCGCGTGCAGCCCCTGAGGAACCCCGGATACACGCGGGACGATCGCATCGTGGCTGCCCGGCTGTTCCGCCGCGCGCGTCACAAGATAGCGCAGCAGATCCGGGTTGAGCAACGGCATGTCGCAGCCGACGACGAGCGTATAGGGCGTGCCGGATACCGCCAACGCTGAATACACACCCCCCAGCGAGCCAGCGCCCGGAAACACATCCCCGTAAAGAGGCAGGTCCAGATAGCGGTATGGTTCCGGGTTGTTGGTGACAATGAAGGTGGCCGTCTGGCCGAGGTCGCGCACGCGCCGGATGACGTGCTCGATCAGCGGCTCGCCCAGCAGCGGCACAAACGCTTTGTCCGTACCCATGCGGGAGCTTTTCCCGCCCGAGAGGATGGCGACTGAAAAACGCATGGCCGGTCCACACATCGTTCCATGAGGTGATCAGAGTATACCGCGTTTGCGCTCCCGCGCCGATGGCTGAGGACCGCGTGTGCGGTTATAATCTGCCTGAGCCAATCGCACTGAGCTGATACACGGAGAGAATCGTGACGGACACCCTCGAACGCAACGACCTCGCGGCGATAGCCGCGGATGAGATTCCCGTGCGTCCTCGGCGCCGGCCTGAATGGATCAAGGTGCGGGCGCCGAGCGGCGACACGTATGAGATGGTGCGCGGGTTGATGCGCAGCAAGCAGCTTCACACTGTGTGCGAAGAGGCGATGTGCCCCAATATCGGTGAATGTTGGGGCAAGGGCACGGCGACCTTCTTGATGATGGGCGACACCTGCACGCGCTCCTGCCGCTTCTGCGACATCAAGACCGGTCGCCCGGCGCCGCTCGACTGGCAGGAACCCAACCGGATCGCGCAGTCGGTCAAGGCCATGAACCTGCGCCACGTCGTGATCACCAGCGTCAACCGCGACGAGCGCCCTGATGGAGGGGCGCCGATCTTCGCGATGGTCATCCACCGCATTCGCCAGGTGCATCCAGGCTGTAGCATTGAGGTGCTGATCCCCGATTTCAAGGGCAAGCGCGAGGCCTTGAAGATCGTCATGGACGCGCAGCCGGAGATTCTCAATCACAACGTCGAGACGGTCCGCCGCCTGTTCCGCACCGTCCAGCCTCAGGATCGTTACGAATGGGCCGAGGCCACGCTGCGCAACGCCAAAGAACTCGATCCCTTGGTGCTGACCAAGAGCGGCATCATGGTCGGGCTGGGCGAGACGTTCGATGAAGTGGTCGAGACGATGACAGACCTGGCTAGCTGGGGCGTGGACATCCTGACCATCGGCCAGTATCTACAGCCCAGCAAGAAGCACATGCCGATCGACCGTTACTACACCCCTGAGGAGTTCCAGGAACTCAAGCGCATTGGGCTGGAAGAGCTGGGCTTCAAGTGGGTGGAATCGGGGCCGCTGGTGCGCAGCAGCTACCGGGCGGAGCAGCAGGTCCGCGCGCTGTCGCAGCTAAACTACATCCACCTGCGGGATACGGCGCAGTAAGACATCTCCAGAGTGGCTGGAATCAGAAAACCGCTCCGATCAGAAAACCGCCGGAGCGGTTTTCTTTCTGCAAGTGGGTTTCGTGTAGTCATTACACAACTTCAACAAGCACACACCCCCACAAAAGAAAAACTCCAGAGATATTAACACTATCCTTACAATACACTCTTCAGCCCAGGCACCGGGAGCCAAACATCACGACTCGATGATCTTATCATCGATCAACTGCTGCTGCACCCGCTGCCCACGCGGATCAAACGCAAAAAACGGCGCGTGCATCTGAAACTCCATATCCTGCATCGCACGCCCAGCACGGTTCTTCTCAACCGTGAAAACCACCCAATCACGATACTGCCGCGCCTGATAGGGATTGAACGCCACGTGTTCTTTCGACAGAATGTGATACTTGTTATTCATAATAATCGCGATATCGCACTCATAGTCCAGCGCCGAGCTGCCGCGCAGGTGAAACAAATGCAACCGGTTCGCCCGCAGCCCCTCGCGATCCGCCGCCACAATTGCCCACACCGGCACCCCAAGCGCCAGCGCCATATCCTTCAGGCCCTCGACTATAATCGTGACCTTCTCCGCCTCGTCCGTAGCGCGCTCAGGGTGGATCGCCACCTTCTGCAAATAGTCCACAAAGACCGTAACATTCCCACCAGTCGCGTCGCAAAGGCGACCGGTCATCTCCCGAATCGCGCGCAGAGTCGTCACCGCCGGGCTAGCCTTCACCAGAATCAAACGGTCCGCATAGCGATTCATCCGCGCCAGTGCCATCGCGGTCCTGGCATTCTCACGTAGAATCGTCTGAAGCGACCCGCCACCATCCAGACCACCGCGCAGCGTGCTCTTAGCCCGTTCCGCGATGATAATGTCGTACAGATCCTTGAGGCGAATCCCTTGCTTCAGATCGACTTCCGGCGGGTTGATGCTCTCCAGACAGAGCAGGCGGTTCATCAGATGCGTTTCAGTGTGCTCATACGAGAGGTAAAACGCGAACTGGCCCGGCCGCATGGCGATATTGCGCGCGATCTGCAGCGTCGCGATTGTCTTGCCGATTCCCTGCGCTCCCCCCAACAGCACAAGCTCGGTCTTGCGCAGCCCTCCGCCAATCATCCCATCCAACGGATCGAAGCCGGTCGGGAGCGGCACATACTCTGTCAGATCGCCGCGCACAACCATGTCGTTCGCCTCGTTCATCACCTGGGCGAGCGTACGCGGCATATGAGCCATACTCCGATTCGGACGCCCGCGTGGCGTCCGGCGTCGAAGCTCCGCCTGCTGCGCATCGTCCGAACCGCCCGCATCCGGCAAATTGGGCGTAGACGGCGTCGCAGGCTTATCCGCCATGTCATCGTGGAACCGTCGAGTCGACATACCCAGACACCCCTTACAACCAGAAATTCTGCGTGAATTCTACTGTTTCCTTAAGAACCGTGCAATCTGCACACGCCGGCACGCTCTAACGTCAGAACGACCAAAACCAAAACTGCCATTCTAGAAGCCACATCTGTTGTGATATACTCCGGACAAGAAACAACACGCCCAGAACAAAGGCTGACAGATGGAACGCGTCGACACCGAACCAGACGTCCAGGACAGCATCGATTTACGTGATCCGGCACTGTACATCAACCGCGAGTTGAGCATGCTGGACTTCAACTACCGCGTGCTGGAAGAAGCTCTCGACCCAGGCGTGCCACTTCTGGAACGGGTAAAGTTCCTGGCGATCTTCGCCAACAACCTCGACGAGTTCTTCATGATCCGCGTGTCCGGCCTGCGCGAGCAAGTTGCCGCTGGAGTGATCGAAACACCACCCGACGGCCTGACACCTGCCCAGCAGCTCGCTGCCATCCACAAGCGCCTGGTGCCAATGCTCGAGCGGCAGTACACATGCCTTCGCGACGAGATCATCCCAGAGCTAGAAAAGCACAACATTTTCATCAGCGCCTACAGCAGCCTCCCAGAAGACCGCCAGGAAGCCCTACAGCAGTACTTCGACCACGAAATTTTCCCGGTTCTGACCCCGCTGGCAGTCGACCCAGGGCGGCCATTTCCACACATCTCCAACCTCAGCCTGAACCTGGCCGTTCTGCTACGCAACAACACCGGTCAGCAGCGGTTTGCACGGGTCAAAGTTCCTCAGCCGCTGCCCCGGTTTGTCCCCGTACACGACATCATGCAGCGATATGCGGGCAAGCGCGGCGGAAAGCGCAAAGTCTTCGTCCTGCTCGAGGAGATCATCTCCGCCAACCTGGAACGGCTGTTTCCCGGCATGGAGATCCTGGAGTCCTATCCCTTCCGCGTCACGCGCAACGCCGACATGGAGATCGAGGAAGACGAGGCCTCGGATCTGCTGGAGACCATCGAGGCAGGGGTACGCCAGCGTCGGTTCGGGCGGGTCGTCCGGCTCGAAGTCCAGGAGGACATGCCGCAGTTCTTGCTCGATCTGCTAAAGGGCTATCTGAACATCGACCGCTCGGACGTGTACCGCGTGGACGGACCGCTCGGCCTGAGCCAGTTGTTTGAGCTGGCCGAGCTTGACGCGCCTCATCTGAAATACGCGCCCTTCGTCCCGCGCCGCCCAGCCGAACTCACGCCCGGCAAGGATATTTTTTCTGTGCTGCGCGAGCGCGACGTGCTGCTGCATCACCCCTACGACTCCTTCCTGCCCGTCATCGAGTTCATCCGCACCGCCGCGCACGACCCGAAAGTGCTGGCGATCAAGACGACGCTCTACCGCGTGGGAAACAACGCCCCGATCGTCCAGGCGCTGCTCGAAGCGCAGGAAAACGGGAAGCAGGTCGCGGTGCTGGTCGAACTTAAGGCACGCTTCGACGAGGAGAACAACATCGTCTGGGCGCGCAAGCTGGAAGCGCAGGGTGTGCACGTTGTCTACGGCTTGCTGGGATTGAAGACACACTGCAAGGTTGCTCTGGTCGTCCGGCGCGAAGATGATGGACTGCGCCGCTACGTTCACCTGAGCACCGGCAACTACAACGCCACAACCGCGCGCATCTACACCGATCTCGGACTTCTCACCAGCCGGCCCGATCTCGGCGCCGACGCAACCGAGATCTTCAACCGCCTGACCGGCTATGCGCCCGCCGCGCGCTATCACAAGCTGATGGTAGCGCCAGAGTATCTGCGCGAACAGCTCGACGCCCTGATTGTGCGCGAGATCGAACACGCCCAACAGGGGCGCCCGGCACGGCTGATTTTCAAGATGAACGCCCTGGTCGACAGCCGCTTTATTCGGCGCCTGTACGAAGCCTCGCGCGCCGGGGTCAAGATCGACTTGCTGGTGCGAGGAATCTGCTGCCTGCGGCCGGGGCTACCCGGAGTCAGCGAGAACATTCGAGTCACCAGTGTGGTAGGCCGCTTTCTGGAGCACAGCCGGATCTACTACTTCGAAAACAACGGGCAGCCTGAGATCTACATGGGCAGCGCGGACCTGATGCCGCGCAACCTCGACCGACGCGTTGAGACAATTTTCCCGGTGGAAGACGAAGACATCAAGCGGCGCATAACGGATGAGATCCTGGCGATCGAGATGGCCGACAACCTCAAGGCGCGCGAATTGCAGCCAGACGGCACCTACCGGCGCCTTAAACCGCGAGACGGCGAGCCGGGGATCAGTTGTCAGGCATGGCTGCTGGAGCAAAGCGGTCCACGGCTCAGCGCTGTGTCCGCACCTCTAACAAGTGCCCATCGGTGATCATCTCGATCGTTCCGTGCTGATCCGTCCGGTACAGACGCGGCTGCCCAACTACCTCTAACCGCTCAAGCACGCTCGGATGGGGAAGCGGGCTGCGCTGTCCCGCGTCAACCGCCGCGACGACAACCTGCGGTTCCACCGCCGCCAGGAAGCGCGGTGTGTTGGCGCGGTCGCTGCCCCCACCCGGCAAGAATAACACCGTGCTGCCCACATACCACCCTGCATCCAGCAGCGCAATTTCGTCGCGGCCCGCCAGCCCAAACCCAAGCAAGAAACGCGCGTCACCATAGGTCACACGCAGCGCGGGCACCCGCACCGGCGGCTGATCGACGCCGGACTCGCGCGGCGCGAGCACCTCGATCCGCACCCCGTCAGAGGTCTCGATCACATGACCCGCCGCCAGCCGCGTTACCGGCGACCGGTCGGCAAGCGCGTCAAGCAGTACCGAATACGCCGCCTGGTCCCCAACGGCGACAGCCTGCAGCACAACCTGTGCCGCGTAGCGCTCGAATACAGCAGGAAGCGCCGCAATTCTGGCTGCATCCGGCTCCGTCAAGATCACCGCATCCAGATCACGATCGTAGAAGGGCAAGGCGCGTCCAAGAGCAGCCTGGAGCCGGCTTGCATTCGGCCCGCCATCGATCAAGAACTGGCTGCCACGCGGCGTGACAACCAGCACTGCTCCGCTGTTGCCCACATCGAGAAACCACACATGCAGACGCCCATCTGGCCGGCCTGCCGCCACTGCCCAGACCAGCAACACCACAACCGCCGCCGCCCCGGCCAGAGAATAAGCCGGAACCCGGCGCACAATCCGATCGCGCCACGCACGCCGATCGTCCGGATGCATCAGCCGCACGACCGCTACGGTCACCAGCACGGCATACACCACCCAGGCCGCACTGGCCGACAGCCGAAAATCGAACGAGGCCCATTCAAACCGCGCCAGGCTTTCGACTACGAACAGCGTGTATGTCAGCGGCAGCCAGACCACCCAGGCCAGGACTTCACCGAGCGAAACCGCGAGCAGCCCCGCCAGCAGCGCCACCCAACCCGCCACCATGATGTACGGCTGGACGGAGACAATCAGCAGATTCGCCAACAGCGATGCAGCCGAGAAGCGCCCGAAGTACAGCAGAATAAGGGGCGTCGTAGCCATCTGCGCCGCCAGGCTGACCACCAGCGGCTCCGACAACCACTGCACCGCCCGTGCTGCTGTCTGCGCCGGCAGGAGCCGCGCCAGAAGCCACGCCAGCACGCGCGTGAAGTCCTCGGTGAACAGCACCAGGCCCGCTGTAGCGGCCACACTGAGCTGGAACCCGATATCCCACAGCACATCGGGATCGTAGAGGGACATGATCCACACCGCGAAGGCCAGCGTCGTCAGGCCGTACGCCCGGCGGCGCAGGCGGGCCGCCATCAGAGCGGCGACGCCCGCAATCGCGGCACGGACAACCGATGCATCACCGCCAGCCAGCACCGCATAAGCCACCACGCCAATCCCCGCCGCCCAGGCAGCCCGCTTCTTGCCCAAGACCGGATCCAGCAAACCCATCAAGACACGCAGCAGAATCGCGATATTGGCCCCAGAGATCGCGATCACGTGAGCCGCGCCGGTCCGGTTGAACGCTTCGCGAACATCCGCCGGAATCTCGCTTTCGTCACCCAGCAAGATCCCGGCCAACAGCGGAGCCTGCGGGCTGGGCAGCAACCGCCGGATCGTCTGCACCGAGCGTTCGCGCAGCGCATAGACCACGGCCAACCACGGTCGCCCGACATCACGTCCGACGATATCAACCGAATCGGCTCGCAGCAGGGCATAGATCCCGCGCCGCGCGAGATAGTCGCGATATGAGAAGTCATCGAAATTCGGGGGAAGCTGTAGCGCGCCGATCGCCCGCACCCGATCGCCATACGAATACGGGCTGTGACGCGGCGCCTGCACCAGAACCAACCCGGAGACCGGCGTCACCACGCCGCCGACTTCAACCTGCACGGCACGCACGCGCAGGTTCACGTGAAAATCTCGCACGTCTGGCGGCGCATCAATCACACCGGTCAGGGCGACGTGGTCATACCCCACATAGTGCGCCACATGATCGCGGGGCAGGGGGCGCCGGGTGAAGGCAAAGCGTGCGGCTCCAAACGCGAACAACACAAGGCAAACAAGAACAAGTCGATCCCGTCGACTCGGCCATAAGACGCCGGCTGCCGAGATCCCCACTGCGCCCAAAAGCAGCCAGACGCCAGGAGCGGCACCCAACCGGGAGGCTACGAATACACCTGCTACCCACGCCGCGACCAGATAAAGCAGGGTCATTGTGCGCGCTCACACCAGACGCCAGGATCACCGTGCCCAGCTCCAATTGTAGTGATCGCACAAAAACGCGCACCTGCCAGCGGCTAGACGAGAGATTGTGAAGTGCTTTGGCGAAGCATCCTTCCCTCACCCCGCGACGCGCTCGCGAGCGAGAGAACTTGACTGCTCTCGCACAAGCGCTTCCCACACGCGCTAGCAGGTCTGCTTCGTGTTCTTCCAGCCGTAAATGATCTGAAGCACTGTCTCAATCGCGGCTTCGAGGGGCAACCCGGTGGTGTCCACGTACACGGCGTCGGGCGCGCGCAACAGAGGAGCGATCTCGCGCTGCGAGTCGATCGCGTCACGCTCGGCCAGCCCCCGGCGGATAGCATCCAGGTCGGCTGGTTCCCCGGCGCTGATACGCTGCGCATAGCGCCGTCTGGCGCGCTCGTCCAGGCTGGCGTCCAGGTAGATTTTGAGATCGGCATCCGGCAACACCACCGTGCCGATGTCACGTCCGGCGACGATCACACGCCCGCGCGCCGCGACCCGGCGCTGCGCACCCAGCAACGCTGCGCGCACACCCGGCGTCGCAGCGGTCACCGACACATGCGCATCCACCGCAGGAGAATGAATGTAGGGGGTAATGTCACGGCCATCAGCCAGAAGGGTATACTGCCGCCCATCGTTACCCAGATCGGGTGTCATATCCAGCCGGACACTGCGCGCCAGGTTTGCCAGCGCATCCGGATCATCGAACGGCACGTTGCGCTCTAGCGCCAGAAAGGTCACCGCCCGATAAAACGCCCCGGTATCGACGAAGAGATAACCGAGGCGCTGCGCTATGGCAAAAGACACCGCGCTCTTGCCTGACCCGGCAGGCCCGTCAATCGCGATTGTGCTTGGCAAGGCTGCCTGATGCTCCACTTGATATGTACCGGCGAGGTCCAACACGCCCTAACTATACCGCAATCCCCCGGCCTCGTGAACCCTGGATCGAAACGGGGCAGGTTGCGAGAGCGCCAGCCGTACCGTACAATGTCAGCACGAAGTCAGGCACATCACCCGGAGCATGGGATGGCTGCGCGAATTCGTTTGCTTATGCACCTGCTGCTGGTCGCTTGTATGCTCAGTCTGGCGCTGATGGGGCAGGGCGCCAGGGCTGCCCCGCCTGCACAGGGCGAGCCGCTGTTGCTGGGCTACGGGCAGACGGTTGAGGGCGCGATCTCGCCTGAGGCGCCGGTCCAGCTCTACGCCTTTGATGCCCAAGCCAACGACGTGGTCACCATCAGTATGATCGCAACTGGGGGCGAGTTGGATCCCTTCATCGCCCTCACCGACACGCAACAGGTGCAGCTTGCGACCGACGACAACAGCGGCGGCGCGCTCGACGCCCGCCTTGCTTTCGTCATCCCCCGCGCTGGCCGCTATTTGATCCGCGCAACGCACGCCGGCGGCATCGCGCCCGCCATAGGGGGAACATACACCCTCAGCCTAAACGCCGCGAATGTGGATGGCTCTCCGGCGGTGGACCGCACTCCGCTGCCGGAGCCAACGCCAACCCCCGCTCCGACCCTGACCCCTGCGACGCCCGACACGTCCACCCGCGTGCTGCGCCTGCTGCCCGTCACGCCGGGCATTCCGGTCCAGGGCAGCCTGACCCGGCAGACCGCATTTCTGCTCTACTGGTTCGACGGCGCATCTGGCGACCAGATCACCGCGACGGCGACCGGGTTCGACGGCTTTGCGCCATTGGTGGTGCTCTACGATAACAGCCTGGCAGAGATCGCACGCAGCCAGCCGGGTGAGCCGCTCATAGCCGCACTGGTCCGGGATGGCGTGCATCTGCTGGGCATCTCTCTGCCGGAAGCCGGCAGCGCGGGCGGGACCTTCACCCTCGACCTGGTCAGCAGTTCGGATCAGGCCGAGCCTGCCAGCGAAGCGGAGCCAACGCCCATTCTGCCGGAGGAATTTCGCCCTCTGCCCCTCATCCAGCCGGGGGAGACGATCGAGGGCACGATCGATCACCAGCGGTTTATGGATATCTATACCTTCCTGGGCAAGGCCGGACAGGAGATCGTTGTCGAAATGACGAGCCTCAACCCAGGCGAGATCAACGGCCTCGATCCTTTCCTGCTGTTGCTGGACGATGGCCGCATCCCGCTGGCCGAGCACGATGACATCGTGGACGGCGTCGAACGTGATGCGCGGCTCGAGTTCACACTGCCACGCACGGCCTACTACGCCATCGTTGCCACCCGTTACGACCGGGAAGCCGGAACATCGGCCGGGCCGTACCAGCTCACCCTGACGCTGGCGGGCGAAAGCGAGTCCGTTGCAGGCTCCGGGACACCGCGCCTGATCGCAGAGCCGCTTGAGCCGAACACCCCAATTCAAGCCACCTTTGACGGCACACCCGACGTCTACCGCTTTGACGCGCGCGCCGGCGAGCTGATCGATCTGTCCGTGACGGCTGACGACGGCGTTGACCCGGTGCTGATTCTGGCTACTGACACACTATCCGAAGTCGTGTCCAGCGGGACCGGGGCGCTCACCGGGCTGCGCACCCCCGCAGCAGGCACATACTATCTGGTGGTGGCGACCCGGTTCGGACCGGTCGGCCCCACCGGTGGGTACATCGTGGTACTGAGCCAGATCGGGAACGGCCCGCCACCGACCGCCGGAGAGCCGACCGATGAAGGGCCCGCCACGCTCACCCTAGGCCAGACCACCAGCGGCATCATCGACGACGAGACGCCGAGCCGCCTCTACACCTTCACCGGCGCGGCCGGCGAGCGTGTGCGGCTGACCTTGCGCGCTGCACCCGGCTCCAGCCTCGATCCGTACCTCGAACTGCGCGACGCGACAGGAGCCGTCGTGGACGCAAATGACGACATCGACCCCGGTGTGATCCGAGACTCGCAGATCACGGCCACGCTGCCCACCGACGGCGAGTACCAGATTCTGGTGTCGCGCTATGTCGGGCCGGACACAGAGATCACACAGGGCGCGTACGAGCTGGTCATTGAGTCGGCTACGGAAGCCGAAACGTCGGCGGCGAGCATCAACCGGACCGTCACCCCTCTGAGCTATGGGCAGACTCAGGTAGGGGAGATCACCGACGAGCAGTACATCGTTTTCTATGTGTTCTCCGGCACAGCGGGTGATGTTGTGACGATTGAGATCGATCAGCTCAGCGGGAACCTGGATGCCGTACTGCACCTCTACCAGGCGGTGGGCGATAGCTGGCGAGAAATCGCCTACAACGACGACAGCCCGATTGGCGGCACCTACGACCCGCTGTTGAGCGACGTTGGTCTCCCGGCTGACGGGCTGTACCTGATCGCAGTAAGCCGCTACGGCCTGGACAAAGAGACGGGTATGGTAGGGACGTTCAGCATCACGCTGACGCGGCAGCAGTAAACCGGCGCGGGCGTGCCCGCGCTGCCACCATGACGAACAAAACCGACCGCGCACTGGGCCTCTTCGTGCTGGCGCTGGCCGTTGCCTCCGCCGGCTTATTCGATCCCGCGCCGGTTCAGGCAGGCGTGCCCCGGCAGACCAGCCCGCAATCGCTCGTCCCGAACCAGCCCGTGACAGGCACAATCGACGATCTGGCCTTCCGGCAGGTCTACACCTTCATCGCCGACGCCCCCGACCAGATCACCCTCAGCATGACGCGCCAGAGCGGCGATCTGGATCCCTACCTGGTGCTCACGACGGAGCAGGGCGCGATCCTGGCTGCAAGCGACGACGGCGGGACCGGTGCCAATGCGCTTATCCCGGCGCTGACATTGCCCGGCCCCGGGCGCTACTTCGTCATCGCGACCCGCTTCGGGCAAGAACTGGGCAGCACAAGCGGCGCCTACAGCCTGCTCGTCCAACATGTCGATTACGGGACCACCCGCGCCACCGCTCTGCGCTACGGTCAGAGTGTGCTCGGGCAGATCACGCGCGGCAACCCGGTTGCCTTCTACTTCGT
Organism: Thermoflexus sp.; assembly: GCA_020724465.1. GTDB lineage: Bacteria > Chloroflexota > Anaerolineae > Aggregatilineales > Aggregatilineaceae > DYGX01. The sequence goes on from DYGX01000001.1 coordinate 120,407, forward strand.
GCGAGCGCAGCGGGGCGAGGTCATCACGATCACCATGCGCCGCGTGTCCGGCGATCTTGATCCGCATCTGGACTTCGCCACGGCAGACGGGCAGATCTTGATCTCCAACGACGACGATCCGCTGGCCGAAGGCACGCTCAACGCGAGCATCCGCGATTTCACCATACTCAGAAGCGACGTGTATTTGATCCAAGCCACCGGATACAGCGGAACTGAGGGTAGTTTCACCCTCACCGTTACCCAAGTGCCACCCGAGGAACTGGGAAAGACGCTGGAAGACGCGCTCCTGATCGACTACGGCATGACAGTCCGCAATACAACCTCAGAAGACACACCCGTGCGCTACTTCCGCTTTTTCGCTACCGAAGGTGACATCCTGGCTATCACGGCCACGTCCAGCGCTGCATCGCTCACCGTTACCCTTCTGGATAGCACAGCCGCTGAGCTAGCCCGCGCGAGTGCCGAACGCGCCGGCGCCCCGGCGCGAATCGCTGCCTTCGCTACACCAGCAGAGGGCATGTACTACCTGGCCGTCTCCGCAGCCCAGAGCGCAACCGGTGAATTCGAACTACAGCTCTCAGGGCGCGCCGGGCAGGGCGCGGGCCGGGCGCTCGAAATCGTCTACGACTCCACCGTTAGCGGCCTGATTACGGACGAGCACACCGCCGATGAGTACGTCTTTCTCGGCAGCGCCGGAGATGTTGTGCGGGTGACGATGGAGCGCGCCTCTGGCGACCTGGACGCGCTGGTGACGATCTACGATCGCGACCGCAAGCAGATCGCATTTGACGACGACGGGGCAGGGAACAAGGACGCGCGCATCGACGCCTTTACCTTGCCCTACGATGGCGTGTACATCCTGGGCGCCTCACGCTACCGGCGCGAGCAGGGCCAGACCACAGGCGCGTACATTTTGCGTCTTGAGCGAATCGACGCGGGGGAGTAACATCTATCACCGTTTCGCACGGCCCGGAAGGAGACCGAGTGACCAACCACGTGATGGATCGCGCCACCCCCCGAACCGACCCGGTCGATCTTGAAGAACGCGTTCCGTTCTGGCGCACGCTGTTCTATTCGCTGGGCAACGCGGCAGGGCTGCTCACCTACAGCACGTTCAACACCTTCATCCAATACTTTTACACCACGGTGGTCGGCCTGCCGCCGGAATGGGTGGGGCGCGGCTGGTTTGCGTTTGGCTTCTGGAACGCGATCAACGATCCTGTGGCGGGCTGGCTGTCCGACCGGACCAGCACGCGCTGGGGACGGCGGCGGTTCTTCATCGGACTGCTCGCGATCCCGGTGGCGATCGCCTTTGCCCTGGTCTGGCTGCCCCCGTTCGACCGCCAGAACCCCACGGCGCTGCTGGTCTACTTCCTGGCGATCATCAGTCTATACGACCTGCTGCAGACGATCATCACGCTCAACCAGGACGCCCTGTTTCCGGAGATGTACCAGTCGACGGGCGATCGCGCCGCCGGGGCCAGCATCCGCCAACTGATCGGCTTTCTGGCCGGCAACGGTCTGGCGGTCGCCTTGACGCCGATCATCTACCAGCATCTGGGGTGGGGAGCGCTGGGCGTATTGTGGGGCATCACCGCCGCCGGGCTGCACCTCCTGTCGCTCGTCGGCATCAAAGAGAACCCCGCGTTTGCGCAGAAGAACCCGCCATCGCTGCGCGAACAGCTTCGCGTCGTGACAACCAACCGCACGTTTCTGATCGTGCTGTCGATCAATTTCATGACGCGCTTTATCCTGGCGGTGCTCGTTGCCGTCATGCCGTTCTTTGCCACGTATGTCTTGCAGATCGAAGGGCAGCAGCTCACGCAGCTTCTGCTGGTGCTTTTTGCGGGGGCGGGCGTGTCGCTCTTGATCTGGCAGCGCATCATCCGACGGGTGGGATCGCGCGCCGCCATGATTCTCTCGATGACCAGCACGGCCATCCTGGCAATTCCGTTGATCTTCGTTTCCAGCCTGACTACAGCGGCGATCGTACTCGGCGTGCTGGGGCTGGCTGTGGGAGGCGCGGTCCTCGGCCCGGATATGCTGTTCGCCGAGGTGATCGACGAGGATTACGTCCGCACCGGGCGGCGCCGCGAGGGGATGTACCGCGGGATTCTGGGCTTCATCTTCCGCTTTCCGCCGGCGGTCGCCGGGCTGATCCTGGGCGAAGGGCTGGCGCTCACCGGTTTCGATGCGGATCTCCCAGCCAATGCCCAACCCGAAGCGGTCATCACGGCAATCCGGGTCTTCGCGGCGGCGCTGCCCATGATCGCCGTCGTCGCCGGGATCGCGCTGCTGTTTGCCTATCCACTCTACGGCAGCTATCTGGCCGACATCCAGCAGCGCGCCGCTGCGCTCCGGCGCAGCGCGAACGATGCCTTCGCGCGCAACTCTGCTTCCGCGCTGGATTAGCCGGGGAACGAAAAGAGCCGGGCACGACATGCTCCCAGCTCCGCGATGCACACCACTGCTGGAACCCCTACGGCGACTCGTCCGGCTCGTACTCGTCCCGCACCGCCGGGGTAGGGATCTCGGAGCGCACGACATCCTCGTAGTAGACGTCGTTCTTGGACTTGCGCACATCCCGCGGGGCCTCGGGCACGACGATCATCAGCACGATGTAGATGATCAGACCGGGTCCGCCCAGGAACATCAGCGCCACAAAGGCGAGGCGCACGAGCGTCGGATCGACTTCGAGATACTCGGCAATCCCGCCGCAGACACCGGCGAGCATGCGTTCATTGGTCGAGCGATACAGGCGTTTGTGTGTGGTCACGGCTATTCTCCGTCCGGCTGCGAATTCCATCTATCCCCTAATACGCAGCGCGCCGCACAGAGTTTCACTGCCGCACCGTTTCCGGCTGCGGCTGGGGCGTGACGTGCAGGTGTGCCATGCTCTCCGCACGCGCCTTGAGGGTTTGCAGTTGCTCCCGCACTGCAAGGAAGTACACCTTTTCTTCACCCAGGTTGTACAGCCACCCCAGCGCCCCATAGGTATAGGCGCGGCGGCGGACCAGCAGGCGGGTGCTACCGTCGGGGCGCCGCTCGAGCAAGAACAGCGTGGTCACGTCCTGCGCGATGCCGAACAGGCGGCGCAGGCTAAACCCACCGTAGAGCAGCTTGCGGTTGGGTTCAAGCTCCATGATGTGATAGCCGCCGTCCATCTCGTCCCCCACCGCGGGCGGGTCGAGGTCCTGCCGGATGAATGTCACACTGGGGATGCCCCAGTTGGTTATCACATCCAGCCCGTAATAGCCGCTGCGCTCGCGTCCCATCTGCGCGATCCACGGCCAGACGGCTTCCGGCGGCGCATCGATATCGATCGCGTTGGTGAACTGCAAGTTCGGTTTGGGAATGATATCGTCGCCCGGCAGGCGCCGCTGTGATTCGCCCAGGCGCGTGCCCCATTTGAGGATCTGCGGGCGCAGAAACAGGAAATAGATCAGCACCCAGGTGCCGTACAGGCCCGCCAGCGGTATTCCCGGTTTGCTTTTCTGCACGCTCATCGTCACTCCCTGCAGGGTGAATGATCACGCCGCGAACTATACCGCCCTGGCAGGAGCAGCGCAACCGGCCGCGCTTGGTGAAATGGTCGATTCCCACGATTTCACCTGACATTTTATAGACAGTAATCTATAATATTCGTGAGTATCAGGAAGTAGACTTCCAGGGAGCGATGACTGGCAACAAGGCCCCAACGGGAGGCATACATGACGGACATTTCGCAGCGTGGCTATGTACATCCTGAGGTGTTGGTTTCGACCCAATGGGTTGAGGATCACCTCAATGACCCGCAGATCCGCATCATTGAGTCCAACGAGGACCCGCTATTGTATGCATCGGGGCACATCCCCGGCGCGGTCGAGGTTGACTGGGCGAAGGACCTCAACAATCCACTGCGACGGGATTACCTCGACCAGCGCGAGTTTGAGCAGTTGATGTCACGTCTGGGCGTGACACCGGAGACAACACTGGTCTTCTACGGAGATAAGAACAATTGGTGGGCCACCTATGCGTTCTGGGTGTTCCAGCTTTTCGGGCACGAGCGCGCGCGCGTTATGGATGGCGGGCGCGGCAAATGGCAGGCGGAAGGCCGCCCCATGACTCAGGAAGTGCCGCAATATCCGCCAACAACCTACAAGGCGCGCCCGCGTGACGACCGGCATATCCGCGCCTTTCGCGACCAGGTGTACCAGCATGTCCAGGCGAGTCTGCCCCTGGTTGACGTGCGCAGCCCCGAAGAGTACTCGGGTCAGCGCCTGCATATGCCCGACTATCCCAACGAAGGGGCGCTGCGTGGGGGGCACATCCCCGGCGCCGTCAACGTCCCGTGGAGCAGGGCGGTCAACCCGGATGGCACGTTCAAATCGGCGGACGAGCTGCGCCGCATCTACGAAGAAGAACAGCGGCTCTCGCCTGACAACGAGATCATCACCTACTGCCGCATCGGTGAGCGCAGCAGCCACACCTGGTTCGTTCTGAAGTATCTCCTGGGCTACCCGCGTGTGCGCAATTATGACGGAAGTTGGACCGAATGGGGCAACCTGGTCAACGTCCCCATCGAACGCTGAGTCCGGCGCCCCAAGATCGCGAGAAGGTATGAGGAACTATCCGCAAGCGTTGAATGACCTGCTGGACGACTTCGACTTTGTAACCACCCGTAATGAGCGTGTCGAGCTGCTGCTCGATATCGCGAGCCGGTTCGAGCCGGTTCCCGCGCGGATCGCCACGCGGCCATACCCCGAGGAACACCGCGTGCCGTTTTGCGAATCAGACGCTTATGTCTGGTCAGAGCCGCGCGATGATGGCACCCTGAAATTCTACTTCGCGGTCGAGAACCCGCAGGGTCTATCCGCCCAGGCGATGGCGGTCATTCTCGACGAGACGCTATCCGGCGCGCCGCTGGAGCAAGTAGCCAGCGTCTCGCCCGACATCGTGCTGAAAATCTTCGGCAACGAGATCTCGATGGGCAAGGGGCAGGGTCTGATGGCGATGGTTACGGCGGTTCAGAACGCGGCGCGGCAGGCCCTGGCCGAACGCCAGTAAGCCGCCGGCGCATTCTACTGCGGGCGGGGCCGCTCTCAGAACCGGTCGCGCATGGTGCTGTGATAGCCGGTCAGCTCCGCGTAGCCATAGCCTGTCGCGCCGCCAGAAACGCGCACCGCCCCTTCCCAATAGACAATGCCCTCGCGCAGCTCTTGATCGGCCAGCAGCGGCTCGATATGTAGCGTGAGCGGCGCGCCGCCCCCTGGCGCGACCGTGATCCGCCATTCCGCCGGGTACATTGCGCCGGAGTGCGGGCTGGTCCACCACCGCAGCGGCTCAATCGTGATCTCGGATGCGCTGAGCGGCACCGTCCGGCCGTCCGCTTCGATCAGCAGACCGCCGAAGGCTGGTTCGATCCCGCCATCCACCAGGCGGATCTGCCCGACCATCAATTCGCGGTTGCCGTCCAGGTGCAGCCCGAACCAGTCCCACCCCTGTGCATCCGGGCCGAGCGCGCTCGTGCCGAATTCGTGATCCATCCAGCTTGTACCGGTCACGCTGAACTGCTCCGCGCCGATCGAAATGACGCCGGACGTCGCCAGGCGGCTGAGCGAGAAGTAGTAGCTCGCGTTGCCCGGCTCGCCGCTCTTCGGGCTGAGGCCGTCGCGGCCATGCAGAGCCGGCGGCTTAAGCTGGCGCAGCTCCAGTTCAACCGCCACGTCGGGCGACCGGGCGCCGATCGCGGTCCGCTCGGCGGATTCGTCGCGGGCGCTCACCGCCCAGTCATCCAGCCAGACCCGGTAGCGCGGCTCAGTCGTGGCGCCTGCCAGACCTGCCGCCCCACGGCTAAAGCGCTGCGCCTGGTAGAAAGCGCCGCCCGCGACATCCGTCACGGTGAAGTGTGCCATATAGACCTGATTCGTGCGCCACTCGGATGCCGACGGGTGCTCGCCAGGCGCCAGCGCACGACGGAAGATGGTGAACTGGTAGCCGAAACGTCGCCCGTCTTCGGTGGCGAGGTTGCCGGTGTAGTACCACCATTCCGTCTGAAAAGCGGGATGCGCACCGTGATCGGCGGGGAAGGACCATGTGCGCGGCTCGATTGCGCGTGCGAAACCGTCCAAAGCGAGGGCAGGGGCATCCAGCAGCACTGCGCGTTGCTCCGCAGCCGCGCCCGGCGCACCCCGGCTCGCCAGCACCGACGACACAATCAGCGCCACAGAGGCGACGAACGCCGCCGCCACGCCCCACCGCACTAGCACACGCATCACCAGCCCAGCCCCGCGATGATCTTGTCCGCCAACCCGGCGCCGATCATCTCGCACGCTTCCAACCGGCGAATCAAATCGACCCACTCGGCGCGTCGAGGATCGCGCTCGAACGCCGGATGCAGCAACGCCACGGCCTGCTCCACGTCCCCCAGCTCATCGGCGGCGTTCATCGCCTGCCAGAAAGGCAGCTCTTCCATCTCCGGCGCCATCTCGCGCGCCTGCTGCCACAGCGCCAGTGCTTCGGTCGAGTTCCCCGCGTTCAGCAGATCGAATCCGCGCTCGTCAAGCACCGCAGCGCGGCGCAGACGGATCAGCCGCGCCAGCTCGTCAAGCGGTGAGTCGTGCTCGTCCACGCGCAGATCGTAGATCGCATCCCAGGCGGGTTGGGAGCGATCGCCGGAGACGATCTTGAGCGCCGCCGACTGCATTCCGCGAATGTCGCCGTCTTCGGCCTGGGCCGCCTGCAACGCCGCCAGCATCCGCGCCGCCAGGTCTCCGGACGTGCGCTCGTACGCTTCGGCCATCGCCGGGACAACGGTCGGGCGCGTCATCATATTCGCCTGGACGCTGTACCCCTCGCCGACGTGGTGCGATGCCTCGGCGATACATTTCTCGCCGGTCCACGCGGCGGCCCGTCCCTGCGCGTCCACCACGGCGACCTGCCGCCGATCCGCGCCGGCATCGGACGCGACCAGGGCGGCGATAACCCGCTCCGGCTCGATCCCCTCTTCCAGCAGCGCCAGCCCCAGCGGTCCGAAGCGGATGTTCACCGAAGCCTGCGTGGCCAGCGCGCCGAGTCCCGGCCGCAGCCAGGGAACAACGCTGCCCACGCACATTTGGTGGGTCTGCACAGCGACGCCCAACTCCCCCGTGTGCGGATCGCGCGCCACGATGCTGTAAGTGCTGAATTCCCGCGAAAAATGCTGCTTCATCCTACTCGCTCCTCAACGCCTGGGCGGTCACCAGGCGGCTGAGGCGCCACGCCGGATAGACCCCGGCCAGCAGCGCCGCACCCAGCGCAACCGCCAACGCCTGCACAAACGGCTGGCCGCTGAGCATCAGGTCCATCGACCAGCCGAACGAACGCACGTTGATCACGTCGATCAGAATCACAGCCAGCGCGATCCCCTGAGGCAGAGCAAGCAGCCCGGCAGCCAGGCCCATCAGGCCGGTTTGAATCAGGGTGAAGGCGCGAAGCTGGCGCGGCGTCATGCCGTTGGCGCGCATCACGCCGTACTGGCGCGTGTGCTCAAGCTGCAGCGCCAGCAGAGTGCTCAATATGCCGATAAACGCGACAATCGCCGCCAGCAGACGCAAGGCAATCGTGATCGCGAAGGTCCGGTCGAACACCTCAAGCGCGCCTGCCCGCAAAGCCCGGTTGCTCTGGGCGCGCAGCCCGGTGTCGATCAACGTCTCGCTTTGCAGCGACTCCAGCACGCGCTCAAGATTCGCGCCCGGTGCCAGATCAAGCGCGATAGCGGAGATGTACGGATCATCCCAGTAGCGATCATACGTCGTGCGCGCCATCATAACGCTGCCCTGATCGGTCGTGTAGTCGTAGTACACGCCGGCCACCTCGAATGTGTGCGGCCCACGATCGGTCAGCAGCGTGATCTGCGCGTTCTCGGGCGTGATACCCCGACGGAACGCGAACGGCTCGCTGACAACGACCTGTCCGGAGCGCAAGGCATCCCAATAGTTGCCGGGCGCGCGCTGCCAGGCGAAGCGGCGCGCCGAGTGCGTGATGTCGTCGCTGGGAACGACCAGATTGGCGGGGGGCTGGTCCGGATAATCCGGCGCGAGAACCGCGACATTCCGCACGGTGGTCACGCGCTCGACGCCTTCGACGCGCTCAAGGCGTGACACGATGGCCGGGTCCACATCAACGGGGATGTCATTCGACTCGCCCGCGAAGGGCGAGATGAAAATGTCCGCGCCCAGCGTCGTGTCCAGCCACTCGCTGACCGTCTGCCGGAAGCTGCTGATCATGACGCTGACGCCGACGATCGCGCTCACCGCCAGGGTCAGCGCGGCCACGGCGACCGACGTCCGGCTGAGCGAGCGCGTAATCGCGCGCGGCGCCATGCGCCCCAGCACGCCAAACCCGCGCGTCATGCCCGGCGCGACGGCCCGCATCAACACGACCAGCGCTGCCGGGGTCAGCAGCGCGCCCCCGACCAGGATCATAAACAGGCCGCCAAAGCTCACTTCCAGGCGCCGCGTGTCGATCTGCAAGACGAGCACTCCCACGCCCACCAGCGCGGCAGCGCCAAGCGTCACCACGGGCAGCAGGCGTTGCGTTGTGCGCTCCATGTCCGAACGGCGCATCACCCCAGCCGGCTCAGTGCGCGTCGCTTCGAGCGACGGCAGCACGGCGGCCAGCACGCTGACCCCCATCCCGATCACGAAACCCCGCGCCAGCGTGCCCGCCGGTACCGTGATCTGCTCGACCTGGACGCGGAAGTACAGGTCGTTCACCGTCTGCGCGACAAGGCTCACCGTGCTGCTTCCGAGGATAATCCCTAGCCCCAGGCCGATCACGGTCCCCACACAACCCAACAGCACCGCCTCAGCCAGAATCAGCGCGAAGATCTGTTGTCGCGTGGCGCCCACTGCGCGCAGAATCCCGAGAGTCGGACGCCGCTGCACCACGCTGAACGTCACCGTGTTGTAAATCAAGAAGACACCCACCAGCAGCGCCAGCAGGCTCAGCGCGCGCAGGTTTAGTTCGAATGCATCCGTCATCTGAGCCAGGGCGCTGCGGCTCGCCGCGGCGCTGACCAGCGCTGTTCCGGGTGGCAGCAGCCCCTCGACGGCAGCGCGCTCCGCGTCTGACTCCAGGATCAGGTCGATGCGGGTCAGCTCGCCCGGCCTGCCGGAGATCTCTTGTGCCGTGGCAATGTCCGCCACCATCAGATCGTTGACGGCGCTGGCGCTGCCCTCGTGCGCTGGCGAGAGGAAGCCTGCGATGGTGACCACGGCGGCCCCGCGCGTGCGTGTGCGCAGCGAGAGCGTGTCGCCCGGGGCGAGGTTCGCCTGCTCGGCCAAAGCGCGGCTGATCAGCACGGCGCCCGGCTCGGTGAGGAAAGCCAGGGCACCAGCGCCGCCGTCGGGCCCCGCCTCGGCGAGCATATCCGCCGTCAGGTAAGTACGGAACGGCCCCTCGGCAAACGGGTCGATGCCCAGCAGGCGGAACGTCCGCCCGCCCAGCGACTCGGCGCGAACAATGGACTCAATCACTGGCGCGCTGGCCCGCACCCCTGCCTCGATGCGCAACGCGCGGTAGAGACTGGTCGGGACGCTGCCGGCGCTGCCGACGATCTGGTGCGTGGCGCGCCCGGTGACGCTGTTCACGCTCAGCGCAAAGGCGCGGCTGGCTGCGCCGTTCGCCAGATCGATCGCCACGCCGACGGCCACCCCCAGCGCCACGCCCGCGATGAACAGCAGGCTTTGCACCAGGCGGCGGTCGATGTAGCGCCGTGTGAGTCGGAGCACAGCGGTATTGATCACCGGTTGCCTCTCATTGGGGACCCGGATGCACCCGCTCCGGCGGATGGAGCACCGGTTCAAGTTGGGCACTGCGGATGCGGAACACGCGATCGGCGTGCGGAACGATAGCCGGGTCATGCGTCGCCATGATCAGCGCGCGGCCAGGCTGCCGGGCCAGCTCAAGCAACAGCGCCAGAACCGCTTGTCCCGTCGCGGCGTCCAGATTACCGGTCGGCTCGTCGGCCAGAACCAAACGCGGCTCGTGGACCAGCGCCCGCGCGATTGCGACGCGCTGCTGCTCGCCGCCGCTCAGCCGGTCGGGGAAGTCGGCGGCCCGGTCGGCCAGCCCAACACGCTCCAGCAGCGAGCGCGCCCGCGCCTGAGCCTCGCGCAGCCGGGTGCCGCGCAGTTCCAGCGGCAGGGTGACGTTCTCGATCACCGTGAGCGTCGGGATAAGGTTGAAGAATTGGAACACGATCCCGATATGATCCCGGCGGTGCAGGGTTCTCTGCTGTTCGTCGAGGCGCGTCACGTCCACCCCGTCGATCAGGATCGTGCCGCTGTCCGGCGTGTCGATGCCACTGATCAGGTTAAGCAAAGTGCTCTTGCCGCTGCCGCTCACGCCGAGCAGCGCCACGAATTCCCCTTCGCCAATTTCCAGGTCCACCCCGCTGAGCACCGCACAGGTCGCGCCGTCTTGCTGATACGATTTGCTCAACCCGCGAATGCGCAGTAGCGGGTGAGCGTTCCATCCGTCTGAAGTCATGGGCCGTCCCGCTGAAGAATGCCCCCGCCAGGCAACATTTCGGCAAGAGCACAGGTCTGGAGTAGATTATAACAGGCGGCTCAAGGCGTGTGACGCCCGGCAGATTAAGAGATGCTCAGAGAACGGTGACAAACACTCACCGGCAGGACGCTTGAGGAAAGACATGCCCAATACCAGCATCGAAACCATGCTGCATCACACGAAACTGTTCCAGAAACTCGACGCGGAGGCGCTGGCATACATCGCCGGTTTGATCCGCGTGGTCGAATACCGGCCCGGCCAGTACCTCTTTCACGAGCGCGCTGCGCGGGAGTCCGTGTTGCTGATCGAGCAGGGCAGCGTCGTCATCACCCACGGCATCGGGCAACAGCCAGCCGAACTCGCGACAGTCGGGCCGGGCGCCATGCTCGGCGAGCGGTTGCTGCTCGGCAGCCCGACTCACGTTGCGTCGGCGCGCGCTCGCACGCCCGTGCGCGCTCTCAGCCTGACGAAAGACGCCGTCGAGCGCATCCGGACCGAGCGCCCCGAGATTTACCACCAGCTAGTGCTTGTCGCATCCGAGACGCTGGCCGAGCGTCTTGAATACTCCGCCGGCCAGATTGCCGGGACGCGCGCCCCACTCGCGACCGGGCGGTTTCGCCTCGAACGCGATTCCCTGGGCAAGCGTGCCATCCCCGAAGAAGTGTATTACGGGATTCAGACCCAGCGGGCCGTCGAGAACTTCCCGATTTCGGGTACGCCGATCAGCGCCTATCCGTTCTTGATCGTGGCGCTGGGCTGCGTCAAAAAGGCGGCCGCGCTGGCAAACCGCGAGCTGGGGCTGCTGGACCCCACCATCGCGGACGCGATCATCCAGGCGGCAGAAGAGGTGCGCCAGGGCCGGTGGAACGATCAGTTCGTGGTCGATGTGATCCAGGGTGGGGCGGGGACGTCCACCAACATGAACGCCAACGAGGTTATCGCCAACCGCGCACTGGAAATTCTCGGCCATGAGCGCGGCGACTACTCGGTTGTGCACCCGCTCAACCACGTGAACCTGTCGCAAAGCACCAACGACGTCTATCCCACCGCGCTCAAGATCGCCCTGCATTTTGCCATCGACGAGCTTCTGGAAGCCATGCAGGAATTGCGCGACAGCTTCGCGGCCAAAGCCGAGGAGTTCAGGGATGTGATCAAGATGGGGCGCACCCAGCTTCAGGATGCCGTGCCGATGACGCTCGGCCAGGAGTTCAGCACATATGCCGTCATGCTCGACGAAGATATGGCGCGCCTGCGCGAGGCGGCCCAACTGGTGATCGAGATCAACATGGGGGCGACGGCCATCGGCACGGGCTTGAACGCCCATCCTGACTACGCCCCCGCCGTCTGCCGGCATCTGCGCGAGATCACCGGGATTGACTTGGTCACCGCGCCGAACCTGATCGAGGCCACTCAGGACACGGGCGTGTTTGTCCAGCTCTCAGGCGTGCTCAAGCGGATTGCGGTGAAGCTCTCGAAGAGCGCCAACGATCTGCGCCTGCTCTCGTCCGGTCCACGCGCCGGGTTAGGCGAGATCAACCTGCCAGCAGTCCAACCCGGCTCGTCGATCATGCCGGGCAAGGTCAACCCGGTCATCCCCGAAGTCGTCAACCAGGTGGCGTTCGAGGTGATGGGTAACGATGTTACGGTCACGCTGGCCGCCCAGGCGGGCCAGCTTCAGCTCAACGTGATGGAGCCGATCATCGCCTACGCCCTATTCAACAGCCTGACGCACCTGCGCAACGCCTGCCACACCTACGCGACACGCTGCGTCAACGGCATCACGGCCAACCGCGAGCATCTGCGGCGGATGGTTGAGAACTCAATCGGGATCGTGACCGCGCTGAACCCCTACATCGGCTACGATAACGCCGCCTCAATCGCCAAAGAGGCACTTGCCACCGGGCGCGGCGTATACGAGCTGGTCCTCGAGCGCGGGCTGCTTAGCAAGGAAGAGCTGGACGATATCCTGCGCCCGGAGCGCATGACGCAGCCGCACTGGCTCCCGCCGGTGCCGCCCGGCACCGGCGACGAGGGCTAGCTGAGCGCCGGGAAACAAAAAAGCTCCGCACACGGCGGGGCTTTTCATTGCACTACGGTGCCGGCGGGCATCTAGCGGCGCAGGCTCAGCCCAAGCCGGCGCGCACTGCCGTCGATGTTGAGGATGCGCGCTCTGACCGTTTCGCCTTCGCGCACGACATTGCGCGGATGGAGGAAATGCCCCTCGGCCAGTTCCGAGACGTGGATCAGCCCCTCCAGCCCTTCTTCGATGCAGGCAAAGGCGCCGAAATCCACCACGTTCGTGATCACGCCCTCAACCATCTGGCCGACATGATAGCGCTCTTCAACCGTTTTCCACGGGTCGGGGCGCATCCGTTTCAAACTCAGAGCGATGCGGCCTTGCTCTGGGTCCACCTGCAGGACGTGCACAGTCACAGTGTCGCCCCGCTTGACAACGTCGCGCGGATGGCTGACGCGCCCCCAACTCAACTCGCTGATGTGGATCAGCCCTTCCAACCCACCCAGATCAACGAACACGCCGAAATCACACAGGTTCGTGACCTGGCCGGTACATGTGTCGCCGGGGCGAATGCGGGTCAGGACGTTGGCCCGCGCACCCGGTTCGACCTGAGCCGCGCGCTCCGAGAGAATCAGCCGGTTCTGATCGCGATCCAGCTCAATAACCCGCAGCCGGAGCACCTGGCCGACGCGCTGCGCCAGCGCCTCGCGCCTGGCGCGGTTGTCGGCCATGACCGGAAAGTCGATCAACTGGCTTGCCGGGATGAAGCCGCGCAAGCTGTTCCATTCAACCAGCAGCCCGCCCCGGTTAAAACCGACGACACGCAGATCAACGGTTTGATCGGCATCATAGACGGTCTGCACTTCATCCCAATCGGAATCCATCGAGGCCGGCAGAGAGCCATTTGCCGTGCCAGGCACTCCCTCATCAAGCGGCAGTTCACCCCAGTCGAACTCGTGATGCCGAGGCACCCCCCCTGCGGCGATCTCCCCCTCTTGGAGCAGCGCCTCCCAATAACCCTCATCGGGAGGCAGAGGAGGCGAGGAACTCGTGTCATGATACTCGCTCGTCATAATCTGATCAGCCTTCCTCAGCCACGTGCGCCTGCTCAATATTCGGTTATCCGCGTCGCCGATACCGCTAAGTTACGGTTGTCGCCAAGCAGTCATTATAGAAATGGGCAAAAACGTTGTCAAACGGCCTCAGCGTGTCGCGGGAGCACTGGGAACTTCGCGTTGCCGGCTGGGTGTCGTTTCGGGGACTTTGTTCGGCGACGTGCCATTCGCGGTCTCAGCCAGCAGATCGCGTTCCATCTCGGCGATCTGCCGCGCCACTTCTTCGATGGCGATGCGCTGCTTGCGATACAGGTCGGACTCGCTCATGGCGAGGCGCAGTGCTACGTCGCGCACCTTGCGCCCCTGGAGAAAGCGCATCTCCAGAATGTTGTACAGCACCCACTCGGTGGTGGTGAGGCTGCGCTGCCCTTCCGGCTTAAGATTCTCAATCGCGCGCGCCAGAACCGTCCGCAGCGCGCGAACCGGGTTGTTATCGTTCGCTTCGGCCATCTCGCGCCAGACGATGTTGAGCTTCAGCAGCTCGCTGTCCGTCAGTTTTGGGCCGCCCCAGTAGTCACGCAGGGCGTCCTTGACCAGATCGGAGAACGCTTCATGGTCCAAGAGATCGCTGGAAGGGTAGGGGGTCGGCTCGGCAGACATATAGCCATAGCGCGATATCCCGTGAAGCTGTTGCATCTGGTCCATCTGAGATGCCAGACCTTCCAGAATAAAGAACACTTCCGCCTGGCGCTGCATGTCTTCCAGCACGCGCGCCGCCTGGGCCACCAGCCGGGAGAAAGTGATCTGCTCTTCTTCGTCCAGGTTGGGCTGCGGCGCGCGCGCCCACACCCCGAGAATTCCCAGCAACGAGGCACTCTTCTCGCCGCTTGAGGTGGAGCGCAGCGGCACCAGCCAGTACGAATGCCACACGAACATCTCGCCGACCTGCTCGATTTCTGGCTGGCTGTGCGCCCCGCCGTTGACCAGCAGCGACAGGTCGGTTGACTCCAAAGCGTCGGGGGACGGAGTCAGCGAACCCACCACCTGCACCAGATGGGCGCCCCCCGGTCCGACCTCCGCGACAAACGCAGTCGGCACGCGCAAGTAATCGCAGATGGCGGCCAGCACGGACTCGAGAAGCTGCGACGCATCGGCCTGGGTCAGCAGCCGCTCGCTGACTCGCTCAATAGTGCGCGCCTGATGTTGATCTTCAGTGTAGATCAGCCAGCGCCGGAGCACGGGCAACAACAGCGTGATTGACCACTGCAAGAACAGCAGGATCGCCACCGCTGCAAACGGCATAAACGCGTCACCGTCGATGCCGAGGAAATTCGTCGCCCGCGGCACGAACAAGATCACCATGAGAATGGCGGCCCCGGTCAGCGGCCCGCGCAGCATGAACTCCAGCAGCCGCGTCTTGACCACGCGGTCCGGCTGCTGCGTGCCAAAGAACGAGAGCGGGTAGGCCATGAAGACCAGCATCAGCATGATGACCAGGTTAGCCGCGTTCAGAATGACGAGCAGTGCGGTCGTCTTCTCGTCTCCGAGCCTGCCAAAGAACAACGAATACGGATATGTGCCGTACACTGGCGTCAGGAAGACCGTGAGCAAATAGGTCATCCGCCGGCGAGTGTAGCGCGTCAGACAGCGGCGCCGGGCGCGCGCCACATTGATCACCGCGGCCGTCCCAACAACCAGCAGATAGGCCGTGTAGACGATGAAACCGGCGGCGGGCCGCATGCGTGGAATCTCGCCCAACGCAGGGTCTCTCACCACCGTATCGGTAAACAACGCCAGCAGCAGGAAAACCGTGCTGATCAGATAGCTGACCCGGATCACCAGCCGCCTGCGCCCGCGCGAGGGGCGGCCTGTCGTCTCGAGCAGAGCGTCCGACAGGTGAAAGAGCGCCGCTGGGATGTAGGCGATGCCGATCCATTGCAGGCGCATGTACGCTTCCAGATAATCGTTCCCACCTGGATCTAGCGACACAAACACATCCGCGACATACGCCACAACCACACAGGCCAGCACGATCGACGCTGCCCGCGTCACCCGGTCGTGCATGCGCCGGCTAAGGTTGTACAACAGGATCGAGGCCGAGATGATGACGATGGTCGTCGTCAGCGCCTCGTTGATCAGTTCCAATACGCTCCGCAGAAGACCCGGATCATTCATCATACGTTCGGCAATCCACTGAACCTACACCGGCCGCCCAAAGAACAGCGCGATGTCCTGATTGGGATAGTAATGGTCATTGAACCCGTAGAATGCAAAACCATGCGAACGGGCAAAGCAGGATGCAGGGTAGTTCTTGGTTTGCATATCCAGCGCAATATGCTGCAGCCCATGCAGGCGCGCCCAGCGCAACGCCTGCTCAAGTAGCGCGCTGCCAATCCGCCGCCGCCGCACGCGTTGGTCCACCACCAGGTCCTGGATCCAGCCGCGGGGAAAGACCGGATCGACCCGCATATTCACGTAGCCCAGAACAACGTCTTCAATCGTGGCAACTAGAAAGCAGTCGCGGGTCTTCCAGGACCGCAGCAAAGCATCGCGATCGCGCGGATACGCCACGCGGATCGTACGCGGGAGACGGACAACGCGAAACCGGACGGTGGTTTCGTCGCCTTCCTCGCGCAGATCGACCTGCCAGACATATTCCGTCGAATAGGTGTGGTCCAGCGCGCTGCACGCGGCCAGATCCGCTTCCGACTGCGCCTGGCGGACCACAAACTGGTTGCGTTTGGGTGTCGTCATCGTACCCGCATTCTACCTGATACGACTGCCTGTCGGCAATGGAAGGTTCTGCGCGTTGTGCCCGCCAATCGCCGCCTGTCATCCGCCGGGTTAGTGCTTTGGTACCCCCTCAAGTGATTTGTGTTGCATTACGTGTTCATGTACAATGCATCGCAGTAGATCCGGTCCATGATACACCATCGCGCTGCCGTTTCCGTGGCAGCCCTAAGAGAAAGGCTAGGCCGTATGGGACGCCTTGTACCCCAGTTCAAGATCATGGCAAAACCCGTGCTAAGCTCGATGGCTCCGGCACTGATACGGCTCGGCTTCGTCTTGTTGGGGGTTCTCATCGGGATGGCGTGGACCTATTGGGGGGCGCCAATCAAGTTCTACGATGCAGAACCAGTTCATCTGGCCGACGGCTACAAGGACCAATGGATCAAAATGACCGCCGTCGAACTGGCCGAATCCGGCGATACGGTCGAAGCGCGGGACAAGATCGTCGCGGCGGGTGTCTCGCCGGCGATGATTCGCGAACTGATCGAAGCTAACCAGCAGGCCGACCCGCAGTTGGCGACACAGCTCACCGCGCTGCTGGACATCGCCGAGGCGAATGAAGAGGCAGCGGCCCAGCAGGCAGCCAAAATCGAGCGCAGCACGCTCCAAGAAGTGATCGGGCCGCTCGCATGTATTGTGGGAACCCTGGTCATCGGCCTGATTCTTGCCGTCATTTTCTCGTTCTACTGGGCGATCCCAATCGGCACAGCGAGAGGTGCGGCGCAGCCCGCCACAGTGGCCGCATCGCCAGGCGGTGCGGTTCCGCGCGTCAGCGCCTCGACGGCGCATGTAGAGCGCGTGGTGGCGCAAAGAGCCGCAGTCGAGCAGAAAACCGACTTCGGCGCGGCGGGCGAAAAGCCCCCGGTCGGGCAGTTCATGTCGACCTACGTGCTTGGCGACGATCTCTATGACGACTCGTTTAGCATCGAAACCGCGTCGGGCGAGTTTCTGGGCGAATGTGGCTCGGGCATTTCCGAGACGATCGGAGTAGGGGACCCCAAGAAGGTGACGGCGACGGAAGTCTGGCTGTTCGACAAGAACGATATCCGGACCGTGACCAAAGTTCTGATGAGCCGCCACGCCTTCAACGACGAGGCACTGCGCACCAAGCTGGCGCCGAAGGGCGAAGCCGTGCTGGCCGAGCCTGGGCTGGTAACCACCCTGGAAACGCAAACCCTGCGTGTTCAGGTCCGGATCATCGATCTGAAATACGGCGAAGGAGCGCTGCCGCCGGAGAGCTATTTCGAACGGCTGACGGTTGAGCTGGCCGCCTGGCCCAAAGAGGGCGGCGCGCCGACGACCCCTAAAACCGATGCCGCTTTCGGCGACACCGCCGAACTCCTGAACTACTAGCCCCCTGGCGCGTGCGGTCCGCCAGCAGACTGAAGAAAGGCCCGGCGAAATTGTCCGGGCCTTTTATTTCGCGCATGCAGCAGGCGCCAGAGAGGGCTACCAGGCGATTTCCTTGATTTTCACGATCCACACGCCACCCGGTGTCTCGACCTGGACCGTATCGCCCTTGCGGTGCCCAAGCAAAGCCGCGCCGATAGGGCTTTCATTCGAGATCTTGCCATTGCGCGGATCGGCTTCCGCCGCCCCGACGATGCGATAGGTTTCGGCCGGCTCGCCTTCCGGCTCGATGGTCACTTCACAGCCAACTTCCACGCGCGGCGGCGCCTTGCCGTTGCCCTCGTCGATGATTGTGGCGTTGCGCAGCAGATTCTCCAGATACTGGATCCGGCCCTCTAAAAACGCCTGTTGCTCTTTCGCGTCCGCATAGTCGGCATTCTCCGAGAGATCGCCCTGGCCGATGGCCTCGCGCAGCCGGGCCGCCAACTCCGGACGCTTGACTGCGATCAGGTACTCCAACTCGGCGCGCAACTCCGCGGCGCCTTCTGCGGTCAGGAATTGTTCTTCAGCCATGATGCACCCTCGTGTGTATCCTGAAAGATCGGATGATTGGGTTCTTTGGTGTCCTGTGCGCGCGGATGCACTACGGTAGCGTGAACGGATCGTAGAGCCGCTGCCATTCCTCAAGCGCGAAGCGGTCGGTCATCCCTGCGATGTAGTCGCACACGGCCCGGTGAATCCCGCGCCCGTTGGCGACTCGCCGGACCGACGGGGGAAGCTGCTCCGGCTCTTCCAGATAGGTCTCAAAAAGCTGCGCGATGAAACGCTCGGCCTTGACAGCCATTCGGACCACGCGATGATGCCGGTACAGATTGGCATACAAGAATGATTTTAACTCTTGGTTGAGCGCACTTAGCCGCTCGGAGTGCACCACAACGTTGTACGGCAGCCGCTGCAGCGCTTCGGGTGTGGGCAGATCATGCTGTGCCAGGTTCGCGCCGGTGGCCTGGATGACATCGTCGATCTCGATGCCGATCATCCGCCGGATCAGCCGGTGGCGGATCTGCTCGGTGAACAGCTTGCCATCCCATCCCACGCTTTCTTTGAGCATCTGCCACAGCTCGATCTCGTTCAACTGATCTGGCGCGATCAACCCCGAGCGCAGGCCGTCGTCCAGGTCGTGTGCGTTGTAGGCCAGCTCGTCGGCCACGTTGGCGATCTGCGCTTCCAGGCTGCCGCGCAGCTCGGGATCGAAGCCGCTCGCCGCCGAATTGCTCAGATCGTATTCGGTTTCGTGCTTGACGATTCCCTCGCGGACCTCGTAGGTCAGGTTCAGTCCGGGCCAGTGCGGGTAGCGATTCTCAAGCTTGGTCACGATGCGCAGAGACTGCTTGTTGTGGTCGAATCCGCCGTAGTCGGCCATCAATTTGTTTAGAACCATCTCGCCCGAATGGCCGAAGGGCGGGTGGCCCAGATCGTGGCTGAGGCAGATCGCTTCGACCAGGTCTTCGTTGGCGCCCAGCGCGCGCGCCAGACTGCGGCCGATCTGGGCCACTTCCAGCGTGTGAGTCAGGCGCGTGCGGTAGTAATCGCCCTCGTAGTTAATGAAGACCTGCGTCTTGTACTCCAACCGGCGAAAGGCGGTCGTGTGCAGGATCCGGTCGCGGTCGCGCTGAAAAGCCGTCCGGTATTCCGCCTCTGGCTCCGGATAGTGACGCCCCTTGGATTGACCGCTCTTCAGGGCGTACGGTGCCAGCGTCTGCGCTTCGATTTCTTCCTGACGTTGGCGTGTGACAATCATCGAACAACCTTGCTGCGCACCCTCGCGCACAAGACGATCCCCGGCAATTGAATTGGCTGCAGGCAGGCTCGTCAACGGATGGAATCAGAAGATACCGTAACTTGGGCCAAGATGCAATTGCACGCACCCGATCAGGCGGCAGGAGCGCGCGGGGAACGGCGCTCCTGCCGCACCACAGCTCCGGTGATTCAGCCGCCGGGCGTCGGCCGCGGACGCCGGCCCGCTCCAGCAACCATACTCAGGCTGGCATCCCGGCGTGTTTCGTCTTTGAGCGCCATCACCTGGCGCAGCTCGAGCAGTTGGTCGCGCAGCACCGCCGCTTTCTCGAACTCAAGCGCCTTGGCCGCGGCTTTCATCTCCTGCTCCAGCGTGTCGATCAGCCGCCGCAGATCGGACGCCGGCAGATCGGCAGGCGAAGGCGCTTTCTCGGCCACGGGCGGCTTGGCGCTCGCGCTCATGGCCTGCACGCGCTGGGTCAGATCGCGGATCTCCTTGACGATGCTGGCCGGCTCAATGCCGTGTTCCTGGTTGTACGCAAGCTGAATAGCCCGGCGGCGCTCGGTCTCATCGATCGCGGCGCGCATGGCATCGGTGACGCGATCCGCATACATGATCACGTGCCCATTGACGTGACGCGCCGCGCGTCCGATGGTCTGGATCAGCGCCTGTTCCGAGCGCAGAAAGCCCTGCTTATCCGCATCGAGAATCGCAACCAGTGAGACTTCGGGCAGGTCGATCCCTTCGCGCAGCAGGTTGATGCCAACCACCACATCGTACACCCCCAGCCGCAGGTCGCGCAGAATCTCGATCCGCTCGATGGTCTCAATCTCGGAGTGTAGATAGTGCACCTTGATGCCCATTTCGAGCAGGTAATCCGACAGGTCTTCGGCCATGCGCTTAGTCAGAGTGGTGACCAGTGCACGCTCACCGCGCTTGACCCGCCGGCTGATCTCGCTCAACAGATCGTCGATCTGCCCCTGGGTCGGGCGCACATCGATCGACGGGTCGACCACGCCGGTCGGTCGGATGATCTGCTGGACAACCCGTTGCGAGTGTTTCTCTTCATACGGGCCGGGTGTTGCGCTCATGAAGATCGTCTGGCCGATGCGCGCCTCAAACTCCTCAAAGCTGAGGGGGCGATTGTCCATCGCGCTGGGCAGGCGGAATCCGTACTCGATCAGAATCTCCTTGCGCGAGCGGTCGCCACCCCACATGCCGCGCACCTGCGGGATCGTCATGTGGCTCTCGTCAATGATGAACAGCGAGTCCGCCGGGAAGTAATCGAGCAGAGTCCAGGGCGGGCTGCCGGGCGGGCGTTGATCGAGGTGACGCGAGTAGTTCTCAATCCCGCTGGTGTACCCCAGCTCGCGGATCATCTCCAGGTCATAGCGGGTGCGCTGTTCCAACCGTTGAGCCTCAAGCAGCTTGTTCGCCTTCTGAAACTCGGCGACGCGCTGTTCAAGCTCCTGCTCGATGTCGATCAGCGCCTGGCGCATCTTCTCTTCCTCGGTGATGAAGTGCTTGGCCGGGAAGAGCTTGATCTCGCGCGGCTCGTCCAGAATCTCGCCGGTCAGCGGGTCGAACTCCACCAGGCGCTCGATCTCGTCGCCGAACATCTGCACGCGGTAGGCCGTTTCGCTGTATGCCGGGGCGATCTCCAGGGTGTCGCCGCGCACGCGGAACGTTCCGGGACGCAGCTCCAGGTCGTTGCGGTTGTATTGGATGCCCACCAGATGGCGCAGGATCAGGTCGCGCCGGTGAATGGACCCGGCCCGTAGTTCCAAAATGACCTTGCCCCATGCCGCCGGATTGCCGATCCCATAGATGCACGATACGGACGCCACGATGATCACATCGCGCCGGCTGAGCAGGGCGGCGGTTGCCGACAGGCGCAGCCGGTCGATGTCTTCGTTGATCTCCGTCTCCTTCTCAATATAGAGGTCGTGGCGCGGCACGTAGGCTTCGGGTTGATAGTAGTCGTAGTAGCTGACGAAGTACTCAACCGCGTTGCGCGGGAAGAACTCCTTGAACTCCGCGTAAAGCTGGGCTGCCAGCGTCTTGTTGTGCGCCAGCACCAGGGTCGGGCGCTGCACCTGGGCGATGACGTTGGCGACCGTGTACGTCTTGCCGGTTCCGGTAGCGCCAAGCAATGTCTGAAAGCGCAGGCCCTGGGCGATGCCGTCCACCAATTGCTCGATCGCCTGCGGCTGGTCCCCCGTGGGTTTGTAGTCCGAGATCAACTCAAACGGTGGCATCGCGTCTCTCCGCACTCATTCGAACGGGCGTTCGGGATATTATAGCGCAGCGGCGACAGGCCGTCCACCGTTTCGCCGTCGCCGTTACAGGGTGATCCGGGTGGAGTTGGGCAGCACATAAATGGGATTGCTGAGAATCCAGGCGCGCTCGCGCCCGTTGTATTCGCGCCACGCCTCGACCCGATAGGCGCCCGGCTCGCGCACCACGTGGGTAAGATTGACGACGTTCGCCTCTTCGGCCACGACCTCGCCTCGACACAGCACCCGTATCCGCGACCGGGCCGGCGCCAGCGCCTGCAACGTGACGCCGTGGCCGAGCCGGATTTGTTCGCCCATGATCGCCTGAGCATTCTGCCCCTGGGCCGAGAACCGGAAGCCACGGGTATCACCGGGGATGTCGTAGCCGATGAACGCGCGCCCTTGCTGCAGCGCCTGAAAAATCAGATCGCGATCGACGGCTGCTTCGCCCGTCAGCGGTGCTTTGGTAAAGACGTGTGTGTTGACACAGCTAAAGAGAAAATCGTACGGGAACACGACATGCGACAACGGCCCAAACGTATAGCGTGTGCCATGCGCGTCCGCCCCCCCAATCGCGACCACGCGACGCCCCATCGCCAGCAATTGATCCCACAGCGCCAGCGTGCGCGGGTTCGGTCCAACGACGATCTCTTCCGGCCGGAAGACGTGGCGAACCGCGTCCGCCTGGTTCTGCAGGTAGTCCTTGAAGCGCGACATATAATTCCACACTTCCAGGCCGGTAAACCCCTGCACGCCGCGATCGAGCCAGGGAATGGCCGGCTCTCCCAGCCAGTGAACAGCGTGATCGTCCGGGTGGGCGATGAACGTCAGCCCGCCGGCGTCGGAGACTGCCTGAAGCAGCTCCGCCAGATCCTCCGCCCCGGCAGCCATCTCCCGATCTACCCCGAAGACCAGCACGTGATTGCACTGGGGCGACCGCTGGGTGTCGTGCACTTCTTCCCCGGCGAGCAGCAGAACATATCCGCGCTCATCGTCCCCGTAGTAGCCGTCAATGCCGCACACCAGCAGGTTATGATCGGTGAACACGACAAAATCCAGCCCGGCCAGCAGCGCCGCTTCGGCGACCTCGCGATGCGTGCCCTGGCCGTCGGAGTAGGGGGTGTGCACGTGCAGATTGCCAACGTATTCGAAAGCAGGCATAACCCGTGCTCAGTGACAGATATGACGCCGCGTCCGATCCTCAGCAAGCGTACTGCACGCGCCGGGCATCGTCAAATCGCCGCGTGTCGTCCCGCTCCGGTGTGGTATACTTGGCGCCAGAAGCACGCTGCCCGTCCGGCTACGCCAGACAGGCAGCCAGCGAACCGGCCAGGGAACAGCACAGAATGGCAGCGCGTCCCCCCGATCAACCCGAGCCCGCCCCCACCACGCCCGGCTCCAAGCCTGGGCTAGACGATACCGGGCGCATCGAAGAAACGCGGGCTTTGCCCGCCGCGCCGGGCCAGCCTGCCCCGCGCCAACCGGTTCCGCGTCGCGCGGCGCCCCAGACATCACGTCAGGCCGCGCCTCGTCCCCGGCCGGCGACGGCTGGGGCGGTCCCTGTTCTGCCGCCGGCGCCGGCAGGTCCTATGCGCCGCCCTTCGCCCGCCGACAGCGGCTGGTATCTGCCGTGGTGGTCGCTGATCGTACTGGTCGGGGCTGTCGGCGCCGCGGCGTGCCTGATCGTGTTTGTCCTGGCCCAGTTCAGCGCGCCCAACACGCCCGGCAACCAGCCGGCCCAGGTGCGGGTCGTCACGTCGATGCCCACGCTCAGCCAGGATTTCTTCAGTGCGTCGGGCCGCGATCCTGGCCCTGCGCCGACCAACCCGGCGGGTATCTTTCCCAGCACGCCGACCGCCGCGCCCGTGCTTCCGACGCCGATCCCCAGCCCGTCGCTGCCGCCTGGCGAGTTCCGGATCGGCGCGACCGTGCGCGTGGTTGGCGTGGGATTGAGCGGTCTGAACATCCGCATGGAACCCGGCACCGGCAGTACCGCCCGCTTTCTGGCGTATGATGATGACGAATTCGTGGTCGTAGACGGGCCGCAGACCGTCAACGGCCTGGAGTGGTGGCGCCTTGAAGACCCGAACGACTCCAGCCGCTTCGGTTGGGCCGCCCGCAATTACCTGACGGTCGTTTCGCCATAACACCTGCATCGGGGGACTCTGTGAGCGATCAGGATCTTGCCGCACGCGCAGCGGAACTGCGCCGCACCCTCAACGAACACATCTACCGCTATTTCATTCTTAACGAGCCGATCATCACCGACGCAGAATATGACGCGTTATATCACGAATTAAAGACGCTCGAAGCCGAGCATCCTGAGCTGATCACGCCGGATTCGCCGACACAGCGCGTCGGCAGCGACCTGCAGGCCGATCTGCCGAAGGTTCGCCACCCGCGCCCGGTGCTCAGCCTGGGCAATGCGTTCAGCGCAGCGGATGTCCGCGCCTGGTACGACCGGATCCGGCGCCTGCTGCCGGCGGACACACCGCTCGATTTCGTCGTCGAGCCAAAATTCGACGGCCTGACCGTGGTGCTCACCTATCGCAACGGCGTGCTGGAGCAGGGGGCAACACGCGGCAATGGCGAGGTGGGCGATGACGTCACGCCCAACGTCCGCACGGTGCGTTCGATTCCGCTCCGCATCCCGGTTGATCCCAGCCAGCCGCCGGCCCCCGCGCGGCTAGTCGTGCGCGGCGAGGTCTTGTTTCTCAAGAAGGATTTCGAGGCGCTGAACCGGCGCATGATTGAGGAGGGTCTTCCCCCCTACGCCAACCCGCGCAACACTGCCTCGGGCACGCTCAAGCAGAAAGACGCGCGGATCACGGCCTCGCGCCCGCTGACAGCGTATTGCTACGCCATTGTCGAAGCCGATGGTGATGTGCCGGATACGCAGTGGGAAACGCTCCACTACCTGCACGCGCTGGGTTTCAAGGTGGCGCTGGATGTGGCGCGCCACTTTGACAGCCTGGATGATGCACTCGCGTATGTCGAGTCGTTTCAGGATCGGCGGCACGATCTCCCCTACGAGGCCGACGGGCTGGTGATCAAAGTCAACTCGCACGCGCTCTTCGAGGAGCTGGGCGTGGTAGGCAAGGACCCGCGCGGCGCGATCGCCTACAAGTTCCCCGCCGAAGAGGTGACCACCCGCCTGGTCGGCGTGACACACAACGTCGGGCGGACCGGCGTGCTGACGCCCGGCGCGGTGCTGGAGCCGGTGGCCGTCAGCGGCGTGACAGTCCGGCAGGCCAGCCTGCACAACTATGACCTGATTCGCCTGAAAGATATTCGCATCGGCGATACCGTGATCGTCAAGCGCTCGGGCGAGGTGATCCCCTATGTCGTCGGGCCGGTGATCGCGGCGCGCACCGGCAACGAGCAGCCCATCGAACCGCCGGAGACCTGCCCGGCCTGCGGCACACCGGTCCAGCGGGCCGAAGGCGAGGTCGCCTACTACTGCCCGAACCCATCCTGCCCAGAGCGCGTGGCACGCAACGTGGAATACTTCGTGTCGCGCGGGGCGATGGATATCGCCGGGCTGGGCGAGCGGGGGGTGCGGCAGCTTCTTGCCGCCGGTCTGATCCACGACGAGGCCGATTTGTTTACGCTGCGCGCCGAGGATCTGCTTCAGCTAGAAGGGTATGCCGAAAAAAAGGTCGAGAACCTGCTGAAAAACATCGAGGCGGCCAAGGACCGCCCGCTCGACCGTCTGATCGGCGCGCTCGGCATTCGGGGTGTGGGAACTACCATCGCCGCGCTGCTCGTCGAGCACTACGGCTCGATCGACGCGCTGGCCGCCGCCACCCAAGAGGAACTGGAACAGATCCCCGGTCTGGGACCGCAGATCGCCGGGGCGATCGTGGAGTGGTTTTCCCAGGAGCGCAACCGCGCGCTGATCGAGAAATTCCGCCGCGCCGGGGTACGCCTGCAACGAGAGGCCCCGGCACAGCCGGTCTCAAATGCGCTGGCGGGCATGACCTTCGTGCTGACCGGCACGCTGCCAACCCTCACACGCAGCGAAGCCGAAGCGCTGATTGCTCAGCACGGCGGGCGCGTCACCGGCAGCGTCAGCCAGAAGACGTCCTATGTCGTGGTCGGTGCCGAGCCGGGAAGCAAACTTCAGAAAGCGCAGCAGCTTGGCATCCCATTGCTGGATGAAGACGGACTGCTGGCGTTGATCGGAGCGCAGCGATGAGCGAGCCGGTCGCCATCGTCCACGAGCGCGGGCAAAAGGCTGTCATCCGCCGCCACCCGTGGCTGTTCTCCGGCGCCATTTCAACCGTCGAGGGCGACCCGCAGGACGGCGACATCGTCGCGCTGCGCACACGGCGGGGCGATTTTCTGGCGCGCGGCTACTGGAACAGCCAGTCGTCCATCCGGCTACACTTGCTCTCGTGGGACGAGGCCGAACCAATCGATGACGCCTTCTGGCGAGGCCGCCTGCAGCGCGCTATCGACGCACGCCGGTTTGAGAACGAGCGCAACCGGGCCGGGGTCCCCAACGCATACCGGCTGGTCAACGCCGAGAACGACGGGTTGCCGGGCCTGGTGGTCGACCGGTACGCAGGCTGGCTGGTCATTCAGGCGCTCACGCTGGGCATCGAGCGGCGCAAAGCGCTGCTGACCGGTTTGTTGATGGAGCTGCTGGAGCCGGAAGGCATCTACGAGCGCAGCGACGTAGACGTGCGCGCCAAAGAGGGTCTGCCCCCGGCGACAGGGTTGCTCGCCGGCAGCGAACCGCCCGAACTGATCGAGATTGACGAGAACGGCCGCCGTTTCCTGGTCGATGTGCGGCACGGCCACAAGACCGGTTTCTACCTCGACCAGCGCGAGAACCGCGCCATCATCGGCGACTGGTTCCGCTGGGAAGACGGTCGACGCGAGCATACGGTGCTCAATGCCTTCGCCTACACGGGCGCTTTCGCCGTGTACGCGCTCGGCAGCCTGGCACAGCGCGTCGTCAATGTGGACACATCCGCCGACGCCCTGATGCTGGCGAAGCGCAACATCGCGCTC
The DNA here is from genome assembly GCA_020724465.1 of Thermoflexus sp. GTDB lineage: Bacteria > Chloroflexota > Anaerolineae > Aggregatilineales > Aggregatilineaceae > DYGX01. The sequence continues at coordinate 147,245 of DYGX01000001.1, forward strand.
AACGGCTTTGCTGTCAACGACGAGGATTTCATTCAAGGGGATGTCTTCGAGGTTCTGCGCGCCTTCCGCGACGTGGGACAGCAATTCGATATGATCATCCTCGACCCGCCGAAATTCGCGCAATCATCCCGGCAGGTCGAAAGCGCCGCACGCGGCTACAAGGATATCAACCTGCTGGCGTTTCGGCTGGTCAAGCCGGGCGGCGTGCTGGCAACCTTCTCATGCTCAGGCGCGGTCAGTGCAGAATTGTTCCAGAAAATCGTCTTCGGCGCACTGCTGGATTCAAACCGCGAGGCGCAGATCATCCGCCAGATGTGGCAGGCGCCCGATCACCCCGTGGCACTGACATTCCCGGAAGGCGCGTACCTCAAAGGGTTGTTGTGCCGGGTGTGGTAAGCGCGCGGCGAGGCGACGCTTCTGCCACCTGGCGCGTTGGCTCCCGCGTGCTGCGCACACCAGGCCCCCTCATGCCCCTTCGCGCTCGCGACGCAGCACAGCCAGACGCTGGATTTTGTCGCTTGTTTCGCGCCAGCTAATCCGGCTCAGACCGAACTTCTCGCGCAGCGCTTCCAGATCAACACCCCGCTCGTAGTCGCGGACGCCGCATGTCCAGCGCAGCGTTTCAAACGAGACGCGTGTCGTTACGCCTGCTGCCTGGGCCACATCGTGCAAAATGTACTCCAGGTTGCGCGCCGTGCAGTCGAAGATCGTGTCGGGCGGTCGGTATTGCTCCAGATACTCGTCGAGCACGTCCAGCCATTCCGGGTCCAGCGCGATCTTCCGCTCTTTGTAAACGTCGCTGCGGCGCTTGTGCCGGATGAACAGCACCGGCTCGCGCGGATCCCGGCGGTCGATATGCTCTGGAGTGAGGGCCATGCACTCGCCCTTTTTGATGCCGGTGTCCAGCAGCAGGCGCAGAAGCAGATCGGGCCGTGCGTCGGGCTTCTCAGCGACGCGCAGGGCGTGCGTTTGTGCCAGGAGCCGCGCGATCTCGGACTCGGTCAGCACCGGTTGCAGCGGCGCCGCGCCCGAGCGTTGAAGCAGGGCAGCCGCCGGATTGTCGGGCAGCACCTTATCTTTGAGCAGAAAGCCAAAGAAGACTTTGAGCGTTGTCACCCGGCGCGCGTACGATTTGCGGCTGCATGGCACGCCGCGCCCAAACTCGATCCATTCCATGAACCGCTCCAGCTTGCGCGTAGTGAAATCGTTGAGGATCGCCTCGCCGCCGAAGAACTCCACAGCCAGGCGCAGGTCCGAGGAAAACGCGTCGATGGTGTGCTGGCTGCGTCCTTCGTGCCGCAGATACGCCTGGAACGGCCCGATGGCCTCAGCGAGCGTGCTGTGCCGGGTCAGCGCATGCTCGGTATCTGATGAGAACAGAGGAAGCTGTCGGCCTGGGAGCGTCATTAGGATTTCCTATGCTACGACTGTATTTGTCTCGATCGATTTTTCCATTAAAATCGAATAATAATACTATACCTACTTCTGAAATTCGAACCAAGATAACCCTGGCCGTCAGTTGAGTGAGAGAAGGAGGGCGCATCAGCGCGCGCAAAATGGTTAGCTACCGTGACAAACCCTGGCTGAAGCACTACGATCCCGAGGTCCCGCATTCCCTAGAGCCATATCCGTCGCATCCGCTTCATGAGTTCTTGACCGATGCCGCACGGGAACACGGCGACTCTCCAGCGACGCTGACCTCGGCCCGGCTGCCGTTGATTGGTCGCGTTCAGTCGACAGTTGACTACCGGACGCTGAACGCCGCGACCGACGCGCTGGCCGCCGCCCTGGTCGATATGGGGATCCGCAAGGGCGATCGCGTGGCGATCATAATGCCCAACTGCGTCCAGTTTATCATCGCCTTCTACGCCATTCTGAAGGCGGGTGGGGTGGTCGTTGCCACCAATCCCACCTATCCCCCGCGCCGCCTGCAAGAGCAGCTGGTCGACGCGGGCGCGCGCGCCGTTATCGTACTTAGTCTTTTCTACAACAACGTGAAACAAATTCAGGCCGAAACACCCGTTGAGCATGTGATCGTCACCAACATCAAAGAATATCTGCCGGGAATTGCGCGCTTCCTGTTCAGCGTCGCCAAGGAGAAGAAGGAAGGCCACCGCATCGAGAAGCACAGCGGCGATCACTGGCTGCAAGACATCCTCGCTCGCTATGCCGGCAAGCAGCCCGATGTGAGCGTCGAAGGCGACGACCTGGCAATTTTCCAGTATACCGGCGGCACGACCGGCATTCCGAAAGCGGCCATGGTCACGCATGCGGCGCTGGTCGCCAACACGCTCCAATGCCAGGCGTGGCTGGCCCGCGCTGGCTATCAGGAGCGGTTCCTGGCCGCCATCCCGCTGTTTCATGTCTTCGGCATGGTGGCGGTGATGAGCTTTGCCGTGGCAACGCACGCCGTGATGATCCTGGTTCCCAACGCGCGCGACATCGATGATGTGGTGGACAACATTCACCACTATCGCCCGACGCTGTTCATGGGTGTCCCGGCCCTGTTCAACGCCATCAACAACCATCCTGGCGTTCAGGCCGGCAAGTACAACCTCTCGTCGATCTACGCCTGTGTCAGCGGATCGGCGCCGCTGCCGCCCGCCACCAAGCGCCGTTTCGAGGAACTGTCCGGCGGCGTGATCCTTGAGGGCTTTGGCATGAGCGAGGCGCCCACCGCGTCGCATGCCAACCCGGTGCGTGGCGAAAACCGCACCGGCTCGATCGGCCTGCCGTTCCCGGATATGGAGATGAGCATCGTGGACCTGGACGACGGCGTGACAGAGGTGCCGGTCGGCGAGGTCGGCGAGCTGATCATGCGCGGGCCGATGCTGATGCGCGGCTATCATGGCATGCCAACCGAAACTGCCAACGCCCTGCGCGAGGGGCCGGACGGCAAGATCTGGCTGTATACCGGCGACATCGCGCGTATGGACGAAGACGGCTACTTCTACATCGTCGACCGCAAGAAGGACATGGCGTTGATCGGCGGCTTCAACGTCTATCCGCGCAACGTTGAAGATGTGCTGATGGAGCATCCGGCGGTGCAAGAAGTGGGTGTGGCAGCCATCCCGCACCCCGATCCAACCAAGGTTGGGCAGGAATCGCTCAAGGCGTGGGTCGTGGTCAAGCCCGGGCACAGCGTGACCGCCGAACAACTCGTCGAGTTCGCGCAGCAGAAGCTGGCGCGTTACGAAATTCCATCGCGCTTCGAGTTCGTCGATTCGCTCCCGCGCACGACTGTCGGCAAGATTCTGCGGCGCGAGCTGGCGCGGATGGAGATCGAAGCGCGCGAGAAAGCCGAGTCGTGACCAGAGTGCAGACACACAGCCCGTTTGAGCAGATCTGGCCCGATGCTCCACCGCTTCGGGCCGCAGCATTCGACATCGACGGAACACTCAGCCACGGCGCCGATCCCTGGCTGCCACTGCGGCACTCTCCGCATGTCGCACGCTGGCGCAAGGCGCGCCTGTACGCAGAAGTGGTGCCGCACATGCTCGTGATGCGCGCCGGCCTGGCTGACCAGGCAGGCTTTCGCGATCGCTGGGTTCGCCACATGGCCGCGCTGATGACCGGATGGCCGTCGGCGCAGGTACAGGCGTTGTGCCGACGCATCGTCCACGAGATTCTGATCCCGGACCTGCGCGCTGACGTCGTCGAAATCCTGCGCGCTCACCAGCAGCACGGCCACCGGGTTGTGCTGGTCTCCACGATGTTCGACGCCATTGTCGGCGAGTTGGCGGCGGCGCTTGGCGCGGATGCCGGGCTGGGATCGACCATCGCGTATGATAACGGGCGCTGTGTGGGGCGCATTTCGGGGGAAACCTGCGCGGGCGCGCGCAAGGTGACGGCGCTTGGCAGCTATCTGGCCGCGCTGAACCCGCCAGCTGCGTTGAGCGAGTGCGCGGCCTATGCCGACAGCCGTTCCGACGTCGCTTTTCTGGGCGGGGTGGGCTGGCCGGTAGCTGTGTATCCCGACGCGGAGATGCGCGCGGCTGCCCGTGAGCGCAACTGGCGCATCTACCCGGCCACCTGACCGGCACGACTGCTCGCACAAAGACAAGGCCCCGCGTGGTGCGGGGCCTGCTGTATCTGCCGAAACCGCTGCTTTCCGCGTTATGCCGGTGAGGGTGCCGTCCCTAACGGGGCAGGGGGCATATCGCTGTCAGTCTGCTTTTCCGAGTCTTTCGCGCTCGACTCGGCTTGCGCCGCTGGCTCGCTGGGCGGCTCGCTCGGGCCGGTCGGTCGCTCGCCCATCACTTCGAGAAACTCCTCGCGACCGATGGTTTCCACTTCCATCAGACGTTCGGCCAGCGCATCGAGTTTGTCTCGGTTCTCGCGCAGCACCTCAAGCGCGCGCTGGTACGCCGTTGAGACGATCTCATGCACTTCCTGGTCGATGATCTCGGCCACACTCTCGCTGTAGTCCCGCTGCTCGCCGATCTCACGTCCCAGGAAGATCAGCTCTTCCTTCTGCCCGAAGACGCGCGGCCCAAGCTTGGCACTCATTCCCCAGCGCGTGACCATCGTCCGCGCAATACGGGTGACGTTCTCCAGGTCGCTCGACGCCCCGTTGGTCACGTCGCCAAAGACGAGCTCCTCAGCAGCGCGCCCGCCCAGCGCCGCGGCGATCTGGTCGAAGTAGCGTTTGGACGTGCCGAGCGCGCCGTCGTTTTCCGGCATCACCCACGTCACGCCGCCCGCCATCCCACGCGCCACGATCGTGACTTTGCGGACGGGGTCGGTGTGCGGCAGTTTGTGGAAGACAATGGCATGGCCGGCCTCGTGGTAAGCGATCAGGCGCTTCTCTTCCTCGGTGATGATCCGGCTGCGGCGCTCCGGTCCAAGAACCACGCGCTCGAGCGCCTCTTCGAAGTCGCGCATGCTGATGCTCTTCTTGTTTTTGCGCGCCGCGACAATGGCCGCCTCGTTCACCAGATTCTCGATGTCAGCGCCCACAAAGCCCGGCGTCGACTTCGCCAGCACGCTCAGATCGACATCCGAAGCCAGCGGCTTCCCGCGGACATGCACCTTCAAGATCGCCTCGCGGCCGCGCATATCGGGCCGGTCGAGCACCACGCGGCGGTCGAAGCGGCCGGGGCGCAGCAGCGCCGGGTCGAGGATGTCCGGACGGTTGGTTGCCGCGATGATGATGACGTTGGTGTCGGTGTCAAAGCCATCCATCTCAACCAGAATCTGGTTGAGCGTTTGCTCGCGCTCGTCGTGGCTGCCACCAAGCCCGGCGCCGCGCTGGCGCCCCACGGCGTCAATCTCGTCCACAAAGATGATGCACGGGCTGTGGCGCTTGGCCTGGTCGAACAGGTCGCGCACGCGGCTGGCGCCCACGCCCACAAACATCTCGACGAACTCCGAGCCGGAAATGCTGAAGAACGGCACGCCTGCCTCGCCACTGACCGCCTTTGCCAGCAGGGTCTTACCGGTTCCGGGATGGCCCACCAGCAGCACGCCTTTGGGAATACGCGCGCCAAGCTGAATGAAGCGCTCCGGATCCTTCAGGAACTCGACGACCTCGCGCAGTTCTTCTTTCGCCTCGTCCGCGCCCGCCACATCATCGAAGGTGACGGTTGGCTGGTCCCCAGTGAACATCCGCGCCCGGCTCTTGCCGAAGGACATCGCCTGATTATTGGACCCCTGCGCCTGGCGCAGCATGAGATAGATGAAACCACCGATCAACAGCAGCGGCAGAAACGTGCCGATCAAGCCGATCCAGTTGAAGAGGTTGCTGGGCCGTGTGAACTCGAATTCGATCTTATTGAGACGATCCTGGTTGGCGCCCAGCGATTGAAGCACCGCAACCGGATCATCTGCATTCGCAGGGATCTGCGTGGTGCGGATGTCGTTGTTGTCATACGTTGCCGTCAGCTCGCCATCGTCCGAGATCGAAATGGCGCTGACACGGCCAGCGTTGATGTCGCTCACCAGGCGGCTGACGCTGATTTCTCTGGAGCTGGTGCTGTTGTTGCGTACGCCGAAGACAATTGCAGCGATGGCCGCAATAATCAGGACGTAGACAAACACATTGCGAGAGCGATTGTTCACTGCTTAGCCTCCAGCCGTCATCGCGCACTACATTTACACGCGCGGTCCATCGTTTTCGTTCTCATCAGTTCGCACTTCCGAAAGAACGAGACATTTCCCTACATATTCGCTAACAAAATTATACCGGAAGGGGGGGTGGAAAACCAGCTTGAGCCACGCGGGCCGTATTAGGGTTGCATAAGAAAACCCGATTGCCGGCGTGCAGTTATCGTGCCGGGGCACGCCAGCGGCCCAGACAGCCCGGCTCAATGCCATCGCTATCCGGTCCACGCCTGGTAGACGGCGATCCACAAGGGGATGAGCAGCACCACGGCAATGAAGGCTAGAAACGCCAGCACCAGCGTGACCAGGTCAAGCTGCTGGGGCGGTTCGGTGGCGCGATAGCGAGACTGGAGCATGGCATCCGGCGCGCGCGGGGGCTGGAAATGGCGCGGATCCCCGGCGCGCGGAACGACCGGCGCCGTCGCGCGGCTGGCATCCGGATAGGACCAGCCTGTGTAGACGTTGGTTGGCGCTTCGGGCGCGGCCTGCGCGCGCACCACCGCCGGGATGCTGGCCGGCACCCCGCCTTGTCCCCCGCCTGTCACGACAACCGGTGGAGGGGTTGGTGGCAGGGTGGGCGCCGTATCGGGAGAAGGCATCCGATCCGGCACGCGCGGAATCTCGTCTGTGGCAGAGTGCCCCTGGCGACGGTAGCTGATCAAAATGCGCCCTAACTGATCGGCGGTGCGGTAGCGAGAAGCAGGCTCTTTGGAAAGCACTTTGTCCAGAATGCGATCCAGGTGCACCGGCACATTCGGGTTGAAATCGGACGCGTGGGGTGGTGTCTCGCGAATATGCGCCAGCGCCAGCTCTTGCTGATCGGCCCCGACGAACGGCAGACGCCCGGTGAGCATTTCAAACAGGACGATCCCGATGGCATAGACATCGGAAGCGGGGGTAGGTGGCTCGCCTTGCGCCTGTTCTGGCGAGAAATAGTGCGGGCTGCCCCAGACGACCCGCTGCCGCTCCAGCGGCTGTGTGACCGACAGCGCCTGCGCGATGCCGAAGTCTGTCACCTTGACCTTGTCGTTCTCGGTAACCAATACGTTCTGCGGCTTGACGTCAGCGTGCACCAGCCCGGCCCGGTGCGCGTAGCCCACCCCCGCGCAAACCTTGATGGCGATGCTCAAAGCGCGGTCGATCGAGAATGGCGCTTCGGCGCGGATCAGCCGCTTGAGGTCGTCGCCATCGACATACTCCATCACAATGTAATGTGTGTTGCCGTCCTGACCGACGTCGTGGACGGTCACGATGTTGGGGTGCGACAGGTTGGCGACGTTGCGCGCTTCCTGCCGGAAGCGCTTGAGAAATTCGGGGTCGCTCGTCAGGCTCGGGCGCAAGATCTTAACGGCGACGGTGCGGCCAAGCGCCAGATCGGTAGCTTTATAAATGACCGCCATCCCGCCCGACCCCTGTTGAGAAATCAGGCGATAGCGGCCATTGAGCAGGGTCTCTTGTGCGGACATGCCGTTCTCGCTTTAGGGAAGCTGGCCGCCGTACCGTCGCGGGCAAGCCCCGGGGTTCCCGGCGCAATCCAGCCGTATCGAGTAAGATTATACCAGGAAGTCCCGCCGCGTCGAGCGACAGGAATACCGCCAATCCCTGGCGCCTGCTGCGCTCGGCGGGTCAGGAAAGAGCAGCAAACCGTGCAGCCACCCCGGGTTTCAGTCTGGCCGGTCGACGTCGCCTACGACGATCTACCCGCCTGGATGCGCCGAACGCGCCGCGCAGTAGACTGGCCACTTGCGTTGATCGCCGCTCTGGCTTCCGCGCTGGTGGCGCCGTGGCTGATGCGGCCGAACCTGCCCTGGAGCCTCGGCCTGCAAGCCGAGGCTGCCCGCGCCTTGCAGATGAGCGACAGCTTTCAGGCGGGATTCGTCTACCCGCGCTGGGCCGGAGATTTCAACGCCGGCTACGGCTCGCCACTATGGAACTACCTGCCACCTCTGCCGCACTACCTCACCGGCCTGCATCGCTACCTGGCGCAGACCGACCCCGAATTCAGCGTGAAGGTTGTGCTTGCCGCCGCTCTGATCGGTCTGGCGATCGCCCTGTTCGGCTTTGCGCGCCGTCGCTGGGGGACGTACGCGGGCCTGCTGGCCGCTGTGCTCGGCCTGTTTGCCCCGCAAACCGCTCTGGTCAAGCCTATCCTGGACGGCGACCTCGGCGCGGTCCTGGCTGCCGCTCTGGCTGTGGCCAGCCTCTGGGTGCTGGACCGCCTGCTCTCCGCCGGTCGCGGACTGGATCTGCTATTGGCAGCGGGCGCGTGCGCCGGTCTGTGGCTGGCACATAGCCCGCTCAATCTGGTTTTTGGCGCCATAGTCCTTGTCTGGCTTCTGCTGCAAGGTCTGCCCGGTGCCCGGCCGGGTGCGGCGCTGCGCTACGGTTTGCTGGCGTACTCGCTCGGCTTCATGCTCAGCGCGTTCTATTGGCTGCCCGCGTGGGGCGAGCGCCAGGCCGTGCAGTGGCATCCGGTCGAGGGAGCCGGGCTGGCAGAAAACGGTCACCTGGCCTGGCAGAGCGTGTTCGCCTTCCCCCCGCTGCTCGATCGCGCTGCCGCCAATCCCGCCCCCACACCATCCCTCGGTATCGCGCTCTGGATCGCGGCGGCGCTCGCTCTGTTAGTGTGCGCCGGCGTCCGGAGCCGCCGGGCCGGCTCCGCCAGAACGGAACAACCTGGCAGGCGCTGCCAGGTCGGGCGTGATGCGCTCTTCTTCGCCCTGGCCGGGGCGCTGCTGCTCGCCGTCGCGGTCTCGCCGCTCGGTGATAGCCTGGCCGGTGCCTGGGACTGGCCCCCCTTCGCCCCGCGCGATCTGGTCTTTCCGGCCAGCCTTTGCTGGGCGTTGGCTGGCGCATCGCTCGGCTACCGGCTGGAAATACGCCGCCCGCGCTGGCAGGGCACCGCCGGGATGCTGGCGCTGAGCGTGGGCATCGCCGGGTCGGCGCTGTCCCTTCTGCCGCTTCCTCTGGCGCCCGAAGGCGCGCAGCCGCTGACCCTGGCGGCGCTGGTCCACAGCGATACCAGCGGTCTGCCGCTGGCGGGACGCACGCCGGGTTGGCTGCTCCCACGCCCGGTAGCGCGCATCCCGATCACGACGCCGGCCCTGGTCGCTTCCTATCAGACCGGTGCGGTGGACAAGGTCGCGCGCGAGGACCTGCCTGTGACCACTCAAGTCGATGTCATCGAGCACACGCCACAGTCCGAGCGGCTCGTGATCCGGTCGGCGGCGCCGCTGGATATCACGCTGCGCACGTTCATGTTTCCGGGCTGGCGTGCCCGCCTGGATGAACGCCCCGCCAGCCTGGGCACCACGCAAGACGGGCTGATCACGCTGCGCGTTCCCGAAGGCCAGCATGAGCTGCATCTCACGTTCGCATCCACCGCCGGACGCACGGCGAGCTGGCTGCTGTCCGCCTTGGCGGCTGTGCTGCTGGTCGGTCTGGCCGTGCGCCAGGAATTCGGCGCGCCGCCCGCTGATGAAAACGAGGCGCTGCTGCTTCAGCCGGGCGGGGGAGCGGCTGAGTGGATCGTGCTTGGCGGGATGCTGAGCATCTTCGCGGCGGCGTTCGGGCTGGCATATCTCGCGCCGCAGTGGTTCACAATCCAGTCACCCCCCGGCGTCGTGATCCCGGCGGATGTGCCCCTGCCGCGCGCGTTTCAGGGCGGCGTCGATTTGCTGGCGTTTGATCGCCCGCGCCTCGACACATCGGCGCGGGCGGTAGCGCTCACGCTGTACTGGCGTGGGTGGCGGCCCGATCTGCCCGATTATCAGGTTACGCTGAGATTGATCAGTGTTGATGCGGCAGACGCAGCCTACCCGCTGGCGCAGCGCCGCCACCCTGGCCTGCTGCCCAGCAGCGAGTGGCCACGCTGGCCCCTGGTGGACACTTACGTGCGCGACGCGTACCGGCTCCGCATTCCGGATACCATCCCGCCCGGCCGGTATCGGATCGCGCTTCAGATGAGCCGCTGCAGCCAGCTCAATCCGGCGCCGTGCGAGGCTGGGACGCCGCTCTTTGTGCAAGACGGCAGGGGAACGAGCCTGGGGCAATCCGTAGTGTTGCCAGACGAAATCCTGATCGGCGGTTAGGATGCATTGCTTGCTTGCCAACTGCCCTACCTAAGCTATAATGCATGACGTTCTCACGGGGTTCTTCCTGCGGACCAGTCGCCTCATAGCGGAGATAAAGATGGCTGAAAAAGACATTAATGCCCTGATTGGCGAAGCATGGAGCGCGCACTACCAGGGACAGCACGACGTCGCAATTGAGAAATTCTCTCGCATTTTGAGCCAGGACCCGGATAACATCGACGCCAATTGGGGCTTGGGGCTTTCGTATCGCAGCCTGAACCAGAACGAAGCCGCCCGCGAGATCTTTCTCAGGATCAAGCAGTTGATCGCGGATGAAGTCGCCAAAGAAGTGGGCACGACCCCAGGGCGCTACGTCATGCTGAACCGCATGGTCGAGCAACAGCTTCAGTTCCTGGAGCAGTTCATCCGGTGACGCGCGTTCCCTCCCTGGCGCAGACAACGCAAAGGTGAAAACATGGCGCTGACCAAACGCGAGCGATTGGAGAGGACCATCGCCGGGCAGGAGACTGATCGCGTACCGGTCGCCCTATGGCGGCACTGGCCGGGTGACGACCAACGCGCTGTCGATCTGGCCGAAGCCACAGTCGCTTTCCAGCGCCGGTGGGATTTCGACTTCGTCAAGGTGTCGCCATCGAGCGGCTTTTGCATCACCGATTACGGCGTGCAAGATCGCTGGGAAGGCGATATCGAAGGAACGCGCACGTACATCAAGCGCGTGGTCCACCGCTCGCTGGACTGGACCGAACTACGCGTCCTGGATCCCACTAAAGGCGCACTGGGCCGCCAGCTAGAGGCGCTCAGACTGCTCAAAGAAGCCTTTGGCGACGAGACGCCCTTCATTCAGACCATTTTCAGCCCGCTGGCGCAGGCCAAAAACATCGCCGGGCCAGGGCTGGTGATCGAGCATATGCGCACCGCGCCCGACCGGCTGAAAACCGGGCTGAGCACCATTACCGAGAGCACGCTGCGTTTCATCGACGCCATGCGGCGCACCGGCGTGGCTGGCATCTTCTACGCCATCCAGCACGCGTCGTACGCGGTTATGAGCGAGACCGAGTACCTGGAGTTCGGGCGCCCCTACGACCTGCGCATTCTTGAGGCGCTGCCCCCGGATTGGTGGTTCAACATGGGGCACCTGCATGGCCGCGCCCCGATGTTGAACGCCGTCAAAGATTATCCGCTTCAGGCGCTCAACTGGCACGGCCGCGAGAGCGAACCCGATCTGGCCACCGGCAAAGTGTTGTTTCCCGGCGCCGTCAGCGGCGGCATCGGACGGAACGATCCGATGAATCTCGGCTCGCCGGTCGAGGTCCGCGCCCAGGCACGCGACGCCATCGAGCAAACCGGCGCCCGCCGCTTTATTCTCTCGACCGGCTGCGTGATCATGACCACCACGCCGCAGTCGAATATCCGCGCCGCGCGCGAAGTCGTCGAGACCGGGGGGTGAGGAGCGCCACGTGCCGATCCGCGTCATCGGGGGAACAGCGAAAGGCAGGCGGCTCAAGCTGGTGCCGGGCGGCACGACCAGGCCCGTGATGGATCGCGTCAAAGAGGCGCTGTTCAACATCATCGGCCTGGGGATCCGCGACGCGAGCTTGCTCGATCTGTTCGCCGGCACAGGCAGTGTCGGGATCGAGGCGCTCAGCCGCGGCGCCGCTCACGTCACCTTCATCGACAGCGATCGGCTGGCGATTCGCACTATTCACGAGAACCTGAGCCACACCGGCCTGGCCGACCGCGCCCTGGTGCTGCGCACCAACGCGTTTGACTATCTGCATCGCCGCCAGCCGCGCACCTTCGATTACGTATATATCGCGCCGCCGCAGTACAAAAAGCTGTGGAAAGACGCGCTGCTGCTGCTCGACCAGCACCCGCATCACCTGAACCCGGACGCGATCATCATTGTACAGATTGATCCTGCCGAACAGGAATCTGTTTCGCTTACCACGCTGGAACCATATGACGAGCGGCGCTATGGCAAAACGCTGCTGTGGTTCTTCGAGCACATCAAGCCCGAAGACGCTGCGGAGTAGGGGGCTAGTTCTGACCCGGTCGCTCGATGAAGCGCTGAACCCAGTTTAGCGCCTCTTCATAGCTGGATACCTCGCCAGCGATCTGCGCTTCCCGCAGCAGCTCAAGTATCTCGCCGATACGCGGCCCTGGCTCCAGCCGGAATTCGCGGATCAGGTGGTGGCCGGTCAGCAGGGGCGGGGGCGCCACCGCGCTTTCGTATTCCAGGAAATAGCGGTTCAGCAGGCGCTGGATCATCTCAACATAGGCAAGCCACGCGTTTTGATCGAGCATGACACCGTACGTCGCCAGATAGTCGGCCAGCGCCAGCAGGCACACATCAACCCCTGCGGGACCGGTATCCCGCCAGAAACGGTACATCGCCCGCGCGGACAACTGCGGGACTTCGGCCAGCCAGTGCGGGCGCATATGGTGGGCCACGATGGTCATCAAACGCGCAATCTCGTCGTTGCTCAAACGCAGGCGCTTGCCGGTTTCCTCGGCAATTCGCTCGCTGATCACCTCGTGACCGCGAAACCGGATCCGGCCGTCCGGCTCGATCTCTTGCGTCTCGCCTTTGCCGGTGTCGTGGAGCAGCGCCGCCAGCAGCAGCAATGTGCGATGACTCCGGCCATTGGCCCACGTTCTGCCGATGTGCTCGGCCAGCTTCGGGCGAAGGTGCGCCAGCGCGATAGTCACGGCTCCGTAGCCGATGTTGGCCGCATCACGGACATCGCGCGCCGGACCCAATATCCGCAGCAGAGCGTCGAGCCGCTCGACTGTCTGGAGCGTATGCTGCCAGACGTTGTACTGGTGCGGCGGACCCTGCCGGATAGCAGCCAGGCCGTCCAGTTCGGGGATGATCGGCGCAAGCAGGCCGAGCCGCTGTGCAGCCGCCAGGGCCGCAGCCGGCTTGTTCGAGCCAAGAAGCTGCAAAAATTCGTCGCGGATGCGCTCGGGCGACGTTTCGGCGAGCCGCGCCGCATGCGCGCGCACATCCGCCAGCGTTTCCCGCTCAATGCGCAGACCAAAATCCACACTGGCGCGGACCGCGCGCAGCCCGCGCACCGGGTCGCTGGCAATCGCAGCCGGAGAACAGCGGCGCAGCACCTTGCGGTCAAGATCGGCCAGCCCGCCGAGCGGATCGAGGATCGCGGTCCGGTCGCCCGTCGCGGCAACGGCCATGGCGTTGACCGTAAAATCGCGCAGGCGCAAATCGCTGAGCAGATCCGGCCCGCGAAACCGCGCGACATCAACGATGATCTGCGCGCCTTCCCAGGGGATCAGCGCGCGGCCCACACCGCGCTCGCTGTCCAGCGGGTAATAATCTCCGCCGAGCGCATCCGCGATGCGACGCGCCACCGGGCCGCCATCGCCCGGCGTCGCCAGGTCGATATCGCGAATGGGCCGGTGAAGGTATGCGTCTCGCACAACCCCACCAACCAGATACACTTCGGCTTCCGGGGGCAGGGCGGCACAGACTGCCTCAACTGCCGGGGACCAGTAGAGCGGGCGGGAAGGAATCTGCGGCTCCATCAGGCGCAGTCGTCTCCGACCTGTACCCCTGGCTTGCAGACTCCGACAAACGGCAGGTTGCGAAACAGCTCGTCCAGGTCCAGGCCGTACCCGAACACGAACTTATCGGGGATTTCAAAGCCAATATAGTCGAGGGTAATTGGCACCTGGCGCCGGCTTGGCTTGCTCAGCAGCGCGCAGACCGAGATGCTCGCTGGCTGGCGCGTGCTGAGCAGACTGATAATGTAGTCGAGGGTGTGGCCGCTGTCCACGATATCCTCGACGATCAGCACATTCTTGCCGGCAATATCGTGACTCAGGTCCATCTCGATGCGCACCCGTCCCGATGACTCGCGCACCCCGGCGCCATAGCTGGAGATCGCCATGAAATCGATGCTGTGCGGCACATCGATGTGGCGGGTGAGGTCGGCCAGGAACATCACACCACCCTTCAGCACGCAGATCAGGTGCAGATTCTTGGTATCGCGATAATCTTCGCTGATCTGCTGCCCCAGCTCGGCGATGCGCGCCTGGAGTGTTTCCGCTGGGATCAAGATTTCATCGAGATAGCGCTCGTAGGATCGGCTCATGAGATTCCTCATTCTGCTTGAGAGAAGCGGTGCGCGTGACCGCGCAACACCAACCTGGTGGGGCTAATGCAGCCAGTCGAGATGCGGCGCGCTCTCATGGGGAAAGTGCCCATAGCGGCGGGCTGCTGTGGCTTTGATTGCGGCCAGCCAGTCGTCCAGCAGCGCGAACACCTGCCCCGTCAGGCGCAGGTCCGCCTGCAACTGGGCCGCCTTGGACAAAGACGCCCTGACCAGATGGCGAAGCAGGGTCACATCAGCTGCCGCGTCGGCATTGGTCGCCAGGACGTGATCGATAATCGCGGCGCTCTGAAGCGTGTGATAGCGCTCCAGCCCGTCATCGGGGGCCAGCGGCGTGATATCAACCCCATAGGCATCCTGAAGCAGCCGGACCACCCGCTCGCGCACGTCGGCAAGGTGGGTCCGCAGCGTCAGCAGGCGCTGCTCAAGGTCCTCGGCCAGCGCATGCAGCAGCAACAGATGGGGCGGTTCTTCGGCCAGGTGGCGCTCGATGAAGTGCACCAGATCGCTTACGTCCCCGGTGGCCAGCGCTTGCTCGAAAAGCTGGAGTGCTTCCAGCCGCAGCTCAGTGAGTTCGGAGATCCCCCAAAACCCGTACTCGCTCAGATCTTCAAGCATCAGTCTGCTCCGCAGGGCACAGGCGGTACAGATAGTCCCAGGTATAGATCCCGGCATGGTGGCCGTCGTCCCAAAAGAACTGCAAGGCGTAATTGCCGACCTGCACGACTTGCTCGACCTGATAAGGACGGGTGGGCGCGACGAGCAGGATATCCGGCGGGTCGAACGCAGGCCCCATCTGCTCGTGCCCGCCGCGGCATTCGGCGCACGGGCACGCCAGACGCAGGCGATCCAGCGGATAGTGACACACGCGCCCATCCGGCCACGTGATGATCAGTTCGCCCGTGCGCTGGTTCAGCGTAACATCGGTGGGAGTTCGCATCAGCATCCAGGGTATGAGGTAGGCAGCGGTTTCAGGCAGATGCAGCGCGTGCCTTCGCCTGGCCGATCCAGTCGAAATCGCGGATGCGCTGCGGTCGGATGGTCACATACGGAGCCAGCTTTTCTGCCAGGCTGTCGGGTGTTTCGCTGGCCAGCGCGGCAAACGTGGTGATGCCGCACTGATACAGCGCCTCGGCAAAACGCGGCCCGATCCCCCGAATCTGCGTGAAATCGTCTGCACCGGCACGCGGCACATAGCCAGCCTGCTCGTCAGCCGTGGCTTCGAGGGCCTCACGGGGCAACACAATCGGCTGCATGGCTTCGGTTGGCCCGTTGCCCGCTTGCGACCGGATCGTCACGGTTGACGTGTCTTTGCTGCGCTTGGACTCGCGCAGCAGCAGCCACCCAATAATGGCGCTGGCGCTCAACCCCAACCCAAGTACTGTGGCATTACGAACGGTTCTTAACATCGGCTCACTCGCTGATAGCCTCGAAAGCTGACTATCATTGTAGTGCCAGGCAAGGGGGCTGTCAAAACATTGCGCGCCGCACATGCCCGTAAGCAGCAAATACTTGCAGCTTAGCACTTGCCTTATCAGCACCCTTAGTCTATACTCAGGATGTATCTATTCAGCGGTTTTACACGAGGCACGGACGGGCTATGAAGCTGAACAGCTTGATTGAAGCGTCCTACCAGACCTTTAAAGAGCGGGCGCGCGACGCGCGCGTAGTCCTGCTGCACCCCCACAGCCGCTACCGTTCGGTGCTGGTCGCGCAATTGATGAACGATCCCGATACGCGTGTCTTCTATTACGCCATGGGACCGGATGACGTCAACGTGCGCGCGTTTCTATCCAGCATCACGCACGATCTGGCGAATCAGCACCCGACCTTTGGGCGCCACCTCAACCAGATCCATTTTGAGACGCAGGCAAGCAACGACGCTCTGCTTGAGGCATTCGTCGCCGATGTGGCGGAGCTGAGCGACGAGCCGTTCCTGTTCATCTTCGATGAGTACGACCGCACCGACAGCGCAGACGACATTCAGGCGTTCGTCGAGCAGGCGATCCTGCGCTTGCCCCCCACCACACAGCTTGTCATCAACAGCCGCACCCTGCCGCGGCTCCCCTGGGTGTCTCTGATTGCCCAGCACAAAGCGGTCATTCTGCTGGATGATCAGATCGTCTCCAGCGATTTCTACGGCATGCGCACAGAAGACAGCGAGACAAAGCTCGAAGTGTTCGCCCTCGGGCCTGGCTATGTCCTGCTGAATGGCGAACCGGTCGAGACCTGGGAAGGACACCTGCCGCGCCTGCTGTTCTTCTTCGCGCTGGACCGCCCGGTTGTCACCCGTTCCGAGATTTGCCAGGCGTTCTGGCCGGACCTCGACAACGATCAGGCCGTCAACGTCTTTCATGTGACCAAGCGCCGCCTGCACAAGGCGCTGGACTTCGACGTGCTGGTCCACGAGGACGGCTACTATCGCGTCAATCCAGCCGTGTCGATCTACTACGACATCATGGCTTTTGTCGGCGCGCTGGTCCAGGCCCGCGCGCCAGAGACCGTGGACAAAGCCGCCAAGTGGCAGGAGGCGATCGATCTGTATCGCGGCCCGTTCTTGCAGGGGCACAACGACAAGTGGATCGTGGAGCGCCGCCGCAACTACCAGACGGGCTACCTCGAGGCGCTGAGCGAGATGGCACGCATTCGCCTGGAAGAAGGGCGCCAGGAGAACGCGCTCGGCCTGCTGCTTCGCGCGGTCAGCGAAAACGATCGCTACGAGCCAATCCACCGCCAGATCATGCAGCTCTATGCTGACCTGGGTCGCCGCAGTGAAGCCGCCGCGCACTATCAGAAGCTCGTCGACCGGCTGAAAGCAGAAGGCATGGTTCCGGAGAAAGAAACCCAGGAATTGTACGCCGCCATCATGTCCTGAGTGCGGCGTAGAGCGACAACGAACGACGCCCACCGGATCTGGTGGGCGTGTCGTTTGCCTGCGCCCCTGGAGGGATTCGAACCCGCGACCTTCCGCTTAGAAGGCGGCTGCTCTGTCCAGCTGAGCTACAGGGGCATCGCGCTGACCATTGTAAAGAGGCAATCCGGGCGCGTCAAGCGCGACTCGCGCGGTTGCTCACTCATCCTCGTCGGAGACAGGCCGCAGCCCTTTGTAGACCGTCGTGCCGGATAGCGTCCGCAAAATGGTGCGCGGGTCGCGCCCGGTGATCTTGCCCAACTCGACTGGGGTGAGGGGGGTGTTATTATTCGCCAGAAAGACCCGGAACACCGCATCGACCAGCGACGTCCGGTGACTGATGAAATCGGGCTGCTGGCTGGCTTCCATCAGCGCGCGCTGCAGCGCGTCGACCCGCGTCACCTCGCCTGTAGCCGGGTCGATCCAGTCAATTTCCTCGATGTCGCGGTTTGCGGCGAAAAAGTCGCGCTGCGCGGGATCCAGGTGGCTCAATAGATAAACGCGCAGATCCTGGCCTTCCCGTTCCCACCAGTCGTAATCAATATGAAAGCGCGTCTCAAGGGTCGGCTTTATGCGTTTGCTGGTTGTGCCGGGTGGGACTGCCACAGGTCATCCTTCCCTTGATGCCGGCTAACCCAGGCGCCAATACGGACCACCTACGTGCTCAAACTCCGGGTGGGCGACCAGCGCCGCAAAGATCGGCCCCGGCGGGCAGCGCCGCACCACGTTCACCACGCTGTAGAGCGTCTTGGCGTGCACGGTGCGCTGCGGGCTGAGCCGGGCCAGGGCGCCCATCAGGTGGCGTATCGTCTCGTGCAGCGGTTCGCGCGGGTTAGCCGGATCCATCCAGATCGAATCAATCGCCTTCAGATCTTCCGCGCCCAGCGCCATCAACTCATCGTACTCCGCGCCGATCAACCGTTTCTGGCTGTCCAGACGAAGGCGGTTATCATCGCCCACGTAAGCCAGCCGAATCCATTCGGTGCGCGGGCGATAGCCCCGGAAGTTCACCATCACGCGCGCCGGATCGTCCGTCCGCTCGACGGTAATGTACGCGCCAACGGGCAGCTTGTGGCGCCGGTAGAAATCGCTCAGCCCGTATACGTAGCGATGCTCGCGCACGACCCAGCCGTTCATTTCCTCGCCAGTCTGCCCGTCGATCAGAACCACCAGCACACGCGGCGCTTCGTAGGCTGTGGGGAACAACTGGCGAAGCTGCGAGTTCAGCGGCAATGTCCCGGCGCGGCGGTGCGGGAAATTCAGGCTGATCGTCACCGGCCCGTCGGTTTTGGGCGGCGTGCGCAGATTTGACAGCTCATCGTCGATCTCTTGCTCGAGCGCGAGCAGCTCATCGGTCAGCAGGCTGCGATCGTAATCGATCGGCACATAGCGCAGATGCTGCGGGACGGTTGTAACACCTTCCGGTTCCAGCTCTTTGAGGAACCACAGCACCTGGCCCGCCGGACCAACCTCGTCGAATCGCTCGTCGTGGAACAGCGCGTAATCCAGCGAGAAAGCCTGCAGCCGGGGATTGACTTCCGCGGGCAGGTCCAGCTCGCGCATAATCTCCGCCGTTGCCAGCGGGCCGCCGTTGTGCACCACCAGCACGGCCTCGGCCAGGTTCCGATTCGCCAGGCCAACATCCACCAGCAGCGAGCGCAGGAACCAGCGCCCCGCGAAATAGACGGCGTCTTCCTCTTGTTCCAGGCGCTGCTCCAGCAGATACGCGATATCGTCGCCGTACTGCTCGAACAACGTATCAACATCGACGGACGGCACCGCCAGGTCGGTTGGCGCGTCGATATTCAGAGCGTGCGGCGTCTGGAGCGCGCTGGCGAATTCGCGCACCTTGCCCGGCGCGAACTGCACTTTCAGCACGGTGAATTCGCCGTGCTCCGGATTGTAGCCGGGCCGCTCTGCGATCACCTCACCGTGCCGGTAATTCAACGCCGGGAAAACGAGGACCTGGCCCACCGAGTACGTGTTGCGCGGCTGGTAGATCGCGCCGCGCTCGATCTGCCGGCGCAACTGCTGAATCTCTTGTTCAACGCGGTGCTGGATCAACCGCCGCGCGATCTCGCGGCTCGATAGAGGCTTCTCTTCCTCGAGGAAGAGATTGAACACGAACTCGATGTCACTGTCCGTGATCGAGAAACTCTCGGTCCAGTACTGCTCGGAATCGACTTGATAGAGCTGCAAAGTCTTTCCTTAGCACACTAGTCGCGGTTGATAGGACGCGGCAGAGTCGCGGTTTGCCAGGCAATCGGCAGAGGTCAATTATATGCAAGCGTTGAGGAAGTGGCAAGGTTAAAGCGTGCGCCCGCACAAAGACGCGGGGTCAATTCTGCCTGCCCGCCGACCGCCCGGATTGGTATAATATTCATATTGTTTAAAACCAGAACCCTGAGACCCCACCATCTTCCGCCCCGCATCGCGCGGACAGAAAGGAGTATAATGAGCAAGCAGACTCCCCGAGACACGTTTGGAGCACGCGCTGCGTTCACCGGGCCGGACGGCCGTCGCTATCACTATTACCGTCTGGCCGCTCTCGAAGAACAGGGCATCGGCCAGATCTCGCGCCTGCCGTTTTCGATCAAAACCATGCTCGAGTCCGCTCTGCGCAACAACAACGGCTTCGAGATCACCGATGACGACGTGGTGCGGCTGGCGCAGTGGTCACCCACGATAGACAAGCCGCAGGAGATCCCCTTCAAGCCGGCGCGCGTCATCCTGCAGGACTTTACCGGCGTCCCCTCGCTGGTTGATCTGGCGGCGCTGCGCTCGGCCATGAAGCGCATGGGTGGCGACCCAAGCCAGATCCAGCCGTCGATCCCGGTCGACCTGGTGATCGACCACTCGGTGCAGGTCGATGTCTTCGGATCGGCGGCTGCGCTGATGATCAACGCGGAGCGCGAGTTCGAGCGCAACCGCGAGCGTTACGAGTTCCTGCGCTGGGGGCAGAGCGCGTTCAAGAACTTCCGGGTCGTGCCGCCGGCAACGGGGATCGTCCATCAGGTCAATCTGGAATTCCTGGCGCGCGGTGTTTTCGTCGACGAGGAAGACGGCGAGGCGGTCGTCTACCCCGACAGCCTGGTCGGGACCGATTCGCACACCACGATGATCAACGGTCTGGGAATCCTCGGCTGGGGCGTCGGCGGGATCGAAGCCGAAGCCGTCATGCTCGGCCAGCCGATTTACATGTTGATGCCTGAGGTGATCGGGTTCAAGCTGACCGGTCGCCTGCCGGAAGGCGCGACCGCGACCGATCTGGTGCTCGTCGTAACCGAAATGCTGCGCAAGAAGGGCGTTGTCGGCAAGTTCGTCGAGTTCTACGGCGAAGGGCTGAGCACGCTTGGGCTGGCCGACCGGGCAACCATCGGCAACATGGCGCCGGAGTACGGCGCGACGATCGGCTTCTTCCCGATGGATGCCGAGTCGCTGCGCTATCTTCGCTACACCGGGCGCGATCCCCAACTCGTCGATCTGGTCGAGCAGTACACCAAGCTGCAGGGCATGTTCCGCACCGACGACACCCCGGATCCGCTCTTCACCGACACGCTGGAGCTGGATATGAGCACGGTCAAGCCCAGCGTAGCCGGGCCGAAGCGCCCGCAGGACCGCATTGACCTGGAGAACGTCAAGCGTGCTTTCGAGGCCGCCCTGACGGCGCCCACCAGCGAGCGAGGCTACGCGCTGGATAAGCGGCAGCTCAAACGCCGCGCCACGATTGAGCTGGGGCGCAACGGCCATCGCGAGAACGTCGAACTATCTCACGGCTCGGTCGCGATTGCAGCCATCACAAGCTGCACGAACACATCGAACCCGTCGGTGATGGTCGCCGCGGGCCTGCTGGCGAAGAAGGCCGTCGAGAAGGGCCTGAAGGTCCCGCCCTACGTCAAGACCAGCCTGGCGCCCGGATCAAAGGTCGTGACCACTTATCTGACCGAAGCCGGCCTGCTGCCCTATCTGGAAGCGCTGGGGTTCTACGTGGTAGGCTATGGCTGCACCACCTGCATTGGCAACAGCGGCCCGCTGCCCGAGGCTATCGCCCAGGCCATCGAGGAATACGATCTCGTCGCGGCCAGTGTCCTGAGCGGCAACCGCAACTTCGAAGGGCGCATCAACCCGCACCTGCAGGCGAACTACCTGGCTTCGCCGCCGCTCGTGGTCGCCTACGCGCTTGCCGGCACAGTCGACATCGACCTGGTCAACGAGCCGCTCGGTTACGATCGCGACGGCAACCCCGTCTACCTGCGCGACATCTGGCCCAGCCAGCGCGAAATCGCCGATACAATTGCCGAGGCGCTCAGGCCGGAGATGTTCCGCGAGCAGTACAGCAACGTCTACGACGGCAACGAAATGTGGAACGCCATTCCCGTCAGCGGCAGTGAAGTATACGACTGGAATCCGGAGTCCACGTATATCCAGGAACCGCCGTTTTTCATCAATATGCCGCTGGAAGCCGAGCCGCCACGCTCGATCTCGGGCGCGCGGGTGCTGATCATGCTCGGCGACTCGGTCACCACCGACCACATCTCGCCCGCCGGATCGATCGCGCTCAACAGCCCGGCCGCCCGCTATCTGATGGAGCGCGGCGTCGAACCGCGCGACTTCAACTCGTACGGCGCGCGACGCGGCAACGATCAGGTGATGGTGCGGGGCACCTTCGCCAATATCCGCATCAAGAATCTGCTGCTGCCCGGCACCGAAGGCGGCGTGACGATCCACCTGCCCAGCGGCGAGCAGATGAGTGTGTTCGACGCCGCCGAGCGCTACAAAGCCGAGGGCACGCCGCTGATCGTGATCGCGGGCAAAGAATATGGCACGGGCAGCTCGCGCGACTGGGCGGCCAAAGGCCCGCTGCTGCTCGGCGTGCGCGCGGTGATCGCCGAGAGCTTCGAGCGTATTCACCGCAGCAACCTGATCGGCATGGGTATTCTGCCGCTGCAGTTCCGCCCCGGCGAGACACCCCGCGAGCTGGGACTGACCGGCCGCGAGGTCTACGACATCGAGTTGGGTGAGGACCTGCGGCCCGGCCAGACGCTGACCGTGCGCGCCACCGCGCCAGATGGCACGGTGAAAACCTTCCAGGTCATTTCGCGGCTGGACACGCTCGTCGAGGTCAGCTACTACCGCAACGGCGGCATCTTGCACGCCGTGCTGCGCAATCTGCTGAAAGCGTCGGTCGGCGGAGAGCAGCCCGCGCACTGATCGCTGCTGCAATCACACAGCCAACAGAGAGCAGCCTCCAAAGCAGGGGGCGCTCTCTGTTTTGTTCCCAGGGCCGGCCACCGCACCGGTGGGCGTTGCTGCGCGAAAAATGGAATCGAGTAAGATAATAAGCGGAAGCGGCGCCCTGAGGCGCTCGCGATCGGTCGCACACGCAAGCGAGGAATTCATGGCCCGGATTGTTGTCGTTGGCAGCGCTAATGTCGATCTGGTGGCTCAGACGCCGCACTTGCCGGAGCCGGGGGAGACGGTTCTGGGCAGTGGGTTCATGACGGCTATGGGCGGCAAAGGCGCCAACCAGGCTGTTGGAGCAGCCCGGCTTGGAGCAGCAGTGACCTTCGTCGCGCGGGTGGGCGACGATGCCTTCGGCCAGCAGTGCCTGGCCGCCTACGCGAGGGAAGGGATCGACACCCGGTATGTCAACATCACGCCGGAGACACCGACCGGAATCGCTCTGATCGCCGTCGCCGCCGATGGCGAGAACACGATTATCGTCGCATCGGGCGCCAACATGACTCTGACGCCGGACGACGTGGCGCAAGCCGAGCCGGCCTTCCAGGGCGCGGATGTGTTGGTGTTGCAGCTTGAGGTCCCGCTGGAGACGTCAATCGCAGCGGCGCGGCTGGCGCACAGGCACAATCTGCGCGTGGTGCTGAACCCGGCGCCCGCCCAGCGCCTGCCAGACGAGTTGCTGCGCGAAATTGACATCATTACGCCCAACCGGATCGAGCTGGCACAGATGATGCGCCTGTCTGAAGCTGAAGTCCAGGCGCTGCCAGACGCTGAGCTGGCGCACACGGCGCTCAAGCTGGGACCTCCCGCCGTGGTGATCACGCTGGGCGCCGAAGGCGCGCTCGTCGCGGACTCCGGCGGCTGGATACGTGTGCCCGCGTTCGAGGTGCGCGCGGTCGACACGACGGCGGCCGGGGATGCGTTCAACGCCGGGCTGGCAGTGGCTCTGGCGCGCGGCGCTGATCTGGTCGACGCTGTGCGCTATGCCAATGCATGTGGTGCCCTGGCAGCCACCAAGCTCGGCGCCCAACCATCCCTGCCAACCGGGGCCGAAGTCGAGCGGCTGCTGCACACTGTCGGTGAATAGGGTAGGGGGATAGCCATGCCTGCCAAAGTCCTGATCGTTGACGATGAGATCGCCATCCGTGACGCACTGGGGCGCAAGCTCCAGCGAGAAGGCTTTCATGTCACCCTGGCCGGCAGCGGGCTGGAAGGGCTGCGCGCGTTCCACGCCGAGCGCCCCGATCTGGTCGTTCTCGACATCGTTATGCCCGAGATGGATGGGCTGACCGTCTGCCAGCGCATTCGCGAGATCGCCGAGACGCCGGTGATGATGCTCTCCGCGCAGGCGATCACCGAGAACGACATTGTCGAAGGATTAAACGCCGGCGCTGACGAATACCTGGTCAAGCCCATCCGGCTCAACGAGTTTGTGGCGCGGGTCCAGGCACTGCTGCGCCGTGCGCAGATGACCGCCACCGAGGCGGAAACGGGCTATAACGATGGCTATCTCTGCATCGATCTGCAGCGCCGGCACGTGTTTGTCGACAACCAGAAGGTCCACCTGACGCCGACGGAGTTCAAGCTCTTGGTAGTACTCCATGAAAACGCGGGGCGTGTTGTGCCCCAGCGCGAACTGCTGGAGCAGGTTTGGGGGCCGGAATATGCCGATGACGTCTATTACCCGCGTGTGTATATCAGCCAGCTTCGTCGCAAAATCGAACCCGACCCGGCCAATCCGATCTATATCCTGACGGAACACCGGGTTGGCTACCGGTTCGAAAAGCAGCCTAACATCTAGGCTCAGCGCTGGCGCCCGCGCCTGTCCATGATCACCAACAATCTCGCGCTGCTCTTCAACAGCCTGACCCTCGCGCTGGCGCTCGGCCTGCTGATCCTGGTGGTGTGGCAGGACCCGCGCAGCACTGCCAACCGCTTCTTTGCCCTTTTTCTGTTCTCCGCGCTGGTTTGGGCGGCGGGGTCGCTGCTGGCACGTGCCGCCGTCTTTGTTGGCGCCAGCGAAAGCCTGATCCAGACCGGACTGCGCCTGCTGGATATCGGGTTCAGCGCGTCGTCGATCACGCTTTACACCTACAGCGCGGTGGTCGGCGGCGTGCGTGCCCGCTGGTTTCGGAGCTTCGCGCTGGCCGGCCTGGCGCTGATTCTGACCTATCAACTGCTGCTGTGGATGGCGCAAACGCCGCACAGTTACACCGTCACGGCCACACGGGCTCTCGACTACCGTTTCGACCGGCCCAGCACTGTGCTCTACCTGACATTTCAACTCGCGACCATCGCCGTGATCTGGCGCAACCGCAAGCGTGTGCGCGCCCCCGCGCTGGTGGCCGGGATCCTGCTCTTTGCGACCGGCCAGCTTCTAAGCCTGCTCAGCCCTCGCTTTCGGACGCTCGGCATCCCGGAAGAAATCAGCGCGCTGGCGACCCTGGTGATCAGTTACGCAGTCGTGCGTCACCAGATCATGATTCCGCTGTTGGGCCGGGCCAAGCAGCTTGAGGCAGTGCGGGACGTCGGCATCGCGATCACGAGCCGGCTGCGCCTGCAGGAAACGCTCGCCACCATCACCGCGCAGGCGGTCGCGCTGCTGGAAGCCGACGGCGGGGCGATCTACCTGAAGCACGGCGGAACGCTCAAGCTCGCTGCCGTCCATAACCTGCCCGAGCAGTATGTCGGCATCGAAATCCCACTGGGGCAGGCGGTGGTGGGGACGGTCGCCCTGGAACGGCGCGGGCGGCGCGTGGACAACTATCACGCGGACTGGCGCGGCGCCCAGGATATGCCGTGGGCCGGCAAAGCTTTTGGGGCGGTGATCGCCGCGCCGCTGATGTTCGCCGACGAAGTAGTCGGGGTGTTGCTGGTGGCGCGTGGAAGGCAGGGTCGCCTGTTCAACCGCGAGGACATGCATCTGCTGGAGCTGCTCGGCCCGCAGGCAGCGGTTGCCATCACCAACAGCCGCCTGTTCGAGGCAGAGCGCGAGCTGTCGTCGGATCTGGCAAGCGCCATGAACCAGCTTGAGACGGTGCTGACCAGCACTGAAAACCCGGTGATCGCCGTCGATCGCAGCCTGCGCGTGCTACTCGCGAATCCGGCGGCGGTAGGCCTGCTCAATGTTCACAACGGCGACCCGGTGGGGCGTCCGCTGACAGAAATTGCTCCGCGGCGCTTTCTGCCCCCCGACCGCCGCCAGGCCCTGCGTTCCCTGCGCCGCCAGGGTGCATACATCTACGAACTGACTGTCGCCGATCGCACTTATCTCTGTCACGTGGCCGAGATCAACAAGCCGCGCACGGTGGGGTGGGTGGCCGTGCTCAACGATGTGACACAGCTTAAAGAGCTGGACCGCCTCAAAAGCCAGATGATCCAGATGACCAGCCACGACCTCAAGAACCCGCTGCAAGCCGCCATGAGCTATCTAGAACTGCTGACGGAAGACGGGCGGACGCTATTCACGGACGACATGCGGCAGTACATCGACACGATCTGGGTGCAACTCAACCGCATGTACCGCATCATCAGCGGGATTCTCAACCTGGAGCGCGTCCAATCCGGCCAGCCGTCGATGGAGCCATGCGCGCTGGACGAGGTCGTCCGCCGCGTGGTCGCCGAAATGGAGAGCCAGGCGCGCGCCAAGTCTCTGGCGCTGCAACTTGAGATCGAAAGCCCGGTGTCGCCTGTACTGGGCGACGCTCAACAGCTTGGGCAGGCTGTGGCGAATCTGGTCGATAATGCGATTAAGTTCACGCCCGCCGGGGGGCGCGTGGTAGTGCGCGCGCGCGACGAGGGCCGCTGCGTCGAGATTACGGTCAGCGATACGGGCATCGGGATCGCGCCGGACGAGCAGGCGCGCGTCTTCGACCGTTTCTACCGCTCGCCGCATCCCGCCGCCGCGCATGCCACCGGATCCGGCCTGGGCCTGAGCCTGGTCAGCGCCATTGTCCGTGCGCATCACGGCACGATCTCGCTGGAAAGCGCGCCCCAGCGGGGCACCACCATGCAGGTCCGCCTGCCGATCTTGAGCGAGCCGGAAATTGAGGAGCCAGCATGAAAATCTACACACGCAGCGGTGACGAGGGACAGACCAGCCTGTTTGCCGGGGGGCGGATCAGCAAGAGCCATCTCCGGCTGCATGCCTACGGTACAGTTGATGAGCTGAACGCCGTGCTGGGGCTGGCCGCGTCGGTCGGGGTAGGGGGATCGGTCGCGGGACCATTGGAGCGCGTCCAGGGCGAGCTGTTCGTTCTCGGCGCCGATCTGGCGACGCCGCTCGACGCGCAGCCGAAATGGTTGGTGCGCGTTTCCGCCGAAATGACGGCCCGTCTGGAACACGAGATCGACGTGTGGCAGGCGGCACTGCCGGAACTGCGCAATTTCATCCTGCCGGGCGGGTCGCCGGGTGGAGCGTTTCTGCACCAGGCGCGGGTCGTCTGCCGGCGCGCAGAGCGGTGGCTGGTGGCGCTTCAGGAACAGGAACACGAAGCGGTCAACCCCGAGGCGCTACGCTATCTGAACCGCCTGTCCGATTGGCTGTTTGTGGCCGCGCGTGCCGCCAATCACGAGGCCGGCCAGCCGGAGCGAATCTGGCAGGCACCGGCGCGCGATTCGAACTCTGCGCCGGATTCAAACGCTTGAGAAACATCTCGTCATACAACTGCTAACATTCAGTGCTCTTATCATATCCATGACATCATCTGGGCAGGGTCACCGGTCACGTGTGCGCCGCATCGATTCAGCCTAAATCCGCACAAGCCGGGCGCGAGCATCGCAAGATAGCCGTTGCGCCGACGAAACCGGCGGTCGGACCACAGCCGGGGCAGGGAGCAGGGGAAAGATTGCCTGCAGATGGCCTCTGGGATCGAGAGCCTGCGCGATAGAGATTTGCACGCCGAGATGAATAGATGTAACATAAGTAAGGAAATGTATCATTATCTTGCATGAGCGATAAAAGATGCCGATGCAGATCCTCATCGCTGCCGCTCCCAAGGATTCACCCTTTGCCGACTGGCTCCATCGCGAGCTGCAACGCGCGGGATATTCCAGTCAGTTTCTGCTCTATGCCGACAATGCTGACGTAATCGAACACGCTGTTCGTGCTTGTCGTGTGGTGCTGCCTGTCCTCAGCCCGCACGCCGCCACCTGGCAGCTTCTTGGCTCTGTCGTGGCACTGGCTCAGCGCCACCACAAGCGAATTATCCCACTTCAGATCGCTCACCTTCCGGACCAGCCCGAATTTGTGCGCAACCTGTCGATTGTGGACCTCACCGCGCTGACAGCCCCGCAAAAAGCCGTCGAGCACATCCTGCACCTGCTCGCCCAACACGGCGACCGCACCTTTGGCGCAGCGCGCGATGCCTATCTCCAGCGCGCCACACTCAAAGCCGAGAATACGATCGCTGCCTACCGCCGTTCGATCGAGTTGTTTCTGGATTTTCTGGGCGATCCGTCGCAGCGCGGGCGGTTGCCGATTCATGGGTTTGTGGCGCTCGCGCCGGACGACACGGCGCTGAGCGCGCTCAGCGCCGAGGATGCGCCCATCTTCCTGCATTTCGCCGAATGGATGCTCTCTGCGCCGTCGCGCCAGCCCGGAGACAAGCGCCCGTACAAAGTCTCCACGGTGGAGCTGCGGCTGGCGGGCGTCCAGAACTGGTTCCAGTTCATGGATGACCACGGCTGGCTGCCGGCGGATTTCCGGCTGGCGAAAGCCCGGCGCATTGTGCGCGACGAACTGCGCAGCCGCTCGCGGCGCAGCGGACCGCCGCAGCCGCCCGATCACATCGAAGAATTGATTTACTACTTCGATCATCTACGCCGCCCGCTGCACCTCGACAAGCCCGACGTTGATCCCGAGCGCGTGCGCCGCTGGGAGCTGACACGCCTGCGCAACCGCGCCCTGCTGCACGCGCTGGCCGAAACCGGCGGTCGCATCAGCGAGATCCTCAGCCTGGATGTCAGTGACTTTCCGATCCGCTACCTGGAGCGCGGCGAGGTGCTGCGCGTTGAGGTCAGAGCCAAAGGCGGGCACACCTACCAGCTTCGCTTCCTGCATGCTCTGCCGGCGATCAAAGCGTATCTGGACGCACGGGGTGCGGATCTACGCGCGTCCATCAGCGGCCGCGCGCCGCTTTTCGTCAGCCACGATCCTCGCTTTGACGGCAACCGCATGAGCCGCGTAATCGCCTGGCGGGTTGTGCAGCGGGCTGCGCGCGCGCTCGGCTTGAAGAGCATCTCACCGCACGATTTCCGGCACTGGCGCGCCACCCAACTGATCAACGCCGGAACACCGCTCGATGTGGTGCAGGACTATCTGGGACATCGGTCGGTCGAGACAACCCGCGTCTACTACGCGCACACCGACCCGCTCCGCGTCGACGATGCGACACGACAGATCGGCTTGCCGCGTCCCGAAGATGAGGAATAGGTCTATTTGTCTCGGTAGCCCTGGCCGAGCGGCGTCGCCAGCATCAGGCCGACGAATCCGCTCAAGACGCCCAGGTGAAACAGCGCCGCCGGCAGACACAGCCAGTATAGCCCTGCGGAGAGGTTGTAATAGGTGACAAGCATAATCACGACGGCGCCGTGTGCCAGCAGGCTAAGCAGTACCAGCCCCGTCCCGATGATCAGCAGCAGCCCGCGCTGCGTCGCCATCATCGACGAGATGCGATCGATGCGCCGGCTAAGGCGCGGTGAGGAGTCCAGGCGGTTCAGCAGAGGTCGAAACATAGCCGCAGCGCGCTTTCTGAATCACAAAACTATTAGCAAGAACAGAACTTACAATTAAAGCTTGCGCTTCAGGACGTCTGATATGCTTCCAGGCGCCCGGCCAGACGCGGCGGAACGAGCACACGGAGCCTGACGCCGTGTTCGGTATGGCGCTCACTCTGCACGACGCCGTTCTCGTGCACGGCGGCCAGCAGTTCGCCCTGGGTGTACGGGATCAGGACGGTCAGCGGGATCAGCGCGTCGCGCAGGCACGTGCCGATCGCTTCCAGCAACTCGTCAAGCCCCCTACCCTGTGTGGCCGAGGTCCGCACCACAGCGCGATATCCCAGGTCGTCCAGCTCCTTTGGCAGCGCCTGGTCTCCCCGATCGATCTTATTCAGAACCAGGATTTTGGGAATTCGCGACGCTTCAAGCTCGGCCAGCGTATCCTCGACAACGTCGATCTGGTCCCACGCGTGCGGGCCGCTGATGTCGACCACATGCAGCAGCAAATCCGCTTCGACTACTTCCTCGAGCGTGGCGCGGAATGCGGCGACCAGCGTCACCGGCAGCTTCTGAATAAACCCGACCGTGTCCGACAGCAGCACGATCCGGCCGCTGGGCAGCTCAACGCGGCGGGTCGTCGGATCGAGCGTCGCGAAAAGCTGGTCGGCGACGTATACATCCGCGCCAGACAGCGCATTGAGCAGGGTCGATTTGCCCGCATTGGTGTATCCGACCAGCGCCACGGTCGGCATGCCGGCCCGCGCGCGCTGCAGGCGGTGCCGCTGGCGGTGTGCCCGCACCGCTTCCAGCTCTTCCTTCAACCGGGCGATGCGCCGGCGGATATCGCGCCGGTCGACTTCAAGCTGAGTCTCACCGGGGCCGCGCAGCCCGACGCCTGCCGCGCCGCCACGTGCCGCGCCGCCACCCGCCTGCCGCGCCAGGTGAGTCCACTGACGGGTCAGGCGCGGCAGGCGGTACTCGTACTGCGCCAGCTCGACTTGCAGCGCGCCTTCGCGGGTGCGCGCGTGCTGCGCGAAGATGTCGAGGATCAGCGCCGAGCGATCGAGCACCTGCACGCCCTCGCCCAGTCGCTTTTCCAGCTCGCGCTGGTGGCGGGGCGAAAGCTCGTCGTCAAAGATTACGACGTCCGCGCCCAACACGGCTACCTGCTCGATGACCTCTTCGAGCTTACCCGCGCCGATGAACGTTGCCGGGTCGATCTGAGCAACGCGCTGCACAGCCCGGCCGCACACCTCAAGCCCTGCGGTCTGAGCCAGCAGCGCCAGCTCGTCGACCGAGTCTTCGACGGTAAACTGCGGGCGACTGCCCCTGACCTCGACTCCGACCAGAAATGCCCGGCGGGCGTTTGAAGCAGGCGTTTCGGCGTTAATGGGAGCCAATCCTTTCGCCCGGCATGATGCATGTCTGCTCGTCCTGCGCGGCCAAAAACGCTTCCAGCGCGGCGGCAGCGCGCTCGGCATAGCCCCGCTGGCGGTCGCGCTTGCTGCGTGGGGGTGCATCCAGCGGGGGCAAAATGCCAAAGTTCGCTTTCATCGGCTGGAACTCGCCCGGCTCGGCGTGTGTGACATAGTAGCACAGCGCGCCGAGCATCGTCTCGCGCGGCAGCACCCACGGCTCGCAGCCGGCGACCAGGCGCGCCAGGTTGATGCCGGCCAGCAGACCGGTGCCGATATTGCCGACATACCCTTCCACGCCGGTGATCTGGCCTGCAAAGAAGAGGGTGTCGCGCCGCCGAAACTGAAGCGTCGGGCGCAAGTGGAGCGGCGCGTTGATGAACGTATTGCGGTGCATTTGCCCGTAGCGCGGGAACTCGGCGTTTTCCAGCCCCGGGATCAGGCGCAGGACGCGCTTCTGCTCACCCCAGCGCAGGTTGGTCTGGAAACCGACGATGTTGTAGAGCGTCCCGGCCAGGTTGTCCTGGCGGAGCTGCACGACGGCATAGGGCCGCCGCCCGGTGCGCGGATCGCGCAGCCCCACCGGGCGCATTGGGCCAAACGCCAGGGCCTCGCGCCCGCGCGCCGCCAACTGCTCAATCGGCAGGCAACCCTCGAAGAACTGCGGATCGTCGCGCTCGAAATCGCGCAGGTCGATCCGCTCCGCCGTCAGAAGCGCGTCCACGAATCTTTCGTACTCGTCGCGCGTCATCGGGCAGTTGATGTAATCGCCACCCTCATCCTCACCGCGCCCGTAGCGGCTGGCGCGGAACGCGATGTCCATGTTGATCGTCTCGGCGTCAACCATCGGCGCGATAGCATCGTAGAAGTAGAGGTGCTCCTCACCCACCAACGCGGCGATCTCTGCCGCCAGCGAGGGTGCGGTCAGCGGGCCTGTCGCGATGATGGTCGGCTCATCCGGGATTGCGGTGACTTCCTCGCGCACGACCTCGATGAGCGGGTGCGCGGCGATATGCTCGGTGACGCTGCGCGCGAACACCTCGCGGTCCACGGCCAGCGCGCCCCCGGCCGGAACTGCCGCCGCTTCCGCGCAGCGCAGCAGCAGCGAACCCAGGCGCCGCAGCTCGGCCTTCAGCACGCCCGGCGCGCGATCCGGCAGGTCCGAGCCAAGCGAATTGCTGCAAACCAGCTCGCTCAGCCAGCCGGTGACGTGCGCGGGCGTAGAGCGCAGCGGGCGCATCTCATAGAGCCTGACCGGCACACCGCGCTCAGCCAGCTGCCAGGCCGCCTCAGAACCGGCCAACCCTCCGCCAATCACGATAACGCGTTCAAAATCCGCCATGCTACCTCGTTAACACCTGTATCCGATATCCAACCTAAACAAGCGCGAGTCCGTTCGCCCATTTTAGCGGCGTGCCGTGCCGTTGTCCATCGCCTGCTGCGGGTGCGTGCGTGCCAGCGCAAGATCGCGAGCGCGAACCAGCGCGGCCCGCTCTGGCCCCTCGGCAGGGACCAGCGCCAGCGCGTGTGCGTACATCTCACCGGCGCGTGCGTACTGCCCGGTCGCGGCATAGCTATCACCGAGCAGGCTGAAGACGCGGTGATCCAGAATCATCTCGCCATCTGCGTCCGCCGCAGCCCACACGCGCTCCAGGGTTTCGATCGCACGCCCATAATCGCCGGCGTCGTAGCAAGCCTGGGCGATTTGAAGCTCAAGCGTTGCTGCCAGGGGGTTATAGGGGTTGTAGGCCAACGCCGTGCTGAACGCTTCTGCCGCGGCGGTGTAGCGCCCCAGCCGCAGCGAAAGAGCGCCGATCGTCTCGTACACCCGGCTCCAGGTTACGTCCACGCCCAGCGGCCGCCGGCTGAGCTGCAAGAAACGCACCAGATGATCGATCGCGTCTTCCTCGCGCGTGCGGAAATGGGCCAGCGCTTCGCCAACGGCCAGGTGCGCCTCGGAATAGGCCAGCCGGTAATCTGGCGCGCTGGCATCGACCTCGCGCAGGGCCTGCCGCGCGGCCTGCAACGCCGCGACATAATCTTTCTGCTCGCGCAGCGCCCTGCTCCGCAGAATGTGAAGCTGCACCAGCCAGCCGGTGTTCTCGTGCGGCGGATAGGCCTCGATCGCGCGGTTGAAGAAGGCCAGCGCCGCCGCCGGGTCGCGCTTTTCGAACAGCTCGACGAACCCCAGCCGCTCGTAGCACAGCGACGGCAGCGAGGCAATGCGCGATGGCTCTTCGAGCGCCGAATAGAACATCGCGACCGCTTCGTCGACCCGGTCGGCGCTGAGCAGCACGCGCCCCTTTTGGTACAGGATCCAGCCCCGGTTCGTGTGCGTGGGCTGCATCTCGGCCAGCTCGTTATAGTACGCCAGAGCGCGATCCGCATCGGTGCGATCTGCGAAGCCCAGCGGCGCCAGCTCGAAGCGGGCAAAGTGCGCGTCGGCCAGCAATTCCCGGACGTCAGGCTCAGCAGCCAGCGCCGGACCCAACGCCAGGACCTCGCGCAGGTCGGCCAGCGCGTCATCGGGCTTCTCGCTGAACAGCCGCACGCGCGCCCGCCGCAGCAGAAGCGCGCAGCGCGCACTCGTGTCAACGCCATCACGGCGCAGGCGGCGCGCGATCATGATCTCAGCCTGCTTGATGTCGCCGCGTTCGAGCTGCTCGTCAATCGCCTCCAGATAGTCGTTCAACCCCGCCGCGTTCTCCCCCGTTAACCCATCCAGAACGTCATGCCCCCTACCCTCATTATAATCGGGGCGGGCCGTCCAGCAGCGCCGATTCCTATGAAGATTCTAACGCACAGATATTGACTCGATCCGCCAGATTGGGTATCCTTTAGATACCCAGAAAGGAACATATGTTCTAATTCCGAGCGATCAATGAAGCGACCATCCACCACATCTGACAGGCAGTCACCAACATCTCAGAAACCGCCTCGCAAGGACGTCGTTGCCCGCCGGCCACACCCCCGCTGGTTTGGTCTGGCCGTTGTGCTGCTGGCGCTCAGCGGGATCATGGGGTTTTCCAGCTCCTTCACCGGCGCCACGTTGATTCTGCCGGACGAGCCGCGCGTGGTAAACATTGTGGATACCAATCGCCCGTTCTATGCGACAAGCCCCATCGGGCCAGAAGCCGCGCGCGCGACCCTGTCGCCGGTGTTCACGGGCGAAGTGCAATACTGGGAGCCGATGATCCGCGCGTGGGCGTTGATCTACCAGATCGACCCGAACCTGATCGCCACGCTGATTCAGATCGAAAGCTGCGGCGACCCGACCGTATCGTCACCCGCTGGCGCGCAGGGTCTCTTCCAGGTTATGCCTTTCCACTTCGCGCCCGGCGAGGACATGCTCGACGTGCAAACGAACGCGCAGCGCGGCATGGACTATCTGGCGCGCGGGCTGGAAATTGCGGACGGGCATGCCGGGCTGGCCCTGGCCGGCTACAACGGCGGCCACGGCGTGATTAACCGCGGCTGGGCCACGTGGCCCTCGGAGACGAAGCGGTACTACTACTGGGGATCGCGCATCTACGCCGAGGTGACATCCGGCAGCCCTTCCAGCCCGACCCTTCAGGAATGGCTCAGCGCCGGGGGGCAGGCTCTCTGCGCCCGCGCCCGCGAGAGCCAGCGCCGCCTCGAAGCGCAGTATCACCAGGAAGTCGCCAGCGCAGCGCTGCCGGCCACTGGCTGAGCGCGCCCCGCCGGCCAACGCAAGGGGAGAGCACAGACGCTCTCCCCTTCATCGCTTCACACCCGGCCGGACGTCCGGCGTTCGAAGCACAGAGCTAGACCGTGCCGAAAACAACACACGCGTTCTGCCCGCCCAGTCCGAAGCTGTTGGACAGGGCATAGCGCAGCCCTTTGGCCTCGCGCGCCACATTCGGCACGTAATCGAGATCGCACTCGGGATCGGGCGTCTCATAGTTGATCGTCGGGTGCACAATCTTCTCGTACAGGCTCATCACCGACGCGATGCCCTCAACGGCGCCCGCGCCGCCCAGCAGGTGTCCGATCATGCTCTTGGTCGAGTTGACCATGATATCGTAGGCATGTTCGCCGAAGACTTTCTTGATCGCGTTCGTCTCGATCGCATCGTTGGCTTTGGTAGACGTGCCGTGCGCATTGATATAGTCGATATCTTGCGGGTTCAACCCGGCATCCTGCACGGCCCATTTCATCGCGTTCTGCGCCCCTCGACCGTCCGGATCGGGCGCCGCCACGTGATAGGAATCCGACGAGGTCGCCATGCCAAGCACCTCAGCATAGATGCGCGCTCCGCGCTTGACGGCCCGCTCCAGCGTTTCCAGAATCATCACGCCCGCGCCCTCGCCAAAGACAAAGCCATTGCGGTTGGCGTCGAACGGACGGCTGGATTTCTCCGGGGCGTCGTTATACCCCGTCGCCAGGGCCGTCATCGAAATGAAGCCTGCGATCGCGTAGTCCAAGATCATCGCCTCGACGCCGCCGGCAAAGACCACATCCGCCCGGCCATGCCGGATCATGTCCAGCCCGTCGCCGATGCTGTGCGTGCCGGTCGCGCACGCGGTCGAAATGCAGACCAGCGGCCCCAGCGCACCGATCACCCGGCTCACGTAGTGGGCTGGAATGTTCGGCAGCGACTGGATGAGCGAGAACGGACCAGGCCGCCGCCCGCGCGAGCGATAGCCGAAAGAAGCCTGCTGTGCCAGATCGTGCCCGCCCATCGACGAGCCAAAATCGACACCGACGCGATCCTGAATCGCTTCGATGTCGGACAGCGTCATCCCCGAGTCCTTCAGGGCGTCCATCGCGGCGGTGACGCCAAACTGCGACGCCCGCGCCATGCGGCGCGCTTCTTTCGGGTCGATATACTCGGTGGGATCAAAGTCGATCACCTCGCCGGCGATCTGCACTTCGAGATCGGACGGATCAAACGACTGAATGCGCCGGATTCCTGACTCGCCGCGCTTCAGCCGCTCCCAGAATTCGGGGAACCGTCCCAAAGGCGTCACCGCGCCCATTCCCGTCACAACAACACGAGGCCAACCGTTGCGTGTGAATTCCATGGTGAAAGCCCCTTTGTCCTCACGGCCTGCAGTCCAGGCCCGTATTATGTGGGCTGACGCCCTAACCCATCCCGAATTGCTTCGACAATCTGCCCCTGAACGGCAGCGCGAGCCTGACGGATCGCGTTCCTGATCGCCCAGGCATTGGAGCGGCCGTGCCCGATGATGACCACACCGTTGACTCCCAGCAGCGGCGCACCACCGACCTCGAACGGATCGATCTGGCGATACACACGCCGAAACGCCGGTTTCGCCAGCAGCCCGCCGATCTTCGAGCGCGTGTCTGCCAACAGCTCGCGCCGCACAAGCTGGAATATGGTCTGTCCGATGGCTTCCATAGTCTTGATCATAACATTTCCGGTGAAGCCATCGGTCACGGCGACGTCCACCGCGCCGCCCAACACCTCTTTGGGTTCGGCATTGCCTATAAAGTTAACACCATTGTTTCTTAAGAGTTCCGCCGCTTCCTGGACCAATGTGGTCCCTTTGCCGGCTTCCTCACCATTCGAGACAAGTCCCACGCGCGGGTGGGGCCGGTTCAGCGCTCGCTCGGCGTAGAGGCTGCCCATAACGCCGTACTGCGCCAGCCACTCGGGCCGCGAATCGGTGTTGGCTCCGGCATCCAGCAGAATAAGCGATTGGCCCTCGAGGGTGATGATCACCGACAGCGCCGGGCGATGAACTCCCCTGATTCGTTTGAGGGTGTGCAGGGTTGCGATGGCGAGCACCGCCCCCGTGTTTCCGGCCGTCACAAAGGCGTCGGCGTCGCCAGTGGCGACCAGTCGCATGCCGACATGCATCGACGAGTCGGGTTTGGCCCGCCCCACCAGGCCGGGTCTATCTTCCATGGTGATCTGCTGCGACGCGTGGATCACTTCGATGGGCAGGCCGGTCGTCGTATGGCGCGCAAGCTCAGCCTGCACGCGCTCCCGGTCGCCTACCAGAACAATTGTGTCGCCGAACTCGCGCGCTGCCAGGACGGCGCCCTCAACGTCTGGCCCCGGGTGATTATCGCTTCCCATTGCATCAACCACGATCCGCATGGTGGTGTGCTATCCCGTTCACACAGCCCTTCAACCGTCGCTCAAGACGTGTCGTTGGGACAGGCTCCGGACTGATTGTACGCATCCGGCCGCCGCCTGCCAACCATTGACATCCGCCGGCCAGCGTGTATAATTTCGGGCAGTCTAGCCCTGGTGGCGGAATTGGCATACGCGGCAGGTTGAGGGCCTGTGCCCTTTCGGGCGTGGAGGTTCGAGTCCTCTCCAGGGCACCAGCACACGCGCACAAAAAGCGGACCCCTTCGACGGGTCCGCTGCGATCTGGTTATGCCTGCCCCGCGCGCTGCTAGTCAGGCGGCGTTTCCCCTTCACCGGACAGCGACATCAACTGCACCCGATAGCGCAGCCCAAGCGCCTCGTCGCGCGCTGCCACAACAAGCGTGTAGACACCCGTTTCCTGGAAGATCAGCGGCCCGATCATCATCGTACCTGCACCGGGCGCCGGCACCTCGTCCAGCAGTGTCGTCCCGTCCGGTGCCAACAGAGTCAGTTCAACAGCCAACACACCTTCCAGCCGCGCCACTGCCAGCACGGCCTGGTCGCCGCGGCTCGCGCGGAACGTCCACAGGTGCACCCGGGACGGATCCTCGATGCGCCCGTACGACGGCTGCCCCCAGTCCAGCAGGCCGCCGGCTTGCACCCGCCCGGCCTGCCCGCCGATCAGCGCCAGCTCAAGCTCGTATGGGCTGTATGGGGCGCGAGCGTCAGCAAGGCGGCGAACTTCCAGCACGTACAGTCCACTGGATGGCAGCGTCAGGCCCTCGATTGTGGCGCGCCCTCCCGCACGCGTGCCACTGGCCAGCACGTCGCCCGCCGGATCGGCTACCGTCAGCACGAGTGGCGCGTCGTCCGTCGGGAAGCGAACCGAGGCGCGGATTGAATCGCCTGCAGCGCCAGCGAACATCCAGTAGGCCTGCGTTGTGGTGGCGTCGACTGCGCCGATCGCGCGCTGCCCGTACCCCAGCATCGGCTGCGCGGCCAGATCTGCGACCCGGTATGTGCGGTTCAGCGACAGCGCATAATTGCCCTGCCCGGTCCCAAACACGCCGCTCAAGCGCGCCACCTCGATCCGGTAGGTGCCGCTGGCTGGCAGCCGTGCCTGCACGCGTGCCCCGGCAATCGTATCCTCGCCCGAGACCGCCAGAAGCGCCTCGTCTGGCCCGTACAGACGCATAACCGGGTCGAGCGACCCGCCTACAACCGCTAGCTGCGCCTCAACCACATCGCCCGCTTCGCCTTCGAAGGTCCATTGCTCGACCGGTGCTGCCGTATTGAGCCAGCTCCGTCCCACCTGGCCGTACCGGAGCAAACGCGCCGCAACGGGTGGGGCAGACGCCAGCTCGATTTCCGCCCGGTAGCGCCCTTCCGTTTCACCGCTTTCTGCCAGGCGTCTGCCGATCTCGACGGTGTACGACCCGGTCTGTGGCAGCGCATAGGATTCCAGCCGGGCTTCCCGGTCGCTTGTGGTGCGCACCTGTACCAGCGGCTCGCCCTGCGGCCCGTAGACCGTCGCCACCGGCGCAAGCGTGGCGCGGCTGTCGGCCACGACGCGCACAGACAGCGTGTCACCCTGCCGTCCCTCGACCATCCAGGCGTCGTGCAAATTGGCCAGCGAAATTCGCCCTTCGACTTGCTGAGGTGGCACAACGGGAACCGCCGGCTGTGCCCCGGCCGGCTCCAGCTCAAGGCGGACGGTATAGCGTGTGTCGGCGTTGGGGGGAGCACTGACATCTATCGTGTACACGCCGTCCGCCGGAATGACCACCGCCTCAAGCAGCAGCGTGCCTTCGTCGTCGCTGTCGGCGACGGTCAACGTGCTGGGCCGCCCGGCGGTGCTGGCGATATGCCAGTCCGTCGTCATGATGCTGGCCGCCACACCCCCACCCTGGGCCGTCACAGATGCCCGCACCAGATCGCCCTGGCGCGCGAGGAACAACCATACATCCCTCAGGTCCGCCCCGCTGAGCACCCCCGCCCCATAACCCGAACCGCTCAGCACCCCGCCCATCGACCGGGCCTGTGTGCTCTCAAGCAGCACCGTCAGGTCATACGCAAGCGCGCCGTCAAACGTCGTATCCACATTCCCTACGGCCAGCGTATAGTGACCCGTTTCGGGCAGAAGCACTTGGGGCGCCACAGCCCGCCCGGAAGCGTCGGCGGCGGCCGTAGTCAGCACAGCGCCCGTCTGCGTCCGGATCTGGAAGCTCAGCAGGGCCGGGTCGCCGCGAATAGCTCGCGCTTCTGCCGAAATGACATCCCCTTTGGTCCCCGCAAAGGCCCACACGTCGATCCGGTTCTCCGCCGTCAGCACCCGGCTGACCGTCCGGTTCAGCGACAAAGCCTGCTGCGCATCGGACAGACTGCTCAAATCGCGCGTCAGGGTGACGCGGTACAGGCCACGCTCGCCCTGGCTGGTGCGGACGAGCAGACGATACACGCCCGGGCGCGGCAGGCTGATCGACTCCAGCGTCACGGTCGATGCGCCCACCATCGAGGCACGGCGCAGAAATGGCACGCCGGCGGTGTCGGCCAGCTCAACCGTGAGCGGCAGGCTCTGGCCGTCCACGGGCTGAACCGCGATCGACACACGCTCTCCGCCGAGCGCTGAAAAAAGCCAGACGTCTGCCGGGTTGTCTGGATCGAGATTGCCGTATCCCTCAGTGTCAAGCGCGCGGCCATCGCGGCTGAGCGCGCTCGCGCCGCGCAAAGCCAGGTGGATTGCCACCGGACTGGCTGCAGACTCGCCCCCGACAGGCTCTACGACCAGGCGGTACACGCCTTCATTCGCCACGCGCGCATCGAGACTCGCGCGCCAGGGCGTGTCTGGAGCGACGTCCGTGGCGGCCAGCACGCCGCCCCCGACGGTCTCTAGGCTCAGCTGCAACCCGCCGGACCCGGCCGGGCGT
The DNA here is from genome assembly GCA_020724465.1 of Thermoflexus sp. Classification (GTDB taxonomy): domain Bacteria; phylum Chloroflexota; class Anaerolineae; order Aggregatilineales; family Aggregatilineaceae; genus DYGX01. The sequence goes on from DYGX01000001.1 coordinate 186,873, forward strand.
GCAGCCTGGATCCGGATCTGATCTCCATCCTGCGCGTAGAAAACCGCGTAAAGAGGAGCATCCACGCCGGGCAGCTCCGCGTGAAGCGTCTGGCCGAAGTCGATCACGTGGCCGGGCAGAACGCCGCGCACACTGTCGTCCAGACGGCTCAAATCGTCCACGCGCAGCAGATACCGCCTGCCGGGGTCATACCGCACCGTGATGTAGTAGCGCCCGGCCGCCGCAAAGCGATGCTCCAGGGTATTCCGCAGGCGATCCGGTCGAACGCTGCGCGCCAGCACCGCGCCTACTTCATCGAGCAGGGTGATATCTGGCGCGGCGGCACGCGCCAGCCCGATCGCCGAGATGTCGACCTTCTGGCCCGCGCCGGCCTGAAAGCGCCAGACCTGATAGCGCGCATTGAGCGGGATCTCACCGCGCACGGTCGTGTCGAGCGCGATCGGCTGCGCGTTCGCCAGCACATCCGGGCCGGGTCGCGATGCGGGCAGGATTTGCTCGGCCGGGTCCAGCACAAGGGGCTCGGTTACCGGCTCAGGCGTAGCGATCAGGGATGCCTGCCCTGCCGCAGCCATCTGTGCGACCGGCGGCGTCGGGTCGAACGGTGGCTCTGCGGCGGCGGTGATCAGGTAGCGGGTGTGCGTCACTCCTGCCGGCTGATGGACCACAATGGTATACAACCCGCTCTCAGCCACCGGCGCCGACAGGATCTCCGGCTGCTGCACGTCAACGGGGATTAGCGGTGCCAGCAGCCCGTCGGGCTGCACAACCAGCAACTCCGGCAGCGCCGCATCCGGCACGCTCTCCACCCGAACCTGAAGCAGCGCCGGTGCCGCGACGCGGATCGTCCACCGGTTTTCCGCGCTGCTGCCGGACAATGCGCCGCGCGCCGGAACACCCGGCACGAGCAAGCCCCCCGTTATTGGCTCGGCCCGCAGCGTGTACGTCGCCTGCTCTGCCGTCATATTGAGAACAGCGATCCGATAACGCCCCGGCGCAGGAATCTCCAATACAAGCCGTGCCAGGCCGTTCACCGGCTTACCGACTCGCTGGTCCAGCAGCTCTCCAATGGGCGATTCGACGCGCAGCGCGAGCGGCGGACCGTCCGGGGGACCCGCCAGCTCGAACGCCCACACACCCGGCTGATCGATGTTCAATGTCCATTCATCGCCGGATTGAGGCGATAGCTCGCCGGCGCCTCGCGGCTCGGGGGGCGAGCCGAGCAGACCGCGCTCAACCCGATCAACGAGCAAATCGAATGGCTGTCCCCCGGCGCCGCTGCGCGTCAGGCCAATGAGATAGCCCTCTACGCCCAGCGCGCGTAGCACCACTTCATAGACACCCGCCTGCTCCAGCAGCAAAGCCTGGTCGAACCCGGCGGCCACCCATCGCTGGAACAACAGGTCGCCCTGCGGACTGTAGACCTGCGCGATCCCGCCTGACGAGAAGACATCCGGGCGCAAAGACAGCCGCATCAGATCACCGGCGCGCGCGTCAAAGAACCAAACATCCGGCTCACCAAGCTGTTGAGCGTGCCGCGACGCATCAAAAGGCAAAGCGCGCGCCGTCCGGCGGGCTATGCGAAGCTGGATAACCTCGACGGCGAAGTCCAGCGAGGTGTTCAGGTCCACATCCGGAGATGTGATCTCCAACCAGGCGCCGGTCAGGCTGCCGAGCGAAAGGCTGGCGCGGACGCTGCCCAGACCGGCGAACGAGTCCAGTACCGCCCGATTTTCGCTCAGCACGTTGACCGCGATCCGCGCCTGGGGGTTGGATGCATCGAGCGCCAGCGCCAGCGTCCCGCTCGCGCGCACGCTGAACAGCGCGACAGGCGCGTTGCCTGTCAGGCGGCTGCGCGCCGGGCTGCCCAATTCGAGCGGCATGGGCACAAAGCCGGTATCCACGCGGCTGGAGCTGCGCAGATGCACGGTGAGCCGGTAGGCCCCGGTCCGCGCGTCGGCCGGGCGCACGGCGACCGTGTAGGTGCCACCAAGCGGCAGCCGGACGGCGCTCAACCCGGCGCCGGCGGTCGAACCGGCCCCGCCGGTGGTCGCAACGACGCTTCCGGTCGGGCTGAACAGCGTGACTTCGGGCCGGAACGTGCCACCCGAAGGGATCACGGTGACATCGACCACGTCACCCGGCTCGCTACGAAACGACCACACATCCTGCGCCATCGGGTCGATCAAATCGCCTTCGACCGTCTGGCCATAGCTCAACGCGACGTCGCGACGCGCCGCCGTCCCGGCCTGAGCCAGAATCAGACTCAGGGCATAGCGCCCGGCGGTGTTCTGGCGCGCGCGCAGCTCGATCGTGTGCTCGCCGCCGTTCGCCAGCCGGACCGTCGTCTCGAAAAGCGTCGAATCCGACAGCGGCCACGGCAAATCGAGCACAACTTGCCCGCCCGGATCGCGCACGAGCAGCGACGGAACCAGATCGCCCTCGATGCGCTCGACGCGAATCGTTACCCGGTCGCTCGCGCCGCCGGAAAAGCGCCATGTGTCCGCCGCCGGAGTCGAGCCGATCTCGCCCTGCACGCGGTCGCCGTATTGCAGACGCAGATCCTGAGCAAGCGTCACCCGCCAGGCAAGCGTTGCGCCAACCGCAGCGCCTGCTGCCAGCAGCAGCAGCCAGAGTCGAATCCAGCTAGCGATCCGTGTGCGCCGTCCGGCCATATCACCTTATCCGGTCCTGCCCGCAGAGATCTCGCGAGCTTGATTATAGTCTACCTGTCCCAAGGCGCGACCGCACCCTGTTTGCGGGCGCTGGCGGTCCGGCTATAATGCAGGGTGATGCGGCTGTTCTGGCGCCCGACGGAGGAACCCGATGGCTACACACGATGAGCTGAGGCGAGCCTATACCCTGATCAAGCAGGAGCAGATCGACGAGGCGCTGTCGATTCTGCGCCCCATCGTCCAGGCTGAGCCCGAAAATGTGGATGCCTGGTGGCTGCTGGCCAATGCAGCCGTCGAGCCGGACGAGGCGCGCGAAGCCCTGCTCATGGTGCTGCGAACCGATCCGGACTATGCCAACGCGCCGAAAGCCCGCGAAATGCTCGGCAAGCTGAATGAGCAGTTTCCGCCCACGCCTGAGGAAATCGAGCGGTTCCCCGAACTGCGCCCGGCTGCCGCCCCCGAAGCGCCTGAAGTCAGCACGGAAGAGGAATGGTTTGGACTGGAGCTGGAAGAGCCGTTCGGCGAGCCAGCCGCTGGTGCTGGCGCTCCGCCTTTTATGGAGGACGCGTTCGACGATCCGTTTGGCGCCGAGACGTTCGAAGCGATCGATATTGACGAAGAGGTGTTCAACATCGATGAAGACCCCTTCGCGGTGCTGGATGAAGATCCCTTCGCCCTGGACGAGCCGCCGGCTCCGGCGGTCGAAGTAGAACGGCGCGAACCGGTCCGCACCGTCATCTTTGACGAAACGCCTGAGGCGCTGGATCCCGAGGCGCGCGCCGCGGGCGAAGAACGCGCGGCGCGCCGCCGCGGGCGAGCGGGCCGGGTGCTCGGCGCGCTGGCAGGCTTGGTGCTCGTGGCCGTGCTGGTGATCGCGCTGATCGCCCTGCTGCTGCCGGCGCTGGAGCCAAAGGCGACCGACCTCGGCAGCCTGTCGGCCATCAGCGCTGACGATCAGCAGGCGGCGCTGGTGCAGGCGGTCTCAGGCCAGGTTCAGGTGGCCGCGCTTCCGGCGGGAACAGGCGCCCCACAGGTCGTGCTGGCCAACAGCGCCCTCGGCCCCACACTGTTCGTCCAGCTCTGCGCGCGCCCCACCCCCGCTCTGCCCCAGATCATCGAGCAGGCCATGACACTGGCGGTCAGCCAGGCGTCCGCGCTCGCCGGGCAGGATACGATCCGCGCGGTGGGCGTCAACATCACCCGCTGCGACGCGCTCACAGCGGACACGCTCTATCGTGCCGCCGTCCCACTGGCCGATGCCGCAGCCTATGCGGATTTGCAGCCGGGCGACCCGCGCTGGATGGAGTTTCAATCGCGCTGGAACTGATTGCGCGGGGGGTCAAACACGAGACGTGGGCGCCTGGTTCGCGCCCGGCAGCCAGAGCATGAAGCAAGTCCCCTGGCCGGGGCGGCTTTCGACCTGGATCGTTCCACCGTGCCCTTCGACAATGCCGTACGTCACGGCCAGTCCCAGACCGGTCCCTTCGTCCTTGGTGGAGTAGAAGGGATCGAAGATATGGGCCACGGTTTGTTCGTCCATCCCCACGCCGGTATCGCGCACAGCGATAACCGTGCCTTTCCCTTCGGCATAGACGGACACCTCCAGGTCACCACCACCCGGCATCGCTTCCATCGCGTTTAGCACCAGGTTGAGCAGCACCTGCTTAAGTTGCGTCGAGTTACCCGAAACCGGTGGGGCGTCCGACAGGTTGGTATAGACGGACACGTGAGCGCGTTCAAGCTGCTTGGCTGTCAGGATCAGGACTTCGTTCACCAACTCGTGCACATCGACAAGCGCGTGCTCCGAGTTACCGGGACGCGCGAAATCGAGCAGGCGCGAAACAATCGACTTGATGCGCTGGACTTCGTTCTCGGCCACGCGCAGAATTTCGCTGTCGACCAGGCGACCCGCCTCGCTGTCCTCGATTGCCACTTCCAGGCAGTTTAAGATGGGTTGCAAAGGGTTGTTGACTTCATGCGCGATCCCGGCGGCCATCCGTCCAAGCGCCGCCAGCTTCTCGGCGCGGATCAGTTCGGCCTGGGCGGCCTGCAGCTCGCGCGAGCGCTGCTGGACCTTGTCTTCCAGCGTCTGAGCGTAATTTTGCAGCTCGGCGTAAAGCTGAGCGTTGCGAACGGCCAGCGCCGCCTGTTCGCCAATCAAGCGCAGCATGCGCAGGTCCGACCCGCTGAGGCTGCGGCCCGAATGAAGGCCGACGATCAGCGTTCCTAACAGAGTACCGTGGTGCTTGAGCGGCGCGGCCATCGCGGAGGAAAAGCCGTACCGCTCCAGATGAGCCAGTGTACCAGAGCTGTTGCCCGGCCCCGGCACAAGCAGGGGTTCGCCGGTGCGGTAGACGGTTGCCAGCAGCGAGTTGGGGTTTTCCAGCAAGGCCAACACCGTGTCGGCTTCCAGCATCCCGTTCTGGCTGTCGCGCACCAGGATCGGATGACCCTGGGGATCGAACAGAACCAACTCTGCATACGGTGCGTCGAACTCCTGCGTGGCGATGTCGAGAATCAGTTCGGTCAGGTCTTCCAGGCCAAGCCGCTGATTGAGCTCTGCACCGATGCGGACCAGGGCTTCCAGCTCTTCGCTGCGGCGCTGCAAGCGGTCCTCAAGCTGGCGGGCGCGCATTTTGCTCTGGGCGCGAGCCAGCAGTTCGTGATAGTTGTACGGCTTGCGGATATAGTCGTCGGCTCCCAGCTTCAAGCCGTGAGCCACGTCCGAGGGTTCGCGCGCCGCCGCGGTCACGAAAATCACGGGGATGCGCGCCGTGGAGGGATTGTCCCGAAGCTGCCGGGTAACCTCGAACCCGTTGATCTTCGGCATCTGTACGTCCATCAAGATCAGATCGGGCCGCAGGCTGCGCGCCTTCTCCAGGGCGATCTCGCCGTCCTTGGCGATTTCCACGGCGAAGCCCTCGCGCTCGAAGATGCGCGTGAGCAACACAGAGGCGCTTTGCTCGTCGTCCGCGATGAGCACCAGGGGCTTGCGCTCGTCCATCGGCATCCCGTCTCCTGCCAGATCGCTACCGGATATCATAATCTGAGATCCGGGTTCGCGAAACTACTCGTTCTAAAAATCTGGCGTCGGATGTGCTAGAATGCGCATCTGGCGCAAATAATGAGGGACACGGTCTGAATGGGTGCAAACCGCAGTCGAAAAGCGCGGCTGTACTGGGCCGCCGCGCGAGGAATGCTAACCGGCCTGGTGCTGAGCGGCGTGTTTCTCGCCGGGTTCCTGCTGCGCGGGCGCGTGCCTGTCGCTGCCGACGCCGACGGCAACGGCGAGACATTTCCGCTGCTGGCACAGGTGAAGGAACTACTTGAGGCCAACTATCTGCGGCCGCTCCCAGACGACCGCACGCTCGAATACGCAGCCGTGCGCGGCTACCTGGCCGAGCTGAACGATCCCTACACCTTCTTCATCGATCCCCCGGTGGCCCAAAGCGAATCCGACGTGCTGGCCGGCCAGTACGGGGGGATCGGCGTGCAGGTGCAGCGCGACGAGCGCGGTGATGTGGTGCTCTATCCCTTCCCCGACGGACCTGCGGCCCGTGCCGGGGTGGAGAACGGCGCCGTGCTGCTGGCTGTGGACGGCGCGGCGATCCCCGCAGGAGAGCGCCTGGATGTGATCGATCGCCTGCTCCGGGGTGAGGTGGGCGATGGTCGCGGCGTCACCATTGCCATCCGCGCGCCCGGTGCCGACGAAACGCGCGATCTCTTCATCGAGTTTGAAGTCGTGCAGGTCCCATCCGTGGTGTGGCGCGTGCTGGCCGAAGAGGAGACGTTCGGCTATGTGCAGGTGATCCGCTTTACCAGCCGCACGCCCGACGAGCTTCGTACCGCGCTTGAGGAGTTCGAGTCCCTCGATATTCAGGCGCTTGTGCTCGACCTGCGCGGCAACTCCGGCGGGCTGCTTCAAGAGTCGGTTGAGGTCGCCTCAGAGTTTCTCGATGGCGGCGTGGTGTTCTACGAAGTCCGGCGCAGCGGCGAGACGGCTACCACCGCGACGCCGGGTGGCGCCTGGACCACGCAGCCGCTCGTCGTGCTGGTAGACGCGGGCACGGCCAGCGCCGCCGAACTGGTCGCGGGCGCCATCCGCGATCGCGAGCGTGGGATTCTGATCGGGCAGCGCACCTACGGCAAAGGCTCAGTCCAGCTCATCTTCCGCCTGAAAGATGGCTCGTCGGTGCACATCACGTCTGCCGAGTGGTTCACGCCGAACCGCACGCCGTTGGAAGGCAACGGCCTTGAGCCGACAATCAGCATGATTCCCGACGAATCGGGCCGCGATGTCGAACTGGGCGAGGCCATTCGCCAGCTCCGCGCCATTGTGGCGGGCCAGGACGATACAGCGGAAGGGGATGAATGACAGATGAGCATGGATGTTCCTCGCCCGGCGGGGACGCTGCCGCCCGGCACTGCCCGCCGCGCCGACCTGGCGCGGGTTGTCCTGCTGCTCACCATGACGGCAGCGATCGCCTTCCTGGCCGGGATGCTGTTCGAGCAGACGACCGACTCGCCGCACAATGATGAAGATTTCGCGCTGTTCTGGCAGACGTGGAACATCCTGGAGCGCGAGTTCTACTATGGGCTGCCGCCGAAAGAGCAGTTGATCCAGCACGCCATTCAAGGGCTGTTGCGGGCCACCGGCGACCCCTACACCTTCTACGTGCCGCCCGCGCAGGCCGAATTCGACCGCCAGCAAACGGCGGGAGCGTTCGGTGGCATCGGGGCCGACGTCACGCTCAACGCCGACGGCAACCTGGTGATCATCAGCCCGTACAGCGGCTATCCGGCTGCCGAAGCCGGTCTCAAACCGCAGGATCAGATTCGCGAGGTCGATGGGCGCTCGCTGCAGGGCCTGTCTGTCAGCGAGGCGGTCGCTTTGCTGCGCGGCGAGGTCGGCACGGATGTGACGATCACCGTCTACCGTCCGTCAGAAGACCGTCAGTTCACAGTCACGCTGACCCGCGTCCGCGTCGAGCTGCCCACGGTTGACGCGCGCATGATCGATGATATCGGCTACGCGCGTCTGTTTTCGTTCAACAGCACCGCGACAGCGCAGCTTGAGGACGCGGTGCAGCGCCTGATCGGCGAGGGTGCCCGTGTCCTGATTCTCGATCTGCGCGACAACCCCGGCGGCCTGCTGGATCAAGCCATAGGCGTCAGCGATCTGTTTCTGGGCGAGGGAGTGGTCGTCAAGCAACGCTCGCGCAGCGGACGAGAGACAGTCTACCGCTCCGAAGCGGGAGACCCTGGCGAGTCGCTCCCGATGGTTGTGCTCGTCAACGGCGGCAGCGCGAGCGCGTCCGAGGTCGTCGCCGGCGCGCTGCGCGATCACGGGCGGGCCGTGCTGGTCGGTGAAAGGACGTACGGCAAAGGCTCCGTCCAGCATGTCCACACCCTGGCTGATAATTCCCAGGTGCATGTGACTTTTGCGCTCTGGTTTACGCCTGCCGAAACACCCATCCAGGACGAAGGTCTGATGCCGGAGATTATCGTCGAGGTGCCCGACGAGACGGAACCGGGCGAAGACCCCATTCTGGAGCGCGGGCTGGCAGTCGCCCGCGACCTGCTCGGCGCAGATGCGAGCGCCCGCGAAAACGAATGAGGCGAGAGACAGGCAAATGAACGAAGGCCGAAAGATCGTCACCACCAACCGCAAGGCACGGCACGATTACGAAATCCTCGACACGCTCGAGGCAGGCATCGCCCTGACAGGATCCGAAATCAAATCGATCCGGGCCGGGCATGTCAACCTGCGCGAGGCCTACGTCCAGCCGCGCGACGGCGAGCTATGGCTGATCAATGCCCACATCGCAGCCTACGATCAGGCCGGCGTGTACGGGCACGACCCGCTGCGACCGCGCAAGCTACTGCTTCACCGGCGCGAGATCGACCGGCTGGTGTCGCGCGTGCAGGAAAAAGGGCTGACGATTGTCCCGCTCATGATGTACCTGACGCGCGGCATCGCCAAAGTGGAGATCGCCGTGGCGCGGGGAAAGAAGCAGTACGACAAGCGCGAATCGCTGCGGCAGCGCGAAAGCCAGCGCCAGATCGAGCGCTCGCTGCGCGACCGCAGCCGCTAGGCACAGGAAGCGTGTTCGCCGTGCAAGGACCCTGGCCCGATTCGATCCGCGGTATTAACGACCTGCCCGGGCCGGAGAAGCGCGCCATCTACCGAACCCTGATTCCGGACTGGGTTTTCACGCGTTTCGACATCGACCCGGAGACGCTGACGGTCGATGGCGAGTCCGTGATCGATTTCCGCTGCCCGGCCGGCAGCAGTGCTGTTGCGCTGTCGGTGTATCATCGGCCTGGCGCCGAGGACCCGGTGCTGCACCTCAACATGATGGACACGTTCAACAACCAGTTGATGGTCCTGATGGTGACGGTTAACGATCCGGACGCGCCTCGCTTTAACATTGATGTGGACGAAGAAGGCAGGCCGACCCAGCTTGGCACGCTCTCCCGCAACCTCCCCGAGGAAATCCGCGCCATGCAGGCGGGGTTGGCTCCGGGCCAGGTGCGGCGGGGTCTGCGCATCTTCCGGACTGGCATCCCAACCTTCGAGCTGTTCTTGAAGCGGATGGGGCATACCATCTACTTCATCGAGCCGCTGTTCTATCACAACGCCATCGCCTTCGAGCGCTACGGGTTCGCCTACGCGCGCGGTCTGCGGATGATGGAGACGATCCACGCCGAATTTCAGCCGGGCGGCGAGCTGCACGCGCGCCTGACCGGGGAAAACCCCTTCCGCATGCCCGACGCCTGGCAGACGATTCTGGGGCGCTCGTGGGCAATTCATGACGGAATTCTCGGCCACCCCTTCACCGGGGTGCAGATGTACAAGCGGGTCGGCGAGCGCGCCTGCATCGAGACGTTCCCCTGCGCCCGCTGGTAGTCTGGCGGTTGCCCGGCGCCGGGGCGCGTGGTACTATGGTGGACGATGAGCCGCCGTAGCTCAGCGGATAGAGCGCTAGTCTTCGGAACTAGGCGTCGCGGGTTCGAATCCTGCCGGCGGTACTGCTTCAAATCAAGCCGAATCGCTCGTCTGCCGGGTTGATCGTCCTCCCTGACGATGCTACAATCCGTGTGCTTTGCAGCGACTTCACACACGGATCAGGACATCGTCTCGATGAGCGAAACCCGCCCACCCCAGCGCAACAAGCGCGTTCTCTCTGGCGTTCAGCCTTCCGGCAATCTGACGATTGGCAACTACCTCGGCGCGCTCAAACAGTGGGCGCGCGAGCAGCACAATTACGAAAGCTTTTTCTGCGTTGTGGACCTGCACGCGATCACCGTGCCCTACGACCCGGCCACCCTGCGCGCGAAAACCCGCGAGGTCGCCGCCCTCTATCTGGCCTGCGGCATCGATCCGGCGATCTCGACCGTGTTTGTGCAGTCTCACATCCCGGCGCACAGCGAGCTGGCGTGGCTGCTCAACTGCGTGACTCCGCTCGGCTGGCTGTACCGGATGACTCAGTTCAAGGACAAGGCCGCCAAGCAGCAGGCCGAGTCGGTCAGCGCCGGCCTGCTCAACTACCCGGTGCTGATGGCAGCCGACATTTTGCTCTATCAGGCCGATGCCGTCCCGGTGGGCGATGACCAGCGCCAGCATCTGGAGCTGACGCGCGACCTGGCGCAGCGTTTCAACCACCTTTTCGGCGAAACCTTCACCATTCCCGAGCCGATGATCCCGCCGGCCGGGGCGCGGATCCGCGCGCTGGATGACCCCACGGTCAAGATGAGCAAGAGCGAGGTGTCGTCGGAGTATCATGCCGTCTATCTGCTCGACCCGCCCGACAAAGCTCGCAAGAAGATCATGCGCGCGGTGACAGACTCCGGGCGGGAAATCCGGTTTAGCGACGATCCGGAGCGGGCCGGGGTCAATAATCTGCTCGAGCTGTATGAAGCTATGACCGGTGAGACGCGCGAGGCAATCGAGGCGCACTTCGCTACAGCACGCGGCTATGGCGATCTGAAGAAGGAAGTGGCCGATGTGCTGATCGCCACGCTGGAGCCGATTCAAGCGCGCTATCACGAGCTGACCCGCGACGTCAGCTACATCGACGGCCTGCTCGCCGAGGGAGCAGCGCGGGCGCGCGTCGTCGCGAACGCGACGCTCGATCTGGTCCGCGAGCGGATGGGGTTCCTCAAGGCGCGCACCTAGCCTGCGCGGAGCCGCGAGATGGTGCCGGAAGATACGCTTGGCTTGCTCCCCCCGGTTCAGGGGTGTCTGTTCTGCCACTCAGAAGGCGCCATCAGCCTGGAGGCGGGGCGCGCGCGTCTTGTGCGAAGCGCGGCTTTTCCGCTGATCAAATGTGCGCACTGCGGCAGCATCGCCGAGCTAGACGTAGACCCGGCCGATCTGGATCATTGGCGCATCCGCTATCGCAAGATCAGTCACGCTCCGCGCTACTACTATATGACTCTGCTGTTCGGGAGCGGGGCCTGGATCGAAGGGCTGCAGGCGCTCCAGTTCAGCACCCAGGGATTCGTGCAGCGACAGCGCGTTCGCCAGGCCAGCGAGGGCGATTTCTCCTGGCTGGCGCCGGTGTCCCTTGACCCGGCCCCGCCTTTCATTGTGCAGGGCGAGACGGCGCTCCTGGTCTTGCGTGCGGTATCTTTCATACGCCCGGCGCCGCAGACCTGGCTCTTCCGCACCGGCCAGGACGAGCTTCTTGACTCGGGCAAACTCTACATCACCGACCGGAAGCTGCATCTGGTTGGCCAGCGCCGGGAGTGGTCGGTGGCCTGGGCTGACGTTCTCGAGTCAGAGTATGACGCGGACACCTGGCGCGTTCGCGTGGGCGGCGATGACAGAATGCGCCAGTTTACCGGCGCGCGCAGTGCAAATGAGGTCGATCCTCAACTAATCACTGTGATGGTAAACTATTTGAAATCGCGCTGATTCCGTAAATGTGACCTTTAGCTGCTTGACAAGCATCCCGTAGTTAACTATACTAAGACGTGTAGTGGTGTTGAATAGACATCCCACCACCCCACCCGCTTGAGCGTCGCGTCTCCCCACACGCGACGCTCGCTTTTTCGGCCTTGTCGCTCGTCGGGATGCGAGGTTTCGTTATTCGCTGCCGGTGCACAAAAGCACAGGCCGCCCGAAACGATCGGACGGCCTGATTTGTGCCTCGCGAGTGGCCGGGCGAACCTACGCCGAGTGCGCGGCCCGGGCTTCGTCCCGCCGGTGTAAAGCGCGCAGATAGATCTTGGTTACCTCGGCCACCACCGCGGGGAGCAGAATCAGCGGGGCCATGTACAGCCAGTGGACCGCGCCGAGCGTCACGGTCGAGAACAAGTTCTGCAGGAACGGGATATACAGCACCGCCAGAAGCAAGATGATCGACGTCCCGACGGCGTACTGCATGTACCTGTTCGAGAATATGCCGATCCGCACCAGCGGGTACAGCTCCGAGCGCGCCGTGTAGGCGCGCAGCAGTTCCGAGAATGCCAGCGTCACAAACGCCATCGTGCGGGCCAGTTGCCAGCTATCGGGGTCGAGATGGCGCCCGATCGCGAACGCCGCCAGCGTGGCCGCCGTCTTGACGACAGTCTGGACGAGCATCCCGATCCGCATGTCGCGATCGATGATCGGTTCTTTGACGGGGCGCGGTGGATGATCCATGATGTCGGGGTCGCCCTTCTCGACTCCCAGCGCCAGCGCGGGTGCGCCGTCGGTGAGCAGGTTTAGCCACAGCAACTGGATCGGCGTGAGAGGTGCGGGCGCGCCGGCCAGCGTCGCCAGAAAGATCACGCCGATCTCTGCCAGGTTGCAGCTCAGCAGGAAGAACACGAATTTGCGGATATTGGCGTAGATGATCCGCCCTTGTTCCACGGCGGACACGATGCTGACGTAGTTGTCGTCGGTGAGCACCATGTCTGCTGTTTCTTTGGAGACGTCTGTGCCGGTGATGCCCATCGCCACACCGATGCTCGCCCGCTTCAGGGCCGGAGCGTCATTGATGCCGTCGCCGGTCATCGCCACCACGTGATCGCGCGCGCGGAAGGCTTCCACGATGCGCACTTTGTGTTCGGGCGACACGCGCGCAAACACATCCACATCGTCGATCACATCGGCCAGGGCCTCAACGGGCATCCGCTCTAGCTCGTCGCCGCGTATCACGCGCCCCCCTTCGCGCAGCAACCCGATCTCGCGGGCGATGGCGCGGGCCGTGTCCGGATAGTCACCGGTAACCATGACCGTCCGGATCCCGGCATGGCGGGCGCGGTCGATGGCCGGCTTGACCTCGGGCCGCGCCGGGTCAATCATGCCAATCAACCCGATCAGCGTCAGGTGTTGCTCGATCGTCTCTGGTGTGATTGAGGCGGGCAGCTCATCGAGGTGCCGCTGCGCAATGGCCAGCACGCGCAGCGCGTCGGCAGCCATCTCGCTGTTGCGCTGGCGGATGCGCTCGCGCCTCGCGTCATCGAGTGGGATAGCTTTGCCATCCTCAAGAATCGCATCGCAGTGCTCAAGCAGGATTTCGGGTGCCCCTTTTGTGAACACGAGATACCCGCTGCCATCTGGCAGGCGATGAATGGTGCTCATGCGTTTGCGGCTGGAGTCGAACGGAATTTCGTTGATACGCGGATAGCGATCCTCGAGATCTTCTCGCCACAGCCCGGCCTTGGCTGCCGCGACGACCAGCGCGCCTTCGGTCGGGTCGCCTACCATCCGGTAGGTCATATCGGAGTGCCCGTTCCCGGTTTCATTTTCTGGCTCGAGCCGGGCATCGCTGGCCAGCAGCGCCCCTTCCAGCAGGCGACGCACATCCGGTATCTGGCCCGGATCAGCCGTCTCGCCATTGCGATGAAAGGCTCCCACCGGCTGATACCCCTGCCCCGAGATCTCATACTGCCTGCCGCCGACATAAATGCGGGTGACTGTCATCTGGTTTTGGGTCAGCGTGCCTGTTTTGTCGGAGCAAATCGCGGACGCGCTGCCCAGCGTCTCTACCGCCGGCAGCCGCCGGATGAGCGCGTTGCGCCGGATCATCTCGCGCATCCCGATCGCGAGGTTGATCGTCACAATCGCCGGCAGCCCTTCGGGCACGGCGGCGATGGCCAGCGCGACAGCCGTCATCACGGAATCGGTCAGGGCGCCGATGAAGTCGAATTCCCCCGACGTGATCTCGCGCGCGAAAATGATCACACCCACCATCACGCAGATCGCCAGCGCGCCGACGCTCAACGTCCGGCCAAGCTGGTCGATCCGCTGCTGAAGCGGCGTTACTTCGTCCTCGGTGGATTGAATCATATCTGCGATCTTGCCGATCGCGGTCTGCATCCCCGTGTGCACAACGACGCCGCGCCCCCGGCCATAGGTCGCAGTCATCCCGGCATACGCCATATTCTTGCGGTCGCCCAGGATCGCATTCGCGGCCACGACAGCGTTGGCGTCCTTATCAACCGGCACAGACTCCCCCGTTAGCGAGGCTTCGTCGATCTTGAGGTTGACCGTCTCGATCAGCCGCACATCCGCAGGAACGAAGTTGCCGGCTTCCAGAACGACGATATCACCGGGCACGACCTCGCTGGCGGGGATCGTCTTTTGGTGACCGTTGCGGATCACATCAGCCTCAGGGGACGCCAGCTTGCGCAGCGCAGCGAGCGCCTCTTCGGCGCGTCCTTCCTGGATGACGCCGAGCGCGGCGTTGAGCACGACGATGGCGGTAATCGCCGCCGACTCGAGCCAGTCGCCCAGGAACGCTGACAGGATGGCCGCGAAGATCAGGATGTAGATGACAAAGTTGTTGAACTGCGCCAGCAGCCGGTGCCAGAAAGTTGGTCGCGGGCGCTCGCGCAGCGCGTTGGGGCCATAGCGTTCGAGGCGGCGGGCGGCTTCTTCCTCGCTCAGGCCGCGCTTGGGGTCAGTCTCCAGTGCAGCGAGCACTTCTTCGATCGTGACACTGTGCCACTCGTAATCTGGGGTTGGCTCTCCCATCCGACTACCCTTCGGTGACAAGGCAAAAGCATCCGTACAATCATATCATACCGCGGTAAAATGGGGTCAGTGCCCCTCCCAAAGAATGGGGGGCCTGGGACGCCGCCGCGTCTTAGAGAATGCAGTGCCGGATTGCCCGGAGTGTGTTATACTTAAGCGTTCAGAACAAATGTTTGCACATAGGCGCACGCTATGAACCGTTCGCGTTTCATCGAGGGGCCAGCCGGCAGCGGCAAGACAACCGCCGCCATCGAGCATGTCCACGCGCTGCTGCGGGATGGCGTCCCGGCAGAGCAGATTCTGATCCTGGTGCCGGCCCGCTCGCTCGGCACGCCGTTTCAGCGTGCGCAGGCAACGCCGGACTGGCCGCCCGGTGCTCCGCTGGACGTTGTTACGCTGGGCGGTCTGGCACGGCGCGGCATTGAGCTATTCTGGCCGCTGATCGCTCGCCGCGCCGGGTTCCGCGACCCGCTGCGCGAGCCGCGCTTCCTCACGCTCGAGACGGCGCAATATTACATGAACCGGCTGGTGGCCGAACAGATTCGCAGCGGGGTATACGATAGCATCAGCGTGCGGCGCAGCCAGATCATCCGCCAGACGCTCGACAACCTTGCCAAGGCTGCCGTCAATGGATTCACTCTCGAAGAGGTCGAAGCCCGGCTGATCACGGCCTGGGGCGACCGGCACTCCAGCCGCCCGCCGGTCTACCGCGCCAGCGTGGATCTCGCTCGCCGCTTCCGCGCGCTCTGCCAGGAAAACAACCTGCTCGACTTTTCCTACCAGATCGACCTGTATGCCCGCCATCTGCTGCGCGAGCCGCAGTACCGCGCGTGGTTCGCGGGCCAGTACCGGCATCTGGTGGCCGACAACCTCGAAGAGAACGTGCCGGTTGTGGCCGACTTCATCCGCTGGGCGTGGGACGCGCTCGACACTGCACTGCTGGTCTACGATCGCGACGCCGGCTACCGCGTGTTCCTCGGCGCCGATCCCAGCGGCATGGCGGAGCTGGCCGACCTCTGCCAGGAAGTCGAGCATCGCGAGCCAGCAGGGGTCTCCGAGACTCCGCTCAACGCCCTGTCGAGCACACTCGCCGCCCTGCTTGACGGCGCGCGCGTGGACGAGAGCGAGCCGAGCATTGAGCCGGGGCTGGCGCTGAGCGTGCAGACGCACAGGTTCTTCCCCCAGATGGTCGACGGCGTGGTAGACGAGATCGCCGCGCTGGTCGAAGCGGGGACGCCGCCGGGTGAGATCGCGGTCCTGGCGCCGCTGTTGGGCGACTCGCTACGCTTTGAGCTGATCGACCGCCTGGAAGAACGGGGGATCCGCGCCGTCTCGCACCGGCCCTCGCGCGCGCTGCGTGATGAACCGGCGGCGCGTGCCATGCTGACTCTGATGACGCTCGCCTATCCGGACTGGGGAATTCACCCGCCAGTGCTCGACGTCGCCGATGCGCTGCAGCAGGTTATCGAGCCGCTCGACCCGATCCGCGCCTGGCTGCTGGCGCAGATCGTCTACCGGCCCGGATCCGGCAGCCTCGGCTCGTTCGATGTGATCAAGCCGGGGATGCAGGAACGCATTTCCTACCGCAGCGGTGAGCAGTACGAGCGGCTGCGCAGCTGGCTGCTGGCGTTTTCCGAGGACGCGCCCACCTCGCCGCCGGATCACTTCCTCAGCCGGCTCTTTGGCGAGGTGCTGTCGCAGCCGGGGTTTGGCTTCCATGCCGATCTGGAAGCGGGTCGGGTGATCGCCGAGCTGGTTGAGTCCGCCCGCAAGTTCCGCCAAGTCCTGCACCCGGACGGCGCCGACGACTGGCGCGAGCCAACCCGCGAGTACTACACGCTGGTGCAAGAAGGGCTGCTGGCCGCACAGTATCTGTCAAGCTGGCAGATGGAGCAGCAAGATGCCGTATTTCTTGCCCCGGCATATACCTTTCTGATGCGCAACCGGGTTGTCGACCACCAGTTTTGGCTTGATGTCGGGAGCAGCGTGTGGTGGGAACGCCTGGAGCAGCCGTTGACTCACCCGTACGTGCTGGCCCGCAGCTACCCTGCCGACCAGATCTGGACCGACGATCTGGAGTTCTACGCGCGGCGTGATGCGCTGCGCAGACTGGTGTTGGGCTTGGTGCGGCGCTGTCGCGAGCGCGTACACCTGGCGGTCTGCAACCTGGGCGAGAGTGGCTATGAACAGCGCGGCCCACTGCTGCAGATCATCCAGCGCCTGCTGCAGCCTCAGGCCAGTGAGGGGGATGTGTAAATGGCCGAGCGGGTTCAGCTCCGCCCGGAGCAAAGTGTGATCGTCGAGGGATACACCGGCGGCAAAGTCGGCGTGGCTGCGGTTCCTGGATCGGGCAAGACGTTCACCCTGTCCCATCTGGCCGCGCGCCTGGTCGCGACGCTGACGCGTGAGGGGGCATTCGATCCCGACGACGAGCGCGAAGTGCTGATTGTGACGTTTACCAATACGGGGGTGAACAGCTTTCGCGCGCGCATCGACCGCATCCTGCGCGAGCAGTATGGCCTGCTGTCCTACATCGGCTACCGGGTTCGGACGCTGCATGGTCTGGCGCATGATATCGTCCGCGAGCGCCCTGCCCTGGTCGGGCTGGCGGATGACTTCACCATCCTTGACGAGAAATCCGCGCTGGACATCCAGCGTGACATCGTTCTACAGCGCCTGTCCGATTGGTGGTCGCTGTTCGAGTCCTACGGGAACGACTCGGACGGCGCCAATCGCAAAGCTCTGCGCTACCGCTTCGAGCAGGAGCTTCCAGAGCTGATCCAGCGTTTCATCAAGTACGCCAAAGACCTGCGCCTGACCCCGGAGCTGATCGCCGTCCCGCTGCGCCGTGCGGGGGGCGAGTACGACCTGGCGCGTTTTGCGACGGAAGTCTATGCGGACTACCAGCGCAGTCTGGCGTATCGCGGCGCAGTCGATTTCGATGACCTGGTCCGGCTGGCGCTCGAAGCTCTGCATCGCGACTCCCACTATCTTCGACGGCTGCGGGCACGCTGGCCCTACATCCTCGAAGATGAGGCGCAGGACAGCAGTCGCCTGCAACAGGAAATGCTCGAGCTGCTCAGCGACGGGCGCAACTGGGTGCGAGTAGGCGACCCCAATCAGGCGATCAACACCACCTTCACCACCGCCAATCCACGCTTCCTGCTCGACTTTCTCGATCCCGCCGTCTCACCGGACGTGACCGAGCGCCCGCTGTCGGTATCCGGCCGGTCGGCGCCGTCAATTATCGCGCTCGCTAACGAGTTGCTGCGCTGGACGGTTGAAGAACATCCCGCGCCCGACCTGCGCGACGCCTTCAACTATGCCTATGATACTGTTCGCCATGTGCGGCGCGGGGTGATCCTGCCTGTCGACGAGACAGATCCGCAGCAGAACCCGCCCGACTCGGACGCGCTGATTCACATCGCTTATACGCCCGGTCAGAAGATCACGCCTGAGCGCGAGCGCGAGATGGTGGTGGCGGGAGAATGGTTCTCGCTGGCGGAGTTTTTCGCCGGACTGGAATCCGTGCCGCAAGCGGAGCGGCCAACGGTGGCCGTTCTGGTGCCCGAAAACAGCCTCGGTTTCAAGCTGACCGAACTGCTGCGCAGGTACCAGATCCCCTACGAAGAGCTGCTGCGCAGCACGACGGAGACGCGCGAAGCCGTTGCGCAACTGCGTGCGGTGCTTGAGTACCTGGCCGAGCCAACCGATCTCCGCAAGCTCAAGCAGGTCTATTGGACGGTGATGACACCCGAGCAGCGTGCGCTGGTCGAAGAGGACCCCGACTTCCGGCAGACGCTGACGCGGGTGTTCTCGCGGGTGAAGAACGTCGAAGAGTTCCTCTGGCCGGCCGATCACATCGCTTTGGACGAGAGTCTTCCGCCGGGTGCGGACTACCCCTGGCTGGCTGAGGCGCTGGACGACTTCCGGCGGCTAGTCCGCCGCTGGCTTGAGGCGACGATTCTGCCGGTGGACCAGCTTGTGCTGACGATCGGGGGCGATCTGTTCAGCGATCCGGTTGATGTCGCGCTGGCGTACAAGGTAGCCGTCTTGCTGCGTGGCATGGCGGACAGCCATCCCGACTGGCGTCTGCCAGAGTTCGCCGAAGAACTGCGCGTGATCAGCAGCAACGAACGTCGCTTTATCGGCTTCGATGACGTCGAAGCCGGCTACGAGCCAAAGCCGGGGGTCGTGACGGTTGCGACGATTCACGCTGCCAAGGGCCTCGAGTGGGACCGGGTCTATCTGATGGCCGTCAGCAACTACGGCTTCCCATCGGCGCAACCCTACGATCGGTACATCTCCGAGCGGTGGTATGTGCGCGATCGCCTGAATCTCGAAGCCGAACTGCTGGCTCAACTTGACCGCCTGGCCGGCGTCTCACGTGATCCGTATGTCGAGGGCGAGGCGACGTATCAGGCGCGCCTGGATTACGCGCGCGAGCGACTGCGCCTGCTGTACGTAGGCATTACCCGTGCGCGCAAAGAGCTGATCATCACCTGGAACATGGGCCGCTCTTGGCAGAACGGGATCGAGAACCAGCCCGCTTTGCCTCTGCTCGCGCTGCAGGCGTTTCTCCAACAGGAGCGTGGTGAATGGCAGTAGAGCGTACACGCACGGCCTGGCTCAGCCAGTTCGTGTTCAGCCAGAGCAGCCTGCAAGACTTCGCGGATTGCGAGCGCCGCTTCCAATTGCGCTATGTTGAGGCGCAGCCCTGGCCGGCGGTACAGTCCGAGCCGCTGCTGGAGCGCGAGCTGCACGCCGAGCGCGGCGACCGATTCCACCGTCTGGTCCACCGTCACCAGGTCGGTATCGAGCTGTCAGAGCTTGCGCCTTATGCCGCCGGCGATCCGGACCTCGCGGCTTGGTGGGACGCTTATCTCAGTTTTGTCGATCTTCACCGGCTGCCTGGCCAGCGCCTGCCGGAATTCAGCCTGGTGACCGAACTGGAAGGGGTGCGCCTCGTCGCAAAATACGACCTGCTTGTCCTCGAACCGGCAGGCGGCGCGGTCATCTTCGACTGGAAGACCTATCACACCAGGCCGCCCCGTGCGTGGTTCGAGAGCCGCCTGCAAACTCGCGTCTACCCCTATGTGTTGGCCCGCGCCGGACGGAATCTTCCCGGCGGCCCGCGCGATGCATCCAGCATCCGCATGCTCTACTGGCTGCCGGCGTTTCCTGCGGACCCGGTCGAGTTTGTCTATTCGCAGGACCGGTTTGAGCAGGATGAGGCCGCCCTCAGCGCCCTGCTCTCGCAGATCCGCCAGCGGCTGGCAGTCACCTCGTCGACGGCAATCACTGCGACATGGCCCTTAACCCCAGACGAAAGACGCTGTCGGTTCTGTGAATACCGGTCCCTCTGCGCACGTGGAGATGTTGCGGGGATTGCCGTCGACGAGGTGATTGACAGCGATTTCGATAGCTCTTCCCTTCTGGGGTTGAGCGACGTCGAAGAGGTGGGCTTCTAGGTTCTAATGACTACACGAAATACCCTGCGCTGGCTTGATCCGCCTGAATGCGTTGTCGATCCGGATGTCGCCCGCAGCCTCGGCGGGCATCCTCTTGTCGCGCGTATTCTCGCCCAGCGCGGCTACAACACCCTCGACGCCGCACGCGCTTTTCTCGATCCGGCCTGTTACCACCCCACGCCCGCCGAGGACCTGCCCGATCTCATCACCGCCAGCGAGCACCTTCAACGGGCCATTCATGATCACCAGCCGATCCTCGTCTGGGGCGACTTCGACGTCGACGGCCAGACGTCCACCGCGCTCCTGATCGAGGCGCTCCGCTTGCTTGGTGCCAGCGTCGATTTCTATATCCCGCACCGTCTGCGCGAGTCGCACGGCGTTCTCATCGACAGCCTGAAGACCCAACTGGAACGCTTTCCGGCCGCGTTGCTGATCACCTGCGACACCGGCGTCTCTGCCCACGATTCTATTGACTATGCGAAGTCAGCCGGACTCACCGTCCTCATCACCGACCATCACGATCTGCCGCCCGAGTTTCCTCCCGCCGACGCCGTCGTCAACCCCAAGCGTCTGCCCGCTCACCATCCGCTGGCGACGCTGCCCGGCGTCGGCACGGCCTACAAGCTGGTCGAGCATCTCTACACCCGTCTCGACCGGGCGTCCGACCTGGATCGCTTTCTCGATCTTGTTGCCCTCGGCATCGTCGTCGATGTCGCCCACCAGACGGGAGACACGCGCTATTTGCTCCAGCGCGGCCTCGACCAGTTGCGCGCCACACAGCGGCTCGGCCTGCAAACTCTGATCGAGCGCGCAGGTCTGCAGGCATCCGCGCTCTCCGCGACCGACATCGCCTTCCAGATCGGGCCGCGCCTCAACGCCGCCGGCCGGCTGGACGACGCCCGCCCCGTCGTCGAACTGCTCACCACGTCCGACCCCGGGCGGGCGCAGGTTCTGGCGGCTCAGCTCGACGGCCTCAACCAGGCGCGCCAGCTAGAGGGCCGCCAGATCTATAGCGCCGCCCAGGAACAGATCGAGCGCGATCCCAGTCTGCTCGATTGGGAAGCGCTTATCCTCGCCAGCCCTCGCTGGCACCCCGGCCTGATCGGCCTGGTCGCCAGCCAGCTTGCTGAGTTCTACCAGCGCCCAACAGTTCTCTTTTCGCTGGCGGAGGATGGCGTCGCGCGCGGCTCCGCCCGCTCGGTTCCCGGCTACGACATTGGCGCGGCGATCGCAGCCCAGGCAGACCTGCTGCTCCACCACGGCGGCCACCCCGGTGCAGCCGGCTTGAGCCTGCCCGCCGATCATATCCCAGCCTTTCGGCGGCGCCTGTCCGACACCCTGCGCGCCCAGTACGATCCGTCCGCGCGGCCCGGTCTCGCCCTCGACGCCTACGTCACCTGGCACGAGCTATCAGTTGATCTCGCCGCCGAGCTGGATCGGCTGGCGCCCTTTGGCGAGGGGAATCCGCCGGTCACGCTCGCCGCGCGCGATCTCACGCTCAGCAGCGCCTCACTCATCGGCCGCACCCGCGAGCACCGCCGCCTGATGGTGCAAGACGCTGCAGGAACGCGCCGCGGCGTGGTCTGGTGGAAGAGCGCCGACCGCCCGCTGCCGGATTCGCCCTTTGACCTCGCTTTTCGCCTCAGCGTCAGCGCCTACCGCGACGCTCCGGAACTTCAGATCGAGCTGGTCGATTTCCGCCGCGCAGCCAGCGCGCCGGTCGAGATCCCCGCCGTCCAACGCGAGGTGCTGGATCGCCGGGCGGCCCCCGATCCGCTGGCCGACCTGCGCGCACTCCTGGCGCGGTATCCCGGCGCGCAGGTTTGGGCCGAGGGCTACCGCCGCGCTGAATCACCGGGGCAGCCGCTGGACAGGCTGGCACCTGCCGACACGCTGATCATCTTCACTGCGCCGCCCGATCCACGCGCGCTGCGCGCGGCTTTGGAGCGCGTCGAGCCGGTGCGGGCCGCGCTCCTGGCCGTCGACCCGCCGATCCGTACGCTCGGCGCGCTGCAGCGACGCTTGCTGGAGTTGAGCAAATATGTCATCAACCAGGCGGCTGGCCGCGTCACGCTGGATGACCTTACCGCGGCGACAGGCCACTCGCTCACCACGCTCACCCACCTGCTCGAGTGGTTCGACGCACTGGGCGAGGTCACCGTGCGCTGGACGCCAGACAGCGAGCTTGAGCTGGCCGTCGGACCGGGCGTGCGCCAACGCGACCCCGAACCGCATCTGGCTGCCGCGCGCGTCGCGTTCGAGGAAACCGCCGCTTACCGCGCCTACGTGCGCCGTGCCGATCCGTCGCATATTCTTGGCTGGACATCCGAACCATGAAGCCTTACGCTGTTCCCGCCCGGACAACACGGGTCGAAACGGTCGTCGTCAACTCGCGCTTTATCGCCACCACTGGCCGCGCCGACTCGGTGGACGAGGCCAAAGCCTTCATTCAGGCGGTGCGCGACGAGATGCCCGACGCCACTCACCATGTGTACGCCTTCAAGGTCGGCTACGGCGGCAGCGTGATCGAGGGCATGAGCGACGACGGCGAGCCGTCGGGCACGTCCGGGCCGCCCGTTCTGGCGGTGCTGCGCGGCGCCGATGTCGGAGACATCGTCGTCGTTGTGACGCGGTACTTCGGGGGAACCAAACTGGGCACCGGCGGCCTGGTGCGCGCCTATAGCGGTGCGGCGAAAGAGGTGCTGGCCGCCCTGCCCCTTGAACTGAAGATTGAGAAATCAGCCGTGGGCGTCACGGTCGCCTATAGCCACTACGAGCGCCTCAGACAACTCCTGGCCGCGCACCAGGCCGAGATCGAAGACGAAGCCTTCGCCGCCGATGTGACCGTTTTCGCCCGGTTACCTGCCGACCAAGTCGAGCCACTCGCCGCCGCCGTGCAGAACCTGACAGCCGGCAGCAGCGCGGTCATCATCCTTGACGAATCCGGCGGCTGACAACAACACGGGCGGCCCTGTGGACCGCCCGCCCTTCTCGGCGTTATCCGGCGTCGCCGGCAGCGTCAGCAACCGGTGGCCCACGCCGCAGATCGTCCTCGGCGCTGCCGAGCACGCAGCTATTGTAGCCACGCCCAATCTCGACGCGGAAATCGACGCCCCGGTTCGGGTTCGGCTCCACGATGACCTGCGCCTCGCCCACACGCAACACCCGCATCAGGTCTTCGAGCACGCTGCCCTTCGTCTGGCCCGTGTAATCGTACAAAACGGTCAGGTCGCGCGCCGGGCCGCCCGATGCCCCGCCCCGCAGTGCCGCGAACCCTTCCCACGCCAGCCGGTCGGCTGCCACCGCATCGAAGCCGATGTTCCAGGCCGAAGCGTCCACCACCTCGACGGTCGTCGCGCGCCGGCTGAGCCGGTTGGCAGTGGGCGGGGTGAGGAAATCCTTGATCAAGGGGATCAGCTCGTCCCGGTTGGGCAGAAAGACCTCGCGCCCGTCGTCCGGCGTCCTGAATGCCGTGTAATGCACGCCGACCGAGCCGCTGTAGCGCGCGATGTTGCTCATATCCAGACTGGCCGCCAGCGGCACAAACCCAAGCACATCCGTCAGTGTCATGTTGGTGTCGATGATCGCCGCTGCTTCCGGCCATAGATCGGTGACCTGCTCGAACAGGCCGGTCTCGCGCGCCTGATACCACATCGCGCGCAACAGGTCCATCTGGCGCCGGCCCCGGTCGAAATCGTTCGTCGTCTGGCGGCTGCGAGCATACCACAGCGCCATATACGGCTCCAGCTTCTGTCGCCCGATCGGCAGGGTGTAGTATTCCCAGTTCTCTTCAAGGGTGGGGTCCAGCTCTGGGTCGATCAGCCGCCAGTCTGAGATCGCGCAGTCTACGCTGACTTCCAGCCCGCCCAGCTTCTCGACGATCATCTGGAAATCGTCAAAGTCCGCGCGCGCGTAATAGTCCAGCTCGATCCCCAGGTTATAGAGGATCGTCTCTTTGAACAGGCCGAAGCTGCCACCGGGGAATTCGCTCCGCGCGCCGTAAGCAAAGGCCAGGTTGATGCGATCCATCGTGTGGTTTGGGATATACACCAACAGATCGCGCGGCAGATGCCACATGGCGACGGTGTTCTCGCGCTTGTTGACCGACACCAAAATGATCACATCCGTGCGGCCGATTCCGCCCCCCTGAGTCGTATCGCTGCCCAACAGCGCGATGTTCACGATCTCCGGATCGTCTTCCATCAGCGGGACGCGTGGCGGAATCTCAACCACAGGCGTCAGGTAGGGCGCGATGTACGTGCCCTCGATGACATACGTCGCCGTGGGCGTCACGCTCGGCGTGGGCGTGATGCTGGCAGTCGGGGTGACGCTGGGCGTGAAAGTCTCCGTCGGAGTGAACGTCTCCGTGGGAACCGGCGTCGCCGAGGGACGGGGCGTGTTGGTCGGGATCGCCGTTGGGTTGATGCGCGGCGTGTTGGTCGGAATGAGGGTTGGCGTCGGCTCGTCGGTCGCTGTCGGTTGGGGCGTTTCGGTTGGGCGCGGCGTGTGCGTAAGTGTCACGGTCAAGGTCGCGCTCGGGATGGGCGGCGTGTCTGTTGC
The DNA here is from genome assembly GCA_020724465.1 of Thermoflexus sp. Taxonomy (GTDB): domain Bacteria; phylum Chloroflexota; class Anaerolineae; order Aggregatilineales; family Aggregatilineaceae; genus DYGX01. Next base: position 211,544 of record DYGX01000001.1, read on the forward strand.
CGTCGCCGGCTGGACAAGCGCCACCGGCTCGGTGGCGACCGTCGGAGCCGGCTCTTCATTTAGCGGCGACTCGTGCGGCAGCCCGCGCAGATACACAGCGATGGCGGTCGCCGTGCCTTCCATCACCTCGTCGTGCGCAGCGCGGCGCTCGCGCTGTTCGAGTTCGTTGAGAATCCCGTTGGCCGCGTACACCGCATAGCCAAACGTGCTCAGCAAAGCCACCAGCAGAAGCAGGCCCCACAAGGCCCGGCGCAGTATCCATAATCCTGTGCGCATCACGCGTATTTCCTCACCATCCGACAGACCGCGGAATACTACCCCAACCCGGGCGAGTATACCAAAATCGCCCCGCCGTGATCAGAGTGCCGTGCGGCGACTCCCCTACGTCCGTCTGACGCGGCCCGAGCCGCACCCTTCCGCCAGCGCCGAACCGTGTTAAACTAAGTGCGACAATGACGATCGGCTCACGGATAGCACAAGCCAACCTTGACCGAGACAACCGGCACATCCCAGAACCCTATTCTCGCGGTCATCGCGGCCTACAACGAAGACCGTTTCATCGGCAGCGTCGTGCTCAAGACGCAACACTACGTCGACCAGGTCATCGTCGTCGACGACGGCTCCACCGATGGCACGGCGCAGATCGCCGAGCAAGCCGGCGCGATCGTGCTGCGCCACGACCGCAACCGGGGCAAGGCGCAGGCGCTCAACACCGGACTCGGCCATGCGCGCCGCCTTCAACCGCGTGCCGTGGTGTTGCTCGATGCCGACGGCCAGCACGACCCGGCAGCGATCCCGGCGCTGCTCGCCCCGGTGTGCGATGGCGACGCGGACATTGTCGTCGGCTCGCGGTTTCTGGGTGTGCCCAGCAACATCCCGCGCTGGCGCGTCTTCGGCCAGCGCGCGCTAACCGCCGCGACCAATCTTGCGTCTGGCACGCCGCTGTCGGATTCGCAGAGCGGATTCCGGGCGCTGTCGCCCAAAGCCGTCGAGCGCATGGTCTTTCGTCCCGACGGTGGCTTCTCGATTGAATCCGAGATGCAGTTCCTCGCCCACGAGCATAAGCTGGTGATCCGGGAGATTCCGGTTGTGGTCCGCTACGATGAGCCGCCCAAGCGCAATCCGTTCGGCCACGGCTGGCAGGTGCTCAACGGGATCATCGCCCTCGTCAGCCAGCGCCGGCCCCTGTTCTTCTTCGGCGTTCCCGGTGTGGTTATCCTGGCGCTGGGCTTGGCGCTCGGCATTGAGGTCGTCAATCGCTATGAAGCCCACGCTCAGCTTGCCGTGGGCTACGCGCTGGTCAGCGTCTTTCTCAGCCTCGTCGGGATCCAGACCGTCTTCACCGGGATCGTCCTGCACACCATCCGCGCCTTTCTGGCCGATTCGCGCGCCTCGTGGGGGCCGGACTAGGAGCAGGTGTGCCGTGCCGACCATCACGCTGCGCCACATCACCAAGCGCTACGGCGCCGGAAACGCGGTCGAGCCAGGTGCGATCAGCCGCCTCGTTACCGCCACCACGCGGCCACTCTTCGGCGAGGGTGCCGCCCCCCCGCGCGAGCATCGTGATCTGCCCGAGCCGCGCGACCGCGAATACGCCCTGCACGACCTGTCGCTGACGATCCGCGATGGCGAGACCATGAGCATTGTCGGGCCGTCCGGCTGCGGCAAGACCACGCTGCTGAAAGTGATCGCCGGGCTGGTCACGCCCGATTCTGGCGAGGTGCTTTACGACAACGTGCCCATCGCCAGCATCCCGATCTCCGAGCGCGGCATTGGCATGGTCTTCCAGAACTATGCGCTCTATCCGCACATGGAATCGCGCGAGAACATCGGCTTCTACGACCTGATCCGCCACCAGCCCGAGCGCATCCCGGAGCGCATCCGTACCATTGTTGAGGTGATGGGCGTGGCGCTGGAGCATCTGCTCGACCGCAAGCCGCCGACGCTTTCGGGTGGCGAGCAGCAGCGCGTGGCGATCGCCCGCTGCCTGGCACGCGACCCGCGCGTCTTCCTCTTCGACGAGCCGCTCTCGAACCTGGACGCCAAGCTGCGTATCGACACGCGCGTTCAAATCAAACGCCTGCTGCAGCACTACAGGATCACCTCGGTCTATGTGACGCACGACCAGACCGAGGCCATCGCCCTCGCCAACCGCATCGCTGTCATGAAGGATGGAACGATCCAGCAGATCGGGACCTTCGAGCAGTTGTACGAACGGCCTGTTAACGCATTCGTGGCGCAGTTCTTCGGCCAGCCGCCGATGAATCTGTTTCCGGGGCGCGCGTATGGTGATCGATGGGAAGGGAGCCGGTTTGGAGTAGCGCCGATCCGGCCCGGACTCCGGCATGCGCAGAAAACACTGCTCGGCATTCGGCCCGAACATGTTCAGATCGTCGCCGAAGGGGTCCCGGCCCGGATCGACCACATCGAGTATATCTTTCCGGAACGGCGCAAGCTGCTTTACCTGACGCTCGGCGAGCTACGTTGTGTGGCCAGCGTCCCGCTGGAAGTCCCGGCGGAGCGCGGCGACCGTGTCCAGCTCGCCTTCCCCGGCGAAAACATCTTCCTTTTCGACGAGGAGTCCGGCCAGCGCGTCGGCTGATGCCGGCGCCGCGCGCCGATTATTCGTAGCGCAGGACGTTCATCGGCTTCTCGGCGGCTGCCCCCCAGGCAGACAGCATTGCCGCGCCAATCGCCACACCGATTCCAAGCAGAATCAGCCAGGCGATGGTCGATAGCTCGAGCAGCTCGCGTAGCTGTTCGGGCGACTGGCTCGCCAGCACCACCGCGACCGTCACCAACAGCCCAACGCCCGCGCCGATCAGCCCGGCGAGCAGTCCGATCAGGCCGTTCTCCACGACGAGCATCCCCAGCACGCGCCAGCCCTTGAGGCCGACCGCCTTCATCACCCCGATCTGCCGGCGCCGCTCTTGCGTGGCCAGCGCGACAGTGTTGGCGATGATCGCGGTCCCCGCCAGCAGCGCCAGCCACGCCACCAACGTGGGAATAGCGTTAAGCTGTTCGAGCAAGTTCTTGAGAAGCTGGGTCAGTGCGCCCAGCTCAATCGCCACCGCCCCCGGCACATCCGCCAGCGCCGCGAGCGTCTGGTCCATATAGGCCGGGTCTTCCTCATTCACCTGCACCACAGTTACGATATTCAGCGGCTCGACCGTGCGCGGCAAGGTGTCCGGCGGCAGCAGGAACTGATCGCCGAAACCTGCCTGGGCGCTCTGCGCCTTGACCACGCCCACCACTTCCAGCTCGAGCAGCAGGCCGTCGGGGTCGGAGCGGGTGCGGAAGCGATACTGCAGCCGGTCCCCGGCCCGGATGCCGAGATGCGCGGTTACAAACGACTCGCGCACCATGATCAGGTTCTTTCCGGCGTCTGATGGAAGAAGCCTGCGCCCGGAAGCCATTTCGTAGGCAGGAAGTTCCTCAAGGCTGCTGCGCTGAGACAGGATCATCACAAACGGATCTTCCTCAGCTTCCTCGCTGTTCGCAAAGTTGAAGGGGCCGCTGTGCTCGAATCGTGGCGGCTCTCCGTTCACCGCTTCGAGCACCGCGCGATACGTCGTAAACTGCGCGTAGTGCTCGATCCCGTCCAGTCCATCCAGCGTCTGGCGGATGGCCGCGGCTTGCTGCGGGGCGCGCGTCACCACCAGCAGGTTCCCCTCGGCGCGCTCGGATAGCTGGAACTCCAGGATATGGCTCACGGCGCCGGTCGTCAGCGAGACCAGACTGAGCCCCGCGATCCCAACACTGAGGCCGAGCAAGGTGGACGCAACCCGTGTGCGCCTGCCCGACATCTCGCGCAGAATCAGCCGCGCGTCCACGCTGAAGCGCCGGCTCAGCGCGCGCCACAGGAGCACAAAGGCGACAGCGCCAGCGGCGGCCCCCGCCCACCGCAGCCAGATCACCTGCGTGATCGCCAGCAGCACGCCTGCCAGCACCAGCGCGACGCTGAGCAACACTGTGCCCAGCGTCGCCGCCGCTGGCCCGGCGCTGGCCGCCGAATCGCGCCATCCCGGCGGTGGCGACGGCAACGGATTGCTCGCCCCTTTGCGCTGCCACCACCACGCGCCGGAAAACACGCCGAGCGCCGCCACCGCTGCGATCGCCAGCGGGGCACGCGCCGCGACCGTCGCGCCAATCGCCGCGACCACCGCCAGCACCACGACGCTCACAACCCCGATCAAAACAACCGGGGGCAGCTTGCCGATCGCCCACACCAGCAACCAGTAGCCAACAAAGATCGCGCCCAGCAGCGCCAGCGCGCCCTCGACCAGCACGATCCCGGTCGCCTGGGCGCTGAGCGTCTGCCAGAAAGCGGTTCCATCCAGCAGGCCCGACAGCGCGCGCCCTGCCAGCAGCCCGATCCCGCCGCCTGCAGTCGCTCCCAGCGTCCCCAGCGCGATCACGCTGGCAAGCGCGCGCCCGTACCAGCGGATCAGCAGCCCGAACACGCCGGTCAGCAGCGCCCACGCCCCGATCCAGACAGCAGCGCCCTGCTCGTACGCCGTCCAGATCGCCCCGGCAGGCTTCGTCTCGCCAAGCTGCAACGGTCGCCAGCTCTCGGCCACAATCAACATCACGCCGGATGCCAGCGCCGCGCCGAGCGCCAGCGCGCCGTACAGCAGAACCGTCTGCCTCAGCGCCCGCAGCCCCAGCGTGATCGCCGCACGCCCTCGCTCGCGCCGTTCCAGCCCGCGCCCGCCCTTGACCGGGAGCACGCCGGCGACGCCGCCCGCTGCGCCCGTGATCCAGTTTTCGAGCCGCTCGAACCGCCGCGGCAGCCGGAAGACATAGTAATCCGGGATGGGCCGGCCAACGCCCAGGTTAGCGACGATCACCCCCAGAAACAGCCCGACCAGCGCCCCGCCCCCGACGATCATGTACACCGGATCGATGGTGATGGTGTCGTTGACAATCGAGCTAACCAGCAGCCCCAGCACGCCGATCATGACGAGCAGCGTCACCAGCGTTTGCAGCAGCCCGGCCGCCGGCATCTGAGCCTCGTTCGGGCGCAGCACGATCGCAGGGCGCACCTGCCCGGCGACGAGAGTGGGCAGGAACCCGAACAGCACGGTGATCACCATCCCCAGGAACAGGCCGCTCAGCATCGCCTCGGGATACGGCCGCCAGACCAGGGTCAGACCGAACGCCTGCTCGCCGACGCTCTTGACGAGATAGCTCAGCAGCACGCCGAGCGCCACGCCAAACAAGCTGCCGATCAGGCCCATCAGCGCGGCCTCGACCAGGAACAGCGCCGTCACGCGGTACGCCTTCAGTCCCAGCGTCTTCAAGACCGCGATCTCCAGCGTGCGGCGGCTGACGACGACCAGCATCGTGTTGATGATTCCGATCCCGCCGATCAGCAGCGACGACAGCCCCATCACCAGAATCATGTCGTCGATCACGTCCGCCGTCTCGGCGTTCTCCTCTTCCAGCTCGACAATCGTGATTCGACTCAGCTTCTCATCCAGGTCGCCTTCCGTTTGCAGATGGCTCTCGAGATAAGCGATCAGGCTGGCGTCTACCGCCTCTACACTGCGCTCCAGCGGCACCTTGATGAAAACCTGATCGGGCAGCGGTCGCTCGCGCAGCACCCCCAGATCGCTGAATGGAACATAGATGAAATCCAGCAGCGCCGTCTGCGGGGTGGAGAGAATTGACTCCGCGCTGGCGGGCACAACCCCCGTCACCACGTACAGAACATCCGACGCCCCGATCCGCACGATATCGCCCTCGGCCAGTCCGGCTGCCGACTCCCGGCGCAGATTGCTCGATATCACAACCGGACGCGCGTTGCTGATGCGGTAGGTCGGATATGTGGCCCAGGCAAGCCCTGGCGCGCCGGCACCGGGCGCCGCGCTAAGGGCGCCAATCGCGCTCAGCGACGGGGCAACCCGCGCGGCGAGCGCCGTCTCGGCGTGCCCGGCGAACGCTTCGGCCAGCGTGCGCCCATCTTCCAGCGTGATGCTGTCATAGAACGGATACAGATCGGGTTCGATGGCCAGCGCCAGGACCGCCGTCGTCTTTACCGTCTGGCCCTGCACCATCTGCCGGATGGACGTCACCCAATTGGCGCGCGCAACCGTAATCTCGACCCCTTCCTGCCGCGCCCAGTCGCGCATCGCTGCGACGGCTTCAGTCGAAAAAGCAGCCCATCCCGACGTGTTGCGGTCGACCAGTCCAACGGCGTTGCGCGTCGCGGCCAGCCGGATATCGCCCCGGTTCATCTGCGCCAGGTTGCTGGTCAGCTCGTCCGCCACCATGAATGCCAGCGACCGCAGCGCCACTACCGCCGCCACGCCGGTTGCCACGCAGATCAGCGCGAACAGCGTGCGCGTCCGGTTGCGCCACATGTCGCGCAGGGAATGGATGAAGAAAAAGCGCAGCAATCTCATACCGGCACGTACTCGCGCACGATGCGCCCGTCACTCAGCTCCATCACGCGGCCCATTCGGGCCGCCAGGTCGCGGTCATGGGTCACCAGCACCACGGTCGTGCCGGTTTCGCGCCAGACGTTGCGCAGAGCTTCCAGCACCACTTCGGACGCCACCGAGTCCAGGTTGCCGGTCGGCTCGTCCGCCAGCAGCAAGGGCGGGTTATTCGCCAGCGCCCGTGCAATCGCAACCCGCTGCTGCTGCCCGCCCGACAGCTCCATCGGGCGGTGATGGAGCCGGTCGCCCAGGCCGAGCAGTTCCAGCAGCTCGCGCGCTCGCTTTTCGGGGTGAAACTTGGGGCGATTGGCAAACTGGATCGGCAGCGCGACGTTCTCCAGCGCGGTCAGAGTCGGGATCAGGTTGAAGAACTGGAAGACAAACCCGATCTTCTCGTTGCGAACTTCGGTCAGCCGGCCTTCACTCATGTTGGTGATGTCCACGCCGTCGATCTCGATCCGCCCTGTCGTGGGCGTGTCCAGCCCGCCGATCAGGCCGAGCAGCGTGCTCTTGCCGCTGCCCGACGGCCCGACGATCGCGACCATTTCGTTCTCGTAGATCTCCAGATCGACACCCCGCACGGCATGGACCACCACGGGGCCGAGGGGCAGATCTTTTGTGAGGTTAGTCGCCCTCAGAATCGGGCGGCGTCCGTTTGTCTGGGTCATCCTTCATCACCCTCTACATCCAGGCAACCGGTACTGTAACACGGACTGGCGCCAGTTCCCATTAAGAGAATATGAATTCACGCCCTGGCTGGTGGCGAGCGCGATAGTCTGGCGTAAGCATCGCGTTGGTTGACCCGGCCACCCAGGATTGTTATCCTTTTACCTGAACTCTGTCAATGCGAGGTGAAAAAGCGTGATGCGTGGTTCGAGATTAGTCCTGGTAGCCCTGGTACTTCTGAGTGTAATAGGTTTGGAACTCGCGTCGGCAGTCCCGGCAACGGCCTTCCCTGGTGATGCGCGCGACGAGGACTGCAATGAGCGAATCGAAGCCATCCTGGCGACGACCCCAGAAGGAGAGACACCTCAACTGCCGAAGGACTGCCTGCCGCATACGGGCATGACAGCGCTCGAACTGCGCGCGGCAGAAGCCGAGATGAAAGCCGAGCCGTATCCGGACGTCATCCAGGTTCCGTACAATGAAGAAGTGGTCTGGACACGCGCGTACCGCCGCATGATCGGTGACATCACCATGTACAATGCTCCACATGGCGAGCCGATCGGCTTCATGGATGCCGGCTACAACTTCGTGACGATCATCAATCAGCAGGATGGCTTCACCCAGATCAACTGGGGCGTGTGGGTACCATCCGAGCAGATCGCCTACGCCGACGTGTCGCATTTCTCTGGTGTCGAGTTGCAGTCTCATCCCAAGCGCCCCTTCGCCTGGATGCTGGCCGAGGCATATCCCAGCCGCTACCCCGGCGGGCCCCAGGACAAGAGCCAGGAGCGCATCGAGCGTTACACCCTGATGAACATCTACGGTGTGGAGTACGTCGACGGATGGGAGTGGTATCTCGTCGGCCCGAACCAGTGGGTGCAGCAGATCCGTGTCGCCAAGGTCCACCCTATCGCCCGGCCTGAGGAAATCGGCGAGCACGAGCGCTGGTTTGCCATCGACCTCTACGAACAGACGCTCGTCGCCTACGAAGGCGATCGCATGGTCTTCGCCACCCTGATCTCATCCGGCTTGCCGCAATGGTCCACCCACGAAGGGCTGTTCCGGATCTACGATCGCTACGAAGCAACGCGCATGAGCGGCGCAGTGGGGCAGCCAGATTTCTATTACATCGAAGAGGTGCCATACGTCATGTATTTCGATGACGAGATCGGCCTGCACGGCACCTACTGGCACGACCGTTTCGGCTACCGGCAGAGCCACGGCTGCGTGAACCTGTCCATTATGGATGCCTGGTGGATTTACGACTGGACCAAAGAGGAACCCCACCAGAACGCCTGGGTATACGTGTACAGCAGCGGTACCTACCGCCGCGACCTGCCCGCCTGGGCACGCCGTTAGGCTTCCGGCTGGCGAGGATTGAACGGGGCGCATGCGCCCCGTTTTTTTGATTTTTTGATCCGGCGTGCCTGGGCGTTATTCGGAGTCGTCGATCTGCAGCTCGGTCCTGTCCATGTCTGCCGCCGTCAGCTCGCTCCAGGTCGAATCGCTGCTGCCTCGTCGCGCCGGATCCTGCGTTTCCGCCAGGCTCAGCGCCGCGACCAGAAACGCCAGCCGCCGCGCGTCCATTGTCTCCGTTTGCCAGTCCATCAAGCGCAGACCGAGGAACGCCAGGGCAACGAAGTACTCGTTCCAGCGGTTCGGCGCCGCCAGGCATTGCCGCACGACCTCGCGCACAGCGCCGATGATTCCCAGCGCCTCGGCCAGATCGCTGTCAGCGTGCCGCCGGAGCGGGCTTTCGCCATGATTGATTCCGCGCAGCAGATGCACAATCTCCCATGCTCCGGCCCAGCCAGGCTTCGCCAGCGCGGCGACGATCTCCACCAGCAGGCTGATCTCCAGCATGGCCCAGTCGAACAGGGTATGCCCCTCGCGCGTCCAGGCGAAGTCGATGAGCCAGGCATCGCCGCGCGGCCCCACCAGGACATTCCCGCGTGCAAGTCGCCATGGATCATCGACAGGTGTCCGGCCACAGGACGCTCAAGCAAGTCATTCACCTGCAAGATCGGGTTCGGCAGGTGCGGCACGTCCGGCAACGGCGAGGGCACCAGCGGAGCCTGGAAATCAAAGTCCGGCTCCAGACGCTGCAGGCTGCGGCTCAGCAGATCGTCGCGGGTGTGCACCACGCGCCCGCCCAGCCGCTCGACTACCTCGCCCCGGTAGTGCCCGGCTTCGTGCACATCCAGGCCGCGCAGTTCCACCTTGCTCGCCCGGTCCAACGCTTCGGGCTGGGACCCCGCCGCCAAATACAGGCGGCCGCGTTCCGGATCGATCTTTTGCACGCTGAACTCCTCGATGACGACGATCTCCCCCGGCAGCACCTGCGCGGACCGGCTCCACCCGCCCAACGGGCGCAGGATGTGGCTGGCGTCTGCGAGCTTCGACTCGGGAACCGCTTCCAGCACCAGAGCGGGCGGCAGGACGTGCTCGTATTCGCGCCAGGCTCCAAACCGGTACGGCTTGCGTTGCAGCCACCACGCCGGGCCAAACGTCTCGAAGAGCGCCCGGATCAGATCGGCCACTTCGTGCGGATGGCGCTGCGCCGCATACTCGCGCAGGCTCACCGGCTCGGTGTCTTCGATCCGCCCGACGAAGGTGTACTTTAGCCCCCCGATCGGCAAGTCGTCGGGCACCACCGGTGTATCGACTAGGCGTGCGGTAGTCGAGGGCAGCGTGTCTTTCACATGCAGGTCATAGCGCCGCCGCTCGTATAACACGGCATAGCGGTCATCGAGCTTCGCCACAACGGGCGCGTCCTTGTAGCCGTCCACCCGCTCCGGGCGCACCAGCAGCACACGCGCGCCGCTATAGCCGCCGCCCAACTCGCGCACAATGTGCACCTGCCCGTATTCGCGAAACATCATCTGCAGCACGCGGCGCTGATCGGCGTCCACCATCACGTCGCCCAAGATCGGGATCTCCGGCGGCTGAGCCTCGACCGGCGCGTTCCAGTCAGCCGCCGTCTGGCGCAGCGCCGCAATGTCTGCGCCAATCTCGCGCAGCACGCGGCTGACCACGCTGTCCCCTTCGTCGAGAATCGCCAGCAACAGGTCGCGCTCGGACACCTCATCCGTGCCGGCGTGTTCCTCGGCCAGCTTGAGGATCTTCTGCGCGCGCGGCGTTTCGGGAAAGCCCGGCCAGTAGCGCCGATCTTCGTAGCGCCCAACCGACTCACGGATGCTGTAGCGGACAAAACGCGGCGACAGCCCGTGGTGTTGCAGCACAGCCCGTGTCAGCCCGCCTTGAAGCTGCGTCAGGGCAATGAACAGATGCTCGACGCCGATGAAATAATGGTGCAGACGCGTCGATTCCTGCCGCGCGAGATTGATGATATCCTGCAGACCAATGACTTCCACCGCATTCTGTCCGTTTCTGGCCGCGCATGCCAGGCTGCCTGGTTGATACATGGCCCTGGATCAATTAATACGCAAAGTATACCTGACCGCGCCGCACACCGCGTAATCGCCCGGTTGGCGCCGGACGATAGCCCGGAACCGCTAGAGTTGCTATACTCCGCAACAGGTACCCGACACGCTCTCGGAGCGCTATCGTGACACATCACACACCCACTCCCGCCCACGCGGTTCAACCTGTCCAGGAACACGTCGCGGCCTTTGCACCGGCCACGGTTGCCAACCTCGGTGTCGGCTTTGATATCTTCGGCATGGCGCTCGAGGCGCCCGGCGACATTGTACGCGCAGCATTCCGCGAGCGTCCGGGGGTAGTGCTCGAAGACATCACCGGCGATGGTGGGCGCCTGCCGCGCGCCCCGGGCCGCAACACCGCCTGCGTGGCCGCTCAGATCGTCCTGGAACGGCTGGGCGCGGCGGGGGGTGTCAGTCTGCGTCTCGAAAAAGGGCTGCCGTTGGCGAGCGGCCTGGGCAGCAGTGCTGCCAGCGCCGCGGCGGCGGCTGTGGCGGTCAACGCGCTGTTTGGCGCGCCGCTTGGGCCGGATGACTTGTTGCCAGCCTGCATCGAAGCGGAAGCCTCGGTCAGCGGGCGCCACGCCGACAACGTCGCCCCGGCTCTGTGGGGTGGAATCGTGCTGGTGATCGGAACCGATCCGTGCGCCATCCATCCGCTGCCGGTTCCTGCCGGGCTGCATCTCGCGCTGGTCACGCCCGATGTGGCCGTGCCGACCTCGCACGCTCGCGCCGTGCTGCCCGCACGCGTCTCCATGCACGACATGGTGCGCCAGACCGCGCTCGTGGCCGCGCTGGTGCACGCGTTGCACAGCGACGATCTCAAGCTGCTGGCGGAACTGGTTGAGCAAGATCCAATCGTGACACCGGCCCGCGCCACCCTGATCCCCGGCTTTGAGCAGGCGAGGGACGCCGCTCATACTGCCGGGGCGCTTGGCGTGCTGATCAGCGGGTCCGGCCCGACCCTCTGCGCCCTATGCGCCGATGCTGAGACGGCCAGCGCCGCGGCGCGCGCCTTCCAATCGACGTACGACGCTCTGGGGCTGCCGAGCACCAGCTTCACAACCCGGCCCAGCGTCTCCGGTGCCCGGGTCATCGTGTAGCCGATGCGCCCTGCTCCGCAACAGGATGCGCTCGGGGCAGCCAGAAGCCAAATGTGCTGCCCCGGCCGACCTCGCTTTCGAACCACACCTGCCCGCCGTGTCGCTCGACCACCGTCTTCACCAGCGACAGCCCGAGGCCCGTCCCCGGAATATGATCCGTTCCCGGCTCGCGCGCACGGTAAAACCGCTCGAACAGACGTGCCTGCCGCTCCGGAGAGATACCGTACCCGTTGTCCTGCACCGAAAACTGCAGCCGCTGGTCGGCTTGCGTAAAGCGGATCTTAACCCAGCCGCCATCGGGCGTGTATTTCACCGCGTTGCCGATCAGATTCGCCGTCGCCTGGCGAAGCTGCGTCATGCTGCCGAAGACCGGCGCGCTATCCAGCTCGCGCTCGTATTCCAGCGCGATCCGTTTGAGCGCCGCGCCCGCCCGCTCTCCCTCGACCACTTCGTAAATCAGCCCGGCCAGATCGAAGACCTGCCACTCGCTTTCGCGCTCGCTTTCGACGCGCTCCAGAGTCAGCAGGTCATCAATCAACGACTGGATCGTCTTGGCGCTGCGCCGCAAGCTGGCGACGTATTCTCCTATCTCCGTCCCGGCCTCGCCCGATGCCTCGGCGCTCATGGAGATCAGCTCGATGTAGCCGAGGATGTTGTTAAGCGGGTTGCGCAGGTCATGCGCGGCCATGCGGATCATCTCAGACTTGATCTTCTCCAGTTCCAGCACTTCGTGATACAGCAGGGACTGTCGCAAAGCGACCGATGCCTGGCTGGCGAGGGTCTGGACCTTGAAGACCTCGTTCGAACTAAACAGCCGATCGCGCCGGCCCTCAAGCACGAGCGCCACGCCGATGAGCTCTCCCTGAGCGACCAGCGGCATCATCACCCCGGCCCGGATGCGCCGCTGCTGGAGCCAAAACACTTCGCCAGCCGGCAGCGCGGGATCGGCGGCGCGGATGATGAGCGGTCGCTGGTGTTGGATGGCTTCCAGGAAAGCCGGAAGTCCGGCCAGATCGATTACCTGTCCCGGTTCGGGCAGGATCTCCTGAGCATCGCGCGCGGTTCCGACCCGGTAGGCCGTCAGTATCCGCGCCTGGTGTGTGTCAGCCTGATAGTCCATAATGACCGCGCTCGAGCACTCCAGCGCCACCGCCATCGACTGCGCGATATGCTGCAGCACCTCGTCACGGTCCAGCGTCGAGGTGATCGTGCGGCTCGCCGAGTACAGCACCGCCATATCGTCCGCCAACTGCTCGGACTGGCGGAACAGGCGCGCGTTGTCCAGCGCGACGGCAGCCCGGCGCGAGAGCCGCTCCAGAAAACTGGCATCGTTTTCCTGGAACGCATCCGGCTCGCTAGACGCCAGCATGATCACGCCCAGGATTTCGCCGCGCATCGACAGCGGCACCGCCATCTGCGATCGGGCGCCGGGCATCAGGTGAGCCTCTTCTTCATCCATCGCTGGCCCGCGCGCCACAATCGTTTCTCCGGTCCGCGCTGCCCGCCCCACAGCGCCCAGATCGAGTGGCCACGGATTCCGCTCGTCGAACTTCGACACGGCCTGATCCAGGTAGCCCATCGTGATAAACGGCACCAGCCCGCGCCGGTCGTCCGTCATCAGCGCCAGCAGACCGGTATCCGCCCGCGTGCGCCGCAGTGCCCAGTCCATGGTCAGCGTCATCACGCGGTCCATGTTCAGATGCGCGCCCAACTCCCGGTCGGCGCGGTGCATCATGGACAGCTCGTCCACCTGCTCGGCCAGTCGCTCGGCGGAACGTGCCGCTTCGTCCAGCAAGCGCGCGTTCTCGATCACATACGCCGCCTGGCTGGCGAGGATATCCAGCGCCCGCAACGATTCGGGGGTGGGCCGCAGCCCGTCGACCGGGTCCTGCACCCGGATCACACCGAACACGCCGTGCTGCCCGAACCGCAGCGGAGCGAACACCAGATCGGCCGGCTGCCACAGCGAACCTGCATCGTCTGCGGGCAGGTAATACACACCGTACACCCGGCTCGACTCCAGATCGCCGCTCAGATAGCGCGTCCAGACATCCTCAGGCACCAGGCCGTCAGGCGGCGAGCCATCGGGACTCTCTGCATGTCCGGCCGTCAGGCGCTCGGTGACGGCTTGGTTTTCGTCGAACAGGGTCAGAGTCACACTGCCCCAACCGAGCGCCTGCAGCGCCCGCGTGATCTCGATCAAGTTGGCGCGCGTGTCCGGCTGCTCAAGAATGCGCCGCACGGCAAGCTGCAGGTGGCCAAGACGCTCGTTCTCTTGCGCCAGCGCCTGCGCCAGATCGTCGGCTTCCGTCGCCGCCTGACGCGCAGACAAGAGCGCCGCCGCGAAGCTCGCCAGCAATTCGAGCGCCCGCTGCTCCGCCGCGCCATAGCCCCGCATCGCGCGGTCATAGACGGCCAGGACGCCGAGCAAAGCGCCGCCGACGATCAGCGGGGCCGCCGCCCCAGAGACGAAACCAGACTCCGCCAGAGGATCGCCGGATGGCAGTGCATCCCCATCCCCCGCGACGATGACCGCCAGCGCAGATGCGCACGCGCCAACCAGCCCGCGGTCAAGCGGCAGCGGCACGCTCAGCGCGATCTGGCTGCCCGCGATTAGATGAAGCAGCCGATCCTCATCGGCTTCCCACAGCCCCGCCGCCTCAGTGCGAACCAGAATCCGGGCGGCTTCGGCCACATGCTGAAGCGCCCGCGCGCTGCTGCCGTGTTCGGCCAGTTCACCCGCGATCAGGTCCAATGCGGACAGGGCGTCGTCGGCTGCCCCTGCCCAGGTTTCCGCCTGGGCCGTATCCTCAGTCACAGCGGGCTGGCCCGCGCTCCGTCGTTTCATGCGCTCTCTGCTAGCTCCCTGCACCCCGCCGCTTATTCGCCGATCATTTGCACGACCAGCCTGCGCTGGCGTGCCCGGTTGTCAAAGTCCACGTAGATAATTTGCTGCCACGTTCCCAGCGTCAAACGCCCGCCCACAAACGGCACCGTCAGCGACGGGCCGAGCAGCGCGGCACGCACGTGGCTGTGCCCGTTGCCGTCGCCCCACCGCTGGTTGTGCGCATAGGGCCGATCCGGCGCGGCGATCTCGTCAAACAACCGCTGCAAATCACGCACCGCGCCGCTCTCGAACTCCAGTGTCGTAACCGCGCTGGTCGAGCTGGGGCAGAAGACGGTCACGATTCCATCCGACAGACCGCTCGACCGCACAGCCCGCTCAACCTCTGCGGTGATGTCAATGACGTCCCCGTTTCCTCGTGTGGACAGCTCAATAGATGCCGTTTCGACCACAGCCACGCCACTTTCACATTCAGTTGATCCGCACCACGTAAGTATACACGAGCGGCTCGTACGTCCGCGGGCTGGCGTACTGGCGCAGCTCGCCGCCAGGGATGCGAGCGGTCAGGCGATACAGATCCGCCAGGCGCTCCGGAGCCACTACAAACGCGTGCCATCCCGGATCAAGCCCCGCCGGGAGATGGTCTACCTCACCAGTATACTCGACCCCGGCATTTTCGGCAGTCAAATAGCGCAGCAAGTCGGTCGAGTTCATGTCCAGATTTTCCGACGAGAGGGTATGCACCCGATAGGCGCCGTTGAACGTCGCGGCGATCTGCGCAACCTGGTTGAGCCGGACCGTGCGCTCGCCGTACCACAACCTGCGCGGCACATAATCAACCACATAGAAGCCCAGGTTAGCCGCAGCCAGCGACCCGGCCAGCAGCACCGGCAGCGTTCGTCGCAGGACAACAACCGCGCGCGGACGCAGTGCATCTCCTGCCGCCAACGCCCGCGCCAGGGCCGCGCCCAGCGTCGCCAGCCCGATCCCCACCAGCACCGCCAGCGGCGGCGTCGCGCTGATGTAGCGCGGATAGTGGGGCGGATCGATCAGCAGCACACCGCCCAAAATCGCCGTGCCCGCTACCCACGCCAGCAGGATCAGATGTGCCGGGTCGCGCCAGCGACGCGCGGCGACCGCCACACCCAGCAGAAAGGGCACCCCCGCGAACCATCCCAGCAAAGCCCCGTACGGCCCGTAGATCGCGCTCTTGTCTGGCACCTGAAGGTAGGCCATCAGCCCGCCGTGAAGCTGGGCAGTCCAGAACGTCCGCGCCCGGCCCTCTGCCGCCGCATCCGCTGCCGCGCCGGTCTGCCAGACGCCCACGGCGTCGAGGCGAGGCGAGGACGGGCGTGTCGTGTCGCGATAGGCTGCGTAAGAATAGGGAAACACCACCGCTGCCAGCACCACCCCGGCGACCAACAACACTCCAATCTGCCGCCCAGCCTGGCGTGGCGCGCGGACCAGGCTGGCGATCGCATACACGCCGAGGACCAGCAGCACAAGCCGCCCGGCGAAATAGAAATACTGCGCCAGCCCGCCGGCCAGCCCGGCCAGCGCGGCATCCATCCGGTCGCCGCGACGCAGTGACCGCGCCAGCAGCCCCACCGCCAACGCTGCAAAGAACGGATCGCCGGTCATGTCCATGCCCGTCCGGCTAAACTGGACATGCACCGGAAAGGTCGCCATAAAGATCGCGGCGGTCCAGCCCACGCGCCGATGTACCAGACTCCGGCCCAGCCAATACACTGCCGGCACGGTCAGCGCGCCGAACAGTGCCCACGGCAGCCGTGCCGCCGCCTTTGTCTGGCCCAATAGCTCAATTGACACCGCCATCAGCGTATGGACGGTGCGTGGATGGTGCCAGATCCCCATTTCGAACGGGCTATAGTGCCAGTTCAGGTCTTGCGCCACTGACACAGCCTCGTAAGCAAATTGCGCCTCGTCTCCCGCCATCAGGTAGGGCACCGACTCCAGATACGCTACTCGCACGGCCAGCCCGACCAGAAACAGCACTCCTAGCCCGCGCCACATGCGCGGCTCCGTGCGCAAGCTCGTGCGGACCTCCCGCGCCCATGCGCCAACCTCGCTGTGCGGAACCAGGCCGGCAATCGTCAGGCCGATCCCCGCGCCCCACCCGGTCAGGTATATCCACACCGGGTGCTGCTGTTGAACCGCGCTCCAGCCAACGTAGACGCACAGCGCGAGCCCGGCGGCGGCCACGATCAGGCGCGCAGACAGCAACCGCCCACTGTGTTGCAGCGACGCCGCGGTCGCCCGGAGATGCGTTGCCCTCGCCGGGCGCGCCGCCCACATCGCCAGCAGCAACCCCGGCCCGGCCACAAGCGCCCCCGGCAAGAACGCGCTCATATCCCGGTACCATAGCCACTGCCCAACGGCAAGCAGTCCCGCGGCAGCCAGCACCACCGCCGGAGACCGGCGCGCCGCCACCACCCAACCGCCGAGATGAGGAATACGGCCCACCAACGTGTGAGAGCGGCTCGCCTGGCCCATACGGTTCATGCCTGCTCGCGCCGCAGCGCCGCTGCCATCACCTCGACCAGGTGGAGCGCCTCGCGCCCGGCCCCGTGTTGCACCTGCTCCCGGCACGAGACGCCGCTCGCCGCCACGATGGCCTCCGGCGCAGCCCGCACCGCTGGCAGCAGCCGTTGCTCGCCGATCTGCATCGAGAGCGCGTAATGCTCCTGCTCGTAGCCGAAGCTCCCCGCAACGCCGCAGCAGCCGTCGTCCAGCTCGGTCACGCGGCAGTTGGGGATCAGCCGCAGGGCCCGGAGCGCCGCGCCGGTGCCCCATAGCGCGCGCTGATAGCAGTGACCGTGCAGCAACACCTCGCGCGGCGTCGCGTCAAATTTATCCGGTGGAAGCTTGCCTGCCGCGCCGATCTCCGCCAGCCATTCCTCGACCGTGATCGTCGCCGCCGCCACGCGCCGGGCGTCGTCGCGCAGCGCCACCGGCACGAGATCGGGATACTCGTCGCGGAAGGCCGCGGCGCAGCTCGGCTCGATCAGCATGAAGCGCTGGCCCCGCGCGGCAGCAGGCGCCATGCGCTGCACGTTTCGGGTCGCCAGCGCCCGCGCGCCGTCGAGCAAGCCCTTCGAGATCAGCGGGCGTCCGCAGCAGTCCAGCTCGCGCGGTCCCCAGACCGCGACGCTATAGCCCGCCGCCTCGGCCACCTGCAGCACCGCGCGCCCCAGATGTGGATAGTTGAACTCCGTGTACGTATCCGCGATCAGGATCGGCGCCGCGCTCTGCGTGCCGGACGCGGGCCTGGCGTGGCGCCGCGCCCAGGCGCTGAACCGCTCGCGGGCCAGCGGCGGCAGCGTTCGCTGCGTGCTGACGCCGAGCCGGCCCAGTGCCCAACGTCCCGGCGCTGAGCGCAGCACAGCGTTCGCCAGCGGGGGAAACAGGCTGCCCAGACGGTTAAGACGGTGGATATTGCCGAACAGCCGCGCTCGCAACGGCGTGCCATGCCGGTCGTAGTACGACGCGGTAAACTCGGCCTTCAGCCGTGCCATATCGACCAGCGACGGGCATTCCGCCTTGCACGCCTTGCACGACAGGCACAAATCGAGCACTTCGTAAACGCGCCGGTCCGCCAGGCCATCGACGCCCAGGCGCCCGGTCATCGCCAACCGCAGCGCGTTGGCCCGCCCTCGCGTCGAATCGCGCTCGTCGAGCGTCGCCATAAAACTGGGGCACATCGTCCCCGTGCCCTCTTTGCGACACACAGCCGCCCCATTGCACATCTCGACCGCTGCGGCGAAGCTGCCATCCATCGACCAATCGAAGCGAGTTCGCGCAGGGGCATAGGGCGTCGCATAGTCCGGTCCATACCGCAAAATGCGGGGATCGTCCATCGGACCAACGTCCACCACCTTGCCGGGGTTCATCAACCCGCCTGGGTCAAAGGCACGTTTGACTTCGCGGAACGCCTCGGTCAGGCGCGGGCCGAAGAGCTTGCGGCTGAACTCCCCACGCGATAGCCCTTCCCCGTGCTCGCCGCTGGTCGTCCCGTGATAGGTCAGGACCAGGTCGCTGGCCGCCTCGGCAATCGCCCGATAGCGGCGCAGACCTTCAGCCGTCTTCAAGTTCAGCAGCGGGCGAATG
The DNA here is from genome assembly GCA_020724465.1 of Thermoflexus sp. Classification (GTDB taxonomy): domain Bacteria; phylum Chloroflexota; class Anaerolineae; order Aggregatilineales; family Aggregatilineaceae; genus DYGX01. The sequence continues at coordinate 230,169 of DYGX01000001.1, forward strand.
TGCAGGCACCCCGCGCTCGCGTGCGCGTACATCGCCATCTGCGCGCCGTTTTCGGCAACGATTCGCGCCACCCCGTCCACATAGTCCGCCAGGTGCTCGACCGGCACGGCGGCGTCTTCGATAAACGGCACGGGCTTGTACTCGCCGCGCATCGACATCAGCAGGCCAAGCCCGGCCTTGCGCACCTTGAGCACGTCGCCCATGCGCAGGTCCGTGTCGGCAATCACCACCGCCCCCCGATGGCCCAGCGCCGCCAGCCGTTGCTTCAGGCGGTCGATATGCGCGGCTAGCTCCGCGTCCGACTCGCCAAAGAACTCGACCACCAGCACCACCGCCGGATCACCTTCAACAAACGTCAGATGGCGCGAGTAGTCTGGATGCGCACGCGTCAGATCCAGCAGCATTTTGTCGAGCAACTCGATGGCCGACGGCTGGACATCCAGCAAAGCGGGCACGGCTTCCAGCGCGGCGCGGACCTCGCCATAGTGAACCAGCGCCAGCCGGGTCATGCGAGGGCGCGGCACGAGGGCCAGCTCAATTTCGGTGACGGTGCCCAGCGTGCCTTCCGAGCCGGCAAACAACCGCGCCAGGTTGGGTGCCCGGGGATCCAGCCGGTTGAGCGCATAGCCGGCCACCGTGCGCCAGGTCTTCGGGTAGCGGGCGGCGATCTCGTCGGCGTAAGTGTGCAGGATGCCGCGCACCTGTTCGGCCAGCGCCGCCGCACGCGGGTAGGCCGGCGCGCCCTCGCCCAGCCGCAGACGCTCGCCGTCCGCCAGCACTGCCTCGACCGAGAGCACATGATCGCCAAACATGCCGTAGAGGATGCTGTGCATCCCCGTCGCGTTGTTGCCCAGGCACCCGCCGACCGTCGCACGGTCGGCACTGGCCGGATCGGGGCCAACCATCAGACCAAGGGGCGCCAGTTTGGCGTTGAGAAGCCCCAGCACCACCCCGCTCTGAACGCGCACTCGCCGCGCCTCGGCATCGACACTGACCACGCGCCGCAGATGCCGCGCCAGATCGAGCACCAGCGCATGGCCGACCGTCTGCCCGGCCAGCGCGCTCCCTGCCCCGCGCGGCAGCAGCGGCACGCCGTGCCGCGCGGCCACCTGGTGCGCCGCCGCAACATCATCGGCGTGACGCGGAAAGACCACGCCAACCGGTTCGATCTGGTAATTGCTGGCGTCCGTGCTGTACAGCAGGCGCGTCATCGCGTCGAAGCGCACCTCGCCTTCCAGCACATCCATCAGCGCATGCGCCAGATCGCGCATATCCGGGTCCAACCCGGCAGGCAGTGTACGCATCACAACATCACATCCTGAAAATGAAAAGGACCGCTCGTGGCAGCGCACAAGCGGTCCCTGCTCGATTCCATGGAACGCGATCGGCAGTGCCGCCGTTACTGCAGCGCCTGCTCGGTTTCCTGGTCGAACAACTGCATGTTGTACAGGTTCAGAACGACGTTGATCCGCTCGCCGACATGGACATCCGCGCGCGGGTCGAAACGGGCGAGGAAGGTCTTGCCACCTTCTTCGAGGTAGACGATCTTCTCGTTGCCCATCTCCTCCACCACGTCGACGTTCGCTTCGACCATCGCCGGCTCGACGTTCGCGGGCTGATAGTCCGGATGCGCGATGTTCTCAGGCCGGATACCGAAGATCACGCGCTTCCCCAGGTGCGGGCGGTACGTCTCGATGCGCGTGGACGGTACCGGGATTTGGAACAACCCCGTGTCCACCACCATCTTGCCGTCGACTTCCTTCAACTCCGAATTGTCGAAAAAGTTCATCGCCGGGCTGCCGATGAAACCGGCCACGAAGACGTTCGCGGGGTGGTCGTACAGATTGGTGGGGGTGTCAATCTGCATCAGCTCGCCAGCCCGCAGCACCGCAATCCGCTGGCCCATCGTCATGGCTTCGACCTGGTCGTGCGTCACGTAGATGAAAGTGGTTCCGAGACGCTGGTGCAGCTTGCTGATGAAGGCGCGTGCCTCAACCCGCAGCTTGGCGTCCAGGTTCGAGAGCGGCTCGTCCAGCAGGAAGACCGCCGGCTCGCGCACAATCGCGCGCCCCACGGCCACACGCTGGCGCTGACCGCCCGACAGCTGGCGCGGACGGCGGTCGAGCAGGTTCTCGATGCCCAGGCTCGCGGCCACCTCGCGCACGCGCTCATCAATCACCTGCTTGGGAGTCCGGCGCAGACGCAGGCCAAAGGCCATGTTGTCATAGACCGTCATGTGCGGGTACAGAGCGTAGCTCTGAAACACCATCGCGATATCGCGGTCTTTGGGCGCCACGTTGTTGACGACGCGATCCCCGATCAGGATTTCTCCTTCGGTGACTTCCTCGAGGCCAGCGAGCATCCGCAAGCTGGTGGACTTACCACACCCCGAAGGGCCGACGAAGACCAGGAACTCGCCGTCTGGGATTTCGATGCTGAGGTTCTTGACCGCCACAACATCTCCCCAGCGCTTGGTCACGTTTCGATAGGTTACACTCGCCACGGGCTTCCTCCCATACGAACTGCTTTGAAAAATGCCTGCCTGGCCTAAAAAGATTATATTAGCCTATAGCGCCCCCTATTATGGCATCGTCCTCGCGCAAAAACAAATAGCTTCCGTCACCCCCTGGAGCGCCGTGTTACCGGTCGCCAGAGGCATACCCCGCCTAGTGCCGGAAATGACGCACCCCGGTGAAGACCATCGCCATGCCGTGCGCGTCTGCCGCGTCGATAACTTCCTGGTCGCGGATAGAGCCGCCCGGCTGGACCACGCAGGTGACTCCCGCCGCTGCCGCCGCTTCGATCGCATCCGGAAATGGGAAGAAGGCGTCGGATGCCAGCGCAGCTCCGCGCGCGCGCTCGCCAGCCTTCTCAACGGCCAGGCGCACCGCATCGACCCGGCTGGGCAGGCCGCCGCCAATCCCGACCGTGGCGGTAGCAGTCGCCAGCACGATCGCGTTGCTCTTGACCGGCTGCACCGCCCGCCACGCGAAGCGCAGCGCCTGCAGCTCGTCAGATGTCGGGCGGCGCCGGGTGACGACCTTCCAGCTCGTTCCTTCGGGGTCGTCCCGGTCGGGACGCTGAAGCAAATACCCCCCGCAGACGCTGCGCAACTCAACGCGATCCGCGCACCGTTCCGGGATGCGCAGTAGCCGGCAGTTCTTGCGACCTTCGCCGAGCATTTGCTGCGCCGCCGGGGTGAAGTCCGGCGCGGCGATCGCCTCGACAAACAGCGAACCCAGCGCGTCTACAAACGGTTCGTTCACCGTGCGGTTGGTGGCGATCACGCCGCCAAAGGCCGATACCGGGTCCGAAGCCAGCGCCAGCGGCACCGCTTCGGCAGCGGTCAATGCCGTCGCGATCCCGGTCGGATTCAGATGCTTGACAATCACCACCGCCGGTTTTTCGAACATCCCCACCGCGCGCCAGGCTGCGTCCAGATCGAGCAAATTGTTGTACGACAGTTCCTTGCCGCCCAGCACGTGCCCGCCGAGCGGCGTCGCGTCCGCGCGAACGGCATACAGACCGGCGTGCTGATGCGGGTTTTCGCCGTAGCGCAGTTCGAGAATTCGCGTCAACCCCAGCGACACGATGGCCGGTAGAGCTTGGGTAGGTTCTTCCTGCGGGGCCAGCTCCCGCGCCAGATAAGCGTGAATGGCAGTATCATAGTCCCGCGTTAGCGCAAAGGCCTTCACCGCCAGCCGCCGCCTCAGTGCGTCGTCCAGACGGCCCGCCACACGCAGGCTGGTGAGCACCGTGCCGTAATCTGCCGGGTCGCAGACCACGGCCACGCGCGCAAAGTTCTTCGCCGCCGCGCGCACCATCGCCACCCCGCCCACGTCAATCTGCTCAATCGCTTCTTCCAGACTGATCCCTTCCTGCGAGATCGTCTCCTGGAACGGATACAGATTGCAGACCACCATGTCGATCGGCGCGAAACCAAAGCGCTTGAGGGTTTCCAGGTCTTCAGCCGTGTCGCGCGCCAGGATCGCGGCGTGGATCGCGGGATGGAGCGTCTTGACGCGCCCGGCCAGCATCTCCGGCGCCTGTGTCACCGCTTCGACCGGCGTCGGACTCAACCCCAAAACTTCCAGTGCCCGTGCTGTACCCCCGCTGGCCACCAGGTCCCAGCCCAGCTCGGCCAGGCCGTGCGCCAGGACGTCCAAACCCGTCTTGTCATACACACTGATCAATGCACGTGGCATGCCTTCCCCTCAGCTTTCAGCGAATTCCGACGCCGGGCGCCCAGGCGAGCCCCCGGCCTCTCTCGCCCTTTACTGTACAACCAAATTCCTCCCCAGAAAAAGCCCTGACTTAGGCAACGTGTACAGATTACACCCCTGCGATCTGCCGCCATTTAAGAAGATTCGTCAAGCGCCTGACGAATCCGGGCTGCCAGGCCGCGGGCCAGATCGGGCGCATCGCCCACGTAGGATCTGGCATCCAGAAGCTGCCGCACGACATCCGGCGCCAGGTAGGCTGTGATCACCTCATCCGCCGCCAGGCGTTCGGGCAGGGAGTCCGGTTCGCCTGCTTCGATCGCCTGCCAGGCAGCCAGCGAGTGCCGGCGCAACCGCTCGTGCATGGCCTGGCGGTCGGCTCCCGCCCGCCCCAGCGCCATCAGCACGCGCTCAATAGCCGCAAACGTGCCAAATCGAGCCAGCGTGCGCACTACCGCCGCCTTATCCACGCGCAGATCGCGGATCACGCGGCGTGCTGTGAGCAGCATCTCGTCCACGGCCAGAAACGCGCCCGGCAGCACCAGGCGGCGGTTGGCCGAGTCGTCGAGCGTGCGCTCCAGAGCAGACAGCGCGGCGTTATCCCACGCCACACGCGGCAACCCCGCCACCCAGCGCGCCAGACTATCGATCTTTTCCGCCTGAACCGGATTGCGCTTGAACGGCATCGCCGACGATCCAACCTGCGCTGCTCCGAACGGTTCGCCCCATTCCCCGGCCAGCGGCGACTGGAGCAACCGCAGGTCGAGCATCAACTTATGCAGGCTGGCCGCCACCCCCGCCAGCGCGCACAGCACGCGCCAGTCTTGCTTGCGGGGCGAGGTTTGCGTCGCCACGGCAAACGCCGACAGGCCGAGCGCGTCCATCACGCGCGCCTCAAGCTCGCTGGCGGGCATCCCCGTGCCATCCAGCAGCTCCGCGTACGACGCGCGTGTCCCGACCGCCCCCTTCAATCCCTTGCCGCGCACAGACGCGCGCACGCGCCGCACTGTCTGCCAGTCTTCCAGCAGATCCTGCCCGTACTGCGCCAGCCGATACCCGATCGTCGTCGGCTCGGCGGGCTGTAGATGGGTGAAGCCCATACACGGCGTGTCCGCCCAGCGTTCGATCCCATCGGCCAGCACGAGTAGCAGATCGCGCAGCCCGTCCTCGATCAGGTCCAGCGCCTGACGAAGCCGCAGCGCGTCGGCGTTGTCCTGGACGTCTGCACTGGTCGCCCCCAGGTGTAAGACCCCGCCGCCGGACGGACACTGCTCCGCAAAGGTTCGCAGCTCCGCCATCAAGTCGTGGTGGATCTCGGCCTCAATTACCGCAGCGCGCGCCAGATCGATCGCGTCCGCGTGCGCGCGCAAATCGGCTACCTGCTCCGCCCTCACCAACCCCGCTGCCGCCTGCGCTTCGGCCAGCGCCACCCAGACCTGCCGCCACAGACGCCGCTGGTGTGCCACGCTCCACACACGCCGCATCGCCTCGCTGCCATAACGCCAGGTAAAAGACGAAAGATACGTCTCGTGGGAGAAACCGGTTTCAGATGCCATCAGTGGTCGCCTCGCTGCCTGACCGAGTTCACATACAACCGGACCAGCGTACTCCCCCAGATGCTTGGCCGGGAAAGTGAAAACCTGTACTATAATTACAGTAAAGGGATGTATTGTAACAGAATCGATTCCTTCACTTTGTCAAATGGAAGATTAACACGGTGGTGCTAGCGAATCCGAGGTGGAATGAGTCTGGTAGTAAAGGAGACCGGGATGCAGGAAGGAACTCTCAGACAAGGACGTGTCCTTCGCGTGGGACGCGGCTGGGCGGACGTTGCCTTCGGGCACACCGTACGCCGGGTCATTCTCAGCCCCAACCTTCTGGTCCGCGTGGGCAACTCGATCAGCGTCGATGGGAATGGCCGGGTCATTGTGCAGCCCCAGGAATACGCACCGGCAGCGAGCCGGGGGCGGTAAACACTTCATTCGACAATCGCTTCCTGAGAAAACGAGAGTTTCCTTATCTCGCGCAGAAATTGGGACACGCGGCCGGAACAGCCTTCCGGCCGCCTTCATTCCGGTTCCGGCGGCAGGCGTAGCACCTTGTACGTGTCCACGCGGATCACCACGTCCGACCCGAAAATCTTCGTTGGCTCGTCCTGGCCCGGCGCAACCACCCACCCGTTGATGAATCCGGGCGTGCTCAGCGTCACGCGCTGCGGTTCCTCGCCCGCGTTGACCAGATGCCATTGCTGCCCACCCGACGCCTCGCGCCAGATCGCAAACAGCACCGGCTGCCCGGCCTGAACGCGGGGAATATCGTCGGCCGCAAGTGCCCCCGCCAGCTCATCCACCAGATCGTCGGACAAAGGCACGCGGTCAGAGTCGCGCCGCGCCGGACCGGGCAGACGCAGCCGGCCGGCCACAGCGCGCTTCAAGCGGCCGCCAGTGTGCCAGCGCGCACCCACCAGCGCCGCCCGATGGGTCACCCGGCGCAGCCCCGGCCAGTGACGCCAACCCGGCCTGTCCGGCTCGAACGCGGTCCACAGGGGGCGCCCGCCACTGCCCGTCCGCGCCTGCTGCAGGGCGATCACCCGCCCGTTGCGGGCCGCAAACGCCACCAGTCGCTCTTCCAGTCCGGGCACGGGGCCAGGCGGCACGATCAGCGTCTGGACACCGTCCCAGTCGCCCTCGCTCACGACGCGCAGCGGATAGCCCAGCCGGATCACCGCCTCGCACGCGGCCTCGACCAGCCCCTCGACCGGACGGCTCTTCCACCAGGTCATCACCGGCGGCGCATAGACCGCCAGCGGACTGGCGTTCGCCCGGCTGCCGATCCAGCCGCGCTGTGCTTCGATCCAGGCGTGAAAATGGGCGAGGGCTTCTCGCTGCTCGTGGAATACCCTGTCAAGGATCAGCGTCAGGCTGCGGTCCGCCCCGGGCAATATTCCGCCCACAAGTGCCGGGCTGCCGAGCGCCGCGGACGCACTGCTCGCTGCCTGAAGCCCGCGCGAATTGCCAGCCCTCTTCTGCTCCGCGCTGCCGGACGGGAACGCCTCGCCCAGTGTGCTGATCGCCTGCGCCCGGCCCGCCAGCCGCGCCTGTGCGATACCGACCGCAGCCGCCGCGACTGCTGGGTCTCCCACCGCCTCAAACGATCCCGGCACCAGGTAGAGGTCCACATGCGCGCTCAGCGCATCCGGATCGTGGCCATAGCGCAGAGCAGCGAGCTGTCCCTGCTCCGGCGGACCGTCGGCGGCGACCACAGCGTCAGGGCGCTGCGCCCGCGCCGCGGCAGCCCAGGCCGCGATCCGCCGCGTGGTCAGGTCGGCGCGCCACTCCAAATAGACCTGAACAGCACGCGACGACAGCGTGATCAGCCGCGGAATCCGCGCCCCGCCGGCAGCTTCGGCATAGGCGGCCCGACAGCGCGGGCAGTAGCATCCCGCTGCGCCGAGCAGCCCGCCGCCAACGCGGGCTGGCACGCCGCCGGCCCAGGGCGCCATCAACCACACGCCGTCTGCGCCGGCGTCCAACGCGCCCCGCAGGTGGCCCTCGACCTCGGCCAGCCACTCTGCCGCGTTCCAGCATGCGTACACCCGTCCGGGCCGAATCGGGATCGGCTTGCCGGTGGGATCGAGCGCCGCCCACGACCGGCGCGCATACCCGGCGTGCGGCACATAGCTCGAGGCATTGACCCCGGCCATGACGCGCAAGCCTGCCTGATGATACAGCCGCGCCACGCGCGAAAAGCCGAGGCGGTCCACCTCGTCCAGTTCCGGCGGCAGGCCCCAACTGTACACCAGAAAGACCCAGTTCGCGCCCATCGCGGCAGCGCGTGACACGCCTTCGGCTGAGTGCGCCATATCCAGCACCGGCGCGTCGATGAGGGCACGCGGAAACGCCCGCCGCAGACTGAGCCGTGCGCTTCGCCCTCCCGGGAGCATCACCCCCCGAAACGTCCCTACGCTGAATTCGCTCGGCATCGCCCACCTTTGCTGTGATTGCCCGCGGCCATGACCTACACGCATTATAGTGGAAGACGATACTTTCGGCTGCCCGGCGCCTGACCGGGCAACCGGGACTGGCCGGCGCTCTGTGCCCGCGCTACAATCACTCGCAGAACAGGACGGCGGCCCCTGGGCTGACGATCATTTCGGATCAATGAGGGTTGATATGGCGAGCAATCACGCTGAACGAGTTCAATTGATGCGCCAGCTCCGCGACGCGAAGGTCCGGCACCATCTGGAGCAGTACGCGCCGGTCTGGATGGTGGACGAGACGCCCATCGTCGAGGACGACATCCTGCGGTTCGACGTCGTCTTCTATCACCCGCGCTACGGGTGGGTTAATCGCCGATATCGCTATGATGCCTTCAACGATGTGCTGTACTACCACGGGCAGCGCCTGGTGCCCGAAGACGAAGCGTTGGAGCTGCAGGATCAGGAGCCGTACATCCCTGCCGAAACGATCAACACGGTGAACGCTTACGGAGGCTGACGGCGTGCCGTTGCGTTCGCACAGCGTCGCACCGCGCGGCCAGAATCCAGGGGAACGGTAGTGGCCGTTCCCCTGGTGTGCGCTCGGATCAAACCCGCGTCGTGTTCCCCTGCGCCCGGTCCAGGGTCGGAGCGTCGGAACCCGGCAGAATCGACACCTGATACACCGTGGTATTTTTGGCGCCAAGATCGTACTTGTACGACTCGTCCCCGCGCAAGAAGTCCAGCTCCTCGCGGCCTTCGCGAATCGCGTGCTCGATCACCCTCGCCATCAGGATGATGCCAGGGCTCAGGTGGCCGTGGGCCTTGGAGTCGTGCCCGGAATTGTAGACCAGCACCCGGTTAGCGTAATCAAAGTTCAGATACGTTGCCACAGGCTCGCCCCGCACCGTCAGAAAGGTAAGCAGCAGCCAGCCAGCCGCCGCAATGCGCGGAACCACGCTGCGAAAGAATGTCACGTTCGCCGGGTCGCGCAGAAAGAGCGCCTTTTCGGCGCTGCTCGCGGCCATCAACTCTAAGAATTTCTCCAGTTCCGCGTTCAGATCGCGCTGCGAACAGACAATGTACCAGTCCACGTCTTCGCTCGCCGCCCGCCGAAGCTTGCGACGCAGCTCGTGCCGGTCTTTCTTGTCCAGGCTGGCAACGAACGCCTCGAACGAATCCGGCAGCGCGATGACCGGACAGACTTCTTGAAAGGTGATCTCGACCTCGAAGCCGTGGCGCCGGAACACGTCCGGCAGAAGCTGCACGGTCGCCGATGCTTCGGGCACGTTGCACAGCCGGATATCATCGAAATCGTCGTGGTGACCGGCAATGAACGCCGCCATGGCCTCGAACACGTCCGCCTCGTGGCCGCGCCGCGCGACGACTTCCAGGTAATCCGTCACGTCCACGCAGCCGATGGCCCGCACTACCCGGCGCCCCGCGCCTTCCACGCGGACAAACCACGGCGCCAGGCCAACCAGCTCGCCGCCGGCGTCGCGCACCGCCAGCGACCAGATCTCACCCGGATGATATGCTTCCCACCATGTCGACTGCCATTCGTACGTCAGGAAAATCTGATCGGCGCTACTGTCTTGTACTAATGCATTCCATTCGGGCTGAAGATCGCTGAACAGCGCCGTACTTGTGTATAGAGTTACATCCACCTCGCACACCTCTCACCGAACATCCGGGGCAAGCCCCCTGCCCACAGCACATTATACTGGACGAGACTTGTATCCCCCAATCCATGCGCATAAGATTGGCGCTAGAAATCGCGCCCGATGCCGCCGCAGGAGACAGGAATGCGCTTGCCCTATCGCGTGACGCTTACCCTGGTGATGCTCGCGCTGCTGGCCGGTTGCGCCGGCAGTTCAGGTGCTCCACCCTCTCCCCCAACACTCACCGCGTCCCCGGCTGAGACCAGCCAGCCTGCCGTAGTTGAGATCTGGCACGCGCCGCCCCAACACCAGGCGGCGCTGAGCGCGATTGTCGATGCATTCACGCAGCGCACGCCCACTCTCACCGTGCGGCTGCGGGCTTACACGCCCGCCGAGTTGCGCGCTGCGTACCAGGCGGCAGTGGACAGCGGCGCCGGACCCACTTTGATCATCACCGCGGCGGAACAGCACGCCGCGCTGATCGCTGGTGGACGGCTGGCACCCATCCCGCGCGCACTGACCGACCAGCTTGGGAATCTACTGCCGCGCTCGCTCACGACCGCCGGGCAAAACGAGACTCCCTACGGTGTGCCGTTCAGCCTGGACTTCCCGCTGCTGTTCTACGACCGCGCGCGCGTCTCCACGCCGCCCGCTACGCTAGACGATCTGAAAGTCGCCGCGGCTGACTATGGCCTGGTGGTAACCCCGGATCTGTGGACAACGGCCGCGCTACATCCCGCGCTAGGCGAGCAGCTTGCCGGAGGCGCACTCCAGCGCGCCACGCTGTGGGTCTTCTTCGATACGCTAGCCTCGTTTGCCGCCGCGCCGGGCGTGCGCTTCGAGGCGAACCGCGAAGCCCTGACGCAGCGCGAGGTGGGCTTGCTGCTGGCCCCGGCCAGCACCTACCCGCTGCTGCACGGCGTGCTGGGGTCCGAACTGGGTACGGCCCCGCTACCCTATGCCGCCAGCAGTGATCCGCATCCGGTCGCCCAAATGCAGTATGCCGGGTTCAACATCAACAACACCCGCGCCGAAACCAACGCCGCCGAGCAGTTCGTAGTATTTCTACTGGGAGAAGAAGCGCAGAGGCTGTGGTTCGATGCCACCGGCCAGCCGCCCGTCAATCCGGCCGGGATCGTCGACGAGGCCCTGCGTGCCGCCTGGCGCGAAACGGTGCGCTCGGCGCGGGTTGCACCGCTCCAGCCCGCCTTCTTCTCAACCTGGCTGCCGGCGCTGGACCGCGCGATCCTCAGCCTGATTGCGGGCGCAGGCGATCCGGTGGCGCTCGCCGCCGAACTGAGCGACTTGCTCGGCGAGGCGCAGGAATAAGGCATACCTGAAATGCTCCGGGATGACCGGAAAATCCGGCGCTGCGCGCAAAGAACAGGCTTGTCAGATGTGGCGGGTCCTGCTATAATTCCGCCCAGTTATGCCACCCTAGCTCAATCGGCAGAGCAAACGCTTCGTAAGCGTTAGGTTATGAGTTCGACTCTCATGGGTGGCTCAGCGGAGATGCCCCAGTGTGCTCACTGCGGGCATTTCTCTTATAATGTATCAGCGTGCAGGTGATATGATTGCGAGGACCGCGCATGTATCTCCAGCGGAAGCGTCCCCCGCCGGTCACCATCGGCGTCGCGGGTGGATCGGGGTCGGGCAAGACAACCGTCTCCAACGCGATTCTCGAGCGCGTCGGCACCGAGCACATCGCCTATCTTGAGCACGACTCGTACTACAAAGACCTGGACGACATCCCCCGCGCGCCCGGCCAGCGAATCAACTTCGACCACCCGGACGCTCTCGAAACGTCGCTGTTGATCGAGCATCTGCTGCGCCTCAAAGCGTGGGAGCCGGTGGAAGTGCCGGTCTACGACTTTACGACTTTTCGTCGCACGGGAGCGGTGCGCATCGTGCATCCCCAGCCGATCATCCTGGTGGAGGGGATTCTGGTCTTTGCAGAGCCGGAACTTCGCAAGCTCTTTGACGTAAGGATATTTGTCGACACGGACGCGGATATCCGGTTCATCCGGCGGCTGCAGCGCGATATTACCGAGCGCGAGCGTTCTGTTGCCTCGGTCATCGAGCAGTATCTGGACAGCGTGCGCCCGATGCACCTGGAGTTCGTCGAGCCGAGCAAACGCTACGCCGATGTCATCATTCCCGAGGGCGGGAAGAATATCGTCGCGATCGAGATGGTCGCGGCCCGCATCCGCAGTCTGTTAGAGCATTCCGTTTCAACATCATGAGGGGCGCCCACGCGCTGCGTACCATGTTCCGCCGGATATCTGACCGCCTGCCACAACTGCTCACACGGCCCGCCACGCCGCTGCCACTCCGGACGATCAGGCTCGAAAACATGCGGCGCGCGGCAGCGCTGGTACTGGTTGCCACCATCACGATCCTGATCAGCATCAACCAGGAGCGTTTTTCCGCCCTGGCCGCGTTCGGATACATCGGCGCGTTTCTGGTCATGGCGCTCAGCAACGCGACGCTGATCCTGCCCGCCCCTGGCCTGATCTTCATCTTCGCCCTTGGCAATTCACTCCATCCGTTGCTCGTTGGCCTGTCTGGCGGGATGGGCGCGACGGTCGGCGAGCTGACCGGCTACATCGCCGGGTATACCGGGGTGGCGATTGCCGAGAACTCCTCGACAGTGCATCGCGTCCAGGCGTGGATGGAGCGCCACGGCCTGTGGACGATCTTTGTACTCAGCATCATCCCCAATCCGATCTTCGACATCGCAGGCATCCTGGCCGGGGCCGCCCGCATCCCGGTGTGGCGTTTTATGGGCGTTGCCGTCGTGGGCAAGGTGATCCAGGCCAGCGCCATCGCGCTGGCCGGGTCGCTCAGCCTGACCTGGGTGCAGAATTTGCTCGCTGGCTAGAGCGTCCCCGGTCCTCAGCCTTTGCGCGGGATTGTGGGCAAGCTGCCCTCCTCTCATGGCGGGCGGGCATATCTCCAGTTCTGGTGGCTCATCTGGCGGCGGACCACAGCTTTATTTGCGGGTGCAGCGCCGCACCAGACCGTTGACCGTACCATGGCCCCATGCTATACTCGCCATAATCGCATACCCTCGAACGGCAGTGACGGAGAGGAGTAGGCGGGACGAGGCTTTCAGAGAGCGCGGGTCATTGGCTGCAAGCTCGCGCAGCGCATCGCCGCCGAACGTCGCTCCTGAGCTGGCTCGCCGAAGCACCGGTTAGGCGAGTCCGGCAGCGCCCGTTATCGCGCGCAAGAGCGCCCGCCCATTCCGGGCGGGAAGCAAGGTGGTACCACGGAAGCTTGCCCTTTCGTCCTTGGTTGGCGGAAGGGCGTTTTTATTGGAAATGGGATGACTATGGCTCAGTCTAACGATACGACAGCATTCTACGACGATGTGGCCGAGGACTATCATCTCAGGTATCGCGACTGGGATGCGGAGCTGGATCGCGAGGGGTTGAACCTGCGCCGCTTCTTCCGCGATCGCGATGTGAAAACGGTGCTGGATGCCTCGTGCGGGCCGGGCACGCAGGCGATCGCGCTCGCACGGCTGGGCTACACGGTCACCGCCGCCGATCCCAGTGCCGGCATCCTGGCGCGCGCCCGCGAAAATGCCGCCCAGTACGGCGTGAGTGACCGGATCACGTTTGTCCAGTCGGACTTTCAGAGCCTGCTGCGCAACGTCGAAGGGCCGTTCGACGTCGTGCTGACCAAGGGCAACTCGATCCCGCACTTGCTGCTAGACGAGCAGATCGAGGAGACGCTGTTGAATTTCAACGAACTGCTGCGCCCTGGCGGTCTGCTGCTGATCGGGATGCGCGATTTCGAGCCATTGCTCGAAGACCGCCCGCGCTTCTGGCCGGGCCGCGTCCACGACGGGCCGGACGAGCAGGTCATTACCTTCGACATCTGGGACTGGAACGATGGTCCACCCGTCACCGTCACTTTCAACCACTTCATCGTGCGCGGTGACGGCACGACGTACAAGGCAACCAGGCATCCGGTCGTCTTCCGCGCTCTGACCGCGGCGGAAGTCGAAGTCGTGATGCTGGAAGTCGGCTTCGAGAATATTCAGTCGCACCACGATCGCTGGGAGCTGCTGATTACCGCCACGAAGCCGGCCTGAGATCGCTGCGCGCCGACCTGGAAAGGGGGTGATCGTCGTGTCGCTTGTTGTTGAGGGTGTCGCTGGCGGCAGCACGGGCGCTGCCGGGGGGTGGTGCCGGGTGACAGGCAGCCCGGCACGGCCAGAGCACGTCGATCACGTACTGGAAACACGCAGGACATCACTACCGAGGAAACCATGACGACCGGAACATCAACCCAAGCAATGCCCAAAACCTTCGACTTCACCGAAGCCGAAGCCCGTCTTTACCACTGGTGGGAAAGCAACGGATGGTTCAAGCCCGAAGTGCACCCGGATGCCGATCCGTTCGTGATCGCCATCCCGCCGCCCAACGTCACCGGCGCGCTGCACAACGGTCATGCGCTGTTCGTCAGCCTGGAAGACATGATGATCCGGCAGCAGCGTATGGCGGGCAAGGCGGCGCTGTGGATCCCTGGCACCGATCACGCCGGGATCGCAACCCAGCTCCAGGTCGAAAACATGCTGCGCGAAGAGGGGACCAGCCGCAAAGAGGTGGGCCGCGAGGAATTCCTGCGCCGCACGTGGGAGTGGAAAGAACGCTACAGCGGCCGCATCCAGAATCAGCTTCGTCGCCTTGGCGCAAGCTGCGACTGGGATCGCGAGCGGTTCACCCTCGACGAGGGCCTGTCGCGCGCCGTGCGCGAAGCGTTTGTCACGCTCTGGGAGCAAGGGCTGATCTATCGCGGCCCGCGCCTGATCAACTGGTCGCCGGGTCTGCAAACCGCCGTCAGCGATCTGGAAGTGGAGCGCGCGGAAGAAGAAGGGCATCTCTACTTCTTCACCTACCCGCTCGAAGGGGGCGGTGGTATCCCGGTGGCGACCACACGGCCCGAGACGATCCTCGGCGATACAGCCGTGGCCGTGCATCCCGCCGACGAACGCTATCGCCACCTGATCGGCCGCACCGCGCTGGTGCCCATGCTCAACCGCCCGATTCCGGTCATCGCGGATGAATACGTGGACCGCGAGTTCGGGACCGGCGCGTTGAAGATCACGCCTGGCCACGACCCGAACGACTACGAGATCGGCCAGCGTCACGGCCTGCCGGTGATCAACATCCTCAACGAGGATGCGACGCTCAACGCCAACGCCGGGCGCTATGCCGGGCTGGATCGCTTCGAGGCGCGCCGGCGCCTGTGGGCAGACATGCAAGCCGCCGGGCTGACCCTGAAGGTCGAGCCGCATCGCCATGTGGTGCCGCGCTCGCAGCGGGGTGGCGAGATCGTGGAGCCGATGATCAGCACGCAGTGGTTCGTGAAGATCCAGCCGCTGGCCGAAAAAGCGATCGCCGCCGTGCGCGACGGGCAGATCCGCATCGTGCCCGAGCACTTCGAGCGTGTCTACTTCAACTGGATGGAAAACATCCAGGACTGGTGCATCAGCCGTCAGCTTTGGTGGGGGCACCGCATCCCGGCCTGGCACTGCGCCGACTGCGGCCAGATCACGGTCGCCCGCCAGGATCCGGACCGCTGCGCGCACTGCGGCAGCGCCAACATCAGCCAGGATCCGGACGTGCTGGACACCTGGTTCAGCAGCGGCCTGTGGCCGTTCAGCACGCTCGGCTGGCCGGAACAGACGCCTGATCTCCAGCGTTACTATCCGACCGACATCATGGAGACCGGCTACGACATCCTGTTCTTCTGGGTGGCGCGCATGATCATGATGGGTCTGTGGTTCACCGGCCAGGCGCCGTTTCACACCGTCTACCTGCACGGGCTGGTGCGCGACGAGCACGAGCGCAAGATGAGCAAGACCGCCGGCAACGTGGCCGATCCAATCGACATGGTGGAACGCTACGGCGCCGACGCGCTGCGCTTCACGCTGCTGACCGGCAGCGCGCCCGGCAACGATATGAAGCTGTCCGAAAGTCGCATCGAGTACAGCCGCAACTTCGGCAACAAGGTGTGGCAGATGGCCCGCTTCGTGTGGTCGAACCTGGACGGCTATACGCCGCAGCCGATCAGCGATCCGCGCGCGCTCGACCTGCCCAGCCGCTGGATTCTCAGCCGGCTGCACAGCCTGATTGGCAGCGTGCAGCGCCTGTTCGACACCTATCAGTACGGCGAAGCGGGCCGCCAGATTCTGGAATTTCTGTGGAGCGAGTTCGCCGACTGGAGCATCGAGATCGCCAAGAGCGCGCTGTACGG
This sequence comes from Thermoflexus sp., assembly GCA_020724465.1. Lineage (GTDB taxonomy): Bacteria > Chloroflexota > Anaerolineae > Aggregatilineales > Aggregatilineaceae > DYGX01. The sequence goes on from DYGX01000001.1 coordinate 246,296, forward strand.
CGATGATGAGGCCGCGCGCCAGCGCACGCTCGACGTGCTGGTGCATGTGCTCGACCGCAGTCTGCGCCTGCTGCATCCCTACATGCCGTTCATCACCGAGGAGATCTGGCGCTTCCTGCCGGTGGACGAGCGTCCGCTGATCCTGGCGTCGTGGCCTGGCGCCGACGAGCGCTTCATCGACCCCGAAGCCGAAGCGGAGTTCAGCATCCTTATGGAGCTGGTGCGGGGCATCCGCAACGCGCGCGCCGAATACAAGGTTGAGCCGGGCCGCCAGATCACCGCGCTGGTGGATGCGGATGCGCATCGCGGCCTGATCACCACGCATGAGCACGTCTTTGCCCGGCTGTGCAACGTCGGCGAGCTGACGCAGATCGACAGCGGCGCCGCGCCGGAAAAAGCGGCGGCTGTGGTCGTGGCCGACGTGGCGATCTACTTGCCGCTGGCCGACCTGGTGGATCTGGCTGCCGAGCGCGCCCGCCTGGAAGCGGAGCTGGCGCAGATCAACCAGCAGCTTGCGCGCTCCGAAGCGCTGCTCGCCAACGAGAACTTCACAACCCGCGCCAAGCCCGAAGTCGTCCAGCGCGAGCGCGACAAACACGCGGCGCTCAACGCCAGCCGCCAGGCCGTCCTCGACCGGCTCGCCAACCTCTAGCCGGTTCGTTGAGCGAATAAGAAGACGGGCGCTTCTCTGCCGGGAAGCGCCCGCTTTTCCACTGACCCGCGACCTTAGCCGCCCGGCCGATCTCGCTGGTGCATTTTGAGGAACAGGACCCGGCCCGCCTGCTGTGCGGCGCGGCGGACATCCGGATCGGGATCGCTGCGATAGATCGCTTCGAGCGTGTCGTACGCCTCGGTTGCTTCCAGCAGCGCCAGCTCTTGAATCGACTGCACGCGCACCTGCGGATTTTTGTCTTTCAACCGGGCGAGATGATAGCGAATCAAACGTTCCGTTACCGGCATACTTCTGGTGCCCCCTGCTTGCGTTGATCGTCCCTACTCGCGCAGATGGCGGTCTGCCCTGCGCGCGCGAGCCTTCGCCAGAATCTCGGCGGCTTGTTGCTGCTCTGTTTCCGATGCGCCGCCGATCTCCCGCGAGCGATGCAGCGCCGCATAGTAGATCGCCTTGCCGGCGGTCTGCGCCTTGAGGCGCAGCGCCGGGTCTGGATCGGTGGCGAAAACGGCAGCCAGAGCGGGCAGCGCGCCCGCTTCGCCCAGCAATTCCAGAGCGCGGATGCTCGCTTCGCGTTCGGCGGGGTCGTTCGATCGCAGCCGCTCCAGCCAGACCGCCAGCGCGCCAGCCTGCTCAGCCATCGGACTGCTCCACCCGCAGATGAACCAACCCGGCCTCAAGTAGCGCGGCAAAGTCGTCCAGGCTCTCGACGCGTGGCAGAGCGCGCGGGGTGCTTGTGGGAACCGGCTGCACCGGCGCGGCGTCGGCCTGGCGCGTGGAGAGCGCCTCTTCCAGATGGCGCTCGTAGATGTGTTCGAGCGCGATCTGCTGCGCCCTGCTACGGCCCGGCACCGCTTCCAGCCCCAGCAGGAAATGCGCCTCGCGGTCCGGGGCCGGCTTCGGGTGATAGAGCGCCTCGAGCGCCTTCGCGGTCGAGTGGCCGCGCACCTGCGCGTCCCGCAGAATGGCAGCGGCCCACTCCGCCACGCTGCGGACTCCCGGCTCCGGATCATGCGTCGCGATCCAGGTCACTGCGTCCAGCGCGCGCGTCTCTTCGACCATCGCCAGCACACGCAGCGCGTCAACGCGCGCCCGCGGATCGGCGCCGCGCAGCCAGTCAGCCAGCCAGTGAAGTGTCATGCGCCAACTCCCGTCTCGCATCAGTTTAGCACAGGCCGCCTCGGCGGCGCTACGCGCGGTTCCGTGGAAAAGCCCGGCGTGCTATAATGCGTCCGCTTGCTCTACTGACGCGCAGGAGAACACTCGCTCGTGATTCAACAGGCTGTCATTCTCGCCGCCGGGCGCGGCACGCGCCTGGGCGCGCTCACGCAAGACCGCCCCAAGTCGATGCTGCCGGTGCTGGGCAAACCGATCGTCGCACGCGTGCTGGACCACATGGCCGCCGCTGGAGTGCGGCGCTTCGTCATCGTGGTGGGACCTGACGACGGCGGAATGGCCAGGTACTTCGCCGGGGCCGCCCCGCCCGACCTGGACGTTCGTTTCGCGGTTCAGGCACGCGCCACCGGCACGGTGGACGCGCTGACCCTCGCCGCGCCGCACCTCGACGGGCCGTTTCTACTGTCAGCCGTAGATAACCTGACTTCGCCGCAGCATGTCGCCCGCCTGGTCGCCCGCCACGCCGCCGACCCAGACGCCATCGCCACGCTCAGTTTGCTCCCGGCGGCGCCCGACGAAATCCGGCGCTCGGCGGGTGTCGTGGTCGAAGGCGAGTGGATCGCTGCCATCGAAGAAAAACCCGCTCAGCCACGCGGCACGTGGGCGGCCATCATGCTCTACGCCTTCTCGCACGATTTTCTAGGCTATCTCTCCGACGTGCCGGTGTCCGGCCGGGGCGAGCGTGAGATCGTCAGCGGGATCCAGGCGGCGCTGGCCGGCGGGCGACGGGTGAGCTATGTGACGACCGGCCACCGGCTCCACCTCACGCGCGAAGCGGACCTGCTGGCGATCAATCTGGCGCTGCTGCACCAGGACGGCACCGCGGCGATCGACAGCGATCTTCCGTCTACGGTGCAACTTATCCCGCCGGTGCGCATCGATCCTAACGTGAGCGTGGGCGACGGCGCGCGGCTCGGCCCGGATGTGTATCTGGAGTCAGGCGCGGTGATCGGTGCGCGAGCCGCAGTTGCCAGCAGTCTGGTGCTGGCGGGGGGCGTCGTTCCCCCAGGCGATACGTGTCAGGGGATGATTGTCGACCGCCGCGCCCGAATCAGCGTCCCCACGCCGGAAGTCGAGCGATAGGGCCAACTACACGGCCCGGTAGAGGAAGGAAACGCCCGCTATGCAGAACAGACGTTGGCTGCTTTTCGTCGCGGTCATTATCGTTGCGGCGCTGGGCCTGGCCGCGTGCGGCTCGGACAATCCGGCGCCAGCCCCGGCACCGACCAACGCCCCGCCGGCGGCGGGAGTGGCCCAGGCAGCGCCGAACACGTACACCACGGTCAGCGTGCGCGAGGCGCACGACGCGCTGGAAGCGAACCCCGACGCCGTGATCGTTGACGTGCGCACCCCGCAGGAATGGGCGACGACGGGCGTCCCGCCGGGTGCCGTGCTCATCCCCCTGGACGAGATCACCCGGCGCGCTCCGAGCGCGCTTCCCAAGGATCGGCCGGTGTATGTGATCTGCAACAGCGGCAACCGCAGCCAGGTTGCGTCGGAAGCGCTCGTTCAGATGGGCTTCTCATCCGTCTACAACGTCAGCGGCGGCATCCAGGATTGGCTGCGCGCCGATCTTCCGGTCGAGCCGTATCGCCCCTAGCAGCCTGCCGGCTTCAAGCCAGAGTTCGCCTTCACAAAGCAACAGGCGGCCCGCCAGGAGCCGCCTGTTTGTGTTGTCGCCGCGACAGCCGGGCGCTTACCCGGCCTGGCGCGCTTCCTCCAGCATGGCGTTCAGGTCAGCGACGATCGCTTCGGGGTCGGCGATGTCCTTCTGAGCCATCAGCTCGCCCAGCGTGCCCCAAAACGCCTCGCCGCACACCACGCACAAGATGCCGCGCTTGGCCAGGAACCCGATCGCCTCAGGATATTCGGCGACCAGTTCCTCAACCGGGATGTCGAGTGTCACCCCCATCGCGCCACCCTACAGCTCAAGCAACTGGTCGATCTTGGGCCGGTCGAACCCGACCACAATCCGTCCGCCGATGTCAAGAACCGGCACGCCGTGCTGCCCGCTGCGGCGCACCATATCGCGGGCCGCCACCGCGTCGCGGCTGACGTCTACATCGCGGAAGTGGATGCCGCGCTGGCGCAGATACTGCTTGGCACGGTTGCAGTGCGGGCACGACGGAGTCGTGAAGATAATAACGCGCTTTTGTTTCTTCTTCTTGTTCTTGGCTTCGTCAGCAGTCTTTGACATACCACCCTCTGATAGCTTGGCTGCGTCTTGCTGTAGTCTCTATTTCCGATCCTTAGGCTTAGATGCAGCCGCGCCGCAAAGGATTCATGTCACCGAGTCCGGTTCGTCCTCTGATTCCGGACCAGGCCGGTAATAGGGCGCGAGGTCGAGAACGGCAAACAGGCGCTCGCGCACGGCGTTGGGCAGCTCGGGGGATGGCATCTGGCGGTAGAGCGTGATAGTCTTCGCCAGGGTGTTCACCACGATCCGGCAGTTGTCGCACACGGCCATGTGCGCCTCGATCTCGCGGCATAGCTCGGCGGCCAGCGTCCCTTCGACGTAATCTCCCAGCGACTCCAGATACTGGCGACAGGTTTCGCGGTTGTGTTCGTGCTGCAGGTGAACGGTGCTCATGGGATCATTGCCTCGTTTCTGGAATCACCGGGCCTTGCGAGAAGTATGTTGCCAGGCGCTCGCGCAGCTTGAGCCGGGCGCGCATCAGGCGGCTTTTGACCGCAGAGATCGACAGATCCAGGGCGGCTGCTGTTTCCTCGGTCGAAAGCCCTTCGACATCGCGCAGAATAAAGACGCTCCGCAAAGTGGCCGGCAGCTCGTCAATCGCGCGCAGCATTTCGGCCCGCGCCTCTGCCCGCAGGAAATCCTCTTCCGGCAGGCAGCAAAAATCGAAAAACTGGCGCGGCAACAGATCGCCGTCGTCGCGCTCAACCGGCTCTTCGACGGAGACCAGCTCCGGCTCCTTGCGCCGCAGGCGCATCAAGGCGGCGTTGGTTGCGATGCGATAGAGCCATGTGCTCAGGCTGGCGCGCTCCTCGAAGTTATCGATGGACTTGAACGCGCTCAGGAAGGTCTCCTGCAGCACATCCTCAGCGTCCGTTTCGTTGCCCATCATCCGCAGTGCCAGGCGATAGATGCGCGCGGCGTGGTCGTTGACCAACTGCGCGTACGCCGCCTGATCTCCGGCTTTCAACCGCGCGACCAGATCGCTGTCGTCTTGGTGGGACATACACACTCTTCAGGCTGCCAATGAAACGATGCTGCCTATCTTAACGCAGCATGGCAGCCATCCCAAGTGTGCAGCTCCACCCTGTTAGATGCAGGAGGCCGCGCAGGCGTCGCGTGCGACCGCCGCACGGTCCCCCGCATCTGAACGAACAGTTCGACCATTTCTCGCCCGCGCTGCTACAATCCCTTTAAGGGCAGAACAGGATACACAGAGGATAGAGGTATCATGGCAAAGAAGTACAACACCCGGCTCGTCCTGCGCGATGACATGATTTTCACCGCGTACAGCAGCAATGGATATACCATCCCGCTCGACTCCTCGAAAGATGTGGGCGGGCACGAAGCCGGTATCCGGCCGGTCGAGTTGCTGCTGACCGCGCTGGCTGGCTGCACCGCGATGGATGTGATCAGCATCCTGCGCAAGAAGCGCCAGGAAATCACCGGCCTGGACGTGCGCGTCGAAGGGCAGCGCGCGGAAGAACACCCCCGCGTGTTCACCGAAATCTGGGTGCACTACACGGTGACCGGGTTCAAGGTCGATCCGGCAGCGGTCGAGCGCGCCATCGAGCTGTCGCGGGACAAATACTGCTCGGCAGCCGCCACCTTGCGCCACACCGCCCAACTGCACTATGATTTCGAGATCATCGAAGAAGAACCCGAACAACCGCTGGCACAAGAGGCATCATGAACCGAGACGAAGCCTGGCAGCTTGTCACCGAATGGACCAAATCCGAAAGTCTGCTTCACCACATGCTGGCCGTTGAAGCGGCCATGCGCGCCTATGCGCGCCACTTTGGCGCCGACGAGGAGAAGTGGGGCGTCACCGGGCTGCTGCACGATTTTGACTACGAAGCACATCCGGATATGACGGCCCCCGACGGCCATCCCTTCACCGGTCTGCGGGTGCTGCGCGAGCGCGGGGTTGACGATGACATTGTGCACGCCATCGCGGCCCACGCTTCGGAGCGGACCGGCGTCGAGCCGGATACGCTGATGGCCAAGACGCTCGTCGCGGTCGATGAACTGACCGGCTTCCTGATCGCGGTGGCGCTGGTCCGCCCCAGCCTGGACATCCGCGATATTACCAAGATTAGCTCCGTCCGGAAGAAGTGGAAAGACCGCAGCTTCGCAGCCGCCGTCCACCGCGAAGAGATCGAGCAAGCGGCCGAGCGCCTGGGCGTCGACCTGTGGGAAGAGCACGTCCCGCGGGTGCTGGCAGCCATGCAGGCCATCGCCGGCGATCTGGCGCTCGACGGACGGCGCGCCACCGCCTGAGAGTCATCCGGCGCTCCGCCGGGCGGGGCGCCGGCTCGCGACTTTTACCTTGATTATCCCCCTGCTCCGCGTTATCATGAGCGGGCCTGCAACCAGTCGCTGTTATGGACTGGTTTTTTCTGGCCCGACCTGTTCAGCGCCACTGGTCAACGCCGCGCGTGAGAGGAATTAAGTGATGAGACATTACCGCTTCTGGCTGGCGACCATCCTCGTGACGGCCGTGATCGCCATCTGGCTCAGCCTTCCCAACAACCCTGGCATACGCCTCGACCTGGACGGTGACGGCGTCTACGAAATCAACCGCGAGATTCGCGTCGTGCAAGGGCTTGACCTGCAAGGCGGCTCGCGCGTGCTGCTTCAAGCCGCGCCCGGCACCTCGTATGACGACACGACGATGGAGCAGGCCAGGCTCAACGTCGAGCGCCGCGTCAACGGCCTGGGCGTCTCCGAAGCGGTTGTCCAGCGCCAGGAAGGCGGCCGGATTATTGTTGAGCTACCGGGCGTGCAGGAGCAGGCCGTCGCCTTTGATGCGATCAAGTCTACCGGCTTGCTGGAGTTCGTAGATTTCTCGAACGTCTCGCCAGGGCAGTATGCCGAGGGCGCCTGCATCCTGACCACAGAGCAGGTTGCCCGCGCCGAAGCCCGCTTGGCCGAAGGGGAACAGCCCCCCGCCCTGACCGAATACACCTGCCCCGCGCAGGACCCCACCGCCGAACCCGAACCTGCCCTGCTCAACAACGGCCAGCCGTTCCGCACGATCATGACCGGCTCCGGCCTGGCCGACGCCGCCGCGACCATCGAAGGCCAGATCGGCACGCGCTGGGCGGTGAACTTCGTGCTGCGCGGTGGCGGCGAAGGCGTCGATCGCTTCATCGAATACGTGGGCAGTCACGCCAACCAGCCGATGGCGATCGTGCTCGACGGACGGCTGCTGTCGTACCCGACCATCCAGCCGGATCTCGCCGCCAGCGCCCGCGCCGGCACGATGGACGGCGGGATCATCACCGGCGATTTCACCCGCGAAGAAGCTCAGGTGCTCGCCGCGCAGCTTAAATACGGCGCGCTGCCGATTCCGCTGGACATCATCGCCTTCGACACGATCGGCCCGTCGCTCGGCGAGATCTCCGTTCAGCGTTCGATCCGCGCGGGAATCATCGGCGTCACGACGGTGTTGCTGTTCATGCTCATTTACTATCGCGTGCCGGGCATCGCCGCCGATCTGGCGCTGTTGCTGTTCGTGGTGGTCAACTTCGCGCTGTTCAAGTTCATCCCGGTCACTCTCAGCCTGCCGGCCATCACCGGCTTTCTGATCTCGATTGGGACTGCGGTGGACGGCAACATCCTGATCTTCGAGCGCATTAAAGAGGAACTGCGTGTGGGGCGTGGCATGGAACGGGCCATCGAGGCGGGCTTTAACCGCGCCTGGATCGCCATCCGCGACTCGAACCTGTCCACCATCATCATCTGCTTCATTCTGTATTTCTTCGGCAGCGCGTTCGGTGCCAGCGCGGTGCGCGGCTTCGCCATCACGCTGGGGCTTGGTCTGGCAATCAACCTGTTCACCGCCGTGCTGGCGACCCGCGTCTTCCTGCATTCAATTGTCTCGCTCAGTGGCGATGTGCTGCGCCGCCGGCCCAAGCTGCTCGGCGTCTAGGCAGAGGGAGTAGCCGATCATGTTCCAATTCGCACAACGCCGCAAGCTGTTCTACCTGATCTCGGCGGCGATCATCATCCCCGGTCTGATCGCCATGATCTACTCCACCATCCAGTTCGGCAGCCCGGTCCGCCTGAGCATCGACTTTACCGGCGGAACGCTGATGGAAGTCTCGTTCGTGGAGAACTTCTCCGAGCAGGATGTGCGCGATGCGCTCAACGCCTATGGCCTGGAAGATATCATTGTCCAGCGCCTGAACCCGATCACAACCGATACGATCGAAGGCGCGCATGATGCCGCCGGCAGCCGCTGGCAGATTCGCACCAAGGAAATCGACGACATCAGCCACTTCCGCGCGTATCTGCGGGAAAACCTGGGCGAGTTCTGGTCTCCGCAGAGCGTCGAGGACGATCCGCAGCGCGAGGCGGCGCTGACCACCAGCAGCGTTTCGGCCACGGTTGGTCGCGAGGTCACCCGCGCCGCGCTGACGGCGACGCTGGCCGTAGCGGTGGTGATTCTGGGGTTCATCGTGTTTGCCTTCCGCCGGGTGCCGCACGCGTTCCGCTATGGTGCCTGCGCCATCATCGCCATGTTCCACGACATCCTGGTGACGATGGGCATCATGTCGATGCTTGGCATCTTCTTCGGCTGGGAAGCCGACGCCCTGTTCCTGACCGCCGTGCTGACCGTCGTCGGCTATTCCGTGCAAGATACGATCGTGGTCTTCGACCGCATCCGTGAAAACATCCCGAAGTATCGCGGTGAGAGCTATGAACTGATCGTCAACCGCAGCGTGCTCGAAACGATTCACCGCTCGGTGGCAACGCAATTGAACGCCGTCTTCGTGATGATCGCGATCGTGCTGTTCGGCGGCGAGACCATCCGCCAGTTTATCGCCATCCTGCTGATCGGCCTGGTGAGCGGAACCTATTCCTCGATCTTTACGGCCGTACCGCTGCTGGTTTCCTGGGAGCGGGGCGAGTTGCCGCTGGTCAACCGCGAAGCCAAGCGCATCCATCACGAAGCGCCCGCCGCCAGGTGATCACGCGTAGCCCGCGAAAGAAGAAGAGGGTGGCGCCGGATGCGTCACCCTCTTGTCATCTTGATATACGGTTCCTGGTGCCAGCCGCTGGCTCTATCTGCCCCTCGCCGCTATTCGCGGCCAAACTGCCGCGCCAGCTCGTCGCCACTGATGTGCAGCATCGTCGGGCGTCCGTGCGGGCAGGTGCGCGGCGCCTCGCAGCGCTCCAACTGCTCAACCAGCCGTTGCATCTCGTCGAAGCTGAGCGCCTGCCCGGCTTTGATCGCGGCGGCCTTGCACACGCGCCGCACCAGCCGCTCTTCAAGTGTCACCGCCCCCGGCACGCTCCCCGCTTCCAGGTCTTCTACCAACCCACGCAACACCTCGTGGGGATCACGGTCGGCCAGCAGCGCGGGAACCGCCCGCACGCGGAAGGTGTTCGTGCCGAACGGCTCCAGCACAAAGCCCAACTCGCGCAGCGTATCTTGCGCTTCTTCGACCAGCCGCGCCGAGGCTGGCGGCAGATCGACCGTCGCGCCGGTCAGGACATGCTGCGCGACCGGCTGCTGCGCGGCCTGCAGCGCCATGAACTGCTCGTAGAGGATGCGCTCATGCGCCGCGTGCTGGTCGATGAGATACAACCCGGCCGGTCCTTCGGCCACGATGTACATCGCCCCCACCTGCCCCACTACGCGCAGCACCGGCAGCGTCCTCGGCCGCGCCGGGGCATGTGGCCCGGCGGGAATGGCCGTCTCCGAATCGGTCCCGGCGAAGGACGACGCGTCCGGGCGCTGATGGCCATAGCGCCCCGCCCCCAACGTCTCTAATTGCATGCGAAGCTGCTGCTCGCCGGGGACAAGAGGCCGCCCGGCAGGCGAAGTGCCGGACGAGGGACGCGGTGCCCAACCTTCGCCCACTGCCGCATAGGGATCGCCCCCGACAGACGGCACAGGGGCCTGATCGATTACAGCGCGGCGCACCGCTCGTTGGACCGCGGCAAACACGGCATCCGGCACTCGGAAGCGGACCTCGGCTTTGGTCGGGTGCACGTTGACATCGACCTGTTCCGGATCAAGGCGGATCATCAGCACGGCGACGGGGTAGCGCCCGGCGGGGATCAGCGTGTGATACGCCTGCACCACCGCATAGGTCAGGCTTTGATCGGCGATCCAGCGCCCGTTGACGAACAAGACAATCTGCTGCCGGTTCGAGCGGTTCAAGCTGGGAACCGACGTATACCCCCAGACATCCACCGGGGGCAGGTCCGGCCTGGTTGGCGGTTGCGGCTGCACCTCAAGCATAGCCTGGTAGGTCTCCAGCCCAAGCGCCTCGACCAGCACATCTGCCAGCGTGCCGCTGCCCGTGCTGTGGAATTGCTCGCGCCCTTCCTGCACCAGCCGGAAGCGCACCTGGGGGTAGGCCAGCGCGTAGTTCGTGACAAGCTGGGCGATGTGTCGCCGCTCGGTGCTGTCGGCTTTCAGAAACTTGAGGCGAGCCGGAGTGTTGAAGAACAGATGCTCGACCTCGACCACCGTCCCCACCGGCGCCCCGACCGGCCGCCGGAAACGTAGCTCGCCACCCTCCACCTGAATCGCCGTCCCCGCGCTCTCGTCACGGGCGCGCGTGGTCAGAGTCGTCCGGCTAACTGCGGCAATGCTCGCCAGCGCCTCGCCGCGGAATCCCAGCGTCACAATCCGGCTGAGGTCTTCGACCGTCTGCAGCTTACTGGTCGCGTGGCGATGAAAAGCCAGCGCCGCTTCAGCCGCGGGGATGCCCGAGCCGTTGTCGCTGACGCGAATCAGGCGCCGCCCGCCATCTTCCACCTCGACCGTGATCGCCGTCGCCCCGGCGTCCAGCGCGTTCTCGATCAGCTCTTTGACGACCGACGCCGGCCGCTCAACCACTTCGCCCGCGGCGATCTGGGCCGCGACAACTTCCGGCAGCACGCGTATTGGCATCGTTTCTCGCCCTCAGCAAATCCGACGTCTCCGGGGAGATCATACCCAAAAAACCCCGGTCTGGCCGGGGCTGGTTTCAAACACGCCTGGTTGCCGCGTCAGGCCATCGCCCGCGCGGACGATTCAGAACAGCGCGCTCAGCGCCGGGCAAAAGCATCGGGTCCACCGGGGATCATGGAGCAGGCTGGCAGGCGACGAACCGCAAGCTGCCGGATGGGAGCACCACACGTGCCTAACCGTTTTCTGCCAGCAGGTTCGCTCCATCGAGCGGGATGGAAATGTAGAACGTGCTGCCCTGCCCTTCCACGCTCTCGACCCAGGCGTCGCCTCCGTGCCGCTGCGCGACGTTCTTGACGATGAACAGGCCAAGCCCGCTGCCCTTCACCCGCTTCCACTCGGGGCGGTGCAGGCGCACGTTGCGCTCGAACAGGCGCGCCTGGTCGGCGAGCGGAATCCCGTAGCCGTTATCACGCACGCGAAACACGATCGTCCCAGGCTCCATGTCCAGCGAGACCTCGACGGTTCCGCCCTGGGGTGTGTACTTCACGGCGTTTTCGACCAGATTAGTGAAGGCGCTGGACAGCATATTGCGGTCAACGTTGAGAATCGGCAGATCGTCGGCAATCGCAGCCAGCAGGGTCAGCCCCTTCTTGCGCGCCGCTTCAACCTGGCTCTGCGCCGCGCTGTGCGCCAGCTCGGCGATGTCCGCCGGCTCGCGTGCCAGCTCATACGTCCCGGTGACCGGGTCGAGCTTGCCGGCGTCGAGGATTTTCTCGACCATATCGGCCATCTGCGTCACACCGCCGGCGATCTTCTCGACAAACTCCGCCTGTCGTTCGTTCAGCGGGCCGATCATGCCGAGCATGTCGAGGTAGCCTTTCATAAACGTCAGCGGCGAGCGCATATCGTGCGAGACCGTGCTAAGAAACTCGGACATGCTCCGGTTGAGGCGTTTGAAATGCGTCATGTCGCGCAAGATCAGCACCCACCCGCCAGGGCCGCCTTCCTCGCCATCGATCGCGGCCAGGCTGGGGGCAAATGTCCGCCCATCGGCGCTGACGACCTGCGGCGGCAGCGGAACACCCTGGCCCAGCGCGCGCAGCGCTTCGCCCAACGCGTCCTCGCCCGCGACCTCGCTGACCGGCACGCCGACCGCCACGCCGCGCTCTGCGCCCAGAAGCGCTTCAGCCGGCGGGTTAAGCAGCCGGATCACCTGCTGCCGGTCAATCACGATAACGGGATCGGGCGTGCTCGCCACAATGGCGGCCAGCCAGCGCCGGCCGCTGCGCGCTTCGTGGATGGCTTGCGCATGGCCCACCACAACGCCGATCTGCGCGGCCAGGATCTCCAGGACGGGCAGCGCATCAACCAGCGCCGGATCATCGACCGAGGCGCCAAGCCACAGCACACCCACGTCGCTTCCCCGTGCGGTGACCGGGAACGCCACCGCCGCCGCGACGCCGGCTGGCAGCGCCGGGTCGCCTGCTCCCAGCGCGACAAACCCCTGCCCGGCCGGGCGCTCCAACACGCGCTCTGCAACCGGTCGGTCGCCGGCGGCCATCGCCCCGGCCAGCAGCCCCACTGCGGGCGATTCGCCAAACAGATCGGGTTGCACCAGCACCAGACGCGCCCCGCCCGCGCCTGACAGCCGACAAGCCATGCTGAGCAGCGCCTCAACCGCGGCGCGTGGATTCGCGCTGTCCGCCACCTGGCGAGTTACGTCAAGAAGGGCATGCAGGTTATGCGCATATTGCGCCAGTATCGGAGAGGGATTGGACATCGTGGGCCTGCCTTTATTCGGGCCGGCGCCAGGCTGTAATCGACGTCCTAAATCCGGTACAATCAGCGTACCCTAACGCGCGACGACAGCCTCTCTTACCGGCGAGCCACAGCCGCATTATAGCTTAGGGCTTTGAGCCAGGCAAAGCGGCCGATCTCGCCCGCCGCATCCCTTGCCCAAGGCGGGCTTCCGTGCTAGACTTCCGGCCATTGATCGCCAATCCGTCACCGGTTATGCCCAGGTTCCCCACAAGTGGTGATGATACATGGCCGAACGAATATTGATTGTAGATGACGACCTCGACAGTCTCAAGTTAATCGGTTTGATGTTGCAGCGCCAGGGCTATGACATCTCCGTCGCCCATAGCGGCCAACAGGCTCTCAGCAAGGCTCAGACAGATAATCCGAGCCTGATCATCCTGGACATCATGATGCCAGATATGGATGGCTACGAGGTCTGCCGGCGGCTGCGCCAGAACCCCGCCACCCAGCCCATCCCGATCATCATGTTCACCGCCAAGACGATGGTGGACGACAAGGTCGCGGGCTTCGAAGCGGGGGCGGACGATTACCTGACCAAGCCCACTCACCCCGCCGAGCTGGCATCGCGCGTGAAAGCCGTGCTGGCACGCAGCGCGGCGCAGCGCCGCACCGCCACCGACCGCGCCCATACGATCGGCTTTGTGGGCGCCAAGGGCGGGGTTGGCACAACCACCCTGGCGCTCAATGTCGCGGCCAGTTTTGCGCAGCGCGACAACACCATTCTGGCCGATTTCCGCCCTGGCCAGAGCACGCTTGGCCTGTCTCTCGGCGCGACCCGTTCGACCGGCATGGCCAACTTGCTCTCGCGACCCACCAGCGAAGTCAACGCGCGCACCGTCGAAAACGAGTTGATCAAACACAGCAGCGGCCTGCGCCTGTTGCTCTCTTCGGCGCGGCCTAAGGAAATGCAGATGTCCATCAACCCCGAAACGGCCGCCGCGATCGTTACGCAGCTTGGGTTGCTGGCACGCTTCGTGTTTCTTGACCTGGGAGCCGGACTGTCACCCGTCACCGTGCGCCTGCTGCAGGAGATGGACCAGTTGATCCTGGCCGTCGAGCCGAACCGGGTCGCGCTGGCGCTGGCGCGTGCGCTGTTGCAGGAAGTCGAGCAGTACGCCTTCTCCCAGTCGCGCGCTCACGTCGTGCTGATCAGCCGGACGCAGTCGAGCCTGCAAGTCCCCTGGCAAGAGGCCGAGCAGATGTTGAGCCACGAGATCGCCGCCGTCATCTCGCCCATGCCCGAGTTGGCCTTCCAAGCCACCGAAGCCAACGCGCCGCTGATCTTGCTTCAGCCCAATTCGCTGGTGGCGAACCAGTATACCAAGCTGGCCGAATCCCTTGCCCATGCGGTCTGAGCGCGGCGTGGAGGGGTGTCGCATCTCCGCCGGGCCGCCAGGAACGCCGTCTGATCGGTCAGGGTTCAAACCGGGAAACGGCCCCGGCCTGGCCCGGCAGACGGATCGCGGTCAGCTCATCGCCGGGCACATCCGAACTATGGCGCGCCATGTCGTCTGACAACGCTCTCTCCACGGCGATCGCCCTGCTGCGCAGCGCCCGCTACGCCGTCGCCCTGACCGGCGCAGGGATCAGCACCCACTCGGGCATTCCGGATTTTCGCAGCCCACAAAGCGGCCTGTGGCAGCAGCACAACCCTGCCGAGGTCGCCAGTCTCTACGGCTTCCGGCACAACCCCAAGCGCTTCTACGACTGGATCCGCCCGCTCGCTCACATCATTCTCGCCGCCGAGCCGAACGCGGCGCATCTCGCCCTGGCCCAGATGGAAGCACACGGCCATCTGCGCAGCGTCATCACCCAGAACATCGACCTGCTCCACACGCGAGCGGGCAGCCAGACGGTCCACGAGATCCACGGACACCTGCGCACCGTCACCTGCATCCACTGTTTTCGCGAATTTCCGGCCCAACCGCATATCCACGCCTATCTGCAAACGGGCGAAACCCCTCTCTGCCCGGACTGCGGGCACGCCCTGAAGCCCAACGTCATCCTCTTTGGCGAGCAGCTTCCGACTCACGCGCTCACCGCTGCCCGGCGCGAGGCCCAACGCTGCGACGTGATGCTGGTTGCCGGGTCATCGCTCGAAGTCTACCCCGCCGCAGACCTGCCGGTGATCGCGCGGCGGCACGGCGCAGCACTCATTTTCGTCAATCTGGCCGCCACCGCGTTAGACTCGCTGGCAACCGTTGTCATTCACGGTGACGTGGTCGACGTGCTGCCACGACTCGCCGAGGCCCTGGAAGGCAGTTCAGCATGACCTCGAAGGATACGCGCACCACGCCCAACAACATCACACCGGAGACCTATCAGCAGTTGGCGGCACGGTATGAACGCCTGATGGAGATCAGCCGGCAGCTCAATTCAACGCTGGACCTGGGGGCGCTGCTCAACCGCATCGTGCAGGCTGCTACCGAACTCACCGAGACGGAGGAAGCCTCGATTCTGTTGCTGGACCCGGCCACAGGCGAGCTGCGCTTCGAGGCCGCCTCGAACCTCTCGGGCAGCGCCATGGCCGCGATCCCGGTGCCCATCGAAGGCAGCGTGGCCGGATGGGTCGTCACGCACGGCGAGCCCGAGCTGGTGCACGACGCGCGCGCCGATTCGCGCTGGTTCGCCAACGTTGACAAAACGCTCAGCTTCACCACCCGCAACCTGCTGGCCGTTCCCATGAAGCTGCACGACACCGTCATCGGCGTGCTGGAAGCGATCAACAAGCGGAACGACCAGCCCTGGACGCAGCAGGACGTCGAAACGCTGACCGCACTCGCCAACCAGGCGGCCATCGCCATTCAGAACGCGCGCCTGTTTCAGCAAAGCGACTTCATCGCGGAGATGGTGCACGAGCTGCGCACGCCGCTTGCTGCGCTGCACGCCAGCGCCGCCTTGCTTCAGCGCCCCACCCTGCCGGAAGCCATCCGCCGTGAGATCGCGGCGACGCTCCAGCAGGAGACCGAGCGGCTCACGCAGATGACCAACGATTTCCTCGATCTGGCCCGGCTCGAATCCGGACGCACCCGGCTGGAGATCCGCGCCTGCGACCTGCTCGTGCTGCTTCAATCGTGCGTGGAGCTGGTCAGCCCGCAAGCCGGCGACCGCGGGATCACCATCCAGGTTATCGGCAGCCCGATCACCGTCCAGGCAGACGATGCCAAGATCCGGCAGGTGCTCTTGAACCTGCTCACCAACGCGATCAAGTACAACCGCGAACATGGGCACATTGTCTGCCGGATCGAGCGCAGCGAGGCATGGACCGGCCTGCCGCCCCAGCATGTGGTCGTCAGCGTGCAGGATACCGGCTATGGGCTGAGCGAAGAGGAACAGCGCAGTGTGTTCGAGAAGTTCTTCCGCGCGCCGGGAACCGCCCGCACAACATCCGGCACCGGGCTTGGCCTGACCATCGCCCGCCGCATCGTCGAGGCGCACGGCTGCGAGCTGGGCGTCAGGAGCCAGCTTGGCGTGGGCACGACATTCTATTTCACCCTGCCGCTAGCTCCTGCGGACTCGGCGCGCGGCAAGCCCACAGGCAGCGCCGAGCTATCCTCGCAGGCAGACGCATCCTGACACGACGGTCAGGGCACCAGCAGCACCTTAAACACACCCGGCTCGGCAGCGTGTTCGAGCGCGCGCCCGGCATCGTCCAGCGAGTACCGCGCCTCGATCATCGGCGCCGGGTCGACCAGCCCAGCCTCAAGCAAACGCAGCGCCGCACCGAATGGCCCGCAGCGACTTCCGATCACGCGCAGCTCATTGACGGCGATCCGGGTCATGTCGGCAGTTGCCAGACCGTGATAGGTGCTTTTCAGCACGATCGTCCCCCGCGCGCGCACCAGATTCAGCGCGGTGCTGAACCCCGGCTCGCTGCCCGTGCAGTCGATCACGACATCGGCATGCCCCGGCTCAAGGTCTTCGAGCGCCACCGCGGCGATCCCCCATCCTGCCAGCAGCTCGCGCTGGCGCTCGCGCCGGACCACAACCGCCAGATCAGCGGCCGTCAGACGCATCACCTGCGACACCAGCATCCCCAGCTTGCCCGCACCGATCACGACAACCCGCGCCTGGGGTTCGACATGCACCGCTTCGAGCACCTGGCACGCCGCCGCCAGCGGCTCGGTAAACACGGCCAGTTCGTCGGGCACGCTATCCGGCACCGCCCAGAGATTGTCCACCGGCAGCCGGAACACATCGGCGAATGCCCCGTCGTAGGACTGGATGCCCAGCACGGAGCGGTTGCGGCAGTGCGTGCGCATCCCGCGCTGGCACATATCGCACTCGCCGCACGTCACGTTGATCTCGCCGACCACTCGCCGCCCGACCCATTCGGGCGGCCCCTCAAGTACCGTCCCGACGAATTCGTGCCCCAGCGTGCCGCTGAAATCCTGATAGCCGCGCATTAGCTCCAGATCGGTGTTGCAGATCCCGGCCAGACGCAGCGCGATCAGCGCCTCGCCGGGTCTGGGCTGGGGCGCCGGGCGCCGCATCACGGCCAGCCGATCCTCGAACACGACGGCGCGCACTTCTCGCTGCATACCTCACCTTCCCTTCGCTCGGCCGCACCACGCGGCTCTCTTGCCAGACCATCACCCGGCCCGTATAATCCCGCAGTCGGAATCCGGTCCCCTGAGGAGCTATTCTATGCCACGAAGCTTGCTCGCGCTTGGGCTGGCGCTGATCCTGGCCCTGGCCGCCTGTTCGACGCAGTCCGAGCTGCGCTTCACCAACCGGACCGACTGCGGCCCGGCAACCATTACGCTGACCAATACGGTAACCGGGGGCACCAGCACCTACACGCTGGAGCAGGAGCGGACGCTGTCGATCCAGGTCGAGGCCGAGGTCCTCTACCGCTACGAGGTGGCGTATCCCAGGGACCCCGCGCGGCAGGTTGAGTGCGACCCGAAAACGGTCGAGGTTCGCCTGCGGCCCGGCCAGCGTCTTCATATCTCGCTTGAAAGTGTCCCCGAAGGCGCCTGAAGCGGCTACTCCGGGCCGCGCCAGGTAAACGTCTGCTCCGGTTGCACAGCGCCCGCCGGATACAGCAGCCCGTCGTCCCCCAGGCGCACAACGGCCACCTGCCAGGCGAACGTCCGCGGCCCATCACCGCCGAGCAGCAGCGCGTCCGGCAGATCAAACGACAGCCGCCGGGTTGTTTCGCTCAGCGTCTGGCCGGTCGTCTCGTCGCGCACGCTCACCAGATACATCTCATCGGCGGCCAGCGGCCCCACCGTCAGCCAGCTCAGCCGTACGGGTCCAGATACTACCGCGCCATCCGGCGGATAGATCAGGCGAGGCGCGTCGTGGGTGGGCGTGGGGGTGGGTGTCTCGCTGCCGGTAAAGGTCGGCGTGAAGGTGGGCGTCGGCGTGGGCGCAGGGATGTTGATCGTCTGCCCCACCGACAGCACCGGCGCCACCGGGCAGCAGCAGTGCGCGGACTGCCACTGGCAGCCCCGGCAGTCGATCCCGCCCGGGTCGGCATTTAGCTCGCACAACTGCCGCAGCGTCGAATCGACGGCGATGGCGATGCTGCTCAGCGTGTCGCCCTCGCGCACGGTATAGGACTGAATGGCAAAGCTCGGTCCCACGACCTCAAGCGTGATCATCGGTGGAGCGCTGGTCGCCACAGCCGTCTGCGTCAGGTCATAGCCTCCGGGCGTGGCGGTAGCCGTCGGGCGCGGCACCAGGATGCGCGTGCCGGGGCCGGGCAACTGTCGGCAGTCGTACAGGCTGTTGAGCCGCAGCAGAGGCTCGATCGCGCTCAGATCGTTGAAGCCATGCTTGTAGAGAATACTGATGCAGTCATCGCCGGCCTGTATGACGTACTCATATGGGCCGGGCGTGCTCGTCGCTGTGGGCGGCTCGGTCGGCGGGCCGGGCGTCGCGCTCAGCGTGGGCGTGATGGTCGGCGGCAGTGTCCGCGACGGCGTGAGTGTAGGCCCGGAGGGTGTTTGCGTCGGCGCGGCAAGCACCACGGTCGGGCTTGGGAGATCGGTAGGCGGTGGGGGCGACGGGCTGGCCGGCGGACTCTCCGCATCCTCGGCGCATCCCGCCACCAGCACAGTTAGCGCCAGCAGGGCGATTCCCCACCACAGACGGTTTCTCATCCTCATGTCCTCTCGCTTGCAGATGGTTCCTGCCCCCTGCCTGCACCGCGCGCGGTCAGCGGCTCGCCCAGGTGAACCGGCGCGGCACCGTGGTGTAGTCGCTCGACACCACACGCTGATCCGCCCCGACCACCGCCACAGATACGCTCCACTCGAACGTGTGGACGCGCCCATCCTTCGGCTGCCACTCCGTCGGCACGATCAGCGACATATCCGTAACAAGCTGCTGGTATTCGCGTTCGAGCTGCAGGTCAAACACCCGCACCAGATAACGCTCGTGCGCGCCGAGCGTGCCGGTTCCGCCCCACCGCAACGTGACCAGTTGATCGGCCCGAAACTCGGCGCCGTTATCCGGCGAAAGCAGGAACGGCGCGTTGAAGGTTGGCGTCGGGGTTGGCGTCGGCGTGCGCGTCCCGACGGGCGATGGTGTGTAGGTCATGGTCGGCAGCGGGACCGGCACGCGCACCCGCTGCCCCTGGCCGAGCAGTACGGTACAGCGCTCGCCGCCGGTCGGCGAGCCGAAGTCGCACTGCAAAAACGGAATCTCCGGGTTAATCTGCGACAGCGTCTCTAGCGTCGTGTTGTAGTCGGTCGCAATGCTGAGAATCGTCTCGCCGGCACGCACCGTGTGCCAGGCCATGCCGGGGCGCAGCGTCGGCTCGATGTTCTGATACTGGGCGAGGGCATCCGGCGTCCCGAACTCGTTGAGCGCGATCGTCGGCGCGGCCCCGATTGCCGCATCGTTGCTGCTACTTTCGACGTCGCCGGCGTCCGGCGCTTCCTCAACCTCACCGCCGGGGGTCGGCGTGGGCCACGGGATCTCGATCGTCTGCCCAAGCTGGAGCTGGCTCGGGTCGCTCATGTTGTTCAGCTCCAGAATCAGGTCGACCACCGACAAATCGCGGTGCCCGCAGCGAATCGCCATGCCGTAGAGCGTATCCCCTTCGCGGGCGGTTTGCATGCACGGCCCCTCGGTCGGTGTGGCAGTGGGCGTTGGTGGCGCGGGCGTGACCGTCGCCAGGCGCATCGTCGGGCGCGGAGTCTCAGTCGGCGCGGAAAGCGCACCGCTGCGCGGCGTCGAGGTGGGCGGTGCCGTGGCACCCGGCGGGGGTACAAGCGGTTCGGTCTGCGCAGGCGGATTCTCGCCGTTGCCCGCCCGCAGGAAGCGCATCGCCGCCGCGCCAATCGCAAACCCGATCGCCAGCGCGATCACGATCCCGATCAGCGCAACCCCGCGCCAGATGCGCCCCACCATTGTTCCCGCGTAGAGGTCGTCATCCCCTTCTGCCGGGTCAAACGCCGGCCGGCGGCCCTGCTTCTCCGGCGGGCTGGGCACTGCCACCGGAATCGGCTCGCCCGGCAGGACCGCGCCACAGATCGAGCAGGTGCGCGCCGTCAGGGGCTGGATCGCTCCACAGATCGGGCATTCCTGCGTCCGTTTGCTGTCGCTCATGACTCCTCGTGTCTCATGGCCGGAGCCACGCCCCAGGCCCGTGCGGAGCGAATTATACCAGGGCCGGCCAGCTTGGCCAGCGCGCGCCCGCATTTCGGTGGCACCGCAGGCGGGCGGCGCCCGCACAACCGCTCACCGGCCGCTCGACACGCATTTTCCCGCGATCCGGCGAATCTGTGGTAGTATTCTCTGCGATTTTGTGTCAAATTCCTGGATCCGCGTCTGCTTTCATCACCAAGAAAGGCCCGACCTCATGCGCGTGGTCACCAACGAAGCGCATCTCAGCCGCAACCGCCGGATCGCGCACATCCTGTTTTTCGTCAGCCTGGCGGGCATGGCGGCCGGCTTCTTCTACACCTGGACGTCCGACCCGGCGACTTCTGCCAATATCAGTTGTTTTCTGCTGCCCACCCTGCTCTTTATGACGCTGATCTCCGTCCGGATGGCGAACACCTGGATCCGCGAGCCACGCCCGGAACGGGTGCTGGACGAAGCGCTCAAGGGGCTGGGACGCCAGTACACGCTATTTCACCATATCCTGCCCGCGCCGCATGTGTTAATCGGTCCGGAAGGTGTGTTCACGCTGACGACGCAGTGGCACGAACGGCAGTATAAAGTTTCGGGCAGCAAATGGTCGGGGGAGCGCGGCCTGCTGGGGCGGCTGACCGGCTACCTGCGCCAGGATCTCATCGGCAATCCATTTCATGAGGCGCAGTTCCACGCCCAACAGATGCAGAAACTGGTCGATCAGATCGCGCCGGGTGCGGGGATCGAGGTTCAGCCGCTGGTCGTGTTCACCAGCCCGAAGGTACGGCTGGAAATCGAGGACCCCATCATCCCCGTGCTGTACGCCGATCCAAAGCGCAAGCCCTCGCTGCGCGGCTATCTGCGCGATCTCAAAGGCCAGCAGCGCCCCACCCTGACCGAAGAACATCTGGACACCATCGACCGCATGTACGGGCTGGTCACGCGGCAGGAAATTGAGGCCGCGCTGGGTGGCGGAAGCCTGCCGCTTGACGAAGACGCCCCCGACGACGAAGAATGAGCGCCTCGCGCCGCGGCTGGCTGTGGGCGCTGGCCCTGCTGATCGGGCTGGCGTTCGCGCTGCGCATCTACCGGCTGGATGCCGTCCCTCTGCGTGGCGACGAAGCCTTCGCGGTGCGCTACTGGGCCGCCGATCCGCGCGACGTGGTGCGGAATCTGGCACGCTACGAGCCGCACCCTATCGGGACGTTTTTCGGGTTCTGGGCGTGGAAGCAGGCTGCCGGCGACTCCGAGTTCGCCATGCGCTTCCTGCCGCTGCTCGGCAACCTGATCGGGGTCGCGGCGATAGCGCGGCTGGGGCGCCACCTGCTACGACACGATCGCGCGGCGCTGATCGCGGCGGCGCTGTGGGCGCTCAACCCGCACCTGATCTGGCACGCGCAGGACGTGCGCAACTATGCGATCTGGGCCGGGCTTAGTCCGCTGGCGCTGTGGCTGTTTCTGCGCGCGCTCGACCGGCCCCGCCCGCGCGCCTGGCTGCTCTACGCCGTCGCACAGACGCTGGCGCTGTACGCCTTCTTCCTCGAAGCGTTCTTTGTGCTCGCCCAGCCGCTCTATCTGGCCCTTGTCCGCCGCGAGCGGTCCGCGCTCAATCGCGCGGCTGCCGGATGGGCGCTGATACTCATCCTGCTGATCCCGTGGAGCGTGCAGGTGTGGTATTTGGCACAGAGCGGATACAGCGGCGCGGTCGGTGAGGCGCGGCCCGGCGACCTGCTGACCGTCTTCCTGCCCACCCTGTTGCTGGGCGACACGCCGCCTGCTCCGTGGAATGCCCTGCTCCCGCTGGCGTGGATCGCGCTGATCGCCGGGGCGTGGATGCTTCGCCGCCCGCCGGCTCCGCGCCTCGGGGTGTGGCTGGCGCTGAGTGTGCTGGTGCCTGCCGGGCTGCTGCTGGTCGCCGCGACACGGATGAGCGTGTTTCATCCCCGCTACCTGATCGCCGCGACGCCCGCGCTGCTGCTGGCCACGGCCTGGGCGCTGGCGCCCTTGCTGGCTCGCCGCGACGCGCGCGCGGCAGCGGTCGCAATCGCTGCCGCGCTGCTCGCCGTGCCCCTGTTGGGTACAGGCGAGCTGGCGGAGTACTATCGCGGCGCCGATGTCAAGTCGCCCGATTGGCCGGGGCTGGTCGCCTACCTGACTGCGCGCACGCTGCCGGGCGATCTGATCGTGCTGCCCTCGCCCGATCCCGCCTTCGGCTATTACGACGGCCAGCACGCCGACGAGATCAGCCTGGACCCCGACACCGATCCCGTCGCCAAGCTGCGCCCGGAAGTCTATTTTCGTTCCGGCATCTGGATGGTCGGCGGGCCGCCGGAAGCCCACGCCTTCCTGAGCGAGCAGATGCAGCCGGTTGGCGAGCAGCAGGCGGGCACCTTTCGCGTCACGCAGTACCGGCGCTGGGACACGCGCCCCAGCGAGATCGCGCACGCGAGCGGGGCCGTGTTCGGCAATTTCGCCCGGCTGGCCGGGTATACGCTCCAGGGTCCCGACTCCGCCACCCAGGCGGTTACGCTGCTGCTTTATTGGGAGCCGCTGCGCGCCACAGCGATCGATTACGTTGTGTTCGTTCACCTTGCCGGACCGGGCACCTCGCCCGCCGACCCCGGCCCGCTGGTCGACCAGGACGATCACCGCCCGCGTGAGGGGTTCGCCAGCACGCTCAGTTGGGAGCCAGGCGTCCTCGTCCGCGACGCCTACCACCTGCTAGACATCCCCGTCGATCTCGCCCCTGGCACCTACTGGCTGCTGGTGGGCTTCTACGATCCGGATGACCCAGCGGCGCGCGTTCCGGTGACAGGCGCGGACGACGAGGCGGCTGGCGATGCGCTGGTGCTGCGCGCGTTCGAGTGGCCGGTCGATGGCGGAACCGGTCCATAAAAAGAGCGGCCCGGGTGAGCCGCTCCTCGCCAACGCAATCGCCTGAACTGGCGGCTAGCCGCCCAGCTCCTTCAACCGCGCTTCCCACTTCTCATACAGCTTCTGATAGACCGCCTCGGACAGCGCGCCACTCATCAGCTTGGCGTCGAGCTGATCGAGATAAGCGCGGATCTCCTCAGCCGTCTGCGGGACGGCGGCTTCCGCTCCGGCGGGTGCAGCTCCCTGGGCGGGCGCCTGACCACTCCCCTGCTGGTTCTGCATCATCTGCATCATCATCTGCTGCATGAGCATTTGTTGCTGCTGTTGGAGCGCAGCGGCCTCCGGGTTCAGCGCAGCGCCGATCTGCTGGCCGACGCCCAGCCCCACGCCTGCCCCGGCCAGGCTGCCGCCCAGTCCTTCGTTTGAAGCAGCGGCGTCGGCCACTTCCAGACGGCGGATCCGCTCGTAGGTGGCGAAATCCACGTAGTTGCGCAGTTCTTCGGTCGAGACTTCCTTTGCCGTGAACGGCTTGGCCTCGAATGCTTTGATGCGCATTCCGATCTGTGCAAACTGCTCGTTCAGCCGCGCCAGCGCCGCGCCCTCAACTTCCGCCAGGATCCGGTTGGCGTCCATGATGCTCTGCGCGCCGGAATTTGAGATAAGCTGCGCCAGCTCGCCGAGTAGCATCGACTGGATCCGGTCGCGGATGTCCCCCAGGCGGAGGATCGGCTTGCCGACCGCGTACTGCTTGACGAAGCGGACCGGGTCCTCGATCCCGATATCGATCACACCGTGCGTGATCAGCAGCACGACGCCCACGCCGCGCCCCGGAGTCTCCAGCACGATCGGGGGATTCGTGCCCCAGGGCACCTGCGGCAGGTCCTTCAGATTGACAAAGTACAGGTCCGCCGTGAACGGCGTGCGGCCGCCCGTCGCCAGCCCCAGCAACCCGGTCAGGATCGGGAGGTTGCCGGTGCTGAGCGTGTGCGCCCCCGGTCCGAGTGCGTCGAGCACCTGGCCCTGGCGCACGAAGACGGCGGCCTGGCTTTCCTGCACGATGACCTGCGACCCAAAGCGAAAATCGCCCGAGCCACCCTGCGGCTCGCGATAGACCAACTCGTCGTCCATCACGTTGACGTGATCAACAACATCGATAATGCGTGGCATCTCCGGTCTCCTTATTCCTCATCCATCCTGCCGCCGTACCGCCGATTCCCTACTCGATCCCCTTCAGCACGCTGTCGCGCAGGCTGTAGGCTTCGTTCGCCTCAATCGTCAGTGCGTCCAGCTCGCGGATCGCCTCGTCCACGCCCTGGCCCGCGAGCGCGGCGTCCTGCAGCGCGTCCAGCTTCTCCTTGAACTTGTCCGCGTAGTCCAGCAGAGCCGCGTCAAAGGCATACACCACTTCCAGGTCTTCCGGCCCGATCTTCAGGGCATCGAAGAAACCGCTGTAGCCCGGCGTGTCGGTCGCAACGCGATCGATGAAGGTCTGGAACTTCGTCTTCGCGCTGCGGGTTTTGCTCATATAGGCCAGCCCGCCCTGGTCGAGCAACTGCTTTTCGATGGTGGGCAGACGGTTGAGCTGGAGCTTGAGCTGTTCGGCGACGTGCTCGCGGACCAACCGGTCGGCCTGGCGGCGAGCGGTCATCTCCATGTACCCACGAAAACCGGGCACCTTCGCCACGAGAGACTCGAGCTTTCCCCGCTCGCGCACTATCCGCGCGTAGAGGTCGTTCATGGTCTGTAATCTCCTTCTTTGCACAAGCCTGGTCCAAGCATACATCAGAGCCGGGCGGGGCACAAACCCAGTTATTGGGTGGATCGGCAGCCATGCTATAATGACCGCAGGCCACGCGCGAAGGAGAACCCGATGGGAGCCAAAGATCAGGGCGCGGATGCGATCGAGGGACGATGGCTGGTCATCCCGCGCACGCTGTGCTTCATCCGCCATGGGGATGATGTGCTGCTGCTCAAGCGCGGGATGCACAAGCGCGTCTACCCGGGGCGCTACAACGGCGTCGGTGGCCATCTCGAGCGCGACGAGGACCCGCTGACCGGCGCCATCCGCGAGATGCAGGAAGAGACCGGCCTGTCAGTCGAAGATGTGCGGCTGCGCGGAATCATTCACGTCGATGCGGGCGGCCCGAACGGAATCATCGTCTTCGTCTTCACGGCGCGCGCCACCACGCGGGAACTCATCACCACGGATGAAGGCACGCTCGAATGGGTGCCTCTGAAGCGGGCGAGCGAGCTACCCCTGGTCGAAGACCTGCCAGCGCTGCTGCCGCGCCTGTTCGAGACGCCCGACGATGGCCGCCTGTTTTTCGCGCATACCAGCTACGACGAGCACGACGAGCCGATCTTGCTCTTTACCAGAGACGGCACCGCCGCTTCATGAGGCTGCGTGTCCTCGGCGCGTGGATACCACACGCCTTGCGCTGCGATGGCTCACTTGCGCTTGAGCCAGGGGGGAATACACTTTTGCCATGAGCAGACGCTACCCTTCAACTCGCTGGTCCTTGCTGGCTGTGATCGCCCTGCTGATCGCCAGCGCCGGTGTTCTGCCCCTGATGGCTGGGCAGCGCGGGCTGGGTCCCTGGGCGCAGGACGACGCCATCCCCCAATACGGGCTGTACGAAGCCAGCTTCCGCACGCCGGGTGACTACAGCAACCCCTACGATCCGAATCAGATCGACGTCATAGCAACCTTCACCGCGCCGGACGGACAGACATACCGGGTCCCGGCGTTCTTTATGCGCCCGTTCCGCCAGACCTGCACCGAAGACTGCCAGACCGAGCAGCTTGAGATGGCCGGTCCCAGCGAGTGGCGCGTGCGCTTCACCCCGCCGCTCCCCGGCCGGTGGCAGGTGACGGTCGAAGCGCGCGACCGCACCGGATTTTCCAGCATCGTTCACGAGGACGAATTTCGCGTCGAGCCATCGGATAGCCCGGGGTTTATCCGGCGCGGACCCAACCCGCGCTACTTCGCCTTTGATAACGGCGAGCCGTTCTTCCCGGTCGGCGAAAACCTCGGGTGGTCGTGGGACGGCGCGGGCGGCATCTTTGCTTTCGAACGCTGGCTAGACCGGCTGAGCGCCGCTGGAGCCAACTACGCCCGCGTGAACATCGATGTTCCCTGGTTCATCAGCCTGGACTGGCCCGGCCCGGCCGGGGACTATACCGAAGCGCAGGCAGCCGCCTGGCGGCTGGACACCATCCTCGAACTAGCTGCCGAGCGCGGCATCTACCTGCAACTGGTCTTGCTGTGGCACCAGGGCTATACCGAATATGTCGGCCCGCCGGTCATCACCCCCGGCGACATCCCCCGCCCCGACACCAGCGCCGACTGGAACGACAACCCCTATAACATCGCGCTGGGCGGCCCGCTCAGTGGACCGTCTGCCGTTTTCTTCGACACAGCGCGCCCGCTGCTCAATCAGCGCCTGCGCTACATCGTGGCGCGCTGGGGCTACAGCCCGCACGTCTTCGCCTGGGAACTGGTGGATGAGATTGACGCGCTGGCGGGCTACACCGCCCAGCGCGGTCGGGCCTGGATCCAGGATACGCTCGTTTACCTGATGGCCGTCGATCCCTATGACCACCTGGTGACCGTCGGGATGCGCCAGCCGGAGCCGCTACTTTGGGCGTTGGATGGCATCGACTTCGCCCAGGTGTCCTACTACCAGCGGCGCCCCATCGAACCGGCGGAGGATCAGGTCGCCGGAACGCTCAACGTGCTCAGTCAGGCTTTCGCTCAGACGGACAAGCCGGTTTTGCTCTCGGCGTTCTCGCTCAATCCATGGTACGAGCCAACCGAAGATGACCCCGAAGGCGTCCACCTGCGTAACACGATGTGGGCAGCCGCCATGTCCGGGTCGGCGGGCGGCGCGATGAGCTGGTGGTGGGACACGTACATCGACCACGAGGACCTCTACGACGTCTTCGCCCCGCTGGCGATCTTCACCCAGCGTGTCGCCTGGGATTCGCCCGATCTCAGGCCCGTCAGCGTCGGGTTGGTGGCCGAAACGCCGTTTACGTATGCGCCGCTGCGCCTGGATGCCTTCCAGCGCAATTTCGGGAGCGAGTCCCCGCCGGATACGATCTACCGCGTGCTGCAGGACGGTGCGGCGCCGCCGATCAGCCGGGCATCCGCCTATCTCTACGGGGAGTTCAACCCGGAGCGCAGCCGCCCGCAGACGTTCGTCATCTCGCCGCCGGTGGATACCGAGCTGCGCATCGGCATCCGCGAGGTCTCGACCGCCGCGCCATCCATTCTCGTCATTAACATCGATGGGGCCGAAGTCGCCCGCGTCGACTTCAGCCCCGGCAATCGCGCGATCCTGGTCACGGTACCGCTCAGCGCAGGCGAACATACGGTTGTGCTGGATAACCTCGGCCAGGACTGGATCCACCTGGATTATATCGAGATCGGCGCCTACCGCTCGCCGGTTCGCGCCTTGGGGCTGGCGGACCGCGTGCGGGGTGAAGCCGCCGTCTGGGTCCATCACCGTGACTACACGCACCAGACCATCACCGCGGGCGCAGAACCGGAGCCGCTGGATGCCAGCCTGCGGATTGCGGACATGCCTGCGGGCACGTACCGCATCACCATCTGGGACGCCATCACCGGCAACGTGATCGGTGAGGAAACCGCCACGCTCGCTGAGGGCGGCGACGGCGTCCTGCGTGTCCGCCTGCTTCCGCTGACGGCGCAGCTTGCGGTGCATGCCGAGCGCATCGCGGGACCGCCCGAAGCCGACAGCACTCCGGCCACCCAGATCATCACCCGCACTCCGGCGGTGACACTCACGCCAACCTCGACCCCAACGCCCACCCCGACCGAGACCAGCACGCCGACGCCCACGGCCACCGATACGCCCACCGCGACGCTGACCCGCACTCCGTCGCCCACGCCGACCGACACCGATACGCCAACACCGTCCGCCACCATGACGGCCACGCACACGCCGACCGACACGCCCACAGCCACCGAGACGCCCACTGCGACGGCGACCAACACCCCGCGCCCGACCTCGACGCCGCGGCCGACGCGCACGCTCACGCCGACGCCTGGCGCGGAGAGTCCGTGAGGTTGATGAGCGCCAACGGGCAGACGGCGGACTACTCGCCTGCCCATCCCCAAGCAGAAACAACCCGCCCGGAGCGTCACGGCTCCGGGCGGTTGACTCTGCCTTGCAGCGGGTTTGCCTCGCCGTAACCCTTATTCGAGCATTGAGGCCACGGCGAAGTATGCCGGGCGCGGGTTACCGGCGGGGTCAAGCAGGCTGAAGAGACACTGCTCGCCCGTCTGGCCGACGACGGTGCAGAAGTTCAGGTTATACAGGAACATCGGACCCACATAACCCAGCTCGCGGCCCAGCTCGAAGCCGCGCACGATGTACTGCGCCTGCTCGTCCAGGCTGGTGAACTCGACGAAGCCGAGTGCTTCCGGTGGCGTGACGTTCAGGCCGTCGTTGGACCCCCAGCCGAACTCAGTCGCCCAGATGTACGTGCCGCTGTCGAGCTTCTCGACCATAATCGCCCGGTAATCGCTCAGCGTGTCCTTAAAGAAGAAGCTGGGATGATCATCCCAGGCTGCCACCGCCGGGCGGTTGTTGCGGCAGCAGGTGCTGTCCGGCGGGTTGGCCCAGCCGTTCGGGTGCGCGCCGATGGCGTCCGACCACTGCGCGATCCCGGCGTCATACATCTGGCGCAGGTAAACGCGGTCGTCGATGGCATTCACGCCGTCGTTGAATCCGGTTGGCGCCAGCCCCCCCGTCACCACGACGGCTGCCGGATCCGCCAGTTTGATCGCGGTGAATGCGCCCTTGAGCAGCTCCGCGTAGTCGGCAGCGCTGATGCCGCGCGGCGTGTTCCACGCGCGCCGCAGATTCGGCGAGTCCCACACCTCGTAAGCGTCCACCACCCCGGCATACCGCCCCGCCAACGCGCCGATAAAGGTAGCGTATGTTTGCGGGTTGGCGGGCGGGCCGCTTTCCTCGGTCGTCTCGCGCGCCCAGTCTGGCGCGCCGGTGACCGTCAACAGGATGTTCATGCCCGCGGCGTCCATCGCCTCGATCATCTCGTCGAGCGGTTCCCAATCGATGGCCCCCTGGACAGGCTCGTAGACGGCCCAGTCAATCACCTGCTTGACCCACGTCACGCCCAGCCCGGTCACATCCTCCATGACCGCTTCCAGGTCCTGGTTCGGCAGGTGAATCTGGACACCCGGCGCCCAGCTCACGTTCCGCGCCTGGTTGGGCACGGCGCCCGCCGTCGGGAAGGCTTCGACTTCCACCTCGGCGCCAACCGTCGGCGTCGGCATCACTTCCGCCGGCAGGGCTGTGGGATAGATCATCTCTTCGGGCGGCGGACCGGCCGTCGGGAAGACGGTTTCGGGGAGCACAGGCGGTGGGGTCGGCGTCAGCTGGCCGACCGGGATGCGCAGTTCCTGCCCCACGTAGATCAGGCGCGTGTCCACAATCCCGTTGTACTGCGCTAACTGAGCCGTGGTCAGGCCGTAGCGCAACGCGATCCGGAACAGATTCTCGCCCGGCTGGACGACATGAATGATCTCCGTCACCGGGCCAGGCAGCGCGGTGGGATACTGCGCCGCGCCGGGCAGCGGGGTGCCTGCCACCGGGGGTGTGGGCGTCATCTGCGACACCTGAGCGCCGCCCGCGAGCGGGATGGTCAGCACCTGGCCAACAAAGATCTGGTTCGGGTTGTAGATCTGGTTGAGCTGTGCCAGGGCCTCTGCCGTAATATTGTACTGGCTCGCGATACTGAAGAGCGTTTCGCCCGCCTGCACCGTATGCGTCGTTAGCTGAGCGCCATCCTGAGCGCGAACGATCGCCTGCGCGCCCAGCAGCACCCCCAGCGCGAGGACCAGCGTCACAAATCGTCGCACATGATGCATCATCTTGCCTCCTGTGGGTAAGACACCGTGCCTGGTAATCATAAATCACTTCACTTGCCGCCGCCATTCGCCCCGTGTCGCAGCGGACCGTACCATGACTCAAGTCTAGTCTCGTTGCCTACAGCATACGCGAACGGCGGATAATCTGCAACCGGCCCGCCCCCGTCTGGTGTACAATCTGTTGCGTCTGTTTTTGCGCGGGCCACATCGACGCACCAGGAGGGACTCCCGATGGCCGTTGTCAAACCCTTCCGCGCGATCCGCTATAACCCGCACCGGATCGCCGACATGCAGACCGTCGTCAGCCAGCCCTATGACCGGATCGACGAGGACCTGCAGGCACAGTACTACGAACTCAGCCCGTACAACATTGTGCGGATAATTCAGGGCCGCTCACTGCCCGACGATATCCTGGACCGCCCCGGCGGGCCGAATGTCTACAGCCGCGCGCGCGCCGTCTATCAGGAGTGGCTCGACGAAGGGATTCTTATCCGCGAGGAGCACCCCGCCTACTACGCGTACGAGCAGACCTTTTCCGTCGACGGCACAACCTACACGCGCCTGGGCCTGATCGCTGCGCTGGAGCTGGTCGATTTTGACCAGGGCGTGATCCTGCCCCACGAGCGCACCCACGCCGGCCCAAAGGAAGACCGGCTGCGCCTGCTGACGACACTCGAAGCCAATACGGAGCAGATTTTCGTCCTCTACCCCGACCCGGACAACGCGGTCAACAACCTGGTGCGCGGCGCGATCAGCGGGCGCGACCCGGATATTGACACGGTCGAGATTTTCGAGAGCGACGTCCGCCAGCGTGTGTGGGCGATCGGCGACCCACAAGTCGTCCGTGCCATTGAAGCTGAGATGGCGCCCAAGCGGGGTCTGATCATCGCCGACGGCCATCATCGTTATTCGACCGCGCTGACCTACCGCAGCCAGCAACGCGCGGCCTATCCCAACGCCCCCGCGGACGCGGCCTTCAACTTCGTCCCTGCGACGCTGGTCAGTATGAACGATCCCGGGCTGGTCATCCTGCCCACGCACCGCGAGATCCACAGTTTCGGCGGGGCCACGCCGGACGCGATCCTCAGCCGCGCCGCTGAGCATTTTTCCGTCCAGCCAGCGCCCGATCTGGCAGCGACCTTGCAGGCCGTCAACGCCCACCCGTCCGGCCATGCCTTCGGCTTCTACGGCGGCCCGCCGACCGGGTTCCACATCCTGACGCTCAAAGACAGTGTGTCGATCCCCGATCTGATCCCCGGCGACCAGTCCGACGCCTGGAAGAGGCTGTCCGTGAGCATCCTGCACCGGATTCTGCTCGCCCAGGTCGCCGGCGTGCCGGACTCCGGCATTGATGACAAAACGATGATCCGCTATCACCGCGACCCACGCGAAGCGGTCGCCAATGTCGATCAGGGCCGCGGCGAATTTGTGTTCTTCGTCAGCCCGACTCGCATGGAGCAGATCATCACCATCGCGGGGCACGGCGAGGTGATGCCGCAGAAAAGCACCGACTTCTACCCCAAAGTGATCTCGGGCATCGTGATGCTGCCCGTCGCGCCCGTCGAACGGCTCTAGGGCCGGCATCGTGAAAGGACGCCTGATGATGACGACCGCCAAGCAGATCTTCGCCAGCGCGCCGCTGATGGCGGACGAACGGATATATCGCCTGGTCCGGCTGCCTTCCGCCGCGATCACGGCCGGCGCAGGATTGCTGGCCGAGATCGGCACGCCCTTCAGCGCCTTGATCGCCGACCGGCACGAAGTCACGCTGGTGCTGCCCCAGGCGGAATGGGAGATGCTCGGCGCGCGCCTGCCGGACGCCGAGCAAGGGGCGCTCTACCGCCTGATCACCTTCGACGTCCCGCTTGACCCAACGTTGACTGGCTTCTTCGCGCTCGTCAGTGACATCCTGGCCAAAGCAGGAGTCTCTATCCTGGCCCTCAGCGCCTTCCAGCGCGATCATGTGCTGATCCCCGCCGACCAGTTCGCCACCGCGTGGAGCGCGCTGCAAGCGGCACAGCAAGCCCTGCGAGGTAACGGATGACCGGCCCGCCTGTCTTCTTCCTGCCCGACAACCCGAACCTCAAGCCGCGCGAGGAGGTGCGCATCGAGCAACTCGCCGCACTCCCCACGCCGGATGGGCGGCGCGTCAGGGTGCAGATTCAGGTCACGCCTTTCCGCGAGCAGCCGAACTTCGAGATCGCGCTCTACGACAGCGCCCGGCGCAGAGTGGGCGGCACGACCGTGATCGCCGCGATGAACTTCCGCATGGAGTTCATCGTCCATTTGCGCGGGGTAGCTCAACCGCATGGCGACTACCTGCTGCGGGCTGACCTGTACTATGACGACCCATCCGCGCCGCAGGACCGCGCCGAAACGGCGGTGCACATCCCGGCGCCGGACGGCGATCCAGGCTCCGGCGGCTGACCGCCGGTGGGCGGCTGATCCGTTTTTCGCTATACTCAGCAGCGCGCCGGCACGCTGCGGGCGCGCGTGATGGGAGCGAACGGGGCAGGCTCACCTGTGGCACGTAAACGGCTCGGCAAGTACGAGATCATCGACCGTCTTGGTCGCGGCGGCATGGCCGAGGTTTACCGGGGCTATCACCCCGCCCTCGACCGCTACGTCGCGATCAAGGTGCTGCACCCGTTTCTGTCGGACGATCCTGAGTTCAAGGATCGCTTCGAAAACGAGGCGCGCAACGTCGCCAAGCTCAAGCACCCGAACATCGTCCAGGTCTACGATTTTGAGTACGATGTCGAGAGCGAGAGCTATTACATGGTGATGGAGCTGATTAACGGCCCGACGCTCAAAGACCGCCTGATCGAGCTGGCCCGCAGCGGCGCGACGTTTCCGGTCGGCGAGGCAGTACGGATCGTGCACAGCGCCGCCGAAGCCCTGGCCTACGCGCACCAGCGCAACATGATCCACCGCGACGTCAAACCCGCCAACCTGATGCTCGACGAGGGCAACCGCGTCGTGCTGACGGACTTCGGCATCGCCAAGATCGTCACCGGGGCGCAGTTCACATCCAGCGGCGGCATGGTTGGCACGCCCGCTTATATGGCGCCTGAGCAGGGGTTAG
This sequence comes from Thermoflexus sp., assembly GCA_020724465.1. Lineage (GTDB taxonomy): Bacteria > Chloroflexota > Anaerolineae > Aggregatilineales > Aggregatilineaceae > DYGX01. The sequence continues at coordinate 279,538 of DYGX01000001.1, forward strand.
GCGAGCCCGGTGACGAGCGCTCGGACCTCTACTCGCTGGGCGTGATCCTGTTCCAGTTTCTGACCGGGCGGCTGCCGTTCGACGCCGAAACCCCGCTGGCAATTGTACTCAAGCACGTCAATGAGCCAGTTCCGTCGGTGCGCCGGCTTGCACCACACGTCCCCGAAGAGCTTGAGCGTATTGTCTACAAGGCGCTTGCCAAAGACCCGGACGAGCGCTATCAGTCCGCGGCGGAGATGGCCGAAGACCTGGCTATGCTCGACGAGGAAGGGCGCCCGTATCCGTTCTACGAGGGTGCCGCGTCGCTCAACGCGGACACGCCTCTGCCGCCGACTCACACCCGCACGCATACCTCCACCGAATGGCGCCGGCTGCGCACGCTGATCACCGAAGGAGCTGAGGCAGCAGCCGATCTGCCGCGTCCTGGCGGCGCGCCGGGGCGGCTCCGCCCGCGCACGGTGCTTGTGCTGGCGGCGGCCCTGGTAGTCATCGCGGGCACAGCGCTGTTCGGCTTCAACGACGGCAGCAGCCGCGTGTCCGGCCTGCTAGGGCTGACCGACAACGGCCCCGCTGGATCGCAGCAAACTGCGACCGTCCGGGCTGCGCTGGCGCTCACCCCCAGCCCGACTCAGGACCCCGCCGGGCTGCCCGCGCAGGTTCTGGCAGGAAACGCATCGCCAACGCCGCGCGCGTGGACGCCGACCCCCGCCCGCTCGCCGCTGCCCAGCCGCACGCCGACTCCGCAGCCGACCGCTACCCCCACCCCGACCGAGACGCCGTCGCCAACCCTCACGCCGACACCCTCGCCGGACGCCACCGGCACCGCCGTCGCGCTCCTGGTCGAGAACTACTTCGCAACCCAGGCTGCCGCCTCGCCCACCCCCAATATGACGCAGACATTGGCCGCCTGCGACTTCGAATACTACGTCGTCGCGCCGGAAGACTATAACCAGCCGCCCGCCCGCACCGCCTTCAGCGATCCGCGTCTGGTGCGCGCCGGTGAAAACTTCACCTTCGAGCTGACGCTGCTCAACACCGGAAGCTGCGCCTGGCCCGCGCGCGCCCGGCTGACCTTCAACCCCACCCTGACCGCCCGCCCGGATGAGACCGTGGATCTCAGCCGCTACCGGAGCGTCTGCGGCAACGAAGAGCAGCGCCCCGGCACCAACTTCGCCCGCCAGCAGCGTTCTAATTTCTTCTTCGAGCCGGCCGTCGACATCGAGGAATCCGCCACAATCACGTTCACCGGGACTGCTCCCCCGCTCTACGGCTGCTACTTCAGCGTGTGGGACTTGATCTATCCCGGCAGCGACGTGCCGATCGGACGCCCGCTGGTCCTGGCGATCCGCGCCTGGGGCAGCTAGGCACGCCGTCCCCGCGCCGAACAAGAACGAGCGCCCACCCCAGGCGGGACGGGCGCTCGCGCACAGGCTCGCCGAAAACCGGCGATCTCAGGTGCCGGCAGGGACTGCCTGCACAACCAGCCGCTGGGCGAACATCCCATAGGCGTTGTTCCAGTCGGTGCATGTCACCAGCGTGAGCACCGGCCCCTCGGTGGGGGCAGTCACCGTCCAGTCGTCCGGCTGCACCTTGCGTGTGCTCGTGACCACAAAGCGCCGCTCCAGATCGCCCTCGCGGATGATGATCTCGTCGCCGGGGACCAGCGTGTCCAGGCTCCAGAAGGGGCCGGGCGTCCGCGCGTCAAGCTGGACGTGCGCCGCCAGGACGGTGTTGCCCCAGTCACGCTCAAGCCAGGTTGTCCCTTCCAGCCAGCCGATGAAGTAGCCCAGGCCGCTGACGTCCCACTGCCGGTTAACGATCGGGACTTCCAGGATCGGGATCGGCGCGCGGAACGTTTCGCCCAGCTTCGGGATGTACAGCGTCCGCACCCCGGCCGGCGTCGGCAGGATGTACGGCGTCGGGATGGGCGATTCGACACCGGGCACCACGGCGTAGTCCGCGCCGGGCGTAGCAGGCACGGCGGTCTCTTCCGGTCCGGTCTGGTCATCGTCGCTCGTCAGAACCAGCGCCACAGCCCCGCCGATCGCACCCAGTGCAAGCAGCACGAACACCACCGCGAGCAACGTGCGCCGTCGCGACACGTGCGCGCTCAGCGCCAGCAGCAGCAAGCCGCCCAGTCCGATCCCGTCCAGCGCGCCGAGGCGCCAGCCGGCTGCGCCCGATGGGCCGCGCAGACCCGTCGCGGGCAGGCTGCCCACCCCCGGACCGACGCTGACGTTCCCCACGGCGCAGATCTGCGGGCCGCCCTGGCGCGCCGCACAGGCCGTGTTGGTCACGGTGGCGGGCGCGGAGACGGTCGGTGCCAGGTTCGTGTTGAGTGTGATCGTCGCCGTCTCGCCAGGGTTGAGCGTGCCAACGTCTACGATTACCTGCGTGCCCTCGACCCGAGCCTGGCCGCGATCGGTTGCCGCGCTGGCAATCACCATCGACGCCGGCACGGTATCGGTGACCACCACGCCGGACATCACGCCGGTGCTGCCATTGCGGACCCGGATCGTCCATGTCACCGGGCCGCCGGCCTGTGCGTTGGGTGCGGACGGTTCTTTCGTGACCTGCGGCTCCGTGGCGGTCGGGTCAAGCGTCGCCGGATCGACCGTCGGCGTGGGTGTCCCGACGCCGAACGGAGTGAGTAACAGCTCGGCTGCCGCCGTCACCTGCTGCGCCAGGCCCATCCCGTTGATCGTCGCCCGGAACAGGTACGGTCCGGTCTGATCTTCCTGCTTCGAGAGAATCGCGGTCGCCGCACCGCCCACCGGAACCGTCTGCGGCGCGAAGTTCAGCACGCCGCCGGTTCCCTGCGCGCCGGGCCGCGCCCCGCCGCTCATCAACGGCAGGCTGCCCAGCGAGTGAGTCGTCGCCAGCGGTATGATCTGATACCCACCGCTTTGGATGGTGACGGGGATCGGGCCGGTGTTGCGCGCCGTGACCGTATAGGTGACGGGCTGGCCGAAGATCGGCGGGTTCGGCACCACCTGGATCTCCAGCGTCAGGCGCGGAACCATATAGACGATGGACGCGTCGGACGTGTCCCACGCCGTGTAGGTCCCCTGGACGGCGTTGTCGAGCGCGGGGTCGTAATACCCACCCCGAACGGTCACGCCGTACAGGGCAAACACCTGATTCGGCTGGGCGGGCTGAGGCATCGGGAGCGAGACATCCACCGTCCGGACGCCATCCGGATTGAGGACGATGTCGCGCAGGGATGCTGTGAACTCCTGCAGCGCCGCGCCGAGATCGAGGTTGACCGACGAGAGCGTGAGATGGCACGAGTCGCCCGCGGGCGCTTCGGGGCCGCAGCCGATCGGCGTCGCGCCCTCGTTGACGACCATGACGGTAAAGCTGACCATCTCGCCCGGCATGGCCTGAGTCGGCTCCGCGGACAGGACCACGCGCAGCGCGAGGTCAACCATCATGACGACGCGGCTATCGCCAAAGCCGGCGATCTCCTCGCCGCCAAGCCGGCCGCTGACGAGGAACCGGATCGTGTCATCGACCATTCCGCCACGCGGATACAGATGATGGCCCACGGGCGGCGTGTAGACGCAGTGCCGCGTCGCGCTTTGGCCCGCCCCCAGTGACGAGATGGGCGGCTCGCTCGTCCAGCAAATGCCCCCGGGGTCGAGATCGTTGATAAAGTCGGGCAGAACGTCGGTGATGGTTTCCTGGCCGTCGTTCGTCACCCGGATCGTGATCGTGATCGGGTGCCCGGTCTGGAAGGGGCGCAACTCGGAGCCGTCATACCGCACGCCGTCGCGTTCCTGGACCATCTCTTCGATCGTGATCCGCAGCGCATCCAGGGGCACGCCGGGGATGATGCGGGCCGAAGTCTCGCCCTCGACATCGAAGCCGCCCGGCGACACGCCGGAAGCAACCGCGTAGAGCGTGTACGGGTCCTCGTGCGTCTCGTCGACTGTGACGGCCCCATAGGCTTTGGCGCCAGGCTCCAGATCGAGTCGATCCAGGCCAATGTCGGTCCAGGTCTTGGGTTCGGCCTCATCGGTCGAGAACCTGGCGGTCAGGCCCGAGAGAGGAACGTTGCTGGTATTGGTGATCTCGATCCGGTAGGTGACCGTCGGGTTTTCCTCGGTTCCGCCCGGATCCGCGCCGACGATGCGAACTTCAAGCGACAGCTCCTCAACCACCAGATCGGCGGACGCATCAACTGAGGTGATGTACGCGTCAAGTAGCGCCTGGTCAAGTTCTTCGTCGTGGTACCCGCCGCTGGCTGTGACGGTAAACGTCTTGCTGACGTCGCCGGGCAGGATCTGGTACGCCATCGTGACGGGATTGGTCAACGAATCGCCCGGTTGCAGCTCCTGGCCCCTCAGCTCATCGCGCCAGCCGTCGAGCAGCGGCTGCAGTTCGGGATCGTCCGAGGTCACCGTCAGCGTGCACGGCAACGGATCGCCGTCGCCCGGATCGCAGCCAATCGGTGACGCGCCGGCATTCGTCAGGTTGAGTTCGAACGTCACCCACTCCCCGGATGGCGCGGACGGCGGATCGAGCGTCAACGTCGCTTCCAGCTTCAGATCGACGAGGGTCATCGGCTGAGAAACGGACACATCGAACGGGACACCACCCGCGTTGCCCGTGGCGCGGATCTCAACCAGCCGGTTCAGACCGCTGCCATAGTACTCCCGCCCAACCGGGAGCGTGAAAGTGCAGACGATCGTGCTCTCTCCGCCCACCGCCAGCGCAGACGGCACCGGACCGCCGGCTTCTGTGGTGCAAACCGGCGCAGCCGCCTCTGGGACGTCCAGCAGCACGTTCAGGTTGAGTCCCGCGATGGTAGCCGACGACACGTTGCGCAGCTTGAAGCGGAGCGTCGCCGGCTCGCCGGTCTGGATGAGCGTGAGCGACCGCCCGCGGTCCATCTGCGTGATCGACACATCTTCGATTGCCAGCGTGCGCGGCACGACCGTGACCCGCGCCGAGGCTTCGTCTACCCACTGGCCGTTGAGCAGCAGTTGGGCGGTGTTCTCGAAGACTGTGTCGGTGTAGTCCGGTGGGATCTGAAGTTTGCCGCTGGCGGTTGCGCCGTCCGGCCCGATGTCGTCGGGTAGCGGCACGATGAACGTCAGGCCTTCGTCGTCCAGAACCACACCTTGCAGGGTCGCCTGGGTAAAGCTCTCAACCGTAAAGGTGTAGGTGACTTCATCCCCCGTGTAGAAAGCATCCTGCGGCTCCGCCGTCTTGGTCAGCCCCAGCAGTTGGACGTCCACCGAGGCGCTGGCTGTGTCCTGAAGCGTCTGCTCGGCCTCGCTCCCGGTGTGCACCATCGCCACGTTGACGAAGGTCGTATCGGCGTAATCGGCGGGGATCGGCACAGTCCGCGCGAAGGTGTACGCCTCGCCCGGCCCCAGCGGCGGAACCTGGATCGGGGCGCCGCCTACCTGCGAGTCGATCACGGTGATATCCTGAGCCGTCTGTGCCGCACTGACATTACGTACCGTGAAGGTATAGGTCGCCTCGTCGCCGGGGCGCGCCCGCAGGCGAGCCGTCCTGACGCTGGCCTGCTTGGTCAGTGCCAGGATTGCGTCCGGGTTTTCGAGGATCGCCACTGCTACAGACGCGCTGTCCTGGTAGGTGTTCTGCGTGTCTACGCCGACGGCGGTCACCGAAACGGTGTTGGCGACCGAGTCCGGTGCCGGGTCCGTGCCGACCAGGTACGAGCCGCTCATCGTGAAGCGCGCGCCCGGCAACAGCGACGCCGGTGGCGGCGGGTTGAGCAAAACGATCGGGTCGAAGACCTGGATCTCCGCCAGCGTCTCGCCGCCGATATTGGTCAGGGTGATCGTGTAGTTGATGACGTCGCCCGGCGCGGCCACAAAGCGGTCCGCCGTCTTGGTTACGACCAGCCCGCCCGAGGTCACCTGCACCTGAGCGGTTGCCGTGTCGCTCACCGGGACGGCGCCTGCAATACCCGTCGCACGGACGGTCGAGACCAGCGGGCCGGGCAGCGCCGCGGTGACCGTGCAGTAGACGGTCACGCTGCTGCGCGGAGCCAGCGTGGTCGACGGAAGCTGCGCGCCCAGATCGCTGCACAGGCCGCCGTCGTCAAAGGACAGGCTCTCGATCGGCTCGCTGCCCAGGTTGCGGGCGGTGTAGGCGAACGTCACCGGGTCGCCATCGATCACGTACTGCCGGTTCGGGACGTTGCTGACCGCCAGCGCCGCGTCCGAAAGGGCGACCGTCGCGCTCGCCTGCGCGCGAACCGTCACGCCGCCGCGCCGCCCCTGGACCGTCACGGTGTTGGTGTACGGGTCGGGGTCGAGCGGCGTCAGCGTACGGGTTGCCGTGCGGATCACCGTCTGGCCCGATGCGAGGCGGGTCGGCCATGGCGCGTTGAACGTGATCTGGGGGTCGCTGTCCACCACCGACAGATTGTCGATGGCGCCCTGGCCCGTGTTCCGCACCACATAGGTGAACGTGACCGTCTGGCCGAAGGTGGCTACCGTGACGCTCGGCGTCTTGGTCACCGACAACCCCGGCGTGACGATCTCCAGCGTGTGCGTCGCCGTGTCGGTGACCGTGCCGCCCGGCGCGCTGGCCTGCGAGCCGCGCGCGAACGCCTGGTTGACCAGTGGCGAGGGATCCGCCAGCGATACCGTGTAGTCGAACGTGCAGCTTGCGTCTGTCGCACCCGGCGCCAGGCTCGCGATGGTACACACCGGCGCCGTGCCGCTCGGGCTGAGCGGATCGGTGATCTGGATGTTGGTGATCGGCTCGCCGGCCGGGTTCAGATGCGTGACCGCCAGCGAATACGTGACGGTTTCGCCCACCTGAGCCTGGGCGGGGCCGCTCTTGGTCAGTTGCAGGTCGCCGGTGACCAGCCGCAGCGAGGCGCGCGCGACGTCTTGCGCGGTCTGCGGCGGCGTGGTCGGCGTCTCGCCGGTCACGGTCACCATGTTCCACAGCGGGTCGAGGTCCTCGTCGGCCACGCTGTACGCGTACTTGAACCAGACCTCGTCCGGGCCGCCCGGTGCGCCGTCGTTGGGCGCCAGCGCGCGCGGTGACTGCGGCCATGCAATCGTGTCGAAGGTCGAGGACGGCACCAGCGAGTCCGACACAGTGATGTTCTGGATCGGGACAATGCTGGGGTTGTAGATGCGCAGGTAGTAGAACACCTCGTCCGGATTCTCGTCGGCGACGTTGACCACCGGCGTGCAGGGATCGGGCGGCGTGTTGCCCTCGGGGTTGTCCTGCGCGCAGACGTACTTCTCGACGCGCAGCTCCGCAAGCTGGATGTCAACCGTCGTCTGGGCGCTGTTGATCACCACCGCGCCCGCCGACGTGAAGGCGCTGACCGAGGCGCGGTTGGTGTACGGGTCGCTGTCGGTGGGTGTGACGCGATGCACGTAGACGTGCTCGTACACCTCGCCGGGGTCGAGTGTGGCCGCGTCGCCGTCCGTGTCCGGGAAGCCGCCGGTTACCGTCAGCGTCCCGCCCGGCATCGCGGCGTCGGCGATCGTCAGCCGCGTGAAGGGCACCGTGCCGGTATTCTCCACGCGGATCGTATAGGTTACGTCTTCGCCGATGGTCGCCGTCGAGGTCGAGGCCACCTTCTCGACGCGGATGCCTTCCTGCCGCACGTCGATCGTCGCCGAGCTGCGGTCCTGGACGGTAGTATCGCCCAGCGAAGCCTGGATCGCCGCCACGTTGGTGAACTCGGAACCGGCCCCGGCGGGCGGCACATCGACCGTGATCGTGCCGATCAGCATCTCGCGATGCCGTAGACCGTGCGCCGGGTCATAGGGCTGGCCATCGAGCGGGTTGGGCGCCCCGTCGCCCGCATACGGCTCCGGCCCGTAGACAAACGGGCAGGGGCCCTCCGGGCAGACGCTGTCCAGGTCCAGCATCACCCCCGCGGTAACGTCGGTGAAGATCAAATCGGTGAGCGTGTCGCCCGCCCCGCCGGTGTTGCGAATCGTGATCGTGTAATCGACCCCGCTGCCGGGCGTCGCCGCCTCGACCTGCGGCACCTTGGAGATGCTCACGTTCGGCTGGATGATGTCCACCGTAGCGGTCGACTGCCCCACGACCGGGTCCGGCTGCGGGATCCCCCGCTCGTCGTAGATCGTGCCCTCAACCGTCACGGTATTGATGTACGGGTCAAGCTCGGGATTCGCCGCCAGGTCTTCAACCCTCGGCATGTCCAGGTCGTAATAGACATACGCCGTCCTGTTCGGCATCAGGTCGGTGGCGGTCGGGGCTGGCAGGTCGGTTTTGCGCGTGTCGGTCACGTGCAGGTCATAGACCGGCACCTGCCCCACGTTGGTGATCGCGATTGTGTAGTGGACACTCGCGCCCGGCAGCGCACGGCTCGCGCTGGCAAACTTGCGCACCAGAAGCTGGCTCGGCGTGATCGCCAGCGACGACTGTGTTGAGTCCTCAACCTCAGTCCCCTGTCCGTCGGCCAGCACGCCCGTTACCGAGGCGGAGTTGATCAGCGGGTCCGGGTCGTGCGGCTGGATCGTGTAGGGGTAGACCAGCGTGGCGTACCCGCCGGGGCCAAGCGAGCCGGGTATCCCACCGTTGGCGTTGGCAGACCAGTCCACCATGGCCGGATCGACCACACCCAGGAACGAGTCCAGCAGCTCGATGTTGTCGATCAGGTAGGTCTGGTTGCGGTTCTCGATGCGAACCGTGTAGGTCACTTCCTGGCCGATGTACGCGAGCGGCTGCGATGCCGATTTGGTGATCAGCAGATCCGTGCCGAGCAGGTCGATGGTCAGGCTGTCGTCGGTGTAGACCGGGATCATTGCGCCGCCCGACGGCGTTTCACCCCGCAGTGTGACCTTGTTGGTCAGCGGGTCGCCCAGGGCGCGGTTCAGCGTGATGGCGACAGGATAGCAGAAGTCCACCGACTCCCCGCCATACAGCCGCCGGCTCCCGGCGCCCTGGCGCTGGTACGCGATCTCAACCGCGGCCTCAAACCACATCTGCAGCGCGCCCTCGCCGAGCATCACGTCCTCGACCCGGATGTTGTCCACATAGGACTGCGACGAGGGGCTGTTGTTGCTCACCGTGAAGCAGTATTCGACCTGCTGCCCGACCGTTCCCTCGACGATCCCGTCGCCGCCCGGCGTGGATAGCGGCAGATCGTCCGGCAGCGGCTCCTTGGTCCCGGCGTCGCGCACCCGCTTCTCGATCACGATGTCCGGCGGCTTGATGTTAACCGCGATGCTCACGACTTCCGTCAGCGTGCGAGGGCCGCCGGGCAGATCGATCGTGTAGGTCGCCGTCGCCGTGTTCACCAGCGGGTTGGGCGCGTCGATCGGGATGTCGTACGGTACACTGGAGATAGTGAAGGACTCGAACCCGCCTAGCGTCAGCTTGGCTCCCGGCAGGTCAGTGTACGGGCCGGGGATCAGTTGGTCGATCCGGTCGTCGCTCAGGGTGAGGTCGCGGATCGTGTATTCGGTCGCGTTGGTCAGCTCGTAGCTATAGTAGATCGTCGTGCCAGGGATCCCCTCCCATTGGCTGGGCGTCTTGACAAGCTGCAGCGGCTTGACGGTCGTCACTTCGGCCTTGCCGGTGGTGTAGAAGGTCACATCGGGGGCGCCCGGATCGGGGAACTGCGCCGTCGCCGTGTTGACCAGCTTGTCGGGGTCGCTGTCCTTAACCACATACGTCAGCGCCGGGCCGGTCACCACCTCGCCCGGCCCCATCTCACCTGACGTCACAGCCGGCTGGCCTTCCCCGTTGTAGAACATCGGGATCGGGTTGGCCGACAGCAGCGGGTCGTTGAGCGTTACCGTATAGGTGTTGATCGGGTCTTCGGGACCGGCCAGGTTGATCAGGGTCAGCGTGTATGTGACGGTATCGCCCGTGAGTGCCAGCGAGGGGTCGGCCGTTTTGATCACACCGATCGGGCTGAACAGCGGAGCCTGCCCCTGCCCGGAACAGGCGTTGCTGCCGGCCACCTCGCTGAAGGTCACCTCCACGTCGCTCGTCATGTAGTCCTGGTCTTCAGTCGAAGGGCTGTAGTAATCCTGCGTGATGGGCCTCTCGAAGGCAGGAAGCGACACCTGCTCGTTAGGCCCGATCGTGCTGGGGAGGCCGGGAACCGGGCCGCCCCAGTTCAGCGACTCGGTGACTACCACGTTCTGCAGCGTCGACTGGGTGATGTTAACCAGCGTGATCTGCCAGCGCAGCGTCTCGTGCAGGATGTGTACGTAGGGATCGAGTGGGTCGCTGGGATTAGTCACGGTCTCCGTCACGTCGAACCGGATCAGCACCGGGCATGATACGTCCATCTCATGCTGCCCGATCCCCGCGACAGCCTGGCTCGCGTCGTTCTTGCCGACCACGGTAAATGTGTTAACCAGCGGCGAGACATCGGCCTTCACCTGTGGCAGCGTGAGCGTCGCCGTAGCCTGCTGCCCCGGCCCCAACACGCCCACCGGCCCCGGCCAGGCGAAGTCCTCTCGCCTCACCGGCACGCCATAGGCGGCCAGCACATCGTCGTGCAGCCCGTCCAGGTCGGCGGTGAACGTCTGGCTGTTCGAGTTGTTCTTGATCGTGATCTGATACTCAACGTCCTCGCCCGGCGTGGCGACATCCGGCCCTCTCTTGTCGACCGTGATCATCGGGATGAGCGTGAGCACGTGCGAGCCGGTCGCGATCACGCTGCCGTCACCCTTGGTGGCCGTAGCGCGCAGCACAAGCTCGAACGTCGTCGCCCCTGGCGGTGCGTTGATCGTGTGGTCGAAGTTCCCGGTAAACGTGTTGCTGCCCGGCACGCCGCTCAGCGTCGCCACTGTCGCCACCGGATGGTCCGGATCGTCCGCCAGAAACACGCGCACGTCGGTCAGGTCCACGTTGGTGTCGTTGGTCAGCGTGAAGCTGAAGTTGTGCGTGTCGCCGTTGACTACTTCGGTTGGGCCGGTCACCTGCAGCAGGAAGTCCGGCGTCGTCACGACGATCGTCGTCGTGGTCTTGAGCGTGACATCGCGGCCCCGGTTGTCCGTCGCATAGAGCGTCACCTCAACCGGGAACTGCCCCACATCGGCATCCGCCTGGGTCATGACCTGCGTGAAGATGCCGGTCGCCGTCTCGAACTGGAGCAGCGCGCCACCTTGCAGATTGGTCGGCGTCCACGGGACATTGCAGTTCGGCGGTTCCGCCGGCAGGCGCGACGGGTAGCAGACCGTCGCGCTGACGTTGCTCAGCGGGATGGTGCCGACGTTCGTCACTAGATAGGTGAACTGGATCGCCTCGCCGACCGTCGCCACGCCGTCCGGGCCGAGCGCAGCGCCGATCTCGGCGTTCACCTGCACGTCGGAGATATTCAATACACGGCTGGTCCGGTCGGAGAGCAACTCCCCGCCGCCCTCGCAGCTTGAGCTGGCCGTCACCTTGAAGACCATATGCAGCGGGTCTTTGTCGGTGCTGGTCACCAGATAGGTCGTCGAGGCGCTGGCCGCTTCGTTGCCCGTGCCGGTGCCTTCCAGGCGGCCCGGTGTGGCGCCCGGCCACAGCATCGGCACGGCGGGGATGATAGGCGTCTCCTGGCCCGTGTCCGGATCGACGCGCAACTGGCTGACCAGGACGTTGCAGATCGGGTTGGCGCTCTTATTGGTGACGACGATGTTGTAGACCACTTCGCCGCCGCGCAGCACGGTCGTCGCGGCCGGCTCGCTGACCGTCACCGCGATCTCGATGTTCGGGTTGGTGACATCAACCACCACCTGCTTCTGCACAGTGAGCTGCCGTCCCCCGACCATCCCCTTGACCGCCACCGTGTTCACCAGCGGATCCGGGTCCTCGTCCAGGATCGTGTAATCCCAGGTCAACGTGCGAACGCCGCCGGGCGCCAACGTGATTCCGGACAGACTGGGCAGCGTGCCGTAGCTGCGCAGCGTCCCGCCGAGCGGCGAATAGTCCAGACTGGTGATCGGCTCGTCGCCCACGTTCGACAGCGTCATCCGGAAGCGGACCGTGTCGCCGACATTGGCAGCCAGTCTGGGCTGCCCGGTGACCGGGTCCAGCGCGGCAAGCTCCATCTCCAGCGCGGAGTCCGCGATATCGACCGACACCGCCGCATCGGCGCTGACCGTGCGGCCGGTGTTGACCGCGCGCGCCGTAACCGACACGCGGTTGGTCAGCGGGTCCTGGCTGTTCGGCAGCACCGTCCATTGGGTGTTGAACGGCCTCGACTGACCCGCTTCCAGCACCAACGATGGCGACACGGCGATTAGCCCGGTCAGGCTGTCCTGAATTGTCAGGTGATCGACCGCGATCCCGCCCAGGCTCGTGTTTTCGACCGTGATCAGATAGTGAATCGTATCGCCCGGCTGGGCCGGCTCCGACACGATCTGCGTGCCGCGTATGATCTGCTGGACCGTCTTGGTGACTTTGATGCTCGCCTGGTGAATCTGAACCGGATCGCTCTCCACCTCGGCAGACGCCGGTTCGGCGCCGCCGGAGTGGGCGGTCAGCGTCCCGGTCAGGCGGAACTCACCGGTCTCGGTTGACGGGGGAATCACGACATTTCTGATCGTGCACTCCGCAATCTGCCCGGACTGCAATTCCGTAATCGGGGAGCCGCCGACGGTCCATTTCTCGATGCCGCTACACTGGCTGACAAACTGCGAGAACTCAGATTCGACCGTGAGGTTGTCGATCACCACGCCGGGGCGCGTGTTCTGCACCCGGATCGTGAAATCGACCAGGTCGCCGGGGGCCGCCGTGCTCACGCTCGGTTCGAACGACATGAGCAGAAAGCCGGGCGAGCTGACCGTCACCTTCCACGTCTTGTCTTCATCCTGGACCAGAGCGTCACTGGAATCCCTGGCGTCCACCGTGACCTCAATCCGGATCTCGCTGGGGGAAAACGCGCTGACCTCGTAGCGGTAGCGGCCCTCCCAATATGCACCCGGCGCGGGCATGGTGTGCGGAAGGGATATTTGATCCCAGCCCGGCTCGGGCAGCGGCGTCTGGCCCGCCACCGTCAGGTTGATACCCGTAACTGTGATTGCCTCATTGGTCGCACAACCCGGATCGTCTGTCCAGTTCATGACCACGACCCAGATTTTCAGCACATCGCCCGAGGCCGCTTCGGTGACCGGCACAGCCCCGAAGGGCGTGGGATTGGTCGTGCCGCTGGGTGGCTGGCTTCGGTCCGGCTCGCTGGGGTAGTCCTGCACCGCCGCCGCCAGCACCTTGATCTTGCACTCCTGAGGACGGTCCTGGCGAAGCGGGATCTCTGCGACCCCGATGGGGGTCAGCCCAGCCGCGATCTGACCCTCCCCCCCTTCAGCGTCAGGCGCCGCGATCAGAGCCGCGCCCGACAACGGTTCAGCAGCCGGAGCGGCGAGCGCCAGCGCCGGGAGTTGTCCGATAAGCATCGAAAGGATAATGACAATCGCGCGAGCCAAGGGGATGATCTTGGACATAATGATGCGCTCCTGTGCATGGTCACCTGGCGAGCAGGCGTCCACGAGATGAAAACTGGCGCAGCACGCATGCTGCCAGAACAGGAAGAATCGATGCCAATAAATAAAAAACGCATAGACGCTAACTTAAGATTATCACACAACCTTTGCTCACAAATATGAATTTATTCCCAAAAAACGCCTTAAGAACAGTTCTTGACAAAGCTCGTACAATTGTATGCCTCAAGCAGTTGTGCCGCGGCATAATTCCAGTTGTAACGCTCGGTGCCAAGCGCCTGCGCCCGGCGAGCCAGCTCCCCCCGAAATGCCCTGTCGCGCAGCCGGCTCAGCGCCTCGACCGCAGCGCCGGCCGTCGACTCCGTCATCACGACGCCGCAACCTTCCGCCCGGATGACTTCGGCGATCTCGCCCACCGGCGTGGTGAGCAGTGGGCGGCCCACCGCGATCGCAGAGAGCGCCAGATTAGGCATGAAATAGGCGCTGTTGGGGTTCTGCGCGTCGAGACCATAATACACCACATCCGCCGACGCCACGATCGTGACCACGTCGTCCACCGGTACCCACCCCAGCGCCTTGATGCGCGGGCAGCGCGCCGCGTATGACGCAATCAGCTCCGCCTGTGGCCCGACCCCGCCGATCAGCACCCACACGTCGGGCAGCGCCAGCGCCGCGTCCAGCAACGGCGTCAGCAGCCGGTCTGGATTGAGATAGCCGATATACACCGCCAGCAGCCCGTCCGGCGGCATCCCCAGCCCTTCGCGGATCAGCGCGCGAGAGCTGGACCCCAGGTCGGGCGGGGGCAGAACCTGTGCATTGGTCACAATCCACACCCGCCCACCCAGCGCGCGATAGCGCGCGGCCAGTCGCTCGCCGACCGCCAGCACCACGTCCACGCGCGGCGTCAGCCAGCCGTCCAGCACATCGAGCGCGCGGCTCAGAGCCCGCCCAACGGTCCCCTGCACCATGCCAGGGTAGTACTCGCGTGCGTCGTAGACAACGGGCGTGCCCGTCAGCCGGCGGTAGAGGTACGCGATGGGGAGCGTGTCGAGATCGCAGGCATGCACCACATCCGGCCGGATGCGCCGCAGCTCGTGCAGCGCCTGCCACCAGAAGCGCGGGATCTTCGCCAGCAGGGGCCGCCCGGTACGGTACCCGGCGGGGATGCGCAGCCGCACCACGCTCACCGGCAGCGGAGTTTCCACGCGCCGCCCCGGCCACGCGGCCAGCGCGTCCGCCAGCAACGGCGGCGCGCTTTCGCGGGCGTGAACCGGATACAGCCGCAGCCGGTCCCACGCGACGATCGTCACCCGGTAGCCCGCGGCGGCCAGGGTGTGGGCCTGCTTTTGCAGGCGCGGGTCGGGCGCGTACCCGCTGGAGATCAACATCGCGGCGCGCGGCACCATCAGAATGCCTCAAGCAGCGGACGATAGCACGCGACCAGCCGCCCCGCCTGGCACGCCCAGGTCAACTCGCGCTGGGCGCGGCGCACGTTCTCCCGGTAGCGCGCCTGCTGGGCCGGATCGAGCACGTCGCGAAGGGCCGCCGCGATCGCCGCCGGATCCAGGGGGTCGCACACCGGCCCCAGCCCGTAACGGCGCACGATCTGCCGCAAATCGGGCGTGTCCGACGCCACCACCGGCAGCCCGGCGGCAATGGCCTCGTAGAGCTTGATCGGCGCCGCCGCGCGGGCGTTGATCGAGTCGGGCCGTTGCAGCACCAATGCCGCCCGTGCAGGCCGGACGGCAGCGGCGACCTCATCCGGAGAAACCGGCGGCAGAAACATCACACGCTCGCCGACGTGCAGCGAGTGCGCCAGCGCGTCTAGCCGGCCCTGATCCGGCCCCCAGCCCAAAAACGCCAGCGTGACCGGCTCCGGCAGCAGCGCCAGAGCGCGCACCATTTCGCTCAGTGCCCGGCCGCGCTCCGTGATCTCACCGATATGCACCACCGCGCAGCCCGATCCGTTCAGCCGGGGGTGACCGTCTGCCGCTGCGTCGGCGGGCGGATCGACCGCGTTGGCGATTACGGTGGGGCGCGGGATGCCGTACCAGCGCGCCAGCAGCCGTGCGTTCGGCTCCGAGAGCGTCAGCACCAGATCCGCCCGGCGCGCCAGCGCGCCCTCGATCCGCATGAAAACCAGCCGGGTCAGCGCGTGCCAGCGGTTGATCCAGGCCGAGGGATACGGCGACATGAACAGGTACAGCTCGTGCGCGTCATAGACCAGCCGGGCGCGCGGTCGCACGCCCGTCCGCGCCGCCCACACCACCAGCAGCGCGGGCAGGTCGTGCGCGTGGTGGACGCGCGCCTGCACACTGCGCAGCACGCGGATGATCTGCGCCGCTTGCAGCGTGTGCCGCACCCAGCGCCAGGGGCGGCGCAGCCCGGCGCCATAGCGCCCGTACCGCACGCGCCAGAGGTCGTAGCCGTCGAGCCGCTCGCGATCGGGCAGCGCCCCGCCATACCGCTGCGTGCCGATCACCAGCACGCGCCAGCCGGCCGCTGCCAGCGCCGCCGCCTCGCGCCGCACCCGCGAATCGTAGGCGACGTCGTTCAGCACAAGCATCACAATGTCGTAGACTCCTGACATGGGAGTGTTCCGATCAGCCCCACGCACGCGCCCGTCATATAATAGTAGAGGTTCCGCGAACGCACTAGCCGGGTCAAGCCTGCTCCGGCAGTGACCGCGCCACGGAGAAACGGACGGCATCCGTGATCGATCCGCCGGTTGACGAGGCTCTACCAACCCGGACCCAGGCGCTCGCCAGCAGCCTGTGGGCAGCTGGGGGCAGCCTCGCGCGTTATGTGCTGGCCGGGATCACAACCCTGATCCTCACGCGCCTGCTGGAACCGGCGGACTTCGGCCTGGTCGCCCTGACGGTCGCCGCGCAGGAACTGATCGCACACGTCGCGCCGGTGGGCTTTCACGACGCGCTGATCCAGCGCCCGCGCCTGGACCGCGCCGCCCGCGACAGCGCCTGGTGGAGCACGGCCCTGGTCGCGGGCACGCTGGCAGCCGCCGTGATCGTCCTCTCCGGTCCGCTGGCCCGCTGGTTCAATCAGCCGCGCCTGGCCGGGCTGCTGATCGCCGCGTCGCTGGCAGCGCTGGCGCGCGCGCTGAGCATGCCCGCTCGCGCCGTGCTTGCCCGCCGGCTGGACTTCCGCACGCCCACCGCGATTCGTGTGGTGGGGATGCTCCTCGGCGGCGCGGCGGCGATCGCGCTGGCGGCCCTCGGCGCGGGTCCGTGGAGCCTGATCGCGCAGGCCGCGATTCTCAATCTGACCGGCACACTGCTGATCTGGCGGGCGGCGGGCTGGCGGCCGGGCCGCTGGGATCGCTCAGCCTTGGGCGCGCTGTGGCGCTTCGCGCCCAGCGTCTCCGTCTTCACCGTGCTGGTCTACATCACGGCCAATGCGGACGACCAGATCATCGGCTACCGGCTGGGCACCGGGCCGCTTGGCTACTACGCGCTGGCCTACAGCCTGATGGCCTGGCCGGTGCGCGACGTGCTTGGTGGCGTGGCGGTGGTGTTCTACCCGGTACTGGCGCGCTTCCAGGCAGACCCCGCCCGCCTGCGTGGAGTCTTTCTGGAAGGGCTGCAGCTCACGACGCTGTTCGCCTTCCCCACCCTGGCCTTGATCGCGATCGGCGCGCCGCGGTTTGTCCCGCTGCTGCTCGGCGAACGCTGGGTGCCGCTCGTCCTGACGCTGCAAATTCTGGCTATTGGCGGGTTGCGCGAAGCCACGATGATGCTCAATGGGGTGGTCTACCGCGCCGTGGGCCGGCCGCACCTGCACCTCATACTGGCGCTCGCCAGCACACCCTGCTATCTGGCCGCGTTTGTGATGGGGCTGCGCTTTGGTATCGAGGGCGTCGCCCTGTTCTACGTGCTCGCCGGGGCACTGCTGCATCCGGTGTCATGGTGGCTGCTCAGCTGCACCATCGATCTGTCTCTGCGCGACTGGCTGGCGGCGATCGCGCCTGCTGCCGTTGGAGCCGCGTTCTCCAGCGCCATCGCCGCGCTCGTGCTTGGACCGGCGCGCGCAGCCCTGGCACTGCCGGATGCCGCAGCGCTGGTGCTGGGCGGGCTGGTCGCGGCGGGGGTCTATGCTGCGGCGCTGTGGGTCATGCGCCCGCCGGGGCTGCACCGTACGCTGGATGCAGTGCGGCATCTCGTCCAAAGGCGCACCTCTGCTTATGACTACGCGAAGAGCGCCCCCCTGCGCTGAGCACCTCGCCCCTGCGCCGCCCGGATTGTCACGCGGATCGAATACCTGTACACTGATAGACGGGATGGAGGAGCGTTGTCGACATTCGTTCGCCTCGGGCCTTCAAGGGGGATCACATATGACAGCATGGGCCTCGTGCACCCGCCATCGCGTTCGCCTCGCCGCCCTTCTCATCCTCGCGCTGGCGCTGAGCCTGCTGGCTTCGCCACTACCCGCCGACGCGCAAGGTGGCGGGACGCATACCGTCCAGGCCGGCGAGAACCTCTACCGCATCGCGCTGCGCTACAATCTGTCGGTCGGCGCCCTGGCAGCCGCCAACGGCATTGCCGACCCGGCCCGTATTTATGCCGGTCAGGTTCTGATCATCCCGGACCCGTCCGGCGTCTACTACCCACCCGCCGAGCCGGTCAGCCCTGCGCCAGCCGAGCCGGCCTGGAGCGCGCCCACGACGCCTGCCGGCGGTGTCTACCACACGGTCCAGCGCGGCGAGAACCTGGCGAGCATCGCGCGAGCCTACGGGCTGAACTGGACGGATCTCGTCGCCGCCAATGGCATTGTTAACGCCAACCGCATCTTTGCCGGGCAGCAGCTTCTCATCCCTGGCGCCACCGCCCCGATCTCGCCTGCGCCGGCTGCGGCTGCGCCTGCGCCGGCAGGCGCGCAGCGCACCCATATCGTCCGGCCGGGTGAGCACCTGTCGTCGATCGCGCGGCAGTACGGGCTGAGCTGGCCGACCGTGGCCCGCGCCAACAACATCACCGACCCGAACCGCATCTACACCGGGCAGACGCTCGTCATCCCGGCTGCCGATGATGGCGGCGGGAGTTTCTACGCCAGCCCCGTCGCGCCCCCGCCGACGATCACCACCGGCAAGCAGATCGTGGTCGATCTCAGCGACCAGATGACCTACGCCTACGAGAACGGCACGCTCCTGCGCGCCACCCTCTCCTCTACCGGGCTGCCCGGAACACCGACCGTGCTCGGCGACTACAAGATCTACGTCAAGCACGTCTCCGCGCCGATGTCCGGGCCGGGCTACTACCTGCCCGACGTGCCGTACATCATGTATTTCTACAAGGGCTACGGGCTGCACGGCACCTACTGGCACAACAACTTCGGGCAGCCCATGTCGCGCGGGTGCGTTAACCTGCCCACACCGGAAGCCGAGTGGTATTTCAACTGGGCGGAGATCGGCACGCCGGTCCATGTCCAGTGGTGATGCGCGCTGCCAGCCGCTCTCCGTTGACACAAGAACTGCCGGTTGCCCGGCAGTTTCGTTTCGCTCAGACTGTGGGCGATTCAGTCGCTCGCCGCGGCGGTGACAGCGCGCCCGCGCCTGAAGGCCGCGATATTCTGCTCGACGACCGCCTCGCCTTTGCGGCCAAAGACCACGCCGATCGCCGCTTCGAGCGCCCCAGCGGCGACGGGCAGAAACGGCGATGCCGCGCCGAGCAGCACCACGTTCGCCGCGCGGCTGGCGCGCATGTCGCGGGCGATCGCCTCAGCGTCCACGATCCACACGCGGGGCAGCGCCTCCAGCGCCGCGTAGACAGCGTCGAGAGGCGGGTAATCGGGGATGTTCACGAGCGGAGCGCGCTCGGTCACGACCGCCCCGCCCGCCGCCAGCGACGGCAGATAGCGCAGCGCCTCCATCGGCTCCATCGAAATCAGCAGGTCGGCGGTGCCGTCCGCGATCAAATCGGAGTGAATCGGGCGGTCCGCCATGCGCAGGTGACTCTGAACCGCCCCGCCCCGCTGTGACATGCCGTGCACTTCCGTCTGTTTGAGGTGCAGACCGCTGTCGACCGCCGCCACCGCGATGATGGCCGCGATGGACAGCACACCCTGCCCGCCAACTCCCGCCAGCACCACATCGGTTTTCATGCGCCTGCCCTCCTGCGACGCCGGGCAGTTTCAATGCACTCGCGCCGCGCCACGATCACCGACACGCCCTCGTAGGCCAGTTCTTCGCGGATCACCGCGACGTTCTGCGCGTGCTGGCGCGGCAGCGGCGTGATGGTCCGCACATGCTCCGCCGGGACGCCCAGCCCGATCGCGACCTGTTCGATGTGGCCGTGCGCCGGGGATGGCTGGCCACCGGTCATCGCTGTCGTCTCATTATCAAGCACGATCACCTTGACCGGCGCGCCCGCGTTGACCACATCCAGCAGGCCGGTCAGGCCCGAGTGGCTGAAGGTCGAATCTCCGATCACAGCCACCGCTGGCCGCAGTCCGGCGTCGGTGGCGCCCTTCGCCATCGTGATCGACGCGCCCATGTCCACACAGGACTGGATCGCATTGTAGGGCGGCAGCGCGCCCAGCGTGTAGCAGCCGATGTCCGAGAAGACCCGCCCGCGTGCGTACCCGTCCAGCGCCTCGTTGAGTGCGCGGTAGGTGTCGCCGTGCGGGCAGCCCTGGCACAACTGCGGCGGACGGTTGGCGACGATCTCCGGCACGGCATAGGCGCTGGCGGGCACTTCCACCCCCAGCGCGCGCCCGACCAGCGTCGGGTTCAGCTCGCCCGCGCGCGGCAGGGTGCCATCCAGCCGGCCATGCACGCGGCCCGTCTCCACCGGGAAGCCGCGCAGCAGTTCCTCAACCAGCGGCGCGCCTTCTTCCAGCACCACGACGCGCTCGCACGCGTCGACCAGCCGGGCAACCAGCGCGCGCGGCAGTGGGTACTGGCCGATCTTCAGCACCGGGTGCGGGCAGCCATCCGGAAAGTGCTCCATCAGGTAGTTGTAGGTGATGCCACATGCCAGGATGCCCAGGCGGCGATCCGGGCCGTCTTCGTAGCGGTTGAACGGCGACCGCTCCGCCTCAGCCTCGAAGTCCGCCTGCTTGGCGAGCAGCCCGGCATAATAGCGCCGCGAGATCGCCGGCAGCAGGACGAACTGCTGCGGGTTAGCCGGCAGCTTCAGCGGGCGCTCCGGCTGGATCTCGCGGCGCGCCACAGCCGAACGGGAGTGAGACAGGCGCGTTGTCAGGCGCACCAGGACTGGCACAGCGTACTTCTCAGATAGCTCGAAACCGTAGGCCGCTGCGTCGTAGGCCTCTTGCTGGTTGCCCGGCTCCAGGGTGGGGATCAGCGCGAAACGCCCATAGGCGCGCGAGTCCTGTTCGTTCTGCGACGAGTGCATCGACGGATCGTCGGCTACCGCCACCAGCAGCCCGCCGTTAACGCCCGTGATCGCCGCGTTCATGAACGGGTCGGCGGCCACGTTCAGCCCCACGTGCTTCATGGTGACCAGGGCGCGCTTGCCGGCGTACGACATCCCCAGCGCGGCTTCCAGCGCGGTCTTCTCGTTGGCGCACCACGATCGGTGCACGCCGCGCGCGGCGGCTTCCGGAGAACGTTGGACTGCTTCCATGATTTCGGTCGAGGGCGTGCCAGGGTAGCCGTAACAGCCGGATAGTCCGGCGTCGAGCGCCCCTTGCGCCAGGGCTTCGTTCCCCAGCGGGACAAATCGCTCCATACGCAAGTTCCTTTCGAAAACCTTAAGTTCTATTGCTTTTTCGAGCCAAACAATTATCCTAGTATAGGCGGTGCTGCCGGATACTGCCCAGGGTAATCCGCCACATCCCGCCGTGCCGAACGGTACTTCTCGCCGGGTTCCAGCGTCGTAACGAGCAACCTGCTCAACACTCCATCAAGCCGCCCATGGCTTGCGCCGTCGCATTGCCGCCCGCCGCGGCTGGAAGAGGAACGCACCAGAAGGAGTCAGCCAGAGCCAACCGCCCATGTCCATCCTGATTCGAATCCTTCGCTACATGCGGCCCTACTGGCGACGCGCGGTCCTGATCTATTCGGCGACCGTCGCCGTCACCCTGCTCACGCTGATCAGCCCCTGGCTGATCGGGAACGCGATCGACACCACGCTGGGCAATCAGGATCGCTTCTCGCTCTTCCCCGCCGGGTGGACGCGCGAGCAGAACCTGCTCGCCACCGCGCTGCTGATCGTCGGGCTGGCGGTGGTTCGTGCGTTGGGCGGCTTCGCCCAGCGTTACGGAGTCCAGTGGCTCGGGCGGCGGATCGCGTATGACATCCGCATGGACCTGTTCGCTCACCTTCAGCGGCTGCCGTTTTCGTTCTACGATCGGGTGCGCGTCGGCCAGCTCATGAGCCGCGTGATCGGGGATATTGATGAGATCCGCTTCTTCGCGGGGATTGTGCTCGCCGATGCTCTCAATCTGGTCGTGCTGCTGGTCGGGATCTACAGCATCATGCTCAGCATCAGCGTGCGCCTGACGCTGATCTTTCTGATTCCGCTGCCCATCTTGTTTGTCGTTGCCTATCTGTTCGGCGTGCGGCTCGAACCCTATTTCGGCACCATCCGCAGCGCGCGCGGCGAGATGTACGCACGCATCCAGGAAAACCTGTCGCAGATCGTCGTCGTCAAAGCCTTCACGCGCGAGCCGTTCGCGCGTCAGAAGTTTCAAGAGGACAATGCGCGCGTGTTGAACGCCTGGATCCGGCTGGCGAACCTGTTCACCGCGGCGCTGCCCACCGTCTGGTTCATCGTCGGCTTCCTGACCTTCTTGTTGCTCTTCTTCGGCGGGCGCTGGGTGATCGATGGTCGCATCACCCTGGGGACGCTGGTCGCCTTCAATGCGTATGTTGGGCTGCTCAGCCTGCCTACCCATCGCCTGGCTTTTATGATCGACGTCACTGCCCGCGCCATCGCCAACGGCAAGCGCATTTTCTCGATCATGGACACCACCCCGGATATCAAGACGCGCCTTGGTGCGATCAACCCGGGGAACATCACCGGTCACATCCGCTTCGATCATGTCTCGTTCGTCTATGCAGCCGGCGAAGAAGAACCTGAAGTCGAAGTCCTGCGCGATGTGAGCTTCGAGGCCCCGCCGGGCACGGTGACGGCGATTGTGGGCACGACCGGCAGCGGCAAGACCACCCTGATCGATCTTGTCCCGCGCTTCTACGACGTGACCGACGGCGCGATTACCATCGACGGAATCGACGTGCGCGATCTGCCGCTCAAGCTGCTGCGGGCGCAGGTCGGCTTCGTGATGCAGAACACGTTCCTGTTCAACGCCACGATTCACGAAAACATCGCCTTCGGGCGGCCCGATGCCTCGGTGGAAGAGGTCATCGCGGCGGCAAAGGCCGCGCGCGCGCACGATTTCATCCTGGAATTCCCGGATGGCTATCAGACGCTGGTCGGCGAGCGCGGCGTAACGCTCTCTGGCGGGCAGCGCCAGCGCATCGCGATCGCGCGCGCCCTGCTGGTCAACCCGCGCATCCTGATCCTGGACGACGCCACCGCCAGCGTGGATAGCAAGACCGAAATCGAGATCAGGGCGGCGTTGCAGAACTTGATGCGGGGTCGCACGACGCTGATCGTCGCCCAGCGGCTGAGCACGGTGATGCACGCCGACCAGATTCTGGTGCTCCACCGGGGGCGCGTGGTGGAGCGCGGCACGCACGACGAACTGATCGCGCTGGGCGGTCGCTACGCGCAATTGTGGCGCCTGCAAACCGATCAGGCGCTGGCAATCGACGAGGTCGACATCACGGCGGTGCTCGATGGGCAGTTCGAGGCGCTGGAAGCCGCCGCGCCGGTCAAGAGAGGAAACGGGGAACCGTGAGCGACGAGAAACCCAAGCTCCAGCGGCCTGTCCGCCAGACGCTCGGCCGGATCCTGGGTTATGTGGCGCCCTACCGCACGCGGGTAGCAGCCGTCGTTGTGCTGATGCTGATCACCTCGGCAGCGGTGTTGGTCGCGCCGGCGCTGGTGCGCCAGGCCATCAACGAGGGCATGGCCCGGCGCGACGAGGGCGCGCTGATCCGCTACAGCCTGCTGTTTCTCGTTGTCATCACCGCCGAAGCCGTGGGCCTGCGCCTGCAAATGTACAACATGATCTGGATCGGGCAGCACGCGATCATGGCCGTCCGGCGCGATATCTTCTACAAATACCTCGACCTCAACCTCAGCTACTTCGACCATAACCGCGTCGGCGACATGATGGCGCGCATCACCGAAGATAGCAACTCGCTCCAGAACTTCATCACCTGGGGCGTCATCAACATGATCAGCAACACGTTCACGCTGGTCGGGATCATCGTGCTGATGCTGGTCTACGACTGGTCGCTGGCGCTGCTCACCTTCACGGTTCTGCCGCTGATGGTTGGGCTGACGTTGTGGTGGCGGCGTCTGTCGGCGCGGCAGTACCGGGCCGTGCGCGAAGCCGTGGGCGCTGTCTCGGCCACGCTGCAAGAAAACCTGACCGGGATGCGGATTGTTCAGGCCTTTGTGCGCGAGTACCGCGAGAAATCCCGCTTCAGCGCAGTGGCCGAGAACGAACTGCAAGCCAGCCTGCGCGCCGATAAGCTCGCCTCGATCTTCTTTCCCGGCATCGACATCATCTCGCAGCTAGGGGTCGCGATCGTGATCGGCGTGGGGGGGATGCGCGTGCTCAACGGCGAGCTGACGCCCGGCACGCTGGTCGCCTTCCTGCTCTACCTCAACCTGTTCTTCGACCCGATCCGCGACCTGGCGATGCGGCTCGACCAGTTCCAGGAAGCTGCCGCAGCCGGCGAGCGCATCTTGATGGTGCTGGAAGCCGAGTCCGACATTCAGGACGCGCCCCAGGCTGCCCCGCTGGACCGGATGGCCGGCGCCGTCGAGTTCAAGCACGTGAACTTCGCCTATGTCAAGCCCCAGCGCAGCCTGATGCCCGAAACAGACAGCAGCGCCCCGAATGGCGACAAGCCAGAACCGGCGGGCGACGGAGAAACCGACGCGGCCCAGGTGCTGTACGACATTTCGCTCAGTGTGCCCCCGGGCGAGACGGTCGCGCTTGTGGGGCACACCGGGGCCGGAAAAAGCTCGCTGGTCCGGCTGCTGGGGCGGTTTTACGAGATCCAGTCGGGCGACATCCTGTTCGATGGCCGCTCGATCCGGTCGATCACCATTCAATCGCTCCGCGGCCACATGGCCTGGGTGCCGCAAGACACCGGCCTGTTCGCCACCACCATCCGCGAGAATCTGCGCTACGGGCGGCTCGACGCCACCGACGAGGAAATCATCGCCGCGGCGCGCGAGACCGGCGCGCACGAGTTCATCAGCCGTCTGCCGAAAGGGTACGACACCGAAGTCGAAGAAGGCGGCTCGCGCCTGAGCACCGGCCAGCGCCAGTTGATCTCGTTCACGCGCGCCCTGCTGGCCGATCCACGCATTATCATTCTGGACGAAGCGACCAGCAGCGTGGACACGGTCACCGAGATTCAGATGCAAGCGGCGCTGCGCAAACTGCTTCAGGGCCGGACTGCCTTCGTGATCGCACACCGGCTGAGCACCATTGTGCGCGCCGACCAGGTAATCGTCATGGATCATGGCCGCATCATCGAGCGCGGCACGCACGAGGAGCTTCTGGCGGCGCGGGGCCACTATTACAGGCTCTATACCACTCAGCTTCAAGGGCAGATTATGGCCTGACCTACCAGGACATACCAGACAGGTATTGTCACCTGCTGTCGGAATTGGTCAGGATAGAGTAGGGAACTCGTCGTAGACAAAACGCTGGTTTTCGGACAGAATAGGCGGCTGATCCGCCGGCGTGTGCGACACCCGGCGCCGGTGCGGCCCGTGCCGCCCGAGAACCGGCAAGGTGAGAAAGGATACATCACCGTGAACAATCGCAAGACCATGTTCTACACTGTGATCGCTGCCCTGGTGGTGCTCGCAGGGCTTACGCCATTGGCCGCACAGGCAAGCACCGTGGTTCCGGATGGCGCGCCGTTGGTGGGCCAGGATGGCGGCGCGCAGCCGACCCCGGTTGCCGACCCGGCCCGCGCGGCGTTTGATGTCGCCCGCAAGGCGCTTGGCCAGGCGAAGGGCCTCGATCTCAGCCTGGTGACAGCCTGGGCGTACGAAGAGGCGGAATTTGTGGGTGGAATTGATGACTGCCGCTTCGTGCCCGAGGGCCAAGAGCCGCGCCAGATTTATTTCGGCTGGCGCTTCGTGATTCAGCCGCTCTTCTCGCAGGCGCGCTACGAAGTGCGCACCAGCTTCAACCGCGAGCTGGTCGCAATCTGTGATGAGGTCACCGTGGACCTGCTGGCTGGCCAGACGGGTTCGGGTGGCGCGGGTGCCGCCCCTGCTCCGGTGGCGGGTAGCGCCGCAGTCGGCACGTTCGAGTTGGGCGGCCAGGTGACGGGCCTCTATCCCCGCACGCGCGAGGCGCTCAACGCCGCCCGGATGAAGTGGGTCAAGATGCAGCTTCAGGTCGGCCAGGATGGTTCGGGCCTGATCGCGGAAGCGCACGGCGCCGGCTTCAAGATTCTGTTCTCGGTCCTGGGCGATAAGAACCAGGTGATGAGCCCGGCCTATCACGATGTTTATGCCAATTATGTGGCCGGCCTGGCCGCCGCGGGCGCCGACGCGATCGAGGTCTGGAACGAGCAGAATATCGACCGCGAGTGGCCCGCCGGGCAGATCAACGGCGCCAACTATGTGCCGTTGCTGGCCAAAGCCTACAACGCGATTAAGGCCGCCAACCCCAACACGCTCGTCATTTCGGGCGCGCTGGCGCCGACCGGGTACTTCGGCACGGCCGGGTGCACAGATCAGGGTTGCAACGACGATACCTACACCGCGCAGATGGCTGCTGCGGGCGCCGGGAACTATGCGGACTGCATCGGCGTGCACTACAACGAGGGCATCATTAGCCCGAACCAGTCGGGCGGTGACCCGCGCGGCGGGTATCCCACCTACTACTTCAACTCGATGATCAGCCGCGCGCTGGCGGGCATGGGCAAGCCGGCCTGCATCACCGAGATCGGCTACCTCTCGCCTGAGGGGTACGGGCCGCTGCCGGCTGGCTTCGCCTGGGCAGCCAACACGACCGTGCAGCAGCAGGCCACCTGGCTGGCCGAAGCCGCGGTCCTGGCCGCCAACAGCGGGCGCGTTCGCCTGATGATCGTCTTCAATGTCGACTTCACGCACTATGGTGCGGACCCGCAGGCGGGCTACGCGATCATCCGTGCAGACGGGAGCTGCCCCGCCTGCAGCGCGCTGGCGGCCGTGCAGTAAGCGAACCGGAAAACGAAACGACCAACTGCGTCCCGGCACAGTCTTGTGCCGGGACGTTTGTTTGAGTGGGGATTGCGGGATGCAGCGGGATGCAGCGGCAAGGGGCATGATGCCATCACAACGGCCGGATTGGTCGTGAAAATTGTATATTTTTGGTTTGTGTTGCGTGGGATTTTGCGCTCATTTATGATTACAATTTATCTCTTAGATTGTATTATACACAATTAACACTTACTCTTTTCTTCGGCTAAGCTGGCCACGCAGGATCGAGCCTACTCTTCACCTCATCGGCAGCCTTTATGATTCCTCAACGGAATTATTTGTGAATATGGTTTGCGGCCAGTTGACATTGATTTTGAGATCTTCGATAATGGCAGTACTAAGGTTGGATTCTACTAACAAATCTAACCAACGTCAGGCTCAGCACGGGAGACCTGACACGCGCTCACTGGCGAACACCAATTCGGGGATCCACTCTACCACGCGGTTGGGGGGCTACACGCATCTGACACGCCGTCGATCGATCGTCTTTTCGCACATTGACAGGCCATAGCTGCCGGCACCCGCGCAGCCTAAAGAGGATTTAAAAAGGCAATGTTTACGACGCAGCGCCTGCGCACACGGTTTTCCAGGGTGGAGCCTGCCCAGTCGGCCCGCGCGCGGCTGCTCAACGACCCGGCCATGCGGCGCAATCTCCCTCCCCCGGCCTATGCTCATGCTGCGCACCACTCGGCGTCGGTTACCTTCGCCCCGCTCAGCGCCGAGCTGGTTCGGCTGCACAGTGCTGCCGCACTATCTCGCGCCGAGCAGATGCGCCGCGCTCGCCAGGTCGCCCAGAGCTTCCGCCAGCACTATCTGGCCGAGATCGCCTATCACGCCGAACAGCAAGTCGCCCTGGCAACAATCCGCCCCAAGAAAGGCGCCAGCCAGGCTTCCGAGACACCGCATCAGATTCGCGTCGAGGCCAACGGTAACGTGAGTGTTGTGCACTTCACCGGCGCCCACCTTCCGGAGCAGCACCTGATCCTGCACCGGCTGTTTCTGCTGCTGGCTGGTCTGATGGCGTTATTGGGAACCCTCTTCACTCTCGTCCTGATATGACCTCGACACTGCGGAGGACCCAACCATGTCAAACCCATCTTCCACTTCCCGCCCTCAAAAAGATACGCAGCCGTCGCGGCTGCCTGCGATCTACGTCAAGCCATCTCAGGGGACCGCGGAGGATGTGATCGACATGGACCCTGGGGGGTCTAGGCGATCGTCCGCGCAGTCCGAGCAAATCGCCTCGTTCCTCGAAGCACTGGCCGAGCTGGTGCGGGGCCGTCCGGGCGACGGACCCGGCAGCGACCTGAACCGGCGCCAGCAAGCGCCGCCGCGCTCCGCCGGGCTGAGCAGCGGCGCGCCGCAAACAAACGACCGCCAGTCGTCGGCAGAAGGAGATGACCCGCCTGAGGCCTTCTCCTCTCCCTTCTTCTATCATCTGCTGCGCGCGCTGCGCAATCTGAATTACTTCGTCATCATCGCGCCGGGAAGGCGCGGACTGATTTTTCTCGTCCATGTGCCCAAGAGGGTTATTGTTCTCTTCCTGTTCGCGCTTTTCCTGATGTTCGCTACCATTTACGGGATGCCCGGCATCTGGGAAATTATGTTCGGCATTATCGGTATCTTTTAAAGGGTGGTTGCGGGCTTGTGAGGCGGGACATACAATCACGCTAACATTCAACACTGTGGGCACCGGCGCCGCGTGCCATCAGTGCCCACAGCGCACCAACACCGGCCACCACGTTCGCTTGGGGGGAAGACCCACCATCTGACCGGGGGTCTTGCGCGGGTAGGCACACAGATAGGCCAGGAATCCGATGGAAGAACAAGTGGTTACGACACAACTGTATATCAATTACGGGCACGGGGACGACGACTTCGCCCTGCGCCTGTACGAAGCCCTGGCCGCCTACGGCCAGCCCGTCTGGATCGACCAGCGCGACGTCAAACGCGGCGAAGACTGGCACGCGGCCATCAACAACGCGCTCCACAACTCTTCACACATGCTGCTTGTCTGGTCCGACCAGGCCGACACGCGCGAGGTGCAGAGCGAGTGGATGCACTTTCTGGATATGCAAAAGCCGATCATCATCATCCGGCGCGACAACCACCCGCTTCACTACAATCTGCAGCGCCTGCCTGTGGTTGATTTTGCCAGCGATTTCGAAGGCGGGGTCCGCAAGCTGATGTCCTACCTGGCTTCACCCAAGCAGGATCCCAAAGCCGCCCGGCTGGCGCTTGAGCAAGGCAACGCCGCCTACCGCAGTCACGACTATACGAATGCGATCAAGGCGTACAACCGCGCGATCGCTCTGGACGCGACCAACGCCGAGGCGCACTTCAGCCGCGCGATGGCCTTCCTGCGCCTGGGCCACACCGAGCGGGCGCTCGAAGGCTTCGGCGAAGCGATCCGGCTGGAGCCGCGCATGGCGAAAGCTCATTACTATCAGGGCCAGATTCTGCGCTCGCAAGGCGAGCACGCCCGGGCCCTGAACAGCTTCACCGAGACCCTGAAGTGTGACCCCAATCACGCGCCGTCCTATTATTACCGCGGCCTGACGTTCGACCTCTTGGGCGACAGCGAGCGCGCGCTGGCCGATTACTCCGAGGCGATTCGCCGCGACCCGGAGAACACCCCGGCCTACGGCATGCGGGGATCGATCTATTACGCCCAGGGGCGGTACGAAGAGGCGCTGAACGACCTCGACCGTGCTGTGCTGCTCGACCCGACCGATCCCACCATCTACCTGATGCGCGCCAAGACATTCGAGGCGCTCGGCAGCCAGCAGCAGGCGCTCAAAGATTACATCCAGGCTATCAAGCACGACGAGAATCTGGCCGAGGCATATCGCGGCCGGGGCATGATCTACGGCAGCCTGGGCAACTACGACGCCGCCATCAACGATCTCAACCACGCGATTCGCCTGAACTCCGCCGACGGCCTGGCCTATCTGGCGCGCGGCGATGCCTATTTCGCGCTCGGCAACATCGAGCAGGCGCTCCACGACTACAACGAAGCGATCCGCCTGCTGCCGGACAACCCCACCGCGCTCCACAACCGGGGCGTGGCCTATCTGGCCCAGAACCGGCTGCAGGAAGCCATCGACGACTTCAATCGCGCCATCCAGCTCGAACCGCAGTTTGGCTCGGCGTTCTTCAACCGCGGCAACGCCCATTTCGAGTTGGGCCAGCTCAACGCAGCCCTGGCCGATTACGACCAGGCCATCGAGATCGACAGCACTGATGCCGGTGCGTTCCACAACCGGGGCATCACCTACAACAAGCTGGGCATGTACAACGAGGCAATCCAGGACTTCAACCACGTCCTCAGCCTGGATCCCCACTACGCCGAGGCGTACTACAACCGGCACCTGACCTACATCCAGCGCGGCCAGCCCGGCGACGAACGCCTGGCGAAGGCGGATATGGATCAGTACCGGCGACTGACACGCAATATGTCGGGCGACTGACAGCGTGTGTCCTGCCGCCCGGCCCGGCTCCACGCGTGTGGAGCCTTTTTGCGCCTGCCGCTTGGCGAATCCTCCATCCGTATTACAATCGGCCTGGTCGGGCGCCACTCAGTTAGGAGCATATCATGGAGGCCGAAAACCCTATCGTCCCCATCTTGCAGGCGTACATCCAGCCCTGGCACGACGCGCTGGCCGATCCTCCCGCAGCGCAAGAGCGGGTCTTGCCGTCATTGCTCCAGATCTACGCGCGCACCGAATACGGCCGCCAGCACCACGCCGAGGGGGTTGGATCCATCGCGGATTACCGTGCCGCGTTCCCGGTGAAGACCTACGCCGACTACGAGCCGCTGCTGCGCCAGGTGATGGCCGGCGACACGCACGCCCTGCTCGAAGCCGAGCCGCTCGGATGGGCGATGACGCGCGGCACGACCGGCGAAGTCAAGTACATCCCTATGACACCCCGCGACCTGGAGCAGCGCCACAACGCGGCGCGTGGCCCGCTCCAATACGTGCTCCACAGCCGCCGCTATGATATCCTGCTTGGTGCCAACCTCAACCTCAGCTTTCCAAGCGTGGTCGGCAGCCTGGACGTCAACGGTCGCA
This sequence comes from Thermoflexus sp., assembly GCA_020724465.1. Taxonomy (GTDB): domain Bacteria; phylum Chloroflexota; class Anaerolineae; order Aggregatilineales; family Aggregatilineaceae; genus DYGX01. The sequence continues at coordinate 310,357 of DYGX01000001.1, forward strand.
TCATCGAGTATGGCTACGCCACCGGCATCTACGTCAAGCACGTTGCGGCGCGCACACCCATCCCATCGATCCCCTCCCAGGCCGAGATCGATGCCCTGGGCGGCGGAACCGGTCGCGCCGCCTGGGAAGCGCGCTTCCAACTGGCCTACGAGCGCGCGCGGGGCCAGAACATCACTATTCTCGGCGGCGCGGTGCAGGTCATGCTCAAATTCGCGCGCTGGCTGCGCAAGACATACGGAGTCTATCCGAAAGACGTGTGGAACTTCGGGGTGCTGTCGTTGGGCAGCGCGCCGGGGATCAACTCGACCTTTCGCCCGCGCCTGCTCGCGTTCTATGGCGCCGATGCCGGATTGGTTGAGATCTACGGGGCCACCGAGGGCATGTTCGGCCAGCAGCGCGACGATCGCCGCTTCTGGGTGCCCAATTTCGACCTCTATTTCTTCGAAGTGGAGACGGCCGGCGGGGTGAAGATGCTGCACGAGATGGCGCCCGGCGAAACCGGCAGTCTGATCGTCAGCACGCCCGTGCTGCCGCGCTACAAAATTCTGGACCTGGTGCGAGCCTTCGAGCCGCCGCACTACCTGTGCATCGGGCGCGACCGCAAGTGGACCCGCGCCGCATACTGGCTGCGCCGCGCCATCGACCTGGACCTGCGCGAAGGGTAAGGCCGTCAGCCAAACAGGCGGTTGATCAGCAGGCTCGCACCGATGGCGATCAGCAGCAATGGCCAGAACGAAGTCGAGACGCCAAACCCCATCCCCGCACCCAGCATCAGCAGGACGAGGCCGAGCGTCAGGCGGGCGCCGGGCCGCGTGCGAAATTCGGGGACCGTCAGCCGGGCGGCCACTTCGGCGACCAGCAGCGCGCCCGCCCCGCCCAGCACCCACGCCCAGACGTTGCCGAACAGCCCACCCCCTGCGCCAACGTTATTGAGCAGGAAGACGATCCCCGCCCACAGCACGATCCCGCCCAGGGTGAACTGGCTCAGCCGGTCAGATGGCGCGATTTCCCCCCAAAACTCGCTTTTCTCGTCGCTCTTTTCCGTTCCTTTCTCTTCCTCTTTTTCTTTGGAATCACGCTCTTTCTCGTGCTCTTTCTCTTCCTTTTCGCGCTCTTTCTCGCCGCGGGCGGGCACAGGCTGCGGCTTTGCTTTGCGCTTGGGCTTCGGCGTCCATTCAGGAACCGGCTCGGCCTCTGCCTCCCAATCAGGTGCCGGCCACTCCGCCGCGCCGGGCAGATCTTCCGCCTCGTCCCGCTGTGCCTCCGCGCGCAGGGCGGCAGCCCGATCCAGCCCGAGAGACGGCGTGCCTATCGCCTCGGACAGCGCCGTATAGACCGCGCTCACCGACGGGAACCGCTGGGCGGGGTCCTTTTCCAGGCAGCGCAGTATGACGCGCTCAATCTCAGGCGAGATTGACGGGTTAACGGCGCGCGGCGGCGCCGGCGGCACGTGGAGATGCTCGTACACGATGCGAACCGCGGTGCTGGACCCTTGCGCTGCGGGGCTGTCTCCCGTAAAGGGCAGCCGGCCGGTGAGCATCTGGTAGAGCAAGACGCCCAGCGCGTAGATATCCGCCGCCGCGGTAACCTCGCCCGCCAGAATCTGCTCCGGCGACATGTAGTGCGGCGTGCCTAGGGTCGTATCCACCGTCAGCGTGCTGGCTTCGCTGATGATGCGCGCGATGCCGAAATCGGTCACGTAGAGCTGGCCGTGCGGGTCGATCAGGATGTTGGCGGGCTTCAGGTCGCGGTGAATCACCCCTTCGCTGTGCGCGAAGTGCAGCGCGGCGGCCAGCGGTTGCAGGTATTCCAGCGTCTCCAGCGGGGAGAGCGGCGCCGCGCGGCGGAATAGGACGGTTTGCAGCGTTTCGCCCGCGATGTAGTCAGTCAGGATAAAGACGACATCGTCCGCCTCAACGATATCGTAATAGCGCACGATGTGTGGGTGTTGCAGCCGCGCCAGAACCGCCGCCTCGCGCCGGAAGCGCTCCAGGAAGGCGCGCTCGTGCGCGATATCGCGCCGCAGCACCTTCGCCGCCAGCGGCACGCGCCGGTTGAGATCGGTCACGCGGTAGATCTGCGCGAATGAGCCTTCGCCGACCAGCGCGTCAAAGCGATAGCGCCCCGCCAGCGTGCGCCCGATCAGATCGCCCCCTGGCGCTCCGGCGTGAGACAGCGACTCCGGATCGTACTCCGGTTCTTCGGCAGGCTGGCGTCCCGGTTCGTACCCCATGCTGTATCCTTCGCCCGGCAGGCATGCGTGCAGAACCCGGCCTCATTATCTCTGCAAACCTGCCTGGCTGCCAACCGGTGGGCAGGAACGAAAAAGGGGCCAGGCGACACCCGGCCCCTGGGTGGCCCAACCGCCCGGCTAGTTCACCGTGACGGTGATGTACCGGTTGTCCACGGTCCCGTCGACCAGGATCACACGCAGGTTATAGGTCGTCGTCGAACCAGGGCACTCCTGCACCGAGCTTTGCCCGACAGTGGGCAGGCCCTGGTAGTAGACCTCGCGGATGCCCTCGACATGCCAGCTCAGGGTTACGCACTCCCCGGCGTTGATCGTCGGTGCGAGGCCGCGATCCGAGGTAAACGAGATGTACACCGGCGGCAGCGCGGGCGTCTGGGTCACCGGGACCGGCGTCGGCTGCGGGATGGGCGTCGGCGCCGGGAAGAACTGGGCGTCCACCACCGGGACATTCGCCAGCGGGATGGTGACAGTGACCAGCGGCGCATAGACCCACCCGGTCAATCCCGTGGGCGTGCGCACCTGAAGCCAGGAGTTGTCGAAACGGCGCCCGATGACCTGCAGCACGTCGCCCTGCGTCAGCACGGTCACGATGTTCGCTCCCTCACCGGGGTTGGCGCGCAGGTTGAGCCGCGCGACGCTCACGGTTGCGTCCGGCTGCGCCGGCGGCAGCGGACTCGGCGACGCAGCCGGAAGAACCGGCTCGATCACCTGCTCTTCGCCCGCCTCTTCCTCTTCGGCTGCGCCGAAGTGCCGCTCGTCGAAGGCATCGTTAGTCAACTGGCGCACAATTAGCCCATCGACCGAGACGACGTACAAATCCCAGTTTCCGTTCACGTCCGAGACATACAGAATGTACTCGCCGTTGGGCTGCCAGCGAGGTTCCACATCGCTCGCGTCGTTGCGCGTAAGCTGCTGCACGTCCGATCCGTCGGCGTTCATAACGTAGATTTCGAAGTCACCGTCGCGGTCCGAGCTGAAGACGATTTGCTCGCCATTCGGGGACCACATCGGGTGTGTGTCGGTAGCCGGATCGTCGGTGAGTTGCACGATCTCGCCCGTGTCCGGGTCCAGCGTGAAGATATCGTAGTTGCCCATCTCGTCCGAGGCGTAAACGATCAGCCCCGGCCCCTCTTCATCCTGGGCGACGGCCGGTTCGCCACGCAGGGCCAGGAACGCGCCGCCCGCCAGCGCGATCACCAGCATCACCACCCACAGACTGCGTGATGTTTTCATGGTCTCTCCTCACTTTGAGCTGTGCCTAACCTGCAGGCTTCATTTAGTCAGATTGTAACCAGATTGTAGCGCAGGCAGCAGGGGACATACGACCTATGCGTCCTGGCGCCTGCCCTGCGCCCGCCTGATGCGCCGCGCTTGATTTTTCGCTCGAAGCAGGGTATATGAATGACGGCATGCCCGCCGCGCCCAGGCTTCGGCCCTGAAACCGGCGGCCGGGCGTCAGTGCGCCGAGCTGCCCGCTCACCCTGTCCGCGCTCTCGGGCAGCAGCAAACCTGTCATCCTGCGACCGTCTGCGGCCACGAGGTAACCGATGTTCGCTGGCTTCATCAACGCCGTGCTGGCGTTTCCATCGCGCGTCAAGCAGTACTTCCAGCATCGCCCCGACCGGTTTCTGGAACGCCTGCGCGAACAGACACAGATCACCGTACGGGCCGGCGACGCGCTGACCAGCTACATGGAACGACCGGGCCGCAAAGGCGCACACGCAATCCGGCGTCTGGAAAAAGAAGCCGACGAGGTGCACCGCATCCTGGTCGCCGAACTCAACCGGACCTTCGCAACCCCGTTCGACCGCAAGGACATTCAGGTGCTATCGCGCTCGCTCGACGACGTTCTCGACGAGTTCTGGGCCAGCGTCAACGAGATGGACATCCTGGGCGTGGAGACGAACAACTATCTCAATGAGATGGCACGCCTGCTCGCGTCCGGCGCCGAAGAGCTGAAGCTCGCCATGGACCGCCTGCCCGAGCACCCCAGCGTCGCCTCGATGCACGCCATCCGCGCCCGCGCGGTCGACAACACCATCGAGATGCTCTACGCGCAAGCGCTGGCCGACCTGTTTCGCAAGCCAAAAGACCTGGACAATCTGGTCACGATGATGAAGCTGCGCGAGGTCTACCGCCACCTCTTTCACGCCTCGCAGCGCATCGCGGACGCGGCGAATGTCATCGAAGATATCATTGTCAAATTCTTCTAGCGCGTCTTCACCAGACGAACAGCGCAATCAGATCGTTAACGTTGGTATTGGTCGGCCCGGTCACCAGCAGATCGCCGGTGGCCGTCAGCAGGGTGTAGGCGTCGTTATTGTCGAGCGCCGCCTGGGCGGACAACCCGAGTCCTTCGGCGCGGGCCACCGTCCCCCCATCGACCAGACCGCCCGCGGCGTCGGTGGGGCCGTCGGTCCCATCCGTCGCCAGGCTCGCCAGCAGGATGTCGCTGGTCCCGGCCAGCGCCAGCGCCGCCGCCAGCGCCAGCTCCTGATTGCGACCGCCCCGGCCCGTGCCGCGCACGGTGACGGTCGTCTCGCCGCCGAACAGCACGCACGCCGGACGCCCAACCGGGCGCCCGTAGGTCGCGATTTCCCGCCCGATCCCGGTCAGCACCCGCGCCACTTCGCGCGCCTCGCCTTCGAGATAGGTCGTCGCGATCAGCACGTTCAAACCCAACGCCTGCGCCCGCGCCGCCGCAGCCTCGGCAGCGCGCGAGTTGTCCGCCACGATCACATTCTGCACGCGCTCAAAGATCGGATCGCCCGGCTTGGGCGTGTCGGGTTTCTGGCCGGCCGCCGCCATATCCAGATGCCGCCGGATAGATTCGGGCGCGCTGTCCCATACCCCATACCGCTTCAGAACGGCGCGCGCGTCTGCCGCCGTAGTCGGATCCGGCACGGTGGGGCCAGACGCGATGACGTCCAGCGGGCTGCCGACCACATCCGAGACGATCAGCGTGATCAGTGTGGCCGGGTACGCCCGGCGGGCGAGCTGGCCACCTTTGACCTGCGAGAGATGCTTGCGCACGGTATTGAGCGCGGTAATCGGCGCGCCCGAACGCAGCAGAGCTTCGGTGAGCGCCTGCATGTCTGCCAGCGACACCCCCTCGACCGGCAGTGTCATCAGCGCCGAGCCGCCGCCGGAGATCACGGCGATCACCAGGTCGTGCTCGCCCGCCTGATGCAGCAGCGCCACAATTTCCCGCGACCCGGCCACCCCGGCCTCGTCCGGCACGGGATGTCCCGCCTCGTGCAGGGCGACGCGCCCGGTCGGCGCCGTGTAGCCGTACTTGACGGTGACGTGCCCGCCGGTCACGCGGTCACCCAGCACATCCTCGACGGCTGCGGCCATCGGCGCGCTGGCCTTGCCCGCGCCCACCACCCACACCCGGCGGAAGCGCCGCAGATCGTACGAGCGCCCCTCGATGTGCAACCTGTCCCCATCTCGCCGCAGAGCGCGCCGCACCGCCGCCCCCGGCTCCACCGCGTCCAGCCCCGCCGCCAGCACGTCAAGCGCCATCACCCGGCGGCGATCGCCCGTTACGTCGGGCTGCCGGAAATATCTGACCATACCCCCTACTCCTCGTCAGGTTAGCTGCGGCGATCTGCACGGCCCACCGCCGCGACCACCCGCCACTACCCTGCTACTATAACGGGCACGCCGCCCAGGCTCAAGCTGAAGCGGCGTGCGGTCGTTTCGCGTTACGGCCAGCAGTGCGGGCCAGGCCGGGCAGTCCGCGCGATCGAAGGAAATGCTTATGCGTTGTCCCAGGCAACGTCGGACATGATCAGCGCGGTCGTCACATCCCCCTCGTCCTCACATTCCCCGCACAGCGGCAACCCCATGATCACCTGCGTGCCGCGATCGGTGACCGAGCACAGCTCAAACGTCCCGTGGTGCGCCTCGATGATCTCGCGCGCCAGCACCAGCCCGATCCCGATTCCCTGCTGCTCGTACTTGCGCCGGTTCACCTGGCGATAGGGCTCAAAGACGTGAGGCAGTTCCTCAGCCGGGATGCCTGGGCCGTAATCCGTCACGGTCAGCCAGACACGTTCGTCCGACACCCACTGCGTCACCTGAACCGGGCTGCCCGGCGTCGCGAACGCGATCGCGTTGGCCAGCAGCTCGGCCAGCGCGTGCGTCAGCGCGCCGAGATCGCACAGCACCAGCGCGTCGGGGTCCAGTTCGTCAAACTGGATCGGAGTGTCCTTGTGCCGATAGTCGAACTGCCGCGCGCGGGCAATCGCCCCAATAACCGCGCCGCGAACCGGGCTGGGGATCGACTGGGTGGCGATCGACTCGGCCAGCGCGCCCGATTGCAGCATCACGAACATGATCGCCTGTTCCACCAGGCGGGCCATCCGCGCTTCGCCGCTGTGGATGATCTCGAGGATCTCGCGAAACTGCTGGGGATCGAGGGTGTTCCCTTCGCGCGCCAGGATCTCGGTCGCCATGCGAATCCCGACCAGCGGCGTGCGCAGCTCGTGCGCCACCATCAGCGTGAGTTCGTCGCGCGCCGCGTCGAGGGCGCGCTGCTTGGCCCGGGTCTGCGCCTGCAGCTCGGCCTGCCGCTTGAGCTTGCTGCCCAGGATCAGCAACAGCCGGTCGCGATCGAGCGGACGCAGCAGATAGTCATCGGCGCCGAGCGAATACGCCTGGCGCATCATCTCTGGGTCGTCGCAATCGGTCAGGAACACGAAAGGAATGGCGAGCCAGGAAGGATTCTGGCGCACGGCCCGCAGCAGGTCGAGGCCGTTCATGGTCGGCATCGTGATGTCGCTGACAATCAGATCTGGCGGGCGAAGCTGGCTCTCCAACAAGGCAAGCGCGGCCTGACCATCAGCCGCGCATAGCACCTCATATCCCCCCTGACGCAGCGCACGCCCGGCACCCTGCAGCAGAATCGGATTGTCCTCAACCAGCAGAACAGTTGCGGGACCGGACTCGTGAGGTAAAGGCTGGCTCACAGGCGGTTTTACCTACCCTTCGTGCACATCCACATACCAGATCGACGTTGGTAGGATGCATTATGGCACATCTTCATTAAAAAAGAAAAGGGGAAGCGGGGCTGAGTCAATTTTTTCACAATTTTTCACACAACATTCATGCCGGCTGCCGGCAGGATGGGCGGATAGAGGTGCCCGCTGCACAGCAAGATTGCTGCTCAAGCATTTTTCATGATACACTGCGAGTGTGTAAAACTATTAGCAGGAGGGTGTATGAAGCTTATCCTCGCGTTTGTCCAGGACCAAGACGCGGACGCAACGATCCAGGCCCTGAACGAAGCCGGGCACCGAGTCACGCGCGTGGCCAGCACGGGCGGGTTCTTTCGCGTCGGCAACACGACCTTGCTGATTGGCGTAAACGATCTGGCGGTCGATTCCGTGGTCAACATCCTCAAGGAAACGTGCGAGCGCCGCACGCGGCTGATCCCCGCCGGGCCAAATATCGTCGAGTCGGCGGCCATGATGGGCGCCTTCGTTGAGGTCGAGGTTGGGGGCGCGACGGTCTTCGTACTGAATGTGGAGCACTTTGAACAGGTATGAACGAGACGACAACCAAAGTCATCCTGGTGATTGCACGCGGTGACTGCGCCGACCGTTTAACCCATCAGTTGCTGGACGCCCAGTTTCGGGTGACGGAATTCGCCAGCATGGGCGGGTTCCTGCGCCAGAAGAACACTACCCTGATCATCGGTGTCAGGCCGGAACGCGTCGAGCAAGCCCTGGCGCTCGTGCGCGAGGTTTGCGCCTCGGCGCCTGGCAGCGAAGAGCACAACGCCACCGTGTTCGTGCTCGAAGCCGAACAGTTTATTCATTTTTAGGCGCTGCCACAACCAGCCCGGCGCGATGGTTCGCGCCGGGTGATCTCGTCCGGATGCCGCACTTACTCGTGCGGCGCCCACAACAGCACACTCGTGTCCTCTTCCTCGACCAGCCAACGCTCAAACCAGCGCGTCGCCAGCTCGGCGTCGTAAGCATCCCCTTGCTCGTGCTCGACAAATCGAGTCCGGTCCGGGCAGCGAAACACCTCGTAGGTAGGCCGCATCCGGTCGAACACCTGCCGGACCAGCGCCGTTGAGGCGCGCCGTCGCGGATAGGCGTAGAGTGCCGGACGTGGGGCGATCAGGCGCGCGACGTCGCTCAGCTCCACGTAGCGATACAGGTCCGGCACGAAGTCGCAGCCGTGGCCGGGGATCATCGTCGGGGCGACCGCGCCGCCAATGTAATTCTGCACCACGACAGCCCGGATCCGCTCGTCGAGCGCCGCCAGGAAAAGCGCGATGCCACCCCCCAGGCGCAGGCCGGTCGCGCCAAGTCGCGTGCCGTCGACATCCGGGCGCGCCTGGAGATAATCCAGCGCCAGCATCGCATCGTCGATCACGGTTCCCAGCCAGGGCCGCCCGATCAGCCGTCCTACGCTATCCAGGCCGATGTGGTCCGTCTCATCCAGCTCGCCAAAGCCCCGCTCTTCGAACGCCAACGTCACAAAGCCGCGCTGCGCCAGAGACAACCCGTTCGAGCGGTGGGCGCTGTGCACCAGCCCGGCCGTCTGGCGGATCGTCCCGTGCCCGGCCATGATCAGAATTGCGGGCAGGCGACCGCTGGCCTCTTCCGGGCGCATGACGTACCCCGGAATCATCAGCCCGTCTTGCGCGGTCAGCACAATCTTCTGCCGCCGCACCCCGCTGATCAGATCGACGTCCAGCTCCTCGACCTGCACACGGCTGGCCGGGAAGTAGCGCAGGCCGAGCAACTCGCGCACCTTGCCGCGCACCTCCCCGCGCCACCACCGCCAGTCGTCGCCGCGCTGATCCGCATAGGCCAGCGCTGGTCGCTGGCCGTAGATCTGGCGCAGCAGCAGGCCAAGCGGACTATCCGGCGCGACCGGCTCGGACAGATCATTGTACTCATCCGCGCGCGGCGTCTCCGGGATCAGCGAACGCATCAGGCTGGTCACAGAGTGCGCTACGGACTGCATCACCCGCTCCACCGGGCCGGGGCGTTGCTGGCGCTCGACCAACCGCTGCACCGCATCGCGCACCGACACATGCTCGCCATACCGCTCAGACAGCTCGCGACGGTGGCGCGTCACCCACACGTAGAGGTCAGCCTCGGTGCGGCCCGGAAACAGTTCGAGAACGCCAGACTCGGCGATGACATCGACCACCAGCGTGTAGACCAGGTCATACCACAGCGCCGCCGCGTCGGGATAACTGCGCGGCTCGCCGTCGATCCGCTCCAGGTTCTGCCGGTACAGCTCAATCTCGACCTCAAGCTCAGGGTACATGCCCGGCTCGGTCAGGATGATGTTCTGCTCCGGACGCGTCAGATCCAGCCGCGTGCGATCCAGAAAGGCGCGGTATTCGGCTTTGACGATCAGATCGTCGACCTCAGCGTCCGCCGGCAGTCCGCCGACGGGTGTCTCGTATTCCCAGACGTACGCCTCGATCGTCTTGGCGCCGAACTGCCGCGCGACGGACACGCGGTGGTTGCCGTCCTTGACGAAATATGCGTCGCCGACCTTGTACAGTTCGATTGGCGGCAGGCCCATCTCGAATTGCAGCTCGGCCACGCGCCGCCAGCGGTAGCTATCCCCCTCGACCAGCGGCAGGAAAGTGCGCGTGAAGTCGTTGTAGCGTCCCACACTCCCCACAATCTGATCGAGCGGAACCTGCTGCAAGCCCCGGTAGGCACTCTGCGTCAGCCGCAGCCGTTCTTGTACTTCTTCGAACGAGAGCAAACTCGCCGGGCGCTTGCTCAGCCCCAGCGTGCTGTAAACCCGCTCCAGAAACGCGCGGCGGCGCGCCTGCGACCACTGTTCGCGCGAGGCCGCCTGCACAGCGGGACTGCTATCTTCGGCCATCGGGCGTACTCTCTCCTCACCGGATTGTCGTTACCTGCTCGACTTCAAGGTACAGGACAATCCGCCAAATGGAATGAGCAACTTCGCCAAAACTTACACGGACAAATTCTGGTCGGTTTGCCCAGATTAACCCTCACCGGACCGTGTCCAGCCGGCACGGGCGCTGGTCGTCCTGCCAGAAACCGGTATAATGCGTGCGATTCACAGCAGCATCGGTCCGGCATGCCCAGGAAGCGTCATGAGCGAGACGGTACAATCTCAGTCTAGCATCCAACTGCCCGTCACACCAGATGCCGTTCCCCCCACCCTGCTGGCTTGCGCGCACCATATGGCCGCCCATCACGGCGATCGTACTGCGATCACACTGATTACACCCGACGATACACAGACGCTCACCTATCGCGCCTTCTTCGAGCAGGCGGCTCGCTACGCGCACGCGCTGGAAACCGCCGGAGTGCAGCCGCATGACCTCGTGGTGCTGGTGCTCCAGCACGGGCCGGATGTGCTGTACGCCTTCTGGGGCGCGATGCTGCTGGGCGCGATCCCGTCCATCTTCCCGTTTCTGACGCCCAAGCTCGACCCGGATCACTATTACACCAGCGTGCGCGAGCTGGTCGCGCTGTCCCAGGTCAAGGCGGTGATCAGCTATGGCGAGATGCTGCACCCCTTGCGCGAACATCTGGATGGCATCCCGACCCTCGCCGCGCTGATCGACGTGGACCGGCTGGCGCCCCAGGGGGCACTCTCCGGCTACCTTGACCGCGCGCCGTCCCGGCCCGAGGACACGGCTTTCCTGCAACATTCGTCCGGCTCGACCGGCCTGCAAAAGGGCGTGATGCTATCGCACGGTGCGGTGCTGAACCAGATCGCCGCCTACAGCACCGCGATCCGCCTGGCGCCAGACGACGTGATCGTGAGCTGGCTGCCGCTGTACCACGACATGGGTCTGATCGCCGGGTTCATTCTGCCCCTTGTGCAGGGCGTCCATCTGGTGCTGATGTCCCCCTTCCACTGGGTGCGCGACCCGCAAATCCTGCTCCACGCGATTCACCGCCATCGCGGCACGCTCTGCTGGCTGCCGAACTTCGCCTACAACTTCCTGGCGACCCGCGTGCGCCGCTCGGCGCTGGACGGGCTGGATCTGTCCAGCCTGCGCGCTGTGATCAACTGCTCGGAGCCGGTGCGCCACGAAAGCCACCTGGCATTTCTGGAGCGATATCGCGCCTACGGTCTGGACGAGAACGCGCTGCACACCTGTTACGCCATGGCCGAAAACACCTTCGCCGTGACGCAGAGTGCGCTGGATCGCCCGCCCCGTCTGGACGTCATTGATCGCGCGGCGCTGATGGAGCAGCGCATCGCGCAGCCCTCAGATGCGCGCAACGGCCCCACCGTGACCATGGTTTCATGCGGCATCCCGATCTCGAATACCGAGGTTCGCGTCGTGGGCGCCGACCGTCACGATTTGCCGGAGCGACACGTTGGCGAGATCGCGCTGCGCGGCACGTCCATGCTCAGCGGCTACTACCGCCGTCCAGACGCCACCGCTCAGGCCCTCGACGGCGGGTGGTATTTCACGGGCGATCTCGGCTATCTGGCCGATGGCGAGCTGTACATCACCGGGCGCCAGAAGGATTTGATCATCGTGGGCGGCAAGAACATCTACCCGCAAGACATCGAGCACGCCATCAACGATGTGCCTGGTGTCCACCCTGGCCGGACCGTCGCGTTTGGCGTGTTCAACGAGGCGCTGGGCACCGAAGACATCGCCGTGGTGGCCGAGGTCGATACCGACGACCCCGCCGAACGCGACGCCATCGCGCGCGAGATCCGGGCGCGCATCGCCACCACCACCGACACGATGGCGCACTACGTCCATCTGGTCGACTCGAAATGGCTGCTGAAGACGTCCAGCGGCAAGATCGCGCGCGGAGCCAACCGCGACAAGTTCCTGACCGAAGTGCTCAAGCGGGCATGATCCGCCGGAGTGAAAGGACCGCCGCGCCATGAAACGCCTGCTGGCTCGCCTGTTCAGCCGCGAAAACCTGTTTGCGCTGATTCTGTGCCTGATCGTGGTGCTGCTGATCGTGGTCACAGCGGACTCGTCCCCGCGCTGGATTTACCAGGGGTTCTAGCGCCCCCGCGCCACGACTATCAATCCTCACCGCCAGCCACTCACATTGATCACCTGGAAAACCCGGCCCCCTGTGCTATAGTGACCTTAATCCTGATAAACATCTTGGAAATGAAGGGAAGCCGGGCCGGAGTCGCATGCACGAGCTGGGCGTGACCCAAAACATCCTTGCCATTGCCCTGCGTCACGCCGAGGAAGCCGGCGCAACCCGCATCACGCGCCTGACACTGGTCGTCGGCGAGCTGTCCAGCATTGTCGACGATTCGGTTCAGTTCTATTGGGACCTGATCGCCAACGGCACGCTGGCCGAAGGGGCGACGCTTGAATTCCGGCGTGTGCCCGCCATGCTGCGCTGCAACGACTGCCAGCACGAGTTTCGCATGGACTACGAGACCTTTCTGTGCCCTCGCTGCGGCAGCAGCCGCGTCACCGTTGCCGGGGGCGAGGAGTTCTACCTGGAAAGCATTGACGTCGATCTTCCGGCGCCGGTCTAGCGCCGCACGCGGCCCTTTGCAGAGGAACTGGCTATGCCGAATATCCCTGTCGTGGAAACGATTCTGAACGTCAACGACCAGCTCGCGGAGAAAAACCGCGCCATCTTCGACCGGGCGGGCCTGCTGGCGCTGAATGTCATGGCGTCGCCCGGGGGCGGCAAGACCAGCGTCATCGCCAGGATCATCGACACGCTGCGCGACGAGGTGCGCATCGGCGTGATGGACGGCGATATCGTGGCGCTTGACCTGGAAAGCTTCGCGGCCCAGGGCATCCCCGTCTCGCTGATCAACACCGGGGGCAACTGCCATCTGGACGCCAACATGGTGCACAGCGCCCTGCCCACCATGAACCTGGACGCGCTCGACCTGCTGATCATCGAGAACGTCGGCAACCTGATCTGCCCGGCGGCCTTCAGGCTCGGCAGCCATCTGAACGTGGTCATCGCCAGCGTGCCCGAAGGGGCAGACAAGCCGTATAAATACCCTGCCATGTTCCGCGGCGCGGACGTGCTGCTGCTCAACAAGATGGATCTGGCGGAGTATATGGACTTCGACGTCGACTACTTCCGCCACGGCGTTGAGGTGCTCAATCCGGGCGTGGCCTTCTTCCCGGTCTCGTGCCGCACCGGCGAGGGGCTGGATGCCTGGCACGCCTGGCTGCGTGCGCGCCTGGCCGAGAAGATTCAGGCACGCGCCTAGACACCCATGCCCACGCTGCCCGCGCGCCACATCCACGTCACCGGCGTGGTCCAGGGTGTCGGCTTCCGCCCCTTCATCTACGGTCTGGCGCGCCGCTACGCGCTGACCGGCTGGGTGATGAACACATCGTCCGGGGTCGAGATCGAAGTGCAGGGCGAGGCCGACGCACTGGACGCCTTCACGCGCGCCATCACCGCCGAGGCGCCGCCGCTCTCGCGCGTCGAGCGCGTGACGGTAAGCGCGGCGCAGGCGAACGGCTACACCGCCTTCGAGATTCGCCCCAGCACCGCGCAAACGGGCGCCTACCAGCCGATCTCGCCCGACGTGGCAACCTGTGACGAGTGTCTGGCGGAAGTCTTCGACCCGGCCAACCGCCGCTACCGCTATGCTTTCACCAACTGCACCAACTGCGGGCCGCGCTTCACCATCATCCGGGACATCCCCTACGACCGCCCGGCTACCACCATGGCGGGCTTTGAGATGTGCCCGGACTGCCGCGCCGAATACGAAAACCCGCTCGACCGGCGCTTCCACGCCCAGCCGAACGCCTGCCCGGTCTGCGGCCCGCAGCTTGAGCTGCGCCCCAGCGCCGCGCACCCGCTCCCCGGCTGGGCCGATCTGCCCGCCGATCCCATCGAGGCGGCACGGACGCTGATCGTCCGGGGTCGTGTGGTTGCGATCAAGGGGTTAGGCGGCTATCACCTGGCCTGCGACGCGACCAACGCCGCCGCTGTGCGCCTGCTGCGCGAGCGCAAAGGCCGCGCCGCCAAGCCGTTCGCGATCATGGTGCCAGATCTGGCGACCGCCAGGCAGCTTTGCGTGCTCGACCCGGCAGGCGAGCAGGCGCTCACCGTGCGCGAACGGCCTATCGTGCTGCTGCCCTGGCGGGCAGGCGCGCCGGTCGCCGCCGAGGTCGCGCCCGGTCTGAACGAGCTGGGCGTCATGCTGCCCTACACCCCTCTGCACCATCTGCTGCTCGAACCGGCGCCCGGCTTCCCACCGGCCCTGGTGATGACCAGCGGCAATTTCAGCGAGGAGCCGATCGCGACGCAGGACGATGATGCACTGGCGCGGCTGGCGCCGCTGTGCGACGCCTTTCTGCTGCATAACCGCCCGATCCATATCCGCTGCGACGATTCGGTCGTGCGCCCGGTAGCGGGGCGGATCGTCCCGCTGCGGCGCTCGCGCGGCTATGCCCCCTACCCCGTCCCGCTGCCGTTCCAGGTCCCGCCCCTGCTGGCGACCGGCGCGGAGCTAAAGAACACGTTTTGTCTGGCGCGCGACCGCAGCGCGTTTATGAGCCAGCACATCGGCGATCTGGCGAACTATGACGCCCTGCGCTCCTACGAGCACAGTGTCGAGCATCTCAGCCGTCTGTACCGCGTCGAGCCGCAGATCATCGCGCACGATGCGCATCCCGACTACGGCGCGACGCGCTACGCGATGGCGCGCCCGGAGCCGAAGATCGCCGTCCAGCACCATCACGCGCACCTGGCAAGCTGCCTGGCCGAGCACGGAATTCCGCCGGGCGAGCCGGCTATCGGGGTGATCTTCGACGGGACGGGGTTGGGGCCAGACGGCGCGATTTGGGGCGGCGAGGTGCTGATCGGCGGCTACGACGGCTACCGGCGCTTCGCGCACCTGCGCTATGTGCCGCTGCCCGGCGGCGACGCGGCCACCCTGCGCCCTTACCGCGCCGCGCTGGCGCACCTGTGGGCTGCTGGCATCGCCTGGGAGGCCGATCTGCCCCCCGCGCAAGCCGCCAGCGACCAGGAGCGGGCCATCCTGGCGCAGCAGCTTGCCAGGCGCCTGAATGCGCCGGACACGTCCAGCATGGGGCGGCTGTTCGATGCGGTGGCGTCCCTGGTGGGCGTGCTGCACCGCGTCACCTACGAGGCCCAGGCGGCCATCTGGCTCGAAGCGCAAGCCGACCCTGACGAAGGCGCGGCGTATGCGTTCGACATCCTGCCGGGCGTCCAGGGCGAACCGTACCGGCTCGATCCGGCGCCCGCCCTGCACGCCGTGATCGCGGATCTGCGCGCAGGGGTGAAGACGCCCGCCATCGCGGCCCGCTTTCACAACGGCGTCGCCGCGTTGATCCGCGACGTCTGCGTGCTGGCACGCGAGCAAACCGGTCTGCGCACCGTCGCGCTGAGCGGCGGCGTGTTCCAGAATACGCGCCTGCTCACCTGCGCCGCCGATCTGCTCGCCGCCGCCGGATTCGCCGTTCTGACACACGCGATTGTCCCGCCCAACGACGGCGGTCTGGCGCTCGGTCAGGCAACAGTTGCGGCGGCTAACCTGGATAGTCATTGAGGGAGACGCTGACGATGTGCCTTGGAATTCCTGGCAAGATCATCGACATCTACGAACAGGCGGGCCTGCGCATGGGCCGTGTGGATTTCGGCGGCGTGATCAAGGAAGCCTGCCTCGCCTACGTACCCGAGGCGCAGGTGGGTGACTACACCATTGTTCATGTGGGGTTCGCGCTCAACATCATCGACGAAGCCGAAGCGCATAGGACGCTGGAGCTGTTCAACCAGATCGGCCTGCTCGACGAGGAGCTTGGCGACGGCGCGCTGGAGCCAGACGGGACGAACAAATGAAGCACCTCACCGAGTACCGCGACGCCGCGCGGGTGCGCGAAGTTCTGGACGAGATTCACCGTCTGACCACGCGCCCCTGGCGCCTGATGGAAGTTTGTGGCGGCCAGACGCACTCGATCATCCGGCACGGCATCGACCAGCTTCTGCCCGACGGCGTGGAGATGATCCACGGTCCGGGCTGCCCGGTTTGCGTCACCCCGCAGGAGCTGATCGACCAGGCGATCGCCATCGCTTCGCTGCCAGACACGATCCTCGTATCGTTCGGCGATATGCTGCGCGTGCCCGGCTCGCGCGGGGACCTGTTTCAGGTTAAGGCCGGGGGCGGCGATGTGCGCGTCGTCTACTCACCGCTGGAGTGCTTGAAGATCGCGCAGGAAAACCCGGACAAGGAAGTTGTCTTCTTCGGCGTTGGCTTCGAGACGACCGCCCCCGCCAACGCGATGGCCGTCTTCCAGGCGCGCCAGCTTGGCATCCCAAACTTCTCGATTCTGGTCTCGCACGTGCGCGTTCCCCCGGCGCTCAACGTGCTGCTCAGCGCGCCGGAAGTGTACGTCCAGGGCTTTCTGCTGGCGGGGCATGTCTGCGCCGTGATGGGCTACTGGGAATATGAGCCGTTGGCGGCGCGCTACCGCGTGCCGATGGTCGTCACCGGGTTTGAGCCGCTTGACCTGGTGCACGGCATCCGCATGGCGATCCGCCAGCTTGAGGAAGGGCGCGCCGAGGTCGAGAACGCCTACGCGCGCGCCGTCACGCGCGAGGGCAACCGGCCCGCCCAGCAGCTCCTCGCCACCGTGTTCGAGGAGTGCGACCGCAACTGGCGCGGCATCGGACTGATCCCATCCAGCGGGTGGCGGCTGCGCCCCGAGTTCGCCGCCTACGACGCCGCGCAACGCTTCGCCGTCGAGCACATCAACACCCAGGAATCGCCGCTCTGCCGCGCCGGGGATGTGCTGAAGGGTGTGCTCAGGCCCAACGAGTGCCCCGCCTTTGGGACGCTCTGCACCCCGCGCAAGCCGCTCGGCGCGCCGATGGTGTCGTCCGAAGGCGCCTGCGCGGCCTACTACAATTTCGGGCGAGTCGAAGCCCCGAAGCAGCCCGGCTCCTGAATCGGCGGCGGGCTTGGCGAACGACAGCCGCCGGGTGTACCTTTTACGTAGCTTTCAGCGAGTGCGCGAGGGACGGACAATGGCTCAATTCGTACTGCGCCTGGTGGTCAACGCGATCGCGCTGGTGATCACGGCGTACGTCTTGCCCGGCATCCACGTCGAGACCGAGATCGGTGCGTTGCTGGTCGTGGCGCTGATCTTCGGTGTGGTAAACGCTTTGGTCAAGCCCGTCATCACCATCTTGAGCTGCCCGCTGATCATCCTGACCCTGGGGCTGTTCTATCTGGTGGTCAACGGGCTGATGCTGCTGATTACCGACGCGCTTTCCGGCGGCCGCTTTGAGGTCGATGGGCTGGGTTGGGCGATCCTGGGCGGCATCGTCATGGGCCTGGTCGGGATGGTGCTGGAAAGCGTGCTCGGCCTCGATAGCGAAGCCAGCGCCGCCTAACCGCGCGCTCGCCCCGCGATCCACGCGCTCAGACGCTCGATCCAGCGCGGCTGTGTATCGGGCGTCACCCGGATCACGAGAGCATCCGGAGACAAATCAAGCGCCTGCTGCACCTGGTCGAGCAGCTCCGGTCGCACCACGACCAGCGCCACACCGAACCGGCGCGCCCGGATCATCGGCAGCACGGGTGCCCACCCCTCGCCTTTGACCAGCTCCAGCGGGCCAAGCTCATCGACGATAAACAGATCGGCCCCCTGACCGGCACCCGCCCAGCGCAGGCCCGCCGCCAGACCGCCCGCGTCGAACGTGTAATGCCCCGTGTGGATCGGGCCGCGCGGCGCGCCGGTCGCCGTCGCCAGCGGTCGCCGCGCCCCGCTCGCCGCGTCCATGACATCGATCCCGGTCTTCTCCGCGCCGGAAAAGCGTGCCATCGACAGCACTCCCCCGACGCTCAGCCCGGCAGCCAGCGCCGCCTGGCGCACCGCCAGGAGCAGCGTGGTCTTGCCCGCGCGCCGCCCGCCCGTGATCAGCACCACCGCGCCGCGCTCCGGCAGGTCCGGCAGCCCGGCTTGCTCGTTCATGCTCGTCTCACCGCCGTCATGCTAGGCCACCTCACCCATGCAAAAATCTCCCGCGTGTCTCCACCACCTGCCTCATTCGCCCCGCCCTGTAATCGCCTACGATCAGGCACACAACACATGAAAGATCATGGCCGCCTTGTGCAGCCGAAATGTCAGGAGAGAGCATGCAAACACAACCCGTCCAACGCCCCCCCCCAGCCCGAGAAGAAGGGCCTGAACCTGGGCAAGGGCACGCTGGTAATCGGCCTGATCCTTTTTGTGGCAGCGATGTTCATTCTGCCGCAGCTTTTGGATTCGGGCGATGACAGCAACGCCTCGATTCGCCAGGCAGACGATCTGCCCGCCGGGGTGCCGCCGGAGAACGTGCTCGGTGCGGATATCGGCCCGATCTACTCGGCAGCCAGCGTGGACCGCAACGGGTGTGCCGTGGATCACACCACGACCTTCGAGCGCTCGGATACGATCTTCGTGGTCGCCGAAGACAGCGACGTGCCTGCCGGCGCGACGCTTTTCGTGCGACTCTACCAGGGCGATACCCCCGTTGAAGACACGCAGGAGATCACCGCTGACCAGGACTACTCGGATACGTGTGTGAACTTCCTCTTCGAGCCGGTCGAAGGCGCTGCCTTCGAGCCGGGGGATTACGAGGCCGAGCTGTTTGTCAACGGCAATCCAGCCGGTTCGGTGAGCTTCGCGATCCGCTAGCGCGAGCGGCGAGAAAGGACCCACCATGGACAATCTAGGCACGCTCTGTCTGTTCGGCCTCATGTTTATCGTGGCGCTGTTCATCCTGCCGCGCCTGATGGGCGCCGGCGCGCGTGGCCTGAACTCGCGCCGCGAGATCCCCCGCTACGACGACCCGGATCTTCGCAGCGGCGGCTCGTTTGGCTCGCCCAGCGGCGCGGGCACACGCCGCTACGACTCGCCGCTGATCCGCAGCCGGGGTGTCTTTGGCCGGCCACGCCTGCGCCGTCCGGGCGGCTTCTTCGGCCAGCGACTCGGCGGCGGCTCATCGCGCCGGGCCGATAGCCCAACCATCCGCAGCCGCGGCAGCTTCGGCAAGAAGGACTGATCCGCTCCACGCACGCGACCCCGCATCGGATTGGCGGGGTCGCTTGATTCATGCGACTTTGATCACCTTGCAAATCTTCAGACGGATAACGATCATGTCCAGGTCGCTCCACGCGGCGACGTCCTTCGCCGCCTGCGCTTCATCCTCGTAGTGATAGGTCAGCGTCTTCATCCAATACAGCCCGGGGTCTTCCTCGACCGAGAACTCGCCTTTTAGCAGATATCCCCCGCCGTCGCCGGAGTCTCCGCCCACCACCACGGCGCCCTTCGGATTGCGCGCGATATGCCCCACCTTGCGGGTGTCGCGCACCGCGATGATCACGATGTCGTCACCGTCCAGCTTGAACCAGACGGGCACCGTGTGCGGGTAACCCTGCTCGTCGATCGTGCTCATGCGCGCCAGCAGCGGTTTCTGAAGGAAAGTGCGCGCTTCGTCGCTCAACAGCCCCATCTCCAACTCCTGGCGCGCTCCGGCGCCGTTCGTGCGGATCCCGCGGTCGAGTATAATAGCAGTCAATATCCCTGCACAGCACGAGACGGACCGCAACCATGCCCGCATCCGAAGCATTCCGAACCGCGCTAGACCGCCTGCCGCGTGTTGCGCTGGCGCACCTGCCCACGCCGGTCGAGCCGCTGCCGAATCTGACGAGGGCGCTCGGCGGCCCGGCGCTGTACATCAAGCGCGACGATCTCACCGGTCTGGCGACGGGCGGGAACAAGACGCGCAAGCTCGAATACCTGATGGCGCAGGCGCTGAGCGAGGGCGCGGATACCGTCCTCACCGCCGGCTCGACGCAGTCCAACCACGCCCGGCAAACGGCGGCAGCCGCCGCGCGCTGTGGCCTGGCGTGCCACCTGGTGCTCTATGCGCCGGGGGGTGTAGCGCCCGCCGCCTTGAACGGCAACCTGCTGCTCGACCACCTGCTCGGCGCAACCATCCACTGGACCGAGGAACGCGCGCCCTATGCCGCCGGGCTGGCCCGCGTTGAGGCCGAGGTCCGCGCCGCCGGCGGCGTGCCGTACACCGTCCCCTACGGCGGCTCGAATGCCTACGGCGTCGTGGCCTATGCTGCCGCGTTCCTGGAGCTGGCCGACCAGATGGCGGGAGAGCCGCCGTTCGACGCGGTGGTGTTCGCGACCAGCTCCGGCGCCACCCAGGCCGGGCTGGCGCTGGGCGCGCAGCTCACGGGCCTGGAGCGGACGACCGCCATCTACGGCATCAGCGTCGACCAGCCCCAGGATGTGCTCGCGCCGCGCATCGGCGCGCTGATGCGCGACGGCGCCGCGCTGGTGGGCCTGGACTCCCTCGACCTGCCGCCCGCCCTGGTCGATGACCGCTATCGCGGCGGCGGCTATGGCGTGCTGGGCGAGCCGGAGCGCGAAGCTATCCGCCTGCTGGCGCGTCACGAGGGGATCCTGGTCGACCCGGTCTACACCGGGCGGGCGCTGGCCGGCTTGATCGACCGGATCCGGCGCGGCCAGTTCAGACCGGATCAGCGCGTTTTGTTCTGGCATACCGGCGGCGCCGCGGCGCTCTTTGCCTACGCCGACGAGCTGGTATGAGGGTGGGACATCGCGGATGTTGCCCCGCTGATCCTTTTTCTGTAGAATCCGCAGCCGGACTGGGGGCCGTCCGCCAGCGGGCAGCGTACGCAGAGGTTAAGAAAGCATCATGCTTGTTCGCGCGTTCCGTGTCACCGACCGGCTGGGTAACGCTCTTCTGCGCGTGGGCGCGTGGGCGGCGCTGGCAGCGGTCCAGCAAGCTGCGCACCTCAAGAATGGATTGATCGGCCTGATCGTCGCGATCGCCGGTGTTGTGGTCGGCGCAGCAGGGCTGATCCTGGGGACGGCCAGGCGCACGCGGCGTACCGCCGAGCAGGCCTATCAGATCACCCAGACGGTTGCCGGGCGCCGCGATCGCATGGCGCAGCGTGCCGCCGCCGCCGAGCTTCGGCCAGCCGTCGCCGAAGATCCCCTGCGCGCGCAAAACCGCGCGCTGAGCGCCTTCGCCGTCCTGCTGTTGCTTGCGCTTCTGGCGGTCGTCATCTGGCAGACCACGGACGACGATGCGCCAAGCGTCCCGGCGGGTATCGCCGGCGCGTGGCCCGAAGCGAGCGGCAACACGCCCATCCCCACCGCGATTTTCCCCACGCCGATCCCGACCCCTACCCCGGTTCCTGACCCCCTGCGGGTCGGTGGGAGCGTCGTCTTTACGCTGCGTACCGGCGGACAGACGGATCTCTGGGCGCTCGGCGTGGGCGAAACCGAGCCTTTACGCCTGACCAACCACCCCGCCGACGACCGCGACCCGGCCTGGAGTCCGGATGGAACGCGGCTGGCCTTTACCAGCCGGCGCGACGGCAACTGGGAGCTGTACGTCCTGGAACTGGCGACCGGGGCGATCAGCCGGCTGACGTTTACGCCGGGGTTCGAGGGCGCGCCCACCTGGAGCCCGGACGGGGCCTTCATCGCGTATGAAGGTTATAACGACCAGACGCGCAGCCTCGACATTTACATTATCAGTTCCGATCCGGAGATCGCCGCGCGCGACGGAGCGGTGCAGATGACGACCTCGCCGGCGCCCGATACCGAGCCGGCGTGGTCCCCGCAGGGGCGGCAGATCGCCTACGTCACCTGGCGCAACGGCAACCAGGAAATTGTGATCTTCGACCTGGACAACCCCAACGCCGATCGCGAGCAGCAAGCCCTGAACCTGACCCGGACGGCGGACATCAACGAGACGCACCCCACCTGGAGCCACGACGGCACGCGGATCGCCTACACCGCGCGCGTGAATGGCGTGGAAGGCGTTTATTACAAGTGGGTGGATCGCCCCGACGAGTCACCCACGCTCATCGGGCGCGGGCGGATGCCCGCCTGGGCGCCAAACGATGCCAGCGTGCTCTACACGCTCGACATCGACCGCCGCACGCAGCTTATCGCCAAGTCGCCGGATAGTTTCGGGGCGGCGACCGATGCCACATCGCTGCCGGGCCGCGCCGAAGACCCGGACTGGACCGGCGCGCCGCTGCCCGCCGGCTTTGTCCAAAGCGGCGGTCTGCCCCCCAGCCCGGATGTGCCCGACCCGCTCTACATCGAAGACGAGCGCCCCCAGACTACCGGGCTGTACGGGCTGGCGCTGCTCAACGGCGTCACCGCGCCGCTCCCGCGCCTCTCCAGCCGGGTGAACGAATCCTTTGAGGCGATGCGTATCGCCGTGCTGGAGCAGGTCCGCTACGACTTCCTCGGCACGCTCGAAGACGCCTTCTGGCCGCAGGGCCGCCCGCCCGAACCGGGCGAGCCGCGCGAGAACTGGCATTATACGGGCCGCGCCATCGCCATCAACCGCGATCTGATTTATCTCCCTCCGCCGACGCCGATCGAGATCGTGCGCGAGGACATCGAGGTAAACACGTACTGGCGGGTCTATGTCCGTGTGGCGGAAGAGGCTCAGGGCGGCGCGTTCGGCGAGCCGTTGCGCGACCTGCCCTGGGACTTCACCGCGCGCAGCAGCGGATCGCCCGAAGACTACGAGCGCGGCGGTCGCCTGAAAGACCTGCCGCCCCCCGGCTATTACGTCGATCTGACGCAGATCGCCGAGGATTATGGCTGGGAGCGCGTCCCTGCGCAGCGAACGTGGCAGCACAACTTCGGGGCCATCCAGTTCTGGGTCTTCCGCAAGACGGACAACCTGAGCTGGCGCGACGCCATGCTGGAGCTGTACACGCCGGATGAGCTGAACGCCTTCCTGATCGCGGCAACCAACATCCCGGCCCCGCCGCCACTGCCCACCGCGTCGCCCACGCCCGAGGTGCGCCGCACGGCGACGCCTATCCCGCCGGATCAGCAGTAGCGCGGCGGCAGGACAAGAGTGATGGAACGCAGCCGCAATCTGCAGGGCGTCTTGATCCTTCTCGCGCTGATCGCCATCGGCGGGCTGTACATCTGGCAGAACGTCAAGCCGGAGATCACGGTTTCCGTGCCGGCCCCCACAAGCACGCCCGGCGAAGCTTCGCCGCAGGCCTGGCAGCTTGAGTTGCGCGCCCAGCTTGCGTCTGCCGCGACGCTGCTGCCCACCATCGACCCGGCGAACACGACCGCGACCGTCCCGGCGCTGCCGCCCACCGATCCCGCCGCCGAGCCGCTCGTCGCGCCTGCCGGGCTGGAATACACACCCTGGCCCACGCCCACCGCCACGCCGGACTTGACGCCAACGCCGCTCGCCCCGACCGCGTCCGGCCCGACCCCCATCCCCAGCCCGACCGGGCTGCCGATCGCCTGGAACGCCACCCCCATCGGCTACCAGCCGCCGCCGGAAGAAGCGCCGCTGCGCCTGCACATCAACGATCACTACTGGATGAAGCGCCCCGTCGACGCCAGCGCCAACAGCGAGAGCCTCTTCTATTACCCGTTTGGCTCCGACGGCCCGCGCAACGAGTGGCGTGTGCATCATGGGGTCGATATGCCGAACCCTGTGGGCGAGCGCGTGCGGGCCGTGGCGTCAGGGACGGTCATCTGGGCGAACAACGGCGCGGAATCGATCGACGGCAACCAGCAGGGGATCTACCCGGCCTACGGCAATGTCGTCATCATCGAGCACGACATCGGCTACCGGGGCCAGAAGCTTTGGACGCTGTACGCACACCTGTCGGTCATTTTGGTCCAGGAAGGCGTGCATGTCGAACAGGGCGACACCATCGGCCTGATCGGCGGCACGGGCGATGTCAGCGGGCCGCACGTGCACCTGGAAGTCCGCCTGGGCGAGAACAATTATTATTCGGTCGTTAACCCCCTGCTGTGGATCGTGCCCTATGTCGGCCATGGCGTCGTGGCCGGACGGGTGACCTATCCGGACGGCACGCTGGCCGAAGATGTCACCGTGACCCTGACGCAGCGCGGGCGCGTGGTGCAGACAACCACCACCTACATCGCACCCAAACGGTCCCCCGATCAGCGGTTCGGCTGGGAAGTCAACCCGGACCCGGTCTGGCGCGAGAACTTCGCCATGGGCGACGTGCCGGAAGGCGAGTACACGATCAGCGTGACGCTCAACGGGCGGCGTTTCGCGCAGGACATCAGCGTCCGGGCCGGCACGACCAATTTCGTCGAGCTGGGCGGCACCGTCGCGGCGACCCCCCGCCCTGCGGGAGACTGAAATCGCGCGCGGGGTGCATCCCGTCGTCGCTTCAGCACGCACGGCGTGGGGCGACCCTGCCCTACGACTGCCCCGCTATTGCCTGAACACAACCCTTCAACCTTTGCGGATCGCCTGTGTTTCGGCTACACTCGGAACATGCATGTGAGCGAAAGTCATTGTACTGACGCCACCAATGAGGAGTGACTACTGGGATGCAGATGATGAACGCCAAAACAGAGTTAAGCATGTTCACGCGCCTGGCCCTGCGCCGGGCCGGGCTGGCGATTCTGGTTTTGACTCTGGCTGCGGGCCTAATCGCTTCGCCAGTTTTCGCCCAGGACACCGTCCGCCGCCAGCTAGTCGTCGGTGACGTGGTCACCGGGACTCTGAACTCCGAGACCTTCATCCAGGTTTACACCGTCAATGCCAGCGCAGGCGATACACTGACCATCGATGTGTCGACCAACGTTGATGACCTGGCCCCGGTGGTAATCGTGACCGACGAGCGCGGGAACGTCGTTGCGTCCGATGCGGACACGAGCAGCCCCGGTACTGCCGCGCTGGCCGACATCAATATCCCCAGCACGGGCACCTACTACATCGCCGTGATGCGCGGCAGCGGCGCGGAAGGGGATGCGGGCGGGCAGTTCACGCTGCGCCTGAGCGGGATCCAGCAGGTCGGCGGGCAAATGGTCACCCTCGAAAACGGCGGCCTGCTGTTCGAGCTGACCTGGAACGCCGCGGTCAATTTCAACCTGGAAGTGCGCGATCCGGTCGGCGGCACGGTCCACGCTTTTAGCCCCGGTTCGCCCAGCGGCGGCACGCTCGATGCGGACGTGAACGGCACGTGCGAAGGGGCCATCGCAGACAGCCCCACCGAGACTATCGCCTGGCCGGCGGGTGATGTGCCCGCGGGCAGCTACGAGATCATCATCTACTATCTCGACACCTGCGACGTGGGCGGTCCGCAGGTCTTCACTGTGAGCGCCAGCGCCAACGGCGAAGAAGCCGAGAGCATTACCGGCACGCTGAACCCCGGCCAGGAATACGTGGCGCGCCTGGAACTGGCGCCAGATGCGTCCTGGTCGCTGGTGAACGGCGGGGTCAACGCCGGTCTCGACTTCACGACCTTCTCGAACTTGCTGGGGCAGGCCGAGCCTATCGCGATCGGCAGCACCGTCTCGGGCCTGATCACCAACGCGGCGCCCGCGCGGGCGTACACCTTCGAGGGCACCGCCGGCGCGACCGTGGATATTATCGTCAACGCGCAGTCGGGCAGCCTCGATACCTCGGTGGCGCTGTTTGGTCCGAACAACAACGTCCTGGGGTCGAACGAAGACGCCAGCCCCGAGACAACCGACTCCGCCTTGCAGGTCGTGCTACCATCGGACGGCACGTACACGGTCATCGTGAGCCGCTACGCGCTGGCGATCGGCGGAACCGAAGGCGAGTACAGCCTGCGGGTAACGCAAAGCTCTGGCGCCACGCCGCCGCCGGTGAGCGAAGAAACGGGCCTGGACCTGGATCTGCCCGCCGGCACGATCGAGGTCACGCTGACCTGGAACACGGTCGCCGACCTTCAGCTCCTGATCCGCGATCCAAATGGGGACGCGGTCTACGATGACACCCCGCAGGTGGTGAGCGGTGGCATCCTGGCGGCTGACGGCAACGTTGGCTGCCTGGAGCCGACCACCAGCCCGGTATCGTACATCTACTGGCCGCCGAACCGCCTGGTGCCCGGCACCTATGAAATTGAGGTCTGGTACCAGAACCCGTGCGGTGACACAGCCCCGGTCACCTTCAATCTGACCGCCGTCGTTCTGGAGCAGACCATCGTCAACACCCAGCAGCAGATCGCGCCCGATGCCCGCTTCATGATCACGTTCGAAGTCGGACCGGATGGCACGGCGACGGCCGGCCCCGGTGGCTTCTTCAACATGACCAATGCCTCGTCGCTCAGCTACCAGACGCGCCTGGACAGCGCCATCCCGATCAGCTACGGCTCGTCAGTTTCGGGCAGCATCACGGACCAGCAGCGTTACCTGCTCTACTCGTTCCAGGCGCAGCAGGGCGACGTGGTCAGCATCGCCATGAACGCCACCGGCGGCACGCTCGACCCGGCGCTCTATCTCATCTCGCCGGATGGCATCCAGATCGCCTTCAACGATGATGTCGTGCCGGGCGAAAACCGCAACTCGGCTATCGAGAACCAGACCCTCGCCTTCACCGGCACATATTACATCATCGCCACGCACTACGGACTGCAGGTCGGGGGAACCCAGGGCACCTTCACGCTCGACCTCGTGCTTGAATAGCCCCTATCCATCTCAACTGTCACGCCACCCCCGCCTGCTCAAAGGACCGGCGGGGGTGTTGTATCTGTGGCGGTCAAGCAGGTCCCGGCGCCTGTTGACAAATTAGAACGTCTGTGCTATTCTTGAGCTAGTCTGAATTTCGTCCCATCGCCCTCATGCGCGATTGATATCTGAAAGTGGAGAAAATGCGATGCCTGACGAGGCCCGCTTGAAAGCACTGGACAACACGCTTAGCGAACTGACCAAGCGATATGGAGACGGGACCATCGTCCGGCTGGGCGACGCGTCGCACCTGCAGGTGGATGTCATTCCAACCGGGTCGCTGGCGATCGATCTCGCGCTCGGCGTCGGCGGAATCCCGCGCGGGCGGGTCACCGAGATCTACGGCCCGGAAAGCTCCGGCAAGACGACACTCTGCCTGCACGTCATCGCCGAGGCTCAGCGAATGGGCGGGGTCTGCGCCTTCGTCGACATGGAGCACGCGCTCGACCCGATCTATTCGCAGCGGCTCGGCGTCGACGTGGATAACCTGTACATCTCGCAGCCGGACACGGGCGAGCAGGCGCTGGAGATCACCGATGCGCTGGTGCGCAGCGGTGCTGTCGACGTGGTGGTGCTCGACAGCGTGGCGGCGCTGGTCCCACGCGCCGAGCTGGAAGGCGAGATGGGCGATAGCCACGTTGGCCTGCAGGCGCGGCTGATGAGCCAGGCGCTGCGCAAACTGTCCGGTGCGATCAAGCAGTCGAACACGGCCGTGCTGTTTACCAACCAGCTGCGCGAGAAGATCGGCGTCATGTTCGGCAACCCGGAGACGACTACAGGCGGGCGCGCCCTGCGCTTCTATGCCAGCGTGCGCATCGACATCCGCCGCATCCAGGCCATCAAGCGCAAGGATGAGGTGATCGGCAATCGCACGCGCGTCAAGATCACCAAGAACAAGGTCGCCCCACCCTTCCGCCAGTGCGAGATCGACATCCTCTACAACGAAGGCTTCAGCAAAGAAGGTGATGTGATCGACCTGGGCGTCGAAACCGGGATTATCGAAAAGCGCGGCGCCTTCTTCCGCTACAACGATGGCCTGATCGGCCAGGGGCGCGAAAACGCTAAAGAATACCTGCGCGACAACCCGGACCTGATGTACGAGATCGAGACCCTGATCCGGCAGTCCTACAACATCATGCCGCTGCAGCACGTCTTCGCGGCGGACGACGCCGACACATTCGTTGACGAGGACGTCGCCTGATCCTCTCCACCGCGCCGACCTCAACGCCAGTGCCGCGCCGGGATTTAGCTCCCGGCGCGGCACGTTTGCGATTGTCAAGAACGCGCTCCCTTCGTATAATCGGCGAACCCAACTGTACCGGTAGCAGACACGAGGACCACCATGGCCGAACATTCAGCGTCGCAGCATCCCACCCCTGAAAACGACAAACCTGTGTCGCTGCGCGACGCCCCACCTCGCCCTGTGCCCCAGGCGATGAACGGGGGCGGCAGCTCGACATTGACCCTGATCATGACCGCCGCAGCGTTTCTGCTCGGCGGCCTGCTGATCGCGACGCTCCTTTCCGACAATGACAGCCTGGACGACGACGCGCTGCGCGCCGCCGTGAACGAAGCTGTTGGCACGCAGGTCAGCGCGCTGGGGCTGGCGCCTGGCGACCCGGAAACCGGCCGCCTTGCCCTGCAAGATATGATCGACAGCGCCGTCGCGACCCAGGTCAGCGGCAGCGCCTCCCTGGCCAGCGGCGGTGACGGCCTCAGCCGCGACGACCTGGCGCAGCTTGTGGATCAGTCGGTCAGCACGCGGGTGGCGGCGCTGATCCCTACCAACACGCCGATCCCGCCCACGCCGACGCCGATTCCGGTCGACATCACGGCAGACAATGATGCCTTCCGCGGGCCGGCCGACGCCCCGGTGACGATCGTCGAGTTCTCGGACTTCCAGTGCGGCTACTGCGGACGCTTCTACGAGCAAACTTTGCCCAGAATTCTGGAGAAGTATCCGAACGAAGTGCGCTTCGTATACCGTGACTTCCCCATCTTCGGTGAAGACTCGGTCCGCGCGGCGATGGCCGCCGAGTGCGCTAACGATCAGGATATGTTCTGGGAGATGCACAACCGCATCTTCGACATTCACCGCGAGTCTTCGCCGCCGACGCTCAGCCAGGAAACGCTGGTCGGCTTTGCCGAGGAAATCGGCCTGCCCGATGTCGGCGAGTTTGAGTCCTGCCTGGCCGAAGAACGCCATCTCGACGAGATCATCCAGGATTTCCAGACGGCGCAGATGTACGGCTTCCGTGGCACACCCGGTTTTGTGATCAACGGGGTCGTCTATCCCTTCGGCGCGCAGCCGTTCGAAGTCTTCGACGCTATCATCCAGCAGGAGCTTCAGGCCAGCAGCTAGCGTCACCATCCGAACCAGCCAGGCGCCGGCCTGTCGGGCTGGCCGGCGCCTGTTGAGCGGCGCTCTGCCGCCCAAAAACCGCAAACGAACCGTTGACCGCCACACAGGGAACAGGTATAATCCGCCCCACGAAACACCACGGCACGGACAAGGAGCCAGTCACATGACGACCGACAATTCAGCGCCCACCTCGATTGACGACCTCACCCCCAAAATGCAACTCGAAGGGACCGTCAAAAAGATCGAATTGTTTGGCGCCCTGGTGGATATTGGCGTTGGGCGGCCGGGACTGCTCCACATCTCTCAGCTATCGGACAAGCACGTTAAGAACGTGACAGACGTCCTGAACGAAGGCGACCGCGTCACCGTCTGGGTCCAGGAAATCGACCGCGCGCGCGGGCGGATCAGCCTGACCATGCTCAAGCCCCCGTCGGTCTCGTGGGATGAGATTACAGTCGGCAGCGTCTTCACCGGTAAGGTCGTGCGCGTGGAGAAGTTCGGCGTCTTCGTGGACTTCGGCGCCGAGCGCCCGGGCCTGGTGCACATCTCGGAACTGGCCAAGGGCTATGTGGGTGATCCGTCGGAAGTCGTGCAGCTTGACGACTCGATCG
Organism: Thermoflexus sp.; assembly: GCA_020724465.1. GTDB lineage: Bacteria > Chloroflexota > Anaerolineae > Aggregatilineales > Aggregatilineaceae > DYGX01. Next base: position 340,086 of record DYGX01000001.1, read on the forward strand.
AGGTCAAGGTCATCGGCGTGAACCGCCGCAAGAAGCAGATCGACCTCAGCGTGCGCGCGCTGGAGGAGCCTGCTCAGGCAGCCTATGCCGATGACGAGCCTGAGGAGAACCTGCCAACAGCGATGGAGCTGGCACTGCGCCAGGCTCTGGAGAAGGCCGACCTTGATTTTCCGAGCACCCGCGCGAACAAGCGCCGCATGAAGAAAAACAAGCGCCACGCCGAGCGCGAAGATATCTTCGCCCGCACGCTGCAGCAGCACAGCACCAACGACTGACACTACGCGCGAGCGGCAGCCGGGTGCAATCGAAACCGCAGAAAAAACGGACCGCCTCGGCAGTCCGTTTTGTTTTCGGCGGTGTGCGCTGCGGCCTACACACGCAGCGGCTGCAGGAATTTGTACAGGCGGTATACGGCAATGGCGAAGATCAGGCTCACGATGATGAATGACGCGACGCACCACTGGCACCACGCTTCCAGCACCGTGGCTTCGATAATCGTCAGGTAGAATTGAAATGCAAAGCCAAACAGCGAGGCGGCCAGAACGAGCGTCCGCCCATAGGTCGCAAAGAACGGAATTTGGTCTTCGAGCAGCAAAATCGCCAGCATCCCGACGAAGCCAACCAGACCCAAGACCGCGACCGGGATCCCAAAGGTGACTGAATAGGCGCTGTTCTGCACGGTTTCGCAGTTGATCGCCCCGGTCTCCAGGCAAACCGTCTCATTGCCGGTGACTTCTGCCCAGGCCAGGTACGCCGCCACCAAAACGCCCAGCGCGGCAAGCACAATGGAAATGAGACGAGGCCAGTCCAGCGCCACCGCCGGCGCGACTGCCTCCATCTTCTGGGTGCGTGTTCTGCCCACCGGTTCACTTTCCTCCGTTGTCAGGTTGGATGATGCACGGTTTCTGCCCTAAACTATAACGCAAACCGGTGCGTTTGCCTCATCCTGCTCGAAGGAGCGGCAGCCCGGCCGGGTAAGCCCTTCGCCCGCTCGGTGCGGGCACCAGATCGCTGCAAGCCATTGCAACTCGACCCGCCGACCGTTATACTGTTATTTTAACAATCCGCGTCGATGAAAGGCTGCGGACGTGCAGACGAAGACTTCGGATCTCTCCAGTGTGCTTGAGGCGCTCCCCGCGCTTCCCCACGCCGATCGGGCTTTGATCGAGCGTGCTTATGAGCGTGCGCGTCAAGCCCACGAGGGCCAGTTCCGCAACTCTGGCGAGCCATACATTCGCCACTGTCTGGCCGTCGCGCAGATCCTGGCCGACATGCACCTCGACGCCACCACCATCGCCGCCGCCCTGCTGCATGATGTGGTCGAAGATACCGGCGTGACCCTCGCCGATATCGAAGCCGAGTTCGGGCCGAAGATCGCGGAGCTGGTGGCGGGCGTCACCAAGCTGAAGGCGCTGCCGACCGGCGTGGACGGCATGCACAGCGGCAAAGCCGGCAGCCGCGAGATGGAATATCTGCGCAAGATGTTCCTGGCGATGGGGTCAGACTTCCGCGTCATCCTCATCAAGCTGGCGGACCGCCTGCACAATATGCGCACGCTGCACTATCTGCCGCCGGAGCGGCAGCAGCAGATCGCCCGCGAGACGCTTGAGATCTTCGCGCCCATCGCCAACCGTCTGGGCATCTGGCAGATCAAGTGGGAGCTGGAAGACCTGGCCTTCCGCTATCTGAATCCGGAAGCCTACCGCGCCATCGCCTCGCAACTCCAGGAGCGCCGGGCGGATCGCGAAAAGTACATGGAGCGCACCATCGCGTACATCCGCGAGCAGTTCGCGCGCGAAGGGCTGAAAGCCGAGATCAAGGGCCGGCCCAAGCACATCTACAGCATCTACCGCAAGATGGAGCGCAAGAACCTGCCCTTCAGCCAGATCTACGATATCCGCGCCATCCGGATCATCGTGGATACGGTCGCAGAGTGCTATCAGGCGCTGGGGATCATTCACAACATCTTCCACGCCATCTCGGGCGAGTTCGACGACTACATTTCGTCTCCCAAGGACAACTCGTATCGCAGCCTGCACACGGCCGTGCGCGACCGCGAAGGTAAGATTCTGGAGATCCAGATCCGCACGCACGAGATGGACGAGGACGCCGAATATGGCATCGCCGCTCACTGGCGCTACAAAGAGGGCCGCTCGGCAACCGCTTCGGACCCGGCCTTCGAGCGGCGCGTGGAGCGCATGCGCCGCTGGATGGAAGAGGTCCAGCAGGACACCGACGACACCGATGCCGACGGATTTGTCGCCCGGATGGTCGAGGAGATCAGCCCGGAGCGCATTTACGTCTTCACGCCCAAAGGCGATATTGTGGACTTGCCCGAAGGCGCGACGCCGATCGATTTTGCCTATCACATCCACACTGAAGTAGGTCACCGCTGCCGGGGAGCCAAGGTCAACGGGCGGCTGGTGTCGCTCGACTACGCGCTGAAGAACGGCGATCAGGTCGAAATCCTGACCGCAAACCGGGGCGGACCCAGTCTTGACTGGCTCAACACGGACCTCGGCTACACCCGCACATCGCGCGCGCGCAACAAGATCAAGCAGTGGTTCCGCCGGCGGGATCGCGAAAAGAGCATCGCGGACGGGAAGGAAGTGCTCGATCGCGAGCTGCGCAAGCTGGGCATGGCGACGCGCTCGCGAGACGAGATCGCGGCCAAGCTCGGCTTTGCCCGCGCCGAGGATCTGATGGCAGCCATCGGTTACGGCGAAATCACCGGCGCGACGATCAGCCTGCGTCTGCTTGAAGAAGAGCGGCCCAGCGACGATCACAGCCTGCTCGAGCCGACCGTGACCCGCCTCAACGAGCCGGTGCGCGCCGAAGGGATGCGCATCGACCAGACGGAAGGCCTGCTGGTGACGCTGGCGCGCTGCTGCAACCCGACCTATGGCGACGAGATCACCGGGTTCATCACGCGTGGCAAGGGGATCACCGTGCACCGGGCGGACTGCAAGAATGTGCTGAACACCAACGAGCCAGAGCGCCTGATTCACGTCACCTGGCCGCCGGGCAGCGAGCAGTCGTATCCCGTTCCGGTATTGATCGTGGCCTACGATCGCGAGGGGTTGATGCGCGACATCGGCGCGGTGATCGCCGACGAGAATATCAACATGTCGAACGTCAACATCAGCACGCGCCAGAACATCGCGACCTTCGAGCTAACGATGGAGATTCGCGACATCAAGCAGCTCGCCCGCATCCTCGCCAAGATCGAGCGCCTGCCCAATGTGGTCGAGGCGGTGCGTCGCTCGGCCGTCTGACACACTCGCACCCGTCCAGGAGAACCGTTGCCATGTCTGCCGACCAGCGCCGTGGTGCTCTGAGCCTTCTCTTGCTCGCGCTCAGCGTGCTGGCCTGCGCAACCTTTCGCGCGCCGGGCACTCCGGCGCCCACACGCCCGCCGGGTGCCGGCACGCCGACGACCACGCCCACGCAAACCACCACGTTGTTCGACACTGCCACACCGGCGGTCACCGCCTCGCCAACCATGGGCCGCACCGAAACTGCGCTCCCCACCCTGACCGCGACGCCCAGCGCGTCCCCATCGCTCACGCCGACGGGCACCCCAACCCCTGCTCCGACGGCCACGTTGCCGCCTGTGCCCGGTCCTGGCACCCCGATTGTCGTCCCATCGGCCGGTTTCAGATAGCAGCACGCCCCGAAACCAGTCGCTGCACTGGTCGCAGCAGTCGAATACAGCCCCACCTTCTCTGTCCGGCGCACGCTGTCACACACGATCACTTAATGCGAGTGTCCCTTGTCAGTTGAAGTGTAGCCAACAAGGTTATAATCGACCTGTGACGATTCGGAGTTGTACCCGTTTCCTCATGCGTGTATAATGAAATCAATAAAGCGTGTCAGTATAAGGCTATAACATCTGAATCAGCGGCGGCTGATCCGGTTTTCCTGGCCCGAGTTGCAGGATGGAGCGGTGTATGATGAAACCTTTGGATCCCTATTCCAACGCCAGAGACCAGCTCAAGAATCTGGACCCCGGCATCACCCTGGTGATCCTGCATCCAGATTTTCACGGGCAGCACAGTCTCATTGCCCCCCTGCTTGACACGCCCACCGAAAACACCGTGTTCCTCGCCATTCCCAAACCCCGCGTCCCGTTCTCCGGATTGCGGGGCCTGTTGTCGGACGCGGTCCGCACGCAACTTGATGGCTCGTTTGGCGAGCTACCCCCGCAGCCTCGCGCCGCAGCCGAAGCCCTGATCGGCGTCCTTTCAGCGCACAGCCCGGTTAATCTGATCATCGACGGATATGATCTGCTCGAACAGGAAGATACGAACGAGTTTCTGGCGGCGGTGGCGGCGCAGCTTCCCACCGGGAACCGCCTGGTGCTGGGCGGACGCGAGCTGCCGATGGCGCTGCTGTGGCATGAGGATCTCCAGTCCAAAGTTGCGCTGGTGCCCGTCAATCCTGCACAGATGATGCTGGACTACGCCCAGTCGGCCAACAAGACAATCCTGGAGGTGCGGGCGCTCGGGCCGGGCCGCGTTCTGATCAACGGGCGGTTGATCGCACACTGGGACGGCGTCTTGCCGCGCACCTTGTTCTTCTATTTCGTGGACCGCGGCATGACCACGCGCGATGAGATCTTCCGCACCTTCTGGCCCACGCTTTCCACACGCGAAGCTACCAACGTTTTCCACGTCACCAAGCGCAAAATCAGCGAGATCCTGGGCACCGACCTGACCGTATACTGGTCCGGCTTCTACCGCCTGTCGCCCGACCTGGAGCTGCATTATGACGTGGTGAAATTCGCAGAAGCGGTCCAGAACGCCGCGGTCGCCGAAGACGACGAGGCCATTACGCTCTATCACAACGCGATCGAACTGTATCACGGGCCGTTTCTGAGCACGATGGAGCAGGATTGGGTCGTTCAGCGCCGCAGCGAGCTGGCGACCACCTATGCCGAGGCGCTGGCGGGCGTGGCGCGCATCTATGCCAAGCGGGGAGACCGGCTTAGTGCCCTCGGCTGCTATCTGCGGGCCTCGGCCACCAGCCCGGAACGCGAGGACCTGGCGCGGGCTATCATGGAGCTGTATCGCGCGCTGGGCCAGCCCCAGGCCGCGCTCGAAACGTATGAGCGGCTGGAAGCCGAACTCAAGCGCACGCTGGACGTCTCGCCCGGCCCGCAGACGACAGAACTGGCCGCAGCGATTCGCGCTTCGCTGTAGCGCCGCGTGTGCAGCCAGACACGCTCCGCTTACCGGCACCAGATCGTGTCTGGCTGGTTTTGGTCACGCTTTCTCCATGAAGAGCGAGACATACCGGCAGTAGCGGCGGAGCAACGGCACGCGCCTCAGCAGAAAATCATCGGCCTTGCGTAGCAGTGGCAGCGGACGATTGAACCCCAGCCCGCGCTCAACCATGCTGAGAAGCTGGTATTCCTCAATACGAAACCGTGCAAAGCGACTTCCCCACGCGCGGATCTCGCGGTAGTTCAGTGGGCGGTCGGCCCCGCGCGGGTTCTTCTCCGGATAAGGGATATAGTTCCGCACGAATTTCAACAGCGGGTTCATCCCCATCGGCTCGGCAAACGCCGCCTTGCCCCCAGGCTTGAGCACACGGTATAGCTCGCCGGCCGCAACCGACACGTCCAGATGATGCAGCACGCCTTTGCCCAACACAACGTCGAAACTCTCGTCGGCAAAGGGCAGCTCCTCACCAGCAGCGACAACCAGATCGAGGCCCTCTTCTACACCGTTGATGCACGCACGGCGCGAGGCGGCCAGTACGCTTATAGGAGAAATGTCAAAGGCGGTCACTTTGGCGCCGCTTCGAGCCAGCAAGACGGCGATGTGCCCCAGCCCGCAGCCCATCTCCAGCACGCGCTTACCGCGCAGGTCACCCAGAAACTCCGCGATCCCGCGCATGGTGGTGGCATGAGCAGCATAGCTCTGAAAGTCCGGATCATGGAGAACCCCCAGGCTATTAATCTCACGCTGCGCCTGCTCGTCCCATTTCGCTCGCTCAACCCGGTGAATCTGGCGGAGATCTCGCATCACGCCCCCCAGTCAGCCAAGCAAATAATAATCGTTGTCGATGACGAAGCTCAAGTCACACGGCCTATCACGGATGGAATGTAACTTATCATACATAGATCAGAGAAAGCGGGCCAGTGCAGCACATCGTTGGGCGCCCCAGCCAGCCGGGGGCAAGGAACCTGGAAGCTTGCCCGCCGCCAAGCTACAATTGCCCCCAACCGCCTAGAGCATGGCTCATGCTCGGGGCCGACCGCCCACCGTGCTGGAGCGCCAATGCCGACTGTCTGTTTTGTCTCGACCGTGCACGATCCCTTTGACTCGCGCGTGTTCTACAAGCTCGCGCGCTCGCTGGCCGGTGCCGGATACGGCGTGACGCTGCTCGCGCCCGGCGCGCCCGACCAGACCATCGATGGGATACGCCTGAAGCCACTGCCCCCCAGGCCGCCTGCCCGCCGTGCCTGGACGCGCTGGCTCCGGCTGCCGGGCGTCTGGCGCCGCGCCCGCGCAGAGCAAGCCGACCTGTACATCGTCTACGATCCGGAGATGACGTTGGTCGGGCTGCTGCTCAGGCTCGAGGGCCGCAAGGTGATCTACGATGTGCACGAGCACGTGCCCTACCAGATCCTCGACAAAGACTGGGTGCCCGCCGCGCTCCGGCGGCCCGTCGCGTGGCTGTACGATCGCTATGAGCGGCTGGCGGTGCGCGCTTTCGACGCCGTGACGCCTGCCTTCGAGCAGATCGCGGATCGCTTTCCGCACGTGCGCCACAAGCTGACCATCATCCGCAACGTGCCCGAGCCGGCACGGTGGCTCGCCGCCGACCCGGGGCAGCGCGCGGCGGACGGCGCGATCATCGCCGTCTATGCCGGATCGGTCCAGCCTGACCGGTGTGTGCTGGAGTGCGTGCAAGCCGTCAACCGGCTCGACCCCGCGCTGAACGTGCGCCTGTGGGTCATCGGCCCGGTCAAGAGCGACGGTTACGAAACGGCCCTGCGGGCGGCAGCCGGCGAGCGCGTCTGGCTGGCGGGCAGCGTGCGCCATGATGAAGTCCCTGCCCTGCTCGCGCAGGCGCACATCGGCCTGATGAGCCTGCGCCCGCAGCGCAACAGCACGGTCAACTGGCCGATCAAGCTGTTCGAGTACATGGCTGCCGGGTTGCCCATGATCATGCATGCCAACCCCTTCTGGCTGGAGCTGGCCGGAGGTTCGGCACTGGCGGTGGACATCGAAGACCCGGCCAGCATCGCCCAGGGACTGGCGACGCTGGCCCAGGACGACGCGCTGCGCGCGCAAATGGGCGCTCGCGGGCGCGCGCTCGTGCAACAGCAGTACAATTGGGACGGACAGCGAGAGCGTCTGCTGGCTGTGGTCGAGCGTCTGATTGGGCCGCCTTCCGCCAGCCGGCAAGAGAGCGCGAGGGAGCTATGATCACAACGGTTCGGCTGGACAACGGCTGGCAGTCGATCTCCACCGGGGATCTGCCGCGCGAGTTCAACAAAGCCGAGGGCACGCTCTGGATTGACATCATCGGGCCGGACGACGCCGACGCCGCCATCATGCGCGATGTGTTCGGCTTTCACCCGCTGGCCATCGAAGACACGCGCAACCAGCGCCAGCGACCCAAGCTTGAGGAGTACGCCGGCTATGTGTTCCTGATCCTCAACCCGGTGCTGCAAAACGGCTTTGAAGCGACGTTCAACGAGCTGGATGTGTTTCTGGGGAGCAATTTCGTCGTCACCGTGCGCAACGCGGACGAGTCGGTGATCGACGAGACGCGCCGCCGTCTCGAACGTCTCGGCGCGTTCCCCGAACTGACGCCCGGCTTTGTGCTCTACACCTTGCTCGATGCCACAGTCGACACGTACTTCCCGCTGCTCGACGCGCTCGAAGAGGAGATCGAAGCCCTTGGCAACCGCGTCCTCGCCGCCCCGCAGCAGGAGTCGCTCAACCGCCTGTTTCAGCTCAAGAACACCCTGATCGACATGTGGCGCGCTGTCTGGCCGCAGCGCGAGATTCTCAGCAGCCTGACGCACCACACCTACCCTTTCATCGATCAGAACGCCCTGCGTCCCTATCTGCGCGACGTGTCCGACCACCTGCTCTGGATCGCCGACATGGTCACCACCTTCCGCGATACGCTGACCGGTGTGATTGACCTGTACATGTCGGCGGTCTCCAACCGCCTGAACGTGGTCGTCAACCGCCTGACCATCTTCACCGTGCTGATCGGCATCCTGACCGTAATCAGCGGGTTCTACGGGATGAACTTCGACGACACCTGGCCGCCCTTCGGCGCCAGTTGGGGGGTGCCGTTTGTCGTCGCGATGATGATCCTCATCACGGGCACGCTGCTGGTCATCTTCCGCCGGCTGCGCTGGTTCTGACCGCGCACCCTGCGCGACCCGTGCCGCGCCTCAATCGACCATATCCCAGGTGATGATCGTGTCCGGCTGGATGTCCACCGTTGCCCGCCGCCCGACCAGGTGCGGCACTTCGGCGGGTGGGATGCCCGTCCCCGGACGCTTCATAATCAGCATATCCGGCGTGATGACCGTGCCCATCGGGATAAAGACCGCCGAGACGATGCTTCGCCGCGCGTATTTGCGAGCCTGCTCTTCCGCCGACTGCACGCCGAAGTGCGGATTGCCGAGCGCCTTCTCGATCGTGCGAATGTTGCGCACCAGCGTGGCAAGCTGCTGCGGATCGACCGACAGATAGTGATCATCACCCGGCAGTGAGCGATCCAGCGTGAAATGCTTCTCGATACACATCGCGCCCAGGGCAACCGCCGCCGAGGGGACGATCACGCAGTCGTCCGGCACGGTATGGTCCGAAAAGCCCACCGGAATATCCGGGAACGCCTGCTGCAGCGTCTGGATGCGGCGTAGATGGGCGTCTTCGTCGGCGGTGGGGTAGCTCAGCACGCAGTACAGCAGCACCAGATCGCGGCAGCCATGCAGATGCAGAAAATCAACCGCGGCGTGGATTTCGGGCAGCTCGCTGGCGCCCGTCGAGAGGATCACCGGCTTGCCGGTCTTGGCGATCTCGATCAGCAGCGGGTAGTTGGTCAGGTCCGCCGAGGCGACCTTGAACGCCGGCATCCCCAACTCGTCGAGGAAATGCACCGCGTCCAGATCGAACGCGGTCGAGAGCCAGGTGATCCCGACGTTCTGCGCGTGCTGAAACAGCGCCCGGTACTCGTCCTCGCCAAAACAATCCGACCGCTTGAAGATCGCGTACTGCGTCCCGGTGGCTTCGGGGTCGTCCCAATAGCGCGGCGCGGTGCGGGTGACCAGCTTCTCGGCCTTGTACGTCTGGAACTTGATCGCGTCGGCGCCTGCGCGCTTGGCCTCGTCAATCATCCGCCTGGCGGCTTCCAGGCTGCCCTTGTGGTTGACGCCTGCTTCCGCGATGATGTAGGTCGGGTAACCAGGGCCGATCAGCTTGTCGCCAATTCGAACGGGTTTCATGATCGCTCTCGCTCGCTTTCGAATGCCTGATAGCTGTCCAGAATCAGCCGGACGACACGCGCCGTGCCGCTGCGCACGTCGGCAGCCAGCATGCGCCGGTTCATCAACTGGCGGCCCGGATAGTCTTCCATCACGCGCAGCAGGGTGTCGCGCAGGGCCTCGTCGCTCACTTCAGTGCCCAGCCCCAGGTTGACGAAACCGTTCTCGGCCAGCGCGAAGAGGTGTCGCAGCTCGCGCGCGTTCTGGCACAGCACCACGCACGGCGTCCCAATCGCGGCGACCTCGTAGACGGTGCGCCCCGCCGAGGTAATGACCAGGTCTGCCGCGTGGATGCGGCGGCTCATATCGCGCACCTGCTCGCGCACCTCGAAGCGCGGCCCCAGCCGGGCCACCTGCTCGCGCAGCGCCTCGCGCGGGCCATAGGCCAGCCCCAAAATGACCTGCACCTCGAAATCACCTGGCAGGCTCGCCAGCACGCGCAGAGTCTTCTCGGTCAGGTTGGCCGGGTCCGCCCCGCCAAACGTCACCAGCACGCGCCGGACGTCCGGCTCGACGGTTTTCACCGGCGCGCTGTAGAACTCGTCGCGCAGGTCCACATACCGCGGACCCCAAAACATATGCGGCTCCGGATAGCGCGGGTTGTACAGCGCGTTGACGACCAGATTCGCCGCGTGGTTGCCCGGCCCCAGATCTTCGAAGTTGACCACGAACCAGCCGCGATCGCGCAGCGCCCGCACGTAGTCCAGGTCTGTATCTAGGATATCATTGATCACAATGTGCGGGCGCGCCTGGGCCAGCGCGGCGATCGGATCGCCCGTGAAGGTCTGTACCGGGTAGTGCGAGGCGCGCACCAGCTCAACCCCCATCGGCAGGTCAGCGCGCATGACGAACAGCAGCTCGTGATCGAGCAGGTGCCCGGCCAGCGTCAGCGCCCGATAGACATGCCCCATTCCCAGCTCGCGGCTGCCATCCACGCGGAAGACGATCCGCCGCCGGTTGAGCGCCTTCTCCGCCACCCACCAGTCGGCGATGCCGTCGATGTCCAGCCCTTCGATCGGGTCCAGCTCCAGCAAGCGCACGTCGCGCCCGATGCGTCCGGTTGGGGTTACCACGTCCCGGCGGCTGGCGAACACGCCGCCCGTCTCTTTCAGGCGCGGCGGAAGCTGCTGGCGGTTGACGCGCCGCTCGTAGAGCGGGACAGCCCGGCCGCTGTCGTCCATCGTCCAGGCCAGGTGGGCGTCGTTCACGACCGAGATCACCGTCTCCGCGCCCGATTCGACCAGCAGCCGCACCGCGCGATCGATCGTCTCCGGGCGCAGCAGGGGCGAGGTCGGCTGTACGGTCAGCACCACGTCCGGCCGCCAACCGCCCGCCTCGACCTGCTCAACCGCGTGCGCGACCACCGGGTCGAGGGTGACCGCGTCGCCCGCCAGCTCGGCCGGACGGGCGATTACCTGCGCGCCATAGCGCAGCGCGACCGCGCGGATTTCCTCGTCATCGGTCGAGACAACCACCCGCCCCACCGTCTCGGCCTGCCGCAGCGCGGTCAAAACGTATGCGATCAGCGGCTTACCGGCCATCAGCCGCACATTCTTGCGCGGGATGCCCTTCGACCCGCCCCGCGCGGGAACTACCGCCAGCACCTTGAGCGTTTCGTCTATCACGTTCCCCTCGCGATCAACTCCCGCGCCAGCGCCGCCAGCCGCTCTGAGGCGCGCCCATCCGCCCCCGCCAGATGGTGCGCCGCGAATGCTCGCTGGCGCTCAAGCATCGCCGCGCGCAGGGTTTCGTCTGCCAGCAGCGAGCGCAGCGCCGCCCCCGTCTGCTCCGGCGCGGCAGGCCGCAGCCCGATCCCCGCTTCCAGGTAGCCCGCGACATCCGGGTTGCCGGACCATTCGAGCAGCAGCGCGGGACGCCCGGCGACCGCCGCCTCGTAGACCACGGTCGATGACAGCGTCGCCATCACGTCGCAGGCCAGCAGCCACTCGTACAACTGCCCCTCGACGATGGGCGCGTCCAGGTTCGCCTCGCGCAACGCGTGCCGCAGCGTGGCGCGGTCTTCCAATGGGTGCGCCTTGACGACGACCTGCGCGCCGGTTTCTGCCGCCGCCCGTGCCAGCGCTCGCAGCGCCGCCCGCCGCCCGCCCCCGGTCACCAGGCGCTGGGCCGGCTGCGACGCGAACAGCACCACCGGGCGCGCCGGGTCCAGCCCGGCCCCACGCCGGAAGGCATCCCGATCCACCTGGAGCGCGCGCAGTTCATCGTAGCGCACCGGTCCGGTCACGACAACACGCGCCGGATCGGCCCCGCGCGCGATCAGCGTCTGCCGGTCCGCCTCGCCGAACACGGCGAACGTCCCGACCACATCGATCCCGGTGCGGTACGGGTAGGCGCCGATGATGCCGTGCTGGACGTTAAGCGTGGGCACGCCGAGCCGCTCCCCGACCGCCGCCGCGCACTTGCCGAACGCCAGCAGGTCTTCCAACGTGATCCACAGCGCGGGGTGCTGGGCGCGGGCCAGCCCCTCAAACGCTTCCAGCATCGCCGCATAGCGTTGAATGTCCGTATAGCGCAGCGTCCACAGCAGGCCGGGCGGCAGCCATCCGATGGCATCCAGCCCGAACGCGTTCAGCCGCGTCCGCGCCGGGGTGCCGAGCACGTGCCGCGCGATGCGCCCTGCCGCGCCGCGCGGCGTGTACGCATTCCAGCGGTACGCCGCTGCCGGACGCACGGGCAGATCGTCGGGCCACGGAAAATCGGGCCGCTCGCCCCACCCCGCCCGGTGAATGGGATGGTCCGGCGCCAGCAGCGCCAGCGAGCGCGCCAGCAACCGCGCCCGGTGCGGCGCGTCCAGAAAAGTGATCACCGGGCGGTCGTCACGCGGCGCAGGGCGAGTTGCCCGCCAGATCGAAACGCGGTCGCGGGCGAAGCGTGCCAGAGGTCGCACACGCTGGCGCCAGGCTCGCTCCCGGCCCGTTCGGACGTGCGGCGTCTCGACGCCGGGCACTGCCGCCCGGACCGCGCGCGCCACCGCCGGATCGCTGTCCAGCAGGATCGCGACGTCCGTAGCGTGATCGCTCGCGGCAGTGCGGGCAATGTGAAACTTGCAGGCTGCGTCCTCCAATGCGAAAAACAGGTTCTTGAGCGCCATCGGTCGCAGATCGTAGCCGCGATAGACCAGCAGGCGCGCCCAGGCCGAGTCGTCCGCCAGCACCTCAAGGACCCGCTGTGCCTGGGTGAACGCCTCGCTTAATCCCGCGCCATGCAGCACGCCGAACGGAGGCAGATCGACCAGCGGTGCGCCGGGGTCCCGCGCGAGCAGATCGTCGCGCGCGGCTTCGCTCAGCGGCACGAAGACATCACCAGGCAGTCGGATGTGTGTGCTTGGGAATTGACTACGCGAAAAGAACACCCAACGTGTCATCGCCCCATCCCGCGCGCCAGCCGCGCCCGCGCCTGCCGCCATCCGGCCCGCATCGCGCGCCGCTCCGCCGCGTCCAGCGTGCCCGTCAGCACCAACAGCAGCGGGTAGAGCAGCAGAATCGCCAGCTTGAGCGGCACGTTCAGCCACACGCTCCCCGCGTCGAGCAGCAGCCCCGGCGCGGCGACCAGCAGCCCCACCGCGAGCACCTGCGCCACCCGCCCCCACTCGAAGGGCAGCGGTGCCGTGCGCGCCGCGATGAACGACGTCAGCGCCAGACGCACGGTGTACCCGAAGATCGTCCCGTACGCCGCGCCGATGATGCCCAGGCGCGGGATCGCGACCAGATTGAAGCCGATGTTCGCTGCACCCGCCGCGACCGTAGTCAGCGGGACAACGCCGGTCCGCTTGTGGAGCAGCAGCACATCCATAAAGCGCGCCACCAGCCCGTTGATCACATAGCCCAGCGCGACCAGCGGCACGATCGTCCACGCGGCGTGATAGGCGGGCGCGGTCATGATCGCCACGGCCTCGCGCGCCAGCAGCGCTGCCCCCGCGCCGAGCGCCACGATCAGCATGACGTAATAGGTCACAAAGCGCCCGACCGGCGCGTCGCCCTGCCTGGTGCTGACCCTGAAATACCACGGCGTCCAGGCGTTGTTGATCCCGGTGATGATCACGCTCACCAGCAGTCCAAACTGGTACCCCGCCGCGTATAGTCCCACGTCGCCTAGCGGCAGGAAATGGCCGAGCAGAATACGATCGGAGAAGTTGAGCGCCCAGGCCGAAATCAGGTGCGGCACGAGCGGCAGGCCAAACGCCACCGCCTCGCGCAGCAGCGCCCGCTCGAAGACCGGTCCGGCATTGCGCGTCAGGATCGCCAGCGTCGGGAGCAGCACGACCAGCGCGGCAATCCAGCGCCCCCACAGCGCCCCAACCGCGCCCTGCCCCAGCCCCACGACAAACAGCACCGTCGCGCCGGTCACCACGCCAAAGCTGAACAGGCTGAACGCGGCGTAGCGCAGCGCCTGACCGCGCGCGTAATACAGCGGCAGCACCAGCGACAGCCCCAGATTGTTCAGCGGCACGGTGAGCAACACCAGCACAATATAGGGAGAAAACGCAACGCCTTCCTGGCCGAGCAGCGGCCACAGCGCCGGACCCGCCGCCAGCAATAGCACGCTCAGCCCGGCGCCAAACACCGCCAGAAAGACCGCCAGCGTCCCAATCAGCGCCCGCACGCGAGCCTCGTCGCGCTGGTCGAAGTACAGCCGGCCAACCGCGCTGCGCAGCCCCAGCCCGTAGACCACTTCCAGGACCGCCGCGGCAGCCAGCGCGATCGACAGCGCCCCGTAGTCTGCCGTGCTCAGATAGGCCGTGTAGAGCGGCAACAGCAGGAAGTTGATCGCCTGCTTGAGGATATCGCTCAGCGCATACGTGCCGGAACGCCCCAGCAGCCCCAGCAGCTCGCGCCGGGCCCCGCCCACCTGCGCGCCCGTCACATCCGCCCCGGTTGGCTCGGCCAATCGCTCACGATCCAGTCCAGATAAGGGCTCACCGGGCACGATTGTGCCGCGCACAGCACCGCCGCGCAAACCTGCCGCGGTCAAACGACCCCGCCTGGCCGCGGGGTGTGACAGACACACAAACCCATGTGCCAGCCCGGATCGCTGGTAAGACTTGCCACGCCCGCTGTGAGTGGCGGAGTCAGCCATCACGGGCCGGGCAGACCCGGTCCCTCCAAGCCGGTTTCCCGCGCGCCGGTCCGCGTCGGCTTAGGTTTCCGTTTCCTCGTTCTCGGCCTGGGGCGCGGGAACGTCGGGCACCTCAATGCGCGGCATCAGCTTGACCACCCCCGCGACTTCCTCTTTAGCCCGCAGCGAGATGACATAGTCGCCCTTGGCGCTGCGCCGCGTCTCCGGCGCCAGACCGATCCGCATGTACTTCGGCTTGCCCTTGTTCGTCACCAGCACAATGTTGTCATCCGGGCGTCCGACGGTCGCCGCCGCCAGCCCCTTCGCGTCGCCGGGCAGCTTCATCGTGATGACCCCCTGCCCCGCGCGGCCCTGGGTCGGATATTCGGCCAGCGGCGTGCTCTTGGCAACCCCTGTATCCGTACAGACCCACACGTTGGCGCGCTCATCGGCCACAGCCGCCCCCACCACAAAGTCCTTGTTATTTTGCAGCTTGACCGCGCGCATACCGCCTGCGCCCAGACCGGTGGGCCGCACATCGCTGACCGGGAAGCGGATCGCCTGGCCCAGCCGCGTGACGACCACCAACTCGCTGTCGTCCTCGACATAGCCAACCCAGATCAACCGGTCGCCCTGCTCCACGTCCATGAACTTGAACGCGTTAGCCGATAGCCCCGGCAGGTCTTCGATCCGCAGCCGCTTGACTTCACCCAGGCGCGTAATCGCCGCCAGATAGCCCGTTTCCAGTTCGGCCGGCAGCGAGATCGCGGCGGTCAACTCGTCCTCGTCGGTCAGCGGGCAGAGCTTGTCGTAGCGCACCCCTTGCTCTGGATCCTCGGTCTGCTGCAACAGCTTGACCGGGACCGTCGCGGTCATCCCCTGCGCGGTGAACAGATAGAGCGTGTGGGTCGTGTTGCTCGCCAGCATGGCCAGCGGCGCGTCCTTTGCCTCGGTGGTGACGCGCGGCGCGCTGTCCTCATACGTGCGGCTCAGCAGGCCGCCCTGCGTCAGCGTGACCCACGTATCTTCGCGCGGGCCAAGGAAATCGCCCGCCTGGATATCGCCCACCGGCCCCTCGATGATCACAGTCCGGCGCGGATCGGCGTACTTCGTCCGGATCTCCCGCAGCTCTCGCGCCACCTCGACACGCATCATGTGCGGGCTTTTGAGCAGCGCCTCGAGCATCTTGATCAGTTGCATCTTCTCTTTGTACTCGTCTTCGAGCTTGCGCCGCTCCAGCGCCGCCAGCCGTCGAAGCTGCATCTGCAAGATCGCCTGCGCCTGCGCGTCGGAAAGTTTGAAGCGCTTCATCAAGTTGGCGTGGGCCGAGTCCACCGTGCGCGAGCGCCGGATCAGCTCGATCACCTCGTCGAGATGCTCCAGCGCGACCAGCAGCCCTTCCAGGATATGCGCCCGCTCGCGCGCTCGCGCCAGGTCGAACTCGCTGCGGCGTCGCACGACTTCCAGCCGATGCTCCAGGTACACGCGCAGCATTTGCTTGAGGCCCAGCATCCGCGGCTCGCCGTCGACCAGCGCCAGATTGATGATGCTGAACGTGCTTTCAAGCGGCGTCTGCCGGAACAGCTCGGCCAGCACGTCAAGTGGCTTGGCGGTGCGGTTGACCTCGATCACGATCCGCAGCCCGTTGCGGTCGCTCTCGTCGCGCAGATCGGCGACACCCTCAAGCCGCCCATCGCGTGCCAGCACGGCGATACGCTCGATCAGGCTGGTCTTGTTGGTCTGGTAGGGGATCTCGCTGACGATGATCCGGCTGCGCCCGCGTCCCAGGTCTTCGATGTGCGCCTTGGCACGCACGCGGACCTTGCCCCGGCCGGTTGCGTAGGCGGCGCGAAGCTGGTCCTCGCCGCTCCCGTTGTCTCTGGTGTAGAGCACGCCGCCGGTCGGAAAGTCCGGTCCCTTGATGAACTGCATCAGCTCCGGCACGCCGATCTGGTCGAGCGACTCCCAGTTCTCCAGCATGTAAACCAGCGCGTCGCACACCTCGCCGAGGTTGTGTGGCGGGATGCTGGTGGACATACCCACCGCAATCCCCGAGGCGCCGTTGACCAACAGGTTCGGGAAGGAAGCCGGCAGCACACTCGGCTCGGTCAGCGACCCATCGAAGTTCTCTTCAAAGTCGATGGTATCCTTGTCGATATCGTTGAGCAGCTCCAGCCCGATCTCGGTCATGCGCGCTTCGGTATAGCGCATCGCCGCGGGCGCGTCGCCGTCGATGCTGCCGAAGTTGCCCTGCCCGTCGACCAGTTGGCAACGCATCGAGAAATCCTGCGCCATGCGCACCATCGCCTCGTACACGGCCATGTCGCCGTGGGGATGGTACTTGCCCAGAACCTCGCCGACGATACGGGCGCTTTTCTTGTACGGCGTACCCGGCCGCAGCCCCATATCGTACATGGCGTACAGAATGCGACGGTGAACGGGCTTCAGCCCATCGCGCGCGTCAGGCAGCGCCCGCGCGACGATTACGCTCATCGCGTAATCGAGATACGCTTCCTGAAGCTCCTGGTTGATGTCGCGCTCGCGGATGACGCCGGCTACAATCCCCATCGTGTGTGCCTCTACTTCCTTTAAGCCAACTTCGCCGGCGGACCGATTGCCGGCGCTTGTGCTTATGCCTTCCCGTGGTCAAGCGTGGTGTAGTGTAGAGAATCCCCTCGTGTCTGTCAATGAACACGTTTGGAGCGGGCCACGATTGCGAACATATGTTCCAGTCGCATTATAGCGCAGTTTCCCTTTGCGCGCCAGCATTCCACCGAGCATTTTTGCCCCCATCCCGGCCGCCACGCGCCGCGCTGCCCTGAGCGGGACGGTGCGCATGCTATAATGCGGGGCATCAGCCCACGCGGGCGAAAGAGGTGTGACGATGGCCCTGGTTCCCGAGTTCAGCTTCAATATCTGGCATGGCGTCACGCTGCTCGCGCTGCTGTTCCTCGCGCGCTTTGAAGTGCCGCTGCTGGTGAACCCCGCCACATTGCGCCGTCTCAACGTCACACCCCCGGTCGAGAAGCAAGCGCGACTCGCGGTTCCGGTTTCTGTCGCCAGCGAAGGGCTGCTGGTGCTGTATCCGTTCTTCTTGACCATCAAAACGGGCACGCCCTGGGTCGTCGCCGGGGCGCCGTTGATGGTAGCAGGCGCGGTGCTGGTCGCTCTGGCGGCGCTCGAATTTGCGCGGCACGACGGCTTCCTGCACCTCGGCATCTACCGCTACTCGCGCAACCCGATGTATGTGGGCTATTTTCTCTACTTCGTGGGCCTGGGGCTGGTCACGGCTTCCTGGCTCTACCTGCTGCTCGCGGTCACGTACCAAGTTGCGCTCTACTGGTTGATTCGCGGCGAGGAGCGTTGGTGCCTGACCGAATACGGCGAGCCATACCGGCGCTACATGCAACAGGTCCGGCGCTACGCTGGCCGTCGGAGCGGCTAGAGTATGCATACGTCTCTCTCGTACCGGGTACTTATTTCTTATATGAGATTAGCACATTGGGGATTTGCACGCGCCAAAAGCAGAGTATAATTAATCCTTGAAAACGAGGGGCAAGCACCTTCAAACCAGCCGTTGAGGACAAGCCGATTCGTGAGATCGGCTTTTATTATGGGAGAGTGTCATGGAACATCGGACGATCAAGCAACAAGAAGAAGCACTCGCCGCGGAGCCGGCCGAACCTCCCGGTTCTGGTCGCGCGCCTGATTCCACGTCTACCATCCCCCAGCCCTCCCTGCCTCCGACAACCGAGCCGACACCCGCGCCCCCGCAGGCACGCACGCCGCGCCCCGCGCTGTGGGCCGATGTGCCCGACGAGCAGTGGGACGACTGGCGCTGGCAGCTGGCGCACCGCCTGAACTCGGTCGAGGAGCTGGCGCAGCTGATCCATCTGACGCCGGAAGAGATCGAAGGGCTGACCGCCGAAAACAAGTTCCGCGTGGACATCACGCCGTACTTTGCCAGCTTGATCGATCCTGACGATCCCCGCTGCCCCATCCGGCGGCAGGTCATCCCGCTTGGCCGCGAGCTGCAAGCGTTCGAGGGGATGATGGAAGATAGCCTCGCCGAGGACAAGCACAGCCCGGTCCCTGGCCTGGTGCACCGCTATCCGGACCGCGTGCTGATGCTGGTCACCACCCAGTGCGCCAGCTATTGCCGCTACTGCACGCGCAGCCGCATCGTGGGCAACCCCGGCGCGAACTTCAGCCGCGCCGAGTTCGAGCTACAGCTTGACTATCTGCGCCGCACGCCGCAGGTGCGCGACGTGCTGCTGAGCGGCGGCGATCCGCTCACCCTGGCGCCCAAGACGCTGGAGTACATCCTCTCTAGCCTGCGCGCCATCGAGCACATCGAGATCATTCGCATCGGCAGCCGGGTGCCGGTCTTTCTGCCGCAGCGCATCACAGACGAATTCGTGGACATGCTGAAGCAGTATCACCCGCTGTGGATGAACATTCACGTCAACCACCCGAAGGAGATCACGCCCGAGCTGAGCCGCGCGCTGGACAAGCTCGCGTTCGCGGGGGTGCCGCTCGGCAACCAGAGCGTGCTGCTGGCCGGGATCAACGACAGCGTGAACATTCAGCGCGAGCTGGTGCACAAGCTGGTTCGCAACCGCGTGCGCCCCTACTACCTCTACCAGTGCGATCTGGTCAAAGGCGCGGGCCATTTCCGCACCACCATCGCCAAAGGCATCGAGATCATCGAGGGTCTGCGCGGCCACACAAGCGGCTACGCGATCCCGACCTATGTGGTCGACGCGCCCGGCGGCGGAGGCAAGATCCCGGTTATGCCGCAGTACCTGATCAGCCAGGCGCCGGGCCGTGTCGTGTTGCGCAACTACGAGGGTTACATCACCACCTACGACGAGCCGCTCGACTACGACCCGCACGCCATCGATCACCTCGACCGCCAGGCCGCCGAACGGCTGGAGCCGGGCCAGGTTGGTGTGGCCGGGCTGCTGACGGGCAAGATCCCGTTCATCAAGCCCGAAGGCTTCGACGAGATCCACCGTCGCAACGGCATCCAGCACCGTCTGAACAACAGCGAAGCCAAGTGGCAGCGCTTCCACATGGACGGCGCGCCCAGCGACCCCAGCGCCGTTCCGCCCGCGTCGCCCGGTTCCAACGGCGCCAACGGCACGCGAGCGGCCAACGGGCGCAAACAGCCGAACGGCCATGCCCGTAAAAAGCCGAACGGCAGCAGCAAGACCACCCCGCCTGCCGGGTCGAACGAATAGCCGGGCGCGGTGAAGGAGCAACCATCAATGCGCATCGCAGTTCTGGCGAATCTCAAGACCAACGCGCCCACCTGGGAGGGCATGTCGCCCGACCAGTGGGCCGATCTTGACAGCCCGCGCACCGTCCAGTCCATCATTCAGGCGCTGGAGAGCGCCGGTCACCAGGCGATCTTCCTGGAAGCCAGCATCCGTCCGCCGTTCAATCTGATCGAGCGACTGCTGGACTACCAGCCCGATCTGTGTTTCAACATCGCCGAGAGCCATTGGGGCGACGGGCGCGAGGCGCATATCCCCAGCGTGCTGGAGATGTTGCGCATCCCCTACACCGGCAGCAAGGTTCTCGCCCTGGCGCTGGCTCTCGACAAGCCGATGACCAAGCGCATCCTGATGTATCACGGCCTGCCGACGCCGGAATTCCAGGTCTTCGAAAGCCCGGACGATCCGATCGACGACGATCTGCTCGACGAGCGCGGCTACCTGCGCTTTCCGCTGTTCGTCAAGCCCAGCCGCGAAGGGACCAGCATGGGCGTCAGCGCACAGAGCATCGTCCGTAGCGTGGACGAGCTACGCGCGCAGGTGGCCCGCCAGATCCGGCTCTACAACCAGCCGATCCTGTGCGAGCATTACATCGAGGGGCGCGAGGTTATGGTCGGGATGGTCGGCAACCTCAAGCCCACAACGGCGCGCAAGCTCAACGAGCGCGCGCTGTCGCAGGACGTGCCGGAAGGGTTGACGATGCTCCCGCCGCTTGAAGTAGACCTGAACGCCTTCCGCGAGTCCGAAGCCGACCTGTACACCAACCGGCTGAAGACCGAGCTGTCCGACGAGTGCACCTATCTCGTCCCCGCGCCGCTTGAGCCGGAGCTGGCGCGCCAGTTGAACGTGCTGGCGGCGGCTGTGTTCCGCGTCATCGGCTGCAAAGACGTCGCGCGGGTCGATTTCCGGCTGGACAAGCACAACCACAACAAGCCGTACATCCTGGAGATCAACCCGCTGCCCGGCCTGACGCCCAACTTCAGCGACCTGTGCTATGAGGCCGAAGCCTACGGCTGGACCTACGAGCAGTTGATCAACGCCATCGTCGATACCGCTGCCGTCCGGCTGGGGCTTGTCGAATCCCAGCCGCGGCCCGCCGGTGCGGATTAAACCCATCGCCGTCCCGTCGCTTGTGCCCCAGGGCAGCCGTACGGTCGCCCTGGGGTTTTTGTGTTCAACGCACAGACGCGGGCAGCGGAGTTTCATGTTCTTTTCATCTTCCCGCCGCGCATTCTGTGCTACACTAGGCCGCTATGAAAAGGTCCCATAACCAACATTTGATCCTGTTGTGCATCCTGGTCGCCGGCGCTTTGGCGCTGGCGAGCTGTGATTCGTCCGAGCCGGCGGTTCCCCCTGGCGCGACCGGCAGCCCGACACCCAGCCCGATCGCCACCGCATCGCCGGCTCCGTCCGCGACGCCACCGCCGGGCGGCCCGATCATCACGCCGGGCGAACCGCTCGCCTCGCCCACCGACACGCCGCCCGCGGTGAGCTTCGACCCGACCGCGACGCCGCCGATCCCCACCACGCCGCCCGCAGCCAGCCCCACGGCCACGCCGTCGCCCGCCGTCACGCTGCCCACAGCCCCGCCCGGCGGCCCATACGGCCCGATCGTCGGCCCCGGCCAAACCCCGCTGCCCACAACCAGCGTCGCGCCTACCCAGGAAACCGGCCCGTATGGCCCGATTGTCGGGCCCGGGCACACGCTCGTGCCCACCGAGACGCGTGTGCCCCCCACCCAGGTCCCGACGCTGCCGCCCACCCCCGGCCCCAGCCCCACGCCCGGCCCCGGCCTCAACAGCGCCTTGATGGGGATTCAGATCCACCCGCACATCGACAGCCGCGAGATCGACACGATCATCGGGCTGATCCGCGAGTTGGGCGTCGATTGGGTCAAGTTGCAGTTCAACTGGTCGCTGCTGGAGTCCTCGCCTGGCCGCTATACCGAGCTATATTTCATGCTGACCAGCTACGTCCGGCGCCTGCACGACCAGGGCTTCAAGGTGATGATCAGCGTCGCCAAGGCGCCGGGCTGGGCGCGCCGCCCCACCGCCGACGGCGTCATGCACGAGGCGGCCCCGCCCGACAACCCGGAGCATCTGGCGAACTTCCTCACCGCCCTGCTCAACCATCTGGGGCACGACGGCGCGGGCCAGCCCTACGTCGACGCGATCGAGGTGTGGAACGAGCCAAACCTGGAGCGCGAGTGGTACGGCCACCCGCTGACCGGCGAGGAATATATGCGCTATTTCCGCCCGGCCCACTCGGCGATCCGCGCCTTTTCGCCGTCCATCGTCGTGATCACTGCCGGCCCGGCCCCCACCGGCAACTCGCACTGGTCCACCGACGACCGGGAATGGCTGCGCGGCCTGTACAACGCCGGGCTGGCCCGGTTTGGCGCCGATGTCGCGGTGGGCATCCACCCCTATGGCTGGGCCAACCCGCCGGACGCCCGCTGCTGTCCCAACCCCGGGCGCGGGTGGGACGATCACCCGCAGTTCTTCTTCCTGGACACCATCGCGGACTACCGCGCCATCATGGACCTGGCCGGGCACGGAGCAGCACCGCTGTGGGTCACCGAGTTCGGCTGGGCAACCTTCGACGGGCTGCGCACCGCAGGCGGGGGATTGCCCCCCGACCCGGCTGGCGCCCCCTATTTCAGCTTCATCAACCAGTACGACCAGGCGGCCTACACCGTGCGCGCCTTCCAGATCGCGCAGTCGCTGCCATATATGGGGCCGATGATCCTGTGGAACCTCAACTTCAGCACCATCCCCGGCGCGCTGGAGCGTTCCGACCCGACCGCGGGCTACGGCCTGCTCGACGTCTACTGGCAACCGCGCCCGGTTTTCCAGTACCTCAAGCAGGCGCCCAAGTTCTGATCGCGCCGCAGCCAGCCGCGCGGTGAAACACAAACATGAGTCATCCCGAATTTTGAAACAGGAAACGGGGTGAGGGAGGATGAGCCAGC
>DYGX01000028.1 GCA_020724465.1 Thermoflexus sp.
TTGCGCGTGCCGACCAGCACGACAAGCTGCCGCGCGCGCGTCACGGCGGTGTAGAGCAGGTTGCGCTGAAGCATCATGTAATGCTGGGTCATGATCGGCACCACCACGCAAGGGTACTCGCCGCCCTGGGCGCGGTGCACGCTGATGCAGTAAGCGTGGGTCAGCTCGTCGGCCTCGGCCCAGTCATATTGGACAAAGCGCCCGTCGATGACGACCGTGAGCACCTGGTCGGTCATATCGATGCTGTAGACGCGCCCGATGTCCCCGTTATAGACGTCTTTTTCGTAGTTGTTGCGCGTCTGAATGACCTTGTCGCCCACGCGAAACAGGCGGCCTGCCAGCCGGCGCTCGGCCTTGCGATCGTGCGAGGGGTTGAGCGCCTCTTGCAGCGCTTCGTTGAGCGCCAGCACCCCGATCGGTCCGCGATACATTGGCGCCATCACCTGGATATCGTCCAGCGCGTTCAGCCCGAACTTGCGCGGGATGCGATCGCGCACGATCTCGACCAGCAGCCGGGCGGCAGCCTCGGGGTCTTCTTCGACGAACAGGAAGAAATCGTCGCTGCGGTTGGACGTATCCGGGCTTTCGCCCTGATTGATGCGGTGGGCGTTGCGGATGATCTGGCTGGTTTCGGCCTGGCGGAAGATCACACCCAGCCGCGTGACCGGCACGCGCCCGCTGCGGATCACATCGCGCAGCACGTCGCCCGCGCCCACACTCGGAAGCTGGTCCACATCCCCCACCAGCAGCAGGTGCGCGTCCGGCGGGATGGCCTTGAGCAGATTGTAGAACAGCACTAGATCGAGCATCGAGACTTCGTCGATGACGACCAGGTCCGTGTCGAGCGGGTTTTCTTCGTTGTGCACGAAGCTGTACTCGGACGGGCTGAAGCCCAGCATGCGGTGAATGGTGCGCGCGGGGTAGCCGGTTGCCTCGCTGAGGCGCTTGGCGGCGCGCCCGGTCGGTGAGGCAAGCATGAAGCGGTGCCGCGTGCGCGCCAGCAGTTCGATCAGCGCGCGCAGGGTGGTCGTTTTACCGGTTCCCGGGCCGCCGGTCAGCACGCTGACTTTGTGCGTCAGGGCCAGGCGCACCGCCTCGGCCTGCTGAGGCGTCAGGCTGACACCGCCCGCGCCCAGCGGCAGGGCTTCGGTGCCCCCGCGCCGCAGGCGCTCCAGCCGCGACACCGGCGTCTCGATCAGCGCGCGCAGGCGGGCCGCCGCGCCCTTTTCGCTGTGGTAAAGCGGCGGCAGATAGCACGCTTCGATGCGCTCCAGGCCGTCTGGGACGATCTCCAGGATCAGGTCGCCCTGCGCCACCAGCCGCGTGATCGCCTCGTCCACCACGTCCGGCGCCACATCAAGCATCGACGCAGCCTGCTCGACGAGTTCCGTCCGGGGCAGGAAGACATGCCCTTCCTCGGTCGCCGTGTTGAGGGTGTGCGCCAGCCCGGCGGCGATGCGCCCCGGCGAGTCCGGCGGCAGGCCAAGATCGCGCGCGATCTTGTCGGCGGTGCGGAAACCAATCCCGAAGATGTCGCGCGCCAGCCGGTACGGGTCGCGGCTGACGATCGGGATCGACTGCTCGCCGTAGGCTTTGTAGATCTTAACCGCCAGCGCGGCGCTGACGCCGTGCCCCTGCAAGAAGAGCATGACGTCCTTGATGTGCTGCTGCTCGACCCAGGCGTCGGCGATCAGGCGCGCGCGGTGCTTGCCGACACCGGGCACTTCCAGCAGGCGCCCCGGCGTGCGATCCAGCACGTCGAGCGTGTCCAGCCCGAAGTAGTCGACAATACGCCTGGCCGTGACCGGCCCGATCCCCTTGACCAGCCCGCTGCCGAGATAGCGGCGGATGGCCTCGACGGTCGTCGGGCGGACGTGCGTGACGACCTCGGCCTTGAACTGGCGACCGAAGCGCGGGTGCGCGGTCCAGTCCCCTTCCAGGCGCAGGCTTTCGCCCGGTTGGACTTCCGGCATCGTCCCCACCACGGTGATCAACTCCTGGCCGCCCAGCCGGAGCTGCTCGGGGCGCAGGCGCAGCACGCAGTAATTCGTCTCCTCGTTGTAATAGGTCACGCGCTCGACCGAGCCGGTGAGGGTTTCCGACGCCATAAGTCCCCATCCGCACAGGTAGATTCCGCCGGTTGGCTCCGCCCCCGGCGTTCTGCTATTTTACCCTATAGGCCAACGCAACGGAGAAACTCAAGAGAGGCAGGCTTATGCCAGAACGTCAGACAGCCATCCATCTGCACTACGCCGAGGCGGGCCATGGTCTGCCGGTCGTGCTGGTGCACGGCTTTCCGTTCGACCACACCATCTGGGACGCGCAGATGATCGCGCTTGGGGGCAGCTTCCGCATGATCGCCCCCGACCTGCGCGGGTTCGGTGAGAGCGCCGCGCCCGAAGACGGTTATACGATGGAGCACTTCGCGGCGGATATCGTCACGCTGCTGGACCGGCTTGGCATTGACCGGGCGGTGTGGGTGGGGCACAGCATGGGCGGCTATATCACTATGGCGGCCCTGCGCCGCTGGCCGCAGCGCGTGCGCGCCGTCGCCTTCGTGGCGACCCACGCGCGCCCCGACACGCCCGAAAAGAAGCTCCAGCGCGAAACCAGCGCCGACAATGTGACGCGCAGCGGCGTGAGCGACATCGCCTTCACCATGATGAGCACGATCTTCGCCCCGGCGGTAGACCGTCAGGGACCGCTCGCCCAGCGGATCTACGACATCATGATCCAGGCGTCTCCGGCGGGGGTCGCGGGGGCGCTGCGCGGCATGGCCGCCCGCCCGGATTCGCGCGAGACTCTGCGCGGGCTGAAGATCCCCGCGCTGGTGATCTCCGGCGCCGAAGACGAGCTGATCGGCGCGGAGCTGGCAGACGAGCTGGCCGGGCTGATCCCTGGCGCGCGGCACGTGGTCATCCCCGGCGCGGGCCATATGCCGATGGTCGAGCAGCCGGACGCCACCACCGACGCCCTGCGCGAGTTCCTCGAATCGCTGTAGCGCGCGGCGAGCCGTCCGCAGGCTGCCCTAGCCGATGGTTGGCGCGCCGGTCCGCATCCCGTCAGGAGACCATCGCCACGTCCGCATGGCGCATTTTTCGACAAAGCCGAGCTTGCGCAGCTTCGGTGCCGAGGTTTTCACGAAGGCCTGCACAACTGCCACACGCATCCCGTCGCGATAGGCGTCGTGCAGCCGCTGCGCGACCAGGCTCTTGTAAAAACCGTTTCCACGATAGGGTTCGAGGATCAGAGACGCTTCCAGGACGACTGTCCGATGGTCCTCGATATAAAATGAGGCTGTCGCGCCAATCGGCTCGTCCACCCCGTCGAGATAGGCCAGGTAATGCGTCATAGTCGGCGTTTCCATCATGTCGGCGAAGAGATCGGCCGCCGCCTTGTCTGGGGCAAGCCCCGCCTGGTAGATGCGAGAGACATGCTGGCGTTCGTCGGTGCGCGCGGGCCGGACCGTGACACGCGGATGCATCGGAAACCCATCATGTATCTCCGGCAACACCATGCCGGAAAAGTCCAAGGCCCGCTCGAACCCGGCCCGCTCAAGCCGTTCTTCCAGGTCCCCAGGCGTATCGGTGCAGGTCACAAACCACGCGAAGGTTTGCTTGAGGGTGTCAAAGTGGTTGATGACCGCCTGAATGGTAGCGTCGGCCTGCTCCGCGGCCAGGTTGGCCGCGCCGACCCGGTTGACAAACCCGCCTTGCACGCCATACCCGTACCGCCCCTGGATGCCCGGGATGTCAAGGGCGTCGTAACGTCCGGGCAATGTTGGCAGGAAAAGGCTGTTTCTGGCCGCTTCAATCATTTGCGCTTCGTCGATCATCGCTCGTCCTCACCTATATCACTCGTGGCGGCATATGTGGTTGTGTGCGATTGACAGGGCGAACGGGGAGAATACTGTCCGGAGCGTGGCGAACCCGCCAGCGTGAATGGCAGCCAAAACCGGCGTTTGCTCAACGTATCCATGATTTAAATCGATACTTTTTCATTAGTCAATATTGATAGCATCTTCACAAAACCAAAACGGCCGGTGCGGATCGCTTCACCGGACAGAGAGAACCGGACCGGCACAAGGGAGCCATCCCTGTACGATGGTCCTGCCCCTGGCTGTCAAAATTTCCCTCTGCGCTATACTTGAGGTACAGTTAATAGCCGCTGCCCCGGGGGGACGGCATACGGGAAACCACAAGCCCTGCCTGTGCCAGAGAGCATCGCCATGGCGCCTGATCCGCTCATTGGGAAACAACTCGGCGACTATACCATCGTGGGCCTGCTTGGCAGGGGCGGGATGTCGCGCGTGTACCGGGGGTACGATGAAAATCTCCAGCGGTATGCCGCCGTCAAGGTCATCAGCGGGGATTTCGCGACCACGTCCGAAGAGGAATACACGCGCCGCTTTCAAAGCGAAGCGCGGGCGATCGCGCACCTGCGCCATCCCAACATCGTCGGCATCTACCAGTTTGGCCGCTCCGAGGGCATCTACTACATGGCGCAGGTCTTCCTCGAAGGCAAAGACCTGCGCACGGTGCTGAAAAGCTACGCCGAGCGCGGCGAGCACATGCCCACCGCCGAGGTGCTGCGCATCGTGCGGGATATCGCGTCCGCGCTGGACTATGCCCACAGCCAGGGCGTCATCCACCGCGACATCAAGCCGTCGAACATCATGCTCGAGCGTTACACGGGCCGCGCGATCCTGATGGACTTCGGGCTGGCGCTCAGCGTGCAGGAAGGCACCACCGGCGAGACGTTCGGCAGCGCGCACTACATCGCGCCAGAGCAGGCGATCTCCTCGGCCCAGGCCGTGCCCCAAAGCGACCTGTACTCGCTCGGCATCGTGATCTACGAGATCCTCACCGGCCAGGTGCCCTTCGACGATCCCTCGGCGATGAGTGTGGCGCTCAAACACCTCAACGTCGCGCCGCCGCCGCCCAGCCTGTACAACCCGGCCATCCCCCAGGCGGTCGAGGATGTGATCCTGCGCGCGCTGGATAAAGACCCGCAGCGCCGCTACCCGACCGGCCGGGCGCTGGTCGAGGCGCTGGAGCAGGCGTTTGCCAGCGCGCCTCAGCCGGTCACGCCCGCTGCCGGGCCATCCGACGATCTGCTCGCGTTGATCGAAGCGCCGCGTCATGCGCCGACGGTCCGCCCGCCGGGCGACGCGACGCAAGAGCTGGTTTCGCCCGCGCCATCCGCTGACTTTGCCACACACGGCCTGGCAGAGCGTTTCGCCCGGCGCAAAGCCGCCAAACAGAGCCAGGCCGCGGCGCTGGCCGCCGACGACCTGGAGATCGACGAGCGCACGCTCGACGCGATCCTCAGCAGCTATGCCGACCCGCGCGACCTGGGTCTGGTCGGCCCCGAAGCATCCGGCATCCGGCCCGCCACGCAGCCCGCCAAAGAGTCGAGTCTGAGCGGAGACCAGGCGCCGCGCCGCCGGCTGCGTCGCATGCTGGCAAGCCTGATCGTGGTGTTGTCGGTCGTCGCAGGCGGGCTGATCTGGCGCAACTTCCTGAGCGAGGGAGCCGGGGATGCCGACGCCACGCCGGGGGTCGCGCTGCTCGACACAGGCGAGGCAACGGACGAGACCCCCACCCCCGCCGAGACGCCATCCCTCACCCCGACCCGCACCCCCCGGCCAACCGTCACCCGCACCCCCGCGCCCACCCGCACGCCGCTGTTGAGCAGCGCGGCAGGCGCAGAAGGGGCGAATGTGGCGCTTTTCTACGAGCCGGACGTCTTTCTGCTGGTCAACATCTCGGACGAGCCGATCAACGTGAGCGAGCTGGTGTTTGAGCAGGCTGCCGCTGGCGGCGAGGCGCGCACCTTCAGCGCGATCGAGTGGGACCGCTACATCAGTGGCTCGACGGCGTATCTGGAAGTCAACAGCTGCCTGCAGCTTCTTACCGCCAACGCCCCACGCCCCGCCCCCGACGACGAGCGCTGCCCGCGCCTGGCTGGCTATTTCCGCTCTACGGTCGAACGTCGCTACTTCTGGCGCTCGGATCAGCCGGAGGCAAGCTTCATCGTCCGGCTGGGCGACACGACGCTGGCAACCTGCTCGATCGCCGCGGGCGAGTGCGGCATCACGCTCCCGGAATCGTGATTCGCCCGGCGCAGGTCCTCGTTGGCTTCCGCTCTCGATGAAAGGAATGTCCTGGCTATGAGCACACTCTCCGTCGATCTGTCCGGCCAGGTCGCGCTGGTGACCGGCGCGGGGCGCGGCATCGGCAAGGCGATCGCGCGGGCGCTGGCGCAGTCCGGCGCGGCAGTCGCGATCAACGACATCGACGCGCCCCGCGCCGAACAGACCGCCCGCGAGCTGGGCGGCCCGGCTCGCGCCTTCCCGGCGGATGTGAGCGACCCCGCCGCCGTCGAGCAGATGATCGCGGCGGTGGTGCGCGAGATGGGCGGTCTGCACATCCTGGTCAACAATGCGGGGATCGAGTACAAGACGCCCATCCTTGAGACGCCGGTTGAAGAATGGCAGGAGACGCTGGCGGTCAACCTCAGCGCCGCCTTCTACACGTGCAAAGCCGCCGGGCCGCTCATGCGCGACGCGGGCGGCGGTGTCATCGTCAACATCGCCTCAATCGCCGGGCACAACATCCCGCTCCCCAACCGCGCCAGCTACGTCGCCAGCAAGGCCGGACTGGTGGGCTTCACCAAGGAATGCGCGCGCGAATTCGCCGCCTACCATATCCGCGTCAACGCGGTGTGCCCCGGCGTGATCGAAACCGAGATGACCGCCGAGTCGCGCAGCAATCCGCAGCAAGTCGCCAGGTGGCTGGCGGACATCCCGCAGGGGCGCCTGGGCCAGCCCGACGACGTCGCCGGACTGGTGCTGTTCCTCTGCTCGGACGGCGCGCGCTACTTGACCGGCCAGGCGATCAATGTGGACGGTGGCAAGGTGATGCTGTGAGCAAAGAGCAGCTAAGTGCAGCAAGGAACAGCCAAAAACAGCAAAGAACAGGAAAGAACAGCGAAGAGCAGCGAAGAGCAGCAAAGAACAGCAAAGAACAGCTTGAAGCTGCTTTTAGCTGCTTTTAGCTGCTTTTAGCTGCTTTTAGCTGCTTTTAGCTGTCTTTTGCTGTCTTTTGCTGTCTTTTGCTGTCTTTTGCTGTCTTTAGCTGCCTTTTGCCGTCTTTCGCTCCGGGTAATACCAGCCCTGCCGGAGTCCTGGTATACTAGGGCGCATCGTCCGCAGGTGAGGTGAGAAGGAAGCGAATGCCTCAATCGCCCCTGGACATCAGCGAGCAGGAAATCCGCAAACGGTGCGGCCCCCTGCTCGAAGGCGCAATCGAAGAAGCGACGCGCCTGCGCCACAATTTCATCGGCACCGAGCATGTCTTCAACGCCCTGACGCGCATCCCCGGCAGCCCGGCCACGCGGATGTTGATGGAAGCCGGGCTGGAACCGCGCGAGGTGCGCAACGCCATCCGGCGTCAGGTGGGTGCCGGCGATGATATGGTCAGCGACTCTCCCCCGCTGACGCCGCGACTGCACCGCGTCCTGGCGATGGCCGTCTATCTGGCCGACGACGCGGGGGACCGCTTCGTCACCGAGGAGCAGCTTCTGCTGGCGCTGCTGCAGGAAGGCGAAGGGATCGCCGCCCGCGAGCTGGTCAAGGCCGGGGTGGATATTGTGGCGTGGATCGAGCGCCTGCTGAGCGATCTCGAAGACGGCAGCGACGACGATGACGACGATGAATTCGAGGAGTTCCTCTTCGCCGACATGGACTCGGCGCTGGAGCTGCTTGCCGAAGAGGACGGCGACGGGCAGCATCGCATGCCGACGCCGCTGCTGGACAAATACGGGCGCGATCTCACCGAGCAGGCGCGCCAGGGCAAGATCGGCCCGGCGATAGGTCGCGACAAAGAGATCCGCATCATCGCGCGGACCCTGACCCGCAGCAAGAAGAACAACCCGCTGCTGCTGGGCGATTCGGGCGTGGGCAAGACGGCGGTCGTCGAAGGGCTGGCCTACAACATCGCGCACGGCCTGGCACCCAAGTTTCTGCTCAACCGGC
Source organism: Thermoflexus sp. (assembly GCA_020724465.1). GTDB lineage: Bacteria > Chloroflexota > Anaerolineae > Aggregatilineales > Aggregatilineaceae > DYGX01. The sequence continues at coordinate 8,039 of DYGX01000028.1, forward strand.
GCATCGTCCAGATCGAGATCGGGATGCTCGTCGCCGGGACGAGCCTGCGCGGCCAGTTCGAAGAGCGCATCGTCGGGATCGTGGACGAGGTGAAGAACGCGCCGGACGTGATCCTGTTCATCGACGAGATCCACACCATCGTCGGGGCCGGCGACACGATCGATAGCAACCTGGATGCGGCGAACATCCTCAAACCGGCGCTGGCACGCGGCGAGATCACCTGCATCGGCGCCACGACGTTCGAGGAATATCGCAAGGCCATCGCCAAAGATCCGGCGCTCGACCGCCGCTTCCGCACCATCGACATCAGCGAGCAAAGCGTCAGCGAGGCGCTGGTCGTGGTCAACAACGTCTACCAGCGCTATGAGGAACATCACAAGGTCACGATTCTGCCCGAAGCGCGCGAGGCGGCGGTCTATCTCTCCGACCGCTATATGCGCGACCGGCGCCTGCCGGATAAGGCGCTCGACCTGCTGGACGAAGCCTGCGCCCGGCTGGTGATCCAGAGCAGCGCCGGAGACGGCGACGAAGACGCCGACACCCCGCGCCAGGTCACCGCGCAGACCGTGACCGAGGTGCTCAGCGAGTGGACCGGCATTCCCGTCAGCGAGCTGACGGCCAACGAGCGCCAGCGCTTCGTCCACATGGAAGACGCCCTGCGCGCCCGCGTGATCGGCCAGGATCACGCCGTCAGGCTGATCTCGGATGCGATCAAAGCCAGCCGCGCCGGGTTAGGGGATCCGCGCCGGCCGGTAGGCGTCTTCCTGTTTCTGGGGCCCAGCGGCGTCGGCAAGACCGAGCTGGCGCGGACGCTGGCGGAGTTCCTGTTCAACGACGAGAACGCCATGATCCGGCTGGATATGTCGGAGTTCCACGACGAGCACACCGTCGCCCGGCTGATCGGCGCGCCCCCCGGCTACAAGGGGGTGGAACAGGGCGGGCAGCTCACCGAGGCGCTGCGGCGCAAGCCGTTCAGCGTTGTGCTGCTCGACGAAGTCGAGAAAGCCGCGCCCGAAGTGTTCGATATCTTCCTGCAGGTCTTCGACGAAGGCCGGCTGACCGACTCGCAGGGGGCGACCGCCGACGCGCGCCATTCGGTCTGGATCATGACCAGCAATATCGGCACGGGGGATGTCGGCAAGGGACTGGGGTTCGGATCGACGCCCGACCAGCTTCCCGACTACGACTTCCACCTGAAAAAGCACTTCCGGCCCGAGTTCCTCAATCGGCTGGACGAGGTGGTCGTTTTCAACGCGCTCACGCCCGAGGCGCTGCAGGGCATCCTCGATCTGCAGCTTCGCGACGTGCGGGAGCGGCTGGCGGCCCAGAAGCTGTCGCTGGTGCTGGACGACAGCGCGCGCGATCTGCTGCTCAGCGAAGGGTACGACCCGGCCAACGGGGCGCGCCCGCTGCGCCGCGCCATCGAGCGGCTGCTCACCCGCCCCTTGAGCACTGCCCTGCTTGAGGAAACCTTTGGGCCGGGCGACACGATTCGCGTGACGCGGGTGGGGGATGGGCTGGCGCTGCTGGCCGACGAAACGCGCTCGACGCATGACACGCCGGCGGGCGAGGCGGAAGGCGTGACCACGCTCGACGGCGAAGCGGACGGCACCGAACCGGCGCGCGCCGACGCGGGCAGCGTCGAATAGCCCCGGCCCGTCCCCGCCGATCCGGCGGGCCGGCAGCCTGTCGATTAACAGCCAACAACTCAAGCGGGTATCGCGCTGCGAAGTTCTTATGTCGGATCACAACCTGCCACCTGTTCCTCAAATCGGACTGCCGCCGCTGGACCTGCCCCCCGAACAGGAGCAGCATCTCTTGGCGCGCCGGCGCAAGGCCGACCAGACCGACCCGTTTGCCACCGACGCGCATGACGAGATCCGGCGCCTGGGCCGGCTGGCGCTGCGCCGGGACGTGCTGCATCCTTATGACTATTTCGCGCTGGGCGACCTGTGCGCGACGCAGTCGCTGGTCCCCGGCGAGCGCCGCGTGCGCATGTCCTATGTCGGCAAGACCCTCTACGCCTACCGGCGTGCCTATGACCTGGCAGAGAAAAACGGCAACCGGGCCGACCGGGAACTGGCGCTCGCCGCCACAGAAGGGTACGTGCGCTGGCTGGTGCGGGTGGCGCGCGCCGCGCCCAGCCGCCGCAACATCGCGGTCGCCCTGTGGGCGGTGGCCGAAGCCGAGCAGGACGGCGCCCTGGCAGATCTGCGCGACGAGGCGCAGCTTCTGGCGCTGTGGTATGTCGCCCCGCCTCAGACCGATGACCTGACCCCGGCGCCCGATGTCACGCCGCTCCCGCCCAACGACGAGGACGACGTGACTATGCTGGACCCAGAAGCGGTGGCCACGCGCGCCTTCGAAAGCCACGAAGTCCCCTCCGAGATGCTCTCGGTCGAAGACGGGGCCGAACTGAGCGAGACGCGCTCGGACAAATCGGAGATCTTCCGGCTGGAAATCGAGCCGACACAGGGCGTGCGTCTGGGGCCGGCTATTCTCCAGGCCATCACACTGCAGCGCCATCCTGAGGACGGCGAGTTCCAGTACGGCGACCGCATCGACGGGCGCTACGAGGTCGCGCAGGTGCTGCGCGGCGGGATGGGGATCGTCTACCTGTGCTACGATCACGAAGAGCGCGAGCCGGTGGCGATCAAGACCTTCCAGAGCAAGTTCCTGACCAACGAGAACGCCGTCGCGCGTTTCACGCACGAGGCGCTGACCTGGATCCGCATGGAGAAACACCGCCACATCGTCCAGGCACGCCGCGTCCAGAAGTTCGAGGGCCGCCCGCACATCATCCTGGAACACGTCTCCGGGCCGGAAGGGCTGGGGCCAGACCTGCGAAGCTGGATTCGCCACAACCGCATCGACCTGCCGACCGCCATCGAGTTCGCGCTGCATATCGCCCTTGCCATGCAGCACGCCGTCACGCGGGTTCCGGGTCTGGTGCACCGCGATCTCAAGCCGGCCAACATCCTGGTGCGGCACGACGGCATCGCCAAAGTTACCGACTTCGGCCTGGTGCGCTCGCTGGACCTGGCCGATATCCCGCCGCACGACACGCTTGACAACCACTCGATCCGGCTGACGCGCGCCGGGGCGGTGGTCGGCACGGCGCCCTACCTCTCGCCGGAGCAGTGCCGCTCCGAGCAGGTCGATCTGCGCGCCGATATCTACGCCTTCGGCTGCGTGCTGTATGAAATGCTGACGCGCCAGACTGTCTTCACCGCCAAAGGCTTCGAGGATTGGGTCGAGGCGCATCTCTCTCAGACGCCTGCTTTTCCCGAAACAGCAGCGCATGTGCCCGAGGCGCTGCGCGAGCTAACGCTCGCCTGTTTGGAGAAAGACCCCGCCAACCGCCCGCAGACCTGGAGCGAGCTGGTCAGCGCCCTGGCCGAGCAGTACGAGGCTGTGACCGGCGCCCCGCCCGAGATGGAGCAGAGCGGTCCGGCGCTGGAAGTGCGCGAGCTGATGGACAAGGGCTATAGCCTGACCGAGCTGGGCTACGCCGAAGAGGCCCTCATCGCCTACCGCCGCGCGCTGGAGATCGAGCCGAACTCCGCCTGGGCCTGGGCGCGCCAGGGCCGAACCCTGCGCCTGCTCAACCGCTTCGACGAGGCGCTCGCCAGCTACGACCGCGCGCTGGAACTCAACCCGCGCTTCGCCTGGGCCTGGACCGGCAAGGGGCAGGTGCTGGAGCGGCTCAACCAGATTGAGCGCGCGCTGGCCGCTCACAAGACGGCCACCGAGCTTCAGCCGGGCAACGTCTGGGCGTGGTACAACCAGGCCGAGGCGCTGCACGCCATGCGCGACTATGACGGCGCGCTGGACGTGCTGGAACACGCCCTGTCGATTGACCCCTATCACGCCGAAAGCTGGGCCAAGCGCGGCCAGGTGCTGCGCGCCATGGAACGCTATCCCGAGGCGCTCAACGCCTACAACCGCGCGCTGGAACTCAACCCGCCCTATGCCTGGGCCTGGAACGGTAAAGGGCTGGCGCTCAAGGCGATGGGCCGGCTGGACGAGGCGCTCGAAGCTTTTGAGCAGGCCGCGCGCCACCAGCCGGGCGAAGTCTGGCACTGGTACAACCAGTCCGAGATGCTGGTCGAGATGGGGCGCTACCAGCAGGCGCTGGCGCCCGCCCAGCAGGCGACGCGCGTCGCGCCCAACCACGCCTATTCGTGGGCCAAGCTGGGGCAGGTCTACCGCTATCTGGAACGCTACGACAGCGCCATCGACGCGTACGACCAGGCGCTGCGCCTCAAGCCGGACTACGCCTGGGCGATCAACGGCAAGGGGATCGTGCTGGAACGCATGGGCCGCTACGACGAGGCGCTCGACCACTATCGCCGCGCCGCCGAATATGCCCCGCACGACGTCTGGCACTGGTACAACCAGGGCAATTTGCTCGTGCTGCAGGAACGCTACGACGAGGCGATCCAGTTGCTGGAACAGGCGCTGCAGATCAACCCGGACCACGCCCGGAGCTGGGCCAGGCTGGGCAACGCGTACCGCCATATGGACCAGCCGCAGAAGGCCCTGCAATATCTGGCCCGCGCCGTCAAGCTGGAGCCGGACTATGCCTGGGCGTGGAACGAGCGCGGCGTGACGCTGGAACTGTTGGGGCGCTTCGAGGAAGCGATCGAAGCCTACGACCGCGCCGCCCAGGCCGAGCCGAGCAATCCGCTCTACTGGTACAACAAAGGCGACACGCTGGTCTACCTGAAAGCCTACGGTGAGGCGCTCACCGCCCTGCAGCGCGCCCTCGAAGCCGACCCGCGTTACATCCGCGCCTGGGCCAAACAGGGCCAGGCGCTGCGCCGGATGGGGCGCAACGAAGAGGCCCTGGCGAGCTATAGCCGCGCCGTCGAGCTGGCGCCCGACTATGCCTGGGCGTGGAACGGGCGCGGCCTGGCGCTCAGCGCCTTGGGCCGCCACGAAGAAGCGCTGGCGTGCTTCCGGCGGGCCGCCACGCTCCAGCCCGACGATGTGTGGTTCTGGTACAACCAGGCCGACGAGCTGATCCTGCTCCAGCAATACGAAGACGCGCTGGCGCCCTTGGAGCGCGCGCTGCGGCTGAACCGCGAGCATCCCGAAAGCTGGGCCAAGCGCGGCCAGGCGCTGCGCCGCCTGGGGCGCTATAAGGAAAGCGTCGCCGCCTACGATCAGGCGCTCAAGCTGGAACCGGGCTATGCCTGGGCGTGGAACGGACGCGGGCTGGCGCTCGAAGCGATGGATCGCCGCGAGGAAGCCCTGCTCAGCTACGAGCGCGCCGCTCAAGAAGACCCGACTAGCGTCTGGTACTGCATCAACCAGATCGAGCCGCTGCTGTCGCTGGGGCGCGTCGAGGACGCGCTGCACGTCACCGAGCGAGCGCTTGAACTGGAGCCGGAGAACGAATCCGCCTGGGCGCGCAAGGGCCAGATCCTGCGCCGCATGGACCGCCATGACGACGCCATCGAGGCCTATGACCAGGCGCTGGCCCTCAGCCCGGACTACGGTTGGGCGTGGAACGGTAAAGGGCTGGCGCTCAGCGCGCTGGGCCGCTACGAAGAGGCTCTGGCGTGCTTCGTGCGCGCCACCGAGATCACCCCCGACGATGTCTGGTTCTGGCACAACCGCGGCGAGACACTGATGCAGCTCGAACGCTGGCAGGAAGCGGTCAGCATCTTCAACCGGGCGCTGGAGATCGATCCGTCACACCGCCCCTCGCGCGAGAAGCGCACCGAGGCCCGCCAGCGCCTGGGCGGCGAAGAATAGGCAGCCTGGCGCCAGGGCGAGTAGAATAGATCTGCAAATCGTCCGGAACAGCGGAGAGTTCGCAGGGATGGAACAGATCGAAGTTGCGCTGATGAGTGGGCCGCAGGACGGCGCCGTTCTGACATTCGAGCGGCTGCTCGACTCGGAAGAGCCAATCGTGATCAGCATTGGCCGCCGCGAGGGGTCGGACATCTGCCTGAGTTATGACAGCCAGGTCTCGCGCGAGCACGCCACGCTGATCTACGACGGCGAGACCTTCTGGCTGGAAGACAAGCAGAGCACCAACGGGACGTACGTCGGGGACACCAAGATCACCGGGCGGGTGGAGATCCAGCCGGGCCAGCTTTTCCGCATCGGCCGCACCTGGCTGCGCGTCGAGCCTTCGACCAGCTTCGTCCCGCTCGACGAGAGCGATCTCCCGTTTTGATGCCCGCGCCACACCCGAAGCGCCGCGCGCGGGCGCTGCGCATTTTGAGCCTGCTCGCCCTGTGGGCGTCTCTGGTTGCCGTGCCGGGCGGCGGGCGCGCAGTTTTCGCCCAGACGGACATCCCGCCGCTGCCGCTCGCGACGCCCGGCGAGCATCCTCGCCTGCTGATCACGCGGGCCTATGTGGAGCGCACGCTCCGCCCGCGCGCCGCCGAAGATCACGCCACCTGGACGGCGCTGCTGGACTATGCCCGCTCCGACCACCCGGAAGCGGATTTCGAGGCGCATCCTGACGGGGCGCTGCGGGCGCTGGCGATCGCGTGGCTGGTCAGCGGCGACGACGCCTATGCCGCGCGCGCCCGGCCGCTGCTGGACGCGCTGGCCGGGGATGTGGCGGCCGATCCGGCGCTGACCGGCTCCGGATTGAGCACAGCTTTCTTTGACCGCGTCGCTGCGCTGGCGGTAGGCTACGACTGGCTGCACGCCGCGCTCGATGACTCGTCCCGCGCCGCCCTGGAAGAGACGCTCTCAGCGGCGGCCAAGCGCCTGCGCGATCCGGAGTTCGATCCGGGCGGGCTGCTGTGGAGCGACGGCCAGCCGCGCAGCTTCACCAGCGCCAGCGTGCGCGGGCTGTGGGCGCTGACGGCGAGCGCGCTGGCCCTGCGCGGTGCCCGTCTGGAAGCCGACGGCCTGATCGCGTCTGCCCGCGCGATCTTCACCCAGACCACGCTCCCCGCCCTGGATCAGCAGACCGGCGGCGCCTGGGCCGAGGGGCCGTTTCATGGCTTCTACGCCGGGTGGGCGCTGGCCCAGACTGCGCTCGCCTGGTGGACCGCCGCCGGAGAGAACTATTTCGACGACACCCCCTGGTGGCGCGACCGGCTGGCGTACGACCTGTTCCTGTGGCAGCCGGGCAGCACGCGCCTTGGCGCGGGGGCGTCCGATAGGTGGGCGCACAGCTACCCCGCGATCATCGGCGACACCCTGCGAAGCCACCCCGCCGCGTTCTATGGCCGCGCTCAGGATGCGCTACTGCGAACCGTCTTCGCCGGAAGCGAGCACGCCAACTGGATGGACTGGTTCCTGGCGCAGCCGCCCAACACCATCCCCGGCTGGCTGGCGGTCGAGGAATTTCTCTGGCGCGACCCGGCGCATGGCGGTCTGCCCCCCGCGCCGCGCACCTGGATCGCGCCCTACAACGGGCACGTCTTCATGCGCTCGCGCTGGTTCGACGACGCGCTTGCGCTCGACACGGGCGCGACCTACGTCAGCTTTGTCGCGGGCGACCGCCTGGCCGCGGCGCAGTTCTACGACCAGGGCAGCTTCACGATCTATCGTGCCGGGTCCGATCTGGCCGTGCGCAGCGGCTTGACCACCGACCGCGCCGACTCCGATCACGACGCCAACTGGACGGCGCGCACCATCGCCGCCAACGCGATCCTGATCTGCGACCTGGCCGAAACCTTTGACGGTATCCGCCCGAACGCCGAGCGCGCCGTATGGCTCAACGACTGCGGCCAGCGCAGCATGGCGCCGTACCCCGCCGGGCCGGTCAACCTCGACGACCTGATCGCCAACTGGCGCCCTTACGATACTGGCTCGCTCACGCGCACCAGCGAGATCGGCGAGGCAACCTATCTGCGCGCTGACATCACCGGCGCCTACAACAGCACCTTCTACGCCACGCCGGACAACGCGCCGAAAGCCCGCCTGGTGCTTCGCGAGTTCCTCTACTGGCGGCCAGACCTGATCATCGTGGCGGATCGTATCGTGACGACCGGCGCGGACTACACACCGCTGACGGTGGTGCACTTCGAAGCGGAGCCGCAGCCGTTCGGCCTGTTCTATCGTGTCCTGGCCGGAGGGAGCGCCCTCTACCTGCAAAACCTGCTGCCCAACAGCCGGGTCACGATTGCCCGCGGCTACGAGGTCGGCGGGCAGGCCGTCAACCAGGCGTTTGGCGGTCCGGCGCGCAGCACGACCGAGGACCGGCCCTACGGTCCCTTCCGGCTGGAAGTGACACCAGGCACGGCGCAGCTCGACACGTGGTTCCTGACCGCGCTCGTCGCGCAGGCAGCGGACGCGCCTGTGCCGCCGGCGGGCACGCTCGTGCTGGGCGAGAACGTGCGCGGCGTGGCGCTGGGCACGCGCCAGGTCTTATTTGCGACAAGCGCCGGGGACGGCGCCAGTCTTGGCGAAGCAGCCTTCCCCATCGCGCCGGGGATCGAACACACGCTGATCACCGGGCTGGAGCCGGGCGCCGCCTATCACGTTACGCTCGAAGGCAGCCAGACGCGCGTCATGACCGCCGACGCCGGCGGGGTGATCCTGCTGGCGAACGTGCTGCCGGGGCAGGTCCGCCTGGCGCGCGAATAAAGGCCGTTTCTCTCCCATGAAGAACGAAAAAACCGTGGGATGCCCACGGTTTTTGCGCTCATAGACCCGGCGGCCGCCAGGGTTGGTGTCAGACTCAAGTCGTCTGGACCCGGGCCGGCGCGTCTACCGTGGCGTGCCGCGCCGCTGTCACATGGCGGTAAACCAGCACCGCGAACACACCGAAACCATAGGCAAAGGCGAACTCGATCCACTCGCCGTACGTGGTGAGGGTGTACTGGTAATTCGGGAAGAAAATATAGCGGAACAGCCGGTAGGCGAACATCAGGAAGAACGCTGAGGCGGCGAAAAACGGCGGGATGATTAAATACTCGCCGTCTGCCCCAAAACGCTGAATCCGCAGCCGTTGGTTGGCCACATAAGCCGCAGCGCCGATCCCCCCGCCAACGAACATCAGGAATTTGAACACGTCGAGCGATTGACCGACATTGTGCAGCGTGAACTCATCCTGCCTGTTGACCTCCCGGAGCGCGTCCGGCGTCTCGAAGCCCAGAATGCGCTGGCCCCACGAGATCTCTTCGCCCGCGCAGAAGAACATGACCGCGGCAAAGGCGAGGTAGAGTGCCGCTTCCCAGCGTCGCCGCGACTTGAAAAGCGCAAGCGCGGCCCCCAGCCCGGCCACAAACGCCACTGCAAAAAGCATGGCGGTCGCCCATTCAATCGGCCCATCTTCCCGCAAGACGGCGCGCCAGATGCGCTTGTCAAGCCGCAGAATAGGCAGGAGAACGCTCACCACCACCGGCGCCCAGAACAGCCACCGGGCGGCGTTAGGTGAGATTCCCCACTGGGCAGCCGAGCGAGACAGATAGCGGTTAATCAGCGACATGGAACGTCCCTTTCACAGACCCCGGTGGATAGTTCCTGCAGCGGGTGTTTGGGTGAGCAACACTCAAGGGCCGCAGTGATTCAAGGTATGGCTGCTAGAAAATTGGAACCGGAAAATGACCGGCAGTACACAAGTTTGGATGATTTATTTCCATTATGGTCTATTTTAAGGGGCTAGCCTAGTGTTCGCGGCGTTTTTATGAGTTTTTAACTTGAGATGGCGCCCCTGCTGCAAGAGGCCAGTTATCAGATGGCGGAAGGCGCCGCAGCCGGTAGGCTAGCCGCCCGGATCAAGTGTCGGGATGGGCGAGGGGCGCAGCGTGTTCGTCGGCAGCCTGACCGGCGCTTCGGCGGTGGCGGTCATAGCACGCTGGATGGCGCTCAGCGTGCGCGTGGGGCTGGGCGACGGAGTCCGCGAGGGTGTGGGGGTGGGCGTGCGCGTCGGCGTGGCGCTGGGACGCGGCGTGTTGGTCGGCGAGGGGGTATCGGTCGGCGTGGCGGTGCGCGTGGGGGTGCGCGATGGCGTCATGCTGGGCGTAGCCGTCGGGGTGGCGCTCGGCGGCGGCGTGTCAGTCGGCTGAGGTGTGTCGGTCGGTGTGCGCGTTGCGGTTGGGCGGGCCTGCTCAGTCTGCGTGGCAAACTCCGCCTGGCGCGTCGCCTCAAGGTTCAGCGACAGCGTCGCGGTTGGCGACCCAGGCGCGCCGGCAGGCGTATCGTCGCCCCGGCCGCCGCTCAACACCCCGGACAGCGCAGCGGCGCCGATAATCCCGACCAGCGCGATTCCCCCCAGCACCACCAGCGCAGGGCGGCCCCAGTTCCGGGCCATTTCGTCCGGCGCCGCCGGAGCGGGAATCTCGGTATTGGCATACAGCCAGCGCGGGATCAGCAGCGCGGGGAAGGCGTAGCGCCCGCTGGCGTCCATCCGCACCAGTCCTTTGTAGTCCAGGCTGCGCAGGGCCGAAGCGAGCTGCGTTTTGCTCACCTCGTAGCCGAGATCGTTCACCGCCATGTGGAGCGCGTCGAAAGCCACCGGCGGCCCACCGTCCTCGCCCGTCAGCCGCGCCAGCGCGGTCAGGGTCAGCCGCTCGTTCTGCGACGCGTCGCGCCACAGCGGCCGCAGGATATCGCCGGCCTGCTCCAGCGCCGCCGGATAGACCGCGATCAGATCCAGCTCCATAATCGATCCGGCATGGTGGCGCTCTTCCGAGCGGCGGAAGATCAGCCGGCAGATCGACGTCAGCAGGAAAGGGTGCCCGTCCGCCAGCGCCAGAATGCGCGGCACCAGCCCCTCGTCGAAGCTGTAGAGCGCGGCGACCGGCTCGCGCACGATGCGCTCGGCCTCTTCGGGCGCCAGCTCGGACAGGCGGAAGTGCAATGCCGGGTCGGCCAGCAGAGGGATTGTCAGCGCGCGATCTTCGTGGCTGATGTCGAGCGCGAAGACGAAGTCCAGCCGCTCGTGCGCCGCCTGAAGCGCGGCCAGATAGTCGGTGAAATCCGCAGGAAGCGCGCCTTTGTCGATGGCGTCCAGCAGCAGGTGCGCGTCGTCAAGCGCGATGACCAGGTGGCGGTGGCGCAGGGCCGATAGCGCGATGTCCAGATAGACCTCGCGGAACCAGGCGCGGCGGTCGCTCGCTTCCTCGCTGTCTGGCGGCGGCCAATCCGGCAGGCGATAGGTGCTGACCTCGGCGGCTTCCAGGGTGGCGCGAATCTCGTCCACCAGCGCCGCGAACAAGCCTTCTTCACCGCGCAGATCGACCAGATTAAGGTCGATCACACAGACGCGGTAGCTTTCGTCGATGTGACGCTGGAGCTGCCGCAACAACGCGCTTTTGCCCAGCCCGCGCCGCCCGATCAGCACCAGCGCGCGATCCAGCGGCATCCCCACCAGATGCTGGCGGAAGAAGGCGAACGCCTCCTGGCGGCCAAAGAACCAATCGGGATTTTCAACCGGCTCCAGGGGGTTGTAGGGATTGGGCACCGGAACCATGACGCTCTCCGTTTGGGCGCGCAAGGCACAGGCTCGCGCGGTTAGTGTACGCCAGCGGCCCCGTCCAGGCAAATTGATCGGACGAGCAGCCGGGCGGCCTGGCGCGCGGTTCTATATGGTCTGCGCGTGGTCTGCCCAAGGCGCTATAATCGAAGGACAGGGAGATCGGGCCGAAATGCGTGAAACGGCTTCGTGGTTTGCCAGGCTCAATCCCGTTCCGGTGATTGCGGCCGGAACGCGCTGGCTCCAGGCGGCGCAGCCGCAGCGCCCGCTGCGCGGGCTGACGCGCTTCGCCGCGCTGCTGGATCGCTGGCTGCCGCGCTACCAGGGCGTGATCCGGCTGCCCGGCGGCGCCCGTCTGGCGGTGGACAGCCGCGAGCCGGCCCAGCGCTGGCTGCTGTTCTCCGGCAGCTATCAGCCTGCCGTCACGCACGCGCTGCGCGCTCACACGCCGCGCGCCGGTCACTGCCTGGATATTGGCGCGAACCTGGGCTATTACACGGTCATGCTGGCAAGCTGGGCCGGGCCTGAGGGGCGTGTCGTCGCCTGCGAAGCGAACCCGACCATGGCGGCGCAGACGCGGCGCAACGTCGCGCTGAATGGGTTCGCTCACGTTGAGGTGATCGAGCAGCCCGTTGACCGCCGGGCCGGACCGGTCACCTTCTACGTGTCGTCCAGCCCGGGCAAGTCGTCACTGGTGGCCGAGCGAGCCGGGCAGGCAGTGGCGCGCCTGGCGCTGGAAGCGACCACGATCGACGCGATTGTCGCGGCGCGCGCCTGGCCCCGCCTGGATGTGATCAAGATCGACATCGAAGGCAGCGACTGCAACGCCCTGCTGGGTGCGCGCGAGTCCCTGGCGCGCTTCCGGCCCGTGATCGTGTTCGAATACAGCTTCGCCACGCCGCGCGAAATCGCTGCCGAGACATTCGATCTTTTCCGCCAGTTTGGGTATACCTGCCAGACGCTCGAACGTCGCGGGCGCCGCACCCCGTTCGACTGGCAGCTTACACCGGCCCAGGCAGGCAGCGATCATGTCGACGTGATCGCGCTGCCTGGCTAAATCGTCGACTGTGTTCAAAGGACAGGTTATGGAGAACCTCAGCGAGCAACTATCATCTCAAGAGCTTATTGCTTTAGAAGAACTTTACGGAGCGCACAACTATAAACCCCTCGATGTGGTGCTGAGCCGGGGCGAGGGTGTGTGGGTATGGGATGTCGAGGGCAACCGCTACCTCGACTGTCTGAGCGCCTACAGCGCCGTTAACCAGGGGCACGCCCACCCGCGCATCCGCGCCGCGCTGATCGAGCAGGCGGAACGCCTGCCGCTGACCAGCCGGGCCTTTCGCAACGACCAGCTCGGCCTGTTCTACCGCGATCTGTGCGAGCTGACGGGCTACGAGATGGCCCTGCCGATGAACACCGGCGCCGAAGCGGTCGAGACGGCGCTCAAGGCGGCGCGCAAGTGGGGCTACGAGGTCAAGGGCGTGCCGGACGGGCAGGCCGAGATCATCGCCTGCGCGGGCAATTTCGCCGGGCGCACCATCACCATCATCAGCTTTAGCTCCGATCCGCAGTACCGCGCCGGGTTCGGCCCCTTCACGCCCGGTTTCAAGGTGATCCCCTACGGCGACGCGGACGCGCTGGAAGCCGCGATTACGCCCAACACGGTTGCCTTCATCGTCGAGCCGATCCAGGGCGAGGGCGGCGTGGTCGTGCCGCCCAGGGGCTACCTGCGCCGCGTGCGCGACATCTGCACCCGTCACAACGTCCTGTTCGTCGCGGACGAGATCCAGACCGGGCTGGGACGCACCGGCAAGCTGTTCGCCTGCGATCACGAAGGCGTCCGCCCGGACGTGGTGACCATCGGCAAGGCGCTGTCCGGCGGGTTCTACCCCGTCTCGGCGGTGCTGTCCAGCCGCGAGGTTCTAGGCGTCTTCCGACCCGGCGACCACGGCAGCACCTTTGGCGGCAACCCGCTGGCGGCGGCAGTGGCGCGGGCCGCGCTGCGCGCGCTGATCGACGAAGACATGATCGCCAACGCGGCGGCGATGGGCGAGTATTTCCAGGACCAGCTCGCCGAGATCAACAGCCCGCACATCAAGGAAGTGCGCGGCAAAGGGCTGATGATCGGCGTGGAGCTGAAGCCGGAAGCCGGCGGCGCGCGGCGCTTCTGCGAGGCTTTGCAGGAACACGGCATCCTCGCCAAAGAGACGCACCAGCACATCATCCGCTTCGCGCCCCCGCTGATCATCACGCGGGACGAGATCGACTGGGCGGTCGAGCGCATCCGCACCGTGCTGACCATGCCCTGAGCCGCGGCAAAAAGCAGCTACATGCAGCGAAATGCAGCAAAAAGCAGCGGGGACTATTCGTTCCTCGCTGCTCTTGCTGCTGTTGCTGTCTTTCGCTGCTCTTTGCCGCCTTTTGCGAACTATACCTCGTCGTCCCAGTCATCCTCGTCCGGCTTTTTCTTGCGCTGCCATTCGACCGGGTCTTCCAGCGTGCGGCGGGCCGCCTCGCCCAGCAGCGCCGCGAAACGCTGATAGTCGTCCACGGCAAAGGCCAGCGCTTCGTCGCCCACCTGGAAGCGCACCAGCCCTGCTTCGCCGGGCGCGTCCAGCCGCTGGACGGCCGTGATCGCCTGGATCTGCGCCAGCGGGATCGTGCGCACGACCCGGCTGCCGCTCAGCACGACGAGATGCAGGGGCGTCAGGTACAGCGCCAGCGGATCGCCCAGCGTCCAGCCGCCGAGCATGTCCTGCTCCGCCGGGCGCGCCGCCACCGGGCCGTGATGCACGTAGGGCCGCCGTCGGCGGTACGCGGCGGTATGCTCGTCCGTCGCCAGCGCCTTGAGCGCCCGCACCAGCGCGCGCATCTGGGTCTGGAACAGGCGCAGCCGGATCAGGCGCCACTCGCCCTCAACTTCGGCGTGCAGCCAGATCTCATTGACGTTCGGGGTGTACTTGCGCGGGCGCCCGAACCAGCGAAGCTGTTCGCGCTGCACGATCACGGGCGCCTGCTCGTTACCGGTTACCGGATAAAGCGCCAGGCGATCGCCGCTCACCTCGACCACGAAGGGATGGCGCGCCGAGCGCGACCCGTTGATCGTCTCCGCCTGGAACCACGTCGCGCACGACGCGGCGCAGTACAGCGGGTTGCGCTCGGCCTGAAGCCGGCTCACCAACTGGCGCGCGGCGCGGTTGCGGCGATCGACGCGGATACCCGCCGCCACTCCCCACGCGCTCAGGCCCACCAATGCAGCAATCACCACACCAGACATAACACACTCACACGCTTGCTTCTGACCGCTCCATGCTTACACCGGGTATTATAGCGCACCCGGCAGCGGGCGCTCAGTCGCAGGCGGGTGAGGCTGCTTCGGCTGCGGGGGCCGGGACAGGAGCCGGGGCGCGACGCCAGTTGACCGCCACGATCCCGCCCAGGATCAGCGCCGCGCCGACCACGATCTTCCAATCGACGCGCTCGTCCAGAAACAGCCAGCCGAGCGTCACGCCAACCGGCGGCATGACATAGGTCACCAGCGTGGTGCGCGTGGCGCCCCAGGTGTCGATCAGGTGATAGAACAGGAAGTACGCGAAGACGGTGTTGAGCAGCGCCAGGGTGAGCACCGCCGCGACGGTGGTCCCGCTCAGCGACGCCAGCGCGGGCAGCGGGCGCGCCACCGCCAGCGTCGCCCCGACAACCACGAACCCGCCGATGATCAGCGAGCTTCCCGCGATGGTCAGCGGCTCGACCGCGCGTAGATAGCGCCGGATGACCACCGCCGAGATCGCGTAGCAGGCCGAAGCGATCAGCACGGCAAGCTGCCCGGCCAGCGGGTTCGCCGCGCCGGACCCGTTGCCACGGCTCGCCAGCAGCGCCACGCCGCCGAACCCCACCAACAGGCCGATCAGCTTTTGCGACGAGAAACGCTCGTCGGCCAGCGCGACGTGCGCGAAGACGAGCGTCCACAGCGGGACCGTCGCATTCAGCACGGTCGCCAGCCCGCTGTCGATCGTCTGCTCTCCCCAGGTGATCAGGGTGAAAGGAACGGCGGTGTTCATCACGCCGACGAACAGCAGCGCCAGCCGCTCCCGCCGCGCCGAAGGCAGGCGCCGCCTGGTCAGCGCCAGAAAAGCGGCCATGAAGATCGCCGCCAGCCCGATCCGCACCGAAACGAGCGGCAGCGGCCCCAGCTCGTCTACGGCCACCTTGATCAGCAGAAAAGAAGAACCCCACACCAGGCCCAACAGCCAGAAGATCGCCCAGTTTTTCATGTTGTCCTCGTCTATGCTGTGGTTGTTCGCGAGATGCTAACCAGGACGGATAACAAAGAGACGCCCTGCCACCGGCAGAGCGCCCGGATCGGTCGGGGAGGGTACGTCTATGGCGCCTGGCGTGGCGCCTCTTCGATCACCACATCGGGGAAGAACTGGTGGATCGTCCCGGCGATCCAGCCGTGCAGCGTGTTGAGCGAAAGCGGGCAGCCTTCGCACGCGCCGCCAAACTCGACCCGCGCGACTTTTCCATCGAACGACACCAGTTTTACCGACCCGCCGTGATAGTATTCGATGTAGGACGACAGGTTCTCGATCAACCGCGCCAGCCGTTCCTCAACCGGCGCATCGGCGTTCTCGCCCACACCGCCGTTTTGCAGCTCCATGCGACCATCTCCTGCTGCGGCCCGTTCCATCGCTGATTTTAGCACGCTCGTTCGGCGCGCGGCAACCGTGCCGCCCGCTAGATCGGCCAGTCGCCCGGCGCGTAGATCAGGCCGAGCGCGCCCGGTCCGACATGCACGCCCAGCACCGGCGCGGTCGGAATGGCGGCAGCGTAGACCATCTCGAACTCGCTCTTCAACCGCGCGATCATCTGCACCGCCAGGGTCGGATCGTTGCCGTAAACGGCGACGGCGCGCAGCTTGCCCCCCGGACCGGCAACCTCGGCGGCGCGCTCGATGAAGATATCGCCCGCTTTCGCCAGGCTGCGCACCCGGCCCGCCTGAACATACGTCCCGGCTTTTGGCCCGTGCTTTTCGACCGTCACAATCGGCTTGATGTTCAGAAGCTGCCCGACCTGGTAGCGCACCGCGCCGATCCGCCCGCCGCGGTGCAGATAGGTCAGGTCTTCGACGGTAAACAGCAGGTTGGTGACCTTGTGTGTCTGCTCCAGCAGGGGGATGATATCCGCCACCGAATACCCCGCTTCGATGGCCCGCGCCGCGACCAGCACCTGGAAGCCGGTGGCAGCGCTCAGCGTCCCGCTGTCGTGAACGGTAATGTCCAGCTCAGGGAGTTGCTGCGCAGCCTGGCGCGCGACGTTCACCGTGCCGCTCAGCCCTTCGCTGATATGGATCGACAGGATCGGCGCGCCCCTCGCCCCGATCTCGCGATAGAGGTCCACGAATTCGGGCACGGTCGGCTGCGAGGTCGAGGGGTGCACATCCCCTTGCGCCAGCCGCGCGTAGAACTGCTCGTGGGTGATGTCGATCCCGCTGCGATAACTCTCGTTGCCGAACAGAATCGTCAGCGGCGCGACGTGTATCCCATAGCGGTCGAACTCCACGGGGGG
This sequence comes from Thermoflexus sp., assembly GCA_020724465.1. Taxonomy (GTDB): domain Bacteria; phylum Chloroflexota; class Anaerolineae; order Aggregatilineales; family Aggregatilineaceae; genus DYGX01. The sequence goes on from DYGX01000028.1 coordinate 25,005, forward strand.
CAGGTCGCAGCCCGCATCGGTCACCAGAATGGGCTGCAGGGGTGGGGAGTGGGGGGATTGTGCCATAGAAATCTCCTCAAAACTGCGGCGATCTCGTCGCCGGATGATGATTGGCGGCCAGCCCGACGAACGACGGTGAAAAACCAGAGTCAGCCGGGAGCCTGCCCGGCCTGGGCGGTCTCCCGCAGGGATCCGGCGGCAGAACAGTGCATGCGTCTGCCGGGATCAAAGACGGGTGCCGCGCGTGTCAGGGACGCGGCGTATAGGTCGGCTGCGGCGTGTACGTTGGGAGCGGGGTGTAGGTCGGCAGTGGTGTCAGCGTCGGCAGCAGATCAGGCATGGCAGCCGGGGCAGCCGCCTCAAGCAGCGCCAGCGAGCGAACAAGCGGCTGGGCCAGCGTTTCGTCGAGCGCGAGTAGATCATAGCCAGTGGGCACCACCAGCGCAACCAGCACCCACTCCGCCGGGCCGATCTGCAGCCCGTAGAGCACCGCGTCGCTGGCGTCGGTGGTGCTGATCCCCCGCGCAGCAGGGAAATCGGTGCGATCATAGGGTTCGACATCGCCGGACCCCAGGCCGCCGAAGTCTCGCAGGAACACCACCGGCGTATCGTAGTTTATGCCCTCTGCGGGGACACGGGTCAGGTCGATCCGCATGAGGAACAGCGTGGGCGCCGCCGGCACGGGGATGTCGTCTGCGATGTCAGCGGCAGACGAGTAGAAAAACGTCACGCGCAGCCCCTGCTCGATCTGATCCAGTTCGGTGTAGACGTGGCGCGTCCAGTTGGACGGTGCCCGGTAAATCAGCGCCAGGGTTTCGTCGGGCAGCGGCTCCAGCGTGACCGGCGCCAGCGTTGGCGTCGGGCTGGGCGCGGGGCGCGTCGGTGTGACCGACCCGACCGGCACGGTCGGCGTGGGCAGCGGCGTGACCGGGCGCGCGGTCGGCGTTGGGCCAGGCAGCTCAAGCAGGCGGATCGAGCGCACGAGCGGCTGCATCACACGCTCGTCCAGATCGGCCAGATCGCCGGTTCCGTCGGGCACAATCAGCACCCCCACCAGCCAGGTCTGCGCGTCAAGCTGCAGCACGTAGACGACCGCGCTGGCGCCCGGCTGGCTTGTCTCATCGACCCCGCGCGCAGCGGACAGGTCGCCCGCCTCGAACGGTGTGATGGTGTCCGGCTCGATCAGCATCTCGTCGCGCAGAAATGCTTCCGGCGACGCGTGCTCGGCGGCCTGCGGGAAGTCCAGCGTGCTCCCCCGCACCAGCCCGATCGCCGGGGCCTGCGGCACAACGTCTACGCTGCCGGCATCCGCCGGATCGGAGAAGAAGAACACCGCGCGCACCCCATCCTGAGCGGCTTCATCGACCCAGGCCGTCCAGTCGGCGGGCGCCAGGAACTCGATGCCGAGCGCCTCGCTCTCATACGGTGCGAAGGTCAGCACGGCGGTTGGCGTCGGCGTGCGCGGCTGGGGCGTTGCCGTCCGCGCGGGCAGGGCGGTGTCGATGCCGAGCATCAGCGCGGGCATGCGGTCGAAGACGGCGGCACGATAGGCGTCAAAGTCGTCCGCCGGGGCGCTGGCCGACACCAGCAGCCAGCCATCGTCGCCGCGCAGCAGATACAGCGCGCCCCTCATCGGCGGAATATCGCGCAGCATAACGCCGACGCGCCCTTCGAGCCGCTCATCCAGCAGTGGCGCCAGCTCGAAACCGCGCGCCGCAGCGAGCGCGCTGACCGCGGCGGCCAGGTCTTCAAGCTCAGGCGCTAGGCTCCACGCCCGCTCGAAGTAGGCCGCGTCGCCGTGATAGATGAAGATCTGTGCCGTTCCGTCGGTCAGATAGAGCGTGTTCGGGTTCAGGCGGACCGGCGCGCGCCAGCCGTCCGGCACCGGGAACGTCAGGCCGGTATCCGGGTCGCTGTAGATGCCTGCGGCAAGCTCCGCCGCGGCTGCGGTGGCGGTCGCCGCGCGCACAATGGCCGTGGCAGTCGCGCCCAGGTCACGGGTCGGGGTGGGCGGGAACGTGGGCGAGGGCAGCGGCGTGACGAACACGGTGATCGCCGGGGCCGGGGTAGATGTGGCCCGCGCGGGCGTCGTCGGTGACGCCTGCGCCCGTGCGGTGGCGGTCGCCGCGCCGACGATGGCGGTCGCCGTGGCCGGATAGTCAGGCGCCGGCGGCAGCGTGGGAGACGCCTGCGCGCGCGCCGTTGCCGTGGCCGCCTCGACCAGCGCCGTCGCGGTAGCCCGCCGATCCGGTGTCTGGCTCGGTGTGGGCAGCGGGCGGGTCGGCGTCGGACTGGGCAGGGCGGTCAGCGTCGCCGCCCGCGCGGTCGCTCGCTGGGCCAGCTCGGTCGCCGTCGCGAACTGGGCGGTGGCCTTCTGCGCCAGCTCTGTCGCCAATGCGGCCGGCATCGTCGGTGTGACCGTCACGGTTGGGGTTGCGGGTGGCGTGGGCGTGACAGCCGGCAGCGGCAGGGCGGCCGTCGGCTGGGGCGTATCGGTGACCACCAGAAGCGCCGTCGCGGTTGGCGCGGGCGTGACGGGTGGTGTCGGGCTGGGCAGAGCGGTCAGCGTGGCCTGGACAGCGCGTCCGATTTGCGTGGCGAAGACCTCAGTCGCCCGCCGCGCCACATCGGTTGCGATCGCGTCCGGCATGGTCGGTGTGGGCGACGCGGTGGGGAAGGCGCGCAGCGTCGCTTCCACCGCCGCGCGCACGGCCTGCTCGAACGCTGCCGTGGCGGACGGGTCAGGCGTTGGGGGCAGCGTGCGTGTTGCCGTCGCAGTGAAGGTCGCGGTTGGTGTGGCGCTGGCCGTCGCGGTGATCGTCTGGGTCGCCGTGGGTGTAGATGTTGCGCTCGGCGTCAGCGTGGCAGTCGAAGTGAGCGTGGCCGAGGGGGTCCAGGTAGCGGTCGGCGTGGGCGTCGGCCAGGCGGTCAGCGTCGCTTCCACTGCCACGCGCACGGCGCTCTCAAACGCCGCCGTCACGGACGGATCGGGCGTGGCGGTCAGCACCGGTGTTGCGGTGGCGGACGGCGTAGGAGTCTGTGTCGCGCTTGCCGTCGCGGTAGCCGTCGGGGTAGCCGATGGCGTAGGCGTCGCGCTGGGAGTCAACGTCGCAGTTGGTGTGAAAGTCGCGGTCGGGGTAT
>DYGX01000002.1 GCA_020724465.1 Thermoflexus sp.
ACTACTACTCTAACGCGAAAGCCCTATCCCGCCTCATTTTTGGCGAAGGTATTGATAATTTCAACGCCGCTCATACTTTTTCGATAATGCCGCGGCACAGCGCCGGTGGGGTGGCGCGCCGGGCGCGAGTGCGGCAAAATCGTGGGCGAATGGACAGGGTGCAGGCCAGAGGAGCGAGCGATGCCGGTTGGGTTTATCCTGGATCTGGACGGGGTGATCACGGACACGGCGGAATATCACTTCCGCGCCTGGAAGAAGCTGGCGGACGAGGAAGGGATTCCCTTCACGCGCGAGGATAACGAGGCGCTGCGCGGGGTCTCGCGGCGGGAGAGCCTGCGGCGACTGCTGAAGGGGCGCGAGATCGACGAGGCGACCGCCGAGGCGTGGATGGAGCGCAAGAACGCCACCTATCGCGCGCTGCTGGCCGAGATGACCGAGCGCGATCTGCTGCCGGGGGCGCGCGCGTTTCTCGAGTCCGCTCGCGCAGCAGGCATCAAGATCGGGCTGGCGTCGGCGAGCCGCAACGCGCCGGACGTAATCCGCAGCCTGGGGATCGGGCCGCTCTTCGACGTGCTGGGCGACGGCTATTCGGTTGTGCGCTCCAAGCCCGCGCCGGACCTGTTCGTGTGGGTCGCGGGTGGTCTGGGCCTGCCGGTGACGTCGTGCGTGGTGTTTGAGGACGCCGAGGCCGGGGTCGAGGCGGCGCTCAGCGCGGGGATGGCCTGCGTCGGCATCGGCCCGGTCGAGCGAGTGGGGCGCGCCTCGCTGGTCTGCGAGGGGTTGCACGCCATCACCGTGGCGCAGGCGGCGGCCCTCGTCACCGACCCGTACCGGGAAGCCGCCGCGGACTAGAGCGCCTGCCGTTTGGCCGGATTCGACTATTGACGGGACAGGTGCCTATTTGGTAAAGTGAAAGTCCAGGGCACACCGCTCTGGATTTTTTGCGCCACGCACCAGCCTGCCCGGCCAGCCAGGCGTTTGCCCCTCACTCTGACCGCGAAAGCACATTCAGGCTGCTTTGATGCAACACACGCACCCGCTCCTTCACCCTGCGACACAGGCGGTGCCTGCCTGGCAGGTCGCGGATTCTGTGCGTCTGCGCGTGCCGGGTGCAGAGGGGCGCGCCGCCGACCCGCAAGCACCCTTCGCGGCGCGTCCCATCTTTCGCCGGGGACCTGACATTGGTGTTCGTTGAGCCACCTTCGGGTGGCTTTTTTATGGGAGGGTCTATGTCCAACGGAACCGTCAATCGCACCGATCTACGCCAGTCCGAGCGGTTTCTCTCGCTCTACTCGCCGCCGAAGATCGCGGGGGATTTCACCGGCAAGCATATCATCTCGGTCGAGCAGTTCGACCGGCACGATCTGCAGATCCTCTTCGACGCGACGCTGTCCATCCGGCGGCGGATGCGCCAGCACGACCGCGGCCTGCTCCAGCTGACCGCCGGGCGGCTGATGGCGACGCTCTTCTACGAGGCCAGCACGCGCACCGATCTGTCCTTCCAGGCGGCGATGCGGCATCTGGGCGGCGAGGTCGTCGCGGCAAGCAACGGCGTCCAGTTTTCGTCCATCTACAAAGGCGAGAACCTGGCCGACACGGTCCGCGCGGTGGGATGCTACGCCGACGTCATCGTGTTGCGCCACCCCGACGTGGGATCGTCCTACGAGGCGGCCTACTATCTCGACCTGCTGCGCGAGCAGGTCATCCGCCAGCCGCTGGTCATCAGCGGCGGGGACGGGATCGGCGAGCATCCGACTCAGGCGCTGCTGGACATCTTCACGATTTTTGACTGCAAGCACCGGATCGACGGGTTGAACATCACGCTGGTGGGCGACCTGCGTCATGGCCGCACGGTTCACTCGCTCGCCAAGTTGATCGCCCGCTACGAAGCGCAGGACACGACGCTGAACTTCGTCGCGCCGGACGAGCTGCGCATGCCGGAAAACGTGCTCAATTACATCCAGGGGCGGGGGATTGCCGTCAACGAGACGGATAATCTGTACGATGTGCTTGGGGAAACCGACGTGATCTACTGGACCCGTGTCCAGGAAGAGCGTTTCGAGGACCCCAGCAGCTACGAGGCGATCAAGGACCGCTTCATCATGACACCGGCGATTTTGGCGCACGCGAAAGACGATGTGATCCTGATGCACCCGCTGCCGCGCAAGCACGAAATGGGCACGCCTGCCGATCACGATGCGCTGGATGCCGATCCGCGCACGGTCTATTTCAAACAGATGGAAAACGGGATGTTCGTGCGGATGGCGCTGCTTGCCAAGGTGCTCGGCGGCCTGTGGGTCTGATGAGGCAGCGTTGAACTCATGCCCGACCTGATCCGGATTCCGGCGATGCTCGACCCGCACGTTCACCTGCGCGGGATGGAGTGGTCGCACAAGGGGACCTTTGCCAGCGAGACGGCGGCTGCACTGGCGGGCGGCTATTGGGCGGTGCTCGATATGCCCAACACACCGCCGCCGACGGTCGACCCCCCGGCGCTGGAACACAAGCTCGCTGCGCTGGGCGCGGAAGCCGTGTGCGACTGGGGCGTCTATTTCGGAGCCAGCCAGGACGGCAACATGGCGCATTACCCCGCGGTGGCGGGGCGGGTTTGCGGCCTGAAGATATACAACAACGCGACCACCGGCAGCTTGCTGATCGCCGACCAAGGCGCGCGCGAGCTGCACTTCCGCGCCTGGCCGCGCCGTCGCCCGATCGCCGTGCATGCCGAAGGCGAGACGGTAGCCAACATCCTCGCGCTGGTGCGGCGCTATGGCATGCCGACGCACTTCTGTCACATCAGTACGGCGGATGAGATCGCGCTGCTGGCGGCGGCCAAGTCGGAAGGGCTGCCGGTCACGGTCGGCGTGACGCCGCACCATCTGTTTCTGACGGACGAGGACGTTGGCACGCTGGGCGCGCTGGGGCGCATGAAACCGGAACTGAAGACCCATGCCGATCAGGACGCGCTGTGGGACGGGATTGCACGAGGCGTGGTCGATGTGGTCGAATCGGATCACGCGCCGCACACGCTGGACGAGAAGCGCGCGCCGGAGCCGCCTTCGGGCGTGCCAGGGCTGGAGACAACCCTGCCATTGCTGCTGACCGCCGTGCGCGAGGGGCGGCTGTCGGCGGAGCGTGTGATCGAGCTGGTAGCCCTGCGCCCGCGCGCGATCTTCGGGCTGCGCGCGCCGGACGACACCTACACGCTGGTCGACCCGGCAGATCGCTACGAGATCCGCCGCGAGAATCTGCACACCCGGTGCGGCTGGTCGCCGTTTGAGGGGTGGACGGTGTGGGGCCGGGTGCGCGAGGTGTGGATTCGGGGGCGGCGCGTGTTCGACGGGGAGCGCGTGTTGGCAACGCCGGGCAGCGGTCGCAACCTGTTTGGCGCGGGGGAGTCCGTCGCGTGACCGGATGGCTGGGCACAGGGGCGCGCGCCGCCGTGTTGGCGTTGGCAGGGCCAGGCTATGAGTCGCTGGCCCGCCCGCTGATCTTTCGCCTTTCCGCCCAGCAGGCACACGCCGGACTGTTGCGTGTCCTGCGCCTGGCGGATACAGTTCCGGGGCTGGCCCGGCTGCTGGCAGCCACGCGGGCACTGGGCGCGTCGCTGGAGCCAGTTCAGTCCGGCGGAGTGCTGTTGGAGTCGCCGTATATCGTCGCGGCGGGGTTGGTCAAAGGGGACGGGTTCGCCGGCGAAGACGAGGCACTCGCGGCGGTGGCGCGTGGCCGGAACATCATCCCCGGCTGGCGCAGCGTCCCCGCGCTGGCCGGGCCGGTGGAGTTTGGCTCATTCACACGCTGGCCGCGCCTCGGCAACGCCGGCGTGGTGGTCTGGCGCGATGCGCCGACCCGCTCAACTCAGAATCGCGTCGGGCTGCGCAACCCTGGCGTGCGGGCCGCGGCAGCATTTCTGGCGCGTCACCGGGACGCGCTTCCCCGCCAGTTCGGGATCAATATCGCCGTCAGCCCCGGCGTCGAGGCGCCGGAACAGCAGGCCCAGGAAGTGCTAGAATCGTTCCAGGTGTTCGCTGCGTCGGGCGTGCGCCCCGCCTGGTACACGCTCAATCTGAGCTGCCCGAACACGGAAGATGACCCCGGCAGCCACCAGACGGCCGAACAGGCCCGGATCGTCTGCGGGGCCGCGCTCGATGTATTGCGCGCGGCGCGTGGCACCCGGCCGGTGCCGCTGTGGGTCAAACTCAGCCCCGGGCTGGCGCGCGAGCAGTACCAGGCGCTGATGGCCGTCTTCGCCGAACTTGGCGTGCGGGCGGTGATTGCGACGAACACGCTGGCGCATCCCGCGCCGGACAGCGATGACTATCTGGCGGGTGTGGGCGGGGGGCGGCTCCACGCGGCCGCTGTCGAGGCGGCGGCAGCCCTGGCCGAGGCTCGATCCGCTCACGGCTACCCGGTCGACGTGATCGGTTGCGGCGGGATTATGGATGCCGCGTCGTGCGACGCCTTCGCCCGGCACGGCGTGCGCGCTTTCCAATACTGGTCGGCGCTGGTTTATCGCGGGCCGCTGGTCGCGGCGTTGATGCAGCGCGAGCGCAGCGAACTGCGCAGGTAAGAGGGAGCTTATGGGCAAGACTCTGAACGCCATTCAAACGAGCGTCGCCGACGCGCTGATCGACATCGGCGCGGTGGTTTTCACGCCGCACGCGCCGGTGACCTTCAAGTCGGGGATCCGGTCGCCCGTCTATGTGGATAACCGCCGCCTGCCGTTTTGGCCGCAGCAGTGGATGACGGTTATTGACGGCTTTCAAAGCCTGATTGCGCTGCGGGGAATTCTCTTCAATGTGATCGCGGGGATCGAAGCCGCCGGGATCCCGCACAGCGCGGCGCTTGGCTACGCGATGCGCGTTCCGTCGGTGTTTGTGCGCAAGCAGCCGAAAGAACACGGGATGCGCAGCCAGATCGAAGGGGGAGATGTCCGGGGGCAGCGCGTGCTGCTGATCGAAGACCTGGTCACGACGGGCGGCAGCAGCCTGGCGGGGGTGGACGCCCTGCGCGCCGCGGGCGCGATCGTGGAGCACTGCCTCTGCATCACAAGCTACGGGTTTTCCGAGGCGCAGGCGGCGTTTGATGCGGCGGGGGTGCGGCTGCATGTGCTGGCGCCGTTTTCGGAGATCGCGCTGCAGGCCTCGCGTCGCGGGCTGTTTGGCGAGGCGGAGCTGGCCGTACTCGAAGCGTGGTCGCGCGATCCGCACGGCTGGCTGAACCCGGAATCGGGTTCCGCGTCATCCCACGAGGAGTCATGAGCGCATGAACGCCGCGATCGCCAAGTACGAGGCGCGCGCCCGGCAGGTGAACTCGCTGGTGTGCGTCGGGCTGGACAGCGCCCTCGAGCGGATTCCGGCGCGCTTCCATGACGCCGATCTGCCGCAGTTCGCGTTCAACCGCTGGATCATCGAGCAGACGCATCCTTACGCCGCTGCCTACAAGCCGAACATGGCCTTCTACGAGGCGCAGGGAGTCGACGGGCTGCGGGCGCTGGCGCAGACTGTCCGCTATCTGCGCGAGCACCATCCCGACATCCTGACCATTTGCGACGCCAAGCGGGGCGACATCGGCTCGACGAATGCGGGATATGTAAGCGCGATTTTCGATGAACTGGGTTTTGACGCGGTAACGCTTAATCCGTACCTCGGCCGCGAGGCGCTGGAGCCGTTCCTGGCACGTGAGGACCGGGCTTGCATCATCCTCTGCCGGACTTCTAACCCCGGCGCGGGAGAGCTGCAGGATTTGACGGTCGGCGGCGTCCCGCTGTGGCAGATTGTGGCGGAGCATGTCAGCCAAGACTGGAACAGCCGGGGCAACTGCATGCTGGTCGCCGGGGCGACATACCCCGACGAGCTGCGCCGGATTCGCGCCGTGGTGGGCGAAATGACGTTGCTGGTGCCGGGCGTGGGCGCTCAGGGGGGCGAGGTTGAGGCCACTGTTCGCGCGGGGTTGAACGCCGCCGGGTTGGGGTTGATCGTCAACTCCTCGCGCGGGATCATTTTCGCGCCGGATCCGGCTGCCGAGGCACGCGCCCTGCGCGATCAGATCAACGCCTTCCGCCCAGGGGCGGCTGCCGAATGAGAGGCCAGACAAATGGGACGTATTCAGGCTGTCGTGTTTGATATGGACGGGCTGCTGGTGGATTCGGAGCCGCTCTGGCAGGAAGCGCGCGTCGCGGCGTTCGGCGCGGATCGTCTGCGCTGGACCGAGGCGGACCAGCACCGGGTGATGGGGTCGGCCACCGAAGAGTGGGCTGTCTTTCTGGCCGAGCGGCTGGATCACGCCTATTCCGTGGATGAGATTGTCGAGCGCGTGTTAGCGGAGATGGAGCAGGCGTACCGGCGGCATGTGCCGCTGCTGCCGGGCGCGCAGCAGGTGGTCGCTCAGGTGGCGGCTGTCTACCCGGTTGCCATCGCCTCGGGGTCGCCGCGCCGGCTGGTGAGCGCCGTGCTCGACGCGACGGGCTGGCGCGACGTATTTCCGGTCGTGGTGTGCAGCGATGACGTGCAGCGAGGCAAGCCTGCGCCCGATGCCTATCTGGAAGTAGCGGCGCGGCTGGGCACGGCGCCGGATACGCTGGCTGTTTTCGAGGACTCCGCCAACGGCATCCTGGCGGGCCTTGCTGCGGGCGCGTATGTCATCGCCGTGCCGAACCATTATGCGCAGCCGCCGGGCGATGTGCTGCGGCAGGCGGATCGCGTTCTTGGTTCGCTAAGCGAGTTTTCACTCGAATTGCTGCCCTGAGCGCCAGGTATCCGGACGCGCGCTAGCCGAAGCGCCCGGTGATATAGTCCTCGGTGCGCGGGTCGTTGGGGCGGCTGAAGATCGTGTCTGTTGCGCCGAACTCGATCAGTCGCCCGGCGCGGTCGTCTCCCATCAGCATAAACGCCGTGTAGTCGGAGACGCGCGCCGCCTGCTGCATGTTGTGCGTCACGATGACGATCGTGTAAGTTTCCTGCAGGCTGCGCATCAATTCCTCGATGCGCAGCGTCGCGATCGGGTCGAGAGCAGAACACGGCTCGTCCATCAGGATGATCTCCGGCTCGACTGCCAGCGCCCTCGCGATGCACAACCGCTGCTGCTGGCCCCCAGACAGCGCCAGGCCCGACTTCTTCAAATTATCCTTGACCTCGTCCCACAGCGCGGCCTGGCGCAGGCTGCGCTCGACGATCCCGTCCAGGGTGTCGCGGTCGCGCACGCCCAGGATGCGCGGCCCGTAAGCGACGTTGTCGTAGATCGACTTTGGGAAGGGGTTCGGTTTCTGGAAGACCATTCCGATCCGCCGCCGGACTTCGACCGGATCGATCGCCGGATCGTAGAGGTTCTGGTTGTGGAACAGCACTTCGCCCTCGACCCGCGCGCTGGGTACCAGCTCGTTCATGCGGTTTAGCGAGCGCAGCAGCGTGCTTTTTCCGCAGCCCGACGGGCCGATCAGGGCGGTGATCTTGTTGGGCGCGACTTTCAGGCTAACATCGCGCACGGCGCAGAAGTCGCCGTAATAGACGTCCAGATGGCGCGCTTCGATGGCGCTGGTGCCGTTGTGGCTGATCGTCATGAGATCAATCTCCTGCTCAGGCGATTGCGCAGAATGATGGCGAACGAGTTCATCGTCAGCAGCAGAACGAGCAGAACCACGATCGCCGCGGCTGCTGCATTGCGGAACTCATCTTGCGGCAGTGTGGTCCACCGGAAGATGATCAGCGGCAGTGCGGTGAAGATCGAGAATGGCCCGTCCGGATCGCGGGTCAGATAGGTTGCGCCGCCGACCAGGATGAGCGGGGCCGTCTCGCCGAAGGCGCGCGAGACGGACAGGATCGTCCCGGTCAGAATGCCGGGCATCGCGTAGGGCAGGACGTGATGCCAGATCGTTTGCCACTGCGTGGCGCCCAGGCCGTAACTGGCCTGCCGCAGCGAGTTTGGGACGGCGCGTACAGCTTCCTGCGCGTTGATGATGATCAGTGGCAGGATGAGTAGCGCCAGAGTGAGCCCGGCGGAGAGCACCGTTCGGCCGTTGGCGGTCGAAGCGCCGAAAGCCTGCCCGCTGGTCAGCGGCTCCAGCGCGCGTACGAAGATCGCCAACCCCAACATGCCGTAGATGATCGAAGGCACGCCGGCTAGATTACTGATATTCGTCTGGATAATCCGGTTGAACGTGTTGTCGCGCGCGTATTCTTCGAGGTAAAGCGCCGCGCCCACGCCGACCGGAAAGGCAAACGCGATCGCGATCAAAATCACGAGCAGCGACCCGATGATGGCCGGCCGCACGCCGGTGACGTCCGCCCGGCGCGGGTCGAGCGCGCCGCTGAGGAAGTCCCGGCTGATCCAGCTCCGCCACTGCAGCTCGGCCTGCGGGTACGATTCGGCGGCGCGCGTGTTGATCTCGTCGCGCCGCATGAGCGCATCCCACAGCGGCCAGCTCGCGACGATGGTGGGATTGATCACTCGCTCAAAGATCAGTTCCTCAAGATCGTCACGGTCCATGTTGGCGTTGATCAGGTGCGCGGCCTCAGCGCTGGTCAGCTCGTTGAGCGGGCGATCAGCCAGGTCTTCCGGATATGCCCGGCCCGCCAGAGCCTCAGCGACCGGCGCGGGACTCAACTGTGGCCAGTCGGCCTGCGGCGCGGCCAGGACAGATTCGAGGATGAAGCGGCGCAGCAGCGCTTCGCGGACGTTCTGCGCCAGGATCTGCTCCAGCTCGTGTTCCGAAAGCTCGTCCAGGGGACGGCCGGTTGGCTCGCCGTTGAGCAGCAGCGCGTCCGGCTCGACATCATATTGCACGGCGACAAGACCGAACGACTTGTTGGCGATGGTCCATAGCAGGGTGGCGAGCGCGACCAGTGCGATGACGATGGCCCCCAGGTAGAGCGTTCGCGCGATAGTTCCCCGCAGATGCCGCGCCTGGATATTACGCCGCAGGGCTTCCCCTTCGGGCAGGGGGGCGTCGCGGCGGGCGCGATCGGGCAGGCGGCTCCACACCGCAGCCAATGCGCCAAGCCCGCCGAGCAGGCTGCCCGCCACGAGCAAGCCGCTGCGATCCGGCCACAGCGCCGCGCTGGCGACCGCGCCGAGGACGCTGCCGAGCAGCCCGGCGCTCAACCCCAGCGCAAGACCCAGCCGCGCCGAATAGCCCTTGCGCGCAGCAAGGGCGGGGGTGGTCAGGCTGCCGTTGAGCGCGAGCGCCAGGCTGATGAAGCCTGCCGCAAAAAGTGCAATGCGATCCATAGTCTGCTCCTCGCCGTCCTAGTCGTATACTTCGCGGAAGCGCGCGACGAATGCGCGGCTGAGGATGTTCAGGCCCAGCGTCATAAGGAACAGCAACAGCCCGACCATGAAGATGCTGTTGTAGTCGAGCGTGTCGTAGGCCAGGTCGCCGCCGCTGATGCTGGCGATGTAGCCCGTCATGGTCCAGGCGGACTCAAACGGGTTGGCGGTCAGGTTGGGGCGCGCCCCCGCCGCGATAGCCATGATCATCGTCTCGCCGATGGCCCGTGAGATCGCGATGATCACCGCCGCCGCGATCCCCGACAGCGCCGCCGGTAGGACCACGCGGGTGGTCGTTTCGAGCCGCGTCGAGCCAAGCCCGAAGGCGGCCTCGCGCAGCGAGCGCGGCACTGCACTGAGCGCGTCCTCGCTCATCGACGCCACCAGTGGCAGGATCATGATGCCCATCACCGCACCTGCCGACGCGACGTTGAAGATCTCGACCGTGCTGCGGCCAAAGAGACTCTGGAGCAGGGGAGTCATGAACTGCAGCGCAAAGAAGCCATACACTACGGTGGGCACCCCCGCCAGCACTTCCAGGATTGGCTTGAGGATGCTGCGCACGCGCGGGCTGGCGTATTCGGACAGGAAAATGGCTGCGCCCAGCCCAAGGGGGAGCGCGACCAGCATGGCGATAGCGCTGCTCATCAGCGTGGCAGACACCAGCGGCGCGATGCCGACCTTGAAGCGGTGCGGCTGCCATTCGGTCGTGTTGACGAAGTCGAACAGGCTGATGGTGTGAACCGCGCCCGCTTCCGTAACGTACTTGCTGGTGACCAGTAGCAGCGACTCGCGCCCCAGCACGAAGACGATTGCCAGCGTGGTGAAGATGGTGAGAGCGCCACAAATGAACAGAAAGCCCTGGATAACGCTTTCGCCCCGGCGCGGTTTTCTCTCAAATCCGCCGGGCGCGGTGCGACGTCGCGCCGTGTCCTGATTCCAGAGCTTTGTTTCGGCAATCACTGCCTGATTATCCATAGGGTGTTCCTCTAAGGCTCGCCGTCATGCTCTTGTGTTCGGATGACCCTTTCTTTATTCGTTGCTGTCCATACTGCACGGCGTGATACGGGACGGGATTGCGCCGCGCCCCATATCACGCCCGGTTGTGAGCAGCCGGTAACCTAGCTGGCGGCAGGCACGTCCATACCCATCGCCTCGAGCCAGGCCGCTTTGGATGCGTTGAGCGCCTCGGTGCTGACGGGGAAGTAGCCGACTTCCTCGACCACCTCATTGGCGTTGGTCAGGTAGTAGTTGATGAACGCCGCGACCTGAGGCTTCTCCTGAAGCACCTGCACAGCCGAGTAGATGAATAGCGGACGGCTCAGCATATACTCGCCGCTTTCAGCCGTTTCGGCAGTCGGCATGATGTACTCGACCCCTTCGGTTTCCCACTCGCTTTCGGGGATGATCACCAAGTTGCCGTCGCTGTCGTGCATCACGTCATTGGCGATGGCGACGGCTTTCAGCGTGTCCTGGTTCTCCACAAAGTAGGCGAAGCCGAAGTAACCGATGGCGTTGGGTGTGCCCTGGATGCCCTGGACCAGCACGTAATCGTTCTCGCTGGTGGTCGGGTTCGGGGTCAGCAGGGCGTCAAAACGGGCGCTGCGTTCCTTATAGGCGCCTTTCGTGCCCAAGACAGCCTCGCCGAAGAAGTCGAACGTGCCGCTGTCGACACCCGGTGTGAAGAGCTGAATGCGCTCTGCCGGCCATTCCGGATTGATCTGATCCCATGTGGTGACCTGGCCGGTGAAGATGGCGATCAGTTCCGAGCGCTTGAGCTGGTCGACGAAACTATCGTGCGTGACGGCTACGGTGAGCGCGTCGATGCCGATCAGGAACTCCAGCACGTCGCGGCCCAATGCCTGGCAGTCGGCCAGTTCGGATGCGTTAATGGGGCGGCTGGCGTTTGAGATGTCGGTCGAGCCTTCTTTGCAGAATCGCTCGAAACCTGCCGACGTGCCGGTTTCTGCGATGGCGATGTTCCCGGCGAACCCGTCCTCGTTGAAGCGGGCGGCCATGGCGACTGTGACCGGCTCAACGGTCGAGCTGCCTGCAATGGCGATGTCGCCGGTCACGCTCAGCGGATCGACGGCTGGCAGGCTGATCGGCTCGACCTCGTCGCCGCTCTGGGCGAAGGTTGCCGTCACCGGCAGACTCAAGGTCAGGACCAGGCTTAACGCGACCAGGCTCAGCCACAAACGATGTTGTTGACGCATGATTTCTCCTTGTGCGTTCTCGTGACGCACCTGTATTGGGTATCTGTCCACGCTGACCATCGTAAGCGCGAGACGTGAAAGCCCAAGTAAATCCGGTTTAAATTCGCGGAGAGGGCGCTTTAAAGTTCTTTAAAGGGGGAAGGCGAAGAATCAAAAGAGCCGGAAGCACTGCTCCCGGCTCAGGCGAACGAGCGAGAAATCACTCAGCGCGCGGTGGCGGGCTGCTCGCCGCCTTCCGCCACGGCCGGGCGCGTCACGGCGCGGCGACGCACGACACGCACTACGTTCGGGTAGAGCCGCAGATAGCGCACGCCGAGTGTCCAGCCCAGCCAGCTATAGCCGACGATCCCCGCTGCGACACCCCACTCGATCAGCGACGGCTCGTAGGTGTTGATGGGGAACACATCCAGCACGCCGGGCGACCAGTCCAGCGGGACGACCAGGCCGGAGAGCGTCACATTCCAGCGATTGATCACCAGCCCGGCAACGACCATCAGCGCGCCGAGCATCAGCATGTAGCGGTTGCGGCGCAGGCGCGGCCACAGGAAGATGATGGCTGGCACCAGCGCGCCCATCAGCACCTCGCCCCACCAGAACGTGAAGTCGTACGGCGTGTTTTCGTTGAGGATGCGGATGCTGGCCGCGTGTCCTGGGACGTGGCTGTAGTAGTTGACCGACATCCAGCTCCACAGCTTGAGATAGAGATACGCCAGGCTGGCGAAGCCGACAAAGCGCGCCACCCCTTGCAGCACGTCTTCTGGCACCATGCGCTTCTGCATCAGTTCGCCGGAGATCATGGTGACCAGTAGCGTGAGCGCCGGCCCCGCTGCGACGGCGGACAGGATAAACAGCACGGGCGCGGTGGGCGAGAACCATACCGGGCGGGCGGTCAGAATGCCATACGTCGCGCCCAGCGACGACTGGTGGACCATCGAGATGCCCATACCGATCAGCGCCACCACCGGCATCACCTGGTGAAGCCGGTGCCCCAGCCAACGCGCCAGGCTGTAGCGGTTAAGCGGCGTGCTCTCAACGATGATGGGGGTGAATTCCAGGACTAGCACGGTGGTGTAGAACATCACTGCGATCGTGATCTCCCACAACACCGAGTGCGGGTTCCAGTACAGCACCGGGTGGTAGAAGCGGTCGGGCCGGCCGATGTCCACGAACAGCGCCAGCATAGCGGACGTGTATCCCAGCAGGCCCACGAAGACCGCAGCCCGCGCGATGGACGCGTAGTGCTTGAGACCGAAGACATAGACGGCTGCGGACAGCGTGAACGCCCCGGCGCCTAGCGCGATCGACGACAGGTCGATCACAATCCACAGCCCCCAGGGAAGCTCGTCAGTCAGGTTAGTGACCCGCAACCCTTCGATCAGCACCCGCGCACCGGAATAGACCCCGATCGCGACCATTGTGAACAGAAACAGGTACCAGATGGCGAGCAGCGGAGATCGGCGGGCGGTTCTTCCGGCTAGACTGATCATATCGCCAGGCCCTCCGGTGGAATGTAGTAGACGTTTGGCTCGGTGCCCAGATCCTCGCGCAGGCGGAACGTTGCCGTCGAGGCGATAATCCGCGACACCTCGCTCTCAGGGTTGTTGAGGTCGCCGAAATAGCGGGCGGTGACCGGGCAGATATTGACACATGCGGGTGTCGCCGCCGGATCAACCCCCGGAATCAGACCGGCAGCCAGTCCGGCGTCGATCCGGTGAATGCAGAACGTGCATTTCTCCACCACACCACGAGGCCGCCTTGGGACTTCGGGCGTACCCCATTCCGGGGCGCGCGGGTTCGGCTCGTCGCCGCGCGCTTCCCAGTTGAAGGAGCGCGCTCCGTACGGGCAGGCCACCTCGCAATAGCGGCAGCCGATGCATTTGTCGTAGTCCATCACCACCAGGCCATCTTCGCGGCTGTAGGTGGCGCTGACCGGGCAGACGGATACGCACGGCGCGTTGTTACAGTGCAGGCAAGGGCGGGTCATGTGGAAGATGTCACCCGTGGGTGTCTGGTCCACAATGTGCACGTTCCACCGCATCGCGTCGGTGACGTCGTTCGTCGCCTGACAGGCATACACGCAGTATTCACAGCCGATGCACTTGCTCAGGTCGATGACCATGCCCCAGCGCGGCTTGTCCGTGCTGGCTGCCGCGTAGCGCTCGCGATCGATGTTGCCGCCCAGGATCTTCTGAAACAAGGGGTTGAGCGGATCCGCCAGGATATTCGCGAGGGCAACGGACATGCCCGCGCCAACCAGCAGCATCACAAACTCGCGCCGTGTGAGCAGCTGTTCTCGGGCGTTGTTGTTAGTGTTCCGCGTGCTCATCAGGGTGCTCTTTATCGACTTTAACCTCTTCGATGATCTCGGTCTGGCCGTTCCGGCTCAGTTTGGGCAGCAGGATCAAGGCGATCACGGCACCCACCCCCAGCCCGATGATCAGCCCTTGAATGAGCTGGATGTAATTGGTTTCGCCGTCTCCCCCCGACGGGCTGCGCGCCAGCTCCTGCTCCATTGAGGCCAGCTGCTGCCGAAGGGAATCGCGCTCAATGCGCAGCGTCTCATCTGTGCCAATCAGCTCGGCCCATACCCCGCTGCGCTCAAGCTCCTCGTGACATGTGTTGCAGGCGCGCGTCTGAACAACCATGCGATGATCGGTCGGCTCGTGGCTTTCGGAGATAAGCTGGATCTCCGGGTCCAGGCCCATGTGGCAGCTCGCGCAGGTGACGTTGTACTCGCTTTCGAGATGCTTGGCATGCACGTAGATGTTGGCGGGCGCCTGGTGGCAGTTCTCGCACAGCAGCGTGATATCCTGAATGCGCATCTGCTGGCCGTGGGGCAGGTGGCACACCGCGCAGCCGAGCGATCCCATATTGGCGTGCGGGCTTTCCGCCCATTCAGCAAACGACTCGGTGTGACAGTCGCCACACACCACCGCGACCAGGGTGGGCTGGTCTTCGGTGGCGGGGACATCGTGCGCTCCGTGGCAGTCGACACAGGTTGCCGCTTCCAGGTTGCCCCGCGCGATCGCTTCCAGGTGCGCGCTGTCTGCCAGCAGCGTGTTGTGGCACTCGCCGCAAACCTGCGAGGTCTCGATCCGGTAGGCGCGCGCGCTGGCGGGCGACGGACCACTGTGCGGGAAGATATCCTCGCCGTGGCAGTCGATGCAGCCCAGCGGCGTGCTGCTGGCGGTGCCATGCACCGAGTCTGCGATCAGCGCGGGCGGAACATACAGGTTAAGTACGCTACCGTCGGCCAGGGTCATGACCCGTCCGGGCTGGCTGTGACAGATCGCGCAGTAGCTGTTGTTCGGGCCAGCGGGCGCACCTTCCGCTGGCCCGTCACCGCCATCCTGTGCCAGCGCGACAGGTACAGCACTTCCCAGGGCCAGCGCGCCGCCAACGATCAGCAGGGCAGCCCCCAGCCCTGCGATCAGCAGAGGAAGTAGAAAGCGATGTTGAAAACGGCTCATGCCACTGTTCCTTGTCGTTTCGGTCCGACAGTGTTCTGAAGTTACTGGCCGGTTGCTGCCCCGGCTTCGACTTCGTCGTTCAACCCTAGCTCGCTCTCGACGCGGTCGAGCACGATGTCGGTATACACGTAGTTGTGAACGCCCAGGCTCCCGTCGCCCTCGACAAAGCGCAGCGCGGCTTCGACCCATGCCGGGGTTTCTCCGGTCAGCGCGGCGCGGGCCGCTTCCAGGCGCGCACGGGTGTCGGCCTGGATGTCGTCAATCAACACCTGGAGACTCGGTGCGTCCACTTTGTCCGCGTGGCAGATCGAGCAGGAGTCTTGCAGCGCGGCGATGTTGGCGGCCACGCCCGGCATCACCGGATGGAAGGCATGGCTGCCGCGTGTGGCCGTTTCGACCGGCACCCTCGGCATGTGACAGGTGACACAGGTTGGCCCGCCGGCTGCCACGAAATGCGCCGAAGGCACGCCGTCGATCCCTTGGATGATCGATTCACCTTCGTACATTTCCTTGACCGGCGCGTGGATTACGCCTGTAACGTCAGTGTCTTGATGGCACGAGACACACAGCGCGTACGGCTCGCCCGCCAGCAAGAAATCGACCGTGGCCGCCTCATCCTCGCCCGGCGCTTGATGGATCACATGGCAGCTCACGCATGTCACGCCGTGAGCCGCGCTGGCAACCGTTACCGGCTGCGTGCTTTCGCCCTCGGTTCCGTCCGCTGCCTCGGCACGCGCCTGGCCCCAGGCATAATCGGCGCTGTGGCACGCCAGGCACGCGTCCTGCGCGCGCTCGCTGGAGCGAAGCCCTTCGAGCGCGCTCGCATGGGTTGAGTTCAGCCACTCGTTGAACTGCATGTTCGGGTGGCTCGCGTGGCCGCTGACCCACCAGTGCGTCGCGTCATCCGGCGCGACCAGCGCGTAGCCGCTATCCAGCAGCTCGTCGCCGGCCAGGTAATCGGTCGGGTAGGGGTGCCCGTCCGGCATGGCGCCTGCGCTGTGACATTGGCCGCAGATCGCCGCGTCGGGCGACAGAACAATGCTGGCGCGTTGTTCCGCAGGGGTAGCCGTGCGTGACCGGACTGCCTCAAAGTGGGCGCTGCCGGGGCCGTGGCACGTCTCGCACTGGACGCCGTTTTCCAGCCATGTCCCGGTGTCCACGTTGAACCCCGTCACGTGGCAGGCCGCGCACTGGTCTTCCCAGTCGTATTCGGGGGCGGGCCAGTCCTCGGCCAGGGTATACGGTTGCCAGCGCCCGGCGATGACATTCCACTCGACCGGCAACACCAGATATTGCGTTGCGGTGGGTTCGGCAGCCTCTTCGTCATCCCCGGCGGCCTCGCCCTCAACGGCGATCAGGTAGCGCTGCACGTAGCGCCCCGTGCCGAGCGTGTAGGCGATGTCGTCGATGGTCAGCGCCCGTGGCTCGTCCTCGCCCGGAAGCTGGAGCACCAGCACATCCGATTGCTGGTTGAAGTCGCCCAGCACAGCACCTGCCTGCGATGGCTCGGAGAGCGTGAGGGCGTGGCGCGATTCATAGTGAATCGGCCCGACGTCCCGATGGCACCCAAAGCACAGGCGAGAGCCGATGTACTCTGGCTTCTGATCGTCCTGCGCCTGAGCCGGGGTGATGGCGATCCAGAACGCGGCCGCCAGGATGATGATAACCAGCAGCATGAACCGTCTCATTGGTCCCGGTTGCCCTTTCCGAAAGGTAGATGCTCCAGCCCGAAAAAATTCAACAGCAGCCGTTGATGCATCATGCGGAGTTATGATAGTGAATTTTCGGACAATAAGAAAGTGACGGAAGTCACCCTACCGTCTGCGCTGTTGCTTGATTTGGACGATTCCGGTCGTGTGTTGCGCCCCGGCGCGGCGTTTCAGCGCCGCGCGCGCAAGTCTTTACGTGCTCAGACGGCCTTCGCCGCACCGGGTCGAGGTGGCCTGGGCCAGCCGCCGCGTACCCGACGCAAGCGCGCCTGCGAGCGCAGGTCGTGCCTGACGCGCACGTGATCTGCGCAGGCTGCCACAGCGCGGCGTTCACTAACAATGTGGCGGCGGGCCAGAGTGGACTCGCGCTGTGCTGCGGGTAGAGCAAGGTCTTTACCAGCCTAGCACAACTCTTGAAAAGGTGCATCTGTGCATAGTGCCAGCGTGATCGCGCGGCGGTCAGGGCTGTGTGGGGTGTGCCGCCGACGGAGTCTGGAGCGGCTCATGGGTCTGTGTCGAGGTTGAACCTATCCGCTCGCCTTTGGCCGCCAGAGGAAGCTGAACCGAAAACGTCGTCCCCTGGCCCTCGGTGCTGTGCACGCGGATCTGCCCGCCGTAGTGTTTGACAAGCTGTTTGACGATTGCCAGGCCCAGTCCAGTCCCATGATACTCGCGCGCGCGGGCGTTGCGGGCGCGGTAGAACTCGTCCCAGATATGCGGCAGCTCGTCCGCCGGGATGCCGATGCCAGTGTCGATCACGTCAAGCGTGAGCCACTCGTGGTTCCATGTCAGGATCGCCTCGACACGGCCCCCTTCGGGCGTGTATTTGATGGCGTTTTCGATCAGGTTGATTACGATGCGCCTGATATCTTCCGCGTTGGCGCAGATCCACAGGGCCGGGGCGTTCTGGGCGTTCGTCAGCAGGGAGACGCCGCGCTGCTCCGCCTGAGGGCGCAGTTGCTCGCAGACGCTTTTTAGGTGCAGGGTGAAATCCAGCTCATCGGTGGGGCGGCGAACAAGATGCTCTTCCCGGCCCGCTGCCAGGTCAAGCAGGTCACCGATCAACTCCTGCAACAGGTCGAGGCGCGCGCCCACGCGACGGACGATCTCGCACTGGGTTTCGCTCATGTCGCCCGCGTATCCCTGGCAAAGCGTGCTGATCAGGCTCTGCGCTGCGGCAACCGGCGCGCGCAGCTCGTGGGTGACGGTGTGCAAGAAGCGCATTTTTGCCGCGTCGATATCCGCCAGCGTCTGGTACTGCAGCGCATTGGAGAGCGCGATCCCGGCCTGTGCGGTCATGGCCGTCAGAAAGGGAATGTCTGCCTGGGTGAAGTGGTGAGGCGCGCTGCTGTACACGCGCAGAACGCCCAGCACCTGACCATCGACGCCTGGGATGGGGGCAACGATCCCGGAGAGAATTCCCTCGCGCAGCAGAGCCTGTTTGTACATGAAGCGATCTTCCCGGCGAACATCCGGGATCAGCACCGTCTGGCCGCGGATGGCTTGCAGGTCAATGGGGCTTTTGGCGATCTGAACCGGGCCCTTCCCAACATAGTTCTCGCTGAGTCCGTATCCGGCGGCGAACTCCAGCGTCGAGCCGTCCGGCGACAGCAGGCGCACAATCCCGGCAGTGGCTTTGAGGGTCTGGGCGCACATTTCCAGCAGCCGGATCAGCACTTCCTGCACATCCAGGGACGAGGTAATCACGCGGGCGGTCTGATAGAGCGCGGTTGCTTCGCGCTCGCGCCGCCGCAGGCGCGAGGCCACCACAACAGCCAGAGTGAACAGCAGCAGCGTAGTCAGCACGAACGCGAGCATTACCGTCGACGCGAACCACACGCTGCGGTAGAGACCGGTATGGCCCCAGACGTCCACGTGCGGGATGGCGCCGCTGTATTCCAGCCGCGCAATGGCGATCATCAGGGCTGTTGCGCCGATGGCGAGCATCGCGGCAGCCGGCGCGGAGAGAATGAGCGCCGTTCCGAACAGGTGGATCACGAAATAGATGATGCAGGGGCTTTCGACCCCGCCGGTGAAGTGAAAGATCGTCAGCAGCGAGAAGAGATCGAGCGCCACTTGGGCGTAGGCCAGCGCGGTGAGAAAGCGGCTCAGGCGGCGCAGCCCATACCACAGCACGCTGTTGAACGCCAGATGCAGGATGCCCACACCGATCAAAGGCAGCGGCACGAACTCGGTGCCCGGCACCAGGGCGCCGAAAAGCGCCAGCGCCAGCGCGCCCAGGCCGGTTGTCCAGCGCCACAGCATCAGAATGCGGAAGTTCGCGCCCAGCTCATCTGCGGTGGGCACCAGCCCCGGCGCAGTCGTCAGATGCATGGCGTGCCCTCGTCGGTAAGCGCATGCCCGATCGTCCAGAGTCGTGCTGATCCCGTTGGGTGAGTCAGACAAACGCGTGGGAAGGGCGTGGCGCGGGAAGGCCCAACCCACGCCGTACGCGGCGTCGATCTGGGTTCAGTCGGGTGACAGTTGGCTAGAGAACGCTGCATGCCGGACACGTCGGCCCGTTCTTTCCGGAAAACATTTTCGGCACCAAAACATTGAGGCATCGATCTATTGGTGTTTAGTATACTGCGGAACGGATCGCCAACCAGTGCCTTCTGGCACTTCTTCGCATGCGGCTTGAGGTTTTTTTTTGAAGACTGTGCAACAAATATAACCCCCAAGACACGATACCTGGCACTATCGGGCTGGCGCTGTTTGCCGTATGGTATTTGTGCGCTAAAGAAAGCACTTATTTTGTTTTATCGTCCGTTCTATTCGGCAAGGAGTACCTTCATGGGCCGTGACTGGTCTTCGCTTGAGATCGACCGGAAGGCGCGGGCATACGCGCCGGTGCTGCCTGTCAGCAAACAACCTGCCGATCAACGCCTGACCCACTTTGATGAAATCTACTACACTTACGAGGCGGAGATGGCCCGGATTGAAGCGTCACGCTGCATCCAATGCCCCGATCCGGCGCCTTGCCAGCTTGCCTGCCCGCTGAACAACGATATCCCCTCGGCTTTGAAGCTGATCGAGGAAGGGCGCTTCATTGAGGCGGCGAACGTCTTTCGCCAGACCAGCCCCATGCCGGAGATTTGCAGCCGGGTGTGCCCGCAGGAACGGCTGTGCGAGGGGTCCTGCACTCATGGGGGCGGCGTGAGCAACGCGCCGATTCAGATCGGCAAGCTGGAGAAGTTCGTCGTCGAGTTCCAGCTCGCAGTCGAGGGGATGCCGCTCGGCAAGGTCGCGCCGGACACGGGGCGGCGGGTCGCGGTGGTCGGCGGTGGGCCGGCGGGTCTGGCGGCTGCCGAATTTCTGCGGCGCGAAGGCCACGCGGTGACGGTCTACGACGCGAATCCGTTCCCCGGCGGCCTGCTGATTTATGGTATTCCGGCTTTCAAACTGAGCAAAGAACACGTCGTGCGCAAGGTGGAACAGCTCAAGACGCTGGGTATCGAGTTTGTGCAGAACACGCGCGTCGGGCGCGACCTCCCGCTGCAGAAGCTGTGCGAGGACTATGACGCGGTCTTTGTCGGCGTCGGCGCGAACGTAGACGTTCCGGCGAAATGGGAAGGGGTCGAGCTGGAAGGGGTCTATCAGGCGGGGGAATTCTTGATCCGCGCTAATGTCCCGGTCGAACTCCAGCCCGCTGAGCTGGCACAGAGCGGCAAGCCCCCGGTCGGGCGGCGCGTGTACGTCTTCGGCGGCGGCGATACCGCGATGGACTGCGTGCGGTCTTCACTGCGCTTGCAGCGCGAGATGGGCTACGACCTGGACGTGACCTGCGCCTACCGCCGCACCGAGGCCGAAATGCCCGGCTGCAAGGTCGAGCGGGCCAACGCGCGCGAAGAAGGCGCCAAGTTCGAATGGCTGACGGCGCCGGTCCGCTTCATCGGCGATGACAACGGCCACCTGAAGGCCATCGAGCTAATCCGTATGACTCTGGGCGAGCCGGACGAGAGCGGGCGGCGCCGCCCGATCCCGCTTGAGGGGTCGGAATACACCGTGGAAGCGGACACCGCCATTCTGGCTCTGGGATACTGGCCGGATCCGCTGCTCGGCAAGACGACCGAGGGCCTGCAGACACACAACTGGGGGCTGATCGCTGCCGATCCGCTGACGGGGCGCACCAGCCTGCCGAAGGTCTGGGCGGCGGGTGACGGCGTCACCGGGCCAGACCTGGTCAGCACGGCCATTCGCGGGGCGCTGCGGGCCGCACGCGACATTCATCAGGCCCTGGTGCCGGGCTAGCACTGTTCCGCTGCACGGCTAGAACACCACGCGCCGCGAGGGCTGCCCCCGCGGCGCTGTTTTTGGCGGCGGATACCGGAGGAGCGCTCAGCCCACCAGGCGTTCCAGGCGATCGACGTACCCGGCCAGCACCCCGAACGCCGCTTCGACCGGGGCCGGGCTGGTCAGATCGACGCCGGCCAGCCTCAGCGCATCGAGCGGATAGAGCGAACCGCCCGCTTTGAGGAACTCCAGATAGGCATCGGCGGCGCCGGGCTTGCCGTCCAGAATGCCCTGCGCCAGCGCGTGGGCAGCGGAGATGCCGGTCGCGTACTGGAAGACGTAGAAATCGGTGTAGAGATGCCCGAACTGTGCCCAGGCGATCCCGACCCGGTCGCGGTCGACGGCCATCTCGCCCCCGTACCCTTCCTCGAAGAGATCGGCCATGCGCTCGATCATCAGGCTGGCGGTCAGCCCTTCGCCGCGCTCGGTGCGCGCGTGCATCTCCAGCTCGAAGCGCGCCAGCGTGGGCATCTGGAAGAGGTAGCGGTGGAAGTTGTACATGGCTTCCTCGATCAGCGCGATCTGGAAGCCCGGATTGTCCTGCGTGGCGAGCAGGTAGGCACGCACCATCGCCTGATTGAAGTTCGAGGCCACTTCCGCGACAAACAAGGAATAGTCACTGTAGATCATGGGCTGGTGCTGCCACGCCAGATACGAATGCATCGAATGACCCAGCTCGTGGGCCAGCGTGCTCAGCGAATTGAGCGAGTCGTTGTAGCTCATCATGATGAACGGGTAAGTTCCCTTCCAGCCGCTCGAGAAGGCGCCCTGGCGCTTACCCTGGTTCGGATAGATGTCCACCCAGCGATCCCGCAGGCATCCCTGGCGCAGCACCTCGACATAGTCGCTGCCGAGCGGCCGCATTCCTTCGGCGATCCACTCTACGGCTTGCGTGTAGGGCACCTGTGGCTGTGTGTCGGTCAGCGGTGCCCATACATCGTAGGGATGCAGCGTGTCGACGCCCAACGCGCGACGCCGCAGCGCCCAGTAGCGGTGCCAGATGGGCAGGTGCCGGCGGAAGGTGTCGATCAGGTTGTGGAAGACCTCGACCGGGATGTTGTAGGGAAACAGCGCGCTCTCTAGCGCCGACCCGTGCCCGCGCACCCGCGCCAGGAAGGCAGCCTGCTTCAGCGCCGTCGCGAGGTTGTTGGCGAACGCATTTTTGCACGAGAGATAGCCGTCTGTATAGCTTTCCCAGGCGGTGCGGCGCAGCTCCCGGTCGGGCGCCAGCATCAACTCGGCGATGGTGCTCTGCGCAACAGTGGCGGAGGAGCCATCCGCACCCGTGGCCGGGCGGAACTGCAGGTCGGCATTCGCCAGCAGCTTCGCCGTGGTCGAGACGGAACCGAAGGGGTCGGCAAGCTGGCCCAGAATCGCTTCCACCTCTGCCGAGCGGATGTGCGCCTGCTGGCGGAACAGATTGTCGAAGTAATGAGCATAGATGCGCAGGCGCGGTTCCTGCTCCATCCAGCCGGAGATGGTGTCTCGGCCAAGGGCGAGAATTTCCGGGCCGGCAAAGGCGGCTGCGGCGAGCACCTGACTGTAGAGACTGTTCGCCTGGCTGTCCATTGCCGCAGCGGCCTGATCGGCGGTGTCGACAGAGCTTTCCATCCCGGCGTAAACCAGCACTTTGCCGGCTCGCCCGTACAGATCGGACAGGCCGTCAAAGAACTCGAGCAGCGTGGCGGGGCCGTCGGCCAGGTGCCCCTTGAAGCGGCTCTCAAACGCCGGCAGGGCCGCCGTGACGGACTCGCGCTCAGCCTCCCAGGCTTCGGCTGACGGGAACACGCTGGGCGCGTTCCAGGTATGCTCTGGCGCGATCGCGCTGCGCGGGGGTAATGAACGGTCGGTCATTATCGTGTGCTCCTCAAACAATCGCATCATCAGATCGGGCCGAAGTATAACGCGTGCGGGCGCTGCTCGTGGGAACGAGTGCGGGGTGGCGCGCCACCCCGCTCAGCCGGACTCGTCTCACCGGAGCTTACTGCGACCACTCGGTCGGCTGTCGATCCCAGCGGTGCGCGCGGAGCTTCTCAATCAGGTCCGGCGGCAGCCCCTTGCCATCGCTGGCGGCGATGTTGGCCTCGACATGCCGCAGCTTGCGCATGCCAGGGATGGTGGTGGACACCGTCGGATTGGAGAGAATGAAGCGCAACGCCATCTCCGGCATGGTCATCCCTTCGGGGACAAGCGGGCGCAGCGCCTCGGCACGCTCGACCGAGGCGTGCAGGTTCTCCGGCACGAAATACGTGTTGCGCCAGTCGCCTTCGGGCCAGGTCGAGTTTTTGGTCAGCGTGCCGGTCAGCGTGCCCTCGTCGAAGGGGACACGCGCGATCACGGCGATGTTGAGTTCTTCGCAGACAGGAAAGAGTTCATCTTCGGGGTTCTGGTCGAAGATGTTGTAGATGACCTGCACTGCGTCGATCAGCCCGGTACGGAGCGTCTCAATCCCATTCCACGGCTCCCAGCGGTTGACGCTGATCCCCATCGCGCGGATCTTGCCCTGCTGCTTGAGGTCTTCGACGGCCCGCTGCCAGCGCTCGTCATGCGCCCAGGCATCTTCCCAGACGTGGAACTGCATCAGGTCAATCGTCTCGACGCCCAGGTTATTCAGGCTGCGGTTCGTGTAGTCAATGATGTAGTCATAGGGAAAGACCTCATCGAGCGTGAAATGACGTCTGGACGGCCAGATACGGTTCTTCGGCGGGATTTTGGTTGCCGTATATAGACGCGTGTTAGGATACTGGCGGAGCAGATTGCCCAACAGGCGCTCGCTGTGCCCGTCGCCATAGGCCCAGGCAGTATCAAAGAAGTTGCAGCCAAGCTCAACGGCGCGGCTGAGCGACTGGATCGACTCCTCGTCGTCGGAACCCTTCCAGCCCGCCATCCCCCACATGCCATATCCAATCTCGCTGACCTGCCAGCCTGTCCGTCCAAAGGTGCGATATTGCATATGCGTCGTCTCCTCGTAGCCACTGAGAACCCAACCGGGCGGCTCGCGTGCGGGAGCCGCGCCTGCGCAGACTATAGCGGTGTCATGCCGGCGCGTCCACATCCCCGAAGAAGATCACCAGATGAAGCGTGCCCAGGATCAGCCGGTCGCCATGCGAGACGACGTACTCGACGAACGGCATCAGCTTCTGGTCGTTGAGGTATGTCCCGTTGATGCTGGCGAGATCGGTCACGACCAGAAACTCGCCGCGCCGCTGGAGCGCGCAGTGACGCCGCGAGACTCCGTGCGCCATGGCATTGAGTTCCGTCAGGTCAAGCACTCCGGCGGGGGGTGGGTTGGTGGTCCGCCCCAAAACCAGCGTGTCGCGGATGTCCACTTTGTAACAGACGCCCGACGGCAAGAACTGGAGCAGGGCGATGTCGTGCGGTTTGAAATGCGAGCGGCCCTCACCCTCGACCGCTACAGTCCGGGGTACGCGCTTCATCGGGATGGTGCTGGGTGTATCGTACACGTGGTCAACCGGGGGCACTTCAGCCCCGCACTGAGGGCAGTGACGGTCCAGTGCCTCGATAGTCGCGCCGCAGACCCGGCAACGTGCTGATTCGTCCGGTAGCGACGACGGCCTTTCGGGCTGGGCCTGGTTGGGACTCAAATTGCCGGTCATGGAATGATCTCCGCGTGTACATGTACTGTAATCGAACTCGCCAATGCATACAACTTTGCGACGGCGCGGTTCGATTCGCGGTAAACTGGGGGCATGGTACGCAAAATCCTTCACCTGGACCTGGATGCGTTCTTTTGCGCGGTCGAAGAACTGAACAATCCCGCGCTGCGGGGCGTGCCGTTTGCCGTGGGCGGCAGACCCGACCAGCGCGGCGTGGTGGCGTCGTGTTCGTATGCCGCGCGGCGCTTCGGCGTTCGGTCTGCCATGTCGACGGCGACGGCGCTTCGCCTTTGCCCGGGCCTGATCCTCGTGCCGCACCGCCGGGGCGCTTACAGCCAGGTCTCGCGCCAGGTGATGGCCCGCCTGCACGATCTGTCTCCGCTGGTTGAGCAGCTATCGATCGATGAAGCGTTTGTGGATGTCAGCTTTCTGCCCGACGATCCGGCAGAGGTGGCCCGCCGCCTGCAGAGCGAAATCAACGAGTCGCTGGGGCTGCCCTGCTCGCTCGGTGTGGCGACCAACAAGCTGGTGGCGAAGATCGCGAACAATGTGGGCAAGTCCCGCGTGCAGGGTGATGCCCCGCCTAATGCGATCACAGTCGTGCCGCCGGGAGAGGAAGCCGCCTTCCTGAGCGAGCTGCCGGTCTCCGAGCTGTGGGGCGTCGGGCCGAAAACGGCCGAGACGCTGGCCCGCTACGGCGTGCGGACGATTGGGGATGTCGCGGCGTGGCCCGAAGCCGAGCTGATGCGCCTGTTCGGCAAGCACGGCCAGAGCATCGCGCGGCACGCGCGCGGCATTGACGACCGTCCGGTCGAACCGGAGCGCGAGACGAAGTCGATCAGCAAGGAAATCACCTTCTCGCGCGATGTGACCGACGGCGTGCTGCTAGAGCGCACCCTGCGCCAGCTTGCCGATGGCGTCGGACGGCAGGCGCGCAAGAGCAGGCTGAGCGGGACAACGGTCAAGCTCAAGCTGCGCTGGTCCGATTTCACAACGCTAACGCGCCAGGTTACGCTTGATCACCCGGTGGACGAGGACGATGCCATCTTCGAAGCTGCGCGCGAGCTGTTTCATCGCTTCTGGACGGTGGGCAGGCCGGTCCGCCTGATCGGAGTCGGGCTGAGCGGGTTCGCCCAGCCGCACCGCCAGCTTGGTCTGTGGGAAGACCCGGCTGAGGAGTCCGAAAAGCGGCGCCTGCAAACCACGCTCGACGATCTGCGCGAGCGTTTCGGGGATGATGCGATTCGTCGCGGCAGCGACCTGTCCATCGACGAGCCATAATTCAGACGAATCTGGGTTTGCCCCGCGTGACGGTCAGCCCGGCGCTTGATAGACGACGCGCCCTTCAGCCACCGTCAGCCGCACGTTCAACGCATCGTCGACCAGGACCAGATCGGCGTCCTTGCCCGCTTCCAGGCTGCCTTTGCGGTGCGACAGATTTAGGGCGCGCGCGGCGTTGAGGCTGCTGGCCGGCCACACGACATCCAGCGGCTGTGCGGTCGCGGCGATGAAGTTGCGCAGCGCGCGGTCCATGGTCAGCGTGCTTCCGGCCAGCGTGCCATCTGGCAGGCAGGCGGCACCATCGCGCACGAGCACGATGCGCTCGTCGATCTCGTACTCGCCATCGGGCATTCCGGCGCCGCGTATGGCGTCAGTCACCAGCATGACGCCGTCACGCCCCTTGCTGGCGTACAGGATGCGCATGGCGGCGGGATGAACGTGGATGTTGTCGGCAATCAGCTCAGCGCGGATCTCGTCCAGCGCCAGCACAGCGCCGAGCGTGCCCGGCTCGCGGTGATGCAGGCCGGTCATGGCGTTGTAGGTGTGAGTGGCCTGCGACAGGCCCAGGCTGACGGCGTGGCGCATCTGGTCGTAGGTGGCGGCCGTGTGCGCCGCGCTGACGGTAATGCCGCGCGCGACGCACACCTCGATCAGCCAGTGACTCTCGGGATATTCCGGCGCCAGGGCGACTTCCCGGATAATCCCGGTTTCCAGGAACGCGAGGGCTTCTTCGCGCCTGGCCCGCCGGATGTGCTTGACGCTCTGCGCGCCACAGCGATCCGGATTCAGATAGGGTCCTTCCAGATAGGCGCCGAGCAGGGTTGCGCCGCCGGCTTGCGGTCCTTGTGCCTCGCCAATGGCGTTTAGCGCGGCGTGAATGCGCGGCGCGCTGTCGGTCCAGGTCGCGGCGCAGAACGCGGTGACGCCGTGCTCGGCGTAATAGCGCGCCATCGCCTGGAGCGCCTCGGGCGTCGCATCCATCGCTTCGTGACCGACCGCGCCATGCGCGTGCACATCGACAAACCCTGGCAGCAAGGTCAGCCCGGTTCCATCGATCACGCGGTCGGCGGCCAGGCGAGGCGGCTCGCCCGGCCCCATGAGCGCGATTCGGCTGCCGTCTGCCAGCAGCCAGCCGCGCGGCCACGTTTGCGCGGGGGTGATCACGCGCGCCCCTTTGATCAGCAGTGTGTCGCCCATCCCGTCTCTTCTCCTCGTCTGCAATTCGACCGGTAGCCCGTCAATGCGTCATTCCGTCAAGGTGACTTTGTGCAGCCCGCGCGGCGAGTCGACATCGATCCCGCGCGCTTCAGAGAGGCCGAGGGCCAGCAACTGGCCCGGTGCTATCGCAACAATGGGCGTGAGCCACTCCGGAATCCCGGCCGGGATGGGCAGCGCCAGCCGCGCGCCGCTGAGCGTCTCCGGATCATTGGAGATGATCGTCAGATCGGCGCCGCTGTCGTGAAAGGTCTGCAACGAGTCGGCCATGGTGCGCAGACCTTCGCCCTGGGGCGCGATGGCGATCAGCGGGAACCCCGGCTGCACGATGGCTTTGGGCCCGTGGTGAAAGTCGGCTGAGCTGTAGGCTTCGGCCACGACATAAGTCAGCTCTTTGAGTTTCAGGGCCAGCTCGAAGCCGGTGCAGTAATTGAAGCCGCGGGCGAGGGTGACGCAGTGCGACATGAACGTGTAGCGGGCTGCTGCGGCGCGCGTGTCCGCGTTCATCTCCAGCGTGGTCTGCATCCACTCTGGCACGCGGCGCAGGGCGTCGTCCCATTCGGTGCTGCCGCTCAATTCCGCCGCGAGCAGCGCCAGCGTCAAGAGCTGCGCGGTGTAGGTCTTGGTGGCGGCCAGGCTGCGCTCTGGCCCGGCATTGAGCGGAATGTGGTGGTCCGCAATCTGCGCGAGCGGCGACTCCGCGTCGTTCGTGATTGACAGCGTCATTACCGCACCACGCCCGTGGGCTTCTTCGAGCACGCGCGCCGGTTCAATCGAGCGGCCGGACTGCGAGATGCCGATGACCAGTGCCCCGTCCAGGCGGGGCGTGCGATGGTAGACCGTGGTCAGCGAAGGCGCCGCCAGCCCGACCGCCAGCCCGGCCAGCGCGCCGAGGGTATACTGCGCGTAGCGTGCCGCATTATCCGACGTGCCGCGCGCCACGATCAGCGCGTAACGCGGTTGGGCGTCGCGGATGGCGCGGGCGATGGCGGCGATATGCGGGCGCTCGTCCTCAACCAGGCGATGCAGAACCTGAGGCTGCTCCGCGATCTCTCTCTCAAGCCAGGTTGTCATTCGACCCGTCCTTTTGTGCGGGCAGGCAGGGTGCCCGGTGTTCCAAGGTCCACGGCGCGGTGGGGATTCACCGGCAGGGCAGCGCGTTGAGGAGTCGAATTGGCCTGCGGTGATTGACTTTCACCCGAAGTCATGATTGAATAAAGATGTAGTGGATTATGCCACTATATACCACTTTGTACCAGTGCAGGCCGGCGTTGCGCCGCGGTTTGAAAGTTATTTGGCATGACCGCTTTGCAGGACCTACTACGCCATACCCCCCAGGCCAGTCTGCACACTCGTTTTTCGTGTAACGCCTGAGCTGGCTGCCTGCCAGCTACAGGCGTGTTCGCGGCAGTCGCGACCTCTTTGAAAGGTTACTGTTCAATGGACGTGCGAGAAAAGATTGGGCGCATGCTGCTGGTTGGCTTCGAGGGCCTGCACGCGCCCGATTATATCCTGGAGTGGCTGGCCCAGGGGCGCGTGGGTGGGGTGATCCTCTTTGGGCGCAACATCGAGACGCCCGAACAGCTTGCCAGGCTGGTGCGCTCGCTGCAAGCGGCGGCCAAGCACCCGCCGCTGATCGCGATCGACCAGGAAGGGGGTATCGTCGCCCGGTTGCGGGAAGGTTTTACCGAAAGCCCTGGCGCGATGGCTCTCGGTGCAGCAGATTCCGAGGAGCTTGCGGAGCGGGTTGCGGCGGCTCTGGGCGCGGAGCTGCACGCCCTGGGTATCAACTTCAACCTCGCCCCGGTAGTCGACATCGGCCACGACAGCAGTAACCCGGTCATCAGCACGCGCACGCTCGGCGCCGATGCGCGCCGTGTCAGCCGGCTGGCTGTGGCCCAGGTGCGCGGTTTCCAGTCGGCAGGGGTGGGCGCCTGTGCCAAGCACTTCCCCGGCCACGGCAACACCCCGGTTGACTCGCATGTCAGCCTGCCGGTTGTGAGCGGATCGCTCGATTTCCTCTGGCAGCACGATCTCATCCCCTTCCGGGCCGTAGTCGAGGCCGGGATTGCCAGCGTGATGATCAGCCATGTCAAGTTCGAGGCGCTCGACAGCGAGTACCCCTCGACCATGTCCCCGGCGATCATCACAGGGCTGCTGCGCGACGAGATCGGCTTCGACGGCTTGGTCGTGACCGACTGCATGGAAATGCAGGCCATCACGCAGCATTACGGCGCGGGAGAGTCCGCCGTGCTGGCGGCGCTGGCCGGGGTGGACGCGATGTTCTTCTCGCATACTCGCGAGCGGCAAGAGGCAGCGTATAACGCGCTGCTGGATGCCGCGCAGAGCGGCCGCCTGCCTGAAGATCGCATCGATCAAGCTGTCGAGCGGGTGGATGCGTTCGCCCGTGCTTATCCGGCGGTCGAGCCGGGCGACTTGAGCGTGATCCGCCGCCGGGAGCATCTGGCGGTCTGCCAGGCAGCAGCCGAGGCAGGCACCGTCCTGGTGACGGCCAATCCCGGTGTCTTTCCGCTGCGTCCCGATGGCCGGCGTGTCGCCGTGATCGAGTTCGCATCTGGCATGGAGACGGCGGCAGCGGATCAGCACGGGCTGACCAGCCTGGCTGCGCTGCTGCGCGAGCGCCTGCCCGGGATCACGCATCTGACGCTAGACGCCAGCGATCCACAGCCCGACGCCCTCGACGCGGCGCGCCGCATCGCGCATGACGCGGAAATCACAATCGTGGCGACTCGCAGCGCGCACCTGCACCCTGCGCAGCGCAAGATCGCCCAGGCCCTGATCGATGAGGCGCGCAGCAGCATCCTGCTGTGTCTGCGCAACCCGTATGACGTTGAAGTGCTGGACGGCCCGGACGCGATCGTGTGCTCCTGCGGCGATGGCGCGCCGTCCCTGCGAGCCGCGGTCGATGCCCTGTTGGGCCGCTTTACGCCAACCGGTCGCTTGCCCGTCCCCGTGCGGGGCATCGTGTGAGGAGGCGAACTGCATGACGTGATCACCCTGACTCTCACTTTCTGGTTTACGCACGGCGCGACTTCGCGGGGTCCACACATCTAGTAAACGCTCTTTAATCATTTTGGAGGCAACGATGCGCAGAATTTCCATCTTGATTGTGCTGGCGCTGATGCTCACCGGCATCACACCGGTGCTGGGGCAGCAGCAGTCCGCCCCGGTCGGGACCTTCTACGGAGCCTGGCCGTACTTCCTGCCGCCAGACGGGCATCTCAACAGCTACTCGACCGGTGGCCCGCATAGCAGCCTGGGGCTGTACTACCGCTGGGTCGAGCTGCCGCTGGCCTACTACCTGGCCGCTGACGGGAGCTATGAGGGCTGGCTGGCCGAGAGCTGGGACTTCGAGGGCGACGAGGCGTTTGTCGTGCGCCTGCGCCAGGACGCGCTCTGGAGCAACGGCTCGCCCATCACAGCCGATGACCTGGTCGGCACGTACGCGATTGGCCGCATTCTGAAGTGGAGCGACTTCAACTACGTCGGTGACGTGGAGAAAGTGGACGACTACACCGTCCGCTTCACGCTGGAGAACCCGTCGCTTCTGGCCCGGCACCTGATTCTCCGCACGACCGTCCGCAGCATGGAGACATACGGTGAGCTGGCGCAGAAGTCCCAGGAGTTGTACGAGAGCGGAGCCACCGATACCGATCAGGCGTGGCTCGATCTCCAGGCCGAGATCCGCGAGTTCCGGCCGGAGTCGATCATTGCCAGCGGCCCGTTCATCTACACGCTGGATGACGTGGGCGATAGCTTCCTGACGCTGCACTGGCAGCCGAACAGCATCTTCTCGGAGTCCGTCCAGTTCGGTGAAGTCCGGGTCTGGTACGGCGAAACGGAAGCTGTCACGCCGCTGGTGCTGGACGGGCGGGTTACCTATGCCACGCACGGCTTCCCGCCCGCGACCGATCAGGCCATGCAGAACGCGGGTCTGCGCATCATCCGCGGCCCGTATCTGTATGGCGCGGCGGTGTATGTGAACCACGACAAATACCCCTTCAACCGCAAGGAAGTTCGCCAGGCCATGGCGATGGCGATCGACCGTGAGGAGAACGCCTTCCTGACCAAGGGCCTGAGCGCCACGCCGGTCCGCTACATGGCGGGCATGGCCGACAGCCTGGTCGAGATGTGGCTGAGCGAGGAAGACCGCGCGCAGCTCAATACCTATGACTACGATCCGGCTGCGGCGGAAGAGTTGCTGCTGAGCATCGGGTTCTCGCGGGACGCCAACGGCAAGTGGCTGGATGACAACGGCGACCCGGTGGCTGCCGAGTACATCTTCCAGGCCGAGTGGGCCGACTACGGCGCTGCCGCGCAGAACGCGGTTGAGCAGTTGAACGACTTCGGCTTCGACATTACCAGCCGCGCGGTGCAGTGGCAGCAGCTTGACGAGGACCTCAAGGCCGGCAACTATACCCTGACCGTGCGCAGTTGGGGTGCTGCATCTCCGTTCCCGACCGATCAGTTCAATGGCCCGCTGCGCAGCTGGAACTACACCGGCCTGCCCGAAGGCCAGACCGGCTTGAACTTCCCCATGGAGTTCGAGTGGAACGGCGAGCAGATCAACTACTCTGATCTGATCGCGCAGGCCGGGGCGGGCCTCGACCGCGAGGCGCAGCGCCCCTTCGTGACAAAGGCCGCCATGATCTTCAACGATCTGCTCCCGGTCATCCCGCTGAGCGAGGCGCTGACCAACAACCCGCTCAACGAGAACCTGGCTGTGGGCGCGCCGCCGGACGATGATCCGATCTGGCTCAACGGTGGCGGCACGGTCGACAACTACATCACCTATCTGACGCTCAAGGGCACGCTGCGCCCTGGTCCGGGGGCCTGATGCACTCCGCCTCGTTGTGACAGGGACCGGGTGGGGCCATCGCCCACCCGGTTCCGGCCCGGCGCCCCGGAAGCTGCACCAACGCGCCCGAGGCGCCGGCTGCCCGGCTCTGTGTTCGATCCAACAGCACGTCCGAAAGTAACGCACAAGTTTTCGCCGGAAGTTACGCATGGAAGCAACAACCACCCCACAGGCTACCCCAACGCGCGCGCAGAGGCTCCGGTCGAGGCCCGTCGCCTGGCGGCGTGCGGTCAGGCGCACTCTGAGCAGCTACACTGTTCAGACCGTGCTGCAAGGGATTCTGACGATCTGGGCCGTGATGACGTTCACCTTCGTGCTGATCCGTAAGATGCCGTCCAACCCGGTCCAGATCGAAACCGAGCGCCTGGTTCGCGAAGAGCTGCTGTCCTACGAAGAGGCGTACACTCGTGCGGCGTCGCTATTTGACTTTAACCCGGACCAGCCGCTTGTGGAGCAATATCTCGAGTATCTGCGCAAGCTGCTGTCGCTGGATCTGGGCAAGTCGATCACGTCGGCGGGCACGCCGGTGCTTGACCAGATTCTCCAATATCTGCCCTGGACGCTGTTCAGCGTGGGGCTTGGGTTGCTCATCAGCTTCACGATCGGGATCTTCGTCGGGATGGCGATGGCATACTGGCGCGGCGGGGTCTTCGACAATGTGGTGACCGCCATCGCCTCGATCCTGTTCGGCATTCCGAACTACATCATTGCGCTCTTGATCATCTTAATCCTCGGCGTGCAGCTTCACGTTTTCAGCGTGGCGAGCGCGTTGGGGCGGGTGGACCCGACCATCCAGCCCGGTTTCACGCCGGAGTACATCGGCAGCGTGCTCAAACACGCGATTCTGCCGGTGCTGACCTACGTCTCGGCGACCGTGGGCGGCTGGATCTTGACCATGAAGAGCAGCACGATTTCGACGCTGGGCGAGGAGTACGTCACCGTCGCCCACGCGCGTGGCCTGCCTCAGCGGCGGGTTTTGACGGCGTATGTCGGGCGCAACGCGATGCTGCCCCTGGTGACCCGGCTGGCGATCAGCATCGGCTTTGTGGTCGGCGGCAGCGTTATCATCGAGGACATTTACCGTTACCGGGGTCTGGGCAAGTTCCTGACGACGGCCATCGTAGCGCGTGACTACACCTCGATGCAGGGGGTGTTTCTGGTCATCGCGATCTCCGTTGTGGTGGCGAATACGCTGGCCGATGTGCTGTACGGCTTCCTTGACCCGCGCGTGCGCATCGGAAAGGAACGCTAGCGGTGGACCTGCAGAGTGTAGCCAGCACGACCGGGCTGATCATCGGCGCCCTGTGCGGTCTTGTGCCGCTTGCTGTCAGCATCCGCAACCGGACGCTGCGCCCTGGCATCCTGGGCTTTCTGGCCTGCCTGTTCAGCGGATTCGCCTGCAACGTCTGGGGCGGGCTGCCCATGATTATCTTGACGGTCGCTGTCGTGATCTCGTACACGTATACCGACAAAGAGGACCCGTTCCTCTCTCGCGCGCGCATCGAAGAAGTGGACTTCGAGGAAACCTTCCAGCAGATGCTGACGCGCCGCCTGGCGAGCCTGGGGCGCACGGCACGAGCGGCCAGCCGCGCGCTGGTGCGCAACAAAGCCGGGTTTCTGGGGTTCCTGGGACTTGCCTTCTTCTTTGTGCTGACCATCTTTGGGCCGATGGTCATCCCCTACGATGGACAGCCGCATTATTACGACCGGCGCCAGCCGGGTGCGATCAGCCTGTTCCAGGGGCCGTCGAAGGAGTTTCCGCTCGGCCTTGACTGGCAGGGACGCGATATTCTGTCGCACATCGTGCACGGCGGGCGGTCGCTGATTTTCACTGCCGCCCAGGCGGGCATCTTCACCACCATCATCGCGGTTATCCTGGGCGCCACCTCAGCGCTGGTGGGTGGGTTTCTGGACAGGATTCTGAACGCGCTCGCGAATTTCATTCTGACTATTCCCCAGTTTCCACTGCTGGTGGTGCTGGCAGGGCTGATCAGCTTTCGGGAACGCTTTTATCTGGCGCTGCTGCTGGCCGTGCTGGACTGGCCGACCCTGATGCGGGCGGTGCGGGCCCAGGTGCTCAGCCTGCGCGAGCGCGATTATGTTGAGGCGGCGGTGGTGCTGGACCTGGGAATGCCTCACATCATGCTGCGCGAGGTGCTGCCTCAGATGGTCAGCTACATCTCGATCAACATGATTTTCTCGATCCAGGGCGCGATGTACGCCATTGTCGGCCTGGTTTTTCTGGGGATGGTGCCGTTTACCGAACCAGACTGGGGCGTGATGATCTTCATGGGGCGCTCGCAGGGCGCGCTGTTCACCGCTGAAGCGGCTAGCATGCTGCTGTCGCCGGTCATTGCCGTGGCGCTGTTCCAGCTTTCGCTGGTCATGTTCACTCGCTCGCTCGAAGAAGTCTTTAACCCGCGCTTGCGGGCTGGTCTGTAGGACGCAACACGATGCCCAGCTCTACGAACAACATTGTGCTCAGCGTGCAGGATATTTCGATTAGCTACCTGGCGCATCGGGGCAGGGTGCAGGCTGTTAACCGGGTATCCTTCGATCTGCACCGTGGCGAGTCGCTGGCCCTAATCGGTGAAAGCGGCTGCGGCAAATCGACGCTCAACCTGGGGATCATCCGCCTGCTGCCCAAAACGGGCCGCATCGACCAGGGCAAAATCCTCTACACCACGCGCGACGGGAAGACGGTGGATGTGCTGGCCCTCAGCGAGCGCGAGATGCGCGCCTTCCGCTGGGGGGAGTGCGCCATGATCTTTCAGGCCGCGCTCAACTCGCTGAACCCGGTGATCCGCGTGCGCGAGATGGTCTACGATACCGCCGAGGCGCATGGCCGGCGCAATCGCGCGCAGGTTCGCGCCCGGATGCTCGATCTGTTCCGCCGGGTCCGGCTGGATCCCGAACGTGTCTTTAACGCCTACCCCCACGAACTGAGCGGGGGGATGCGCCAGCGCGTTCTGCTGGCGTTGGGCGTGCTGCTGAACCCGCAGGTCGTGATTCTCGACGAACCGACGACCGCCGTAGACATCCTCACGCAGCGCACCATCCTGGATGTGCTGAAAGACTTACGCGAGGCGATGGGTTTCAGCATCATCTTCATCAGCCACGATCTATCGATTGCAGCCGAGATGGCGGATACCGTCGCGACGATGTACGCGGGAGAGATCGTGGAGATCGGCCCGGTGAATGAGCTGTTCTATCGTCCGCGCCACGCTTACACGCTGGGGCTGCTGCAAGCCGTGCCGACGCTCAGCGCCGGCGCTCAGGAGTTGAGCAGCATTCCCGGCAGTCCGCCGGACCTGATCGAGCCGCCTTCGGGCTGCAAGTTTCACCCACGCTGCCCGTTCGCCACGGAGCGCTGCCGGCACGAACTCCCGCCTCTGGTTGAGGAAGCGCCGGGTCACTGGGTGGCGTGTTTTGAATCGGAGCGCGTGCTGGCGCAAAGTGTGCAGGCTACTGAGGGGCGCGGGGTTCGCCACCCGGCCGGATGACGCAGGACTGTCGCGATGGATGAACTTCAATCCAACCCGCCGTTGATCGAGTTGCGCGGTGTTCACCGTTATTTCCGCCAGGGGCGCGTGCGGATTCCCGTGCTGCAGGATATCAACCTGGCCGTGTACGAGAACGAGATCGTCTGCCTGGTTGGCGAGAGCGGCTGCGGCAAAACGACCACCGGCCGGATCATGGTCGATCTGCTCAAACCGTCTGCTGGCGAGGTCTTGTACCGGGGCAGGCCGCTGGATTCGCTGCGCGGTAAAGAGAAAGCCGAGCAGCGGCGCGCCCTGCAGTTGATCCATCAGGATCCGTTTGCCTCGCTCAACCCGGCGCACACCGTCGGCCAGATTCTGTCCTTTCCCCTCAAGCGCCATCGGATGACCGCGGGGCGGGGCGGCGTACGGCGCCGGATCTGGGAGCTGCTGACACTGGTCGATCTCACCCCGCCGGGCGATCTGGTCAACAAATACCCGCATCAGCTCAGCGGTGGGCAGCGCCAGCGTGTCAGCATCGCGCGCGCTCTGACGGTCAAGCCCAAGCTGATCGTCGCCGACGAGGCGGTTAGCATGGTGGATGTCAGTATCCGCGTCAGTCTCTTGAAGATGCTGCACCGCCTGCGCGACGAGCTGGCTGTCGCGATTGTGTTCATCACCCACGACCTGGCCCTGGCAAAGTACTTCGCCTGGGAAGGACGGATCGCGGTCATGTATCTGGGCCGCATCGTCGAGGTGGGGCCGACCCCTGAGGTCATCTCCAACCCGGCACATCCCTACACGCGCGCCCTGATCTCGGCCATTCCCGAAGCAGACCCGATAGTGACGCGCAGCAAGCAGCGTATGACCCTGCGCAGTGAAGATATTCCCAGCCTGACACGCATTCCCCCCGGCTGCGCGTTTCACCCGCGCTGTCCGTTCTTCGTGCCGGGGCTGTGCGACGTGGAATTCCCACGGCTGGAGCACGTCGACGGTTATGCACAGCAGGTTGCCTGCCTGCCGCTGGCGCGCGGGTTGGGGTTGCAGGAATATGCGCCCATTGAGGAGCCTGAGCTTGGATCCTGAGGTGCTGCGCGGTTTCTTCCGCATTGGCGTTTTCGTGGGTGTCTGCGGGCTGGTGATGGCTTTCTTCCAGCCGCGAGGCAGCGGCGAGTTTGTGCTGAGCGTGTGCAGTGCCTTGATCGGCGGTGTGCTGATTGTTGGGGTTTCGATCCTGACACGCTGGTTTGTCCGGCACGAGCAACTACCGGCGCAGGAAGGGAACGGCAGGCTTGATGAGGACTGATCAACCGCCGGGCAGCAGCGCACCGCTGCTGGATGCGCGCTTCTGGCTTGATCGCGCGCCGCAGCCGGACCAGCGGTTCGTTGCTCCGGGCGAGATCAACACCTTCAACCAGCGCGTGCATGCCAGCCTGGGGATCCCGCCTGTGCTCGACCTGCCGGACATGCTGGACGCCGCCCTGGTACGCGAGCTGATCGCCGCCTTTCGCCCGCCAGGAGAGGCATGTTTTGACGGTGTCGGGCAGCCGCTCGGCGCGGCGTATTGGGGGCACCTCGCGGGAGCCGTCCGACTGCCGGACGCGGGTCAGGTTCCGGTGCGGTTTGGGCTGGCGATTCGCCGGACGAGCGTGCGCGCGTTCCCGACACGGGATATTGTGACGACGCGGCCCGGCGAGATTCTGCTCGACCGGCTGCAGGAGACGACAATCGATCTGGGCTGGCCGGTGGCTGCCGTTGCGATATCGGCTGACGAGCGCTGGCTGTTCTGCCTGACGCCCCTGTATTGGGGCTGGGTGGCCGCTGCGGACATCGCCTGGACGGAGCGCGACACGGCGGTTGCCTTCGCCCGCCCGGCGCGCTGGGCGACCGTCACCGCTTCGCGCATCGCGATCGGGTTGCCCGCGGGTGGTGCTGTCCAGGCGCAGATGGGTACGCGCTTGCCGCTGCTCGGCCAGGACACGCTGGGGATGCGCGTGCTGGTGCCTCAGCCGGGGGCGGACGGCAGCGCGGTGCTCGTCGAGGGCCTGATCTCCGCTGGGGCGCGCGACGCGGTCGAAGGCGATCTGCCCTGCACACCCCGCACGGTGCTGACTCAGGCGTTCTGCACGCTGGGCGAGCCGTATGCCTGGGGTGGGTCGCGCGGGGGGATGTTCGGGCGCGACTGCTCGCGCCTGGTGATGGATGCGTATGCGGTCACCGGAGTCCGGCTGCCGCGCAACACCGGCCAGCAAGCGGCAGTCTGCCGCGCCGTCGTGACGTTCGACGGGGATCTGGCTGCGGACGAGCGCCGCGCGTTGCTGGCCGAGCGGGTGCCGGTGGGCGCGATTCTGACCATGCCAGGGCATGTGATGCTCTATCTGGGCGCGCCGGATGGCGAGCCGTTTGTCATTCACGCGACGCAGTCGTCCGGTTATGATGGCGTTGTCGTGTCAGATCTTTCGCTGGGCGCCGGGACGGAAGCAGGCCGGCTGCTCGATCGGCTGGCATCTGCAGTCGTTGTGTCCGGCTGAGGGCGCTGCCGTGATCTTCCGGATTCTGCTCGACACAAGAGAGTTGTTCTATGGTTACGCATGACTCGCCTGTGCCACTCTATGTGCAGATCAAGGACTACATCCGCCGCTGCATTCAGACCGGCGCGATTGAAGTCAACGGGCGCGTGCCGTCCGAGCGCGAGCTGGCGCAGCAGTTCAACGTCAATCGCCTGACGGCCAGCCGCGCGCTGAAGGAGCTGGTTCAGGAAGGGTTGATTTACTCGCGCGTGGGCAAAGGGACCTACGTCTGCCCGCCCAAAATCAATCAGGCGCTCAAGTCGCTCAGCAGCTTCACTGAGGAGATGCGGCAGTTGGGCCAGCGGGCATCCAGCCGGGTGCTGCATGCCGCGGTTGAGCCGGCTACGGAGCAGGTCGCCCGCGCGCTGACAGTGCTGCCAGGCACCGAGGTCGTGGTGCTGGTGCGCGTCCGCCTGGCTGACGACCTGCCAATCGCGCTGGAAAGCTCGCATATCCTCGCGGCGCTGTGCCCGGACATCCTCGCCAACCATGATTTCGCGCACGAATCGCTCTACCATGTGCTGCGCCATGACTACGGGCTGCGGATGACCTACGCGCACCAGACCATTGAGGCCAAGGTTGCGTCCGAAACCGAGCTGAAGGCGCTGGAGTGCATGCCGGGTACGCCGATTCTCAGTATCGTGCGCGTGACCTACACGGACTCGGATCAGCCGATCGAGTATGTGCGCTCTGCCTATCGCGGCGATCGCTACAAGTTCCACACGGAACTGCACCTGATCGAGCCTGCGAAACAGGGTTAAGCAGCATCGGTGGGCAAGGGAATGCGAATCGGGATGCGAAAGCTATCCGCAGCGCGGGCTTGTGAGGCGAATTGATGACGGTTCTGACGGGTCTTGAGCGTCTGGTGCGGGACGAGTTTGCCCTGCTGGCCGGGCGGCGCGCCGGCCTGCTGACCAACCCAAGCGCGGTGGATCGCTCGCTGCGCAGTGCCTATCGCCTCTTTGCCCAGGCGCAGGGTGTCACGCTGGCGGCGCTCTTTGGGCCGGAGCATGGCTTCGCCGGCTCGGCGGCGGACGGCGCGCCGGTCGACCACGCCGTCGACCCCCGGACGGGCTGCCCGATCTATAGCCTGTACGGCGAGACGCAGCGCCCCACGCCGGAGATGCTGCACGACCTGGATGTGCTGGTGGTCGATATTCAGGACATCGGCGTGCGTTATTACACATTCGCCTGGACGGTGACGCACCTGCTTGAAGCTGCCGGGGAGCAGGGCGTCCCGGTCGTGATCCTGGACCGGCCCAACCCGTGGGGCGGGGATGGCGTCGCCGGGCCGCTGCTTGAACGGTCGCACGCGTCGCTGGTCGGGCGCTTCCCTGTGCCGGTGCTGCACGGGCTGACCCTGGGTGAGCTGGCAACGCTGGTCAATGCGCTGTGGAATCCCACCCCCGCTGAGCTGCAGGTCGTCCCCTGCGAGGGATGGCGCCGCGCCATGCGGTGGCCGGAGACGGGTTTGCCGTGGGTGCCGCCGTCTCCGGCGATGGCGCACCTGAGCACGCTCTGGCACTATCCGGGAGCGTGCCTGCTCGAAGGGACGATTCTGTCCGAGGGGCGCGGCACGGCGCTGCCGTTTGAGATCGCCGGCGCGCCCTGGCTGGATGCCGAGGCGCTGGTCGACCGTCTGAACGCCGATGGCTGGGCTGCGTCGATGGGCGCGGGCTTCCGGCCGCTGTCGTTCGAGCCAACGGACAGCAAATGGGCCGGGCAGCCCTGCCAGGGTGTGCAGGTGCATATTCTGGACGCTGCGCGCTGGCGTCCGCTCGAAGTCTGGTTGGGCGTGATCATCACGATTCGCGCGCTCTACCCGCAGCACTTCGCCTGGCTGCCGCCCGTCTCGGAAGACGCCGCCTATCACTTCGACCGGCTGATCGGCGGCCCCTGGATGCGCAAAGAGATCGAAGCAGGTGTCGAATCCGGTCTGCCGGTGGGCGCGATCCTGGGGCGCTTCGCCGCCGAATGGCTGGACGACGCGCACGCCTTCGAACTTCAGCGCCGGCCCTTTCTCCTCTACGAGTGACCCAATCATGGCCAACCTGCACGAC
Source organism: Thermoflexus sp. (assembly GCA_020724465.1). Lineage (GTDB taxonomy): Bacteria > Chloroflexota > Anaerolineae > Aggregatilineales > Aggregatilineaceae > DYGX01. Next base: position 40,054 of record DYGX01000002.1, read on the forward strand.
ATTTCGAGCGACGATCGGGTTAACGAGCTTGGCCCGGCGGCAACTCGCGCGCTCGATGCGGTGATCGCGGCGCACCTGGGCGAGACGTTTCCGGCTCTCAGCCTCACCGTGATTCACGCGGGCGACGTGCTGCTGAACCAGGGCTGGGGCTGGATCGACCCGGAGACGCGCGCGCTGCCGGTCGGCCCGGCGGCGCTGTTCGATCTGGCGTCGGTGTCCAAGCTCTTCACCGCCACCGCGTTCCTGGCGCAGGTCAGCGCGGGGCAGGTGTCGCTCGACGCGCCGCTGGTCGCGATCGTGCCCGAGTTCGGCGCGGGCGGGGCGCGCGGGCTGGATGGCGGTCAGGATCCGCACAGCAAGGCGATGCTGCCCCCGCCGCCTGGCGCCGCGAGCGAGACCGTCGATCCCCGGCGCGTGTTGCTGCGCCACTTGCTGACTCATACGTCCGGGCTGGCCCCCTGGCGCGACGTGTACCGTTCCGCAGGGCCGCCACCGCCGCCGCCGGATGAGCCGGATCCCATTCCCCGCGCAGAACGCTGGGCGCGTGCGCTTGGGGCCCTGTGCGCCTATCCGTTCGTCGGGCAGCCGGGCGAGGGCGTGGTGCGCTACAGCGACCTGGGATTGATGCTACTGGGCGAGGTCGTCACCCGGCTGGACGGGGCGGATGATCTCGCGGCGGTCGTTCAGGCGCGGGTTTGCGCGCCACTCGGCCTGGAGTCGATCGCGTACAATCCGCTGCAGGCGGGCCGCCCGCGCGAGGCGATAGTGCCGACCGAAGACGATCCGGACTGGCGCGGGCGCCGCTGTTGGGGCGAGGTGCATGACGAGAACGCGTGCGGCGTTGGCGGCGTGGCCGGGCATGCAGGGCTGTTTGGCACGGCGCGGGACGTGGCGGCACTGGGGCAGGCGTGGCTGCAAGGCGACGCCCGGCTGGGTGTTGCGCCCGACCTGCGCGCGGACGCCGTGCGCGAGCACGCCGAGACAGACGGGGCGCGTCGCGGCCTGGGATGGATGCTCAAGGCACTCGAAGGGTCGTCGGTTGGCGAGCGGTTTCACCCCTCGTCGTACGGGCATTTCGGTTTCACCGGCACGTCGCTGTGGATCGATCCAACGCGAGAGCTGGTTGTCGCCGCGCTCTCGAACCGGGTCTATCCGGGGCGGGACAAGCCGGGCATCGAGGCATTTCGTCGCAGCCTGCACGATCTGCTCGCAGAGGTGATTGACCAGCGATGAGAATCGTCGGCCTGATCTCCGGCACGTCTGCCGATGGAATCGACGCGGCTCTGTGCGACATTCGCGGCGCGCCCCCATCGATTGAAGCGGCCATCGTGCACGCCCTCACCGTTCCCTATGCGGATGATACCCGGCAGCGCGTGCTGGGCGCATGCCAGCCGGGTCGCGCCGGCTCGGATGAGCTGTGCCGGCTGCACGCTGTGCTGGGCGAGCAGTTCGCGGCGGCGGCGCTGGACGTGATCCACGCTGCGGGGTTGAGTCCCGATGCGGTCGATCTCATCGGCTCGCACGGGCAGACGGTCTGGCATGAAGTCGAAGCGAGCGGGCGGGTCAGCGCGACGCTGCAACTGGCGGAAGCGTCGATCATCGCCGAGCGGACCGGGATCACGACCGTGGCGAACTTCCGCCCTCGCGACGTCGCCGCCGGGGGGCAGGGCGCGCCGCTGACCGCCTATGCGGACTGGCTGCTGCTGCGCGCGCCGGACGTCTGGCGGGCAGTCCAGAACATCGGCGGGATCGGGAACGTGACCTTTCTGCCCCCGCTCAGCGAGGAGTCTAGTTTGCCGCTGGCCTTCGATACCGGGCCGGGGAACGCCCTGCTGGACAGCGCCACGACGCTCATCACCCAGGGGACGGCGCACTATGATCGGGACGGCGCGCTGGCCGCCCAGGGCATGGTCGATGAAACGTGGCTGGCGGCGCTGCTGCAGCACCCGTATTTCGCGCGCCGTCCACCCAAGACAACGGGCCGCGAGCTGTTTAGCGCGGAGATGGCCGCCGGTTTGGTGGACGAGGGGCGGGCGCACGGCCTGGACGCGATGAGCATTCTGGCGACGCTGACGGCACTGACCGCGGCAAGCATTGCGGACGCCTACCGGCGTTTTGCGCCTGCCCCGATTGACGAGGTCATTCTGGGTGGGGGCGGCGCGCGCAACCCTGTGCTGGTCGCCATGCTGCGCGAGCGCCTGGCCCCGGCGCGGGTGCTGCTTCACGAGCAGATCGGGCTGGACAGCGACCACAAGGAAGCGCTGGTGTTTGCGCTGCTGGCGCATGAAACGTGGCACAGCCGGCCCGGCACGCATCCGGCCCTGACCGGCGCCGCGCACGCCACCGTTCTCGGCCAGATCACGCCCGGCGCAAACTATGCGGCGCTGCTGCGGCGGACGTGGTGCGAATCATGACGGCAGCGCGCTACCTGGTGGGGATCGATGGCGGCGGCAGCATGGTTCGCGCCGTGGTTGCCACGCTCGATCTTGAGATCGTCGGACAGGCTGAAGGGGCGCCGGCCAATCCCGGCGTGGTGGGGCGCGCGCAGGCCGCTCGCGCCATTCGCGAGGTGATCGTTGCGGCTCTGGAAGCAGGCGCCGCGGCACCGGACGAGGTTGCAGCGGTGTGCCTCGGCGTGGCAGGGGCGGCGGCCAGCCATTCCGCCGCCTGGCTGCGCGACGTGGCTGCCGGGGTCACGCCGGGCGCACTGATCGTACCCAGCGCCGATTACGAGATCGCGCTGGTCGGCGCGCTTGGCGCGCGGCGCGGCGTGCTGGTGCTGGCCGGGACCGGCAGCCTGGCCTTCGGCGTGAACGCGCGGGGGCGCAGCGCGCTGGTGGGCGGCTGGGGCTATCTGCTCGGAGATGAAGGCAGCGGCTACTGGCTCGGTGTGCGTGGGCTGCGGGCGGTCACCTGGGCAGATGATGGCCGCGGCCCGCAGACGGCGCTGAGCGCGGCGCTTCTGGAAACGCTGGGGCTGGCCGCGCCCCGCGATCTGATCCCGTGGCTGTACCAGTCCGGTGAGCCGCGCATTCAGGCGGTAGCGCGTCTGGCCGAGGTGGTGCTGGACACGGCGGCGCAGGGGGACGCGGTCGCGCTGGAACTGGTGGCGCGGGGCGCCGGGCATCTGGCGCGGGCCGCGCGCGCGGTGATGCGCACCCTGGGGATGCGCCGCCCGCCTGTTGCGTTTGCGGGCGGGTTGCTCGGCGCGCCAAATCCCCTCAGCACGGCGCTGTGCGCCCGTCTGCGCCTCACAGCGCTGCCGGTGCCGCGCTATCCGCCGGTGATGGGCGCCGTGCTCCTGGCACGCGAGCAGCTTTCGAGCGCAAGCAAGCGCGATCGACATCGGCATGGAACGGCGGGATAAGATGCGATGCTGACCGAACAAGTAAACCCACGCACGACCGGCCTGGATCAGTTCTCCGCGCTGGAGATCGTGGAAGCGATGAACGCCGAAGACGCGACGGTGGCCGGCGCGGTACGGCGCGCTCTGCCGGCGATCGCGCGGGCAGTCGATCAGATCGTCGAGCGGATGCGGCGTGGCGGACGCCTGATTTATATCGGCGCCGGAACCAGCGGGCGTCTGGGCGTGCTGGACGCGGTCGAGTGTTTGCCCACCTTCAGCACGGAGCCCGGCCAGGTGATCGGCCTGATTGCCGGGGGCGAGCAGGCGCTGACCCAGGCGATCGAGGGGGCGGAAGACCGGTATGATGATGGGCGACGCGACCTGGAAGCGGTTAACCTGCTTCCGCGCGATGTTGTGGTCGGCATCGCCGCCAGCGGCCAGACCCCATATGTGCTGGGCGCGCTCGATTATGCCAATGCGGTCGGAGCGCTGACGGTGGCGGTCGCCTGCAACGAACCGGCGCCCATGCTGGAGCGTGCCAGGATTGCCATTCCGATTCTGGTCGGCCCGGAAATTCTGGCCGGCTCAACGCGCTTGAAGGCCGGGACCGCTCAGAAGATGGTGCTGAACATGCTCAGCACGGCGACGATGGTGCGGCTGGGCAAGGTTTACGGCAACCTGATGGTTGACGTCAAGGTGACCAACCAAAAGCTTTCGGAGCGCGCCCGGCGTATCGTCAGCCGGGTGTCAGGCGTGGACGAGGCCGAGGCGGCGCGGTTGCTGGCGCTGACCGGCAATGAGGTCAAGACGGCGATCGTCATGGCGCGGCTTGGCGTGTCTGCCGAGGAAGCGCGCTCGCTGCTGCAGGCTGCCGGCGGGATGCTGCGCAAGGTGATTGGCTAGACGTCGGACACAGGGCGCGACGCGCCGCGCTCCGTGTCGGGTTCTTCCAGACGCAGCAGGTCGTCCCACGTTTCCCGCCGCCGCACTACGCGCCAGCTTGCCCCTTCGACCAGCACCTCAGGCGGCCGCACGCGCTGATTGTAGTTCGACGCCATGCTCATGCCATAAGCTCCCGCGACCAGGATGGCCAGCCGATCGCCCGCGCTGAGGGCGGGCAGCATCGCATCCCGATGCAGGATGTCGGCCGACTCGCAGACCGGCCCGGCGACAATGGCCGATTCTGTGGCAGGCGCGGCGCGCAGGGGGGCGATCGGATGCTGCGCGCTGTAGAGGGCAGGACGGATCAACTCGGTCATGCTACCGTCGACGATGACGAAGCGACTGCCTCCCTGGTGCTTCACATACAGCACGCTGACCAGCAGCAGCCCGGCGTCGGCCACGATTGAACGGCCGGGTTCCAGCTTGACCTGCCAGCCGGCCAGGTAGGGCCGCAGCGCCTCGGCGAATGCTTCGGGCGGCGGATATTCGTCCCCATCCTGATAGGCGACGGGGAACCCGCCGCCGATGTTAAGCGTGCGCAGATCGGGATACGGTTCCGCCAGGGTCTGCGCCTCGCGCACGGCGGTGAGCGTTTCGTCCACGCTGCCAAGCTGGCTGCCGATGTGCACGTGCAAACCCTCGATGCGCACGTGCGGCGTCGCCCCGCGCTGAGCCAGAATCGCCGCGACGGTGCTCGTAGCTATGCCGAACTTCGCCCCGGCGTGCCCGGTCGCGATGTGGTGGTGGGTGCGGGCGCTCACGCCGGGGTTGAGCCGCAGCGCCACACGTGGCCTTGCGCCGCGCTGAGCGGCCAGCCGGTCGAGCAGGTGCAGCTCGGCCTGGCTCTCGACGTTGATCCAACCTACCCCGGCTTCGAGCGCGTAAGCCAGCTCAGCAGGCGTTTTGCCTACTCCCGCGAACACGATTCGCTCCGCAGCCACCCCTGCGCGCAGCGCCCGGTGAATCTCGCCTGCGCTGACCGCATCCATCCCCAGCCCAAGCGCCGCCAGCAGGCGTATGATGGCGAGGTTTGCGTTGGCTTTCAGGCTGTAGTGCACGGCAGCGCCCAGCGGCGCGAATGCAGCTTGCAGGCGAGCGGCGTTCGCCCGGATGCGCGCCGCGCTGTAGACATAGACGGGCGTGCCCACCGCGTCCGCGATGGCATCCAGAGGGACGTCGTCGCAGCAGAGCGTGCCGTCCCGGTAGTGAATCGACTCATGCAGCGGCATGGCGTATCACCCCCAGCCCTGGCCGGTCGGGCAGGATCAGCCGGTCGCCGTCGAGCAGAACGCCCTCGAACGGATCATTGGCGATCAGCAGGTTGGCGTCGAGATCGGCGTAGTCGACCGCAGGCGCCAGGTGTGCAGCCGCGGTCACGGCCACCGAGCTTTCGACCATGCAGCCCAACATCACCTGCATCCCCAGGGTGCGGGCCAGCGTGATCATCTGGCGCGCGGCGCGCAGCCCGCCGCACTTGGCGAGCTTGATGTTGATGCCGTCGGCCAGCCCAGCCAGCGGCGCGATGCTGTCGACTCCTTGCACGGATTCATCGGCGAAGAGGGGGGGATGATCGGGCGGCAGCGAGCGGCGCAGCGCGCGCCATCCCTCGAGATCGTCTCGCGGCAGCGGTTGCTCGACGAAGACTACGCCCAGCTCGCCCAACCGTGGGATGATTTGTTGCGCAGACGGCACGTCCCACCCGCTGTTGGCGTCCACACACAGCGCCGCCGATGTTACCTGGCGCGCTGCCTGAACCCGCTGCCAGTCGCTTTCCCAGCCAGCCGGACCGCCAAGTTTGATCTTAAGCAGGCGGAAGCGCTCACCGGCGGCGCGCACGCGTTCGCGGTAGGCTGTTTCGTTGTCGTCCATCGCGATGGTGAACGATGTCGCCGGGCAGCGGGCCGGGTTCAACCCCCACAGGCGAAAGAGTGGCTGCCCAAGCTGCGACGCCCAGCGATCGTGTAGGGCGATGTCGAGCGCGGCGCGCGCGAACGACGAGGGGATTGACGACAAGGCGTCGAGCGCATCATCCAGATGCAGCGGGTCGTGGTTGACGGCGTCCAGCGCGGCGCGGCCGGTCAGGTGGGCGCGCACGCTTTCGGCTGTTACGTCGTAATAGGGCACGATCGCCGCTTCGCCGAGCGCGATGGCGTCTCCGGTCCGCAGGCATACGAGCAGATTCTCGCGCACGGTCGTAGTTCCATACGACAGGGTGAAGGGTGTGCGCAAAGTTAGCGAAAGTGGTTCGATCTCAATGGTCGTCGTCATGCAAATTGTCCTGGGATGTGCTGCCGCGCTGTGGGGTGCATTATACTCTGCCTGGGGAAACATACGCACACGTTGACACAGGCCTACTGAGCAGAAGTGCGCCCGGCGGCACAGGACTGCTGAGAGGCAGCCGTTTCGGCGCGACGCAGTGCCTGGTCGCGATGCTGCGGCGCAACGCGTCACCAACCGCCGGATCAACTTGCGCACTGATGCAACCTGAGCCGGCTATGGCTCATCTTATTCAAGGGTGGTCATTCACCCAGGGTTTCGTCTCGTTCCAGGTCATCGACTGTTCACGCCCCGGTCAAGCTCACCGCCAGCCGCCGGTTCCGCGCGGGATTGTGTGGCGCGCGCCGGTCCAGTTTCAGCGAGGGTTCATGGTTAGCCTGCACAAGTTAGCGATCTTTCTGGCCGTTGTCGACGCGGGGAGCTTCAGCGGTGCGGGAAACGCGCTGTACATGACTCAATCTGCCGTCAGCCAGCACATGCAAGACCTCGAAGCGCGTTTTGGCATCCGCCTGTTCGAACGCGGGCGGCGGGGTGTGATGCCGACCCCGGCCGCGCAGCTCCTGGCCGTGTATGCCCGCGCACTGCTCCGCCTGGCGGGCGAAGCTGAGGGGGCGCTGGCCGAGGCCGGTGCGCTGGCGCACCAGCCTCTTCATCTGGGCGCGGCGCCGGGGCTTGAGGAGTATCTGCTCGGCGGCTGGATCCGTTCGCTGCGCGAGCGTGTTCCCGCGTTGAACGTCGTGCTAACCAGCGATCGCGCTCAGCGCCTTGCCGAGCGCGTGCTGGCGCATGAGCTTCACGCGGCTTTCGTTGAGGCCGATCGCATCCGTCTGCCCGGGCTGGTGGCGATTCCTCTGCGCGACGTCGCGTATCACCTGGTGGTGGGGCGCGGGCATCCCTGGCACGGTCTGGAGCGCATTTCTGCGCGGGCGCTCTCCGCCCAGCCGATCGCGGTGGCAGGCGAGGATCACGCCACGACGAGCTGGCTGATGAAATCTGCCGCGGCGCAGGAGCTTCCGGTGCGCCTCGAACCGCACCGCACCGGGCTGCACGCGCTGCGGCAGCGCGTCCTGGCCGGTCAGATCGCGGCGCTGCTGCCCGATTACGCGATTCACCACGACGTGCACGCCCACCAGATGCGAGTTTTGCCGGTTCAGGGGGGAGAGTTCTGCCAGACGCTGTTCCTGGTGTGGGCGTCCGGGCACCCGCTTCCGGCGCCGCTGCGCGTGTTCCTGGTCTTTCTGGCCGAGCACTTTCCCCAACTGCTGGTTACTACTGGCGATGAGGGGGAGCGCGCCGCCCGCTTCGGCCAGGACGGCGGCCCGTCCGGCGTCGCCCACTCAGGCGAATTGCCGATTGAACAGCATTGAGAGCGCTCCGAAAAACGAGCTCGCGTGGCGCCTGGAACAGCGCACACGCGAGCAGTGCTGATCCGCCCCACCGGCGCTTAGCGAACGTCGTGCCAGGTGGTGTGAACCTCGGCGGCCCCTGCTTTGAGCGCCCGCAGCAGCGCGTCCTGGTCGATCGGGTTGCAGAACACGCGCACGCCGGTGGCGTGATAGACCGCGTTGGCGATCGCCGGAGTCGTGTTGATCGACGTGATTTCGCCCACGCCTTTGGCGCCAAACGGCCCGTCGGCGGTGGGTTCCTCGACGATGTGCGAGACGATCTCCGGCGTGTGCTTGATGCTGGGGATTTTGTAGCGTGCGAACAGCGTGCTCCAGGGCACACCGTTTTCGATGATGTATTCCTCGGTCAGCGCGTTGCCGAGGCCCATCGAGATCCCCCCTTCGACCTGACCTTCCAGCGTTCGCGGGTTGATGGCACGCCCCACGTCATTTGACGCGATGACTTTCACGACGCGCACGGCGCCGGTTTCCAAATCGACTTCGACCAGCGCGGCCTGAGTCGCATACGAGAAGGCAAAGTGCATATCCCCGCCGGTTCCCAGGGGCTGCGTGGCCGGGGCGTCGTACTGGTAGCGAGCGCGGGCCTCGCGCCCTTCTTCGCGCATCCAGCGGACGGCCTCGCCCAGCTCGACGGCGGTCCCGTTGGCGCGCACCCGGCCGTTCTCGAAGACCAGCTCGTCCGGCGCGACGCTCAGCCGCTCCGCGACGACGGCGCGCAGCGCGTCGCGCATGGTGATCGCCGCGTGGCGCGCGGCGTTGCCGCTGACGTAGGTCTGGCGCGAGGCGGTGGTCGGGCCGCCGTCGGGGGTGAGATCTGTGTCCGAGAGCAGCACCCGCACGCGCGCCACCGGCAGCCCAAGCTCCTCTGCGGTGACCTGTGCCAGCACGGCGGTCAGGCCCTGGCCCATATCTGCCGATGATGTGCGCACCTCGGCGCTGGAATCCTCGAAGACTTCGACCTCGGCAACCGAGCGATCGATCGCACCGCCGCCAAGCCCGGTGTTCTTGTAGGCGCAGGCGATGCCCCAGCCGTACGCTTTGTTGCCTTCGCGCCAGCCCCAGCGGAACGAGCCGGGCGTGCCGCCGCGCATGTCCCGGTCGACGCGCTCAAGGGTCTCCAACAGGCCGACGCTCTCGCGCAGAAGCTGGCCGGTGGCCGTCGTTGCGCCCACGCGCTGCGCGTTCTTGCGCCGGAACTCGACGGGATCCATGCCGATTGCCTCGGCGACCAGGTCCATGTTCTGCTCGACGGCGAACGCCGACTGCGTGACGCCAAAGCCGCGGAAGGCCCCCGAAGGCGGGTTGTTGGTATACATCACATAGCAGTCGATCTTGGCGTTGGGCACCACATACGGGCCGGTGGCGTGCGTTGTGGCGCGCGTCATGACCTTGTCTGACAGGCTGGCGTAGGCCCCGCCGTCGCCGTACAGCTCGGCCTGCACCGCTGTCAGCGTGCCGTCGCGCCTGGCGCCCGTCTTGATGCGGATCACGGTCGCGTGTCGCTTGGGGTGGAAGAGCAGAGATTCCTGGCGCGTATAGAGCATCTTGACCGGACGGCCCGTTTTTTGCGCCAGCAGGCCGACGTGAATCTGCCCGGCGATGTCTTCCTTGCCGCCAAACCCGCCCCCGATCAACGTTCCGCGGACGCGAATCTGGTCCTCGGGCAGGCCGAGCGCGCGCGCAGTCTGGCGGCGATCCTCATACGGGATCTGCGAGCCGACGTAGATCGTCAGCTTGGGATGCTCGGCATCATAGCCCGCCGGGACGCCGATTGCGCATTCCGGTTCCATGAACATGTGCTCGATCGTCGGCGTGCGGTACGTGCGCTCGATGATGACATCCGCCTCGGCGAAGCCCTGTTCCACGTCGCCGTGCCGGACCTTGATGTGCTTGAGCAGATTGCCCGTCGGCCAGTCCTCATGGACCAGCGGCGCTTCGGGCGTGTTGGCGTACTCCGGCCCGTAGACGACAGGCAGCGGCTCGTAATCCACTTCGATCAGCCCGAGCGCTCGCTCGGCGGTGTCGGCGTCGTCGGCAGCGACAATGGCGACCGCATCGCCCATGTAGCGGACTTTGTCTGCCGCCAGAACCGGCCAGTCGTCGTAGATCAAACCGTGAATGTTGTCGCCGGGCACGTCCTCGTGCGTCAGGACCGCGCGCACGCCCGGCAGCGCGCGCGCCTTTGCGGTGTCGATGCGGCGGATGCGGGCGTGCGGGTACGCCGAGCGCAGCGTGCGCCCGATCAGCATGCCGGGGAACACATAGTCGTCGGTGAAACGCGCGCGTCCTGTAACCTTGTCGACGGATTCGGGCGGCGCCACCGGCTGCCCCACCGCGCTCAACGGCCCGACCGTCTCGACGCGCTTCCAGGGCAGGGGGCCTTCGCCGCGCAGCTCGCTGGCGGCCGAGTGAATGGCGTTGAAAATGCTGGTATAGCCGGTGCAGCGGCAGTAAGTGTCCTTCAGGGCCACCTTGATATCGTGATCGGTCGGGTTCGGGTTCTGCTCGAGCAGCGCCTTAGCGGTCATGATCACGCCCGGCGTGCAGAACCCGCACTGCACCGCGCCATGCTCGATGAACGCGCGCTGAAGCGGGTGCAGCGTGCCGTTTTGGGCCAGCCCTTCAATGGTCGTGATCGCCGCGCCCTGGGCCTTGAAGGCCGGATACAGACACGAGTCGACCGGGACGCCGTCCACCAACACGGTGCAGATGCCGCATTCCGCTTCCTCGCAGCCGATCTTGGTGCCTGTCAGACCCAGGTCCAGCCGCAGAAACTGCGCCAGCGTGCGCGATTCCGGGATGTCCTTTTCAACCGTTTGTCCGTTAACCGTCACTTTCAACAGGCTCATACCAATTCCGCTCCTATTCCATCCCCACACCTTCGGGCACCGCCTGACCGGTGCGCGCTCGCTCGGCGGCCAGAGGAAGCACCCGGCGCAGCAGTACGTCGATCATCTCCTGCCGGTAGCTGGCGGTCGCGCGGTACTTGCTGGTGCGCGGCGACAGGCTGGTGCGTCCAGCGGCAACAGCAGCGTCTACCGTGGCCGGATCTATCGGCTGGCCCCGCACGGCTGCTTCAACCTGTTCGGCGCGGACCGGGACCCGGTCAACCGGCCCGATGCAGAGGCGTATGTCCTCACATCGCTCGCCGGATGAATCCAGCCGCACCCACGCCGCACATCCCAGAATGGGCAGCGCTACCCCCTGGGGGCGCATGATCCGCTTGAAGGCGCTGCCTTCGCGCTCCTGCGCCAGCGGAATGCGGAACCGGACCAGCAGATCGCGGGTGGGATCCAGCAATGACTGCCCCGGCCCCAAAAACAGCTCGCGGATCGGCAGCCAGCGGCGCTCGTCCCGCACGATCACATCCGCCCAGGCATCCAGCGCGACAAGGGATGTTGTCCCGTCGCCGGCGGGTAGTGCGTGGGCGACGTTTCCCCCGAGCGTGCCCACGTTGCGTACCTGAGGCCCGCCGACAACACCGCAGCTTTCGACCAGGCAGGTAGCCCTGGCAGCGATCAGCGCATCCGTCACGATGCGCGTATGGGTCACGCCCGCTCCAATTACCAGATCGTCCCCCTCTTGAATCAGGCTGCACATCTCGGGGATCTTCGTGATATCGATCAGGGCTTCGGGCGGGGTCAGATGTCCGTGCCGGATATCGAGCAGCAGATCCGTTCCGCCGGCGATGACGCGTGCCCGGCCCGCGTAGGACTGCAGCAGCGCGTGCGCCTCGGCCAGCGACGACGGCGTATGGTAATGTGTCCAAAGAGTCATGGAGTCATTTCCGCGCGCGGTGTGCGCCTCAATATCATTTGCCAGATCGAACGGCTGCTGGCGCTTTTCGATGGGCGGGGATGCCCAACGCCGCTGTGCTGCCCTCAGCGCAGCACAAACGACCCGCAGCCGGAGGGTGAATTAACACGTATCATACACGCAAAACGATTCAGGGTCAATCAGGCCCTTGCTTGTTCGAGGTGGGGCGAGCAGCGGTCATGCTTGACCGGCGTGCACCCCGGCCATCATCAGGCCCAACTGCTCGACGGTCGCCTCGCCGCGGTCGACCACGCCCACAATTTCGCCTTCGTAGATAACCGCGATACGGTCCGCCAGGGCCATGATCTCGTCAAGATCTTCCGAGATCAACAGCGTTGCCGTGCCTTTGGCGCGCTGGTCAAGCAGCCGCTGGTGAATGTACTCGGTCGCGCCGATGTCCACCCCGCGCGTTGGCTGCGCGGCGATCAGCACACGGGGATTGCGCGACAGCTCGCGCGCCAGGACGAGCTTCTGGATGTTGCCGCCCGACAGGCTCTTGATCAGCGTTTCCTGGCTGGGAGTACGGATGTTGAAGTTCTCGATCAACTGGGTGCAGCGGCGCGCGATCTGGCCCGGACGCAGAAAGATGCTGGACGAGAACGGGCGGTCGCCGTGAGTCTGCAGAATGAGATTCTCGGCCACCGTGAAGTCGGTGATGACCCCGTCAATCATGCGCTCTTCGGGGATGTATGAGATGCCCAGCCGGTTCAGCGTCGCCGGATCCTTGCCGGTCACATCTTCGCCGGCGATCAGCACGCGGCCCTGTGTGGCCGGGCGCAGCCCAAACAGTGCTTCGGCCAGCTCGCGCTGCCCGTTGCCGGACACCCCCGCCAGCCCCAGGATTTCGCCGGCGCGGATCTCCAGGTTAACGCCCCGCAGTGCGTCTGTGTTGCGGTCGCTGCGCGCCCACAGGTTTTCGATCTTCAGCAGCGGCGGGCCAACCTGAACCGCGCTGCGCTCGTAGCGGAAGACGACTTCGCGCCCGACCATCATGCGCGCCAGGCTTTCTTTCGTCGCTTCGCGGGTGGGGATTTCGCCCACTTTGCGGCCGTCGCGCAGCACGGTCACGCGATCGCTGATCGCCAGGACTTCGTGCAGCTTGTGCGAGATGAAGATCAGCGCGTGCCCATCGCGCACCATCTGGTGCAAGGTGCCGAACAAATCATCGACTTCCTGCGGGGTGAGGACGGCGGTCGGCTCGTCGAGGATCAGCAGCGCCGCGCCGCGGTAGAGCGCCTTGATGATTTCGACGCGCTGCTGCTCGCCCACGGCAAGCTGCCAAACCGGCGCCAGCGGATCGACCTGCAGGCCGTACGTCTTCGCCAGCTCAACGATCCGCTGGGCGACAATGTCCAGGTCGAGCAGCGGCTCACGACTGGATCGCAATCCCAACGCCACGTTCTCCGCGACGGTCAGCGACGGGACCAGCATGAAGTGCTGGTGCACCATGCCGATGCCTTGCGCGATCGCATCGGCAGGCGATTTGATGGTCGCGTGCTGTCCGTTGATGAGGATCTCGCCCTCGTTCGGCTGGTACAGCCCGTAAAGAACCTTCATCAGAGTGCTCTTGCCTGCGCCGTTCTCGCCCAGCAAGGCGTGAACTTCGCCCGCGTGCACATCGAAGTCCACATGGTCGACGGCCAGCACCCCCGGAAAGCGCTTTACAATTCCGCGCATCTCCATCGATTCGATTCGGGCGTGACCGGTAGGGAGCAGGTTCGAGCCGGAGCCGGTGACCATCGTTTTCATGGCGGGAATCTCATCTGGCTGTCGGGGTCTCGGTCTGAAGGTAGGGGACGCCACACCTGATCGCGGGCGTCCCCTGAACGGATACGCTGACTAGTCGCTGGCCTCCGCCGGTTCGCCAAGGAGGGTTTCGATCTGGGACATGACGTCGATGTCGCCGGAGCGGATGGCGTCGGCGGTTTCCTCGCCCGCCTGCCGGACCTCATCGGGGAGGTCGAAGGCGTCGTTGTACTCGATGCGCAGGCCGTCGTTGGCCAGGGTGATGGCGTAAGCTTCGCCACCGAGCTGACCGGCCAGGACACGGTTGATGATGTCTTCGAGGACGACGGTCCAGTCGTAGACCTGGTTGGCGACGACGATTTCAGGGGCGAGGTTGGTCTGGTTGGCCTGGGTGCCGAACCAGAGGGCGCCGGCCTCCTTGGCTTTCTGGATGGCGCCGGGGACCATCTGGGCGGTGCCGGTCAGGACGTCGGCGCCGTTGGCGAGCATGGCGTCGGCGGCTTCGGCGGCGAGAGCCAGGTCCCCGAAGGACTGAATGTAGTTGACGATGGGGTCGATGTCGGGGTTGACGGACTTGACGCCGGCCACGAAGCCGTCGATGTAGAGCTTGGCGTCGCCGGTTTCGATGGGACCGACCACGCCGATGACGTTGCTCTGGGTCAGGTGAGCGGCCATGACGCCGAAGACATAGCCGCCTTGCTCGGAGCGGGCTTCGTAGGCGTAGACGTTGGTGATGCCCTCATCGGCGAAGGTGTTGACGGTGGTGCCCCAGGCGAAGGCGGTGTCGGGGAAGTCGGGGGCGATGTCCTGCAGCGAGGAGCCATACTGCGAGCCGTGAGCGATGACCAGGTCGTAGCCCTGGCTGGCGTAGTCGCGCAGGGCGGTGGCGGCGTCATCGACCACGAAGAGGTTCTCGGACATGGCATACTCGAAGCGGTCCTCACCGACGGCATCCTGGATGGCTGCCAGGGCGGTGGCCATGCTCTGGCTGAAGGCCAGGTCGGTGGCGGTGGACGGCATGACGACTGCCACGCGGAAGGTCTCGCCTTCGGGGATGTCGAGCGAGATGGCGCGCGCGGCCACTGCTTCCTCAGGCGCTTCCTCGGTCGCTTCCGCCTCTTCCGTCACCTCGGCTTCCGGTTCCTCAGTGGCTTCCTCCGTCGGTTCCTCAGTAGCTTCTTCGGTGGGTTCAGGGGTTGGTTCCTCGGTTGGCTCTTCGGTCGGCTCCACGGTTGGAGTCGGCTGCGGGGTGGGCGTCGCTTCTTCTTCGCCGCCGCAGGCTGCCAGGGTAAGTGCCGCGATGATCAAGAGAACGAGGACAAGCCAGCGCTTCTTCATACCGTTCTTCCTCCTTGGACATACTTCTCGGTGTCGAGAAACTCTATACGCCAACGCGGCTTCCCCTGGTGGCACCTTTCTGGTGGCACCTTTGCTGTGGCCCGGCCATCGGGGCGCCGCGGAGAGCGCTCAGGCCCCCCTCCGCTGACTGTGCTTCACTCTCCTCGTTCGAAGGGTTTGGTCAGAGCGGCAGGCTGGTCCACCCGCTGCGATGCCAGCACCAGAGCCAGGATCGTCAGCAAGTAGGGGGCCATCGACGCATACTCAGCCGGGATATCGATTCCCTTGGTGCGCACCCACAACTGGAGTGCGTTGACGGTGCTGAACAGCAAAGCGCCGGCCATCACCCCGAATGGGCGCCAGCTCCCAAAGTAGACCAGGGCTACGGCGATGAAGCCCTGGCCGGCGGTCATGTTTTGCTGGAACACGTTCAGCAGTGCAATCGACAGCGAGGCGCCCGCTATCGCCGCCAGCATGGCGCCTAGAATCACCGTGAAATAGCGCACGCGCGCCACGCTGATCCCCATCGCATCGGCGGCCTGCGGGTTTTGGCCGACCGCGCGAATCTTCAGGCCGAGCGTAGTCCTGTTGAGCACAAACCACGCGACAGGAACCAGCCCGAACGCGATATAGACGAGCAGGTTGTGCTGGAAAAAGATCTCGCCGAGCACGGGAATCCGGCTCAGCACCGGCACGTGAATTCTCGGAAAGCCGTTGACGGTTACGACGCTGTCGAAGCTCTGCTGAAACAGCAGGTCGCTCAACCCCAGGCCAAAGAGGTAAATTCCAATGCCGCTGATACCCTGCTCGGCTTTGAGTGTCACATTGATGAAAGCCGTTCCCAGGCCCATCAGCAGCCCAGCAAGCAGGGCGATCAGCACACCCGCCAGCAGACTCCCGGTATGATATACCGCCCAGAATCCGCTGAACGCGCCCATCAGCATAATGCCTTCGACGCCCAGGTTCAGCACGCCACTGCGCTGCCCGAACGTCTCGCCGATCGCGGCGTAGAGGTAGGGGGTCGCCAGGCGGATCCCAGACGCCGCGATGCCGATCAGCACACTGGAGTCGAGAAGCTGGTCGATCATTTGGCCTGATCCATTTCGATGGCAGCCGAGCCGCCAGGCGACGCAGCCGGTTCTGCCGCCGCGACGGCTACCCGCCGCCGCGCGCGCTGGCGGCTCCAGAGATCGCTGCTGACCACAAAGACAATGACGAGACTGATCAGCACGGTTATCAGGGCCGACGGCACCTGCACGGTGCGTTGTAGCTTGTTGCCGCCCACCAGCAGCGCGCCAAAGAGTACCGACGCCGGGATGGTGCCCAGCGGGTGCAGTTTGCCGAACAACGCGGCCACGATCCCGTTGAAGCCGGCGTTCCCGGTGAAGGCTATCGCGCCGCCTTCCGCGCTCATGCGGTGGCGCACGCCCAGCACCTGGATACCGCCGGCCAACCCGGCAAAGCCGCCGCTCAGCAGCAGAGACAGCACTGTGTAGCGTTTGACGCGGATGCCTGCATAGCGCGAAGCGCGCGGGTTCTTGCCGACCGCGCGGATCCGGTAGCCGAGCGTGGTTCGCCACAAGAAAACGTAGACCAGCACGGCGAACACCACCGCGATGATCGTCCCGATGTGGAGCAGGGTGGGCGTCCAGCGCGCCGCGTCGGCGCCGCCAAGTCCCAGCCAGTCATAGATCGAGTCAAGCCACCCGCCGATTCGAGGCAGGTCTGACTGGCGCGGCAGGCGGTCGGTTTCGGGGATGCGCGAGGCGGCGGTGAGCTGATCCGGATCGATGAGCGTGTTGTTCATCAGGTAGATCATCCAATAGGTGGCCACCTGATTGAGCATCACGGTGCTGAGGATCTCGTTGACATTGAAATACGCTTTGAGCACGCCGGCGATGCCGCCCCAGACCGCTCCCGCGGCGAAGCTGGCGACCAGGCAAGCCGGGATCAACACTTCCGCGCGCGCGTCCGGCATGGAGAGCGCGAGCGCGGTCGCCGCCAGCCCGCCGACGATCATCTGGCCCTCGCCGCCGATATTGATGACACCCCCGCGAAAACTGATGCAGATACCGATTCCGACGAGCAGGAGCGGGGTGGCCTTGATTAAGGTGTCTGCGACGGCGTTCTTGGTGCCAAACGCCCCTTCGTAAAGCGCCTGATAGGCCCGGATCGGGTCCGCATCCATCAGAACAAGCATCACGGCACCGATCAGCAGCGCAACCACCGTCGCCAAAACGGGCATCAAGAGGTCGAGCAGGCGGTCAAGGCGGAGGGTCCGAGATGGGGTCAACGGCTAAAGATCTCTCAGGTAATCTGTGTCAGGATAAGGAGAAAGCGCCTGGTTAAGCTATCGCTCGCCATCGCTCAGACGTGCAAAAATCGTAACATAAAAGCTCAGGCCCGAGCAAATTACAATCTGCACAAACGCTACCTGATAGGTTGCTAATTCGCTGCCCGGCGCGCTGTCTGGCCTGCGACGTGTCGCAGACAAAAGGACAGGCGCGCGGCCTGCCCTCTGTTGTTCTCGTTGACCTTCACCGGGCAGCTTAATGCCGTCCCTCGGCGAATTCCTCGATCATCTTGTCGTTGAAGGCCGGGATGTCGTCCGGTTTGCGGCTGCTGACCAGCCCGTTGTCGACGACGACTTCCTGATCCACCCAGTTGGCGCCTGCATTCTTCAGGTCCATCTGGAGCGTGTGGTACGACGTCAGTGTGCGGCCACCGACGACGCCGGCATCGATCAGCATCCAGGGGGCGTGACAGATCACGGCGACAGGCTTGCGGGCGTCGAAGAACGCGCGGACAAACGCCTGGGCGTGTGGATTGCGCCGCATTTTGTCCGGGTTCATCACGCCCCCCGGCAGCAGCAGTGCGTCATAGTCGTCAGGATTGGCCTGGTCAAGGGGGACATCCACCGAGAACGATTCTCCCCAGTCGGTGTGGTCCCAGCCACGCACCTTGTCTGCCTCGGGCGACACGATGTAGGTGGTTGCGCCTGCGTCGTGCAGCGCCCGGCGGGGCCGGGTCATTTCCTCTTGCTCAAAGCCATTCGCGATCAGAATGGCGACTCGTTTCCCTGTCAGGTCGTGTGCCATGTCAGACCTCCGTGTA
Source organism: Thermoflexus sp. (assembly GCA_020724465.1). Taxonomy (GTDB): domain Bacteria; phylum Chloroflexota; class Anaerolineae; order Aggregatilineales; family Aggregatilineaceae; genus DYGX01. The sequence continues at coordinate 58,039 of DYGX01000002.1, forward strand.
TGCTTGCGCGCCGTCTTCTGCTTCGGTGAACGTGGCTGCTATGCCAGGACGGCGCGATCCATGCTTCAACGCAGCCAGTCTAGATCGCCCGCGGCTGGCGCGCATGGGATGGGCGGGGGAATTGGCTGTAGGACAGGCAGCGCGTTTCCATCCGGGTCACTTGACCAGGCGGTGCTGCACGGCCAGCGTCGCGGCTTCGGTGCGGCTGTTCGCCTCCAGCTTGGACAGAATATTGCTGACGTGATTCTTGACCGTTGAGCGGCTGATCGTGAGCCGGTCAGCGATCTGGCGATTGTTCAGCCCTTCGATCATGAGTGCCAGCACTTCCAGCTCGCGCTCGGTCAGGTCGTGCCCCAGGGCGGGGGGCTGTGTGGCGGCTTCGATCAGTGCGCGGGTGGCTTCTGGTGCCAGGGTCGACTTCCCATAGTGCGCGTTGTGCACGGCGGTTGACAGCTCGTCGATTGAGATGTTCTTGAGCAGATACCCAATGGCCCCGGCCTGGAGCGCCTCGTGCACCAGCTCCTTTTCCTTGAAACTGGTCAGCGCGATGATCTGAGTCTCCGGAAAGGTTTGCTTGATCACCCGCGTGGTGGCGACGCCGTCCATTTCGCCCGGCATGATGAGGTCCATCAGGATCACGTCCGGCCGCAGCTCGGTGCACAGCCGGACAGCTTCTTCACCGCTTGACGCCTCGGCCACCAGCTCCAGGTCGTCGCAGGTGTCCAGAAAGACGGCCAGGCCGCTGCGCACCATATCATGGTCATCGACGATCATCACCCGGATAGTCTTCACCTCGCTCATGCTGCCCCCTTCTGCCTTCCGTTTTGAGAACGCCACGTTGCGGTAATGCGTGTGCCTTGTCCTGGTCTGCTATCGACATCCAAAGATGCGCCAATGGCGCCGGCTCGCTCGCGCATGATGCCCAGGCCAAGCGACGTGGGCGTAACTTGGTTCGCCTCGAACCCCCGGCCATCATCCGCGATGTGCAGGGTGATCGTGTCCGGGGTGCGGATGAGGCGGATCTGCACCTGGCTCGCGCGCGAATGTTTGACGATATTGTTCAACGCTTCCTGTGCAATGTAATAATACGCCGTTTGCACATCCCCCGGAATATCCAGGTCGCCTTCGATCTCCACAGAAACCTTCATCCGGGTGCGCCCGGTGACCGCCCCGGTGAGCTGGTAGAGCAGTTCTTCAAGGTTGGCTTCGAGCAGAGTTGAGGGACGCAGCTCCATCAGCAACGTGCGCATTTCGGCCTGCGCCCCGCGCGTGAGGCGGTATAGCTCGTCGAGCTGCTGCCGGGCGCGCTCTGGCTGGCGATCCCACAGACGCGGCAGCGCCTCGGCGATCACGGCCGCGGAGAAGAGCGTCTGGCTGACGGCGTCGTGCAGGTCGCGCGCCAGGCGCTGGCGTTCTTCCAGCACGGCAAGCGCCTGGGCCTTCTCGTGGAGTTGCGCGTTTTGCAGCGCGATCGCGGCCTGGTCAGCAAAGGCTTGCAGGCGCTCGGCGTGCACGACGGTAAAGAAGTTTGGGGTCTCGCTATGCAGATGCAGAAAGCCAATGGTGTTGCCCTTGAGGCGGATCGGCGCGCCGGTATACGAGCGAAGCCGGCGCATGGCCTCGGGCTTGTCTGCATACCACTCGCTGTCGAAGGTGGGGGTTATCACCGGCTGGCCACTGGTGGCCATCTGAAGCAGCTCCGGCGTCTGATCGACACGATAGCGCCGGCTGGCGAGCCACTCCTCAAGGCCGCGCTCGCGGAATCCCTGGGCGCGGACGACCCGCGCCTCGCCGTTTTCGATCAGCATGATGTAGGCCGTGTCGTGCGGGACCACGCGGCCGATGTTTGTCAGGATGCGCTTGAGGACTTCATCAAGGTCGAGCGTGCTGGTCAGCGCTGTCGCAATGTTGCGCAGCGCCTCAGCCAGAACCCGCTGGCGGTGCTCGGCGGCCTGAACCATCTTGTGCTCGGTAATGTCGGTGCACACGCTGATCAGTCCGACACGCTCTCCGGCCTCGTCTTTGATGCTGTCGGCACGCATGAGGGTTGGGACGACGCGACCATCTTTCGTCTTTAGCTCCACTTCACCGCTCCACGTGTGGCCGTTGCGCATGGTGGTGAAGATCTCCTCGGCCATCTGTGGCTCGACGAACAGGGATGCAGGGATGCCGCGCACATTCAGCTCGTTCACGGTGTAGCCGTAGAGGTTGATGAACGCCTGGTTATTGTATATTGCCGTGCCGTTGATGTCCGCGATGGTGATGCCGTCGCTGATGCTCTCGATAGCCTTGCTGGTAAACAGCAGTTGCTCGTGCTCGCGCTTCATCTCCAGGGTGGTCTGACGGTTCTCAAGCAGGCTCGCCAGCCGAAACTGAACCTCGATCTGGTCGGCGTCCTCGGCCAGCAGCTCGTTGACGATCTGCCACGCCGGACGCGGAACCCGCTCCAGCAGTTCCGTGCCCGAACCCAGGAACAGGATCGGCAGCGAAACGGGGTATGTCTCTTCCTTGCGAGCCTTCAACCAGACACCGTACTCAGACAATCCATCGGCATCGACGATGCACAGATCGAAGAAATGGGGCAGGGGCTGCGACTCGTCGGGAACGATCACGTCGTAGCGCACGCTGAGCCAGTCGGCCAGGCGGAGACGGTGGTGTGGATGGCTCAAGAGCAGCAGGATGCGGTTCATGCAGCGTTCCGGTTTCGGTCGATAAGGCGATCCGGTTCGGGCCGCGCTATCCAGATTATCTCAAAACCAGATCGGGTTTGCGAAACAGCGCCGCGCATAGCTGCATGGGCCTGGGTAGCAGGTCGCTCGTTTGGGCACTCTGAAGCCGGTTTCGGCTTGTTCACGAGCGTTTATCCGGAGATTCCTGCCGCTCGCTGAGTGTTACCCCAGCAGCGCGCAGCAGCTCACGCAGGCGATTGTGAGCCACCGCCCGCTGGAACACGGCCTCCGTGACCTGCTGACCGCGCGCGGCGATGAGATAGCCTTCCGGGCTGCGGATATCCCACAGCAAATGCCTGCCACGCGCCAGATCGGCCAGGCTCATCAGCCGGGAATCGCGGATATCACCGCGCGCGTGATAGCCTGGCTGGGCGTTCGTAGAGAGCTGCGCAAGCTTGACCTGCCGCGCGTTTTCGTTCTGGCGCTTGACGACAGCGAGCACGTCCGGCGAGACCCAGGCCGTCCGGCCTTCGAGGTTCAGGGGGTAGGCGACGGACAAAAAGACGCAATGGGACGTCGCTTCGCCCAGCAGCCGCCCACACACTTCGTAGCCCTGCGTTTCGCCCGTCTTCCGGCTGAAGAACAGGTCGGTGATGATACCCAGTTCAATCCCATCCGTAGTGCACACGCGCGTGCCGCGCAACCGCCGATCGGACTCGAGCATGCGCTGTAGATCTGGCACGGTGTGCACGTCGACAACCGAACCGCTGGAACGCACGATAATCGCACTGGGGCTGGCAGAGAGCACCTCGGACCAGGGGACGACCCGCGCATGCCCCGCCCACCCGCCTTTTGCGATCAGAAAGCCCGCGAGACGCTGATGTTCCAGTGAGACAATGATGTCTTGCGTCTGTTGCAAGCTCTCGCCTCTATCCGATGCAATTACCGGAACACCAATGAGATCCGAACCCTTCAGCATCAAGATCCTCTTTGCTGGCAAAGCTGCAACGGCTGCGGCACGATGATATAACACAATAGTCCGGACAGTGCCCCTGCGCGAGCGTGCGCACTGCCTGAAACCTGTGTCATTTATGCTGCTGCTACGGGGTGATGCCCCCGCATATCAAGGCCATGTGCTTCGTTAGTCCGCTAAGAGCATACGAGGAAAACGATTGCACGGCATGAGATAGATAGGGTGTTTTAAGATGGGTCAGGTGGCCTATTTCACGATAGGTCACCTGACCCGGAAGGGCGGATGCGACGTACCCGCTGCCGTAGAGGATATTACAGGCGCGGTCCTGCTTCGCGGACTTCGGGCGGGCACTGCGCTGCGAACTTGCGGAAATTGTCTGCAAAGCGCGAGGCGAGCTGTCGGTACCGCTTCCAGTACTCCTCTTCGCGCGGCCACGAATTGGACGGCTGCAGAACCTCATCAGGCACGCCGGGGCAGTGAACCGGCACCTGAAAGCCGAAGACGGGATCCTCGCGGTATTCGACGTCGTTGAGGTGCCCGGCCAGCGCGGCATTGAGCAGGGCGCGCGTGTGGCGGATGCTGATGCGCTTGCCAACGCCATACGGCCCGCCTGTCCAGCCGGTGTTGAGTAACCAGCACTGCGAGCCATAGCGCAGGATTTTGCGCTTGAGCAGATCCGCATAGACGGCCGGATGGTGCACCATGAACGGGGCGCCAAAGCAGGTGCTGAACGTGATCTGTGGCTCCTCGCCCAGGCCGATCTCCGTGCCGCCTACTTTTGATGTGTAGCCGGAGATGAAGTGATAGAGCGCCTGATCGGGCGTCAGCCGGGCGATAGGCGGCATCACACCCTGCGCATCGCAGGTCAGCAAGACGATGTTGCGCGGGTGGCCGCCCATCTTCGACGGCACCGCGTTCTCGATGAACGTCAGCGGGTACGAAGCGCGCGTGTTCTCGGTCAGGCGGTCGTCGTTGAGATCGATGTGGCGGGTGAGCGGATCGGCCACCACGTTCTCCAGGATCGTGCCGAAGCGCCGTGTCGCGGCGTAGATTTGGGGTTCGGCCGTCGGCGACAGCGCAATGACCTTGGCGTAGCAGCCGTTCTCGAAGTTAAAGATCCCGTCGTCGCTCCAGCCGTGTTCGTCGTCGCCGATCAACCCCCGTGACGGGTCCGCCGAGAGCGTCGTCTTTCCGGTGCCGCTCAGGCCGAAGAAGAGCGCCGTGTCGCCGTCGGGGCCTTCGTTGGCCGAACAGTGCATCGTCATGACACCTTCCAGCGGCAGCAGGTAATTCATGACGGTGAAGATCGCTTTCTTGATCTCGCCGGCATAGGCCGAATTGCCGATGATGCACATGCGCTGCTCGAAGCTGAGGGCGATGACGGTTGGCGTGCGCGTCCCGTCGATCGTCTCGGATGCCTGGAAGGACGGCGCGCAGATGACGGTGAAGTCTGGGACGTGCTGGCGATATTCTTCGCGGTTGGTGGGCGTGATAAACATGTTGCGGGCGAACAGGCTGTGCCATGCCAGCTCGGTAACAATGCGGATCGGCAGGCGATAGTTCGGATCCGCGCCAACATAGCAGTCCTGGACGAACAGATCGCGCCCCTGCAAATAGCCCTGGAGCCGCGCGAAAAGCTCGGAGAACTTTTCGGCGGACATCGGGCGGTTGTACTCGCCCCACCAGATGTGCTCTTCGCTGTTTGGCTCGCGCACGATGACCTTGTCGGCGGCGGCACGCGCTGTATGCTTGCCGGTGTTGACCACCACCGGTCCCTGGTGGGTTATCATGCCCTCGCGGCGGAAGATAATCTCCTCAACCAGCGCCTCGGTGGGCAGGTTCCAGTACACCGTGTTCAGATTAGCCAGACCCTGGTGCAGCAGCCCGAAATCGCTTTTCAGCTCGCGCGCCTGATCCTGAGCGGGCGTCTTGATATTGAGCAGGTTGTTCATAGCCAGTCCCTGACCAGTTTGCGGTCCCCAATATAAATCTCATTCGGTGAGTTCGGGTCGAGCGCCCATTTCATCCGGTCAATACCTTCGGTGATCTCCTTGATCGAGCCGGAAAAGCTCAGCCGCAGGTACCCTTCCATGCCGAATGGGGCGCCGGGCACGGTGACTACCAGGGCCTTGTTGAGCAAAAAGGTTGCCAGCTCGACCGAATTCGAGCTATAGGCGCGGAAATCGGGCAGGCAGTAGAAGGTTCCCAACGGTTTCTCGACGCGCACACCGGAGAAGCTCTGCAGCTCGCTGATCATCACATCCCGGTTGTTCTGAATAGTCAGGCGCAAATCTTCGACAAAGCTCTGCACGCCGGTCAAGGCGCCCTCGGCGGCGGCCTGCGAAACAACCGCCGGACAGGATGTGGTCTGCGCCTGGATCGCGGTCATGACTTCGATTAGGCGTCGCGGGCCGACTGCCCAGCCAATGCGAAAGCCGGTCATCCCGTACAGCTTGGAGACACCGTTCACCAGCACGATGTGCGACTCCTCAACGTCGCGGGTCGTGAACTGGTAGGCCGATGGCGCGTGATGCCCGTCGAAGACGAGCTTGTGGTAAATGTCATCCATGATCAGGTAGATGCCGCGGCTTTCGCACAGCTCGACCAACTGGCCGATCAACTCGGACGGGTAGATCGCGCCGGATGGATTGTTCGGGCTGTTGACGATAATCGCCTTGGTGTACGAGCTGACGGCGCGCTCAATCTCCTCGAAGCGGGGGATGAACGAACCGTCTTCCGGCGTCACAACGACGGGGATGCCGTAGACCATGCGGACCATTTCCGGGTAGCTGACCCAATAAGGGGCCAGCAGGATGATCTCGTCCTGCGGATCGGTGATCGCGAAGAGCAGATTGTAGAGGGCTTGCTTGTCACCCGAAGAGATAATCACGTTCTCCGGGGCGACAAGCCGCCCGTAGTTCTCCTCAGTGTAACGAATGACAGCCTTCTTCAGCGAGGGCAGCCCGTCCGACGGCGCGTATTTGATGTCGCCGTTTTTCAGCTTGGCCGCCGAGCTGAGAATGGCCGTAATGGGGACCTTGTTCTTCGGCTCCCCGATCCCCAGGTGGATAATCGGCTCGCCGCGTTCACGGAGTATGCGCGCCGCTTCGTTGAGAGCCAGCGTCGGCGACTCCTTAATCGTGCGGGCAAGTTGGCTGATACTCATCGATGGCTTCGCCTCCTCAAAGCGATTACAGCGCAGATGTGTGGGACTACCCTCGCGCCCAGGGTGGCGGTCGATCCGGTCTTGGGGCGCTCTGCTCGCGTGTGCTGCGGGGCGCTCATTGTTCTGAATTGTACAAGTGGTCTTGAAACAGGCAAGTGGGCGATCTTGGCAGTTTTGACACAGCGGGATTCCGCGCGCCTCGTCAGAACTGGTAGCCGATTCCGTCGCCGAGCAGGGCCGGATCCACGCGGACGGCGGGAATGATCACGAGAATATCCGGCGTAGGGCGCAGGGCGGTGTAGGGCACGCCCAGGCCGTCGAAGGCGCGCTCGAAGGGGGTATCGGTCTGGCCGGGCAGGATCACCTCGACAAACGCGACACGCTCGGCAGCTTCGATGGCGAGTGGCACCCGGGGGAAGCGCACGATCCCCCCCGCGCCGAAAATGTCATACCAGTCAGCCGCCAGGATGCGCTCGCGCGTCTCGAACATGAGCACATGCGCCACGCCGACATCCGCCCACACATGCCGGATGCGGTGCGCGTCGAGCGCCTCGATCAGCGGGGCAAGGGTGGCCGGCTGGCGGGTGTAATAGGGTGAGGTCCAGGCGCGAACCGGGTCCAGCCGCAGCGCACCCAGCAGGTTGAACGCCAGCACGCTGGCGGTGCCGGCGGCGGCTGCCGCTCGCCAGACGCCGCGTCGCTGGGCCAGCCAGTCGGCCAGCGCCCCGACGCCGACCGGCATGACGCTGTGAATCATCAACACATAGCGTCCGGTGGCGTCGAAGCCGAACCCGTTCAGGGCGTGGTTGCCGTAGCCGCTGAGCCAGTAGATGATGGGCAGAAGCAACGCAAACAACGCCAGCAGCCAGCGGCCCGGCGCCGAGGGTTGGCGGCGGCCTCGCCAGGCGGCAGCGATCAGGCCGATCAGCGCGCCCTGGTAGACGATCTGGAGCCACCAGACCGCCGGCCAGCTTAGCACGCGCCAGGCCGGATCCCCGCTGACCATGCGCGGCGCCAGATCGTAGTTCAGGTGGTCAAACACCGCCCAGGTGTTGCCCCAGATGTCGCCCTGGCTGCTGAGCAGGAAGGTAAAGGTCGCCAATTCGTGCCGCAGGTTGTAGACCCAGAACGGCAGGCTGCCGAGGAAGAACATCAAACCCGCCGCCCAGACCCAGCGCCGCAGTGGATCCCGCCCGTACACGAACAAAATCATCGCGACGGGAAGCGCGTAGAACGCGATCAGCCAGGATACCCAAAACGCCACGCCACCAACCCCCGCCAGGGCAAGCAGCGCCCGCGCGCGCTCAGGTGCTGGCCGGGCGGAGTCGGTGACATAGGTCGTCAGGACGAGCAGCAGGCTGCCGAGCGCAAGCGTTTCGGCGGTGGCACCCCAGGCTTTCAGCCCGGTGACCAGCAGATAGGCCGGGGCCAGCGCGGCCAGCACAGCGCCCAACGCTCCGGCGCGCGGGCCAAACACCCGCCAGCCAAGCCAGCCCGTCAGGGCGATATACGCGCCGGACAGAAGCCAGGGAATCGTCTTGAGTGTGGCCGCGCCCGGCCCGGCCAGCGCAAAGACGAGCGCGATCGCATACGACTCAAGCGCCCCCAGATAGGGCTGGCCGGGGTGAAAGATCGGGCGCTCGCCGCCGAGGATGTGTAGGGCTTGCAGGCCGACCATACCCTCGTCGTAATCGTAGCGCCAGCCCGCACCGTGCAACAGGGTCAGGCGCAGAGCCAGGCCCGCCGCGACGGCCAGGACGATGACGGATCGCGCTGGCCGGTGGGACGAGGGGTTCATTCCGCGTCGGATTCGGTGATGGTGAAGGCCATGCGGCTGATTGGAGCGGCGCTGTCGCCCAGATAAAGCCGCACCTCATAGCTTCCCGGTCCGAAGCCGGTATCGCTGCCGAAGAAGAACGACGTGCGCCCGCTGGTTGGCAGGCCCCACAGGTAGCTGCTGCCGTCGACAAGCTGGCCGTCCTGGTACAACTCACGCCGCCAGAGCACGCCCTGCGTCATGTTCTCAAAGGTCACGAAAAGGTAGATGCGCTCGATCCCGGCCGGGAAGGTTGTGGACGGATTGACCGGCAGCAGCGACGCGGAAACCTCGTCGTCGAGCGCGGTGATTTGCAGGCGGGCGTTCGGCGCGGGGGTCACGTCCGAGACCAGAGGCCGCCCGTTCGGCGTGAAGGTCGGGAACGGTGTCTGGGTAGGCGTGCCGCCCGGCGTGGCGGTCACAATGACGACGACGGTTGCCGGGGGTGGATTAGTCGGCAGGACGGCGCTGGCCGGGGCGGACGTGTCGGTTGGCTGGGGCGGGGCGGGTGTAGGCGACTCCAGCGCCAGCACCACGCTGGTTGGCGTGTCGGTAGGCAAGATCGCCGCCACCGGCTCAAGGGTGTCTGAAGGCAGGATCGCGGCGGGTGTCAGCGTTGTCTCGGCAGCCATGTGCGGGGTGGGCGAACCCATCGCGTCCTCGTCAGCATCCTCGATCATCATGCGAGCCAGCAGCGTGCTGCCGCAGATTAGCCCGCTGAAGACAAACAGCGCAAACGCCAGTATGAAGATTCGCCAGCCGCGTTGACCGGCCTCGCGACGGCGGCGCCAGAACACATCGCGCCGGCTGCGGCGGAACAGATGCAGCGATACCACAAAGAGCAGTATCGCCAGCGCAAACAGCCCGCCAGCGGCGTAGAGCCATGTGTCTTGGGATAATTCCGGCATCTTGGCTTACCTATGTCTGGCGTTCCATCCGCTGCATTATAGCATGTGCCAGCCGGACAGGGTGAAAACGGGCGCTGCTGGCACTGGGAACGGACAGCCGGAAACAATCGTTAAACCAATCTGGTCCGCCCTTGTCAAAGGGGCGGAGTATGACTATAATGTTGTTCGTCGGGTCGTTAGCTCAGTTGGCTAGAGCGCGTCGTTGACATCGACGAGGTCAGAAGTTCAAGTCTTCTACGACCCACAACGCCGGTCGCTGCATCCAGCGACCGGCGTTTTTTGATCCTGACTATGGCCGGAACGGGGGGCATCCCTCGCCGGCTTCGATGACCAGATCCGCGCGCACCCAACCGACGATCGTCGAGTCCTCAACTTCGAACCGCACCCGATACCACCGCTGGTTGTCATTGCCGAGGTCCTGCGCGAGCACGTCCATCCGCTGCCCCTGCATCCCTACCGAGATCTGACGGGCGACCGGGCTGGGCTGCGACCGCACATTCACATTCTGGTTCGGGAACACGATGCACAGAATCGCCGGCGTGGGGGTGATGCTGGGCGTCCAGGTCGCCGTCGGCGTATCTGTGGGCGTCGGCGTGTCAGTCGGCGTGGGGGTGATGCTGGGCGTCCAGGTCGCCGTCGGTGTATCTGTGGGCGTCGGCGTGTCGGTCGGCGTAGGGGTGGCGCTCGGCGTCCAGGTGGCGGTTGGCGTGTCGGTCGGCGTGGGCGTGAGCGTCTCCGTCGGTGTCGGCGACGGCAAGGGGGTGATCGTGGGTGTTGAGGTCGGTGTCGGCGATGGCGGGTTGAGGATCGGACCCCAGGCCGGTTGGGTCGCCAGCGCCACCGCGGCCAGCACGACCAGGATGACGATTCCGCTCACGGTCCAGACGACGTAGCGCCGGCGGCGCATCTGCCGGATGGCTTCTTCCAGGCGCAGAATCTCGGTGCGCCGGCCCAGGATGCGGAAGGGTTCGTCTTTGGCCATCTCAAGCCAGCGCTGGGCTGTCTGCGGGTCTTCCTCGTCCAGGGCGGCTTCGACGCGCTCCAGATGGCGCGCCAGCAGATCGGCGACGATCATCCGATAGCGCGGATCCTGGGCATAGCTGCGCAGGCCAGCCAGCATATTCCGCGCCTGGCTCAGTTCGTTTTCGTAGTTCTGGGCGATCAGCGCCGAGGCCCGCTCGATAATGTGGCGGGCTTCGGCCATATCGGCTTCGCTCTGCCGCGCGCGTTGCAGCAGGCCGGTGATCTCTTCGTTGGTGGGTTCAAGCTCGGCGGCGGTTTCCAGGGCGCGCACGGCTTCGATGGTCAGGCGGTGCTTTTCCTCGAGCACCGTCGCCGACTCGACACGCGTCAGGGCACCCTGCGCCTGGGTGTAAAGCTGCGCGATCAGGTTGTCCGAACGCTCCTCGACTTCGCGCACCAGCCGCTTGAGGCGCTCACTGCCCGGCAAAAGCTGGCGCAGGCTCGCCAGCAGGGTGTGGATTTCCTGCAGGTCGCGGGCGCGGTCTTGGAGCGAACCGGACGCCATGTTGAGCTGCACCGTCGCCTGATCGTACTGCTGGCGAACGCTGCGCACCAGGTCGATGCGCTCCTGGGCGAGCGGGTCGTTCGGCACCACGCGCAGCGCCCCTTCGTACTTCTGAAGCGCCCCGTCCCAATCGTCGGCGGCCAGCAGCCGGTCCCCTTCCGCCAGCAGCTCGCGCGCCAGAGACAGGTCTTGAATATCCAGCAGCGCCTGCTCGACGTCCTTCCAGCTTGGGATACCGGCCCGCGCTGCCAGGTCGCGCGCCTCGCGATAGAGCCGCTCGGCTTCGTCGTAATTGCCCGCACGCACCAGGGAATTCGCCCGGTTGTAGGCGACACGCGCATCGAACGGGATGCGGTGATCGGGGACGACGCCTCGCAGCAGGTTATCTTCCGCCTTCTGGCGATATTCCTGAGCCTGCGCGTTGTCCGGGTCCTCGGCCAACACCCGGTTGGCGAGATCAACCGTGCGCTGATATTCGCCTGAATAGTAGGCTTGCGCGATCTCGGAGAGCAGCGCCGCGGTCGTCCCGGTAGTGCCGTCCGAGCTGGGCGGGCTGGCGCCGGTCTCGGGCGGGCGGCGGCGCTCGGTAGGCGGTGGGGCATCGGCAGAAGCAGGCGAAGGTGGTGGCGGAGCGGTGCGGGATACCTCAAGGCCGTAACGTTCCAGCAGCCCGCGCACCTTCAGCTCCAGGTGCGGGCTACGGCTGGCGGCCTCGCGCAGCAGTTCGAGCGTCTCCGGGTTGTGCGGATCGCGCTCCAGCGCCTGGGCGAGAATGTCGATCGCCTCGTCAACGTCGTCTTCGTCGCCGGCGATCTCAATGCGGATCCGCGCCCGCCGCAGCAAGCTGCGCACCGGCGCGGATTCCGGAGAGGATGGGGCGCTGCGGCGCGCAAGCTCGGCGAACAGATCGCGGGCGGTGGCTTCGTAGACCGTGTTTTTGCTCTGGGCGAGCAGGCTGCGCGCTTCGCTCTCCAACTGGGCGATCTGGCTGGCGGTGGCGCTCTCGGGGAGCGATTCCACAGCCTCGCGCAGCGCGTCAAGTTGCTGTTTGAGATCGGCCATCCGGCGTCTCCTTCAGGGCTGGTGCGGCGTTCACGGGATCACCCGGTGGTTCAGCGCCACGTTGATCTGGTTGAGCAGACGGCGCAGTTCCGCTTCGAGTTCCTCGTTGATCTCGTCCAGGATCATCGCTTCGAGCAGACTTTCGCGGGCCAGGCGCATCGCTTCTTGCCCGCTGCGCAGTTGTTCAAGCCCGCTGCGGATCTGCTGGCGCGCCTGCTGCAGCGCCGGGCTGGTATGCATCCCTGGAAAGTGCCAGCCGTGGCGCACGGCGACCCGCTCCAGCCCGCTGATGAACGCCCGCGCGTTGGGCAGATCGTGGCGCGCGCCTTGCTGCAAGAGTTCCTGCAAGCCGTGGCTGAGCGTTGGCTCCACGCCGAAATCCAGATGGTTGACATCCTTGTAACGCTCCTCGACCTCGGCCTGCGAGGCGGGCTGCGGCATCAGCGTGTTTTTCTGCGGCAGAAGGCCGGTGAAGATGGGATAGAGAACCCCAACGCACAGATTGTGCACGTCCTGGGCGATCGACTGATCGAGGGTGTGGGTGCCGGTCTCGAGCAGCCGCGAGCTGTTGAAATCGATGATGCGCAGCGTCGTGCCGTCCCAATAGACGTGTTCCAGCTTGTGGTCGAGATACACGATCCGCTGCTGGTGAGCAGTGTGAAGGAAGGCGCCAAACTGCAGTGCCAGGTCGATGCCTTCTTCGGTCGGCAGACGGCGGCGGCCGTTCGAGCCGCTGGGCTTCATGACGTAGAACAGGTTGTTCTGGCGGGGCAGCAGTTCGAGCGCCAGATAGGGCCGCCAGCCTTTGGCGATGCAGGGATAGAGCTGCTCGCGGAAGGCGGCGACATTCGTGCCCAGCGATAAAATCTCGCCCCCGTCGGGCCGCTCGGGGCGCGACGAAATATACCCGCAGTCGTACAACCGCACGGCGGCGGGACTGTCCTTCAAACGCACAAGCAGATCGGCCTCGTTGACGAAGGCGCGGGCTTCCCAGCGCGGGCCGCCATCCGGCGAGAAGTGCTCCGGACGCATAACCTTGAAAGCTACTAACTGGCCCGTCTGGCGGTCTTCCGCCTCAAGCACGCGCGCGTAATGGCCCGGCGCAAACGTGTCGATGTAGTTGCCGAGCGCATAGCGCGTTTCCAATGCCACTTCCAATACAGCCATCATTCACCCTTCTTGCTGTCCAACACTCTCAACGGGCGGGCGTGTTACGGGAGATTGCTGCGCGGACTGAACTCCACCTCGAACGCGCTTACACGGACGACGGTGTTGCGCCCGCTGGCGACCAGCACCAGCGAGATCGGCGCGCCTTCCGGGAAGACGACGACCGAATCGCCAAGCAGCCGGTCATTGATGTAGAACCCCAGCGTGTTTGCGTTGACTCGGCGCAGCGATAGCTCGATCTGCGGGGCATTAAGCGGCGCTTCGCTGCGCGCGCGGAAGGTCCCGTTTTGATTCATGCCCATCGCGATCAGGGCGGGTTCTTTGAACTGGACCGTGCCGATCGCGCTCTGCCCGCTGGCGTTGAGCGCACCCAGCCCAAAGCTCACATCGCCATCTGCCAGCTCGCGCTCGTCGTAGGTAACCAGTTCCAGAACCGCGCGGGCGCTGGTCAGCGTGCTCGCCGCGCCCGGACCGAACAGCCGGCCCAGCATCCCTGGGTCGAACGTGACGGTGGTCGCCCCCGCCGATCCCGCTCCGGTCGCAAGCTGCCAGACGCCGCCCGGCCCGCTTGAGAAGACCGTCTCCGGCCAGGGGCGCTCGTCCTCGTCGATCGCACCCAGAGCATCGAGCACGCTGGTGTTGGTGGGCGCGTCGCTCAGTGGGGCGGCGGCGACGGCACGCGGCGGCGCGGGCGTGCTGGTCAGGAACAGTGTCGGTGTCGGCTGTGGCGTGTCGCTGGGCGCCGGGCTGGGAGTGGCGGTTGGGACCGGCTCGGTCGGGGGCTGCGCAGGCGTATCCGTCTCGGCGGCGATCGCGGCGGCTTCGGCCAGCGTGCTAGTCGGCACGAGTTGCGTGGCCGTGGGCGAACGCTGTCCGGCGGAACTGCCCGCCAGACGTTCCGGCAGGTCTTCGTTTTGCATCGCGCGCAGCACGGCCGCGCTGCCGATCGCCAGCAGCACGATCAGCGCCCCGCCGATGATCCAGTTCCAGGGCAGGTCGTCGCGTGCCGTCCGCTCGCGCAGGGCTGCCTGGGGGACCGGCTCCGCTGTCTGCTCGTCGTCCAGCAAGAAGGTCAGTTCCTCGCCTTCTTCGAGCGAGGGCGGGGCAGCAGCGGCAGCGCGCGTCGCGGGGTGCGGCGCCGGCTCCGGTTCGTCTTGCGGAAGCTGCTCGACAACCGATTCCCAGTGGCGGAAGAGGGGATAGGCGGGGTGCTTGTCGATAAACAGCGAGCTAAAATGGCGGCTGAAGGCGGCGAGCTTCTCGCGGCGGTTCAGGCGCGTGGCGGTGTAGGTTTCGACTACGCTCTGATACATTTCGTGCCACTGGCGCACCTGATGCGCATAATCGGGGCCGAGCGCGCTGAGAGTGAGATCGATGATCTCGCGGTGCGCGTCGCGCACTGCGGGATCTGGCTCGTCGTCCCGGCGCGCGGCTGCTTCCTCGATCCGCAGCTTGAGGGCTTGTAGCGCATTGGCCGTGTCACGCAGCCGGGTCAGCCAGTCCACATACGGCTCGATGTGCAGCCCGCCTGAAGCAATCGCGCGCTTGATGTCGTCCAGCGCCACATCCAAGCCCTGTCGCGCGGCGTAGAAGTTCCCGTCGGACCAGTCGCGCACCGCCTGAATCGCCATCTGGACCGACTGCTCGGCGCCGCCCAGCAGTTCCGCTGCGAGCGGCGCGTTGAGCGTGCGCCGCGCCCGGTCGAGATCGGCCGGGTCGGCGACACTGTTTAGCGCGGCTTCGGCGGTCTCCACCAGGCGGCGGCTGGTCAGCGTGCGGTCGAGGATCTGGTAGGCGGGGTGGGTCGGCGCCTCATCGAACGCTTTCGCGGCGGCGCTCCGCCAGAATTCCGCCGTCTCCAGATCATCGTTTAGCAGCGCCAGCGTGCCCTGCAGCACATAATGGAAGTAGAGGGCGCGCCATCCGGCGCTGCTGCTCTCGCGCAGGCGCGCGACGATACCACGGCTCATCGCGCGCAGATAGAGCGTGCTGCTGGGCATCTGCTCGGCGAAGGTGCGGCGCTCTTGTTCTTCGTCGCTGAGCAGGATAGCCAGTGTGTCCTTTTCGGTGCGCTCCGTGCGCTCAGGGTCGTGTGTTTCTCCGGCAAGCCACCGCAGCAACAGATCGCTGAGCCGGCTCAGGCGCTCAGCCGCGAAACGCTCGCCGTCAGTCTGGGCAGCGTCAAGCGCCTTGCGTCCGAACTCGCTCGCCTGTGCCGCATCGCCGCGATCCCACGCCCGCCAGCCATCGATCAGCGCATCGGCCAGGCGGGCATTGGCGCAGTGACGCTCGACGAAGGCCGTATCTGGGATACGGTTGGCGACCGTTCCCAGCCAGGCCGCCAGGTGCTCGTTCACAGGCCGGATCACCTCGGCGGTGGCGCGCAGCGTCTCGATGCTCGCTTCGCGGCGGCCAAGGGCGATGTAGCTGGCCGAGCGGTTCCACCCGCTCGCCGCCTCGCGGACGGCCTCAGCCGCCGCATGCAGGTGCGGATCACGCAGATCGGCCAGATAGGGTTCCAGGAAGTCGTCTACATCGGCGAACCACTCGGACAGGTTGGATCCGTCCGGGCGGGGCTTGAACTGCGCCAGGGCCGCCAGCGCCTGGTGAATCTCGTCGAGATAGTCGTTCAGCGCGTCGAAATAGGGCGAGAGCGGATCGATCGCGGCGGCGGCGCGCAGCAGCTCGCCCGCGCGCATGGGGTCGCTGATCGCCGTCTGCCCAACGGCATCCAGGTGCTGGACGATAGCCCTGGCAGCCTGCCGGACGCGCTCCACGCTGGCGCGCGCTGCTTCGCGCTCTGCTTCGCTCCACACTATCGGTGTGCGGTCCAGTTCTGTTGCGAGATATTCCAGCGACCGCTCGAGGTCGACATAAATCGCGCGCAGGCCGTTCAGGCCGCTGCCGGGCGCGGCCTCGAGCTGAGCGGCGGCGGCGCGCAGGGCGTTGAGCACCCGGTCCGCGTGTTGCAGGGTTTGCAGGTCGCTCTTCAGGCGCACCAGGTGGGGGCGCAGCAGCATCAGCCCGGTGATGGTGGATAACTGCTCGGCGATCAGCCATTGCGCTTCGCGGGCCGCCGGGCGCGTCTCCGGCGTGGTCAGCAGCGTGTGTCCCGCCAGGGCGGCATCGCCTGCAAACAGCGGGTCGAGCGCCGCGACGAACCCGGCGGGTGGGGGTGTGATATGCATCTGCTCGCCGATGGCTGCCGTGGCGATCAGGAAGCGGATCAGGCTTTCGGTGGTGTGATCGGCTTCGGGCAGCAGGTCGTCAAGCAGCGCGAGCGCGCGCGGCCAGTTCCCGCTCTCCAAATAGATGCGGATGGCATCGAGATCCGCCTGGATCATGAGCTGCCGCCGCAGGCTTTCGATCTCTGCCGCGAGCGCGCGGGCATCGGGATAGCCGGGATCCATAACCAGCGCGTCTTGCAGCTCCGCGGCGAGCTGTTCCAGCTCTTCCTGGCTGGCAGTGGGTCGCACGCGCTTGCGAACCCGTCCCAGAATATCATCGCGCACGCGCTCCAGCGGCTGGCGATATTCCGCCAGCGCCTGGCGCAGGTCGGTGATCGTGGCGTACCGCCGTTTCAGGTCCGGATGCACGGCACGGGTGATGATCGCCTGTAGGCGGGCGGGGATGCGATCAGCCTGCGGGCCAAAGTTGACGAAGAAGGCTTCGCCGTTCTCGTCGGATTCGGTCGCCAGCCGCATACCCCCGGTGAAGATGAAGTAGAGCAGCTCACCGCACTGGTAAATGTCGGTAGCGCGCGAAACCGGCGCGAGCGCGCCCGGCTCGTCGGTAAAGACGGCGTTGCCCCAGTCGATGACCTTTAGCTGGTAGCATTCACGATCCCAAAAGAGATGCTTGGCGTCGACGTCGTTGTAGATGACCTGCCGCTCGTGGGCAAAGGCCAGCAAGTCGAGCAGCCGGTCCATGATCACCAGCGTTTCCAGTTCCGGCAGCAGGCGATCCTCTTTTGCCAGCTCCAGCACCAGGTCCTCGACGATGACCCCCTCGGCCCGCTCGAGCACGATGTATTCGTGCGTGTGACCGCCTACGCGGAAAGTCCCACCCCCGCACAACTCGACCAGCACAGAATGGCCGGAGAGCCGCTCAAGCGCGTGGCGCTCGTTGCGGATGCTGACCTCTTGGCCGGCGCGCATCGGGGGCGCGTCCTGGGGCGCGGGCCGTTTGACGACGACCGGCCGGTCGTCCTGGAGCGTATCGTACGCGCGCAGCGTCTCGCCCGACCGGCCGCGGGGATAGATATGATCGTAGCGATAGCGATTGTCAAACAGGCTCTCTGTCCGTCGGCCAGGGGGTCGAACTGACATGCCGTACTCCTGCCAAGCCGTTTTTTGGTCGAGCTTCGTGCGCCCTATTGTACGCGGCTCACGCTCGGATTACCAACACGCACGGCAGAAAGCGTTTACTCAGCGGCCCCACCCGGCGACGTGCTGCGCGGCGGTAGACGCCAGCAGCGCAATCTGCCACATCCCGACGCGCAGCGGCTGGAGGTTGATGTATTCGTCTGGGCGATGCGAGTTCCCCCCGGTCGTCATACCGACTGTTACGGCTGGCAGTCCGCAGGCCAGAAGCGCGTTGGCGTCGGTGCTGCCGGTTTCGAAGCGCGCTTTGTGTCCGGCGGTCCGCAGCGCGGCGGAGGCAAGCTGCACCAGGGGATGGTCGACCGGTATCCGTCCGCTTGGCCGATCCCCGACCACGTCGATCGCGAACGCGACGCTTGGGCGCGCAGCACCGGTGACGATCTCGCGGATATTCGATTCCAGTGCAGCAAGCGCGGTGGGGTCTTCGGAGCGCAGATCGAGGTACAGCTCGGCATGTGAAGCCAGGCTGTTGACCGACTGTCCGCCGCTGATCAGGCCGATGTTGTAGGTGGTGCGCGGGTGGCGCGGCGGTGCCAGCGTGATCATGCGCGCGCCGGCGGCGATCAGCTCGTGGATGGCGTTGGGCTGTCCGAAGTGCGTCCAACTGTGCCCGCCCGCCGTGCGGCAGGTGATGCGCAGGCGTCGGACTGCGATCCCTGCATGGTAGATCCGGCCCAGCGCCATGCCTTCCAGCACGATGCCTGCGCCGAGACGGCTGCCGAGCCGCTCCCAGACGGCGCGGATGCCGTCCAGATTGCCCAGGCCCTCTTCGCGCGTGTTGGCGACCAGCCACACATCGCTATTCGGCCGGAAGCCGGCAGCAGCCCACAGCCGCAGCAGGCTCAACAGCCCGGCGACGCCCAGACTGTTGTCTCCCAGGCCCGGCCCGTAGATGCGCTGGTCGTCGTGCCGGATCGTCAGGTCGGCATCAGCCGGGAAGACCGTGTCCGTGTGTGCCGAAATCAGCAGGGCGGGGGCGTCCGGGTTGTGCCCCGGCCAGCGACCGTACACGTTTTCCACATCATCTCGCGCAACGTCCGACAGGCCGGCGGCGGAGAATCGCTGCGCGACATATGCCGCGCGAGCGGCCTCGGAGAAAGTCGGCGCTGGAATCTGCTGGATCGCGATGGCATCTTGCAGCAGGGTGTCGATGTCGAGCGCAGCCTGCATCACCCGCGCAGCAGGCGAGGCGAGAAATGCGCGCACGCTAGCCTCTCCACCGGTCATCGAACAGCCCTCGTGTGGACTAACCCGGCAAATGTTGGCCGAAATCTGCGATATCGCGCCGGGTCAGGTCGTGCTCTCCCAGCGCAAGAATCAGGTCAAGCGGCAGCGTGATATGCTGGATGCCGACAGCCAGTGCCTCGATCACATCGTCGACGGATTTGAAGCTGGCAGCCAGGATCAGCGTCTGGGTGTCGCGCACGGCGTCTACAATGCGCTTGAGCACGAGCGGCGCATCGGGGACATCGCGCTTGAGCCGGCTGTAATACGGGATGGCGAAGCTGGCCCGGACCTGTGCCGCGAGGAACGCCTGCGCGGGACTGTAGATCGCGGTCATCGCGCACTCGATCCCGGCCGGGATCAGGCGCGAGACCATCGCCAGGTTCTCGGTGGTGGAAGGGACCTTCAGCAGCACTTTGTCGGGCCGGATCTTGTACGCGGCCCAGGCTTCGTCTGTGCGCGCCTCGACCGTGTCCGCGGTGAGCTGGTAGAACACGTGCCCGTCCACAATCTCGGCCAGCTCACTGAGCACTTCGAGACCGGGGCGGCCGGTCTGTGCGATCAGCTTGGGATTGGTCGTCACTCCGGCGATGAACCCGAGTTCCTGCGCGCGCCTCGCGTCGTCGGGGTTGGCAGAATCCAGGTAAATCCCCATGCTGCACTCCTTTATCCGTGTCCAGAATCGATTCGCCTGCGCTCGCCATCATTATGCCGTAAGACCCAGATTCGCGCTGACCCGTCCTCGTTCGAATGTGCCTGCGGGTCGAGATTTCCCACGCATCCGGCACAATGTGGGAAAGGGTGGGTAAATTGCATGTGCCGAGTGTTAAGATCACCGCCTGAGGAATCACAAAGAATAAAGGCACACAGAATGAGGGCGGGGCCGATATATGGGGGGATCACTGCCGCCCTGGCACCATCTGTAGGTGTCGTGACCCTTGGACGTTCTTGCGCGCCCGGCTGTGTGGGTTGAAGTGGCCGGCGTCGGGCGGGCAAGACAGGCTCGACTTGTCTGTCTGTGAACTGTCATTATAATGGCGGGTTAAGCAATGTTAAAGAGGCGCGCGCAGCGGCACGGCGCGCAGACAGATACGGCACGAGGGGGACGTATGGGGGCGACGAGTGTCTTACTCATTGAGAGCGCTCGCACAAACGGGATATCGTTTGCTGACGCCCTGAAAAGCAGATACCAGGTGCGCATCGCCCACTCGGGCAAACAAGGTCTGGCGATGGTGCAGGCCAACCGTCCGGATGTGGTTGTACTGGACGCCGCTTCTCTGCGGACATCCGGCAACCGCATCGTAGCCCGCCTGCGCGCCCTGTCCGGCGAGCTACCGATCATTCACATCCGGCCCAGCGATAAGGCTGGCGGAGAGAGCGCGGCGGACGTGCTGCTGGTGCCCCCCTTTACCGCACGCAAGCTAATCAACCGCATCGAGCGCTTCGCGTCCTCTGCCCAGGGCGACCGCCTGGAAGTCGGCCCGTTTTGTCTGAGCCGCCAGCAACAGACCCTGACGACGCCCACAACCGAGAAGAAACTGACCCCCAAGCTCGTGGCGCTGATGGAACTGTTCATGCAGAACCCGAATGTGACGCTGGAACGGCGCCACATCATGCAGGCGATCTGGAACACCGACTACATGGGTGACACGCGCACGCTGGACGTGCACATCCGATGGATCCGCAAGGTGGTTGAGCCGGACCCGCGCAAACCGCAGTATATCCAGACGGTGCGTGGGGTGGGGTATCGCTTCAGCCTGCCGACTGAGGGTGACGCAGCGTCTCCGGCCTCTGCCAGTTAGCGCATTGCGCATCTTTGTAACTCAAACACAAAAAGGCATCCCGCAAGGATGCCTTGATTGTCAGAGTCGCAAGTCAGCCGCAGAGCTTACCGGTTAGCGCTGAGCCTCAAGCTGGGCCAGTCGTTTCATCAAGCGGCTCTTGCGACGTGCGACATTGTTCTTGTGCAGCACGCCCTTATTGGCCGCCTTATCGAGCGCCCGGATCGCGTCGATCGTCGCCTGGCGCGCCTGTTCAATGTCCCCGGCCTGAATCGCGGCCTGAGCCTGCTTGTACTCGGTGCGCGTGCGCGAGCGCCACATCCGATTGCGAAGGCGCTTCTTCTCGTTGCTGCGAATACGCTTGAGTGCAGACTTGTGATTAGCCAACAGTAAGTCTCCAGTCGTGCTACGGTTTCGGACTGACAAGCAAGCGCATTGTACCAAAACGCCGGGTGGTTGTCCAGAGCCGCTTGCGGTTTGTGCGAGGGAGATGCTCCGCGCTCAATTCCGGCAGCGGCGTCCGGATCAAGTAGGGCAGGTGAGATTCGAACTCACACGAGGTTCCCCTCAGCGGATTTTAAGTCCGCGGCGTCTACCGTTCCGCCACTGCCCCGTCACGCCGTCTCGCGTGTTGAGCGTTTCACAGTGTAGCATGTCACCCGGCGAGCGTCAATCCGATCACGGCGGGTTTTCGCCTCGCGCAGCCGGCAGGCGAATCGTGAATGTGGCCCCCTCACCTTCGACGCTGGTGAACGTCAGGCGCCCGCCCATCGCCTCAATCTCGGTCTTCGCCAGGTACAGGCTCAGGCCGTAGCCGAACTCGGCGAGAATCTCCGGCTGGTTCGCCCGCTGGAAGGGCGCAAAGACGCGCCCGCGCTCGCTTTCGCGGATTCCGGCGCCGGCGTCGGCTATTTCGATGCGTACCATTCGCCCGCGGCTGGCCATCCCCGCCTGAATCCGGATCGGTGTGCCGGGCGGGCTGTACATCAAGCTATTGCGCAGCATATCGCGCAGCGCCAGAGCGAGATGCTGGCGCGAGGCCAGAACCCTCGTGTCCGCCGGGATCGCGATCACGATGCGAGCGCGGTGGCTTGTCCCCGCCTCGTCTGTTTCGAGCAGTCCCTGCGTATCCAGGTCTTCCAGCAGGTCGTCCACGAAGTCCGCCAGCCCGATAGGGCGCTGCGCGGCAGCCACCATCTTTCCGAGCTGACCGGTGCGGATGACTTCCAGGCGGTGCAGCGCGCCCAGAAGAAGTTCCAGCCGGAACATGTGGATCGAGATAATGCGCGCGAAGCCGCCGATCCGCTGCGCCAGTTCCTCAACCGTCAGGTTCGGCTTGCGGTGCGCGAGAGTCTGCTCGATCAGCCGGGCGTGTCCGCGCGTGCTGGATACCGTCGTGGCCGCTTCATCGCGAAACGTGCCGAGCAGATCGGTGAGCGAGGACCAGTCGGGCTGCTCCAAAACCACCAGCGTGCAAGCCGTGCCGTCATCCAACGCGATGGCGCCCGCCCAGCCGGGCGTGTAGGCCCCGCCGATCCAGGTGTGGAAGCGCAGCGGCGCCGCCTGGCGAAGCGCCCGCCGGCGGATTTCATCGGCAGGCGGGGTGTCGCCGCGCGACGTATCCAGCCAGGCCGCGACTGCCGGCCACCCCTCGGCGCGGAAGCGGACAAGCTGCGGACCCAGCAGCGCGCGCGCCGCGTCGTTGTCCAGAATCAGCCGGTCGTCCTCATCGAAGATCAGGACCGCGTGACCGAGGGCGTCGAGCACGGCGCGCAGGTCGAGCTTGCCGGAAGATCCGCCGGTATCTACCATCTGTCGCCTGGCGTTTCCCCTAACGATCGTTGCGCTCGCGCAAGTGCGGGAAGAGCAGCACCTCGCGGATGGTGCTCTTGTCCGTCATCAGCATCACCAGCCGGTCGACACCGATCCCGCAGCCGCCGCACGGGGGCATCCCGTAGCGCATGGCGCGCAGGTAGTCCTCGTCCACCGGTGTAGCTTCGTCTTCTTCAGCTCCATACAGGCGGCCCATTTCCACAAAGCGCGCCTCTTGATCGAGCGGGTCGTTCAGCTCGGTGAAGGCATTGCCCATTTCCATCCCGCCGATGAAGACCTCGAACCGCTCCACATGGGATGCATCGCCCGGCACGCTCTTGGCGAAGGGTGAGATGTCTCGTGGATAGTCGAGGATGAAGGTCGGCTGGATCAGGGTTGGCTCGACGGTATCACCCAGCAGCGTGTCGACCAGTTTGCCCCACGTGTACTTGGGCGGAGCCGCCAGCCCGGCACGCTGCATCGCCGCGGCGAGGGTCTGGGCATCCGGATGCTCGGTGTAGTCGATGCCGGTGCGCTCGCGGATGGCGTCGCGCAGGGTGATGCGTGTCCACGGCGGTGTCAGGTCGATGGTATTCCCTTCGTAGTGGATGATTGTGCTACCCGTCACCTGTTCTGCGACAAACGCAATCATTCGCTCGGTGAGGTCCATCATCCCGTAGTAATCGGTATAAGCCTGATAGTACTCAAGCTGGGTGAACTCGGGGTTGTGCTTAAAGCTGACGCCTTCGTTGCGAAAATCGCGCCCGATCTCGTACACCGCGTCGTACATGCCCACCAGCAGCCGCTTGAGGTACAGCTCGAAGCTGATGCGCAGGTACAGATCCTGGTGTAGTTGGTTGTGATGCGTGATGAACGGGCGCGCAGCCGCCCCGCCGTAGATCGGCTGCAGGATCGGTGTCTCGACTTCGAGAAAGCCTTCCGCATCCAGGAACTGGCGCAGGGCGTTGATGGTTCGGGCCCGCGCGCGAAAAACTGCGCGCGTGTCCGGGTTAACCGCCAGATCGGCGTAGCGCTGCCGGTAGCGTTCCTCGACATCGCTGAACGCCCCATAGCGCTCGACCGTCCCGTCTTCGCGCACGCGCTCCTTGATCACCGGCAGGGGGCTAAGCGCCTTGGCGAGCACGGTCAGTTCGTCGACCAGGACGCTGATCTCGCCGGCACGGGTGCGCATCATCGTGCCCGACGCCTGGACAAAATCGCCCAGGTCCAGGTCCTGCCGGATCATCTCGTACGTGCTTTCGCCGACCTTGTCGATGCGCACGAATAGTTGCAGGCGTCCCGCGCCGTCTTCGATATGCGCAAAGTAGACTTTGCCCTTGAGGTTCTGGCGCACGATTCGCCCGGTGACCGTGACGGAGATCGGCTCCGGCTCGCTGGTCGCCTGGCGTTCGGCGGCTTCGAAGGCGCGCGCGGCTTCAACGGTGGTGTGCGTGCGCACGACCCGGTTGGGGTAGGGATCGATCTGGCGTCTGCGCAGGCTGTTGAGCTTGTCCAGCCGCTCCTGCTCCAGGTTATTGGATGGCGTCCACATCGCGAAATCCTGCTCTCCTCGCTGGGTAGGGGCCGGCCCGCCTTGTGGCAGCGGGCGGCGTTCAAAACAATGCCCACGCGAGCGGGTGCTGGCATGGGCAATCACAGACCGCCTGATGGAGTCTGATTTTACTCGATCGCAATGATCTTGAATTCGATCTCGCCATCCGGCGCTTCGACCACGACGCGATCGCCCACTTTGTGATCCATCAGCGCGCGGCCGAGCGGGCTTTTGAACGAGATCTTTCCGGCACGCGGGTTTGCTTCGGCAGCGCCGACCAGATGGTAGACTTCCGTCTCATCCGTGCCCACTTCCTGGACAGTAACGATGCTGCCCAGTGTGACGGTGTCGTTTTTCGCGTCTTGCTCGATGATCTGGGCGTTGCTCAGGATCATCTCCAGACGCATGATCTCGCCTTCGATGAACGCCTGCTCGTTCTTGGCGTCCTCGTACTCGGCGTTCTCGACCAGTTCGCCCCCTTCTTCGAGGGCCAGGCGCAGGCGTTCGGCAACTTCCTGCCTGCGCACATTTCGCAGGTAGTTCAGCCGTTCTTCGTATTCTCGTAACCCCTCAAGTGTCAGATAATGAATGTCGTCACTCATCCCGCTCCTCCAGAAAGTCGGATGTGTTGAAACATCGCGTGCTGTGGCGGCAGCCCGTTCCCTGGCGCGGTTCCCCTCCCGCGCCCGCAGGACACGCGCCTTGACCCGCCTGTTTCGTAAGCGTTGTGTTGCTGCGTGCTATGTAAAGATTAATTAAGTCGTCATGCGCATTTACTTTATATCGAAGCAGGTATAAAAACACAGCCTAAGCTGTGCTTACGCCATCTACGAGTACACCCAGAGCATCTGAGGGTAAAAAACAAGAGACCGCCAGCGCGGCGATCTAAGTCCCGTTCCGTCCGTAAGTGCCACCAATTATAGCACAACGTTTCCCGCTTGTAAAGTTCGGCAGAGCGCGATCGCTCGCGTGATTACGAGTGACAGCAGCCACAGGGTGGGGGTGGCTCCGGTGCGCGCTCGCCGGGCGCTGCCAGTTCATAGCGGCGCGGCATCTTCACGATCAGCGGGCAGGCGCGTCCTTGATGGCACGCGGCGCAGGCGCTGCCGGCGGTGCCCGCCTCGCGCAGGCGCCCTTTGCGCACCCAGTACTCGATCATCCCTTCAAGCAGCGGGGGCGAGACGTCCAGTGTAGCCGCGAGCTGCCCCAGCGAGAGCGGCGCTTCGGCAACCTGGAATGCTTCCAGCACGGCACGTAGAGTCGTTGTCACGTTTCCCTCTAGAATCCCAGCAGGCGCCCGCCCTGATAGACTAGAACCGCTGCCAGCCACGCTACGGCCAGCGTGTAAGCGGCCTGTGTCAGCATCCAACGCGTGCCGTATTCGTGCCGCATGGCCGACACTGCCGCGACGCACGGCACATAGAGCAGCACAAACACATTGAAGGCCACCGCCGCCAGCGGCGTGAAAGCGGCGCGCAGCGCACTCTGAAGCTGCGGCGCGCCGGCTTCGTCCGCCGCGCCGGCAGGCACCAGCGCCAGTTCGGGCAGCGCGACGCCGGGCAGCAAGTTGATGGTGCGCGGCACGACGTTGGCGATCTCCTGAACAGTGAGGACCAGCGCCTTGCCCAGGCCGATCGCAATCGCGCGGAGATCACTCCCCAGATCGCTGTCGGGGGCGCTTTCTGCGCCGCTGCCCACGTAAAGCTGGTTCATGGTTGTGATCACGACCTCTTTCGCTGTGAAGCCCGTGATCAGAGCGCCGGTGGCCTGCCACGAACCAAACCCCGCCGGCGCGAGGGCCGGTGCCAGCGCAGCGCTCACGCTGCCAAACAGACTGTCGTGCGGTGGAACCTCTCCAAACCGCCCGCCGCGCCCCACAGGCAGCGCCAGCAGGAGCCAGATCACCAGCGACGCGGCCAGGATCAGCGTTGCGGCGCGGCGCAGAAAGTCGCGCGTCTGGGTCCAGATCTGAAGCCACACGGTGTGCCGGTTGGGCAGCCGGTATGGGGGCAGTTCCATCACAAACGGCGGAACGGGCTTGTTGCGGTAGATGACTCGCGTCAGCAGCAGGCTCGTCAGCACGGCCACGCCGATCCCGGACAGATACATGGCGAACACCAGCGTGCCCGACGACGCGCCGAAGAACGCCGTCCCAAAGAGCACGTAGATCGGCAGGCGCGCGCCGCAGCTCATGAAAGTGGTGAGAAACGCCGTGATCTTGCGGTCTTCGGAGTGCTCCAGCGTGCGCGTGGCATAGACGGCCGGGACGGTGCAGCCAAACCCGACCAGCAGCGGCAGAAAGCTCTTGCCGTGCAGCCCCAGCCTCTGCATAAAGCGATCCATGACGAACGCCGCGCGCGCCATATAGCCGCTGTCTTCCAGCACGCTGATGACCAGAAACAGCGCCATCAGCACGGGGATGAAGACCAGCACGCCCCCCACGCCCGCGATGGCGCCGTCGATTACCATGCTGGCGAGCCAGCTCTCGCCCAGTCCCGCTGCGTTGAACGCGATCTGCGTCCAGTTGACCACCGGCCCGTTGATGACCCCGTCGATCCAGTCCACCAGGGGCGCGCTGGCGTTGGCGGTGATCTGAAAGACGATCCACATGAGGAACAGAAAGACCGGCACGCCCCACACCGGGTGCGTCAGCACGCTGTCCACGCGGTCGGAGCGGGTGGTGGGCTCGGCGCAGCCTCGCGTGACGGCCTGGGCGGCGATCTGGCCGATGACCTGGTAGCGAAGGTCGGCGATCAGCGTGTCTGGCTCCTCGCCCGTCGCCGCGCTGATCCGCTCGACGGCCTCAGCCATCGCCGCGGTAATGATCGGAAAGGACGCCACTCTGTCCAGCAGGTCGTCATCTTGCTCCAGCAGCTTGAGCGCCAGCCAGCCCGCGTCATAGCGCGCCGCCAGGACCGGTTCCCGTTCAATCAAGGACTGGAGCCGGCTTTTCTCTGCCGCCACGCTCTCTGGCAGGGGGAGCACCCACCGGGGTCGGACGCGTTCGCTCTGGTGGATGTAGCGCGCGATTGCCTGCTTGAGATCGTCAAGCCCCACCTGGCGGCTGCCGATGAGCCGCACCACGGGAACACCACCCAGCGCCGCCGACAGCCGGTCGGCGTCGATGGAAATGGCGCGGCTTTCAGCGACGTCGATCATATTCAGCGCCAGGATGACGGGCGCGCCCATTTCAAGAAGTTGAAGCACCAGGTACAGGTTGCGCTCGAGGTTGCTGGCATCGACGATAGCAACCACCACATCCGGGCACTCGTCCAGAATGTAATCGCGGGTGATGATTTCTTCTGCGGAGAAGGCGCTCAGGCTGTAGGTGCCGGGCAGGTCCACCAACTCCAGATCATATCCGTTGAGCGGCAGCCTGCCGGTCTGTTTGGCGACCGTCTTACCCGGCCAGTTGCCGGTGTGCTGGCGCGCGCCCGTCAGCGCGTTGAAGATAGTGCTCTTGCCAGCGTTGGGATTGCCCGCCAGGGCGATTCGAACGGTGGGCATGGCGAAGATCAAGCGGTGTACGGATCCGCGCCGTTGTCATGCGGCGCGACAATCAATTTGTGCGCGATCCCCCGCCCGACAGCCATCCGCGCGTCGTGCCGGACGGCGATGATCATCGGCCCGTGACCGTGAGCCTGGATCACACGCAGTGTGGCGCCCACCGTCAGGCCCAGATCGGCCAGCCGCTTGCGCAGGCGGTGGCCGCCGCGAATCTCAACCAGCCGCACCTGTTGCTGAGGTGCAGCCATGCTCAGAGGAAGCGTAGGGCGAGGTTCGGCGGCGATGGTCACGGGGGAGATTTCTCCTTTGTGGTGTCGGACCAGTTCGCAATTGCAGACGAGTCGCAATTGCGAATCGTTCTCAATTATGAAGTGTACGAGAAGTGGGTGTAGTGTGCAACTGCACGCTCTGGACGGTTGATTGTCATATTGCGAGCGAAGCAGTCAGGGTGTTGTCACGGGAACGGCGGACACGTCGCCTTCAACGGTGGTCAGCCCGGCGAAGATCCAGCCATTGACCCCGTTGACCGTCACGGCCCACCATGTGCTGTCCGCGTTCCGCCCCACGATCGAGGCGCGCTCCCCGGCTGCCATGACCCGGATCGTCGGATACTCTGTGCCGGGACCCTGGCGGACATTTAGCGCCGTGTCGGCCCGTGCGATTGGACCTTGCAGGTCCGGGGCACCGCTGCCGCGCGCAGGGGTGTTGGTTGGGAGGGCGGTTGGCGGCCCGGCGGTTGGCGTGGCTTCCGTGGGAGCGGTGGGCAGGACGGGTGGCATCTGCACACCGGCAGCCCGGATTCCCTCGATGCGCACATCCCGCAGCCCTAACGACGCGCCGTCAGCCCGGAAGGCTTCAACGGTGATCCGGTACCCCTGCTCGTCGGGCACAGTCCATGCCACACTGCCGATCAGGAGCGGATCACCCGCCGGGTCCGCCGCTCGCACCTCGCCTACCGGGATCGAGTTCACCTCAAAGACGAGCCGGTCCACGCCGAGCCAGTCGAACGCAGCAGCATGAAGCACGATCCGCGCGCCGGCAGCGTAGCGGCTGTTGTTCACCGGGGCGACCACAACCAGGCGCGGGGCGGGGACGGGCGACACGATGCGCACGACTTCGACCGCTGCCGACGCCTGCCCTTCGGGGCGCAGCCGGATCTCGCCGGCAGGCAGGGGCGCCGGATCCTGGGCGGCGAGCGCGATCCGGCCATCCACATAGACCCGGTGCGCGCCCTGGCTGTGAACGATCTCGACGGTCACCGGCCGGCTGGCCGCAGTCGCCAGCGGCGCTGGATCGCCTAGGGGCGCTTCAGTGCCGCCATCATCGCGCCGCACCAGACTGACTGCACCGGCGTCAAGTCGCAGCCCATAGGCACCTGCCGGTCCGGCGCCATATTCAATCAGCAGCGGCCCGCTGCCCTGACGCTCGGCCACCACCGTCAGAACCAGGCTCGCCGGATGGATCGCGTAGCTTGCGCTGGCGCCGGGTGGGAGCCGCAGCACGCCGCCTGCCGCGCTGGCGCCATCGGCAAGGCGCCAACCGGTGAGCAGCGGGCCGTCAAACGTCTCGAGGACATCGATGCTGGTGGGGGATGAACCGGAAAGATCGAGCGAGCAGGCCAGCGCCGCCGCTGCCAGGTGCAGCAGCACCAGCCCCAATCGCGCCCGCCAACCGACGTGCTGCATCTCGCTCTCCTGTGCGCCCGCCCGAACTCCACGCGAGGTGTCGGGCGCCGTGCAGCGTCAGCTTAGCCAAAAACGAACCCCGGCGCAATTGTTCATGCGGTTGGGCGGCCTGCAGAACGCCCGGTAGGTGGCCGGAAGCTCAGCAGATGCGCGGCAGGATCTCACCCAGCGGCATATCAACCACGCGCCGCCCGCCGATCGCCGTCCGCAGGACGACGATTCCCGGGTGCTCGTCCACCACGCGCCCGATGATTGCGGCCTCGCGCCCGTAGGGATGACGGTGCATGGCGTCCAGCACGGCGTTCACGTGCTCTGCCGGTACGACGGCGACCAGTTTGCCCTCGTTGGCGACGTAGAGCGGGTCCATCCCAAGCATTTCGCAGGCGGCCTGCACGGCAGGGCGGACCGGGATCGCGCGTTCGTCCAGCTCGATCCCGGCGAGCGATTGGGTTGCCAGCTCGTTCAGAACCGCCGCCACGCCGCCGCGTGTCGCGTCGCGCAGGCAGTGGATCGCGGGCGTCGCATCCAACATTGCCGCAACCAACGTGTGGAGCGGCGCGCTGTCGCTGACCAGTTCGCTCTCGAAGGCCAGCCCCTCGCGCACCGACATGATCGCCATCCCGTGATCGCCAACCGTGCCGCTGACGATCACGACATCGCCGGGGCGAGCCTGGTCCGCCGCGATGTGGACACCGGCAGGCACCACGCCAATCCCGGATGTGTTGATGAACAGGCCGTCGCCGTGCCCCTTCTCGACTACCTTCGTATCACCGGTCACGATCTGAACCCCCGCCTGGCGGGCGGCGCGGGCCATGCTGGTAGCAATCCGCACCAGGTCGTCCATCGCCAGCCCTTCTTCCAGGATGAACCCGGCGGAGAGGAATAGCGGTTGCGCTCCGCTGACCGCCAGATCGTTGATCGTGCCGTGTACTGCCAGGCTGCCGATATCGCCGCCTGGGAAGAACAGCGGGTTGACCACGAACGAGTCGGTTGTGAACGCCAGCCGCATCCCGTCCAGCTCCAGCACGGCCTGATCGTTGAGGCTGGCGAGGGCCGGGTTGTCAAACAGGGGCACAAACAAATGCTGGATCAGATCGGCGGAGAGCCGACCGCCGCTGCCGTGCCCCAACACGATCTGCGGGTAGTCGCGCAACGGCAGCGGGCACACGAAACCGTCGAAGCTGGGTGGTTGATCGGACATCACTTCTCTCGCGCGTATCACATCCGGGAGCATGAGCAGCCGGGCGTTGCTGGTGAGATGCCAGTAATGTACTGCGAACGCAGGCCAGAATCAAACGCCCGCCGCGCCATCCTGCGACGCGGCGAGCACAGACAGTGTCGGGTGTGCGGGCGTTTGGCTAGGCGGATTCGCTCGCGGGTGTGGCCTCGCGGCCCAGCTCCCATCCTCGCGCCAGAGCCGCCAGATTCAGCGCGTGCATCTCCGCTTTGCGCGCGCCGAGCTTTTCTAGCAGGACTTCCTGCGCCGTCTCCAGCGAGACGACCGGGCGCTGGGCCAGCATGGCGCTGAAAAGCAGCATATTCGTCAGCCGGACGTCACCCATCTCCGATGCCAGGGCCGTCGCCGGGATGCGCACGATCGTGATGTCTGTCCGGTGGGTCTCGATCGTGATTAGGGACTGGTTGACGACCAGCAGCCCGCCCGGTTTGACCAGCTCTTCATATTTCTCGAGCGATGGGTTGTTGAAGACGACCGCGATGCTGGGGTGCTTGGTCACCGGCGATCCGATCGGTTCGTCGCTGACTACCACCGTGCAGTTGGCCGTCCCGCCGCGCATCTCCGGCCCGTACGATGGGATCCATGTCACATGCTTTCCTTCGGCCAGGGCGGTGTAGGCCAGAAGCTGCCCCGCAAACAGGACGCCCTGCCCGCCGAAACCTGCAAAGATGATTTCTTCCTGCATTGCGCATCCTATCGCTTCATTAAGTCTTGAACTGGCTCAATCACTTTATAGTCGCTCAGCGGATAGTAGGGCACCATATAATCTTCAATCCACTGCAACGCTTCGGGCGGCGAGAGGTGCCAGTTGGTCGGGCAGGACGACAGCAGCTCGACCATGGCGAACCCCAACCCGGCAAGCTGCGTCTCGAACGCCGTCCGGATGGCTTTCTTGGCGCGGTTGATCTCTTTGACGTTATGAAGCGAGCGTCGCGCCACATAGGCTGTGCCGGTCAGGCCGGCCAGAAGCTCGGCCATCCGCACCGGGAATCCTGTGATTTCGATGTCGCGGCCACCGGGCGACGAGGTCGTGTGCTGGCCCGGTAGGGTAGTGGGGGCCATTTGCCCGCCGGTCATGCCGTAGATCGCGTTGTTGATGAAGATCGTGGTGATGTTCTCGCCGCGGGTCGCCGCGTGCACGATCTCCGCCAGCCCGATCGCAGCCAGGTCGCCGTCGCCCTGATAGGTGAACACGACCCGATCGGGCAGGACGCGTTTGATTCCGGTCGCCATCGCCGGGGCGCGGCCATGCGCCGCGACGGCGCTGTCCACATTGAAGTACTTGTAGGCGAAAACCGAGCAGCCGACCGGCGCGATCCCGATGGTGCGCTCGCGAACGCCCAGCTCGTCCAGCACCTCGGCCACCAGCCGGTGCGCGATTCCGTGTGTGCAGCCGGGGCAGTAGTGCGTCGGAACATCACTGAGCGACTCCGGCCGCTGGTAGACAACTTTTTCTTCGACTGCGGAGATGGTCATGCCTGCCTTACTCCCTTGCCGGCCTGGATTGCAGCTTGCGGTACAGGTCGCGAATCGCGTCATAGATCTCTTCCGGGACGGGGACCACCCCGCCGGTTCGTCCGTAGAACGTGACCGGCACCTGACCCCCGGCGGCCAGCCGGACGTCTTCGATCATCTGGCCGGTGTTCATCTCCACCACCAGGAACGCGCTCACCTGATCCGCCAGCGCCGAGAGGCGCTTTTCGGGGAAGGGCCACAGCGTGATCGGGCGGAACAGACCGACTTTCATCCCTTCGCGCCGGGCCTGCTGGACGGCGGTTTGCGCGATTCGCCCGGCCGTGC
Source organism: Thermoflexus sp. (assembly GCA_020724465.1). Taxonomy (GTDB): domain Bacteria; phylum Chloroflexota; class Anaerolineae; order Aggregatilineales; family Aggregatilineaceae; genus DYGX01. The sequence goes on from DYGX01000002.1 coordinate 90,308, forward strand.
CGAAACCTACCACGACCAGTTGGGCGTCGTCGGTCAGCATCTCGGTCGAACGCTGTTCTGTGTCGTGGATGATGCGCAGCTTGGCCTGCAGGCGCTGGTTCAGCGCCTCGAGATCGGGCGCGTTGAGCTGCAGCGAGGTGATCACATGCGGCGCGCGCCCGTCGGCGCCGGTCAGCGCCCAGTCGTCATGCCGGCGCGTGATCGGCTGCATCGGCGGCAACTCGGCGGGTTCCATCATCTGGCCGATCAAGCCGTCGGCGACGACAAACACCAAATGGCGGTATTTGTCCGCCAGGTCGAAGGCCAGACCCATCAGGTCGATCGCTTCCTGGACCGACGCTGGAGCCAGCGCGATGGCGTGATAGTCGCCGTGTCCAGCCGAGCGTGTGAGCTGGAAGTAATCCGACTGGGATGGCTGGATGTTCCCCAGACCCGGTCCGCCGCGCATGACATCCACCACCACGCAGGGGACTTCCGACGCGGCGATGTACGAGAAACCTTCTTGCATCAGGCTGATCCCAGGGCTGGATGACGAGGTCATCGCGCGCACCCCGGCGCACGCCGCGCCGTACACCATGTTGATCGCGGCGACCTCGCTTTCGGCCTGGACGAAGGCGCGCCCCAGCTCGGGCATTCGCTTCGCCATATGTTCAAGCAGTTCGGTTTGCGGCGTGATGGGGTAGCCGAAGTAAGCCTGCACGCCAGCACAAATCGCCGCCTCGGCCAGGGCGACGTTGCCTTTCATCAATTCGACGGCCATCGATTGTGCTCTCCTAGCCTGCACCGGCTGCTGCGGCCTGGCTCTGACGCACGCTGACCTGCCGGTAGACGGTGATGCAGACATCGGGACAGGCAACGGCGCAGATTGCGCAGCCGGTGCACTTGCCTTCCGGGTCGACCAGCATCGCGGGATAGTATCCCTTGACGTTGACCCGGTCTGTCGCCATCTGGATCACGTGCTGCGGGCAGGCGATCATGCACAGCGTGCAGCCCTTGCAGTTGGCTTCGTTGATTTCGATCCGGCCTTTCGCCATAGACTCTAACTCCTCACCCTATGAACTTTCTGTAGTCTTGCGCAGTTCCGGCACAAAGAAGCGCGGGATGTGATAGTAGTGCTCGGCGGCTTCGGCCAGCTCGGCGCGGAAGTCAGGATGGGCGATGTCGATCAGCAGCTTGACACGCTCGCGGATGGAGCGGCCATACAGGTCCACCACGCCATACTCGGTCGCGATGAAATGCACATCGTTGCGCGTGGTGACCACCCCCGCGCCGGGGTCGAGGATCGGAACAATGCGGCTGACGGTGCCGCCGCGCGCCGTACTGGGCATCGCGATAATCGGCATCCCGCCCCGGCTGCGCGCCGCGCCGCGCACGAAGTCTACCTGGCCCCCGACGCCGGAATAGAAGCGCGTGCCGATGCTGTCCGCGCACACCTGGCCGGTGAGATCAACCTGAATGGCCGAGTTGATCGACACCATCTTGTCATTGCGGGCGATGTTGAAGGGGTCGTTCACATATTCGGTCGGGTGCAGCTCGACGATCGGGTTGTCATCGATGAAGTCGTAGAGGCGCTTCGTGCCCAGCACAAATCCCGCGACGATCTTGCCGGGGTGGAACGTCTTGCGCTCGTTGGTGATCACACCGCGCTCAACCAGCTCGACCACGCCATCGGAGAACAACTCGGTGTGAACCCCCAGATGCCGGTGGTTGACCAGTTTCTTGAGCACCGCATCGGGGATACCGCCGATCCCCATTTGCAGCGTGGCGCCATCCGGGATCAATGCCGCCAGGTGCTCGGCGATCGCTTCCTGCTCCGGCGACGACACCGCCATCTGCACCTCGGGCAGCGGGTAGTCCACCTCAACCACATAGTCGATTTTCGAGACGTGGATGAAGCTGTCGCCCAGCGTGCGCGGCATGTTCGGGTTCACTTCCGCGATGACGATCTTGGCGCTCTCGGCGGCGGTTTTCGTCACGCCGACTTCCACACCGTACGAGCAGTAGCCGTTCTTATCCGGCGGCGTGATCTGGATCAGCGCGACGTCGATCGGCAGCCGGCCGGACTTGAACAGGTCCGGGATTTCAGACAGAAATACCGGCGTGAAATCCGCGCGGCCATCGTTGACTGCGTCGCGCACGTTCTCGCTGATGAAGAGCGAATTGACGCGGATGTGAGGCACCAGTTCGGGCTTGACGTAGTCCGCCTTCCCGACGGTAAGCACCTGGATAAGCTTGAGATTCTCAAGTTGCGGCGCGCGCTCGTTGACCGCTTCCATCACCACTTGCGGCACCGAGCAGTTGCCCGTCACGAAGATGCGATAACCCGACTTGAGCACCTGGACAGCTTCGTGAGCGGTGACTTTTTTGGGTTCATAAAGACTGAGCCAGCTCATGCGCTACTCCTGCTATTTGGATGGGACTGGCTGCGCCGTGTTCTGCATTTCGGCGATCACATCGGCGAGGCGGCGGATGCCTTCGACGATGCGCTCCTCGTCCATACACGAGAAGTTCAGCCGCGCGGTGGGCGGCGCATCGGGACGCGCGAAAAACGCTCCCCCAGGCACAAAAGCCACATCGCGCTTGACCGCGGCTTCAAACACAGCGCGGTCCGAGAGTCCAGCGGGAAGCTGCATCCAGAGAAACAACCCACCGTCTGGATGGGTCCACTGCACTCCTGGCGGCATGAAGCGATCCAGCGCGGCCAGCATAGCGTCCCGCCGCTTGCGGTACACCGTGCGCAGATGGTTGATGTGCTGGTCGATGAAGCCGTCCTTCGCCACCTCGTAGATGACCATCTGGGTGAACGTGCTGGTGTGCAGGTCTGCACCCTGCTTGAGCTGCACCAGGCGCGCGATCACTTCTTTGGGGGCCACGATCCAGGCGATCCGCAGGCCGGGCGCGAGCGTCTTGGAGAAGGTGCCCAGGTTGATGACATTTCCGCTGTACGTTGAGCTACCCAGCCCCAGGTACTCGGCGTCCGCCACAACGAGCGGATCCAGGTGTTCGCCCTCGAAGCGCAGGGCGCCGTAGGGGTCGTCCTCGACGATGGGCACGCCGTGCTCGTGCGCGATGCGGACCAGCTCGCGCCGCCGCTCCGCGCTGATGGTCACGCCGGCCGGGTTCTGAAAGTTCGGCAGGATGTACATGAATTTCGGCCCGTGCCGCAGCGCTTCGGCAAGCTGATCGGTGCAGATCCCGTCCGAGTCAGTTGGAACGCCGACATAGCTTGCCTGGTAGAGCGCCCAGGCTTGCAGTGCGCCCAGGTAGGTCGGCTCCTCGACCAGCACGCGGTCGCCGGGGTTGATCAGCAGCGCCCCGATCAGGCTTAGCGCCTGCTGCGAGCCAGACGTGATGAGCACGTTGTCCGCATCGACGCAGAACTGGCGCTCGCACAGGCGCTGGGCGATGAACTCGCGCAACGGGAGATAGCCTTCGGTGGTGCTGTATTGCAGCGCCTGATGGGCGGACTGCGCCAGAACGCGCTGGCAGGCCGCCTGGAACCGCTCAACCGGAAAGTATTCGGCGGCGGGCAGGCCGCCCGCGAACGAGATGACTTCAGGGCGCTGGGTGAGTTTAAGTAGTTCGCGGATCGTGGAGCTGGTGATGCCGTTCATGCGGAGTGCATAGCGTGATTCCCACACGATGCTCATAACTGTATTTATCCTGTTCTCTGCTTAAAGATTCAAGAAAACGGGCAGCGCACCGGATGTCGTTTGGCGCGCCAGTCTATGCTCACTATAGAAGGCCGGAACGGCTTTCTGTAGTGGCAGAAGTTATCCGTCGTGACGCGGTGTGTCACTTCGGAAAGCAACCTGCTAGCCCGGCGGGTGAGAGAAAAGTACGACGAAAAGTCTAGCTCCGGGCGCGCAGGTAGGCGCTGATCGCAGCCGCGGCGCGCATACCGTCGCAGACTGCCTGGCTGACCAGCGCCGGGCCGCGCACCGCGTCGCCCGCGGCGTACACACCCGGCAGGCTGGTCGCTCCTGTATCAGCGTCGGCGCGAATATAACCGGCGGCGTCCAGCTCAAGCGCAGGATCGAGCCGGCGAACTGCCGGATCGGGCCGCCAGCCAAACGCGACGATCGCGCTGTCGGCTTCCAGCAGGAACGTGCTGCCGGGGACCGGCACGGGGCGGGCGCGACCAGACTCGTCGGCGGCGCCAGGGCTGGTTTCAGCGAACTCGATGGACTGCAGCGCGCCGTTGGGGTCGGGGCGCAGCGCCAGCGGCGCGGCCTGGAAACGGAAGCGGACCCCTTCAGCCTCGGCAGCCTGTCGATCCCGTGGGGGCGCGGGCATTTCGTGCGCGCGGCGGCGGTAAACCAGCGTTACGTCGACGGGCTGACCGGACTGAGCTTGCAGGCGGGCGGCGGTGCGCGCGCAGTCAATGGCCGTTCCCCCACCACCCAGGACAATCACCCTGGTGCCGAGTTGTGGCACTGTATCCTGATCGGCCCTGAGCACCGCAGACAGCAGCCTGGCGCCCTGCCAGACCCCCGCCAGCCCGGCGCCGGGGAGCGACTCGGCCTCAACGCGCGCGCCGGTGCAGATCAGCACTGCGTCAGCCTGCTGGCGCGCTTCCTCAAGCGAGAGGTCCGCGCCCAGGCACGTGCCCGTCTTCAGGCGAAGCCCGGCGCGCAGCAGCCGGTCCACGTGCACGTTCAGCACCTCACGCGGCAGTTTGAACGTCGGGATGGCGCTGCTCAGCCAGCCGCCGGGCTGCGGTGCGGCGTCGATCAGCGTCACCTGATGCCCGGCTGCCAGCAGATCGCTCGCGGCGGCCAGCCCGGCAGGACCGGCACCGGCGATGAGGATATGTTTCCCGCTGCGGCGGCGCGGCGCAAGCCGCGGAGCCGGCGAGTGTCGCGTTGCGTATCGTTCCAGCGCGCCGATCGCGAGCGGGTAGCCATGCCTGCCAAGCACACAGGCGCCTTCGCACAGCCGCTCGTGCGGGCACACGTAGCCGCAGATGTCCGGCAGGGCGTTCGTGGCGCGGAAGATCGCCCCTGCCTGCTCGACGTCACCCTCAGCCAGGGCACTCAACGCGCTCGGAATATCGCTATGCAGCGGGCAGGCTTCCACGCATGGCCGCTTGAGGCAGCCGAGACAGCGATCCGCTTCGGCGATCGCGCTTTGCGTGTCGAAGTCGAGCGCGACCGGCCCGAAGTCCCGCATGCGCTCCGCAGCCGGGCGGGAGGGCACGGCGCTGGGTAGAACGCGCGATGAGCGGGCCGCGCGCGATCTCGGAGCAGGTGTCGGCATGGTGTGACCTTCGGTACAAGCCGCGACCAGTCAATCGCGCCATGAGCATAGTCGCTGCCGGCCAATCGGTCAAGCGGAACCCTGGCAGCGTGCCGCGCGCCGCGCTACACTCCAACCAGGGCTTTCTCGCGTCTGCTTGCCTTTGCGCAGAGGTTGGGGGGGGAATGACCGCTCACAACGCATCCACACGCACGCCGATGCGCGTGATTGCCGGGCTGCTCCGGCTCTCGCGCTGGAAAGAACACACCCTGTTTACCATCCCACTGACCCTGCTCGGCGCTTTGATGGCGGCCGAAAACCGGCCAGGCGTCGAGCTGGACGGGCGTGTGATCGCTGTGACGGTGGCGAACATCCTGGCGATGACGGTGGCGTTCATGGTCAACGATGTGGAAGACGCCCCCGACGATGCCCTTGACCCGGCGCGTGCCGCGCGGAATCCGGTCGCGACCGGCGAGATCCGCCCACGCGAGGGGTGGGCGGCAGCGCTGGGGATCGGCGTGGTGGCGCTGCTGCTCTACGCCACGGTCAGCCGGGGTGCGCTGTGGATCGGGGCCCTGACTCTGGCGCTGTCGATCCTGTACTCGTGGCGTGTGGTGCGCCTGAAAGCACGCCCGGTGGTGGATATCCTCTCGCACGTGTTGATGCTGAGCGCGCTGCTGTTTCTGGCGGGCTACTTCGCCTACGACACTGCGCCGGGGCGCGCCTGGCTGGTGGCGCTGGGTGCGGCGCTGGCTTCTGCCTACGGCCAGCTTTACAACCAGCTTCGCGATTACGAAGCGGACCGGGCAGCCGGGTTGCGCAACACGGCGAGTTTTCTCGGCCTGGCCGGCACGCGCCGCCTGATGTACGCCAGCCTGGGGCTGGCGGCGGGTTGCCTGCTGGCGAGCATTGCGCTGGGGTTATGGCCGCTGTGGCTGCTGGCCGTTCCCGTGCTGATGGCGCCGCTGTTCCTCGTCTTCCGGCCCCGCACTGATGCGCGCGGCAGTGACGCGATCGACGCCAGCGGGCGGGTGCAGATGGGGTTCTTGATCCTGGCGAACGTCGCCGTGCTGGCCTGGCTGGTGGTGGCGCTGCTCGGCCAGTGAGATCGCCCCGCACGCCCTGCGGACGCCTCTGTGAGACGCTATAATCTCGCTCAAGGTGGGGACTCGGCTCGCACCCGCTGTTGCCTGACAAGAAAGGATGAACCGAGTTGAGCATCGACCGAGACTATACGATCGTGGTCCTGGAAGGCGATCAAACCGGGCAGGAACTGCTAGAAGAATCGCTGCGCGTGCTGGAGCCGTTTGCCGGCCCGCTGGGCGTGCGCTTCCGGCGGTTTGACCTCAGCCTTGAGAACCGGCGCCAGACCCGCAACCAGGTGGTCTACGATGCCGCGGAAGCAGTCTGCCAGCATGGGCTGGGGCTGAAAGCGGCGACCATCACGCCCGGCGACCCAGACGACGTCGGCAGCCCGAACGCGCTGCTGCGCGAGGCCATCGGCGCGCAGGTGATTCTGAGGGTGGGGCGGCGCATCCCGCCTGTGCAGCCGATCGCCGGCGTGCATGCACCGATCGCCGTGGTGCGCATGGCGGTTGACGACGCTTATGGGGCGAAAGAGTGGCGCGAGGGCGAAGGGCTGGATGAGGTCGCCTACCGCACAGAGAAGATTACCCGCCGCACCTGCCGGGCGGTGGCGGAGTTCGCGTTTGTGTACGCGGCGCGCATGGGGGCGAAGGTCTTTGGGGGGCCGAAGTACACCGTCAGCCCGATTTATGAGGCCATGTTCAAAGAAGAGCTGGATGCCGCCGCGCAGCGTCACCCGACCGTCCGCTACGAACCGCAGCTTATCGACGCGACGTATGCGCTGCTGCTGGAGACGTCGGGCGAGTCACTGGTCATCCCGGCGCTGAATCGCGATGGCGACAACCTGTCCGATCTGGTGATGAAGATGTTCGGTACCATCGCCGGGTCCGAGTCGCTGATTCTCAGCTTCGATGACGACCTGAACACGCGCGCGGTGATCGCGGAAGCCACGCATGGCACGGCCCCTTCATTGCAAGGCAAGAACCTTGCCAACCCGATAGCCATGATCCTGGCCGGGGCAGCGCTGCTCAGCTATATCGACAACGAACAGCTTCGGCGCGTCCACCGTGCGATCCGCGAAGCGACGCTGGAGACCGTCTATGACGGCGTCCGCACGGCGGACCTGGGCGGGCAGGCCACGACAAGCGAGTTTACCGACGAGGTGATCCGCCGGGTGCGGGCCAAGCTTGCTGTGTGGGATGCGCTGGGCTAGCGAGGGCCGGCATGACCTCTGGTGCAAGCCCTGTCAAGCTGATCTTGACGCACGATAACGCCGATTTTGACGCGATCGCCTCGCTGTACGCCGCGTACAAGCTGGATCCGACTGCGATCCCGGTTTTGCCGCGCCGTGTCAATCGCAACGTAGAACACTTTCTGAACCTGTATGCCACGGTGTTCCCCTTCCGCCATCCGGACGATCTCAAGCGCGGCGGGCAGATCGATCATGTGACGGTCGTGGATACACAGAGCTTCACGACGGTGCGCGGGATGCGCCCCAACACGCCGATCCATTTCATCGATCACCACCCGCTCGACCGCGAGCTGACCGAGGGGCAGACGTTCACCGGCGAGCAGGTCGGAGCCGCGACCACGCTGCTCGTGGAGCAGCTTCATGCGCATGGGATTGCGCTGGAGCCGCTCGAAGCCACGTTGCTGATGCTGGGTATTTACGAGGACACCGGCTCGCTGTCGTATGGCACGACGACCGCGCGCGATATTCGCTGCGCAGCGTGGCTGATGGAGTGCGGCGCGGATCTGGATGTGGTGCGCGAGTTCTTGCAGCACCGCTTGCTGCCCGAGCAGCGCGTGCTCTACGACAAGCTGCTCGAAGCCGCCGAGACGCACACGGTCAGCGGGCACGGGATTGTGCTGGCGGCGGCCACCACACACGAACCCGTTGACGAGATCGCGACGCTGGCCCACAAGCTGCGCGAGCTGTACGAGCCCAGCGCGGTGTTCGTGCTGGTCCAGCTCAACGGGGATATCCAGTTGGTGGCGCGCGCGACCACCGACGCAATCGATGTGGCGCGCGTCGCCCGGCATTTTGGCGGCGGAGGGCATGGCCGCGCTGCTGCCGCGCTAATCCGCGATCGGCAGCTTGCCGCCGTGCGCCAGGAGATTCTGGACCTGCTGCCGGATCTGGTCTCGACACCGGTGCGCGTGCAGTCGCTGATGTCGGTCGGGGTCGAGACGATCCGCGCCGACGACCGCGTCAAGACGGCGCACGAGCGCATGATCCGCACCGGGCACGAGGGTTATCCGGTGGTGGATGTCCAGGGGCGCCTGGTTGGCCTGGTGACGCGGCGCGGCGTCGATCGCGCGATGAATCACGGCCTGGGCCGCTTGCCGGTCAGCCAGATCATGGATGCCGGTACGGTGACGGTCAGCCCGTCGGACTCAATCGAGGTGCTCCAGCAGCGCATGATGCGCTCGGGGTGGGGGCAAATTCCGGTTGTTGACGAGAACGGCCATCTGCTGGGAATCGTCACGCGGACCGACCTGATCAAACGCTGGGGCCAGACGGAAGACGAGACGCGCCGGGACGCGATCATGGCCAGGCTGCGCCGGGCGCTGGCGCCCGAGACGTGGCGTCTGCTCGAAGTGGTTGCGCAGCAGGCCCAGGCGCAGCGTGTCGGCCTGTATCTGGTGGGTGGATTTGTGCGCGATCTGCTGCTCGACATCCCGAACCACGATATCGATCTGGTGACGGAAGGGGAAGCCCTGGAGCTGGTTCGCGGCTTGCAGGCGGCCTATGGCGGCGAGGTGCGCAGTCACGCGCAGTTTGGCACGGCGAAATGGCTGCTCAACGCCGAGGTGGCGGCCAATCTCGGCCTGGATCCAGAAGCGAACGGGCTGCCGCGCGCGATCGATTTTGTGTCGTCGCGGCGCGAGTTCTACGAGGAGCCGACCGCCCTGCCGACCGTGCAGCGTAGCTCCATCAAGCTCGATCTGTACCGGCGCGATTTCACGATCAACACGCTGGCGATCCGGCTTGCGCCTGCGCCGCCCGGCGAGCTGCTGGACTTCTACGGCGGCGAACAGGACTTGCAGGCCGGGATTATCCGCGTGTTGCACAGTCTGAGTTTTGTCGACGATCCAACGCGCATGCTGCGTGCGGTGCGGCTTGAGCAGCGGCTGAGCTTCACCATCGAGCCGCGCACCGAGGAGCTGATTCGCAGCGCGCTGGGGCTGCTCGATCGCGTCAGCGGCGACCGCATCCGCCACGAATTCGCGCTGATCCTGGCAGAACAGGAGCCGCTGCGCGCGCTGGCGCGGCTTGAGCGCCTGGGTATTCTGGCTCAAATTCATCCCGACCTGCGCATTGACGACTGGGTGCGCGCGGCGTTCTATGCCATCCGCTACGCGCGCGAAAACCCGCCGTGGCCGTCGCTGGCGAAGTTCGACAACTGGATGCTGAGCACCTTTGCGCTGCTGACGAGCCGCCTGCCAGAAGCGGAGTTAGAGCAGTTGGGGCGGCGGCTGCAGTTCTCGCGGGTCTATCTCAATCACCTGCAGGACGCCCGCACCACGATCGCGAAACTGCCGCTGCTCGATGGCCCACTGCCCGCCAGCGAAGTCGTCAGGATCTTGGAGCCAGTCGGCGAGGTCGGGTGGCTGGTGGGGTGGGCGGCGGCGCCCAGCGCGCAGGTCCGCGCCAACATCGAGCGGTTCGCGCGGCAGTGGCGCTATGTCAAGCCAACCATTCGCGGCAGCGAGATCGAGCGGCTGACCGGCCTTAAGCCCGGTCCGATCTACGGAGAGCTTTTGGCGGAACTGCGGCGCGCGTGGCTGGACGGCACGATCGCCACACCGGAACAGGAGCATGCACTGCTGCTGCGCCTGGCCGCCGAGCGCACAGCGACTGAAGCCTAGGCGCCGATCCGTCCTGATGAAATGTTGCCGGTCCGGCGGGAGTCGGTGTACTATCGTGCGCCACAGCATATCGTCCGTCATTGAGCAAATGTCCATCTAGAGAATCCCGTATGCCTGTTTCCACTCTTCCCGTCAAAGTGACTCGTTGGCGCGGCGGCCAGCACCCGACACTCGAGAACATCACCCGCCAGCTTGAACAAGAGGGCCTGCGCCCCTATATCTGGAGTTGCGCGCCCAATTTCCGCCGCCCTGTGTGCAGCCATGGATACGACAAAACCGTCTACTGCCTGCGCGGCTCGTTCGAAATCGAGTTTGCTCACGCCAATGGACGGGTGCGCCTCAGCGCGGGGGATCGCATCGACCTGCCGCAAGGCATACGCTATAGCATGGTCGTGGGTCCCGGCGGGTGCGAAGGTGTAGAAGCTGCCCATCGCTAGGTTTTCAAGCAGCAACCTTTGATGTACAGTTGCCAGGGTAGAGTCAGCCGGCTCGCCCTGGTTTTGTTTCTGGGGAGAGCCGTCCAGGGACGAGGAGGTGTCGAATGCGTCGTTTTCGCCCCATCCGGCGCAGACAGGCGCGCAACAGCGAGCTGCCCGCGCAAGCTGAAGCCGATCTGGAAGTGCCCGGCGGAGACGTTCTGACTCCTTTTGTGCCGGTGCGGCCCGCCGCACCTGAAGATGAGTCCGCCCTGGTGCCGGGACGGCTGCGCGAGCGCGAGCAGCCGCCGCGGCTGAGACGGCGGAGCGGGCGCACGCCGCTCGCAAGTGTTCGGCTGTCCGTGCTGTTGCTGGCGCTGGCCCTGGTCGCGACCGGGATCGTCGGGACGTTGGCGAACCTGGATCGCCTGGAACTGAGTGTGCCTGATGCGTGGCCAGCCGGTGTGCTGCTGGTGGCCGTGATGTGGCTAATTGTGTCGTTGGCCCGGCGCCAGGTAACTGCGGCATTGGGCGCGGCGGCTCTGTCAGGGATCGGCTTGAGCGCGCTGCTCGATGCCGAGGCGATTGCGCCCTGGCGCGAGACGCTGGTGGGTCTGGTGCTGATCGCTGTAGGTCTGGGCATCGTCATTCGTGGGTTGCTGCTGCGCCAGCGGGTGCTGACCTAGGCTGCGCGGCACGCGAGAACTGGAAGTGAGCCGCCTGGTTTGTTACTATTGTGGCGGCTGCACTACCAGGTGGCACACGCCGGCGCGTTCCGCGCGTGGTGTAACGGCGAGCGGCTGTGCGGCATCTAAAAAGGTATCGGAACTTGGTTGCTGTGTGGTGTATATTGTTGCCGGAGGATATGAGTGGCGGGTGACGTAACGGTTGGGCTGGCCTTCCTGGCGGGCGTTATTTCGTTCATTTCCCCGTGTGTGTTACCGCTGGTCCCGGCCTATGTGGGCTACATGGGCGGGCGTATAACCCAGCAGATCTCCGCTGCGGATGCGCACGCTGCCCCGGCACGCAGCCGGTTTCAGACCTTCACCCACGGGCTGTTCTTTGTGCTGGGCTTCAGCGCGTTTTTCGTCGTGTTCGGCCTGCTGACGACGGCGGCGCTGTCGTCCCTGGCGGCGGTTGGCGTCTCCGATGCGCAGGTGAAAGACGCCATCACGCGGCTGGGTGGGACGGCGGTTATCCTCTTTGGCCTGCACATTATGGGGGTTCTGCCGCGCATCCTGACCTGGCTGCATCGGCAGGCGCTGCTGCTCGACCGTAACCCGTATGGCAACCTGATCTCGGTGCTGGTTGGCATCGCGGCGATCGGCATCATCTACTGGCTCTTTGTCGAGTCGTGGTTCATGACGCTGGTCGTCGTGTTGCTGCTGGCGCAGGTCTTCCGTGGCGCGCTCCGAGCGGACAGTCCGGGCCAGTTCTGGGGCAGCATCATCAACCAGGCGCATATGGCGCTTTACGCCGATACGCGCCGCCAGAGCGCGATGCTGACACGCTATGGCTATGGCGGGTCCTTCTTTATGGGGATCGTCTTTTCAGCCGGATGGACGCCGTGCATCGGCCCGATTTACGGCGCGGTTTTGACTCTGGCGGCAAGCGGCGGATCGCTGCCGAAAGCGGGGCTGATGCTCACCGCCTATTCGATTGGGCTGGGTATCCCGTTCTTGCTGACGGCGCTGGCGCTGGATCAGGCGCAGGGGCTTTTCCGCCGCCTACAGCGCAATATGCGCACAATCGAGCTGGTCAGCGGCGTGTTTTTGGTGCTGATCGGGCTGCTGGTCTTCACCGGGCAGCTTGAGCGCCTGACGCAGATCGGCGGGAACCAGGGCGCGCTGGCGGATGTCTCGATCAACATGGAGAACTGCATCGTGGGCGCTATTCAAGGCGACATCCGATGGCGCAATGTGATCGGCTGTATTGGCGAGGGTGTGAAGACCGATATCTACTTCGCGAATAAGCCGGTAGCCCTGGCAAGCAGTGCGCCGCCGAGTCTTGACGCCGGCACGCCACCGGGCAGCCTGGCGATACCGCAACTCGGCGGGGAGGCTGTCGTGCCGGGCGCAGAACGTCCCGCCGATCCTGCCTCGCGTCTGAGTTCGGTCGATGTCATCGATGTTCCGGTCGGTTTGCGGGAGGGGGATCTCGCGCCGGATTTTGTTTCGGAGACACTTGACGGCGAGACAATCGCCCTGTCCGACTTTCGGGGCCAGGTGGTGTTGCTTAATTTCTGGGCGACGTGGTGCGGGCCGTGCCGCGAGGAAATGGCCGACTTCGAGTCGATCTACCGGCAGCGCCGTGACGCCGGGCTGGTGGTGCTGGCTGTCAACGCCTACGAATCGCCCGCCCAGGTGCGTGCGTTTGTCGATGAGTTTGGCCTGAGTTTTCCCGTTGTGCTTGACCCGACGGGCGTCATCAACTCGGAGCTATACCGTTCCGCCATCGTTGGCTATCCGACCAGCCTGCTCATTGACCGCCAGGGGGTGATCGTCAAGCGTTTTCCGGGGACGGTGCGCGCCGCCGATCTGCTCGAAGCCCTGGATGCCCTCGGTGTGAGCTAGTCGAACTCTTCACTCCGGTTTCTATCGCCCATTTCACCGGACAGGACACTGCTGCTATGACCACACGACCGATCCGCACCGAAGGCGAACTGCGCCGTATCATCCGCATGAACCGTTGGGTGCTGCACATTTCCCGCCACTGGCTGGCAGGGCTGCTGGTGATTCTGGCGCTGTATGTTGGGCTGTCGCTAGTGGCGCCGGTGCTGATGAAGCTTGGGGCCGAGCGGCCAGCCGATGTGCTGTACAAGATGTACAGCCCCGTGTGTCACCAGTTCGCGTTCCGCTCATGGTTCCTGTTCGGCGAGCAGACCAGCTACCCGCGCGCCGTAGCAGGCTCCGGCCAGGGATCCTTCGAGACGTACGCCGCACGCGATCCGTTCTTCGACGACGTCGATCTCTCGCGCTGGACGGCCGATCTACAGCTTAAGGCGCGGGCCTTCCGTGGCAACGAGGAAATGGGGTATAAGACGGCGTTGTGCGAGCGCGATGTGGCGATCTACGCGGCAATGCTGCTGGCCGGTCTGGCGTTCACGCGCGTGCGCGGCCGGCTGCGCCCTGCGCCGCTCTGGCTGTATCTGATTCTGGGCCTTGGCCCGATTGGGCTGGATGGCTTCAGCCAGATTCTCAGCTACCCGCCTTTCGAGTTCTGGCCGGTGCGCGAGACTCTGCCCGCATACCGTGCGCTGACCGGCGCGCTGTTCGGTGCGATGAACGTCTGGCTGGCGTTCCCGTACCTGGAAATGTCGATGCGCGAGACAAAAGAAGCGGTCCAAGCCAAGCTATCGCTGGCGTATGAACGCCTGGGCGAGCTTCAGGACCGCAACGCCGTGTGAGTTCCGTTTCACACCGCATCTGAATCGCAGCGAGCAGCAAGAAACCCCGGCCAGACCTGACCGGGGCTTCTGTTGTCGGTAGTCCAGAGTGTCTTACTCGACCCCGCCGAACGTTGCTACGGGTGTGATCGCCGTGGGCGTATTGGTTGGTGTGCGCGTGTTCGAGGGCGTCGGCGTGATGGACGGCGTGGGAGTTCTCGACGGCGTGAGCGTGATCGATGGCGTGTAGGTGATGGTCGGTGTGCGCGTGTTGGTCGCCGTCGGCCTCGGCGTTGGCGGTTGCGTCGGGGCCGGAGTTGGCACGTTAGGCGCCTCGCCGTAGCAGATGAAGTTGATAGTGAAGGTTGTGTCGTTGAAGTCCGACGGGATGTACCCTTCGTCACTCAGGCGCTTGCTGGTTCCATCGAAGTCGAACCAGACATCCAGCGTGCGGCCAGGCTCGATCACCGGGCTGGTTTGCCATCCGGCACTCCCTTGCGATGCGACTCCTGGTGGAGTGGGAATATTGCCGTCCCAAACCAGGACTGCCCGGGAGTCGTGGGCGCTTGTTCCGCCGGCGCTGACGAAGTCCAGTGTGATCGATTTGCGCGACTGGTTATAGGTGTTCCAGTTGATCGAGAAGCCCGTCAGATATGCAACGGCGACATCCGTGTTGGTGACGGTGAAGTGCACGACCCCGTTGAGATCGAACCCGACAAACCGGGTCAGGTAGTTGGTGCAGACGGGGGTTGGCGTGTAGGTCGGCGTGAGTGTGTACGGCGTGGGTGTAGGATAGCCGGTGATTTCCAGCACGCAGTCCTGGTTGACGCCGCCCCATTCGGTGCCGAAGTAGATCTTCGTGCCGGCGAAGCTGCCGATGGTGAAGTAGCTGCTCAGGTTGGCCGGGCCGTTCGCGAATTCGGCCTGGAACGTGACGGACGTACCCGCATCCAGCCGACGGTCGTTGTACGGCGAGATGCCGTCGATCCATCCCGGCACACCGCTATACACGTCGGTTGGCGGGTTGTAGTCGGCGCCATCCCAGAAGGCAGCGCGGCTCTGGAGGCGCATCACATCCAGGTACATGTTGCTGAACAGCGTGTGTTTGCGCCATTCGACCGTCGCGCGGGTGATGAAGACCGGCGCCGTCGCGTTGGAGTTGCGCACCGTCATGCGCAGATAGTTGTTTGACAGACTCACATTCGTGAGCTGGATCAGGTTGCAATCCGGCCGCTGGGTGGGCACCGGTGTGTCCACCGGGGTGTTCGTGGCCGTTGCCGTGGGCGAGGGCGTGATGGTTGGGGTATCGCTGGCCGTCGGCGACAGGCTGGGTGTGAAGGTCAGCGTTGGCGGACGGGTCGGCGCCCCCAACTGCGGCGGCAGGTTGACCAGCCGGGTCGAGCGGAACGACTCGTTGATCATCACGCGCCGTGCCTGAAGCTGGATGTAGTCGGCCAGCCCCAGCGGCGTGATCAGGGGGTGGTTGAAGAAAACGACGATCTCGACGGCATCGCCCGGCCCGCCCGCGTCGTACTGGTTCAGCGTCGGGTCGGGCGCTTCGTCGAGCCGACAGATGCGATCGTTGCGGTCCGCGCTGGGGATGTAGCGCGGCGGTCGCAAGCCGGTGACGGGATCCGTGCGATACAGCGATTC
This sequence comes from Thermoflexus sp., assembly GCA_020724465.1. Taxonomy (GTDB): domain Bacteria; phylum Chloroflexota; class Anaerolineae; order Aggregatilineales; family Aggregatilineaceae; genus DYGX01. Next base: position 105,959 of record DYGX01000002.1, read on the forward strand.
GCGTGAGCTGCAAATGAAGACGTGGAACCAGCCGGGTTGGTTTTCGCCGACCGTTTCCGTGTTCACCCAGTCGAGGGTGAAGGGATTTTGCAGACCCTGGATGCGCTCTCCGGCGGCAAGTGCCAGGCTGGCCGCCCCGATGCGCGCTCGCTCGATGATCGAGGGCAGGCGGGCCAAGTCGTACCGCAGACCCCGATCGTCGTCGCTGAAGGGATCACAATCTTTGCCCCAGTGATCGTAGAAAAGCTGGTCGAAACCATCGGTGCAGGGGACGAGCGCGTTCAGGATGTCTTCCCGTCTCTGCAGCGGGTCTGTGAGCGAGCTAGTGTAGCCGATGGCGCTGGCGACAGAGTTCTCGTCCCACCGGCCGGTGACGGCGTAGCGAGCAGCAGCGCGGGCCGCGTTCTGGAGCGTGATCCAGGCGTGGAAAATGCGCGCGAATTCGATGACGCCGAACATAAGCAGCAGCAGAATCGGCAGTGTCAGCGCGAATTCCGCCATCGTCTGGCCCCGCCTGCTGCGCGGCGGCTCTGGTGCTGGTGATTGGCTGGGTGGGTTCATACAGTCCCCCTTCGAACGCATCCCGTGTGCGTCATCCAGGCTCGGTCTAGCGGGACAGCCGTGTGAACAGGCGCCCGGCGATCTCTTCAAACACCCTGTTCAGCGAGGCGAGATCTTCCGCATAATAGTACTGGCCACATTGTTCTCTGGGGTCCTTCGGTCCGGTATCCGTTTCGCAAGGACCCAGCGACGGGCGCACGACCCGTCCCTCGCGCAGCGTCTCCTCAGTATTGTCGTCGATCACGCCGTTGTCGCCCGCGTCCGCGATATAGCGCAGCAGAGGCGCGCCGGTCGGCTCTGTGATCACGTCTTCGCCGAACGCGATCGCGAACATGGCGATGAAGTTGCCGGGCTGGTTGGGAGCCACCTCGATTAATCCGGCGAAGTCGGCCATGTCGCGCGCGTAGTCGTCCGCGTCATATTTGCCGCCCACGCCGCACTCCGGGTTGCCGGACCCTGGCTCGCCCGTGCCCCAATCCAGGCAGAAGTGACGCGAAGCCGGGTTGTTGTCGTTGCAGATCGGCGCGGTTTGAATCAAGGTGGATGTGTACAGCTCGGCCTGCGCCGGGTTGTTCTCGGTGCACTCCGGGTAATACCAGTCCGGATTATTGCAGTTGCCGGAACTTGGCAGGCAGCAGAACGTCCACCAGGGGCAGTAGCCGTATGATCCGTACGCTGGCTGAACCGCGCCACCGACCGGGTCCGTGACGTTCGCCGCGCCGTCGCTCAGCACGATCATGACCCACACGGCTTCGCGCCGGACATCTACCGGATCGGTCAGGGCATTATTTGCCTTCAGGATGCCGCCGCCGATGTTGGTGTTGCCGCAGGGCGCCCAGGCTTCGTAGGCGAACGGGCGAAGGTTCGGGTCGATATTCTCCGGGTCGGCCAGATAAGCCTGGTAGGCCTGGAGAAGTTCCGGGCATGTGTTGAACGTGCCGGTTGGGTTAACCATCACGCCGATGTCCCGGTTGAGGGCATCGATCGCCACCTGCTCGCTGCGCAGCAGCGGCCGCAGCGTCGTGCCGCCGCCGGTTGGGGTGATGACATTAGCTGCGCGGTCGAAAGTCACCAGAACCACCCGGTCGCCGCGCACAAAATCCAGGCGTTTGATGAACAACCGCGCCGCGTCCTTGACGTCCTTGAACGGGTTGCAGACCAGCGCCGAGGCGTCGTTGGGATCTGCCGTGTTCGTCGAGACACCGTTCTCAGACGGGCCGTCGTACATGCCGTTGCCGTTCGCATCGTGCCAGATCAGCCCGTTTGGCAGGATGACGCCGTTAGCCTGCATCCGGCCGTCGCCGACCAGCCCCTGCCCAGGATAGTTGCAGCAACCGGCCCACTTCTCTTTGGTCCCGCCCGCGATGCCGCTGTAGCACTGGTTGCGCATGGTCAGCCCACCGGATCCGGGGACGTTCAGCCCGGCGAGTTGATAGTCGGCGGCGGTGGTGTCCTTGGCCATCGACTCGGACGTGTCGATCACCAGCGCCACGTCGAGCACGGCTGTTTCCGAAACCGATGTGGCTTCGAGCGTAATCGCGTTGATCCCGATCAGCGACAGGAAGGTTGTGGGCGATATGACCTGCGCGCTGACGCGAACCAGCTTGCGCGGGTCGTCCCAATCGCATAGCTCGGTCTCCGGCATGAAGGCGCTGACCGGCGCGTGCGCCTCGGGATGCGGGTCGCCTTCCCACGGCCCCAGGCCGCTGCGCCACTGGTAGATATCCGTTTCGCACGTTTCAACCAGGATGCTGTCTGCGTCGAGGCCGTGCAGCGCGATGTACTGCTGGGCTGCGATCGCCACCTCGCCGTAATCGGTCCCCTCGCGGATCTGGCCGGCTGCCGCAATCGCGGCGGCGTCCACGGCCCGGCGCAGCGCCGAATAGCGCACGAAGAGGATGGCGATATCAGTCACCAGGCCGACGAACGCAATCAGCGCGATGAAGGCGAACGCGAGCAGCAGGATCGACTGGCCGCGCTGGCTGCGCTTGAGGTGCTGGGCAAAACGTGGGGCATGTAGGTAGCGTATCATAAGCACCTGACCGTTCGTCTGTCAGAACCGGATGTCGGGTTCGGCCGCCGAAACGGGGAAGAAGGTCCACACGTGAATGGTGCTGGTTTCGTCGAGCGGACCCAGGCGGAACCAGGGCATGCCGAGCAACTGCGTGTGCTCCCAGAAGATCTCGACCAGGACAAGCCCGTAGCTGGTGGCCTGCGACAGCTTGCGGACCCGGTCGGCATCCCCGTCGAAATTCAGCATCCGCTCGACATCATCCAGCGAAAACGGAGAGCCGAGGCACTGCTGCGACCCGCCGTAATCGTTGCGATGGTTGCCGCGAAATACATAGCCCCGGACGTTCTCGAACCCAGCATCCCAGAAGCGCGCATATTCCTGTTCATAGATGCCGTTGGGCGTGCCGTCAATCGGATACCAGTCGAAGGGGTCGCGGCTGTTGTCGTTCTCGCACTCATTGGCGCGGGCCGGCAGACGCCCCGTAATGCGCACTTCCGCGCTGGATGTACCCTGATTGAGAACGACAAACTGGAAGATCGAGATAACAATGTCGTCTGTCTGGTGGTTGAAGCGCAGGGGTTGCATATTGATCAGTACCCCGCACGCGATACCATCGTAGTAACCGCGCTCCAACTCTCCCCGGTCGCCGTATCCCCACGCGCTCAGGTCCGGCCCCGGCCAGGTGGTGTAGTCGATGGTGGGGTCGTGGTCGTTGTAGTAGCCCGGGATCTCCTCGCAGTCCATGGCGCTGTAGTTCCGCTCATCGCCGTCTGGCCACAGGAGCGGATCGCCGGTCGCGGCGAAGCGGCCCGCCTCGCGCACAACATCCAGCAAGGTCAGGTAGCTATTGGCGAACCAGCCGATTTCGGCAAGGCCCATCAACATCACCAGCAGCACGGGCAGCGTGATCGTGAGTTCTACCAGGCTCTGGCCGCGCGCACCGGTAGGCTTGCCGTCCAGGATGGCGAGGAAGGTGCGGAATTTCGCGCGCATCAGTTTCACCTCAAGACAGTCCCCGGCAAAACGGTGAGACCGGATGGGCGTCCGGCCGCTAATCTCTATGCACAGTCCCGTTTTCCTTATTTGATGATACCACGGATGAGTTGGCGCCCCTGTCGACAACTGTAAGGAGTTTATAAGGATTTGTCAGTGTGGTTGAACTGAGGCGGCGGCTCTGCGGGAAACGGCCGGTGGCATATCCCGCGCGGGCCGTCAGCCTTGTTCATTCCACCTGAGCGCGTACCGTATAGCCCCGCCCGTGCAGCGACACCACGATCTCCGGCAGGTCCGGGTTGGCTTCGATTTTGCGGCGTAGATTGCGAACATGGTTGCGCACCAGGGCCGTATCGCCGGTCCCAGGTGGATACTGCCAGATCGCTTCCAGCAGCTTGGGAGCAGCGTGGTAGTCGTTGGGGTGTTTGCACAGGAATTCAAGAAGCTGGAACTCGGTCGGCGTCAGTTCGATCTGGCGATCGCCGACAATAACGCGATGCTGCTCCGGATCGAGTTGCAGCGCCGCCATGCCACGGTGATTCTCCGCCTGCGGCAGTCGTCTGAGGAGCGCCTGCACGCGCGCCCGCAGTTCGCGGGCGGCAAATGGCTTGCGCAGATAATCGTCGCCTCCCGCGTCCAGCGCTTGCGCGATGACGGATGCGTTTTTCTCCGTGCCCAGGAAGAGAATCAACGTGTGGTGAGCATGTGGCATGGTCCGCAGGTGAGCGCAGAATTCGACTCCGTTCATCCCTGGCAGGGCTTGATCCAGGATGACGAGGTCGGGGCGATGTTGGCGGGCGAGGCTCAGCGCGGAGGGGCCGTCAACGGCTTCAATGACTCGATGCCCTTCCTTTTGCAGGGTTTTATTGATGATCGCGCGGATCGAGGGGGTTGCATCCACAACCAATATTGTACGCGAAGAAGGTGGTTTTCTCTGCATCTTCTCGGCTCTTGGACCGTCCACAACCCGGTATAGCATCAGTATACGAGACATCCGGAAGCTTGTGGGAGCCGAGCTATGAATCTTATGTGAAAAATCCTATGCGTTGGATACTTTTCGACTGACCGTGCGCTCCGCGATCAATCCGAAATCATGTATCCCACGCCGTGAATGGTGCGGATGATGCGCGGCGCGTCGTTATCCGGCTCCAGCTTGGCGCGCAGATTGCGCACGTGAGCGCGGACCAGATCAGGATCGCCGGTGTTGGGCGGATAGTCCCAGACAACTTCGAGCAGATGCTGGGGCGACAGCGCCTGATTGACGTGCTCGACCAGATAGCGCAGCAGCCGGTGTTCTGTAGCGGTGAGCTGGATCGGCGGGCGATCGCCGACCACAACCTGGTGTGTGTTGGAGTCTAGCGTAAGCTCGCCGACGGTGAGCACCGGGCTTTCGATCAAGGTTTGCCGCTGGCTGCGGCGGATCAGCGCGCGCACGCGGGCGGTCAGCTCCGCCAACTGAAACGGCTTGACGACGTAATCATCTCCGCCGGCATCCAGGCCGGCCACCACATCATCGGTGTGCCCGCGTGCAGTCAGGAACAAAATGGTCAGGTCGTTGTAGTTGGCATTGGCGCGGATGGTCCGGCAGACCGCGAGTCCGTCGAGGCCGGGCATGATGATGTCGAGAATCATCAGGTCTGGCCGGCGTTCGCTCAAGAGCTTGAGTGCCACGGCCCCCGAACTGGCCCGGCCCACTTCGTAGCCTTCGGAGGACAGTGCCCGTGCCAGTGTTCCCAAGACTTCAGGATCATCGTCGACCGCGAGGATATAGGGTTTGCTCATCACTCAATCTCGTCTGTTGTACATAGGAAGCCGGATATAAAACTGAGTACCTGCCTGTTCCGCGCTTTCGATGCGCAGGCTGCCGCCGCACTTCTCGATCACCTGGCGGCAGATATGCAGCCCAAGCCCGGTGCCCTCTCCGGGCGCTTTGGTGGTATAGAACGGCTCGAAGATCTCGTCGCGCTTGTCCGGCGGGATGCCGATGCCGTTATCCCACACCACCACTTCGACGCACTCCTCGCCGGGCACTTCCCACGATGCGATCCCGATCTCCGGATTGGGGCAGTCGCTCACGGCGTCGCGTGCGTTTAGCAGCAAGTTCAACCAGACGTCCTCAAGCTGGCCGTTGGGCGCGCCGACCGGCGGCAGATCTTCGGCCAGCGAGATCCGCAGTTGGACGCCGCCTTGCTGAATATGTCCTTTGACCAGCATCAACGTATTGTGGATCGTTTCGTTCACATCAATCGGCTCGATCCCGTCGTCGCTGGACTGCTGGCGAGCCATCGTCAGCAGCCGGCGGACGACCTCGTGGGCGCGCTTGCCCGCTCGCAGGATCGCTTCCAGTGACGCGGTGTGCGGCCCTTCAGCGGGCAGGCTGCGCAGCAGCAACTCGCTGTCGACCAGGATCGTCGTCAGCGGATTGTTGATCTGATGGGCAACGGCGGCGGCCAGCTCGCCCATGGCCGAGAGCCGGGCGGCCTGGACGAGCTTGCTCTGTGTGCGATTGAGTTCGTCCAGGCTGCGCTCAAGTTCGCGAAATAGCCGCGCATTTTCCAGCGCGTTGGCCGCTTGCAGCACAAGCGCCTGAGCCAGCCGCACCTCGCGACCGCTGAAGCGGCGCGTGTGCAAGGTATCGACCAGCAGGACGAACCCCGCAGTTCGTTCCTTGATGATCAGCGGCACCCCCAGCACGCTCTGCGCGCCGCGCGCTTCAACCAGCGGCTGCAGATCGCAGGCTTCTGCGTCGGTGATGGTGGCGCGCTGGGTGTAGACCTGCATCAGCTTGGGAAAGCGCGCCAGATCGATGACGGGTTTCGGTTCTTCCGGCCAGATACCTTCGCCGCAGGAAACGAGCAGTTGGAAGCACTGCCGCGCTTCGTCCCACAGCGCGATCTCGCACCAATTGGCAGCAACCAGGCTGGCGATTCGCTCGGCAGTTCTGAACAGGCCCTTTTGCGGGATGGCAGCGCCGGGAGTCAGCGCCTGAGACACGCTGTCCAGCGCCAGTTGCTGGATCTGCGCCATGATGCCGGGCGGATAGGCATCCGCGTAATATGGCTTGTTGATGTGGTAGAGCGTGATCAGGCCCATGCGCTGGTTGTGCGCGACGAGCGGAAGGAATACCATGCTCTCCGCGCCATATCGATAGGGCAACCATTCGCTGCTTGTCTCGTCCTGCGGCAGGTCCGCCGGGGTGATGGCGACGATCTGCTTCTTCCTGAACGCCTCATCAACAGCGGGGACGGGCTGGCAGCTCCAGGCAGGGCCGGCGTCTGGCCGCCAAGTGGCCCGCGCGCTGACGGCCAGGAAGGCGAACTCGCCGGTCGCCGGGTTTTGCTCCAGCGTGTAACACTCGGAGACCCCCAGCGCGCCGATCAATTGGTTGGCAATCACCGAGAGCACGCGGTCAATGGCGAGCGTGGAATTGGCCGCTTCGCCCGCCTGAACCAGAACCTGAAGCTCGGCTGCACGCTGGATGCTCTCTTCAAATAAGCGCGCATTTTCTATCGCGATGGCGGCGTGCGCGGCCAGGTCCTGCAGCAATTCGCGGTCGTGCTCGGTGAAAGTGCGGTTCGTCTTGATGTTGTTGACGCCCAGCACGCCAAGCGTTTTGCCCTTGCTCGACAGCGGCACATAGAGCAGCGACTGAACCAGATACTCGGTCTTGATTTTCTGCCAGCCCTGATCGCCCACCAGGACCGGCTTGCCGGTCTGAAACACCTGCCCGGCCAGGGTGTTGTGGGTCTTGACGCGGAAGTTGCTGGCCGTTTCGCTGTCGATGCCTTTGACCGCGCGAATGTACAGGGCTTTTTCGTCTTCGTCCGGCAACAGAAGCAGCCCTTCCTCGGCATTCGTCAGGCTCACCGCCGCGTCGACCACCTGCGCCAGCAGCGTGTCCACATCCAGCACACTGCTCAGCGAGCGTGCCAGGGCCGAGAGCGTCTGCTGCTCGATCAGGCGGCGCTGCAGGATGGAGCTGGCGGCGGTCTCATAGGCGTCGGGTATAGGAGTAATGCGGTCGGATGCGCGCCCGGCCCGCGATTCGCCGGCTTTCGTCCGGAGATTGAGCGCGGCGGTCACCTGTTCCACCAGCGCCGCGGGTGAAACATTGCGCTCGATGACGCCCGCGGCTCCCGCGCGCAGGGCCTGCGCGGTGCCTAGTCCAGCGCTTTCCACAACCGCCAGCCACGGTAGCGGCGCGAAACTGCGCATGAGGTCGGTCAGGGGGCGGCGGTTTTCATCCAGCAGCGCCGTATCCACCAGCGCCAGGTCGAACTGGCCGTGCTGCAACGCCCACAGCGCATCGCCGCCATAATACGAATTCTGGACGTTGAACCCTGCTTCTTCCAGAATATCCGTCAGGCGAGTCATCGTCGGGCGGTCGCCTTCGGCGATCAGGATGTGTGCGGCCGTAAGCCGCGCCAGGTAATCCATCGCACCCCTTCGACGGAAGCCCTATTAGCTGCTGATGGTCTCTGTTTTACACCAGGTTTCTAAAAAATGTAAAATCAGGCGGCGAACCCCTGCGCCCACACCCGCAAGCGGCGCAGGTCGAATTGAGCGATCGGCTGGGAAGTCACTGGCTCAACCGGGCACGACGCCGGGCGAGGTCGTCATCGACGGCGCGCTCGTCAAGCGGCGCTGGCGGGGTAGCCTCCAGCGCCACCCTGTTGCTGCTGGGGGAAATTGATTGTTCGGGTTCCGCGCTTGGAATGGAGCCTTCGCCTGGCTGTCGGCGTGCTTGAGCGAGTGCCGCTTCGTAAACGTTGACGTGCCGGATCAACTCTGCCGTCGCGCGGCGGCGGGCGTCTAGCTCGGCTGCCGCGATGGTCCGGCGCTGCTCGGCCAGCTTCATCTGGCGGATGGCATGGCGCGCGGCCGCTTCCTGGCCGGCGGCGAGGGCGGCATCGGCCTGCGCGTCCCAGTCGCGGATCTCGCGGTCGAGCGCGGCGAGTTCGGCTTCAGCGCGGTCATCGTCGGCCAGCGCCTCCTCGACCTGCTTGCGCAGCCGTGCCAGCTCGCGATCGGCTTTGCGGCCGAGCGGCGGGCGACGATCGCGGCGCGATGTCCTTCTGGGCAGGCGTGACTGCACCAGCACGTTGAGCTTGTCGATTAAGTTCGGCATGGCTTCTATTGTACCGGCTTGGTACCAACGGCACAATTCCGCCCGCGTCAGCCGCGGTCGACGCAAGGGGGATTTGCGCTATAATCATCTGCTGTTGAGCAGACCAGTCGAGGAAGCGCAGTGCAGCGAATCAACGGAGCGGGCCCGGCCTACTATCAGTTTGACCAGTGGGCCGATGAACAGCGCCTGATCCACGGGGTGTTCACCCGGTTGGGCGGGGCGAGCGCAGAACCGTGGGCCTCGCTGAATCTGGGTGGCACAGTCGGGGATGATCCGGCTGTTGTGCGCGAGAATCACCGGCGTGTCTACGCGGCGCTGGGCCTTGATGGCGAGCGCGCCTGCACCGTCTGGCAGGTGCACAGCGCCGACACGGTGGTCGTGCGCGGGCGCGTCCCCCAGCGGCGCTGGCTGGCACGCGCGGATGGCATGATCACCGATCAGCCGCGGCTGCCCCTGACAATGCGCTTCGCCGACTGCTCGCCGATTCTGCTCTACGACCCGGTGCGGCACGTTGCCGGGATCGTGCATGCGGGGTGGCGCGGCGCTGTTCGCGACGCTGCCGGGAGCGCGGTGCGCGCCATGTGCGCCGCGTTCGGCTGTCACCCAGGCGACATTCAGGCGGGGATCGGGCCGAGCATCGGGCCGGATCGCTACCAGGTCGGTGAAGAAGTGGTAGCCGCCGTGCGGAAGGCGTTTGGCGTTGTGGATGGGCTGATCCGGCGCGCGGATGATGGCAGCACCTATCTAGATTTGTGGCTGGCGAATCGGCTTGCGCTGGAGCGGGTGGGTGTGGGCCAGATCGAAGTGGCGGGCATCTGCACGGCAACGCGCACGGATGAGTTCTACTCTCACCGGGCCGAGCGTGGCCGGACGGGCCGGTTTGGCGCGGTGATTGCGCTGGCGGAGTGACGGCGGATGGAGTTCGTCGAAAGCAGTCTGGCGGAGCGTGTCGCAGAAGTGCGCGCCGAGATTGCCCGTGCCTGCCAGCGTGCCGGGCGGGCGCCCGAGTCGGTGACGCTTGTCGCGGTCAGCAAGACGCATCCCCCCGAGCGGATCGTGGAAGCGATCGCCGCTGGCGTTCACGATTTCGGCGAGAACCGGCCTGAAGAGGCCCGTCCAAAGATGGATGCAGTCGCGGCGCTGTCCCCGGAGCCGATCCGCTGGCATATGATCGGGCATGTCCAACGCCGCAAGGCGCGCCTCGTCACGCGCGGATACGCACTGCTGCACTCGCTCGACAGCCTGCGCCTGGCAGAGCGCCTCGATCGCGCCCTGGCCGAGCAGGGGCGCGCGCTCGACGTTCTGCTCCAGTTCAACGTGTCGGGCGAAGCCACCAAAGAGGGTTGGGATGCGTATCAATGGGAAAATCGCCCGGCGCAGCGGGCCGCGATCTGGCGCGAGGTTGAGGCGATTCTGGCGCTGCCGAATCTGCGGGTGCGCGGGTTGATGACGATGGCGCCGATCGTGGACGATCCGGAAGCCGCACGACCGGTCTTTGCAGCGCTGCGTTCTCTGCGCGACGCGCTGCGCGAGACGTTCCCGGCGGCGGCGTGGGATGAGCTGAGCATGGGGATGACGGATGATTATCCGGTTGCCATCGAAGAAGGTGCGACCTTGGTCCGGATTGGGCGCGCGATTTTCGGCGCGCGCCAGTAACGCGCACCACTGGTACCGATCGAACGCAGGACACAGTGCATATTGAGGAGACAGTCCCTTGGAAATCGCCGCGCTCATTAGCTTGTTCATTCAGCTCTATTCCTTTGTGATCCTGGCCCGGGTGCTGATGAGCTGGGTGCGGATGGACCCGGATAGCCCGCTGGCGCGCGTGTTGTATGATCTCACGGAACCGGTGCTGGGGCCGATCCGCAACCTGTTGCCACCGGCAGCCGGCCTCGATTTCAGCCCGATCATTGCCTTTGTGCTGCTGCGTGTGCTGGGGCAGATGCTGATCTCGTTCTTCCAGTAAGCGCGCAGGGCCGCCTGATGGGCGCCAGAAGGGAGAGCCGAACTTGCCACGCGAGTTCAAGATCACAGACGCCCGGCACGGAGCCGCTTTTACCGTCCGGGTGGTGACGCGGGCCGAGCAGGTCGAGATCGTCGGCCTGCAGGATGACGGCGCTCTGCGCGTGCGGCTGACCGAGGAGCCAACGGATGGCCGCGCAGACGCGCAGTTGATTGCCGTTCTGGCCGAGGTCCTTGAGGTTGATGCAGCGCAGATTGAGATTGTGGCCGGGCGCGACCAACCCAACAAGATTGTCAGCGTTCAGGGTGTGTCGCCGGCGTGGATTGAGAGTCACCTCGCGGCGTGGTACTAGCCGGACTTCCCCGGCAGTTGAAGGGCGGGCAGGGATGGTGATCGGCGGCAAGTCACTTCGCGCCTTCCTGATCACAGCCGCAGGGCTGTTGCTTGCCTGGAGTCTGGCGGCCTGCGGCGCTGATTCCGCGAGCGAGGCGCCACCCCCCACGCGCACCCTGGTTCCACCGACCGCTCCGCCCACCTTGACACCCACTTCGCCGATCCCCACGCCGACCGATCTGCCCGCGGCAAGGAGCTTTTCCCCGGCGCAGACGCCCGTTGCCGCGCCCGGACTGCCGGACGATCTGCGTGCGGCGCTGCAGCAGGCCGTCGATGACTGGGTAGCATCCGGTGCAGTAACCCGCCGCGAGGTACGCGTCCTCAGCCTGGAGCGCTTCCGCTGGCCCGATGCGTCTCTTGGCTGCACGGAGCCAGCCGGGTCGCCGGGCGAGATTGAGGGCGGCGCGGACGGATACCGGATTCTGCTGGCGGGAGCGCGGGCAGCGGTGGCCTATCACACCGGGGGCGGGGCGCTGGTGCGCTGCCCGCCGGGTGGACTGGCGGCCGGGCTGCGCGGCGAGCCGCTCGCGCCCGATCCAATTGCCCAGGCGATGGTCGATCTGGTGCAGCGCGATTGGTCGGAGCAGGGGGTGGCAGACGAGGACGGCATCGAGGTAGTAGGATTGGTATCGGTCATCTGGCCCGACGCAAGTCTTGGATGTCCCAAGGGCGCCGGTCCGTACCCGGCCCAGGAAACGCCCGGCTATCGCGTCGTGCTGCGCCAGGGCGAGCGCCAGGCCATCTATCACACCAGTATTCGCGACTTTGTCCGCTGCGCGCCGGACGAAGAGATTCTGCCTGGGGTGCTGATCGAGGCGCTCGCGACCCCCGTACCGGCGCCGTCTGACTGAACGGTCCGCCGGCCCACACAGCGCGGCCCAGGGAAATGACACGCCCTGGGCCGCGTTTGCTTTCGTCAGACGGCGCTTATGTTGCGCTGGGCAGCGGACGGCCGATGCGCAACTGGATCTCGGCCAGCGCGCCAAAGGCTGCCGCCCTGACTTCAGGGCTGCGATCGCGCAGCGCCGCGTAGAGCGGTTTGAGCGCCTGGATATGCCCCATCCGGCCCAATGTGGCGGCAGCCATCACTTTATCAAACTGGCGCCCTTCTTGCAGCGCGCGGATCAACACCTGGCGCGCGTTTCTGCCGTTGGGGACGCCCTCGCCGCGTTCCGCCGCCCACTGAATCAACCAGGGGAGCGAATCGGCTTCGGGGTGGGCGTGCGGCCCGTCGTGTTCGGGGGCGCGCGCGGCCATAAAGGCTTCTTCTGCCGCGGTGCGCACGTACCACTGCTCGTCTTCCATCATGGCGCGGTAGAGCGCCACCAGCGCCCACGACGCCTTGATCCGGCTCAGGCCGTACACCGTCGCCCGCCGGATCATGATGTCGTCCGCCAGGATGCCGTCGCGCAGAATCTCGTGGCCGCCTTGTGGAATAGCAGCCAGCGCCTCGGCTACCGCGCGGCGCAGTTCATCCGTCCCTTCCAGCAACCCCTGCACCATGATCTCCAGCGCGCGTTCGGTGCCGATCGCGCCCAGAGCCAGCCCGGCAGCAAGCTGCACGTTGCGGTGCGAGTCTGACAGCATCGGCGCCAGATCGCGCAGAGCTTCCGAGTCGCCCAGTGCCCCCAGCCCGACGCATGCCAACTGGCGGACGTGCGGGTCGGTGCTGCGCAGCGCCTGGCGAAAGATGAACAATACGTTGCGGTCGCGCGAGGCGATCAGCGCGGCCATCGCCCGTTCGCGCAGCAGCGGATACTGCTCGGGGGCTACCAGCGCGGCAGACAGTCGCTTGAACAGGTCTCCGCGCCAGGGCGCATCCGGAGGTGCGTCCGGCAGCCAGCGCACCAGCTCGAACAGCGGGCTGAAGAGCAGGTCGGGCGTCGCACTCAGCCGGCGGTAAACCACCGGCAGCATGTTGAGCTGCGCGGCGGCGAAGCCCAACGCGTCGGTCCAGGCGGGTTCGAGCGCATAGGCAGCAGCTTCGTCGGAGCTGCGCGTGACGATGAATTCGCTCGCCAGGAAGCTGGCGATCTGCGCATGGGTGAAGCTGAACCGTTCCCCTGGGTGGCGGCGCGCAAGGCGGTGCCTGACGAGCGCGTCCAGCAGATCGTCGACCTTGACCGGCGCAGAAGCTCCGCCCAGTGCCTGAGCCGCCCCGCTGCGGTCGAAGATGAAGCTGTGGTCGAGGGCGTGGGCGGCCAACGCGGCCAGCGCGGCACGCTGATCGGAGGCGCCCAGCGTGCGGCTGATGAACGCATCGTACCAGCCCGGCCGGCCGGGGCGCTGCGCGTCGCCCGCCAGCCCGGCCCAGATCTTGAGCGTGACATCAAGCGGCGTGCGGCCCCGGTTGTCGATCATCAAGTGGCGCAGCGGCTGGCCGTCGGCCTGGGGAGCTTTGCGCCGCATGTGACGCTCCCAGGCTTCGTCCCAGGACCGGACCAGCGTGCGGTAGTCGTCGTCCTTCCAGGCGCGGATGTAGGTCGGTGTGAAACCAAGCTCAACCAGAGCATCATGGCCGGTGACCGGCCCGGCGATGACCATCAGGTTGTGACCGTACATCTGGCGCAGGCTTTGCAGCCACGGGAAACAGGCTTCTCGCTCGTCCGGTGCCAGTTCGTCATAGCCATCGAGCAGAACCAGCGCACGCCCTGTTTCCAGCGCCGGGTAGATCACGCCGCCCACCACCTGCGCGGTCACCGCGCTGACCTGACGCTGGACGGCTTCGACGAGCGGCTCGGCCGGGTCAACACCGCCCTTGCCGTAGCGGCCAGGGGTAAGATCCAGGTCGCGCAGGTGGACGAGAATCGGGATCAGGCCGGGGATCTTCAGCGGCGGCAAGCGGTCCGGCTGCGCCGCGCTAAGCTGCTCGCGCTCTTTTTTGCGTACATCGTGCAGCTTCTCAAGCGCCCGCGCCTCGATGCGCTCGCGCTCGCGCATGCGCTCGGTGCGCTCACCTGCCGAGAGATACTGCTCTTCTTCGTAGATCGCCTGGTCGGTCAGCGCTTCGAGGGTCTCGAATTTCAGCTCGCCCAGCGCCAGCAGGGCCAGCGCCGCGAGCGCCGTGCTTTTCCCGGCGCCGCTGATTCCGAGAATAGCGATCTGACGGTCGCCCGCGTCGAGATCGGTTAGCGGAAAGGTTTCGAGGTTGTAGGGCGCGTAGCTGTAGGGCAGGTCGTGAAAGACGGGGATCACGTCAAAGACGCTGGTCGCCGGGGCAGTGCCCGGCTCGGGGACCGAAAGCGGCTGCGGGCCGGGCAGAAGCTGCGGTTCAACCAGGATCTCGGACAGGGGCACGTGCTCGCCGCCCAGATGATAGCTTTGGGCAACATGCGCGATGTCGCGGGCATAGCGTGCCTGCGCGCTGCGCCCGATGAACTGGCGCGTGCCTTCGATCTGCGAGCCGGTTGCGGCCCGAATGCGGCGCAGGCGCGCGCGCGCCGCCCAGGCCAGCCCCACCAACGCGGCAACGACCAGGATGCCCAAAACGAACGACAGCGGCTCAACGCTCATGGCAGCTTCCTCGATCTATCGGGCTATCAGAATACGTCCGCAGTTGGAACAGAAGACAATTTCGTTGCCCTGGCGGACCTGCTGCACAATCACTTCCGTCTGGCTGACGGCGCAGCGCTTGCACCGGTCGCCTTCCAAGACGGAGACTGCGTACCCTTGTTTCTTGCGGCGCAGGTCCTCGTACAGCGCAAGCGTGTCGCCATCCACCTCGGCGGCGATCTGCTCGCGTTGGGCCTTGAGCCGGCGGATCTCAAGCCGGAGTTGCTGGCGCTCTTCCAGCAGCGCGCCGTGCTGCGATGCCCGCTCTGCCTCGATCTGCGCCAGCACCTCGGACGCGGCGTGCAGCCGCTCCTGAAGATCCTCAACCGTGATCATGGTTTCCAGGAGGGCGTTTTCCAGGTCGCTGTGGCGGCGTTGTAGCTCCTCAATCTTGTGTTCGATGTCCTGCAATTCTTTTGGGTTGCTGACGGAGCCGCCGTAAAGCTGGTTGGAGAACTGCGTGCGCTGCGCGGCCACGCTCTGCATCTCCAGGTTGAGGTCGGCGGCGCGGGCTTCCTGCGGGCGCAGCGCCTCTTCCAGTGAGCGTTGCTGTGCCCTGGCTTGCTGGAGCACCTGGTCGCTTTCCAGCTCGGCATCGATCTCGCGCACGCGGCGGCGGTGGCTGTCGAGCTGGCTGTCAATCCTCTGGATGCGATAGAGAGTGTGGGATGGATTCATCCGTTTCTCCGAACTGGCGCAGCCCGCAGGTCGATGTACAATGAACCTATGATTAACGTGGAATAAGGCGCTGACTGGCAGGGCGCATTATACTACACGCCAGATTCTCGCGACAATTCGCCTCGGGCTTGCAGCGCGTGGGGTGAGAACGCTCTGATGCAGACGCTCCGCAGGGTCGATATCTCAGCGGCAGAATGGCGCTGGGTGATCATCATCAGCGGTCTGTTGGTGGCCCTGACGCTTGCCCCGTTTGCCTGGGCGCTGGCGCGGAACCAGGTGGAAGACAACTGGCAGTTCATGGGGATGCTGTCGAACCCGAAGGACGGGGCGACCTATCTGTCGAAGATCGAACAAGGGCGGCAGGGCGCGTGGTTGTTCGAGCTGCGTCACACCCCGCAGGCGCATAATGGCGCCGGGTTTCATGTCTTCTACCTGCTGCTCGGCCATGCTGCCCGGCTTACCGGGCTGTCGAGCCTGCTCGTTTTTCATCTGGCGCGCGTGGCAACCAGTCTGTTTATGTTTTTCGCGCTGTACCAGTTCGGCGCGACAGTGTGGGTTCGCCTGCGCCCGCGCCGGTTGTTCTTTCTCCTGGCGGCGGTGGGCTCGGGCCTTGGCTGGCTGCTCCTGGTCCTCGACCCGGACAAGATCGCGATCGACCTGAACACGCCCGAAGCGTTTCCTTTCTTCGCCGCGTTCACCAATCCGCATTTCCCCCTCAGCATTGCCTGCCTGGCGCTGATCGCCGCGACCTACCTGGTGGTTTTCAGGCGAGGGTTCACCGCTGAGCCGGGTGTGGATAACGGCGGGCTGCAAATTATGTTGCTCTCGATGGTGCTGGCGCTCATCCAGCCCTTCGCGTTGATCCCGATCGGCGCGGCGCTGATCGCGTACCTGCTGGTGCGCGCGTACCTGACGCGCCGGATCCCATCGCATGAGTTGCGCTGGTCGTCGATGCTGTGGCTCCCGGCGCTGCCCTTTGCCGTCTACTACGGAGCGGTGCTGCAGTTCAACGACGTCATGGCTGAGTTCAACCGGCAGAACCAGACTCCTTCGCCCGCTCCATACGCGTACCTGGTGGGCTATGGTTTGCTGCTGGCCGTCGCGCTGCCAGGTCTGGCGCGCGCCATTCGGCGCTTCGAGCGCGACGGCGATCAGTTTATGCTGCTGTGGTTTGTGCTGAACGTGGCACTGCTCTACGCGCCGTTCAACCTGCAGCGCCGGATGGTGGTCGGCCTGATCATCCCGCTGGTGTTTTTCGCCGTGCGCTCGCTGGAAGATTACTGGTTCTTCCGCGTGCCCAAGCGCTGGCGAGCGCCTGCGCTGGCCGTCTTGCTGGTGTTTATGCTGCCCAGCAATTTCCTTAATCTCGCCATCCCCCTCTTTGGAGTCGTCAGCAGTCCAGAGCAGGGGCTGGAAAACGGGCTGCTGGTCGAAAGCGGTTACTGGGACGCTTTCCATTGGCTAGACGAGCGCGGAGAGCAGAGCGCGGTGGTTCTGGCGGCGCCGACCGTCAGTGTCTGGATCCCGGCGTATACCTCGCAGCGTGTCGTTTACGGGCACGAATATGAGACGGTGCCTGCTGAAGAACGGCTGCATCAGGTTGAGGCTTGGTACGGGGGAGAAGACTGCACAACACTGCTTGGCTCAGCCCTGCCATTCCATGTTGCGTATATCTTCTGGGGACCGCGCGAGCGCTCGCTGGCGGCGAAGATCGGCGGCTCGGCTGGCGCAAGCTGTACCGAATCGCTGCCGGCGAATGTCCCACGGGAAACATTCGGCGATGTCACCGTCTTCATCCACCGGTGAATCAGCACAGATCGGGCTTGGTGTGATGCTTCCCTTGGCGGCGCATGTGAATATGCGCGCCGTGCTTCCTCTGTCGGTACGATCGACACAACTCGCGCTGTGGGGGGCGAAACGTGCTTCCCGGTGAGCGCATTTCTCCCCGCGAGTGGCGCCGC
Organism: Thermoflexus sp.; assembly: GCA_020724465.1. Taxonomy (GTDB): domain Bacteria; phylum Chloroflexota; class Anaerolineae; order Aggregatilineales; family Aggregatilineaceae; genus DYGX01. The sequence continues at coordinate 123,202 of DYGX01000002.1, forward strand.
GTTGTGGTCTTCGCGGCGCTGATTTTGTGCGCCACAACAGTTCCGTATGTTGTCGGGTGGTTGGCTCAAGGTGACGACTGGCGTTTTACGGGTGCGCTGTTCGGCGTGGAAGATGCCAACAGCTATCTGGCTAAAATGCGAATCGGGGCGAGTGGCGGCTGGCTGTTCGTAAACCGCTATACCAGCGAGCCGCACCGGGGCGCTCTGTTCTTCCTGCCTTACATTCTACTCGGCCATCTGGCGCGTCTGCTGGTGGGTGGCAAGCCTGTTGCGGTGGGCACGCTGATCGCGGTCTATCACGGGGCGCGGGTGGTGGTTGGCTTCGCGCTAATCCTGGTGATCTACCGCTTTGTGGCCGCTTTTGTGCGCGCGCCTGCCGTGCGCTGGCTGGCGCTGATACTGGCGACGCTGGGCGGCGGGCTGGGCTGGCTGCTGAGCCTAACCGGACGGGGAGCCGTCTTCGGCTCGCTGCCGCTCGATCTGTATGTGCCCGAAGGCTACTCGTTCCTGATTCTGTTCGGCCTGCCACATCTGGCCCTGGCGCGGGCTGCGCTGCTGGCCGGGTTCCTGGCGCTGTTGGACGCGACTGCGCTGGACGGTGCCGCGCGGAGCTGGCTGGGGCGCTCGCTTCTGGCCGGAGCCGCATGGGTCGTGACCGGACTGTGCGTCCCGTTCTACATCGCGGTCGTCTATGTTCTGCTGGGTGTGTGGGGCCTGGCTGTGTGGGTGCAGCGCCGCCACTTTCCGTGGGATCTGTTCTGGCGCGCGGCGACTGCTGCGCTGGTCCCGCTGCCGGTGCTGCTTTACTCCACGTGGGTGTTTGCGGCGAACGACGTGCTCGCGCAGTGGGCGGCTCAGAACCGGCTGCCCTCACCGCACCCGCTGCACTATGCGCTGGGCTACGCTGGGCTGGCGATCCCGGCGGCGGCTGCGATCCCCTGGGCATGGCGGCGCGGCGCGCAGCACGCCGGGCATCTTCTTCTGGTGAGTTGGGTGGTCGCGGCCCCCGTGCTGGTGTATATGCCGGTCAATGTCCAGCGGCGGCTGGCCGAGGGGATCATTGTGCCGCTTGGTATACTGGCTGCGATGGGGCTGCGACGGCTGGCCCCTCGCCGCCGCAAGCTCGCGCAAGCCGTCCTGTTAGCGTTGGTGCTGCCGACGTCGGGCCTGCTCTGGTTGGGCGGGCTGGTGAGCGGGCTGGCGCCACAGCGCCCGATCTTCCGTCCGGCGGATGAGATCGCGGCGTTGCAGACCTTGAATGCCGTTGCTTTCAGAGGAGCAGTTGTCCTGAGCAGGCACGAAACTGGTAACCTCGTGCCGGTGCACACCGATCTGATCGCGTATGTCGGGCATGGCCCGGAAACGGTCGATGCGGAGACGAAGGAGCGCCGCGTGGCGGCGTTTTTCCGTGACACCCTGTCTCCCGACGAGCGAGCGGCGCTGCTGGCCGAAGTCGATTATGTGCTGGCCGGCCCGCTGGAGCGCGCGGACGCGTCGGGTGACGGGTGGCAGGCTGGCTTACGCGAAATCTCGGTTCATGGCAGCGGTCCCGATCGTTTCGTGGTCTACGAGGTGCAGCGTGACTAGGCGCGACGTTCCATCCTGGCTGCCGTTTATCCTGCTGGCGCTGGTGCTGCTCTCGCTCTTTCACCGGCTGTTGAGCGGGCAATCCTTGTTCTGGGGTTTGCCCGCGCTACAGTTTTACCCGTGGCGCGATTTTGCCTTTGCGCAGGTCAAACTTGGACGCCTGCCGACCTGGAACCCGTATGTGGGCGCTGGCGCGCCGCTGCTGGCGAACTATCAGACGGCTCTGTTCTATCCGCCGAACTGGTTGTGGCTGATCTTGCCCGGCGTGCAGGCGATGAGTCTGGCGGCGATGCTGCATGTCGTCTGGTCGGCGGCGGGGATGTGGCTGTTCACCGGTGCGTTGGGCGTGTCGCGCTTCGGCCGCAGCATGAGCGCGCTGGCTTATGCCCTGTCCGGCTATTTGATGGCGCGGATTGGCTCGTTTCCGACAGTGAATGCGGCGGCGTGGATCCCCTGGATCTTCTGGCTGGTGCATCTAGTAGTGGTGAACCGGCGGGCGCGCGACGCCGGCTGGCTGGGTGTCGCGGCCGGGTTGCAGCTTCTGGCGGGGCACGCGCAGACGACGTGGTACGGCGCGCTGATGGTCGGATTCTACGCCGTGTGGGTGACCGCGTGGCTGCTGCGCGGCCAGCCCGCAGCCCGGCGCCTGGCAGGGCTTGGGCTGGCGGCAGCGGGCGCGGCGCTTGGCGTCCTGATCGCGTCCATCCAGCTTGTGCCCACGCTCGAATACTTCGCGCAGTCGCAGCGCTCGAACGGGCTGGCGTTCGATGTCGCGGCCAACCTGTCCTATCCCCCGCTGCAACTTCTAACTCTGCTGAACCCCAACTTCTTCGGCACACCCGCCGATGGCAGCTACCTGGCGGGGGGTATGTTCTTCGAAAACGCCGCGTACATCGGGTTCGTGCCGCTGCTGGCCGCCGGGGCTGCTGTGGCGGGCTGGCTGCGCCGCCGCCGCTTCCTGGTTTACTACCCTGCCTTTCGCACGGTTCCGTTCTGGTGCCTGCTGGTGTTGCTCACGCTGCCGCTGGCTGCCGGGCGCTATGGGCCGGTCTTTCGCCTGCTGTACGAACACGTGCCGACCTTCGACTTTTTCCGCGAGCCGGTTCGCTGGATGATTGCCCCGGTGTTTGCGCTGGCCGTCCTGGCCGGGATCGGGACGGGCGCGTGGGGACAGGGGCGGTGGGCGGTGTTTTGGTCGCGTCTGGCGCTGGCCGGGGGCGCTGCGATGGTCGCGCTGGGGCTGGCCAGCCGCGAGCTGCTGGCGCTGAGCAAGGCGCTTGATGTGCTCACGCAGGCGTTGATCGGCCTGGGAAGCTGGATTGTGTGCGCCGCCGTGCTGACGCTGATGCAGCCGTCGAATGCTTCGTTTGCCTCGCCGCTGCTGTGGCGTGTCGTGGTGCTGGTTTGCGTCGCGGTCGATCTGGCCTGGGCGTCGAGCGGGCTGACCCCGATCGTCACGGCGGACTTCTACCGCTCGTTTGGGGTGACGCGCCCGCAGGGGCGTGTCTACTGGTTCGAAGACTATGAACATCGGGTCAAGTTCGAGCGCTTCTTTGTCCCATCCGACTACCTCCGCGCTCGCGACCAGTGGCCCGATGTCCGCGGCTCGCTGCTGCCCAATCTGAATATGCTGGATCGCGTGTCGGCGCTGAACAACTTCGATCCGCTGCTGCCACGCTATCACCGCGAGTACATTGAGCTAATCGAAGCCGCCGGCCCGGCTGCTGACGCACTGTTGCGCGCGGCAGGGGTCAGCCAGGTGTTCGGCGAGGTCAGGCCGCGTGGGTGGAAGGGCGAGGCCCCGCTGTTTGTCGCGCCGGAGCCGCCCCCGCTCATGTGGCTGGTTCCGGCAGCGGACTGGCCGGGCGACGATGCGGCGATCAAGGCCGCGCTGCTTGACCCGGCGTGGAATCCCTTCGAGCGGGTGATCCTGGCGGGGGAACCCGCGCGGCTTGCTGCGCCGCAGACTGCGCGGCCGCTGGACGACGTGGAAATCACCGTGCTCGACAGCCGCCCCGATCGGGCAACCATCCGGATCCGCACCGAGACTCCGGCGTACCTGGTGATCGCGACGACGTGGTATCCGGGCTGGGAAGCGCGTCTGAACGGCGAGAGCGTCCCGCTGTACCGGGCCAACCTCGCGTTTCAGGCTGTGGCCCTGCCTGCCGGCGGGGGCGACGTGACGCTGCGCTACACGCTGACTCGCTGGCCGCTGGTGGTCGGATTAACGGCAGGCGGGGTCCTGGCGGCGCTGGTGGTGATCGGCGCCGGCAGCCTGGGATCGGCGCGGCGCGCGCCCCGTCCGCGCGCGCCGGGTTGGGGTCGACGCGGGCAGAAGCCGCCGCTATAATCGCGCCGCAAATCGGTTGCACGCGGGATGCAAGGCACGATGACGGATGGGCAAGCCCTGCCGGCGGTGACGGTTGTCATGCCGGTCTACAACGAGGCGGCGTTCATCGAACGATCGCTCGGCGCGGTTCTGGCCCAAGATTATCCGGCAGACCGTCTTGAGGTGCTTGTGGTGGACGGCGGATCGACCGATGGGACGGTGGCTCTGGCCCAGGCTGCCGCTGCTGCAGATCCACGTGTGCGGTTGCTGGAAAACCCCGGACGGATTCAGGCGCGCGCGCTAAATATCGCGCTTGATCACGCGCAGGGCGCGATCATCGTGCGCGTCGATGGGCACACCGTCATCGCGCCTGATTACGTCAGCCGCTGTGTCGATCACCTGCGGGCGACCGGCGCCGATAACGTGGGCGGACCGCTGCGCTTTGTGGGCACGACGCCGCTGGGCCGCGCCATCGCCGCCGCGTACCGCTCCCCGTTTAGCGTCCCCAGCCGCTTCACGATCAGCGAGCGCGCCGAATACGTGGATACCGTGTATCTGGGCGCGTGGCCGCGCGAGGTTTTTGCGCGCGTGGGGCGCTTCGACGAGACGCTGGCCGTCAACGAGGACTATGAGCTGAATTACCGCATCCGCCGCGCGGGCGGGCGCATCTACCTGACCCCGGACATCCGCTCTGAGTATTACGGTCGCCAGACGTTGGGCGCGCTGTGGCGGCAGTTCTTCCGCTATGGGGCGTGGAAATGCCGCGTGCTGGCGAAGCATCCCCGCTCGGCGCGGTTGCGCCATCTGATCGCGCCGCTGTTCGTCGCGGCCCTGGCCGGGGGCGGGGTTCTCGGCGTGCTGAGCGGTTCGATCCGGCGGCTGTGGGCGCTGGTAATCGGGCTGTACGCACTGGCAAACGGGCTGGCGTCGCTGCGGCAGGCGGCGCGAGACGGTTGGGCGCTGCTGCCGCGCTTGCCGCTGGTCTTTGCGTGCATCCATCTGGCATGGGGCAGCGGCTTCTGGGCCGAGCTGCTGCGCCGCGTGCGCGCCCGGAGTGGCCCATCATGACACCCCAGCCTCTCCCCCCGCCGCGTCGCTGGCAGCTTCAGATTTCCGAGCGGCGGATTCTTCTGATGCTTGGCGACGCGCTGGCGGTTTTTGTCGCGGTCGTGCTGGCGCTGGGCATCTGGGTGATCGTGGACGGGCGCGGGCTTGGCCTGCGCTTTATCGCTGAGCACCTCTACTGGTTTCCGATCCTCGCGGTGCTGTGGCTGCTGCTGGCAAGCGCTAACGATTTTTACAACCTGCGCGTGTCCTCGCGGATCGACACCAGCCTGATGCGGCTGGTGCAGGTCACGCTGCAGATCGTGATCGTCTATCTGGTCATCTTCTTCTTCAGCCCGCGCGATGCACTGCCTCGCCTGTTTATCCTGTATTACGCGGTGCTCTCGTTCATCCTGATCTTGCTGTGGCGGCTGTGGCGCCCGTTTCTGCTGGGCTGGACCGGCACCCGCCGGCGCGCGCTGGTGATCGGCTCCGGATGGAGCGCGCGGACGATCATCGAGGCGCTGCGCGATGAAGCGCCGGACGATTACGAAGTGGTGGGGATGGTCACCGAGCCGGGTGACGAGCCGCCGGTGCCCGCGCCGGTTCCGCTGGCGGGAGACGGATCGAACCTGCTGCAGATTGCGCGCGATGCGCAGGTCTCCGAGCTGATCCTGGCGCACGGGCACGAGCTGTCGGGCGAGATGTTCCGGGCGATCATGGACTGCTACGAGCAGGGGCTAAGCATTATCCCCATGCCGCTGCTCTACGAGCAGGTTACGGGCCGCGTCCCCATCGAGCATATCGGCCAGCGCTTCTGGACGACGATCCTGCCCATTGAGGGTGCGTCGATTTTCGACCCATACCCGGTGGTCAAGCGCGCTGTCGATCTCGCGCTGGCTGTGGCGGGGCTGGGCGTGTTTGCCGTGCTGCTTCCCCTGATCGCGCTGGCGATGCAGCTTGACTCGCCGGGGCCGGTGTTCTTCCGCCAGCAGCGCGTAGGCAAGGGGGGGCGCGTGTTCCACATCTACAAGCTGCGCTCGATGATTCCGGACGCAGAGCGTGACACCGGTCCGCGCTGGGCGAGCGGCGACGACCCGCGCATCACCCGCGTCGGAAAGATCCTGCGCAAAACGCGCCTGGACGAGATGCCGCAGCTTTTCAACGTCCTGCGCGGCGAGATGAGCATCATCGGCCCTCGCCCGGAGCGGCCCGAGTTTGTCGAGGAACTGAGCCGGACGATCCCCTTTTACCGCACGCGGCACGTGGTCAAACCGGGGATCACAGGCTGGGCGCAGGTGCGCTATCGCTACGGCAGCAGTGAAGAAGATGCCCTGATCAAGCTCCAGTACGATCTATACTATATCCGCCACCAATCGATCGCGCTGGATGTGCTGATCATGCTGCGCACGGTCGGCAAGATGCTGTCGCTCCAGGGGACATAAAGGCGATGGGTTCGCGCAGACGTGCCGGGTTGGTGGTTGGGCTGGTGCTGGTGGTCATGTTCGTGACCGGAACGGCATACGCACATGCCGGAGCCATGCCGGACACGCTGCGTTGGGCGCCGGTGGCGGCGCCTCTGGCTCTGTGGCTGATCGCGGTCGGGCGCCGCCGTGCTGCGCTGCCTCGCACGGCCCTCGATCTGCCACTGGCGGCGTCCCTTGTCTGGTTGGGCGTCACCGTGGTGTTTGCCACCGAGCGACGCCTGGCCTTCGAGTTCGCCTGGCCCTTTGTGGTCCATATCGGCCTGCTGTATCTGCTGGTAGACCGGATGCGGCGCGGCTGGGCCAATGGGTTCTGGCTGGCGCTGCTGGTGGCCGCCGGTGTGATCGCCGCGATCAGCGCGTTTGAGCTGGCGGCCTGGTACTTCGGCTGGCTTGGCGAGCCGGGGTGGTTCCCGGTGGCGCGCACCGGTGGTGGTATCGTTCCCCCGCTGCTGCCCACACTCGACCTCGCCTTGAACATCTCGACCATTCAGGGCAATACCGTGGCTGTGCTGCTGCCTCTGGCCGCGACGGGCGCGCTGGCGGCGTCCCGGCGGGGCGCGCGGCTGAGTCTGATGCTGCTGGCGGGCGCGCTGCTGATCATCGAGTTTCTCACTTTCTCACGCGGCGGGTTGCTCGGCGCTTTCGCGGCATTAGGGGTTCTGTTCGTCTTTGCCGTGCTGCGCTGGAGCGGCAAGACGGGGCACCTGCGCGGGCTGCTTCAACCTCGCCTTGTGCTGGGCGCGATGCTGATCGGAGCGCTTGGATTGGGTCTGCTGATGGTGGTGTGGAGCGCACGCCAGCGCAGCGCCAGCGATCAGGGACGGCTCGACACCTGGCGCAGCGCCGTTGAAATGGCGCGCGATCACCCGGTGACTGGAGTCGGGCCGGGCCTGTTCGGGCGCACTCTGCGCGCCTACCGCGATCCTGAACTGGCGCAAGACAAACTTGTGTCTGCCCACAATCTGCCGCTCAATGTGCTTGCCGAAACAGGTGTGCCCGGCTTGCTGCTTTTGGCGTGGATCGCGGCGTTGTTTCTGCGGGCGTGGTGGCGTGCCTGGCGCCAGGCAGATCTCCGGCGCCGGCGCTGGCTGGAAGGCGCGCTTGCCGCGCTGGTGGCGTACGGGGTGCATAGCCTCGTCGACACCTTCCCGCTGACTTCGTCGCTTGTGCCGGTGCTGATTGTGGTTGCCTACACGCTGGCCGAGCCTCATCCCGCGCGCGTGCTGGGGCCGTTGTGGCAAGGCGGGATCGCGTGGGGCGCAGTTGGTGTGATGGCAGTGTATGGCGCGGCGTTTGCGGCGTTTGACATCGCGCAGGGGTGGATGCTCGCCAGCCGCCACGCGGTTGAGCGGGGCGATCTGGACACGGCCCTGGCTCGCGCGCGCCGCGCGCAGACGTGGGATTCGTCGCTTTCGCTCTACGACTGGCAGGAAGCCTACGTTCTGGGATTGCTGGCTGCCGAGCGACCCTCGCAGTATCTCGGCGCGGCTATCAACGCCCACCGCCGCGCGCTGGCGCACGAGCCGACGTTTGACCGGGGCTGGGCCAACCTGGCCGGGCTGTATGCGCAGGGTGGGGGGCAGCTTCCTGCGCTGGAAGCAATGCGCCGGGCTGCTGCTATCAATCCACGGGTGGCGATCTACTGGTGGTGGCTGGGCGACGGTGTGCGCGCTCTCAGCGAGAATCCGGACCTGGCCGAATACGTGCGCGAGCGCGATCCGGCGGGACTGCGCGACTTTCTGGCAGACGTCGAAACTCTTGCCGGCCTGCGCCTCTACGTGGCGCTTCTGGCCGGGCAGACGGGCACGGCGGCTGATCTGGTTCCCGCTGCCGAGCGCGAGGCAAGCTGGATGTCGCAACTGGCGCTGGGCATGTACGCGCAGCGCGTGCTGCACGACTCTAACCGGGCGCTGGCGTGGCTGGATCGCGCTGTGGCCGCCCGTCCGCAGGACGAGCGCCCGGCGCTGGCGCGAGCGGAGCTGGCGCTTGGCGCGGGGAATCTGGACGCGGCTGAGGCAGATGCCCGCCGCGCCCTGTTCGCCGACCGTTACGGTGGCGCCAAGGGGTATGCCATCCTGGCCGAGGTCGAGCGGGCGCGCGGCGCCGGAGACGAGCGCATGAGCGCGTTGCTGCGCGCGAGCGTGGCGCCGCGCCCTGAGCCGGACTACTTCGTAGGAACCGTTTACGCCCGCCCTGCCGCCTTTGACCTGCTCCCTCAGCTGGCGATGCCGGGGATGGCCTCGGAGTTCTACGCGGGATGGTTTGCGCTGGCAGAGCTATACGCCGCGCGGGGAGACAGCGCGCAGGCGCGCGCCGTCTACCGCGAGCTGCTGGAACTCAATCCACACCTCGCCCCGGCCGCAGAGGCTCTCTCGGCGCTATCCCAGGACAGCGATTGAGCGCAGCGCGATATAATTGATCTGGTTGCAGGGCTGCCCGTCATCGCGCGGAAAAGGGTGACACATGTCCGTCTCATTCAACGAACTGGTTTACACGCTGGTACGGGCAATTCCCTATGGCAGGGTCTTGAGCTACGGGCGCGTGGCCGATCTTCTCGGCGTGCCGCATGGCGCGCGCGCAGTGGGATGGGCGCTGCACAACCTCGGCAGCGCGGAGCCGACCGTCCCCTGGCACCGCGTGGTGAATGTGCGCGGGCGGGTGAGCATCAAGGGATCGCCCGAAGCGGCCATCGAGCAGCGCCTGCGGCTGGAAAGCGAGAGGGTGGAGTTCGGCGAAGACGACACGCTCGACATGCGCCGCTATCTGTGGACTCCCACCCTGGCCGAGGTCGAAGAGATTCTGCGCGCCGCGCACGGATCGCCTGATGGCGGCGAGGCTGCGTGACAGAGCGAACGCAGAAACCGCCGGATAGCGCCGGATTCGCGTTCATTCCGCCAGAAAACACAGCGCCCGCGTTCGCGGGCGCTGTTGTGTGGCTGGTGACCCCGAGAGGACTCGAACCTCTAACCAATTGATTAAGAGTCAACTGCTCTGCCGAATTGAGCTACGGGGCCACATTTTGCGGGGAAAAATGTACCACATTTTGGGCGTTCGGTCAACGGTGAGACGCCGCCAGTTTTGAGTGAGGCGGCGGCAAAGCGTCTCTCCGCTGGCCCGCCGCGACGGAGAAAGCTCTCTCGTTAAAAAACGTTAAAGCGCCGCATCTCCCGAACCGGTCTATTTCGGGTTAAGATTGTAGAGGGTGCACTGCGAGATCCGGATGAGGCTGCTATGAAGACGATTCTCCTTGTCGAGGATGATGATACCCTGCGCAAGACGCTGGCCTACAATCTCTCCAAGGAAGACTACAAGGTTATCCAGACGGGGGATGGGGCCGAGGCGCTGACGCTCGCCCGCGAGAAGTCACCCGATCTGATCGTGCTTGACGTGATGCTGCCCTCGCTCGACGGGTTGACCGTCTGCCGGATTCTTCGCAACGAGTCGGACGTTCCGATCATCATGCTGACCGCGCGCGGCAGCGAGGTCGACCGCATTGTCGGCTTCGAGATCGGTGCTGACGACTATATCGTCAAGCCCTTCAGCCTGGGCGAATTTCTGGCCCGCGTGCGCGCCATGTTCCGCCGCACGCCTGCCTCGCGCGCGGTCGTCGACAAGCTGGAAGCCGGCAATCTGACGCTTGATCTCATCGCGCGGCGCGCAACGCACAACGGGGTCGAGCTGAAGATGACGCACAAAGAGTTCGACCTGCTGGCAACCCTGATGCGCAACAAGGGAGCGGTTCTCTCGCGCGATCTGCTGCTGGAGCGCGTGTGGGGGTACGACTACAGCGGCCAGACGAAAACGGTCGATGTCCATGTGCGCTGGTTGCGGGAAAAAATCGAGGAAGATCCATCCAACCCGCAGCGCATCGTGACGGTGCGCGGCGTCGGCTACCGGTTTGAAGGGTGACAGGGCAGGATGAGCACCGAAGCCGCGCTGCTGGTCTTTGCCGTGGTGCTGGTAATAGCACTGGTGCTGGTCTACGGGCGGATGCGACGTCTGGAACGCCAGCTTTCCAGCGGGGACCAGCGTCTGCGCGCCGAGCTGGGCCGGGCGTACTGGCAGCGTGACGGCGTCCTCAAAGCCATCGACGATGCCCTGTTGGTGCTGGATGCGGACCGGCGCGTGCTCGTCGCCAACCCGGCTGCGCAGGCGCTATTGGGAACGAACGCTGAGGGGCAACCGCTGATCCAGGCGGTGAACAACCCCAAGATCGAGGAACTGGTCGAGGCAGCCCAGCTTGTGCGAGGCGAAGGGGTGGAGCGGCGCATCGAGTTTGGCCAGCGGATATTGAACGCCCGCGCGGTGGCGCTGCAGAACGGCGCGAACCAGCTTGAAGTGCTGTTCCTGCGCGATGTGACCGAGATCCAGCGCCTTGAGCGCGCCCGCCGCGAAATGGTCGCGAATATCTCGCACGAGCTGAGCACCCCCATCACCGCCATGGGGTTGCTGGCAGACACTCTGCTTGAGATCGCCGGACGCGAAAAACCCAAGCGTCTGCGCAAGATGGCCGCCGACATCAAGCGCGAAGTCGATACGATGGCGCAACTGGTCCAGGAGATGCGCGATCTGGCTCTGATCGAGTCCGGCCAGATGCCGATCCGCCTGACCGCCACACCCCTTGCCGAGGCGGTGCAAGCCAGCGTCGAGCCGCTCCGGACGCTGGCTGAAAGTAAGGAACAGACCATCACCATTTCGGTGCCGGGTGAAATATCTGTGCTTGCCGATGCCTTTCAGATCGAGCGCGCGCTGAGGAACATCATCCACAACGCGGTCAAATACACGCCGGAACGCGGCTTGATCGAGATTTCGGCGGAGACAACAGACGACGAGGCCATCATCGCCGTGCGCGACAACGGCCCTGGTATCGCCCCGGAAGACCTGCCGCGCGTGTTCGAGCGCTTCTACCAGGCCGATCGGGCGCGCCGCTCCGGGACCGGGCTTGGGCTGGCGATCGTGCGCCATATCGTCCTGGCACACGGGGGGCGGGTGTGGGCAGAGAGTGTCGAGGGGCAGGGCGCAACCTTCTACGTGGCGCTCGCTCTGGCAGACAGCCCGAACGCGCACAAGACGGAAGCCGGACGAGCAGAATGAGCGCGTCTAGATCGGCTCGCTGTGCGCCTCCGTCCACTCGTCGTAACGCGCGCGCAGAGTCTTCGTGATCGGGCCAACCTGGCCGCTGGCGACCGGCTGACCGTCGATGTAGGTGATCGGGACGACGCCGCGCCCGCTGCTGGTCAGGAAGGCTTCCGCAAAGCGCGGGATGTCTCGCCGGTGCGGCGCTTCGAGGCGGACCGGCAGCAGCTCCCGCGCGATCTCCAGCACCGCCCGGCGCGTGATTCCGGCCAGCACGCCTTCGCCCGCCGTCATCAGCACGCCATCTACCACGGCGTAGAAATTGCTCGACATTCCCTCCAGCAGACGGCCGCTCTCGCTGACCAGAATTCCCTCATACACGTCGGGCGGCAGCGCCTCGTAGGACGGCTTGCGCACCGTCATCCATTCCGTTGTTTTGACCGCCGGATTGGCGCGGACCAGCGGCAGGGTGACCACGCGCGCGCCGTCCCGCTGGATGTGCTCCGGCACAGGCTGGAACGGTTCCAGCGCCAGATAGATGTGCGATGGATTGTCGCGCGGGACGGTGATGCGGAACTTCGTTTCGGGATATCCGGCCATCTCCAGCGCCTCGCGCAGCCCCGCCCGCAGCCGGTCCCGATCCAGCGCCAGGGGAATCCCGCTCAGGCGGGCCGATTCTTCCAGGCGATCCAGGTGAGCGTCGAGCAGCAGCGCGCGGTTGCCGTGAAAGGTCCGCGCGACGGTGTAGACGCCGCCGGGTTCAAGGCCGATCGCGTCGGCCAATGTGCGCGCCCGGTAGGGGGTTGGCGTCAACCCGTCTGGCGTCAGAATCAGCGTCAAGATGGACGTGGTTGCTTCGGTTGGTTCGGACATATCGGCGGCGACCTGATCGGGCAGTCAGAGGATCCCAGAGCCGTGTATTGTAGCTCATCGTGGGAAAACTGCGATGACGCTCGGCAGACGGTCAAATGCGGGATAGGTTTCGTCTGGACCGTCGGGATGGTCGATAAACAGGCCCGACGACCGGCCCCCGTCCAGAGCGAACGCGATGCGCACGTCCAGATCGCTGTTGAGCAGCCAGCGCTGCGCCGCGCTGAAGGTCGTTTCGCTGAGCGGCGTGATTGCCAGCAGAAGCCGCCCCATGCCGTCCTGCGCGATGATCGTCCGCCGGGCGGCGACGTTGAAGCCGTCGCCTTGAGGCGCCAGCACGCCGTTGGTTTCGATCAGCATCGGAAATGACTGAACGGCGTGCCAGAGCGGCTCGCCGGCGTACGGCTCGCTGACGAGCGAGCGCACGCGCGGCCCGCTCTCATCAACCTGGAACATCCCGCCGAAGCTGCGGAACGACTGCCCGAAGACCTGCCCGTCGCTGACAACCAGGCCAAGCGCGCGGTTCTGCTCGTCGAAGAAGCCGCCGTTCACGATCACGGCGGCGCCGGGCAGCGACGCGCGCCAGTCATTCAGCGAGCGCGGCTCGCCGGGGCTGTAGGCGACCCGGAAGCTGACCAGCGCTGGATCCAGGCGCACGACCACCGCCTGCGCGTTGAGCAGCCCCTCGCCCCGGATTGAGTATGTGCGTCGCTCGACGCCCGGCCGGATCGTCTCCCAACCGTCCACGCTGGCGGCTGGTTGTGGGCTGGGTGTCGGCGTGGCAGTAGGCGGGACGATGGGCGCGCGCGTCAGGGTGCAGCCGGTCAGGCTGAGCACCAGCGCGAGCAGCAGGCTGGCGCCGAGCGTCAGCGCGGGGGTTCGGAGTTGGATCCACGGCATCGGGCTAGCTCTCGTCGTCCTGGCTGGAGTCTGCCTCGCGGCGGCGTTCCAGCAAGCGCGAGGCAAGCGTCCCACCTGTCTCGGCAGGCTGCGATTTTTCGGGACGTTTGGGAGCTGCCGGTGGCAGCGTGCTCTTTGGCCGCAGCGACTGGCGCCGGGCGCTTGCCGCCGGCGTTGTGGCGACTGGCTGTGTAGCGGCTGGTGCCTCGCCGGTGGCGCGCGCGCGTCCTTTGGCGTCCAGCAGGCGCCCTAGCCGCGCCGATGGACCTGCCATTTCTGGCGCTTCGCGTGCGCCGAACAGGCGGCTGCGTGCCGCGGCCAGATCGCGGCGCGTGATCACCAGGCGCCGCACCGCCACATCGACTGGCAGCAGCAGCGCCGCCGCCAACAGCAGATAGGGCCACAGCGGTTCGGCTGCCTGCTGCTGGTCGAGGTTGTGCGCGAAACTGGCCGCGGGTTCCGTTGCCAGCGACGCCCCGCCGGTCAGCCCGGCGAGCGTTTCCAGCAGTGCCTGCGGATCGCCGCTGGCGTCCTCATAGGGATCGATCCGGTACTCGGGCGAATAACTCAACACCCATCCGGTCGTCTGGCGGATCTGCTCTTCGGGCAACGCGCCGTCGCCCGGCGCAGCCTGGCCGGACACCGTGATGAAGTACGAGCCTTCGCGGCGAGGTGTAAAGGTGGCTTCGTAGCGGCCAGGCGCGGTCTGCTCCAGGCGGACCGTCTGCGACTCAAGCTGCGTGTTCGTCACCGAGGCCTGCAGCGACAGGCCGTTGAGGAAATCGCCCTGGGCGGTGCGCGCGTCGACGACCAGCACCGCGTCCTCGCCCCGTTGGAGTACCTGCGCCTCGATGTTGCTGGTGCTGCCTTCGATGATGGACCACTGGGTGGCCTGCGTCCAGAAGTTCGCATAGCCATCCCAGCCGACCCAGTCGACTGCCCAACGCGAGGTGGCGTCGGATGTGAACGCGACCGCACGCCCCAGGCCATACTGCCACGCTGCCAGGATCGGGTCGTCATCCGGGCCGCGCAGAATCACGGTCCCGGTTTCCTTGGGGCTGGTGGCGATATAACCTTGCAGGGACGGCAGGCTGTCGATGCCGTCGATGATCGGATGGCGCGCGGTGATCGCGGGGCGGAACTCTTGCTCGACGATGTAGGCGCGGGTTGCCAGCAGGGTTTCGGCGGTAAAAATGGCCGGGATGGTCGAGACATCCAGAACCAGATGGAACTTGCCGCGTCCGGCCACCGCCACTTCTTGCAGCCACTGAGCATAATCCCGACCCACAGCGACGACCGAGGTCGTGATCCCGTAATTCTGGTACATCCGGTCCACTGCCGCAACGACGCCGCTGGGGTCCGAGCCGCCATCGGTCAGCAAGATGATGTGCTTGAGCTGCGAGGTTTCGTCGCGCAGGACCCGGTCGGCAGACAGCACGCCCTGGCGGATGTTCGTGCCGCCGCCGGGACGCAAGGCGCCGATCTGAGCGCGCAGTTCTTCCCGGTTGCCGTCGTCGCCAACATCCTGCAGCTCAATGACGTAATAGGCGCTGACGTCGAACGACAGCACGCCGATCCGGTCGGTGTCTTGCAGCAGGTCGAGCGACCGGATCACAGCCTCTTTGGCCAGCTCCAGGTTCGATATGCCGCTGGCCGAGGAAATCTCCATGCTGCCCGAGCGGTCGATCACGAACAACATGGTCAGATGGGGGATGCGCTCGGTGTCGCGCAGCCGCATCTCTACCGGCAGCGTCTCTTCGAGCGGGGTTTCGAAATAGCCGCCAACCCCGTAGCTCGCCGGCCCGCCGATGACCACCAGCCCGCCGCCCAGATCGCGCACGTAGGCCTGCAGGTATCGCATCCGGTCGTCGGTCAGTTCGGCGCCGGACACGTTGGCGAGGATGATGCTGTCATAACTGGTCAGCGGCGCCAGGCCCAACGGCAGGTCGTGCGGCCCTTGTTGCTCAACCTCAAGCCCTGCCTCTTCGAGCGCGGCGCGCAGCGAGACGATCTCGCGCTCGTCGCTGGTGACCAACAGCACGCGGGGCGGCCCTGTCACCTCGGTGAAGGCCGAAAGCTCGTTGTTTTGATAGAACGTATCGGCGCCCAGCGGCTCGACGACGACGCGGAAATCCGCAAAGCCGGGCGTGGGAACGGTCAGATTTGGCAAGACATAGTTGTTTGTACCCTGGCGCAGTTCCACGGTTTCGCGGTAGATGACGGCGCCCGACGACAGCACGCGGACCTCGGCCAGGCTGCTTGGCAGGTTGCTGGTGATCGTCACAGTCAGGTCAAAGGCTTCGTCTACGTTGACCGTGGCAGGCAGGCGGACGTCTGTGATCAGCACTTCCGGGCCGGTGGCTTGCTGCCCGGCGTCCGGCGCCAGATAGACGTAATCGATCTGGACGCCGGTCGCGGCGGCGAGCCGCGCCACCTGTGCCGCGTCGCCCACCGTTTCGCGTCCGTCGCTGAGGATCACCATCCGCTTGGCGGTATCGGCGGGGAACAGCGCCAGCCCCAGGCGCATCGCCTCGGCCAGGTTGGTGTTCAGGCGAATCGGGTCGGACCCCATTTGAACCAGCTCAAGCTGGTTGGTCATCGGGATCTCGACCAGCGCATTTGCGCCGAAGACAACGACCGCCGCCTGATCGTTGCGCCCCATCGCTTCGGACGCGCGCCGGACATAATCCAGGGCGGCGCTTTGCAGTGCTGGTGGGACGCTATCCGAAACGTCTACCAGGAACACCACCGCGAGCTTGTCGGCGGCGCGCTGAACTTGCAGCCCGGCCAGCCCCAGGATCAGCAGAATCACCAGGATCAGCCGGATGAGCAGGCTGGCCGTATCGCGGGCGCGGCGATAGGCCAGGCGCGGCCAGCCGATGGCGATGAACACCGGGAGCAAGAGAAGCAGCCACAGGGCGTTGGGCGTGGTGACGGTCATGGGCCGCGCCCTCCCTGGCTTCGCGCGCGCAGCGGCGTGCTCATCCGGGCGCGCCTGGCGGAGCGCGCCGGGCGCCGCCACAGCGACGCGATGCGCCGCCGCCATGGCGTCCGGCCGCCGCCGAGCGTGACGCGCGGCATGCGGCGTAGCGATCGCTGGTAGGCGATCCACTCCAGCAGCAGGAAGGCCAGGGCCAGCGCGGCGATCCACAGCCAGAACTCGCGCCGGGCGGTTTCTTCACGCGCGCCGCGCTCGACCGTGGTCGTGCCGATTGTGACCCGATCCTGCGGCTCGATCGCGCTCTCGGCGGGGTCGAACAGGTTGACCACAAACTGCTCGGTGTGGATCGTCTCGCCGGCCCGGCGCAACTCGATCGTATACAGCCCGGGCGTCAGCGTTTCGGCGAAAACGGCTTGGCTGCCCTGGATCTGTAATGGGGTGCGCGTGCCGTCTGGATGGACCACAACCGCTGCGTCCGCGTCCTCGATCAGCCGGACGGTGACCGGTGTGCCGGGCGGGAGCGAGCCGCTGATATCCAGCGCGCGCGGCGGCGAGAACCACGCGGCCAGTTCGGCAATCAGGATCGGCCAGGCCGGCTGCAACACCAGATCGGTGTTGGGATAGCGCGCGTCGAAGGCCAGGATCGCCACCTGACGCTGATCGACTTCTCCGGCGACGACCAGCGGCGCGGTGCCGGTCCGCACCAGGGGAACGGCCCAGGTGCCAACCGTCAGCGGGCGGTACTGCTGCAGGTTCGTGGCGTTGAGGAACGCCCCCAGGTTGCGCGCGCGCGGGTCCGACGTTGCTACCAGCGGCTGCAGCGTGTCGACCAGCTCGCCAACCTCGAAGAACTCGGTCCCGGCCGGCGGGTTAACCAGCAGCAGATCGCCATCCGGCAGCGGGTTGGGGAGCCAGCCATCGAACGCATACAGATCGAATGGTTCCTGGGGGAGCGCGCCGCCCGGCTCGATCTCGTATAGCTCCACGCCGCGCAAGCTGCGGAAGATCTGGCGCAGAAAGAGGTTGTCGGTGGCGGCCAGCAGAACGCGTCCCACCCCCGAACGATCGCGCACGGTGTGGGCGACGTTGTCGAGCGCCAGATGGTCGGCCCCGGCAAATCCGCTGGGCAGCGTCAGCGTCGTGGTCAGGGTGTCGAAGTCCGGCGGCAGTTCGATGTCGAAGATATCCACGTGTCCGCGGGCCGGGATGGTGTAGCGGTATGCCCATTCGATGATGCTGCTGCCGTTCAGCCGCCCGTCGAGGATGACCTGCGTGTCCTCGTCCCCGTAATTACTCAGCCGGGCGAACAACTGCGGCGGCTGGTCCGGCAGAGAGCTTGTCGCCAGGGCCGAAATCGCCACATTGCGGCCGGACTCGCCCACCGGCACAAAGCGCACATTGCCCGGCACAGGGGGCAGATTATCCGGCAGCCCGCCGTCACTCAGAATCACAACACTCAGCGTCTCGGCGCCGATCGCGCCTGCCGCGGCCAGGGTCAGCGCGGCGGGCCAATCCGCTGCGGCGGCGGATGGCTGCGCGGACTCAATCGCCTGGCGCAAAACGAGCGGATCGCGCGAGGCAGAAGCCAACACTTCGGGGACGGCAGCCACACGGATGACCGTCATGGTGTCATCCGCATCCAGCAGATCGACCATCTCAAGCGCGATGGACCTGGCTGCTTCAAACCGGCTCGGCGCCACGTCGGACGCCATCATGCTGGCGGACGCGTCCAGCAGCAGAATCGTGCGCCCGCTGCTGATAGTCTTCACCTCGACGAAGGGGCGCGCCAGGGCAACCACCAGCGCGGCCAGGATCAGCAACTGCAAGAACAGCAACCAGTTCGGGCGCAGGCGCTGCCAGGGCGCATTGGCTTCGCGGTCGCGCACCAGCTCGCGCCAGAGGAACGTGCTGGAGATCGGCGTTTCCGTCCGGCGCAGGCGCAGCATGTAAAGCAGCACGATCGGAACGGCCAGCCCTGCCAGCGCCAGTGCAACCGGTGTGAGAAACGACAGCGACGAGAATGCACCCATGTCAGCGCACCAT
The DNA here is from genome assembly GCA_020724465.1 of Thermoflexus sp. GTDB lineage: Bacteria > Chloroflexota > Anaerolineae > Aggregatilineales > Aggregatilineaceae > DYGX01. The sequence goes on from DYGX01000002.1 coordinate 141,479, forward strand.
GATCTCACCGGGCAGGACGAGATGATCGGCTCCACCGGACAGCAGCACGCGCTGCCCGGTGTCCGGATCGTAGAGACCGATCTCGATCCGCGCCGGGCCGCGGTAGGTGGCGTCTTCCAGAGTCAGGGCGTGCTCGTCCACGATGTATTCCCCTGCAAGCCAGCTTGTGGTGGGGCGGCTGCCGCCGGCGGGTGGGCTATCGTGACCGCCGATGTAGCGCCCAGAGCCATCCAGCAGATGGGTAAAAACGGTCAGGGCGTCCGGCGACGTCTCCGCAGCGCGCCAGACCAGGACAAGTCGCAGCGGCTCGCCGGCGCGGAGCGTCTGCCGCTCCAGCGTGAACCCTTCCAGCGTTCCCACGCCTTCGAACCGTGCCCCGACCGGTTGCTCGAACGGCGGCGGCGCAAACAGTCGACCGGTTTCGAGCAACGTATAGGTCGCCAGATGGATCGGCTCTGTGTCACCGACTTCGAGCCATAACCGCGCCTGCCCGGTCGCATCTGCCGGGATGCTGAACGCGTGCCAGTCCAGGCTGTAGCGCGGGTAGGCGCTGACGGGGCGTGCCTGCTCCCACCCCTCGCCGCGCAGAACCAGCGCGCCGCCGTGCCAGGGCCCGTCCGAGCAGCAATCCGGTGACGTGGCCCACTGCAAGGTGATACGCAGTTCCTGGCCTGGGCTGATCGGTGCATCGACGGCATCGGTCCCGGCCAGCCGCACGCCGTCGTCCAGTTCGGGCGCGGCATCAACCGTGACGGGGGCCTCGTCCGTTGTCCCGGCAGGGGACACGGTGGTCAGTGTCACGGTCCGGCCCGCGGGCACGCCGTCCTGCAGGCGGTCCAGCCCGTTCGGCGCGCTGCGGCTGTAGACGGTCAGTTGAAGGGCGTAGTCGCCGGGCGGGGCGCCCGCCGGGAATGGCAGCAGGCTAAATGCCTCGCCACGCTCGCCCGCATCCCAGGCTGAGGTCGGCGCCTGATCGTCGCGCCGGATGTCCGTGTCGCTACGCGCGATGGTCCAGCCCGGCGGGCGGGTGGTCACCAAGCGCGCCGCCACGCGCCAGTCGCTCGCCGTGGGCGCGGGCAGCATCCACGCCGTGTTCAGGCACACCGAGCGCGCGCTGGCAGCGGCGGCGCTCTCAAGCCGCAGCAGGCCGAAGTCGGCCTCGCTCTCGACTGTGTCCAGCGCCAGCGGCCGCTCAATCTGATACGAGGTGGTCGTCAGCCCCTGCACGGTGAGCGCGTGCCCGGTTGGGCGCCCGGCGGCGCTCAGCAGGCAGGGGAACATGCCCCGTTCGTCCGCCGGTAGCTGGTACCAGGTCAGCAGTTCGACATGCGCCGGAGTGGTTCGCTCCGCCAGGGCAGCATTGATCCGCGCAATAGCCTCGCGCGCCGGGCTGTGCAGCGGCACGCCCACCACCGCCGCCTGCACGCCGAGCTTGTCGATGTAGTATTCTTCCAGCGCCGGCTCCCAGCCGTACGGGATGACGATCAGCGCGTCCGGCGGCAGGCCGGCGTAATACCTGGCGATAGCGCGAAAATCATCGTGCTGATAGCGCGGCTGGCTGAGGGTGGTGGTCAGGCTGGCAGCGGCGGCTGCGGCGGCGACGGCAACGCCGCCCACCAGCGCGCTGCGCCGCAGGCCAAACTCGTCCGGCAGACTGTCCAGGCCCAGCGCAACCGTGAGCAGGGCGGCGGGAACTCCCGCGAGGTAATAGCGCGGGTGGAAGTCAATGTGCGCCGCCCACAATTCGATGGTCGCCAGGGGGGGCAGCAGCAGCGCCTGGGACAGAACCAGCAGGCTTCGCTGCGTGCGGCGCCGGATCAGCAGCGCCACGCCAGCGGCCAGCGCCACCAGCCCGAACAGCGCGCTGGCGATGTCCAGTTCCAGCTTCGCGCCGACCAACGCCGGAACCGGGGCGAAATACGCCCGCCAGATGTCCCACGCCAGATTCATGCTCAAGCGCGGCGGTGTGTTGAGCGGCGTGCCGCTGGGGGATTGGCCCAAAACCCAGGGCAGATAGGCGACCAGCGCCACGACCTGACTCGCCAGCCAGACGGACAGCATTTTCCACTGCCGCCGCAACGCCCACACCCCAATCAGAACGAGGTTTAGCCACGCCACCACCGGCACGCTCAGGTTGTGCGTGTAGAGCAGGGCGATCTCGGCCGCCAGCAGGGCCGCGCCGCTCTTCCAGGCGATGCCGTCTCGCCGCTTGAGTAGCCGGTCCGCCAGGCCAAGCAGGATCAGCGTCAGCAGCGGGACCAGCACGTAGGCGCGGATCTCGCGCGCGTACGCCCACAGCAGGGGCGACGCCGCGAACAGGATCCCTGCCAGGATCGCCGCCTCGCGCCCTGACCAGGCGCGCGCCAGGTGAATCGCCAGCGCCACGGTCACCAGGTCGATCAGCAGCGAGCCGTAGCGCAGCGCAAAGGCGGAGTCGCCCGCGCCGAGATAGAGCAGGTGCATCAGGCTGTAATAGACCGGCGGGGTGTTGTCGTCGGGTGTGCCGATCGGGTCGCGGATGGCTCGGATCGACCAGGCTTCGTCGTGCCAGACACTCGGACCGCCCAGGTCCCACAGCCGCAGCCCAAACGCCGCGATCAGAATGGCGATGGCGACGCCGAGGATAGCGCGTGACGGGAACGAAGCGAGCATGCCGGCCATCAGCGAACCACACCCAGCCGCCGCAGCTCCATGAGCAGAAGCTGCTCCCAGGGCATGCTGGTCTCGACCATGACGAAATGGATGCCGCGTCGCACGCAGAAAGCCGCGATCTGGTTCTGCCACGCTTCAAACCGCTGGCGGTATAGTTCCAGGATACTCGGATCGATCGAGACCTCTTGCGGCGCGCCTGTTTCCACGTCGATGAGCTTCAGGTCGCCGCTGATCTGCGGTTCGACCTCGTCGGGCGACAGCACCTGGATCACCGCAATCTCGTGTCCGCGTCCCTGGAGCGTGCGCAGGCCGTCTTCGAGGCCGTCCGGCACCATCAGATCGCTAAGCAGGATGACCAGGCCCGGCCGGGTTGTGCGCAGCGCCACTTCGCGCAGGGCTGCGTTCAGGTCAAGCTCGCCGCGCGTGTACCCGTCTTCCAACCAGGCCAGCAGCTTGAGAGTCTGCCCGCGCCCGCGCAGCGGCCCCAGATGAGCGACTCCGTCCCGCCGCAGCAGTTGGACCGCCACCCGATCGCCTGTGCCCAGCGCGATATAGGCCAGGCCCGCCAGCACGCGCCGCGCGTAGAGAAACTTGTGCTGATCCCGGTTTCCGCTGCGCGGCCAGTCCATGCTGGCCGATGCGTCGAGCAGCAGATATACGGCCAGGTCTTCTTCGTCTTCCAGCAGTTTGATGAAGGGGCGATCCAGGCGCGCGTAGATGTTCCAGTCGATGCGCCGCAGGTCGTCGCCGCGCACGTAGTTGCGATAGTCGGCAAACTCGATGCTGGTTCCGCGCCGCGACGATCGGCGCTCGCCTTTGATCGCGCCAGCGCGAATCTTCTGGGCGATCAGCATCAGGCTGTCGAGCTTGCGCAGCGTGGTTTCGTCAAAGAGTCGCTCGGCCATGCTTTGCCGCCCTTCAGGACGTAATGTCCTGACGCCTGAACAGCGCCGTCGTCAGCCCGATCAGCCCGATGACCCATGCCGCGATGACCACTGCCGAGAAGCCGAAGCTGTCCGCAAGCTCCACGCGGTTTGCGCCGTAGTCCAAGACGATCGGGTTTCCCGCTCCGGTACGGATCCACGCATCCAGATTCAGCAAATTGTAACCGGGCGTGAAGCGGTAAAGCTGCAGGATGCCGGGGAGGTCCAGGAAGTAGGCGATCAGAATCAGGCCGACCGCCGACAGGTTTTCTGCAAAGGTCACGGCGTAGGCCACCAGCACGCCGCCCAGGATCGAGCGCGTCAGCATGGCGGCCAGCGCGGCGTAACCGGCGGCGATGAGCGTCGAGATGAAGCCCAAAACTGCCGAGCGCGTGTAGTCGCTCACCGTGGTCCGGATCACGCTCGCGCTCAACTCGGGCGGGTAAGGCGCGTCGGCGATGGCGCGCAGCAGCCCCATGCCCAAGGTCAGCAGCACAGACATGAGCGCGAATGCGACAACGACAAACACACCCAGCGTGACGAACTTGTTTAGGATCAGCGGCACGCGCCGGTTGCGCGGGATGATGCTTTTCCAGGTCTGCCACTGGTATTCGCCGGCGAACATCACGGCGGTGAACCCGATCAGCAGCAGGCGTCCCAACGGGTTGTTGAGAAAGCCCCACGTACCGACAAGTTGCTCGGTCCACTGCACGGTATCGCTGCGGAAGGCCAGGCGCGCCGATTCCGAGAGCGATAGAATCAACGCCATGACGAGCGTGAAGGCCACAGCGCCGACCGGGAAGATCCAGATCAGGCAACTGGTCAGCCAGCGGTGCCCGGCGATCTTGTTCCATTCGGCGCGGAAAAGGTTAAGCATGGGGCGTCTCCGCTTCCACAACCGACAGGAAATACTCTTCCAGCGACTGCCGCTGGCTGGTCACCTGATACACATCGACGTTGTGCTGCACCAGCCGGCGAACGATGGCCGGGATCTCGTCACGAGTCGCTTCGACGCTCAGCCAGGTGGTGTTGGTCGTCACGTGCCACCGATCGCCCAGGGCGGCGCGGGCCGCGTCCAGCGGGCTGGCTTCAACGCGCAGCGTGGTCTTCGCGTCGAGCAGATCGCCCACTGCACCCTCGCGCACGATCGCGCCGCGCTGGATGATCGCCACGCGGTCGCAGATCTGTTCCACTTCGCTCAGCAGATGGCTGGACAGGAAGATCGTCTTGCCCTGCTCGGTTGCCAGCCGGCGGATGAACTCGCGGATCTCGTGCATCCCGCTCGGGTCCAGCCCATTAGTCGGCTCGTCGAAGATGAGCAGATCGGGATCGCTCAGCAAGGCCGCGGCCAGCCCCAGCCGCTGCTTCATGCCGGTCGAGTAGCCCTTCACACGCTGGTTGGCACGCTCCGCCAGCCCGACCTGCTCAAGCAGCGCGTCGATGCGCGCCGGGTCATAGCGGTTCGCCGTGCGCGCGAACACTTCCAGGTTGCGCCGTGCCGTCAGAAAGTTGTAGAAGCTGGCCCCCTCGACAATCGCGCCGACCCGCCGCAGCACTTCGGGGTGCCGCTGAACGTCCTTGCCGTAAACATAGGCGTGCCCGCTGGTCGGATGGAGCAGGCCGAGCAGCAAGCGGATGGTGGTCGTCTTGCCCGCGCCGTTGGGACCAAGGAAGCCGTACACCTGGCCCGGCAGCAGCACCAGATTGAGGGCTTTCACGGCTTCGATTCGCTTGTGGCCGCGCCCGAAATGTTTAGTCAGGTTTTCGGTGACAATGGGATTGCCGGTGCTCATGCGGTTTCGCCTTCAGAGGCTACGACATCGCGACGAGGCGCGAGCAGCGGCTGCGCCAGGAGAACCAACACAATCTGGAAGATACGAATGAGGTAAGCCATCCGCACCAGGCCATCCAGCTCGGGCACCCGCGCCGGCGCGAGAAGCTGCTCAATCAGCGCGTGGCGCGTTTCGACCGGCTGATCGGGTCGGCGGTCGGCGGCCAGATCCCACAGCAGGCCGTAAAGCTCCCAGAGCGCTTCTTCGTGCACCGAGGCGAACTCGGTTTCCCAGGCGCGAACGTGCTGCAGCGTGGCCAGCCCTTCGGCGCTCCCGGCCAGGCCGCCTGCCAGCATATGCTGGAGCAGATGCTCCGGGTCGTTGGCGGCGGAGTCGAGCAGGTCGCGCGCGCTGATGACCCCGATCGAGGTCGCGGCCAGCACCGCTCCCAACACGCTGTGCTGCTTCGAGGTGAGCTTGCTGCGCACGTTGACCAGGTAGCAATAGAACTGCCGCGCAGCATCCTGCACGCGCTGCGCTGCCGGCGAAGCCTGCCCGCGCAGGACGGGTTGCAGCATCCACAGGTCTTCGGGGGTAGGCTCGGTCAGGATGCGCTGCAGACACTCTTCTAGCAGCATGCTCACTCTCCCGTGGGGACGTGTGCCAGCAGATCCTCGATGATGGCGTCGGGGGGGACCCCTTCGGCCTGGCCCTCGAAATTCAGAATGATGCGGTGGCGCAGCGCTGCCGGAGCCACCGCCGCGACGTCGTCGTAGGCGACGTTATAGCGCCCGTCGAGCAGCGCGTTGACCTTGGCACCGAGCACCATCGCCTGACCGCCGCGCGGGCTGGAGCCATAGCGCACGAACTGGCGCACGGACTCCGGGGCGGTGGGTGAGTCGGGGTGGGTGGCGATCACCAGCCGCGCGATGTACTCGCTCAGATGGGTCGCGATGGGGACCTGCCGCACCAGCCCGCCCATCGCGTTGATCTGCGCACCGCTGGCGACTTTGTCGGCGCGGGGCACTTCGGCGCCCGTCGTGCGCCCCATGATCTCGACCAGCTCGGCCGGGGACGGGAACAGCACATCGACCTTGAACAGGAAGCGGTCGAGCTGAGCTTCGGGCAGTGGGTAGGTTCCTTCCATTTCGAGCGGGTTCTGCGTTGCCAGGACGAAGAACGGCGGCGTAAGGATGTAGCGCTGGTTGGCGACGGTGACCGCTTTTTCCTGCATGGCCTCTAACAGTGCAGACTGGGTCTTGGGCGTCGCCCGGTTGATTTCGTCGGCCAAAACCAGGTTGGCGAAGACAGGGCCGGCCTCGAACCGGAACGTGCGGCGCCCGTCTTCGGCTTCTTCCATGATGTTGGTGCCGACGATGTCCGCCGGCATCAGGTCCGGCGTGAACTGGATGCGCGAAAACTTGAGGTCAAGCACATCCGCCAGGGTGCGGATCAACATCGTCTTGCCCAGGCCCGGCACGCCTTCGAGCAGCGCGTGGCCCCCGGCGATGATGCAGATCAAAACCTGGCGCACCACCATGTCCTGCCCGACGATCACTTTGCTGACTTCGCGCAAGATCGCGCTCGTGGTGGCGTGGAATTCCTCAACGCTGATTTCGGTGGCGATGGCATCTGTCATGGCTGTTGTTCCTTGTCCTGGTGTGGGCGCGGCGCGCTAGCGAACTGCGGACTGCGGGACGTTGGGGATCACGGTGTTGCCCGCCGGATCGACGCCGATGATGGCGGACACTTCCGCGATTCCGGGGGTCACAAGCACGTACCCACCCTGCACTGGTGGCGCGTTGGCGCTCGACCCGTCGGTATAAATCACGGTAATAGCGGACACGGTGGGATCAAACACCTGCCCGAAGACGATCGAGTAGGGCTGGCCGTCGGAAGTCAGAAAGAGCGTGATGCCCGCAAATGCCCCGGCGGCGAGGTCTTCGGCGCAGGCCACGGCCCCGTTGTCCGACGGGGCGCCCGGTACCGCACTGAGCAGGAAGCCCGCGCACGGCTCGCCCGCAGCGCCGCTATAGGTGAACGCCTGGAGCTGGTCGGGTTCCAGCCGCTGATCCGTCCAGATCGTAATGTTGGACGGCACATCGCCCCGCCGCTGGATAAACTCGGCGATCAGGGTGATCGGATCGGCGGCCAGCGGCGGGCTGACCGGCTCGCCCGACGACAGCGTGGGAACCGGCGCCTCAAGCGGCTCGCCTGCCGGCATGGAGGGCAAAGTCGGCGTCGCGACAGGCTGCTCGACCTCGTCCGGCTTAATGCAGCCGGCCAGCAGACCGCCGATCATGATTACCAGGCACAAACTGACACGGGGATGATTGACATTCACCGGTCATCAGGTCCTTGTCGTAAGCTGGAGTCCTTACGGCTCCAGCGACGAGAAGTAGTCATGAATAATGTCGCGCTGGACGAGCGGAATGCGGCCGCTTTCGAGCGCCTGCCCGACGAAATCCCGGTAGTTGCCGAACACGTTCTGATAAAGCAGCGTAGACTGCCCGGCCGGGTTCCGCGTGAACTCGCCCTGTTGCCCAGGAATAGACTCTTCGCCCGTGATCTGCCCGCCGACATCGAGCGCGGTGTTGCTCTCGCCGCCAATCCATGATGGCGCGTAGACGGCCTCGAACCGCCGCAGAGCCGAATCTCCCTCGCCCGGGCTGTTGCCGACCGAAATCTCACCCGGCGGCGCGGTCGGACCCTGCGTTGTGTCGGTTCCGGCCCCGCCTTCGCCTTCGCCTGCGGCCAGGGCCGCCCGCTGCTCGCCTTCCTGGCCTTGCAGGCTTTGGGTGGAGTCGCCTGGCGCCATCTGCTCGCCGCCAAGCTGCGCGCTCAGCTCGCCGCTCATCGCAGCTTCGTCGCCCAGGGCCTCGCCGTCTCCCTGCTGGCCCGTGCGTGACGATTCCGTTTCGCCCTCGCCGCCCTGGTCCGACGGCTGGCCCTCGCCCGAGCGCAAGCTCTGACCGGGTTCGCCGGACTGCACGCCGAGATCGCTGGTCTGGTCGGAGTCACCCGAAGCCGGCTGCGACCCGCTGTCGGGCTGCTGTTGCTGGCCGCTCTGGAATTGCTGGCTGCCCATGCCCGGCTGTTGCCCGGCGCTCGCCTGCTGCTGCGAGGCTTGCTGGCCCGCCCGCGCGATCTGCTGCTGGCCGGAGCGCATCTGTTGGGCGGCGGCCTGCGCCTGTTGCGCCAGCGGCGACTGCTGAAGCTGCTGTTGCTGGTCGCGGGCGGCCTGCGCCGCCTGCCGCATGGCTTCCTGGGCCGCTTCCATGTCCCCCTGGCGCAGAGCTTCGGCAGCGTTCCGGAGCTGCTCGGACAGGGCCGGGTTGGTTTCTTGAAGCGCGTCAGCCGCCTGTTCGAGGCGCTCGGCGAGATCCTGGCGCTCCGCGAACGACAGCTCGCGCCCCATCTCTCGCGCCGCCTGCTCGGCTGCCTCAGCAGCAGCGGCCAGGTCGGGCCGCCGGAGCGCACGCGCCAGCTCCGAGGTCGCATTCGCCCCCGCCAGCGCGCCCGCGGCTTGCTGGTACGCCTCGCGCTCTTCGCCGAGCAGCCCTTCGCTCAGGTCGCGCATCGCCTGCTGGGCCTCGGCCATTGCGGCAACAGCTTCCTGCTGGCTGATGTCCTGCTGTCGCAGGATCTCAAGCGCCTCTTCCAGCGGCTGGCGCAGCGCCGCTTTCTCTTCTTCGGTCAGGCTGTTATTGCGGTCAATCTCCTCGATCTGCCGCTCCAAGCTGGCGATCTGCTCGGCAATTGCCTGATCAAGCTCGCGCTCGGCCAGCAGGCGGGTCGTGTGGGGGTTGTGCGTCAGCAGCAAGACGGCCAGCAAAGCGGCCAGCGCCGCCATGACGCCCAGCTCCAGCCACCGGAACCGGATGGGCAGCCGCGCCGCCAGATTGACCGACTCGGCGCTGCGCAGCGCGTCGGACAACTGCCGCTCGACAAGAGCGGGGGGCGCCGGAATTGTTCCCGCCGTCAGCTCAAGCGCGGTGCTGGTGCGTTCCTTGAGCGCGAAGCGCCGGTCAAACCAGCGCGCCGCGCGCAGGACCGGCCGCGGACGCAGCCAGATCCAGCCGAGCGCGGCGATCAGCAACCCGGCAGCCAGCGCGCCGGTAATCTGGGCGATCTCGGCGGGCAGCAGCCAGGGGCGCAACCGAGAGACGAGAGCGAGCGCCACCCCCACGAGCAGCCCGGCGATCACACTGCGCGGCCCCCACACCACGCTGCGCGTGGCGTGCAGGTGCCGGTTCCAGCGCCGGACCGCGTGAACAAGGGTGCGTTCGGTGTGTTGGAGCGTGATTGTGTTCATGGCGCGCTCAATACCGCTCTATTTCGCCTCTCAATTGTACCCCGCCCTGAGCGAAATTGCCCGAACATCAGTTCTCAATCTGCCGGACGCGGTGCACAGCCAGCGCGAAGACAATGGCGGTCAGGGTCAAGTAGATGACGCTGAACGGAATCCAGGGCGAGATCAGCGTGATCGTCTCGCCACCTGATAAGGTATACGTGAACGTGCCAATAGTTTGTTGGTTGAGGAGCACATACTGGGTGAGCAGGGCGGTTGCCGCCGGGTTGGTCGAGAGGACGCCACCCAGAATATAGAGCAGGGCAAGCTGCGTGGTGGTGGACTGGATGTTGTTGGGCGAAAACCCGAAGAGCACCAGGATGCCGCCGATCATGACCGGAAGTCCGAAGGTGAAGAACGTTGCAGTGACATACGTCAGCACGCTGGCTGACAGGGTGCGGTGCGAGCGCGCGGAGAAGTAGATGCCGATGGTGCTGAACAGCAGCGCGGTGCAGATCAGGATGACAAACGACAGGATGACTTCGGTCTCGGCCACGCCGCCGAAGAAAAACGCGATGCTTTGCAGCGGCACGGCCGCCAGCAGCAGAAGCAGCACGTACAGCATCGACGAGGTCAGCTTTCCCAGCACCAGCGCCACCGGCGAGAGCAGGGTGGTGCGCAGCAGGTCGAACGTCTGATGCTCGCGCTCGCCGCTGATCGCGCCCGCGGTAAAGGCCGGGGCGATGAAGGCGACCAGCAGCATCTCGATCGCCACGATGCTGACGAACAACGTCCGCCCGATCTCGCCGACGTTGCTTTGCCCGCTGACGCTCATTGACGATTCGGCCACGGCGAGATACATCAGCCCGGTGAACGCGCCCAGCACCACCAGATAGAACGTCAGGACGGCGAACGCTCGCGAGCCGCGCATCCGCCCGCGGATTTCTTTCGTGAACACCGGGTTGTCGACCAGATAACCCCATCGACGGCGCAGGCCGTTCTGCGGGGCGTGCCCGAGTTGTGTAGTCATCCCTGCCTCGATGTCGCCCGACTCATGACACGATGCCCTTGGTCGCCCGCATGAAGACGGTTTCGAGATCGTGCGTTTCTTCCGCGAAGTTCACCACCGGAATCCCCCGCGACGACAGCGCGAACAGCAGCTGGCTGACTCCCTCGTCGTCTCCGGTGAAATCGACGCGAATCCGGCGGCGCCCGTGATCGTCCGGCATGTCGTTGATGCCGGTTACTCCCTCGACGTGCAGCAGAGTCTCTTTGGCCTGTTCAACCTGGCCGAGCAGCGTGATCTGGATCTCGCGCGTGGGCATCAACTGGCGGCGAATGTCCGCGACGGTTCCCTGGGCGACCATCTCGCCGCTCTCGATGATGCCGAGATGCGTGCAGATCTCCGCCACATCCGCCAGGATGTGAGACGAGAAGAAGATGGTCTTGCCCATGCGCGACATCTCGACCAGCAACTCCCGAATCTCGATGCGGGCGCGTGGGTCCAGCCCGGATGCCGGCTCGTCGAGGATCAGCACTTCTGGATCGTGCGCCAGCGTGCGCGCCAGACTGAGACGCTGTTTCATGCCGCGGCTCAGCTTCTCGACCATGTCATCGCGACGGTGCGACAGATCCACCAGCGCCAGCAGGTCGTTGATCAGACCGGGGCGGTCGCGCTCGGGGATTTCGTAGCAGGCGGCGAAGAAATCGAGGTATTCCCAGACCTTCATGTCGTCGTAGACGCCGAAGAAGTCGGGCATATAGCCGATGGCGCGCCGCACCTCGCGCGGGTAATCGACCACCGAATAACCAGCGGCGTATGCATCCCCGGCCGTCGGTGTGATCAGCGTCGTGAGAATCCGCATGGTAGTCGTTTTACCGGCGCCGTTTGGGCCAACAAAGCCGTAGATTGCCCCGCGCGGCACCTGCAATGAGAGATTGTTGACGGCAACCAGCTTGCCATACCGCTTGACCAATCCATGCGTCTCGATAATCAGTTCTTCAGCCATCTCATCTGCTCAATCTAGCCCGGTGTCGTTTGCGCTTGAGGGGACGGCCCGACGGTGCCCACCAGCCGGCCCCGGTACCCGATTTTCACATAGTCAATCACATGAAAAGCAACCGCGTCGGCGGAGCTGATGCGCACGTTGACGGCATTCTCCGGGCCGGTATAGCGTGTGGCGCTGCCGATCGTCGTGACCGGATCATTCGGATCCAGCGCCACGCGCCGCCACGTGTTGGCGCGCCAATCCCAGATCTCGACGTTCAGCAGGCCCCGCGCGCGGAAGTGCACGTCGATCTGCGCGACGTGGCCCAGCCGGAACTGCGGCAGCGGCATGAACTGAAACTCCGCGACGTCGCTCCCGCTAAGCTGAAACTGGACAGGAGTCAGGTTGGCGATGCCGCCGGGCAGGGTGGTCCAGGTTGTCAGCCCAGGCGGGATCTCGACGATTTCTTCATCGACGTGGGTGGAGACCGGGATCTCGACGATGTAGAGCGTGGTGTCCTCAACCCGCTGTGTCTTGCCGATCAGCTCAATGCCAACACCCGGTTGCTCGCTCCAGGCGAACAGGTACGCGCCGGCTCCGCGCCCGCCGCTCTCATCGCGATCCACAATCAGCGCCCCCAGCAGCCGGAAGCGCCGCCGGATCTCCTGGTCGCGCGGGCTGACTCCTGCCGACGCGCACGAGAACGTCTCCTGGCCCATCACATCGGGCAGGGTAAGATACAACCCTTCCGGGTTGAAACACCAACCCAGGCGGCTGTATCCGTATTGCCACGACGGCATCCGATACGGCGTATACTGGCTGAGCGGGCTGCCGAGCGTCAGCGGCGCGGGATCCTGTGGGTTAACCGAAATGCTGAACGTACGCCGCTCGCCCGGCGCCACTGCTCCCAGAGACCGGCTGGCACCCTTCACCAGAATCACGGCATCCTGCAGCGGGACATCGCCGTTGTTGATCACTGTTCCGCGCAGCCGGGCCGACTGCCCCGGACCCAGCTCCCATTCAGCGAACGCCTCGATAGGGGGCGCGGCAGTGAAGCCGCTGGCGGCGAAACTGGACACCGTCCCTGCGTCGATCGGGACTCCCTCGGCGATATAACGCACAGACTCGTTGATATGCGCCGGGACGTTCAAACCGCTGCCCAGGCCGGGGAGCGTGCGGAGTAGGTGCCCGCGTTCCGCGGCGATGTTATAGACGCTGCGGCGCGGCGAGTGGATCCCGATCAGGCTGTGCACTTCGGCCTCGTCGCTATCCGGCCACATGCGCACCACGGTCAGGCGGTTGACGGTCGCCGTGTTGCCGCGCAGATTGAAACCGACCGTATAGGCCAGCACGCTGAAGATCAGAATGATCGCCGGGATGGTGATCCAGGCCAGTTCGCGCCGGTTGAGCTGCCGAAGGATCAGATAGTTTAGCGGGCCGACCAGCGCGATGTATAGCCCGAGAAAGCCGCACAACTGGATCAGCGTCGGCAGAACGGTGCTGGACGTGGTCAGGGTGGCCTCGCGCGCGATCTGCCAGCTTGAGAACCCGCTGGCCCAGCTTGGCTGCTGCCCTGTGCTGGTGATCAGCGCAGTCCACAGCCGCGCCTTTTCGCCCCAAGAGCGAAGCGGCTCGGTATTGGGATCCATCGCAATGAAATCAACCGTGCCGGAGCCGTATGCGCCGCGCACGATCAGCGGGAGATCTGCGCCGGAAACGATTATGCGCGTGCCTTCGTGCGGCAGCGCGCGGGTCACTGTCGCTTCGACGGCGAGGGGCTCGGGGCTGGCGCCGATGTATTCCGCCAGAGCCGTGACTGGAGCAGCAGCCGTCCCTTGCAACGAGGCCGGCAGGATATCCTGAAAAGCGGCGGTGGTGCGCTGCCAGGCGTCTCCGCCCGCCACGATCAGATGCCCGCCGGTCAGCACCCAGCGTTTGATGGCCGTTGTCTGCTCGGTGGATAGGGCGCCGGTGTCCACATCGTGGAACAGTATGACGTCCAGCCCGGCGAGAGCCTCGGCAGCCGGGGGGATATCGTTGACCTGCCACGTCACCTGGCGCGCGACGGCGATACCCGGCGATGCGGCGGTCAGGTCAACGGCGCCCAGCGGCGAGGCGGTGATCACGGCGTACAACACATCGCCAAGCTCCGCCAACCGCGCGCGTGTGCTGGCGCGTCGCGCGACGTTCCCGTCCTGATCGATGAGCTCGACTTGCAAGTCCTGGCTGAAGCTGCCGAGGGACACGTACAGAAAGACTTGCTTGCGCGCGCCGCGCGGTAGATCGAGCGGCGTGCTGTAGATCGTCTCAGCGATTCCGCTCAAGCCACCGGTACGCACGCGCACCTCGCCTGCGATGTCTTCGCCGAGGTTGCTGGCGATGATGCGAACGGGAGTCCACTGCCCGCTCCGGAAATATCCGTTATAGCCGGCGGCAATGGACAGCTCAACGTCCGGACGCCCCTGAGGCGCCGGCCCCATCGCCAGAATCCCCGGCAGGGCCAGTATCAGGATTGCGGTGAAAACAACGAGTGGGCGTGTCACAATTCTGGTTTCCGCTTGCTCATACCGCGTAAGGCTGCACCACCGATGCGCATGGATCGCGACGTTCCCGGCCGCCTGATGTGTTCCCCCTTTCTAATTGTACGAGATCGCAGCGCGGATTACTCATTGAGCGCCGGACAGAGGTGTTTGCGTAACTGCCGGAGAGGGTACAGCCGGGGTCATACCGGGCGATGGTGTGGCCGTGGGAACGGTCTGGACCGGCGGCGGGGGGAAGTCCGTGGTTACCATCAGGTGCGCCGGATCGAAGTTGGTGCAGCGCAGATCGGCCAGCGCGACCCAGCCGGTGCGGGCCGTATCCCCGACGCCGAGCACGATCTTGAGCCAGTCTCCCTGCGGCGTGCGCGCGACCGGGCGCAGCAGCAGCGTGCTGCCGCCAGATGTCTCAAGCGGGGGCACGACGGCTGAATACAGTTCCCCAGGCCCGCTGCGGACGACCGTCCGTGTCGCGCTGAGCTGGCACGACGGCTCCGTGATGCGCAGGCTCTGCGTAACACTCGCCATCACGTTGTCTTCGCCCTGGGCCGAGAGCGTGACCAGCCACTCGGCTTCGCTGCTGCTAGGCGCTACTGTGACGATCTCCGACCCGCTGGCCGGCAGAGGTGCCGCAAAGAGCGGGGCGGTCTGGTCCGAGCTGACAATGGTGATCGCGTAGCCGCCGTCCATCGCCCGCGCGCCGTTGACCTGCCACGTCAGGCGCACGTCGCGCTCGACGTGCCGGACCAGCTCGCTCGCGTCAACCACCTCGACGCTCAGCATCACCTCGGGCAGCACTTCGATCGTGGTGGTGGCAGATGCGGCGGCCTCGCCTCGCAGCGCCGTGAGTGTGATCGTATACAGGCCGCTACGGTCGAACGCCAGCGCATAGGGCGACTCGTTCGGCTGAGCGGTGATCTGCTGCTGGGTGTCCCCCTGGGCGATCACCAGCGTCACGCGCTCGGTATCGACAACTTGCCAGCTCACCTGGGCGATATCGCCCAGCATAATCGAGGGGCTGGCAGTCGTAAACGAGAGGATCGACGGGGCGGGCGATGTTGGCGGCGGCTCGTCGCCGTTGCCGTTCAAGACGAGCAGGACAACCCCAACGGCGACCAGCGCGATCAGGCCGAGCAGCGGCACAAGCAGCGCCGGTGCCCAGGCGGGCAGCAGCCCTCTCACGCGGACCCGGCCGGGAACGGCAGCAAAGAAGCGGGATGCGTCCTGCGCTTCGGCGGCAATGGCGAACTCGATCTCGTGCTCGTTCCCGATCCAGTGGCGGCGGCGTGGACGTGCCGCCCCGGTGATTGTCTGGCGCTCTCCGGGCGCGAGCACGATGCTGTTCGCCGGCAGCCGGAACATCAGGCGCCGGGATGGATCGATGCCGCGCAGCGACAACGGAAGCGGCGCGTTGCCCTGATTGTGCAGATACAGCTTAAACAGCCCGTCTGCCGAGTCGAGCGGCGCGAGCGCCATCCCAAACCCGCTGTAGGGCAGCACGCGCAGCGTGGCAGGCGCGTCAATGGTCTGCGCCGGGCTGGATCTGGAGCGCACGCGCACCACAAACGGATAATCGCCGGGGGCACTTTCGCTGCGCCGCAGCGGTTTGAAGCTGATGATCACCTGCGCCGTGTCGCCGGGGTCTACTTCCAACTCCAGCCGGTCGATGCGGACCCAGGTCGTCGGCAGCCCTTCCAGCTCGACGAAATAACGGTCGGGGGTGTCCCCCAGGTTCTCAATTTTGAGGACGGCCTGGCAGTGTGCTCCGGGCGCGACGCTCATCTCCGGCCCTTCCATCTCGACGCGGTACGTGAGCTGGGAGAGCACGATGCGCTGCGTCGTCTCGCCGCCTTCCAGGAGCGGCTCCGCCGCGGGATGATAGATCAGGCGAATATCGCCGATCTGGATCTCTTCGCCGCCGCGCAACAGATACGGCTCGTTGGCAGCGATGCGCACCCCGTCGACATACGTCCCGTTTACCGACTGGAGATCTTCAATATAGACTTGCTGGTTCTTGACGGTAAAGGTGACGTGATAGCGCGAGATCGCCGTTGTATCGAGGACTATGTCATTTCCGGTCGAGCGGCCGACCGCGGTGGCCGTTTTCTCGAGCCGGTAGCTCTCGATCGGCCCGTCGGGCCAGTAGACGTCTATTCGACCGTAGATCATCCGGTTTCGTTCCCTGCGGCCGGCAATCTCACCGGCCGGTTGTGAATTGCGCCGCGCCATGGGTAGGTGATGGGGATAGGGGCAGGCGCCTGCCTGCCAGGCTGTTGGGCAGGCTTTCTCGTCCGGTTAATTGTATCGATCCGGCCCGAAACGACAACCTGTTCGCCCCGACCGTCTCAGCAGAATGAAAAGAGGGCGCGTCATGCCGGGCGCCCTCGTGTATTCGGATGGCAAAGTGTGCTCAATCGAACCGGATGCGCGGGTCCAGCCAGGTGTAGATGACGTCGACCAGGATGTTGCCGATGATCAGAAAGACCGAATACAGCAGCGAAACGCCCATGATCATCGTGTAGTCGCGCGCCGCGACGCTGTCCACGAAGACCTTGCCCAGACCCGGGATCGTATAGATCAGCTCGACGACAAAGGTGCCCGTCAGCACGCCGGCCAGCAGCGGGCCGATGATGGTCGCCACCGGAATGAGCGCGTTTTTCAGCGCGTGCACATAGATGACGGCCCGCTCTCGAAGGCCCTTTGCACGCGCCGTGCGCACGTAATCCTCGTGCAGAACCTGGAGCAGACTCGCCCGCGTCAGGCGCGCGATGCTGGCGCTCATCCCGGTTGCCAGCGTAATGACCGGTAGCGCCAGGATCTGCAGGTAATAGAGCGAGAACTCCGGTCCGGCACGCCATTGGTTGCGCTGATCGATGACCGGCACCCACTGCAGTTCGACGGCGAAAATAATGATCAGCACAGGCGCCAGGACGATTGCCGGGGTTGCCTGGCCGAGAACCGCGAAAAACATCGCGAAATAGTCGACCAGGGTGTTGTGGTAGACGGCGGCCAGCACGCCCAGGGGGATCCCCAACGCAAAGCCAAGAATCACGGCGAAAATGCCAACTTGCATCGACACCGGCAGGCGACGGGCGATCTCGTCGCCGACCTGAACGTTCTGATCGCGCAGGGCTACATTGAGCGACGGGCCGAAATCAAGCCGCAGCGCGCCCCACAGATAGTTGAAGAACTGCGAGTCGAACAGGTCGACGCGCAGCACCCGGCGCACTTCGGTGCGCACGCCGCCGGTCTGCCCGCCGCCTGTGGTGACCTGCTCATTGCGATAGCCGATGATCTTCCAGTCGCTGCCATCGGGGAAATAGCCGTCACTGGGCGTGTTGAAGAACAGCGGTTTGTTCAGTCCGAACTTCTCTTTGAGCTGCTCCACCATATAATCCGGCATGCGCCGCTGGCCAACGGCGTTGAACGGCCCGCCCGGCAGGGCGTGGATCAGCGCGAAAGTCACCAACAAGATCGCCAGCAGCACCGGGATCGCAGCCAGCAGGCGCCGGACCAGGAACTTGATCATGCTTGTCCCGCCCAGCATCCGCACAATCGTGTTGAGTGTGTTCTTAAGAATCCCCTGATCGGCAGGCAGTCGTTTTGTTGTTGCGGTCATGGTTTGCGTCCCTACCTGTTTGCCTCAGACGGGCCTGCATGCGGCCCTGCTGTCCGGTTACTACCTGGGGCTACGATCCGGCAAGCTCCAGATCGCGCGCCAGCACCCAGCCAGTGATCGTTTCGCTGGCCGTTTCATCATAGCGGACTGTCGCCGTGCTCGTCCGGCCACCCTGATCGGTGCGGGTGTACGACGCGGGCTGGCCGGTGCACTCCAGCTTGAAGTAAAAGTTGAGGCCGGTGCCGGTGCGCGCCTGCTCGATAGCGAAGTCGGTGATCACAAATTCAGCATCGACCGGGCAGCGCCCCGCAAACTCGACGTGCTGGCTGGTCGGCGTGAGCGCGAAAGCGCCGCTTGTTGTGGTCGGCAAGCGCACAAAGGTCTGTCCTTCTTCGGTTGTTTCCAGTGTGTAGCTGCTGTCTTTGATGCGCACGCTGTCGCCCGGCACAAAGGGCAGCGGCCCACGCAGCGTCTCCTGATCGACCCACCCGGTGAGTTCCTGCGTTTGCGGGCAGATCGAGACGATGCCGGTGCTGGTGGCGTTGCCCACGCTGATCGTCTGCTGCTCGGTTTGCACCTCGTCGGCCATGCATCCCTGGCAGGTCACCTGATAGTAGATGACGCCGTCGAAGCCGGCGTACTGGCTGATGGTCGCAACCGAGCGCGTCGGGCAGACGCCGACCACGTTCGACTCCGTTTCTTCTGTCTCGAAGACGGCCGGACCGGGGCCGGTGGTCAGGAAGGCGGGGGGCACCGTGTAAATCACTTCCGGCTCCCTGGCCGCCGGGGCCGGGGCGCCTTCTTCGAACTCGTCTTCGGATGGCTCTGGTTCGGTGTTGAAGGTGGCGATTGGCTGTACAGAGATCAGCACTCTCTGGCCGGTATCGTAGCGGAAGGGGCCGATAAAGCGATCGCTGCTGGCCCAGCCCGAAATGTCCCCGCATGTCAGGCGGTAGTACACTTCGCCATCCACCACGCGGGCCTCTTCGGCGACCAGGATTGCCCCTTCGATGCAGTTTCCTTCGACAGCCGTCTCCGGGGTAATCGGGCCTGGCTCGCTGGCGAGCCGGTACACCTCGTCGTCGTCTGTCGCGCCGATCACGGCCAGCGCGCGGTCACCGACATTGATTTCCAGCGGGCCGAGCAGTTGGGCTTCGTCAAGATAGCCGCGTGTGCCACGCGGACACTCAACCTGATAGTACAGCTCTTTGACGCCGTCCCCGTCCTGGTCGGCGACCTTGATGTCGAGAATACTGACGATGGTTCCGGCCATGCACTGCTGCATGAAGATCGGCGCGGGCTGCAACGTGAACTCGTCAAGCATGGTCACGCGCTGCTCGCCGGGGGGCGCAATGGTCAGCCCCAGGTCGTTGCGCTCGAATCTGAGCGGACCCGCCAGACGATTTTCTGCAGCCCACCCCACCGAGCCGACGCAGTTAATCAGGTAATAAACGTTTGAATCCTCGCCCTGAGCCGCATACAGGACACGCGCGGTCGAGCCGCCGTCGCACAGGGCTTTGGAGTTCAGCAGGTTGCTGGCGAGCGGCTCAGGATAAACAGTCAGGCTGAAGAAGGCACGGCCAAGCTCCTGCGGCACCAGCGCATAGTCCCCAACCGACAGGCGCGACTGGGCAGGCGTCGGCATCGGCGTCGGCGTGTAATAGGGCGTCAACTCAAACAGGCCGGGAATCTGATCGGAATAGCAGGCCATGGCCGCCAGGACCAGGCTGGCTACCACGATGAACAGCGCGCCGGAAATTCGTGTCGATGGTTTCACAACGGGTATCTCCTCGTGCCAGCGTTGACGGCAACTGAGTTGCGCGCAGGGCTATGTGCCGCGCAGCCGGGGATCCAGCGCATCTCGCAGACCATCGCCCAGGAAGTTGAACGACAGCGTCGTAATCACGAGCGCGATGCTTGGCACGATCAGAATGAAGCGGTTCGAGAAGAACCCGCCGCGCGTGCGCACTTCGCTGATCATCGCGCCCCAGCTCGGCGTGCCGGGCTGGACGCCGAGGCCGATGAAACTGAGAAACGCTTCGGTGAAGATATAGCCGGGGATGGCCAGCGTCTCGGCGACGATCAGCGGTCCGATCACGTTAGGCAGCAGGTGAACGAAGATGATTCGCCGGTTGCTGGCGCCGACTGCGCGCGCTGCCTCGACGAACTCTTTCTCCCGATAGGACAGCACCTGACCGCGCGCCAGGCGCGCCATGCCGATCCAGCTCAGCGAGCCGAGCGCGATGAACAGGAACAGCAGGCCGCCCATGTCCGAATTCAGATCGAGGACAAAGCCCACCAGGCCGCCGCGCTCGGTGCCCTGGTAGGTGCGTGCCACTTCGGTGAAAAAGACCTGCAGGAGGATGACGAGCACCAGGTAGGGGATGCCGTACATGAAATCGACGATGCGCATCATGATGTTGTCGACCCGGCCCCCGTAGAAGCCGGCGATGACGCCGTAGATCAACCCTAGCACCAGGCTCATTGTGGCGCCCAGGACGCCCACTGCCAGCGACACTTGCGCGCCATAGACTGTCTGGGTCAGCCAGTCCTTGCCGCTGCTGTCTCCACCCAGCAGATAGCACCACTGCCGCTGGTTGGGGTCGGGCGCGGGCCGGAAGCAATATTTGTTCTGGACTTCGAGCAGCGCCTCTTCGCTCAGCCAGCTGCACCAGTACGGGTTCTGATCTTGCCCGTCGCGCGCGCACGTCAGTGGGTCCGGATATGAGTCGACCTGAGGCAGATTGACCGGGTTGATGGTGTGACGGGCCGCCTCACCGGTGCGGGCATCGAGAATTTCGAGGCGAGTCAGCAGCGGAGCCGAGATCGCAATAAGAAAGATGACGATGATGACGTTCAGTGCAACCACCGCCGCCTTGTTCCGACGGAACAGGCGCCAGGCGTCCAGCCAGGGATTCGACGGTTTTTCCTCGCCGGCGAGCGTAAGCGGCTCTGCACCTTCCGCGACTGCCATGGTGTCTCATCTCCTTCGCGAACCATCCGGTGATGGTGCGTGAGTGGCGCGGCCCTTGGATGCGTTATGTGTGGGTCTATATGATCACGCGGCAAACGTGGATTTGGTTCACTCCCTGGTTGCTTCCCCTGGATAGAACCGCCCGGCATCGCGGTGCGCGGCGCCGGGCGGTGGCAACGCGTGCGGATTAAGCTAGATCACGCGGTGGCAGGCAACCCAGTGGCCCGGCAGAACTTCGACCAGCTCGGGCTCGGTTTCGAAGCACACATCGATCGACACCGGGCAACGGGTGTTGAAGTTGCAGCCCTTGGGTGGGTTGATCGGGCTGGGCACATCACCCTTCAGAATAATGCGCTGGCGTTTCTCTTCTACCGCCGGATCGGGCACGGGAACCGCCGACAGCAACGCCTGGGTATAGGGGTGGAGCGGGTTGGTATACAGTTCCTCGCTTTCGGCAATCTCAACGATCTTGCCGAGGTACATGACTGCGACACGGTCGCACAGGTGGCGCACCATGCTCAGGTCGTGCGCGATGAACAGATACGTCAGGCCAAGCTCCTCTTGCAGGCGCTGGAGCAGGTTGACGACCTGCGCCTGAATGGAGACGTCCAGCGCGGAAATCGGCTCGTCGGCCACGATGAACGACGGGTTGAGCGCCAGCGAGCGCGCCAGGCCGATGCGCTGGCGCTGGCCGCCGGAGAATTCGTGCGGATAGCGGCGGACGAAATACGGGTTCAGCCCGACCATTTCGAGCAGTTCCGCCACGCGCTCTTCGCGTTCCTTTTTGGTGCCGATGTTGTGGACGACCAGCGGTTCGGCGACGATACGCCCGACCGACATACGCGGGTTGAGCGATGCGTAGGGGTCCTGGAAGATCATCTGCATTTCGCGGCGCATCCGGCGCAGCGATTCGCCCTTCAGGTTGGTGATTTCCTGCCCGCGGTACTTCACGCTGCCCGACGTTGGGCGGTAGAGCTGGAGAATCGTGCGGCCGGTGGTCGATTTCCCGCAGCCGCTTTCGCCGACCAGCCCGAGCGTCTCGCCTTTGTAGACTTTGAAGCTGACACCGTCAACAGCTTTGACGGCGGCGACTTCGCGCTGGAACAGGATGCCGGACTTGATCGGGAAGTACTTCTTGAGATCGGTGACCTCGACCAGGACTTCTTTGCCGTCGGCGTATGCGGCGGTGGCGCCCACTGACGAGGTGCGCGGCTCACTGACTGCTTGGCTCATGTGCGAATTCCTTTTTACGAACGTCTACCCAGCAGGCGACGATATGGTCTGGCGAGCCATCGGCGGCCGGGACCAGAGGCGGGTTCTCTTCACACTTGTCAATCCGGTAAATGCAGCGCGGCGCGAAGGGGCATCCCTTCGGCAGGTAGCGCATATCCGGCGGGGATCCCTCGATGGAGAAAAGCCGCTCGTTCTTCTGGTCGAGGCGCGGCAGCGAGCCGAGCAAGCCCAGTGTATACGGATGGCGCGGGTCGTGATAGACATCCTTGACTCTGCCGCGCTCGATAATATAGCCGGCATACATCACATTCACCGTGTCGGCCAGACCCGCCACAATGCCCAGGTCGTGCGTGATCCAGATCATCGCCATGCCGATCTTGTCGCGCAGGCGGCGCACCAGATCGAGGATCTGCGCCTGGATCGTCACGTCGAGCGCGGTGGTCGGCTCGTCGGCGATCAGAAGCTGTGGATTGCACGACAGCGCCATCGCGATCATCACGCGCTGGCGCATGCCACCCGAAAACTGGTGCGGGTAATCGTCAAGACGATCGGCGGCAGATGGGATGCCCACCATCGTGAGCAGCTCTGCGGCTCGCGCCCGAGCCTGCGCGTTGTCCATGCCCAGATGGAGCTTGAGGGCCTCGGTGATCTGGCGTCCCACCGTGAGCACAGGGTTGAGCGAGGTCATCGGGTCCTGGAAGACCATCGCGATCTCGGCCCCGCGCACCAGGCGCATCTTGTTCTTGGACAGCTTCAGCAGATCCCGCCCGCGGAAAATAACCTCGCCATCGGTGATCTTGCCGGGCGGCTGAGGAATAAGACCCATGATCGAGAGTGCGTGCACACTCTTGCCGCACCCGCTCTCTCCTACCACGCCCAGGGTCTCGCCCTCGTTCAGGGAGTAGGAGATCCCGTTGACGGCGTAGACGGTCCCCTCCTCCGTATGAAATTCTGTTTTGAGGTTTCTCACCTCCATTAGCACGGCCAAAAGCGCTCTCTCCTTTGCCACTCTCAGGCGCAAACACAGAGTGGCAGAATCACCCAGTGGTGTGCTGCCCCAAATTGAGCGGGATTGTAAGCGACTTGGGGGTCACGCGCAAGCCCTTCGTCAACCCGTTCCACGCTCAGGTATGGGTGCCCGCCGGAACCACAGCGGTTCCCGTGCGCGCCGAGGCGCAAGCGTTTTGGGGACCCCCTACCGATTATTAATATCCACTTGGCAGCCGGTTGGTTCAAAAGCAACGGGAAATTCCCCTCCGGTGGTGGGGTCGCGGGGGAAGCCGCCTTGACAGCGCCAGACGCCTTTGTTACACTGCTCGTCAACTCAGGCATCCAAACAATGCAATGACTTTGACGGGGCCAAGTACGCTGCCCCTCGCGTCCAGAGAGCCGCCGGCTGGTGCAAGGCGGCTGCGAGCCAGCGGAACATCCACCCCCGAACAGTCGCCTGTCGAACCTGCCGCGCTAAGACAGGCCGGGCGCGCCCGTTATCGCGCCGGAGTGTTCGCACTCCCCGAGGCTCGTGCCGCAAGGTACGGGCGAAACCAGGTGGCACCACGGGTCCCCTCGTCCTGGCAGCATTGCAGGCGAGGGGTTTTCTATTACTGAGGAGCGAATGATGCCGTTGGAATTCATGACCCCTGAGGTGTGGAATGGCCTTGTGTTGGGCGTCGTGATCATCGGGCTGGCGCTGGCCGCGCTGCGTCTATACCGGGATCTGTCCGGGCCACCCCGGCGCGGGCCTGACTCCAGCCACAAGGCGACTGCACGCCGTTCCGGGCGCGCCCGGCGGCGCTGAGCCGCGAAGAACTGAACGTTCGTATCAGGCAAGCACTGTTCGCAGACAGGGAGTGAGGCACGCATGATCGACATCAATCTCATTCGCGAAAAGCCGGACTGGGTCAAAGAGCAGCTTGTCAAGCTCAACGACCTCGCGGCAGTCGAGCGCATCGATCAGATCGTCGCGCTGGACCGGCGTCGTCGCGAGCTTCTGGCGCGCGTTGAGGCGCTCAAAGCGGACCGCAACCGGATCAACAAGCAGATGGGCCGCTTCCGCGGCGCGAAGCATCTCAGCCCGGCGCAGATCGTCGGCGGGGCGCGCGCCGCCATCGCCGCCATTCAGGCCGATCAGACCGACGCGGCGCTTGACGCTCTTGCTCATCCGCCGGCTGCTGATGGGGACATCGATCCTGACGCGCCAGCCGAGGCGCTCGACGCGCTGCTGGAAGCCCTGCGCGTGCAGGGGGATCGGGTGGGCGCGCTGGATGCCGAGATCCGGGCTATCGAACAGGCGCTGGACGAGCACCTGCTGTGGATCCCGAATATGCCGGACCCCACCACGCCGGTTGGCGCAAGCGAAGAGCAGAACGTCATCCACCCGGTTCAGGGCACGCTGCGGGAGTTTGATTTCGAGCCACTTCCACACTGGGAGCTGGGGCCCGCGCTGGGGATCATCGATTTTGAGCGAGGCGTCAAGCTTTCCGGCACGCGCTTCTACATCCTGAAAGGTCTTGGTTCGCGTCTGTACCGGGCGCTGGGCACGTGGATGCTCGATGTCCAGGTTGCGCGCGGTTTCACCGAAATCTACCCGCCCTTTATGGTGCACGAAGACGCCATGTTCGGCTCGGCCCAGTTTCCGAAGTTTCGCGACGTGGTCTATTTCGACGCCGAGTCGGGGCTGTACATGCTGCCGACGGCGGAAGTGGCGCTGACGAATATGCATCGCGACGAGATCTTCGAGGAAGCCGATCTGCCGCTGTACTATGTGGCACACACGCCGTGCTTCCGGCGCGAGAAGATGAGCGCAGGTCGCGATGTGCGCGGGCTGAAGCGCGTGCACCAGTTCGAGAAGGTGGAACTGTACAAGTTCACCACGCCCGAGACCAGCAACGACGAGCTAATGTCCCTGGTCGAGGCGGCTGAGGCGATCTGTGCGGCGCTTGAAATCCCGTACCGGCGGGTGGAGATGGTTACCGGCGATCTCGGCTTTGCCGCTTCCAAGAAGTTCGATATCGAGATGTGGGCACCTGGCAGCGGGGAATGGCTGGAAGTCAGCTCGTGCAGCAACACGCGCGATTTTCAGGCACGCCGCGCCAACATCCGCTATCGCCCGGCGGATGGGGGCCGCCCGCGCTTTGTCCACACCCTCAACGGCTCCGGGCTGGCCGTCATCCGCCCGTTTATCGCCGTGCTCGAAAACTACCAGCAGCGCGACGGCAGCGTTGTCGTGCCGCCGGTGCTGCGTCCCTACATGGGCGGCGTCGAAGTGATCGAGCCGGTGAGGTAGGGCGATGCCGGTCTTGCCGGATGTACTTGAGCCGGGGCTGGCGGTTGTCTTCGTTGGCACTGCCGCCAGCCGGCGCTCGGCTGAGGTGGGCGCACCCTATGCGGGTCCCGGCAATCGTTTCTGGGATGCGCTCTATGCGGCCGGGTTCACGCCGCGCCGCCTTGATGCGCGGGAGTTTCGCGAACTGCCGCGCTATGGGATCGGCTTGACCGGCATGGCACCCGAGAAGATCGGCAACGATGACATCCTGACCCGCAGCGATTTCGACGCGGCAGGCGTGCGGGCCAAGATCGCGCACTACGCGCCGCGCGTGGTGGCGTTTGTGGGCAAGCGCGCTGCGCAGGAATTCTTCGGGAAACCCCGCGTCGAGTACGGGCTTCAGGCTGAGCGCCTGGGCGAGACAGTGTTCTATGTGCTCCCGTCGCCGTCTGGCGCGGCACGGCGCTATTGGGATGAGGCTCCCTGGCGCGCCCTGCGCGCTTATGTGGATCAAATGGAATGAGCGGGGCGGGGTGGTATAATAGCAGTGGATCCAAGGTGACCGGGTGATCGCGTCTCGCCTTGCGCGAGATGAGGAAAGTCCGCGCTCCACAGGGCACGGTGCTGGCTAACGGCCAGGCGGGGCGACCCGACGGCACAGTGCAACAGAGAGGCAGATTGCCCCTCCACGAGGGGTGAGGGTGAAACGGTGCGGTAAGAGCGCACCAGCGTCTGTGGTGACACGGGCGGCTAGGCAAACCCCACCGGGAGCAAGGCCAAGCAGGAACGAGGGGCTGCCCGTCCCGCTATCAGTTCCGGGTAGGCCGCTTGAGGGGTCGGGTAACCGGCCCCCTAGAGAGATGATCACCGCCTGCCGGTTCCGGCAGGAACAGAACGCGGCTTACAGGTGACCTTGGATCCGCGTTTTTCAGCGCATGACGCCTCCAGCGAAAGGCAGTTGGATGAAGGGATATCTGGTGTTGAGCGGCGGCCAGGCGTTCACCCCGCCAGCCCGGACTCTGGATAGCCGCTGGCTCAACCGGATTCGCCGGAGCCACGCCCGGCCCAGGGTGGTTGTGATTCCCGCTGCTGATATATCTGGCACCCGGCGCGAGCCAGACCGCATCACTCGCTACTTCAACAACCTGGGGACTTTTGCCGAATATGTCATGATCACGTCGCCGCTGGCCGCGAACACCGCCAGCGAGTATGAGATTCTCGACAAGGTCGAAGGGCTGGTGCTGCCCGATGGAAGCGCGCTCGACCTGGTGGAGCGCCTGACAGGCACCAAGACCGAGGCCGCGCTGCGGCGCGCTCTTCAGCGTGTGGCGGTCGTTGTTGCGACGGGCGCAAGCGCGATGGCCCTCGGCGGCGCGTACTGGCTGGGCGGCGCGTGGGAACGCGGACTGGGCCTGGCGCCTCATCTGGCCATCGTGCCGCATCATGCATTCGTGCAGATGCGCCTGCCAGCCGACCGGCTGCTGGATGGGATCCCCGAAGGTGTAACCGCCATTGGGATCGACGATTTGACCTATATCACGTGGACGCCCGAAAACACCTACGAAGTGATGGGGCACGGCGAGGTGACGGTGTATCGCAGCGCGGAACAGCAGGACGTCTACCGCGACGGGGCGACGTTTTCGTTAAGCTAAAAGCAGCTAAAGACAGCAACATACAGCAACATACAGCTAAGTACAGCAAAAAGCAGCGAGGAACGGGAAGAACCGAACTCGCTGCTTCTTTTGCTGCTCTATGGCAGTTTGTAGCTGCTGCTGGCTGCCCTTTACACGACGATGTTGACCATACCACGCTGCGCGACGAAGATCACCTTGCGCGGCGTCTTTCCGGCCATGTGTCGCTGCGCCCCGGTGGACTCCAGCGCCAGCCGCTTGGCTTCGTCCTCACTGATGCCGGCTGGAACCTGGATCCGGTCGCGCACCTTGCCGTTGATCTGGACCACCAGCGTGATCTCTTCCTCGGCGGCGATCTCCGGATTGTAAACCGGCCAGGGCTGCGTGTGGATGCTGTACGGGTAGCCGCGCCGCACCCACAGTTCCTCGGCGATGAACGGGGTGAAGGGGGCCATCAGCAGTAGCAGATGGCGGATGGCTTCGTCCCACACGGCGCGGCTGACGGTGTCCCGGCGCTGAATGTCGTGCAGCGTGTTGCGCAGCGCCATCAGCGCCGCCAGCGCGGTGTTGAACGTGAAATGCTCCAGGCCGTCGCCGACGGCTTTGATCGTCTGGTGCACCTTGCGCATCAAATCGCGCTCGGTAGCAGGATCAGCCTGGTTTCCCTCAACACCGTCCAGCACCAGCGCCCAGACATCGTTCAGCCAGCGGACCACACCCTGGATCCCCTGGCTGTCCCAGGGGCCGCCCTGCTCCCAGCGGAAGGCGAACATCAGGTAGGCCCGCACGGCGTCGGCGCCGTAGGTGCTGACCAGTTCATCCGGCGCGACGACGTTTCCCTTGCTCTTGGACATCTTCTCGACGTCTAGCTGGTAGCGGATCTGCTCGATGGTCGCGTCGGGGCCGGCGCCGGGGATGTCGAAGACGGTCGTCTCGTCCGTATCGACCACCACCGACCGCCCGTCAGGCGTCTGGACATTCAGCACCAGCTCTTTGCGAGACAGCACTTCGCCGACGACCGTGTCGTATCCCGGCGCCGCCTCGATGCCGTCCAGTTGCGAGACGACCCGGATGTGGCTGGCGTTCAGCTTTTCGCCCTCGAACTTGCCGGTGGCAACGATCAGATCGCCGTCACGCGGCTCGCCCAGGATCATGCCCTGGTTAAACAGCGCCAGCATCGGCTCGTCGAACATGCCGGTTGTATCGCGCCCCATCGCCTCGGCGGCTCGCTTTGTCGGCTCGAAGATGCCGCAGTCGCGCATCGCTTTGGTGAAGAAGCGCGTGTACATCAGGTGCATCGTGGCGTGCTCGATCCCGCCGGTATACTGGTCGACCGGCAGCCAGTACGCGCCTTCGTGCGGGTCGAACGGCCCCTCGTCGTAGTGTGGACTCAGGTAGCGGTACT
The DNA here is from genome assembly GCA_020724465.1 of Thermoflexus sp. Lineage (GTDB taxonomy): Bacteria > Chloroflexota > Anaerolineae > Aggregatilineales > Aggregatilineaceae > DYGX01. The sequence continues at coordinate 169,769 of DYGX01000002.1, forward strand.
GGTACCACGACGAGCACATAAAGGTGTCCATCGTGTCCGTCTCGCGCGTAGCCGGGCCACCGCACTGCGGGCACGTGGTATTCAGGAATCCGGCGTGATAGCGCAGCGGGCTTTCGCCGGTCGGCTTAAAGTCCACGTCGTCCGGCAGCAGGACGGGCAGTTGATCTTCAGGGACCGGCACCGCCCCGCACCGATCGCAGTAGACAATTGGGATCGGCGCGCCCCAGTAACGCTGGCGGCTGATCAGCCAGTCGCGCAGGCGATAGTTCACCGCGCTATGCCCGATGCCCTGCTGCTCCAGCCACTCGGTGACCTTCGCCTTGGCGACGTGCTCCACCTCGCCTGAGGGGCCGATTTGTGTCCCCTGGGTGCCGGTGAACGGGCCGGAGTTGATCATGTCGCCGTACTCATCGTGAAACAGCACGTCGCGGTACCACTCCAGACCGTACAGCATTTCCATGATGGTGCGCCGGTCCGCCACCGACGGCTCCAGCGCCTTGCAGCGCGCCAGCAGCTCGCGATCCGCGGCGACGGAGTCGAACGGAACAACCCCGTCGTCGAAGATGAAAGCCCAGCGCGCGCCGACCACCTCGACCCACGAGCCGGGTTTTAGATACTGCTGGGCGATGGCGACGTACTCGTCGACCTGGTCTTCGTGCATGCTCACATAGACCGTCTCGCCGCTTTTCTGGTACGGGATGCGCGCCTGGTCCAGGGCGTGTGTGAAGCCTTCCTTCATCCACGCGCCCTCTTTCGTGAAGCTCTTGACCAGGCCGTCCGTGCGGGCGATCACCGGGATGATCGGCAGGCCGTATTTCAGCGCGAACTCAAAGTCGCGCTGGTCGTGCGCGGGCACGGCCATAATCGCGCCGCTACCGTAACTGATCAGCACGTAGTCGGCGATCCAGATCGGGATGCGCTCGTTGTTCACCGGGTTGATGGCGTAGCCGCCGGTGAAGACACCGGTCTTGTCCTTTCCCTCGGCGGTGCGGTCGATCTCCGTTTTGCGCGCCGCTTCCTCGACATATGCCCAAACTTCGGCGCGCCGGTCGGGGGTCGTGATCTGATCGACCAGCGGGTGCTCGGGCGCCAGCACCATAAACGTCGCGCCCCACAGAGTATCGGGCCGCGTGGTGAAGACCGAGATCGGCTCACCCTGTTCGGTGCGGAAAGTCACGTGCGCGCCCTCGCTGCGCCCGATCCAGTTCGTCTGCATCGCCTTCACGCGCTCCGGCCAGTTGATCGCGCTGTGATCCAGCAGCTCCTCGGCGTAGCGCGTGGTGCGGAAGAACCACTGCTCCAATTCTTTCTTGATAACGGGCGTGCCGCAGCGCTCGCAGTGGCGGTCTTCGCCCCACACCTGCTCGCGCGCCAGCGTGGTGTTGCAGTTCGGGCAGAAATCGACCGCAGCCTTCTGGCGATAGGCCAGGTCATGCTTGTAGAACTGCAGGAAGAACCACTGGGTCCACTTGTAGTACTCAGGATCGCTGCTGATCGCCTCGCGCTCCCAATCGAACATGGCGCCCATGGTGCGGAGCTGGCGGCGCATGTTGTCGATGTTGCGGTAGGTCCAGATCTTGGGATGGATCCCGCGCTGGATGGCCGCGTTTTCGGCGGGCAGGCCGAAGGCGTCGAAGCCCATCGGAAACAGCACGTTGTAGCCACGCATGCGCATCCAGCGCGCCCGTGCATCCGAAGGCGTCATGGCGTACCAGTGGCCAATATGCAGGTCCCCGCTAGGGTAGGGCAGCATGGTCAGGGCGTAGTGCTTGGGCCGGCCCGGATCGACCACCGAGCGGTTCAGCCCGTCGCGCTCCCACTGCTCGCTCCAGAGCGGTTCGATTTCTTGCGGATTGTATTTCTCAGCCATTGCCGTCTTTTTGCTCCATCGCTGTGTGATGTGTCAGCGTGCGTGATGCTCAGACTAATCCCTCAAACTGCCGGGGCACTGTCGGCCGATCCGGTGCGGCGCGGCGCCGGCGGACCGCGAGAAGGCAGGGCAACACCTGGTCCGGTCTGGGTGTGGCTGCTGTGCTTTTCATCGCCTGTGCTCCGATCGCCCGTGCCAATCGATCGAGTTGATGCAAACGGCCCAGCCTGCCCGGCGGTTCGCCGGGTGCAAGCTGGGCCGAACTCTTACACCCTTGCGCGGTGATGCGCGGCGAACAGCCAGCTCGTGCTCCGCGATGGCCTGTCCGCGCGCAACCGGTCTGACGTGTTGCGAGCGCCCTGGTGGGCCGGTTACCGCCGGCGCACGATGTCGCGCGTCGGAATCGGCAGCCGGGCGGGCTGGCGCGGTTGCAGCGTCTCGCGGAGCAAATCGAGCAGCTCGCGAAGTCGTTCAACAAGCGGGCGACGATTGGTCTGGGCCATCAGCGTATCCTCGATCTACCTCTACATCTAACGACTCAAGCTTGCTCTACCGATATCAGATTGTACACATACTCGTGGGTGCAGCCGCAACCACAGAACAAAAAAGCCCTCTTCGCAATTCCCTGCTGCCAGGGACGAAGAGGACTCCGCGGTACCACCCTGATTGATGGCCGTTGAGACTGTCAGTGGACCTGAAGGGGCTCGAACCCTTGACCTCCACAATGCCATTGTGGCGCTCTCCCAAGCTGAGCTACAGGCCCATGTGTTGCGTGGCGTGCCATCCACTCATTGCGCGTAACGGGCGCACCCGGCGTCGCTTAAGGCAGGCGATCCTGTGGTCGGCGGCGCAGCTCCCGGACGAGTTCAGCCTGACGCGCTCGTCGGCGGCGCGCTGCCGGGTTTGCACCGTCCCCGGCTCACTGCGACGATGGCCTACTACTTCCGTTCGACGCTGTTGGCACAAGCATTCGTATTGTTAAGGTGCCTCACATTCTAGCGGTGTGCCGGGGCGTTGTCAAGGCTGTTTTCGGGCGAGAGCGTGATGGCGATTGAACTGCGATTTAATAGGTCTTCAGCGCGATTTTCATGCCTTTTGTTTTCAAGTTATGATGTTCTCGAAGCGCTCCACATATCGGTTGTCCGTTTGACAAAGGACTTGTCGGGCAAGGAGTGAGTAGCAGTGGATCGAGCGAAGCGCGGCGCTGTCGTCATGGGCTTGGTGCTCTTCGTTATTTCGTTCATCCCGCGATTGTACATCGCGCTACAACCGATCCCAATTCAGTTGCAGAGAAATCTTCCCGACGATGCTTTTTACTATTACCTAACAGCTCAAAATCTCCTGGATGGGCACGGTCCATCTGTGGATGGCAGGAATGCGAGCAATGGCTGGCATCCATTATGGCTAGCTGTTAACCTCCTCATCTTCACACTACCGTTCGAGAATGTCGATTCACCTGTCCAACTGAGTTTATTGATAGGTGCGATGGCTGATAGTCTCGTGGCGGTCATGCTGTTCTTGCTGATGTCTGCGCACCTAAGTCATGCAGCATCGTTCGTTGGCGCCTGTGTGTATGCTGTGAACAGCATGCCGCTTGTGCAATCGGTGAATGGCCTGGAGACAGGCTTGACGGCACTTTTTATCTCCATCTCATTTTATATGTCATTGCGCCTTGTGGCTCACCCATCCCATAGACTGACTATTGTGTGGGGGCTGTCGTTTGGTCTGTGTTTTTTGGCAAGGACAGATACAGCTCTATTATTGGTGCCTCTCGGCGTTTTTGTGTTACTCAATCTGGTGCCTCGCCAACGGTGGTCACTGATTCTGCTAGGAGCTTCCTGTGCATTGTTGGTTAGCATGCCATGGTTTTTGTGGAATTTTATCCAGTTTGGAAATCCACTTAGCCAGAGTAGTGGCATTGCAGTTCCAACCGCGATTCGTATGAGACACGAATTGTCGGCACCCGGGACGTCTGTATGGCACTTGTCATTGAAGAGCTTTCTGGATCCGATTCCTTGGATCCGGGGTGATTACGCAGGCACGCCAGTCTTTCTGGGACCCATTCTGTGGTGCCTGGGTGCGATAGGATTAATCAGCGGACATCGGAACGGCGCCGGCCTTTCCCTGCTGTGGGCATGTGTTGCGTTGATCATTGGTGGATTTGCGTTGATCGCTGTCCATACTCTAGGCCGGTGGTATCCGCGCCCCTGGTATTTTGTTGTCAATGCCCAGGCACTTTCTATCGGTCTAGCGTTCTTCTGGACTGCCCTACGACAGCCAAAGGTGCGGCTGGTACTTGTCGCTGGGGGCGTGCCACTGATGATCATTTTGGGTATTCATCAATGGCGGGCGGGATACTATCCATGGCAGAATCGGCAATACAATGCGTCTATGTGGTTGCAGGCACATACACCATCCAACTCAGTGATTGCGAGTATGAACTCCGGGATTATGGGATATTATAGCGGGCGAACTGTGATTAACCTAGATGGAGTTGTCAATCCGCGAGCATTCAACGCGATAATGAACAAGGAACTATTCAGCTATATTCAGGATGAAGGTGTCGATTATTTCGTAGATTTCGACTACGCACTGCACAGTGAATATGGGCAATTCATGGGGGTCGATTTTGCGAATCGTCTTAATGAGATCGCCCAAATCGATGCGGCATATGATGGTCTAGGCATCTTGCGGATCTATCGCGTGAGGGCTGGAGAGGCAGACTGAATCGAGCGCTTATTCTGTTAGAAAGGTGATGGTCTTCTGGGTTTACTCGCCTTGCGTTGATACACGGTTCCGATAAAATTCGGCCACGGCCAACCCTATGCCCAGCGCGTTCACATAAAAACCAACAGGCTGGGCGGTTGGCTCCTCACCCGGGCAACATGCGCGTCAAGGATACACACAATGACACTGACAGCATCGCCTTCTCAAATGGAGCGCCGCTCTGACGAGCAGCACCTGATCGCCGGGAAGCGCCGCCGCCGGATTCAAGACGCGCTGACCGGCTATTTGTTTGTGCTCCCCGCGCTGATTGCCACCTTCCTGTTCGGCCTGTGGCCCGTCATCTCCGGATTCTACGAGAGCCTGAAATCCGGTTCGCCCATCACCAATCGCTTTGTCGGGCTGGATAATTACGTCCGCTCGCTGGGCAGCCTGACATATGTGTTTCTGTTTGGCCTGTCCTTGATCTTCATCCTGCTCGGCTACCAGGCGTGGCGGTCGGCCTGGACAGCGCAACGCGCGCAGGGCGGCACGCTGTGGCATTTCGTCATTCCGGGGTTGATTGGCGGGATGGGGCTAATCGTGTTGACGTTCAACCTGGTGACCGGCTCGCGAGATTTCGACTGGCTGCCGCTGGCGCTGCTGCTCGTGTCGTTGGCGGGCTATTTTATCGCCGAGACGCTCCAGCGCGAACGGACACCGGCGCTCTGGCGGGAACTGGCCGAGTCCCTGGCGCTGATCGCGCTGGGTGGCCTGGTGTGGATTGTGGGGCGCCGCATCGAGGTGAGCGGCCTGCTGGCCGTCGCGCGCTGGATCGTGCTTCTCGCTGTTGTCGGCTGGGCGTTGAGCCGTGTACTGCCACGGATGGGGCGGTTCGAGTACTTGCGCTACGCCACCGCCAGCCTGATGATGGGCCTGTTCATGCTGCTCGGGATTCTGCTCGCCTACTACAGCGCCGCCGAGCTCGAGGGGGATGTGGAGCAGGCGCAGGAAATCGCCGCGCGCATCTTCAACCCGACGGTTGCGAACGCGCGTGTGCAGGTTCCCGCCGACCCGGCAGTGATCGCGGGGTTGAACCCGCCGGACGATCTGATTGTCCAGGTCGAGATTGGTGGCGAGACCATCGAGGCGCCGCTGGCCCCTGAAGCGTACCGGAGCCTGCCCCCTGATCGTCTGGCCGGTCTGATCGCGGCGTTTGTCAACAACCAGCGCGTGCAGGTGCTGTTGCCCGATGGCAGCGTGGGCGAGGGGCTTATTACCGGCCTGCCGATGGGCGAGCGTCTCCATGTGGAAATCCCCGCCGAAGACGCGCAGATTCTGCGCGAGACCGAAATCTACTCGGCGATGAATGTCGGCGAGACGGTGATCCGCGTGGGGGGGCGGACGGAGCCGCTGCGCAAGCAGTTTCTGGCAGCGCTGGGGGCGAGTCTTAGCCTGGCAGCCATCTACACCATCAACCACACGCGCCGCCAGCTTGACGAAGAAGAACGCCCGCGTCTGGTGCGCCGGCTTGGACGCCTGCGGCTCTTGCTTGGGGTCGCGATCGCGGTCTTGTTCCTGTATCTGGTTGGCTCGGTTCAGCTCAGCCGGCAGGCAGCCCACGGAATGCAGGCGCTTTCGCTGGATCAGTTTCGGCTGGCGTACCGCTATGTCTACGACACCGCGCCGCCGGCCATCTTGCGCCCCGAGATCCTGGCAGCGCGGCTGCTGTTCTGGCCTCAACTGTTTTTGATCGGCCTGGGGGCGCTGCTGATCGGCGCAGCCTACCGCGTGTGGCAGAGCGCGCAACAGCGCGAGACGAAGCTGGGCTTCGGCCTGACGATTCTGCTGGCCGTGATGATGATGGTCGGCGGGTGGCTCACTATCAGCGAGCTACCGCGCACGATCGTGCTGGGGGGCCGCGAGGCGAACGACACGTTCAACGCCCTGATGCGCACCGCGATGTACTCGCTGGGGACGGTTCCCGTTCAGCTTGCGCTGGGCCTGTTCCTGGCCTATTTCCTGTTCTCAGAGATCACCTGGGGCAAGGCGCTTTACCGGGTGATTTACTTTATGCCGTACATCGCGCCCAGCGTGGCAACCGCAACGGTCTTTCTGGTGATCTTCAAGCTGGATGATACAAGCCTCGCCAACCAGGTGCTGCGCTTCTTCGGGCTGCAGCCGGTGACGTGGCTGAAGGAGCCGACCGGCATCGTGCGGCTCTTTTACGCAAACATCCTGGGCGGCGATCCGCTGAACATTCCGGCAGCGCTCCAGGGGCCGAGCCTGGCGCTGACCACCGTGATTCTGTACAACATCTGGGTTTTTGCCGGCTATAACGCGGTTGTCTTCCTCGCCGGGCTGGGTGCCATCCCCAGTGAACTATATGAAGCGGCCGAGGTGGATGGCGCGGGGCGCTGGTCGCGCTTCCGCAATATCACGCTGCCGCTGCTCTCGCCCACGACCTTCTTCCTGTCTATGCTGTCGATCATCGGGACCTTCAAAGCCTTCACGCATATTTACGTGCTGCGCGATCAGGCGACGGGGAAGGAGATCGACACCATGAGTGTGCACATCTTCCAGCAGCTTTACGCCGCCAACGATCCGGGCTATGCCGCTGCGTTGGCGTTTGTCCTGTTTGCGGTCATTCTGGTCTTGACGTTGGTGCAGAACCGGCTGGCGAGGGAGCAGGTTTTCTATGGCTAGCACGACGACCCCCACGACGCGCGCGCAGTCGGGCAGTGCGCCGGTCGCCCGCGCGCAGACTCTGATCCCGCGGCGACGGCCCATCGTCATCAAGCCGTTCCGCATTGTCGTGTATGTGGTGATGACCCTGGGCGCCATCGTGTTTGTGTTGCCGTTCTTCTGGATGGTAACCACATCCCTTCAGAGCCAGGGCGACATCACGCGGGGGCGGATGTTCCCTTCCAACCGGATCCTCACTGTCACCGAGGTGACCGAAACCGAGCTACAGCGGACGCTGCAAGACCTGCTGGATTCGGGCGAGTTTCCAGGCTACCTTTCGGCGGTGCGCGGCCAGATCGAGAGCAGCAACCGGCAGCGCGCGTTGACGGTCGACGCGTATCTGCGCACGCAGCGCTACGGCTATGCCGAAGTGCGCATCCGGAACGACATTCCGGGGCTGAAGAACGTCTGGCCCTTCGACAAGCGGTACGTCGTCGTGGGCGGTCTGGCGCATTATGTCGAAGCGTGGGATGAGTCCAATTTCTCGCGCTATTTCTTCAACAGCGTGCAGATCGCAGCGTTGACGATCATCGGGCAGACGGCCACATCCGTACTGGCCGCCTACGCGTTCGCGCGGATCGAGTTCCCGGGTCGCAACTTTCTGTTCAGCCTGTTCCTGGCGACGATCTTCATCCCCACCATGGTGGTTCTGATTCCCAACCGGAAGATGGTGACGCAGTTTCACAACTTCTTCACGGCCGATTTCCCGGCCAAGCAGGACGCGTGGGGGATTACCGACGCTCGCCGGGCGATTGCCGAACCGATTTACCGGCTGATCGATGCCGCCGGGCTTGAGAACTTCCTGGGGTTGGGAGACGCGTTTACCGTCGATGGCCCAATTGTCTGGCCCTGGATGGACAACTGGCCCGCGCTGGTGGTGCCCTTCCTCGCCAGCACCTTCAGCATCTTCTTGCTGCGCCAGTTCTTCATGCAGATTCCCGAAGATCTGTGGGATGCAGCTCGCATCGACGGGGCCGGACACCTGCGCTATCTGTTCATGATCGTGCTGCCGATCTCGCGGGCGGCGGTCGTGACGACCATCCTGTTCACATTCATCGGAACGTGGAACGCGCTCGAGTGGCCGATCCTGGTGACGTTTACCGATCGGTGGCGTCCGATCTCGTACGGTCTGTATGCCTTCAAGACAGAGGCCGGGTCCGATCTGAACCTGCTCATGGCCGGGTCGGTCATCACGCTCGTGCCGGTGCTGGTTGTGTATCTGTTTGCCCAGCGGCAATTCACCGAGGGGATCGCCACCACCGGCTTGAAGGGCTAGCGGGTTGTGCGGCTGGCGGCGTGAAATCCCGGCGCGGCGTGCCAGCCTCTAACTGGCGCAGCCGCGCCGGGATCAGTACAATCCGTGCTCTGCGAGCCGTCGTGTGACATGGGTTGTATTGGCACGTGGCTGTGAGACGGTTACTTGAAGCGTTTGCTCTGCTGCTTGTCCCATTCGCCATCCTGACTCTTCCCCGCTTGTTCGAGTCCACAGTCCGCGCGTCGGAACCCCAACAGGCGAACCTTGCCCCGTGCGGCGTGGTGGACGGGTTCGACTTTCCCGTTCCCGATATCGATGTATCGCGCACCGATTTCGGGATCTACCGCGCGCGGTGGGGCGGGTTGCACGTCGGGATTGACGTGGCGTTTTACCGGCATGGCGAGCCGGTCCGGGCGGCCGCGCGCGGACGCGTGACGTACAGCGATGTCGAGGGTTGGGATACCGAAAAGGGCGTGGTAGTGCTTCAGCACACCTTCCCTGATGGTACGCTGATCAACACACTCTATGGGCACATGGAGGAACTGAACGGCTACGCTTTCCCGCCGATGGGGGCGTGTGTTGAGCGCGGGGACATCATTGGTGCGGTCGGCGATCCCGAGCGCAGCGCCCCGCATTTGCACTACGAAGTGCGCACGCGCTACCGGCACGAGGGCGGGCCGGGTTACACAACCACCAACCCGCTGACGCTGGGCTGGCTGCACCCTGTCGACTTCACCTATCTGGCGCGGGTGTGGATTGACCCGGCCTATCGCGGGCATGTTTCGCTGGCCGATAAGATGATTGTGCCGCCCGTCGTGCTGCCTGGGGGCGGATTGGTGGTCGCGCACAGCCGCTACCTGGAAGGGATCAGCCCGCTGGGAGAGTCGCTGTGGCGCTTCGACACGGCAGGGAGTGTGCTGGACCTGATCGCTCTGCCGGATGGCCGCATCCTGGCGGTCACTTCGGATAACCAGGTGCTGATCTTGCAGCATGGTGCGGTGAGCCGGCTATGGCTGGTGCCGGGCAGGGTCAGCGCGGGGGCGTTTGTGGACCGCGATCGCCTGGTGGTGGTGTTGGAGCGGGAAATGGTTGCGGCGTATTCGCTAGATGGCGTGCCGCTCTGGGCAGCCGGGCCGTTTGCCGGCGGACTGGCGCACTGGGCGCACAGCGGCGATCGCTATGCCTTCGCGGGAACCGATGGCGTGCTGCAGATCTTTACCCGCACTGGAGAGCGCGTCCTTGAGGCCCGGTTCGACTTCGCACCGGTGCTGTTTCCGGCCCCTGAAGGCGCGTTCGTTGTTCTGAGCGGCGACAGGCTGCTGCGGCTGGATCCGGCGCTGTCGCTCGCACCGATCGCGACACTGCCGCGCCAGGCGACGGCGGATGCCCAGGTGGTGACGTCGGCGGACGGCCAGATCTATCTTTATCCTGGCGAGGGGCGCTCGTTGTATGCGTATGATCTGGCAGGCGAGCTGCTGTGGATCGGGTATCTGCCGGGGATGCACCTGCGGCCGCCGCGCCTGGCGGCGAGCGGCGGTCTGGTTCATGCGCTGACGACGGATGGTCTGTTGCTCAGTTTTGATGCCAGCGACGGGCGTCTGCTGACGGAGCATCAGCTTTACACAGGCGGGAGCGACGGAGCGGGATCGGCGCGCTGGCTATACGTGGACGCCGATGGAGTTGTACGCTTCAGCACCGGCTATCTGACAATCGCGGCGCTCGATGGGCAGGTGCTGCTGGCCAGCCGCCCCGCCGATGAACGGGCTGCGGGCTAGCGCCAGGGATCGGGTTGCTTGATGAAGCGTGCATCGATCCCCGCGTTGCGGAACCAGACGGGCATCTGGTCGCGCATGACGACCATCTCACTGGCGTAGTGAGACGTGCCGAGCAGGTTCATCGGCAGCGTGGGCACCAGTTCGCGCATGCGCCCCCGGTGCTCGGCCGCATAAGCGTAATCGCCCGCCAGCCACCAGTGCCCGGTGACGAATGTGTCGCAGCCGAGATCGCGCGCCCGCAGAAGCTGCTCGGGCCGATTGCCGCCGCCGGGGATCAGCGCAATATGCTCGACCGGCTGCCCGTTGAAGCGAACCTGCTGGTAGCGCAGGTAGGGCAGGTCGGTTACTTCAGCCAGCGTCTCTGCAAAGCGCCCAAAGGTCATATCAGCGACGCGCCCGTGCACGCCTTCGGGCCGACCGTTCGCGTCGTGAAAGATCTCCGCGTCGCGCAGCTTGAGTGCCTTGGCGAGCGCGCTGATGGTGCTCGTCTCCGGATGGCAGTCCAGCGGCGCGTGGCAGATGTAGAAGCTGATGTGATGCTCGCGCAGTTCTTCCATCTGCGCTTCGGAGATACCCACAAACCCCCGGCCGCTCTCCTCAAAGTCGGCGGGGTGGTGGGCGAAGATCAGCGCGCCAGGGGCCGAACGCTCCAGTTCCAGCGCGAGGATGGTATCCAGCACCGCCTGGCCGGGAAAGACAACCAGATAAACCCGATCGACTTCTTCCGCGTGGTCGAGCATCAGCCCGTTCCAGGAGCCTTCGAGGAATTCGGGCAGGGCGTAGCGCTGGTAGACTACCCGATCGTCCGCCGGGATAATCCCCTGCCACCGCCCGCGCTCATCGAAGCGGGCGACCTCGAAGTACTCGTCCAGCTTGCGGACCAGTTCAATCTGGTTCATACGGTTCCCCCTTGCTGCTGCGCATAGGTGTGCGCTTCATCGGTGACGAGTTCCAGCACCGCGGCGATGGTTGGCTCGGATGGCTCGGCCGGATCGAGCGCGATCAGGTGCGCGTCTACAAGCGTCCAGTCGGGCAGTTCGATGGTGATCTGGGCCACGTGACCATGCGGTACATCACCCAGGATGATTGTACGCCCTTCTGCTACGGCGGGCGCTGGCTGCTGCCGGTTGATGTGGAAGCCGGGTGAACCGGCGGGCAGTGCTGCCCGCCCAGCGGCGAAAGCAAACACGTGCCCGCGCTTCGTGAGTTCCGAGACGCGGTGCCACAGAAACAACGGCATCACGATCCGGTCGCGCAGGCGGCGGAATGCATCCGGCGGCAGGGGCACATCTTCACCGCCGATAAACGCGGCATCGTATCCGATCGCGTCCAACAACAGGAACGGGGCGCGCCCTTGCGTGGCCCGGCAGAGCCAGGCGTCTGGCGAGCAGGTATCTCCCAGGTCGAGCAGCAGGGTGATACCCCTGGCGGCGCGGCGCTCGCGCAGGATCAGACTGGCGAGGCGCGGCAACAGGTCCATGGCGCCGCGCAGGTTTGCCGTCGTGAATATCGTTGCCGTCTGCGTGTTGCTCACCCGCTGCGCTGCTCCTAGCGCCCGCTCCAGGCCGGCTTGCGCTTTTCAAGGAAGGCGGCCATGCCTTCTTTCTGGTCGGCTGTCGCAAACAGCGCGTAAAACCGCTCCCGCTCGTAAGCCAGCCCGGCGGCCAGCGACGTTTCGAACGCCATATTGACCGCGGCTTTGGCCGACCGCACGGCGACCGGTGCCCGCACCGCGATTGAAGCCGCCAGCTCAATCGCCTGGTTCAGGTAGTCCTCGACACTGGCGACCCGGTTGACCAGCCCGAATTGAGCCGCCTCAGCCGCGCTCAGACGGCGGTCGTTCAGGACCATCTCCATCGTCAGCGCTTTGCCGATGGTGCGGGCCAGCCGCTGCGTGCCGCCCGCGCCAGGAATGACGCCCAGGTTAATCTCCGGCTGGCCGAAGACAGCGGTTTCGGATGCTACAATCATATCGCAGGCCAGCGCCAGCTCGCAGCCGCCGCCAAGCGCATACCCGCTGACTGCGGCGATGACGGGCTTGCGAATCGCGCGCAGGCGTTCCCAACGCCCGATGAAGTCCATGCCCTCCATCTCGACCGGGGTCGCCTGCGCCATCTCGCTGATATCGGCACCGGCGGCGAAGGCTTTCTCATTGCCGGTGATGACCATGCAGCCGATGGCGTCGTCCCGGTCCATTGCTGCGAGCGCATCCATCAGTTCGTCCATCAGCGGGCCGTTGAGGGCGTTGAACGCACGCGGGCGGTTGAGCCGCACCAGCCCGACACCCTCTGCCGGAACCTCTACCAGAATGTGCTCATAGTCTGAAGCTGGCATGTGTCCTCCGTTGCCGATGGCCCAGAGCGGACTGCCCGGCTCTGGTCAGGTGTGCGAGAAGCGTTCCTGCCCGGCGCGAACGTGGGCGGCAAAGACGGGCAGATAGGGCGCGAAATGTGGGTACTGTCCGGCGGCGTGCGCGGCAAGATAATCCTTGAGCGCCTCGACCACACGCGGTAGAACGCGCGCGCCGTTCGTCCGGGATTCGACCAGCAGGTAAGCGCGCGCCTCGGCCGCGCCGAGTATCTGCTCCAGCTCCAGCGCCACCGCTCCGCTGAGGAACGCCTCTATCGGCGGGGCAGCCGGCCCATCACCGGTGCTTTCGGCCCCGTTCGATCGATGTCCGGCCAGATGTGACTCCAGCAGCACCTGCCCGAACGCAGTCACGGCGGCGCGGAGCAGGTAGGCGCGGTCCTCGTGGAACGGCCACGGCTCGCCGTCGCCCCAGGCGATGCGCGGCGGCACAAGCGCGATCGCGGCGTGAGCGGCAGAGATGCCGAGCGGAATGAGGCAGGGATAGCAGATGTTGGGCATCAGCGCGAGGGAGGGGATGGATGGCCCGAAAAATGGTTCGAAGAACGTCGCGAGGTGGATGCCGTCCAGGGCCTGAGCGGCCTGCTCACAGGCCAGCGCCCAGGCGGGGTGGTGCTCGTCCCACCATGCGTGCAGCGCGGCTGCTTCTTGCAGATCGCGCAGATCATCCAGCCAGCCGGGCGGGAGCCACCCCGGCCCAGCGCTGTCAGAGGGATCGGAGTCTGCCAGGGCAAAAGCGAGCGTGTAGATGTCGCGGAGCAGCACGCCCTGGCTCAGCAACGCGTCCAGAGTCCGCACTGCCGGATGGTCGCGCCAGGGGGCCATCTGGCGCGCGGTTGCCCGCGCGTGCGCATGCGCCCGGAAACGCTGAGCAGTCTGCTCGCGCTCCGGCCACGATGTCGCCGCCAGGGCTGCGGAGATTAATCGCACGCGGTCATCGACTGTGATGAGAATCGCCTGGGCTGCCATGCCAAAACACTTTTCGTCCAGTGTGTCTGTGCTTCGGCCCCGCGGCCTAGCCCCCCAGACACAGCCGGTAATTCTACAGTACCTGGCGGCAGGATTCAACTTGGCGGCCAGGTCATCGTCGCGCCGCCATCCACGATCAGCGCCTGGCCGGTGATGAACGACGCGGCGTCCGAACAGAGGAACAGCACCGCTGCCGCCGCTTCTTCGGGCTGGCCAAGCCGCCCCTGAGGAACATCTTCAAGGGTGAGCGGCTCAGACTCACCGGCGATGTTCGCCGGGCAGACCGCGTTCACGCGGATGCCGCGTGGAGCCAGGTCGCGGGCGGCTTCGCGCGTCATGGCGAGCAGCCCGGCCTTGCTGGCCGCGTAGACGGCGCGGCCAGGGTGGGCGGGCGTCTGCCCAGGCGGGCTGCCAAGATTGACGATCACCCCGCCGCCTTCGTCCGCCATGACGCGCGCGACAAGCTGCGTGCAGAAGAACGCGCCGGTCAGGTTGATCTCCAGTACGCGCCGCCAGTCGTATTCATCGACCAGCAAAAACGGCGCTGGCCGGTCGGTTCCCGCCCCATTGACCAGAACGTGGATCCCACCATATACATCGCGCACTTTCTCGATCATCGCGGCGGCCTGGAAGCGGTTCGATACGTCCGCCACCCAGGCGAAGGCGCGGCCACCGGCGGCCTCGATTGTCTCCACGACGGAGTCGGCACGGTCCGGATTCAGGTCGTTGACGCACACAGCTGCGCCCGCCCCGGCCAGCGCGATGGCCGTGGCGCGGGCGACACCCTCTCCGGCGCCGGTCACCAGCGCCACCTTGCCGGAGAAGTCAACGGAAAATGTGCTCATGCTGCTCCCCCTTGGGCAAACCGGAAACAATCAGGGGCAGCGCGGTGATGGCTGCCCCTGGCTGCAACACACTCCGGGTGGGCGTCAGGCGATGGTGACCTCTTTGCAGAGATAGACGTCCTGGATGGCGTGCAGGATCTCGACGCCGTCCTTCATCGGACGCTGGAACGCCTTGCGCCCGCTGATCAGGCCCATGCCACCGGCGCGCTTGTTGATCACGGCGGTGCGGATCGCCTCGCCCAGGTCGCTGGCGCCGCTGGACGCGCCCCCGCTGTTGATCAGGCCGATGCGGCCCATGTAGCCGTTGGCGACCTGATAGCGGGTGAGGTCGATGGGGTGGTCGGTGCTCAGTTCGGTGTACATCCTCTCGTCGTATTTGCCGAACTTCAGCGCCTTGAACCCGCCGTTCGTGTCGGGCAGCTTCTGCTTCAAAATGTCCGCCTCAATGGTGGCGCCCAGGTGATTTGCCTGGCCGGTCAGGTCGGCGGCGGTGTGATAATCGACCCCTTCGTGCTTGAAGGCGTTGTTGCGGGTGTAGCACCACAGGACGGTTGCCATACCCAGCTCATGCGCCCGCGCGAACGCCTCGCTGACCTCGACGATCTGGCGGGTGGACTCCGGCGAGCCGAAGTAGATTGTCGCGCCGACCGCCACGCACCCCATATCCCACGCCTGCTCGATCTGCGCGAAGATGACCTGATCGTACTTGTTCGGGTAGGTCAGCAATTCGTTGTGGTTGAACTTGAGCAGGAACGGGATCTTGTGGGCATATTTGCGCGCCACCGCGCCGAGCACACCGTAGGTGGACGCAACCGCGTTGCAGCCGCCCTCGATCGCCAGCTCCACGATCTTCTCCGGATCAAAGTAGATCGGGTTGGGCGCGAACGATGCACCTGCGCTATGCTCAATCCCCTGGTCAACCGGCAAGATCGAGAGGTAGCCGGTGTTGGCCAGGCGCCCGTGCCCGAACATTGCCTGCAGGCTGCGCAAGACCGGCGTCGGGCGGTCGGACTGGGCGAAGATGCGGTCGACCCAGTCGGGGCCGGGCAGGTGGAGCAAATCCTTCGAAATCGTCTTGCACTCGTGTGTCAGCAGGGACTCTGCTTCATCCCCGAGGTACTCCTGGATTTTGGCGAAATCGTACAACATTGCTTGACTCTCTTTCCTACTGGTCGCGCGACGGATCAGGTGATCGGGACTATGATCGCGCGTGGACACTAGATTCGACAATGGTCGTTCGTCACCGACAGCGGGGCCAAGTTACACGAAAGAAGCGACCGTGTGAATAATAGCACGCGCGACGGAAGCTGCAACCGACCGCCCAGGACAAACGAGGGATTGGTGGTGATGGAACGACCACTGCGAACTGACCTGCTGCCTATTGAAGCCGGGACCTATTGCCTGTGGCTGACTCTCACCCATCCGCTCAGCCTGCGTGTCGGGCGGCTGGGCGAGCGAACCGTTCCCCCGGGGCTGTATGCCTACACCGGCAGCGCGCGGGGATCGGGCGGGCTGCGTGCCCGGGTCGGACGGCATCTGCGGACCGGTAAGCCGCTGCGCTGGCACATCGACTATTTGACGGCACGCGTCTGGCCGTGCGCGGTCTGGTACCGCACCGGGGCCGATCGGCTGGAGTGCGCCTGGTCGGCAGCGCTGCGCAGCATCCCCGGCGCGCAGGTTCTCCTGCCGGGCTTCGGCTCGTCGGATTGCGCGTGCCCCGCGCACCTGATCGCCGTACCGCGGCAGGCGCTCGGCCACGCCTGGCACGCGCTTGATCCTGAGTCGGCGCTTGGCGCTTTGGAGACCGGGCGCTAGAGATAGCCGCAGGCGACGAGCAGCTCGGCGTTGAGAATCGAGCACCCGGCCGCGCCGCGCACGGTGTTGTGCGCCAGGGCGAGATATTTCCAGCCGCCGATCACCGGGTCGGGGCGCAGCCGCCCCACGACTGCGGACATCCCACCGCCCGCGTCCCGATCGCGGCGGGGCTGCGGGCGATCCGGCTCGGTGCGAACCACGACCGGCTGATCCGGAGCACTCGGCAGATCGGGCACCGGGTCCGGGCCGCGGAAAGACGCCCAGGCTTCGAGCAGCGCCGCTTCGCTAACCGCTTCGGCAAAGCGCACGCTAACGCTGACCAGATGGCCGTCCAGCACAGGGACGCGCGTGCAGGTCGCGCTGATCACGCAGTCGAGCGGGTCAACCGTGCTTTCGTGCAGCGTGCCGAGCATCTTGCGCGGCTCGGTTTCCAGCTTCGGTTCCTCGCCGTTGATGTACGGGATGACGTTCTCCGTGATGTCGAGCGCGGGCACGCCGGGATAGCCCGCGCCGCTGATGGCCTGCATGCTGACCGCCATGACGGCTTCGATTCCGAACTGGCGCAGCGGCGCGAGGGACATCGCAACCGGCGCGCTGGTGCAATTCGAGTTGGTCGCCAGCCCGCCGCTCCAGCCATAGACGCGGCGCTGAACTTCGATCAGCCTGGCGTGATCGGCGTTGATCTCGGGCAGCAGCAGCGGAACATGCTCGTGCATGCGGTAGGCGCTGGCGTTGGAGCAGACGACGTGCCCGGCGTCGGCCAGCCGCCACTCCACGGACTCGGCAATGTCGCCCGGCAGGGCCGAGAAAACCAGGGGCGACCCGAGCGCGGCATCCATCGGCAGAACCGGCAGGTCCGCCACGGCATCCGGGGGATTGCCCGGCAGAACCCAGCGAGCCGCTTCTCTGTAACGCTGCCCTGCGCTGCGATCGCTGGCGACGACCTCGCGCACGCGGAACCAGGGGTGTCCGTCCAGAAGCTGGATGAAACGCTGACCGACCGCGCCGGTGGCGCCCAGAATGGCGACGTCGAGAGGCTGGTTCATGGTGTTGGCTTCCTTTCTTCAGCGGGTTGCGAGTCGGGTTGGTCGAGGGTCTGCGAAGGCTGATCGCGCCCGTTGAGCACAACCAGCTTGTGAATCTGGCGCACGGCCGTCTCGGTGTCGCTGGCGCGCACGACCATCGACAGGCAGTAGTCGCTGGTCCCCTGCGCGATGGCGATGATGTTGACGCCGTGCTCGCCCAGCGCGCCAAACACGCGTGCCGCGACGCCGGGCTGCCGGCGCATCCCGGCTCCCACGACCGTGATGATCTCCACGTCATTGTCCGCCCAGGCGCTGTCGATGTCCTGCCGGCCAAACTCATAGGCCAGCTCGGCCTGGATGGCCGCCACCACGGCCTGGCTTTTGGCTTCGGGAACAACAAAGCAAATGCTTTGCTCGCTGGACGACTGCGTAATCATGAGAACGTTGGCCTGCTGTTTGGCGACGGCCATGAACGTGCGGGCGGCGATTCCGGGGACGCCAATCATGCCACGCCCGGCAACTGTGATCAGGCTGACATCGCGGATGGCGGTGACAGCCTTGACCGTGCCGGGCGTGGTGCTGGCCTCATTTGTGATCAGTGTTCCGGGATACGAGGGGTTAAACGAATTCTTGACGCGCAGCGGGATATTCCGCTCGACGAGCGGCTGTACCGTCTTGGCATGCAGCACTTTGGCGCCGTAGTAGGCCATCTCGCCCACCTCGGCGTACGAGATCACGGGGATGACACGCGCGTCGGGAACCATGCGCGGATCGGCGGTCATCACCCCGTCCACATCGGTCCAGATCCACACCTCGTCGCACTCTAGAAAGGCGCCGATAAGCGTGGCGGTGTAGTCGCTGCCGCTGCGGCCGAGCGTCGTGACGACGCCCTGTCGCGTTGACCCAATAAAGCCGGTGATGACCGGCACCATGCCGCTCTGGATCAGCGGCAGCAAGTCGCGCCGGGCTTTCGCTTCGGACTCGGCCCAGAATACACCAGCGTTCAGATACTCCTCGTCGGTGACGATCAGCGTGCAGGCATCAACTGCCTGGCTGATGACGCCTGTCTGCTGCAGCAGCGCGGCTAGCAGCGGGGCGCAGATCCGCTCGCCAAGCGAGCTGACCGCTGCGATGGCCTTGTCGGATGCCTCGCGCAGGACGTACATCCCCGCGCAGAACGCTTCGTACTGGTCCAGCAAGCGGTGAACGTTTTCGGAGACGGCCGCGCGGGCGTCGGGGTCGTGCAGCAGACTGTCCGCCGCGTGCTGGTGCTTCTCGCGCAGGTGAGCGGTGATCGCTTTGTACCGCTCGCCATCGCCCGAAGAGGCGGTCTGCGCGCCCTCGATCAGCAGGTTAGTGACTCCGCCCATCGCCGACGTGACTACCGCGATCTGATGCCCGTCCAGCACGTGCTGCCGGACGATCTCGGTCGCGCGCTGCAAGGCATCGGTGCTGCCGACTGAGGTGCCGCCGAACTTCATTGTAATCCGTGCCATGATCGACCCTCCTGATGAGCGGTCACAAAAGCAGTCGCGATGGAGCGGTGAGGTCACCGCCTGAACGAAAGAGCGTGGAGATGGCTCTTGGCTCCACGCTCTGAGTTGCGTTTGCGGTTGGTCTGCCCGGCTACCGTTTGGCTGCAACTCGGAACTGGAGCGGTATGCCCAGCATCAAGCGAGTTTGCGAATGGAGCACAGGCATCGCCACGCATAGAAACGTCATGATAGCAATAAGAGGCAGGCTCACCAGCTCGTAGAGACGCTCGCCCCAGGTCCACGGTTTCGGGCGCGGCGGCCGGATGCGTAGATCGATGGCCCAGAAGATTAGCGTCAGCAGCGTGACGATGGTGGCCGAGATCTGCAGCAGCAGGCCCGGCGCCGTGAACAGATTCGTCCGGACGACGTCGGGATGGAACAACATCGGGAACTGCATGCCGAACATCATGATGATCCAGCCGACGCCCGCCAGCAGGTTGTCGTGCGCGACCCGAAAGAGCAGGTTGAACCCGCCCAGGAATGAGATCTGCGGGTTCTCGCTCATCTGTGCAATGGTGTAGCCGATCTCTTTGGCGCCCCAGGCGTGGCGCAAGGTTTGCAGATAGCGCTCTTTGATCGCGGCCAGCACCGTGTCGCCGGTGGTGGCGTGGGCGTAGAAGGGCAGGAAGATTGGCTGCAACCAGACGTCGCCGTCGCGCTGGAAGTACGACTTGATGTACATGTGCCATTCGTCGGCAATGACGTCCGGGTCCCAATAGCCGGTGCTGTCCAGCAGGCGCAGGCTGAGCGAATAAGACGACATAGGCAGCGCCTGCCACCACGGCGCGGCCAGATACGCCAGCTCCCACGCGGACGAATAGGCATGCAGGATGCGCATGAGCGGGTTGATTGCCCACACGTTGCCGTGGTAGCGGATCGGTGCCTGCCAGAAGGTGGCGTAGCGGCGCGGGTCAGTGGCGAACAGAACGCGCAGGGCCTCGAAGTAGTTCGGGTGCCACAGCGTGTCGGAGTCCATCGTGGTAATCACCAGATGGTCAATGTTGTAGCCCAGCTCGTCAACCATTGTCCGGCGTGCCCAGCGCGCCGCCCACGCCTGGTTGGCGGATTTGCATTGCATCTCGCCGGAAAGACCCTTGGGATGGGTGGCGACCAGGAAGTTCTCGAAACAGCCGCCATATTCACTTTGCAGCGCCTGGCCCTTGGCGACTGCGCCGTCTTCACCCACTTCCATCGCCAGGACGATATTGATTGACGTGGCGGCGTCGCGCTGCCGGGCGAGATGGTCCAGCGTGCGGCGCAGGGTTGCGATGTCTTCGCGGTAGTTGGGGATGATCACGACGTGATGGACTGCATCGAGCGGCAGGCTGCCGGCGGCGGCGCGGCGCGCGTACTCGGCCTGCCAGTCAGTCGCTTCCCAGCGCCTGATCAGTCTGTGCCCAAGCAGGTTCGCCACCGCGGCGAAGCTAAAGCGCACCGCCGAGTAGAAGGCGAGCAGCCCCGCCGCCAGGACGGCAGCCAGCGGCGCGACGTAGGCCAGCCCCAGCAGCACAAACAGTGCCAGCCAGGCCAGCCCGCCGGGGATCATGTCGAGGATGCGCTCCGGAATGGCGGCAGGGTGCGTGCCAACCCAGACGGTTCGGCCTACACCGAACTGCACGCTGTTGCGCCGGTTCCCGACGGACTGATACGGCACCGCATCCTCCAACGAATATGCCCTGCGCTGGCGCTCATTCCAGACTCTAGCAGGAAATACTAGCAGGCGAGGGCCGTCGGTGCATTGGTAATTGCACACAAAGCATAGCAAAGCGGGGGGAGTGAATCAAGGAGTGCCTGGCTGAAGCGGTGTGTCTGCCGATCGTTTTCGGGCAGGGGAAAATCCTGTACAATAGGTGCGCGCCGCAAAGAATAAATGAGACCGGTTATGGCTATTAAAGTGCTCATCGTTGAAGACGACGCTGACCTGAACCGTTTGATGGAATTAGATCTCAAGCGGCATGGCTACGAAGTCTACACGGCCACAGATGGCCGCGAGGGCCTGCGTCTGTTTCACGAGACACGCCCCAGTCTGGTGCTGCTCGATGTCGCGCTGCCAGGGATGAACGGCCTGGTGGTCTGCCAGCGGATCCGCGAGCTGTCCAACGTACCCATCGTCATCATGACCGCGCACGCGGTCACCGAAGCGGAGATGGCCGAAGGTCTCGATCTGGGGGCGGACGAGTATCTGCTCAAACCTCTGCGCAAACTTGAGTTCCACGCACGGCTCAAAGCGCTGCTGCGGCGCGCGCAGATCACCGACGACGTGCAGCCACAAGTCGCCAGTTATGCCGATGACTATCTCACCGTAGATATTGAGGACCGCCGTGTCTGCGTGGGCGGCAAAGAGATCCGCCTGACGCCGACCGAGTTCAAGCTGCTGGCGACATTTATCCGGCACAAGGGCCAGGTGCTGACCTTTCAGCAGTTGCTCGAACAGGTTTGGGGCTACGAATACAATACCGAGCACCACTACCCGCGCATCTACGTTTCCCACCTGCGCCGTAAGATCGAGCCGGACCCTAAAAACCCGACTTATATCCAAAACGAATATGGCGTTGGCTACCGTTTCATTGGCAAGTAGACGCGCCTGCCCGAATCAGAAGGTGCGGTGTGTGGCTCAGCGTGCGCCCAGGCGCCGATCAGATGCGGGGCCGTGCAAGGGTGAGAGCGCGATCAGCCGGTAGGCGTACGCGGCGCGGAAGCGATCCGCCGGGATGATCGCATGGGCGCGCAGCTCGGCGTAGCGGCCCGACGGATTGTGCAGCTCGAAATAGAGCGGGGCGCCGCGCCGCCAGGCAAACCCCAACACAAGCACAAAATGGCCGCCATAGCGGCCCGGCTGCGGCACGCGCTCGCCCAGTTCAGGCGTGACCGAGGCCATAACCAGCACCCCACGCCGGATGCTGGCACACACGCGCAGCACCGACGCGTAGCCTTGCCCCTGGGCGCGGATCCCGTAGCGGGCTGCCAGCGCGACCAGTGCCGGATAGCTCCAGCCTTCGTCGATCCAGTTCCCGTTCGCGTCGCGCAGCGTGTAGCCGCGCAGGTCCAGCCCTTCCTTGACAAGCTGCCACAGCGGTGGCTCGTCGGCAGGCCGGTATGCCGCGATCGCCATCTGCAGGCATGCAAGGGCGCAGATGCGCGGCGCCCAGAAGGCGTATTCGGCGGGGTTATCTGCGCCGAAGGCGTGCCAGTTCGGGTCTTGTGCGCCGTCATAACCGGCGTGAATGTAGCTGTGAATCAGACCCGGCGAAGCGTACTGCGCGCGGTACGGCACGCTGGCTGGTGCCCGGTAGATCCCATCGGGCAGCGTGCGCAGCTCCCGCCGGGCGCGCCAGTGATCGGCCCGGCTGAGCATGGGGTCGACGTGGGGATGCAGGGCGCTCTTTAGCCGGCGCAGCGGCCCGTTCACGGTTATTTCTTGATGCCCTTCAGGCCGCGCGCGGCGGCGTGGTCGATCAGGCCCGTCTTGTAGTTGTAGATGGTCTTGCGCTTTTCCGCGTGGGCGTCGAACGCCAGCCGGATCAGCTCGTCCACCACGTCGGCGGGCGTCATCCCTTCTTCCTGCCACAAATAGAACGCCAGCGACCCCGGCATGGTGTTGATCTCGTTGATGTAGACCTCTCCGGCTTCCTCGCGGATCAGGAAATCGACGCGTGCCGTCCCGCGCCCATCTACCGCGGTGAAGGCATCCTGCGCCATGGTCTGGATCCGCGCCGTCAGTTCGGCGGAGAAGGGGGCCGGGATCTTGCGCTCGGCGCCCTTCATGCCGGCCGGGCCTTCGCTGCGCATGTACTTTTCTTCGTAGGTCAGGAATTCTTGCCAGGTGATCGGCTGCTCAAGAACGGATGCGCGGTAGGGGCCGTTGCCGAGCAGCGCGCAGTTAATCTCGATGGCGTCGCTCAGCGCCTTCTCGACAATGACGCGCCGGTCGAATGTGGCGGCGATGGTGATATAGGTGCGGGCTTCGTCCGCGTCTTTGGCGCGCGCTACGCCAATGCTCGATCCCAGCGAGGCCGGCTTGACAAACACGGGATAGCCCAGCCGTTCCTCGATTTCGGCCAACACACGGTTCGCGTCTTCGGTCCAGGCCTGGCGCGAAAAACCGAAATGCTCGACGACAGGCAGCCCGGCTTGCGTCAGCACCGTCTTGAGCATGATCTTGTCGCGCACGACGGCGGACGCCATCACGCCCGCCCCGACGTAGGGGATATCCGCCAGCTCAAGCAGCCCCTGGACCGTCCCGTCTTCGCCGTGCGTGCCGTGAAGCGCCGGGAACACGACGTCCAGGCGGCGAACCTGGCTGCGCGAGAAGAACCCACTGACCGGCTGGACGATCAGCCCGTGATGGTGCGTGTCCGGCGAGATCACGACTTCCTTCATCCCCATGAGGTCTGCGATCTCGTCGGTCTGAAAGGTCTTCAGCTCGCGCAGCGCCGGGCCGGACAACCAGCGCCCGTCGCGCGTGATGTAGATCGGCACCACCTCGTACCGGTCGGGAGAGAGGGCCTGCATCACCTGCTGCGCGGTGACGATCGAGACGTCGTGCTCGACCGAGCGGCTGCCGAAGATCACGCCAACTGCCTTGATACCGGAGCGAGTAGCCATCATCTGCCTCTTTCTTAGTGCGAGCCTGACCTGCCGGCGAGCTACAGGTAGGTATCCGGCAGATCGTTCAGAAACAAGACTGCGTCGCCGGGCTGTAGCGCGGTGTTGAACCAGGCGATCGCCTCTTCGCGCGTGTCGAAGATCTGGAGCCGGTCTTCCGGAAAAGCGGCCTGGCGGATCCCCTGCTGGATCGGGCGCGTCTGCTCGGCGCCGACCAGAATGATATCGGTGCAGACCTGCGCCGCCAGCCAGCCCAGCTTGCGATTCTCCTCGTCCTGGAGCGGCCCCAGCTCGACCATGCCCGGCGTGATCAGCACGCGCCGCCCGCTGCGGTAGAGACTCAGCACGTTCAGCGCGTTCTGCGCACCGATCGGGTTGGCCGAGTAGGCGTCGTCAATGACGGTCACCCCGCCGGGCAACACCCGGCGCTGCAAGCGGTGTTCTGCCGGCTCCAGCGACGCGACGCGCAGCGCGATTTCGCCCAGCGGCATGCCCAACATGCGCGCCGCCGCCGCGGCGAGCAGGATGTTCGTCACGTTGTGCTGGCCGACCAGACGCGTCGTGATGTGCTGTTCCTCGCCGGTCTCGGCATCCAGGATGTCGAACTGCAGGCCGTCGACGGTGCTGCGGATGTTGCGCGCGTGAAAGCGCAGTTGTTGTGCGAGATCGGTGTTTTGCCATGTCACGCCGACCCGGTTCTTGGGGTACCCTCGCTCGTACATGGCGCGCACCAGCGGGTCGTCCCAGTTGAAGATCGCGGTTCCGTCGGGCGGCAGCGCCTCGATAATCTCATATTTGGCGCGCGCGGTGTTCTCCAGGCTGCCAAAGCGTTCCAGGTGTTGGGGGCCGACGGCCGTCACGATGCTGATCTGAGGCTTGACCAGATCGCAAATAGCTGCGATCTCGCCGGGCATGTATGCACCCATCTCGACGATGAAATAATCGTGACTCAGGTCGTTTGCCAGGCCATCGTTGATCGCGAGGCACACGCCCATCAGCGTGTTGTAGCTCTTGGGCGTGGCATAGGCGCGGTAGCGACCGTTGAGGATGTGCGCGAGGTATTCCTTGGTGCTGGTCTTGCCGTAGCTGCCCGTGATGCCGATGACGGTCGGATTGGCGCGGCGCAGCGTGTTGGCGGCGCGGCGGCGGAACATCCAGCGGAAGCCCGCTTCGACCGGGTGCATGATCAGGTTCGCCAGCGGCAGAACCAGAGCACTCAGGTGGTAGATCGCGACACCAAGCGCGGTGTACACCGCGAATTGCGCTGTGGTTGAGAGGGAAAACAACCTGTCGATGGCGACGACGGCGCCGATGGTGGCAACGATCGTCAGGGCGTAGGCCGTGACCAGCAGGCGGGCTGCGCGCTGCGTGAGCCTGAACCGCTGCTTGATCTCCTTGACGGGCTCCGGCCAGATCGCCATCACGCCGGAGACGCCCCAGATCAGCAGGTAGATCAGCTCGCTGCTTTGCCCCGTCAGGGCGAGTGCGATGGTCGCCAGCAGAGCCACGCCCGCGAAGATCAGAGCGCGCACCATGACGACGCGCTCAATGCGCCCCGCCAGCCAGCGCAAATAGCGCCGGTTGTCGTAGCCTTCGATCTGGAAATAGCGCGCCAGCCGCCAGACCCGGAACAGGGCGCCAAACAGCCAGATGAGAATCAAGAGCGCGGTCATCGTCGGCTAGTCTCCCGACCCGAGAAAATGCTCGACAATCCGGAGAAATTCGGGGAGCCGCTCCAGATAAGCGAAATGCCCTGCGCCGCGGAACACTACCAGCCCGGCGTCGGGGATCAACGCTTCGAGGCGCTGCCCCTGCCAGAGTGGGGTGTCGGCGTCCTGGTCGCCCCAGATCAGCAGGGTAGGGGCCTGGACGCGCCGGGCATACGGGCTGAGATCGTCGCGGATCACGCGCACAAACGTCTCTTGCAGCGCGCCGGCCGTCAGGTAATCCTGCGAGGCGTACCGCTGGTTGTAGCGGCGCTGCAGCCACGCGCGGAGATCCGTCATGCCCAGTCCGTCCAACGTGATGCGCGCTGCCCGCGCGCCCGTGCTGCGCACCCGCTGCCACAGTGTGGGCGCTGTGGGGATCCCCGCGCTGCTCGCCAGAACCATTTTCCGCACGCGTTCCGGGTGATCTGCGGCGAGGACCAGGCCGATCCGGCCGCCGAACGAATGGCCGATCAGGTTAACGCGCGCCAGCCCGGCAGTGTCGAGATAGCTGAGCACGAAGCGGCTGTAGTCGGTGACATCCCACGGGCGCGGCGGCAGATCGCTGCTGCCGAAGCCGGGCAGGTCCAAGACGTGAACCTGGTACCCGCGCGGCGCAAGCTGCTCGGCCACTGGCCAGAAGCTGCGGATCGCGCCGCCCCAACCGTGCAGCGCAACAACCGGCTGGCCGTCGCCCAGGACGGCGGCCCCAGCCGTAACCTCGCCAATGATCCGGCGAACAGGATGTGGCTCACTCAATGGTCGACAACCTCGATCTGCGCACCCAGCCCCACCAGTTTGCTGACGACATTCTCGAAGGTGCGGTCGATCAGCTCCGCGCTGTCGATGGTGACGCTGCTGTCGCGACAACAGAGCGCCGCCGCCAGCAGGGCCAGACCCGTCCGCACATCCGGCGTGTCGAGATATTCACCGTGCAGCGTAGACGGCCCCACCACGAGCGCGCGGTGCGGATCGCACAGCACGATCTGAGCGCCCATCGCTGTGAGCTTATCGACAAAGAGCAGGCGGTTGTCGAACAGCTTTTCATGAATCAGCGTCGTGCCCCGCGCCTGGGTGGCGATGACAACCGTCATGGCAACCAGGTCCGAGGGGAAGCCCGGCCACGGCGCGGTCTCGATTGGCACGTCTAGCTCTTCGGCGCTCTGCGAAACGGTCAGCGTCCCATGCGCGGGCACGAACAGGGTGCTGCCGCTCAGGAACAGATTGATCCCCAGGCGCGCGTAGACGCGGCGGATAAGTTGCATATCCGCCGGGTTAACATTCTCGATGGTCAGCGTCCCGCCGGTAATCGCGCCGATAGCCGCGATGCTGGCAATCTCGATATGGTCGGGGCGCAGGGTGGTTTCTGCCCCTCTCAGTTCCTTCGCGCCGCGCACCACCACCCGGTTGGAGCCGATCCCGTCGACCTGCGCGCCCATCATGACCAGCAGATGCTGCAAGTCCTGGATGTGCGGCTCGGATGCGGCATTGTGGATCACGGTTTCCCCGCCCAGGGCTGCCGCCAGCATCGAGACCAGAGCGGTCGCCGTCACGCTGGTTTGTAGCAGGATCAACTCGCGGCGCTCCCAGGGTTCCGCGCTCAGTTCGATCACGTCGCCGCTGATGTGCACGTCGCAGCCCAGATCGCGCAGAGCGGTCAGGTGCGTGTGCAGGCGGCTGAGCGGGTAGTCGACCTCAAACCGAGCGTGACGCCGCCGCGCCAGGATCGGCGCCAGCAGCAGCACCGCGCCGACCTGGCCCTCGGTCAGGTCCGGACCAAGCGAGCGCGTGAGCAGCTCCGGCGTCCGCAGACGGCAGGCGTCGTCCGGCACGATCTGCGCGCCGAGCGCCCGCGCTGCGTCGAGCATCAGCGCCGTGGTGTTGGTATCAGGAACGCCGCGCAAAATCACTTCGTCATCGGTCAGCAGCGCGGCGGCGATCAAGGCGAGAGCGGCGTTGCTGTTGCCGGATGGTCGGAACGTCCCGCTAAGGGGGTGCCCGCCGTGGACGACAATACGCATCGACTGATTGGCTCCTTCGGGTGGCGCGTTTGCTCCAACACGCCTGCCGCGTGAATTATACCAGGAAGGCTGCAAGGACCAAGGGCGGGGTGCCGGGACGCCAGGATGCATTCTGGCGCACGCAGGCGTGCCTCAAATGCGTGATAAGGAAATTTTGTATTTTCAAAACTGAAAATTATACTCATTCCGGTGTGCTGGCCGTGGCACCGCTTCACGACGGCGCGATTTGTGGAGTTATTTATAATCGCTCTACAATTGATCATGTACACCTCAAAAGGGGTGTCGTGATGGGCGATTACTGTGGGCGGACGGGCGTACGCATTTTAACGGAACTATTTAAAGTCGCTCACAGCAGTAATGTGCTGTATAGTTACAGGCATGTGTCACGCGTCTCGCCGGCACAGGTACCAGGCGTATTCGTTATCAATCGAGGTTCGCAGGCGGCGGCACTCGTGCGTTTCGGGCGGGTGACCGGCTGTCCACGTATACCGCACCCGGTTCCAGGCGGTCATCGCGCACACAGAAGGGAGCTTACATGCGCATTATAAGTGGCTTATCATCCCGGCAGCGGCTTTTGGCAGGTGCCGTGGTGGTTGGCGGACTGGTGCTGATCGTGGCGGCAGCGGCGCTGCTGGTCACGAGCGGGCGATCCGATGCGGCCTCTGAACAGCCCCTGGCCTTCAACCACGAGATCCATGCGCAGAAAGGGATCCAATGCCAGTTCTGCCATTATGGCGTCACAAAATCGCCCTCGGCGGTGATCCCAAGCGTTGAGCTGTGCATGGGATGTCACCAGAATATCCGGACCGACTCCGAAATCATCCAGGAACTCGCCGGCTACTGGGAGCGCCAGGAGCCGATCCCTTGGAAGCGAGTGTACGAACAGCCCAGCTACGTGTATTTCAACCACCGATCCCACATTGCCAGCGGCGTGACTTGCGGCGCCTGCCACGGCGATGTTGCCAGCATGACGGTGGCGCATCAGGTGGTGGAGCACAACATGGGCTTCTGCCTGGACTGCCATGCCGAGCAAGAGAACAAAGAAGCGCTATACGACTGCGCGGTCTGCCACCGGTAGGAGAACGCTATGACACAGATTACACGCCGTAACTTTCTCAAAGTCAGCGCGGCTGGAACGGCAACCGCGATCTTGACCGGCTGCGGCGGCGAGCGCTGGGTCGAGCTGGTCCCTTACGTGGTCGCGCCTGAGGAACAGCTCGCGGGGGTCCCGACCTATTTCGCCTCGACCTGCCGCCAGTGCCCGGCGGGGTGCGGCATCCTGGTCAAGATTATGAACGGCCGCGCCGTCAAGATTGAAGGCAACCCGGAGCATCCGGTGAATCGTGGGCGGCTCTGCGCGCGCGGCCAGGCGGGCTTGCAGCTTCTCTACAACCCGGACCGCGTCCCTGGAGCGGTGGAGCAGAGCGAGCGCGGCTCGCGGCGGTATACGCCGATCGCCTGGAACGAGGCGATCAATCGCCTGTACGAGGGCCTCAACGAGGCCGGCAGCCGGGTCGCGATCTGGCTCGGCACGACGACGTCGGGCCATCTGGTCGATCTGTTCACTTTGTTTGCAGACGCTATCGGCGCCCAGCCGCCGGTACGCTACGACCTCTACGCCGGGTACAACGGCTACAACGTCCTGGAGACAGCCAGCGAGGGCCTGCTGGGCACTGCTGCGCTGCCTGCCTATGACCTGGCGAACGCGGATGTGATCTTCTCGTTCGGCGCGGATTATCTCGGCACGTGGCTGAATGCGACCGGCTACGGGGTGGGCTTCGGCCAATTCCGCGCTCAACCCTACGGCAAGCGCGGGGTATTCGTGCAGTTCGAGCCGCGGATGTCCAACTCGGGCGCGTCCGCCGACCGGTGGGTGCCGGTCCGCCCCGGCGACGAGGCGCTGGTTGCTCAGGCGCTCGTCCGCCTGATCGCCGATGAAGGAGTCGGCCCGGCGGAGCGCGTAGAAGCAGCGCGTGCGGCGGCAGCGGATGTCGATCTCGAAGCGGCGGCGGCGTCGTGCCATCTCACGGTTGCCGAGCTGGCGGCTCTGGCGCGGACGTTCGCCGAAGCACAGCGGCCGGTCGCGCTGCCGGGTGCTGCGCTGGCCGGGCGAGACAACGCCCTCGCGGCGGTTGCGGCGGTCCAGACGCTGAACCTGATCGCGGGGACGATCGGGCAGCCCGGCGGGCTGCTGCCGGCGCAGGCGCTGGGCGATGCCGGTCTGCGCCCGGCGGTCACCTCGTCGTATGGGGATGCGCAGGCGCTGGTGGCCCGGATGCAGGCGGGCGAGATCGACGTGCTGCTGGTGCACGGCGCCAATCCGGTCTATGAAATGCCGCCGGAGTCGGGCATTGTCGAGGCCCTGGCGAACGTCCAGACGGTGGTGTCCTTCAACCCGCTGGTGGATGAGACGGCAGTCTATGCGGACCTGATCCTGCCGGACCGCGTCTATCTCGAAGGCTGGGGCTATGAGGTTGTGACGCCGGCCCTGGGCGGATTGCCGGTCGTCAGCAGCCAGCAGCCGGTCGTTGGACCGTTGCACGACGTGCGCGCAACCGGCGATGTTTTGCTCACTGTCGCACGCGGGTTGGCCGGGGCGGCGCAGGCGCTGCCCTGGGAAGACGAAGTGGCGTTCCTGCGCGAGCGCATCACGGCTCTGCCGGTGGGCGCCTTCGGAGGCGAGGGGCCAGACCTGCAATGGGCGCGCTTCCAGCAGTTCGGCGGCTGGTGGCCGGCGCAGGCGCCGCAGGCGGAGTTGCCTGACGTCGAAGTGGGGGGTGTGGCGCCAGTCGCCGCGCCGCAATACCAGGGCGACGAAGGCGAGTTCCCCTATCATCTGCATCTCTTCATGAACCCGCTGCTGGGCGACGGGCGCGGGGCCAGCATGCCCTGGCTGCAAGGCTCGCCCGACCCGATGACGACCATCTCATGGCAGACGTGGGTCGAACTGAACCCGGTTACCGCGGATGAGCTGGGGATCCAGACCGGGGACGTGGTGCGTGTGACGTCGCCATTCGGCACGGTCGAGGCGCCCGCTTACGTCTACCCCGCGATCCGTCCGGACACGATCGCCCTTCCGTTGGGGCAGGGGCACACCGACTCCGGGCGCTATGCCCGCGATCGAGGTGCCAACCCGGTACGGTTGCTTGGCGGCGAGCCTGGGGACAACGGCGCGAACCTGATGTGGTCGAATGTGCGTGTGAAGATCGAGCGCACCGGGGAGCAGAAGTCGCTGGCTCGCTTCGAGACCACCGTCGAAGAAGCGGCTGATGCCCATCCGCCGATCTAGCCGGGGGTGTGCACCTGTGCGGCGCAATCAAGATTCGAGACTGCCCGATCGAGGAAGCGAGCAGAGACGCTTACGGAAGAGGAGCCGCGGTAATGGCTGAACACAAATGGACTATGATCGTCGATCTCGACAAATGCACTGGCTGCCAGGCGTGTGTGGTGGCCTGCCACGCCGAGAACAACGTCCCCATCGCCAGCGAAACGGAAGTGGTGCGCGGTCGAGGGTTGCACTGGATCCGGATTGAGCGGTATTGGGAAGGCGAATTCCCGAACGTCAAGGCGAAGTTTCTCCCGGTCTTCTGCCAGCAGTGCGGCAGCGCGCCGTGCGAGCCGGTCTGCCCCACCTACGCGTCGTATCACAGCGAGCAGGAGAATCTGAACATCCAGGTCTATAACCGCTGTGTCGGCACGCGCTACTGCGGCAACAACTGCCCCTACAAGGTGCGCTATTTCAATTACCGCGCGCCCGAGTTCGACGCGCCGCTCGAACAGCAACTCAACCCGGATGTCACCGTGCGCGGCGCGGGCGTGATGGAAAAATGCACCTTCTGCATCCAGCGCATCCGGCGCGCTGCCGAGACGGCCAACGCCGAGGGGCGGCCGATTGCCGACGGCGAGGTCCAGCCGGCGTGCGTGCAGGCGTGCCCGTCGGACGCGCTGATCTTCGGCGACAAGTACGATCCGGAGAGCCGGGTAGCCAGGATGACCCCGCACAACCGGCAGTTCAAGCTGCTGGAGCACCTGGGCACCGAACCCGCGGTTTACTACCTGAAAGGCGGTGAAACGCATGTTGGAGACTAGGACCGAAAACGCTCCCTTCTGGGAGCCGACGGTTCCCGAAGACGAGGTGTTGGCGCAGCAGGCGGCGCATCACCGCGACGAGTATCTGCTGCTCGACCCGCGGCCCCCTGCGGAGATAAACGCGCTGATGCTCGCCGCCATGCGCCGTACCGGCCCGGTTTTCTGGTTGCTGGTCGTCGGGTTGGGCGGCATGGTGGCGGCGCTGTTCACCACATGGGTCATTCAGATGTTCTACGGGATCGGGATCACCGGCCTGAACCGGTCGGTGATGTGGGGGCCGTACATCGTCAACCTGGTCTACTTCATCGGTATCGGCCACGCGGGGACGTTCATCTCGGCGGCGCTGCGCCTGATGCGCTACGACTTCCGCCGCCCGATCGCCCGTGCGGCGGAGACGGTGACGCTGTTTGGTCTGGCGATGGCGGCGCTGTTCCCGCTCATCCACGTCGGGCGCATCTGGAAGATCTACTATATGTTCCCCATCCCGAACCAGCGGGAGCTGTGGCCGAACTTCCGCTCCGCGCTGCTGTGGGACGCGACGGCGATCACCACCTACATGATCGGCAGTACGCTGTTCATGTTTGTGGCGCTGATCCCTGACCTGGCGATGATTCGCGACCGCACGACAGGCCTGCGCCGCAAGATCTACGGGGCGTTTGCGCTGGGGTGGCGCGGCACAGAAGGCGAGTGGCACCGGCTTGAGGTGGTGAGCAATATCCTGGGCTTTGTCATCATCCCAGTGATGTTCTCCGTCCACACGATCGTGTCCTGGGACTTCGCGATGGCGATTCAACCCGGCTGGCACAGCACGATCTTCGGCCCGTTCTTCATCATCGGCGCGCTGTTTTCGGGTGTGGCGGCAGTGATCCTGGTTATGGTCATCGTGCGCAAGGGCATGCGGCTTGGCTACTTCCTGCGCGATGAGCATTTCAGCGCGATGGGCATTTTCCTGATGATCCTGGCGATGGCGTGGGTGTACTTCTACTTCGCCGAGTGGATAACCAATTGGTATGGCAACCTGCCGATGGAAGTGGCTCTGCAGGAGATGCTGACCGGCCCGCTGGCGCCCTTCTTCTACCTGATGTTGTTTGGCAACATCATCGTTCCGCTTGGGACGCTCTGGTCGCGCCGGGTGCGCACCTCGCTGCCGGCGATGTTCGTCATCGCGCTGTTTGTCCAGATCGGGATGTACATCGAGCGCGTGCTGATCATTCCGGGCATGCTGTCGCGCAACGAACTGCCGTTCAACTGGGTGAACTACACGCCGCGCTGGCCGGAACTGCTGATCACCGCCGGAACCTTCAGCTTCCTGGCGTTTCTGTACATCATCTGGACGCGCGTGGTGCCCATCATTCCCGTCTGGGAAGTGTACGAGGGGCAGGCTCTCCAGGGCCGGCGGCGCGTGGGACGCGCCATCCTTCCGACCCGGTCGGACCCCCACTAGGAGGACGACGTGGCTGACACACTCATTTTTGGGCTGTTTCCAAATGTCGATCCAACGGCGCGGGTGGTGGCGAACCTGCAAGCCATGGGCATCCCCGACGACCATGTCACGATTATGTCGGCCGTGCCCTATTCGTCCAAGTTCTTCGGACGCAGGCACCCGCGCACGCGCTTCTTGCCGTATGTAGCGCTGGGCGTGCTGGGCGGACTGGCGGTTGCGCTGTTCATCGCGGTTGGCACTCCGGCGCTGTATCCCATCAAAGTGGGCGCGCAGCCGGTGATCGCGCCGTTTCCGCCTACAGCGATCATGGTGTTCGAGTTTGTGGCGTTAGGGGCCATGATCATGGCGTTTGTGGGCTTTCTGCTGCAATCGCGGTTCCCGCGGCTCAGTCCGGCGATCTACGACGAGCGCATCACCGATGGCTATATCGGTCTGAGCGTGCGCGCCAGCGACCGCCTCGCCGACGAGATCATCGACCTGTACCACGCGAACGGCGCGATCGATGTGCGGCGCGAGAGCGTCGCGCTGGCCGAACCGCAGAGGTACCGCCATCTGGCGTTCTGGGCCGTGCTGGGCGTGCTTGGGTTAGGCGCCGTGTTGGCGCCGCTCTTGCTCACGTATGACATCATCCGTATCCCCTGGATCAATACCATGTATCACTCGCCGGCGGTGGGGCCGCAGGAAGGTCCGCGCCTGGCCGCGCCCGAAGCGGCAGTGCCGTTCTCCGGCCCGCGGCTGGTGGCGGGGGAACCGGCGACGCTGCCGCTTGAAGCGACCGAGAACTCGCTGCAGCGGGGCGGGGTGCTATACGGCGTGTACTGTGCCATCTGTCACGGGTACCCCGATGGGACACCCGGCTCCCTGCGCGACTATTTCCCGGAGGTCCCCCCGATCAACAGCCAGCGCGTGCAAAGCCTGTCGCATGAGGACATCTTCGTGACCGTGACCAACGGTCTGAACCGCATGCCCAGCCTGGCCGAGCAGCTCACGATCGGCGAGACCTGGGATGTGGCGAATTACGTGCTCAGCCTGGGCGAAGGCGCTGCGCCTGCCGGGCAGTAGTGGATTCAATCTGGACGGGCAGCGCCCGGTACTGAACGGAGGTTCGTTGTGGGTAAGAGACTCTGGTTTTTCCTGGTGGCTGCGCCGGTGCTTGGCCTGCTGGTCGGCGCGTGCGGGAGCGGCGAGCTGGCACCGGAACTCACCCCGATCCCGACCCTGGCGCCCGGCGAGACGCCCGCTCTGGTCGGTGCGCTCACCGAGGGCGCGACTCCGGCGACCGAAGAAGCCCTCGAAGGCGAAGAAACCGATCTGGTAGCTGCCGGTGAGGCGCTCTTTGAGCAGGCATGTGCGGGCTGTCATGGGGCGCAGGACGGCGCCGGTCCGGCCCTGACCGGCATGGCGGACCGTGCCGAGACGCGGGTCGAGGGCATGTCGGCTGAGGAATATCTGCATGAGTCGATTGTTGATCCCAGCGCGCATGTGGTCGAGGGCTTCCAGGATATTATGCCCAAGCAGTACGGCGAGCAGTACACCGACGATCAGATTGAGAGCCTGATCGCCTACATCATGCACGCCGGGTCGAGCGGTGTGGCAGCCGGCGAAGAAGCTGCCGCGCCTGATCCCGAGCTGGGCGCAGAGCTTTTTGCGGCCAACTGCGCGGGCTGTCACGGCGCGCAGGATGGCGCTGGCCCGGCGCTGCCGGGGATGGGCGAGCGCGCGGCGACGCGCGTCGAGGGGATGTCTGCCGAAGAATACCTGCACGAGTCGATCGTCGACCCCAGCGCGCATGTGGTCGAGGGCTTCCAGGATATCATGCCCAAAGGCTACGGCGACCGGTTCAGCGATCACGAGCTGGACAGCATAGTCGCATACATCCTGGAACAGTAAGCGGGTGCCCGAAGACTACCAGATAGCGGCGACAGGGTGGCGCTTTGGCCCGGCCACCCTGTCGTTTTTTGCGCTGGTTCGCCCGGCGCGCTCATGGTAGGATTAGCGGCTGATGGAGATGCATATCGCAGGACGGGACTATGGCCCGAGGTTCTCGCGCGATTGGCTTGATCGGCGCGTCACTGCTGGTGGTTGCGCTGTTCCTGGCGCGTGATCTGCGCCATGCCAGCCGCGCTCAAGGTCTGCCGACTGCCACGCCGAACATCAACTGGGTGCGGGTCGAGCTGGGCGTCAATGTGCGCAGCGGGCCTGGCTTCCAGTACGGTGTGATCGGGCGCTTGCCGTTTGGCCGGTGGGTGCAGCCTTTAGCCCGGAACCTGACCGGCGACTGGATCCTCATCACTTATGTCGACACGCAAGGCTGGGTTCAGCAAGACCTGGTCGAGTGGCGGCTCGATGTGGCCGGGCTGCCCGTGATCGAGGACGAACAGCCGACCGCCATTCCGCGCCCGCTGGCGTATTACGTGACTCCGCTGGCAGCCACACAAACTCCCAACGCGAACTGGGTGCGCTTCGGCATGGATGGGGCGTATTTGCGGTCTGGACCGGGACAGGGCTATCCACCGGTCGGCGTGCTGTACACTGGCGATGTGGTGGACGCCGTCGCGCGCGACGCCGAGGGTGACTGGGTGCTGGTGCGCTATGGCGAGGGGTACGGGTGGATCAGCTACGATCTGGTGGCCTGGATCGAGCCGATCGACAGCCTGACGGTGCTTGGACCGCCCAATCTGACACCGAGCTTCACCCCCGTGCCGATTGTGCCGACTGCGACCAACACGCCGACGCCAACCCGGACGCCGACCGTCACCCGCACACCAACCCCGACGCTTACGCCGACCGCGAGCGCCACGCAGACACCCAGCCCGACGGCGACGCCGTCGCCGAGCGCCACCCGGACACCGAGTCCTTCGGCGACCGCAAGCGCGACGGCAACACAGACCCCCACGCCGTCCGCAACACGGACTCAGACGCCGACGCCATCCGACACGCCTGAGCCAACGGCGACACGCACGCCCAGCGCCACACCGACATCGACCGAAACCGTAACCCCCACGCCATCGTGGACGCCGACTCCGTCGCCATCACCCACCGCGACGGCAACGGTGACGCAGACGCCTAGTGCGACCAGCACGCCGTCGCCCACCGCGACGAATACCCCGGCACCGTCTGATACGCCGACTGTCACGCCCAGCGCGACGCCGAGCCGGACGCCGACTGCCACGCCAAGCGCGACCGCGACCCAGACACCCATCCCGTCAGCGACGCCCTCTGTGACGCCGACCCAGACGCCCACCATCGAGCCGTCTGATACGCCCGCGCCGACCCCGACGCCGACGCGGACGCCAAGCGCGACCCCGTCCCGCACGCCGGAGCCGACGGCGACCGGGATGCCATCCCCGACCGCGACGCCGACCGTTGCCTCGGTATCCGGCGGGCAGTCGCCTGGCGCGGCGACAGACACGCCCGCCGCGCTTGCCCTGGCGGTGACGGCAACTGCCACGCGCGCGACTCCGCCTGGCGCGACTCCCACGCCGCGCCCGGTGCGCTCGGCCACGCCATCCCGCCCGGCACCGACTCCTTCGCCGCCTCCGTCGCCCAGCCTGACCGCCTCGGCGACGCCGACTGCTGCCGCGCTTGCTGCGGCGCCGGAGAGCGGGGCGGGCGGTGCGGCTCCGGCGGCGCTCGGCGAAGACCCCGGCGATGGCTCGAATCTTCCGCTGTGGATCGGCCTGGGCGCGGCCGGGCTGGCGTTGGTCTACGTGACGATCTTTGCCGTGCAATCCGCTGCCGTCGACCGGTACCGCGAGGGATTCCCGCTGACTCTGTGCCCGATCTGCCAGTCGGGCCACCTCTACCTGGACGAGCGGCGCGATCGCGTGCTGGGGATCCCCCGGATCCGGCGAGTCGTCCGCTGTGACAACTGCCGCTCGATTCTGCGCCAGGTGGGGTCTCAGCGCTGGCGGTACGCGGTCGATCGGGCTGAGCATCTGGCGCTCTACGACCGGCTGAATGGACGGGTGCTGACCGAAGCGCAGCTTCTGGAAATCTCGCCGGAGTTCGCGTATTCGCCGCCGGAGTACATCCCCGACGATGACATCCCTGAGTAAGCGCAGCGCGGGTTTATCCGGTTGCCTGGCCCGCGTGGAGGCGCTACGATTAGCGTGTGAACCGGTTGCGCACTGTGCGCGTTTTGGACGATGGGGTAATGAAGGGTGAATCAGCCGATTCAGACACCGGACTGGGTTCGGGACGCGATCTTCTATC
Organism: Thermoflexus sp.; assembly: GCA_020724465.1. Classification (GTDB taxonomy): domain Bacteria; phylum Chloroflexota; class Anaerolineae; order Aggregatilineales; family Aggregatilineaceae; genus DYGX01. The sequence continues at coordinate 206,753 of DYGX01000002.1, forward strand.
AGATTTTCCCGGACCGATTTGCCAAGAGCGAGCGCGTGGAAAAGCCATCCAATCTGGAGCCGTGGGACGCGCCGCCGACCGTCTACGGCTTTAAGGGGGGCGATCTGCTCGGCGTCGAGGAGCATCTCGACTATTTGCTCGATCTTGGCGTCAACGCGATCTACTTCAACCCGATCTTCCAGTCGGCGTCGAACCATCGCTACCACACACACGACTATCTCCGTGTCGATCCGCTGCTGGGTGGTGATGCGGCGTTTCGCAGCCTGCTGGATGCGGCACATGCCCGCGGCATGAAGATCGTGCTGGATGGGGTGTTCAACCACGCCAGCCGAGGCTTCTTTCAGTTTAACCATCTGCTGGAATGCGGGGCACAGTCGCCCTATGTGAGCTGGTTTATGCCGCACCAGTTCCCGCTCAACGCCTACGACGACCAGCACGAACCGAACTACGCCGCGTGGTGGAATCTCCACGCGCTGCCCAAATTCAACACCGACAACCCACAAGTCCGCGCGTTTCTGTGGGGCGTCGGCGAGTATTGGGTGAAGTTTGGGATCGACGGATGGCGGCTGGATGTGCCCTACGAGATCGACGATGACGCGTTCTGGCAGGAGTTTCGGCGCCGCGTCAAGGCTGTGAACCCCGATGCCTATATCGTCGGCGAGATCTGGTACGAATCACAGCGCTGGCTGCAGGGGGATCAGTTCGACGCTGTGATGAACTACATTTTCACACGCTCCGCCATTGCATTCTTTGGCGCCAAGACGCTGGCCGGCCTGTCGCCCGGTGGGGGGTACGACAAACTCAAGCCACAGACCGCCGAAGTGTTTGCGGCGGAGATCGACCGGATGCTGAGCCTCTACGATTGGGCGATCACCAGCGTTCAGCTCAACCTGCTGGGTAGCCACGACACGCCGCGCTTTCTGACCATGGTCGGCGGGGATCGGTCGGCGCTGCGGCTGGCGACCCTGTTCCAGATGACTATGCCGGGTGCCCCGTGTATTTATTATGGAGATGAGATCGGCCTGTCAGGGGGCTACGAGCCGGCTTCGCGGGGGGCGTTCCCCTGGGACGAGAACATCTGGGACCACGATCTGCGCCGCTTTGTGCAGCAGGCGATCGCGCTGCGCAAAGCGTATCCGGCGCTGCGGCGTGGGACGTATCGCGCTGTGCTGGCGCAGGGCGAGCACTATGCGTTTCTGCGCGAGCACGAAGGGCAGCGCCTAGTTGTTGTCTTTAACACTTCGAAGCGAGAAGCGGCTTTGTCGATTCCGCTGGAAGGGGTGCCGGGTGCGCCGCGCGCGGTCTTTGGCGAGCCGGCTGCGCTCAGCCGAGCTGGCGATGACCTCAGTGTTGGCGTGCCGGGGCGGACCGGGATTGTGCTGGCGCTTGAGAGCTAGCCGGCCGAGCACGGGATTGGTGTAAGGGTGATTCTTGGCCGAACTGCTATGGCTGTTCTAGAACGGGTGCAGGACCATGGTTGAGACTGCCGTAAAGGTGATTCGCCGCGCCGAGCCGCGCACGACGGCTCAGGTTCGCTTCCCGGATGGAACCATTCTGGAAGGGCCGGTGGGCACGCCGCTAGAGGAATTTATCCTGGCGTATGACGGTGATCAGTCGCGCCAGCTTCCCGAGCGTGTGCCCGTCGTCGGCGCGATTGTTGACGGGACGCTGCGCGAGCTGACAATGCCCGTCACGCGTGACGTGAGCGTCGTTCCAGTGACAACGGATACGGGCGACGGCAGCCGGATCTATCGCCGCTCGCTCGCGTTTCTGCTGACGGTCGCGATCGGCGAGCTGTATCCGGGCACCCAGGTGCTGATCGATTTCGCGCTGCCCAGCGGCGCGTTCTTCTGCAAGGTGCGCGGGCACGAGCCGTTTACGCCGGCGGAGCTGGAGCAGATCAAGGCGCGGATGCTGGAGATCGTGGCGGCTGCCGAGCCGATCGAGCGCCGCGAGATCGAGCTGGCCGAGGCGGTGAAGTTGTTCCGCGCCAGCGGAGACGACGACAAGGTCCGTCTGTTGCAGTTTCGCCACAAACCCTATCTGACAATCTACACGCTGCGCGGTCAGGTCGACTACTTCTACGGCTACATGGTTCCCAACACCAGCTACCTGACGTTGTTTGAGATCCTGCCCGAAGAGGACGGGTTTGTGCTGCAGTATCCGCGCCGCGAAAGCCCGACCATTATCCGCCCCTACGTCAAATCGCCGCAGCTTACGCGGGTGTTCCGGCAGACCGAAGAATGGCTGACACTGCTGGGGATTGAAGACATCGGTCACCTGAACATGGGCATCCGCGATGGCCGCGCGCGCGAGCTGGTGCTGGTCAACGAGGCGTTGCACGAGCAGCATATCGCGCATATTGCCACGCAGATCGCCGAGCGCCATCGTGACGGCCTGCGCCTGGTGCTGATCGCCGGGCCGTCATCGTCGGGCAAGACGACCTTCTCCAAGCGGCTGGCGATCCAGTTGATGGCGCACGGGCTGAAGCCATACACGCTGGAAATGGACCGTTACTTCGTCGAGCGCGAGAAAACCCCGCGCGACGAGACGGGGGAGTATGATTTCGAGGCGCTGGAAGCGGTCGACATCCCGCTCTTTAACGATCAGATTGCCCGTCTGACGGCCGGGGAGAAGGTCCGCATCCCGCATTTCAACTTCGTGACCGGCCTGCGCGAGGTGGGCGAAGAGGTTCAGCTTTCCGCCGAGCATATCCTGATCGTGGAAGGGATTCACGGGCTGAACCCCGGCCTGGTGCAGGCGTTGCCGACGCGGCAGACCTATCGCATCTATGTCTCGGCGCTCACCCAGTTGAACATCGACCGCCACAACCGCGTGCCGACGACCGATGTTCGGCTGATCCGGCGCATCGTGCGCGACGCGACGTATCGCGGCTACTCGGCGGTAGAAACGCTGTCGCGGTGGGAAAGCGTGCGGCGCGGGGAGAAGCGCAACATCTTCCCATATCAGGAAAACGCGGATATCATGTTTAACTCCGCGCTGCTCTACGAGCTGGCGGTGCTGCGCCCGCTGGCCGAGCCGCTGCTGCTCCAGATCGAGCCGCGCGACCCGCACTACATTGAGGCGCGGCGCCTGCTCTCGATTCTGAGCTGGCTGACGCCAATGGATGCTGAGCTGGTTCCCGACAACTCGCTGCTGCGCGAATTCATTGGAGGGTCGATTCTGCGCGACTACACGCCCGGCCTGTACTGACACGCAGACCGGCGCGCTCACGATTGGCAGGTGACCGGTGGAGTCCGAACAGATCCCGAGCAAGCTGCTCAGCCATTTTGAGACGATCCGCCGCCAGGAGCACGAGCAGATCAGCGAACTGCTGGACGTCCTGGGGCGGGTCGATGGCCTGCCCGACAGCCAGATGGAGCAGGTGCGTGACGCGCTGTTCCATACCAACCACCCGTATCTCATGGTGTTGGTGGGTCCGTTTGGCTCTGGCAAGTCAAGCGTGATCAACGCCCTGCTTGGCGAGGAGATCATGGAAGTCGGGCCGATCCCGACCACCGACCGGATCGTGATCCTGCGGCACGGCGACGACGTGCAACGTTCTCGCACCGGGGATGTGGAGACGGTCTTTCACCCCAGCCCGCTGCTGCGAAACCTGAGCCTGGTTGATACGCCCGGCCTGGAATCCGTCTTCAAAGTGCACGACGAGATGACGCACCGCTTCCTGCACCGGGCCGACGTGGTGCTGCTGGTGATGATCGCAACTCAGGTTCTGACGGCCTCTAATCTGGAGGCGCTCCAGCAGTTGAAGAACTACGGGAAGCGGATGGTTGTCGTCGTCAATCAGGTTGATGTGCTGGAGCCGGAAGAGCGCGAGCAGGTGCGCGAGTTCGTGCTGGAGCAGGCGCGCTTGCAGCTTGGGTTCGAGCCGCAGGTATGGCTGGTGTCGGCGCGGCAGGCGCTGGCCGCGCAACAGGAAACGCCCCGCGACGAGATCGCCTGGGACCTGAGCGGCTTTGCGGACATTGAGGAATACATCAAAGAAACCCTGGGCGATGTGGAGCGCGTGCGGCAGAAGCTCGAAACCCCGCTGCAGATCAGCCAGAATGTGACCAAGACGGCTCTGGGCCTGGTCAAGGAGCAGCAAGCCGCGCTCGATGCCCACCGCAAGACAGCGGAGAACATCGCGGTGCAGATCGAGCAGGGCCGCCGCGCTCAGCAGAAGACGGTCGACGAAACGCTGGCGGCCGTTGAGGCGGCCTGGAACGAAGCCAGCGCCCGCGGGGCCGAGGCGATCAGCGATCTGTTCCAGTTTTCGCGCGGGCTGCGGCTGTTCTTCGGCGGGTTGGGCGAGATTATCGGATTGGGCGGTCTGATGCGGCGGTTCGGCGGGCGAACCCGCGTCGAAAGTGTGCTGGATGAACACCGCGTGAAGGAAACCTTCGAGCGCATCCCGCCGCTGGTGGACAAGCTCGGCCCGCGCCTGGAAAGCCGCGACCTGCAAGACATTGACGACCTGGTCGACTACACGCGCGCCGCCGTGAAGGAGCTGCCGCCCAACCTAGCCAACAAGGTCATCGGGCGCATTCAGACGCCGCTGCGTTACGAGGCGCGCTTTATCCGCGACGTGCGGGGGCGGCTCGACGATCTGCTGCGCGACTCCGAGCGGTTCGAAGTCGGGCGGCTGGATCGGACGCTGCGCAATACGCTGGTCCTGCTGACGTTGTGGGAGATCCTGGCGTTGGCGCTGATGGTTGTGGTCGGGGTGACTGCGTTTTCCGGCGCCACGCCCGACGCGGCGTCGCTGCTATTGGTCTTCGCGCTGGGGTTGATCCTTGTGGTTGGCGGCCTGGCGCTGGTTCCCATCCGGGGCTGGTTCTTGCGGCGCGCGTATCTGCGGCGGCAGCATGCCAATCGCGACGAGTATCTGCGGCTGCTGCGCGAGGCGGCGCACGAGCTGATCGCGTACGGCGTGCAGCTTCGCCAGGACGCGACGGCGCCGTTCACGCGGATGGTCGAGTCCCAGTCGGAAGTATTGGAGACGCTGCGAGACGAGTTGCAGGCCCAGCAGCACGCGCTGACCCGCATTCAAGGGGGGCTGGCGGCGCTGGAACCGGACGAGACGCGCCGCCACATCGAGTAAGGGTGCAGACTGTACATGACCAGTATTGTCTTGGAAGGCCCGATTGCCGAGGCCCGCGAGCGCGAGGTGCGCCTGCTGCATGACGCCGCCGAGCTGGTCGGGCAGATCGGCGGCGAGAGCAGCGCCGAAGACCGGCGCCGCCTTCAGCAGAACGCGTTGGACTTGCAGGAAATGTTCTTCCTCGTCGTGGTGGTCGGCGAGTTTAACTCGGGCAAGTCGACCTTCATCAACGCTCTGCTGGGCGACACGCTGCTCCCAATGGGCATCACCCCGACGACCGACGCGATCGAACTGATACGCTGGTCGAGCCGGCGCAGCAAAGAGCCGAAGTGGCGCGATGAAGAAGTCGTGCGCGAGTGGACGCATCCCAACACCGGCGGGCCGGGCGTCGTCATCGTGGACACGCCGGGGACCGGCTCGGTCTTCCGGCGGCACGAGCAGATTGCCAAGGGCTTTCTCAGCCGGAGCGATCTGGTGATTTTTCTGCTCTCGGCCAAGCGCGCGCTGGCCGAGACCGAGCGCCTTTACCTGGAGCTGGCGCGCGACTATGGCAAGAAGATCATCGTTGTGATCAACCAGACCGACCTGCTGGAAAAGCGCGAGCGGCACGAGGTCGAGTCCTTCGTGCGGCAGCAGTTGATCGAGCTGCTCGACCTGCGCCCGCCGATCTTCATGATCTCAGCGCGCCAGGCGCTCAAGCAGCGCGGCCATACCGGCATTTTTACGGCGTCCGCGGATGACCCAGGGGGGATGAACCCGGTCCGCGACTATCTGCGGCAGACCTTCGAGCGGGTGCCCCCGGCCAAGCAGAAGCTCTATGCTCAGCTCGATTTTGTGGATTCCATTGTGCGCAAATACCGGGACTACATCGAGCAGCAGGTGGGACTGGTATCGAATGATACCGCGCTGGCCGAAAGCCTGCGCAAAGAACTGGAGCGGCAGGCGGAGTCTCTGGACGATCAACTCGCGACAGCCAAGCGCGAGCTGGACCGCGTATTCGACGGGCTGAAGGAACGCGGGCGCGCGTTCATTCGTGAAAACCTGACGCTGCAACGCGCCTCGCGGGCGCTCAACCAGGACGAGATGCAGGCCGACTTCGAGCGCCAGGTCGTCGGTAGCGCCATCGACCAGATCACGACCATCTCGGAGCAGTATGTCAACGCGGTGGTGGACAACAGCCGCCGCTACTGGCGCAGCATCCTCGACCGCCTGACCGAGCTGCAAACCCGGCTGGATCAGGAAGCCAGCGCGGTTGACGCGTCGGGATACGCCGAGCAGCGGGCAGCCCTGCAGGAAGCGATCGCGATCGCGGATCGCGAACTAAAATCCTACACAGACCAGGGCCTGGCGGAGAACCTGCGCCATACTTTTCGCACCAACCTGATCGGCTTCTCGGCAGGCTTTACTGCCATGCTGGGCGGGGCGATCGCGGTCGCGCTGGGTGTGGCTGCGCCAGGCGCGGTCACGGCGACGGCTGGGGCGGTCATCGCGGCGGTGGTCGTCGGGCCGGCGCTGTTGATCGGTGGGTTGTCGGCGGCGGCGCTGTACTGGCGCAAGCTGAAGCGCGACGCGATCAACGAGCTGGATTCCCGACTGGATGCTCTCAGCGCCAGCTATCATCAGGCGATGGTGGACCTGACGCATCGCGAGCGGAATCGCCTGCTGCAATACGGCCAGCAGATTCTGGCGCCGGTCTTCAGCCAGCTCAGCGTGCTGAACGATCGCTACATTCAACAGAAGGCGGCGCTGGCGGAGATCGAAGAACGATCGAGGGCGCTGCGGCGCGACATCGACGCGATCACGATCATTACTGAGGAGTAGGGGGCGCTTGCCTTATTCGTAATTGAAGTGTATCACTTCCTGGCTGAACCCAACGATTTCGACGTCGGGGCGGTTGTGCTCGATCCAGCGCAGGATGCGCTCCAGCATGCTCTCGGCGTGGCCCGCGCTGGTGCTGATGAGCGCGAGTCCGATCGCGGCGGACTGCCACGTGTCGTGCAGCGCGACCTCCGCGGCGGCGACGTTGAACTCGCGGTGCAGGCGCGCGGTGAGGGACTTGACCACGCCGCGCTTTTCTTTGAGCGACGCCATCCCCGGAATGTCGAGCTCGACCGTAGCCGCCAGGATCACCATCGCTGCTGCGCCTAGAGATAGGCGTCGTACCCGGCGGCGCGCAGCCGCTCGACCACCTCGCGTACGTCTTGCGAGCGGTCGCGGTGGCAGACCAGCAGCGCGTCGTCGGTATCCACGATAATGAGATTGTCCACGCCGATGGTGACGGTCATGCGGTTGCTGATCACGAGGGTATTGCGCGTGTCGATGCGCAGGTTGTTGTCGCTTTCGCCGCGCATGATGTTCCCCTCAAGATCGCCCGTCAACACCTCGTACAGCGACGCCCAGCTTCCGACGTCGCTCCAACCGATATCGACCGGAATCACGGCGACATCCCGCGCGCCTTCCATCACGGCATAATCAATCGACTGCCTGGTCATGTTCGGCCACTGCCGCTCAAGCGTTTCCTGGTAGGCATCGGTCCCGATGCTGGCGGCAATTGCCTCGAGCGCATCGTACATGGCGGGCTGCTGGCGCTTGAATTCCTGCATCACGCGCTCGGCGGTCCAGATGAACATGCCGCTGTTCCAGCTATAGTCGCCGCTGGTGACGAATGAAATCGCGGTTTCGATATCCGGCTTTTCGGTGAATTGCTCGGCGACGTAAGCCTGGAAGCCGTTCACTTCGGTTAGCGGCTTGCCGCGCCGGATATAGCCAAACCCGGTTGACGGAAATGAGGCGGAAATGCCCAGCGTCACGATGTGCCCCTGGCGGGCAAGCACGGCCGCTGCTTCGAGCACGGCCCGGAAGCGGGCTTTCTCGGCGATGTGATGATCGGACGCCAGCACGGCGATGACGGCGTCCGGATCGCGGTGCCGGATGTGGATGGTGCCCAGGCCGACCGCCGGGCCGCTGTTGCGGGCCGAGGGCTCGATCACATAGTTCTCCGGCGGGATCTGGGGCGCGGCGGCACGCAATGGCTCGCTGAGCGCCTCGCTCGCCACCACGATCACCCGCTCCGGCGGCAGCAGTGGCTCCAGGCGCTCGACCGCGATCTGGAACATCGACTTGTCTTCGACCAGGGGCAACACCTGTTTAGGGCGGGTCTTGCGGCTCAGCGGCCACAGCCGTGTGCCGCTGCCCCCAGCCATGATCAGCGCATAGTAATGATCCATGTCACTCGCTCGTCTGTGTCCAGCGCCGGTGATTCCGGTACGCATCTCCGTTCAGTCCAGGCGGTATGGCTCGCGGCCGCTGCGGGCCAGCGTATAGTGCATGCCTTCCAGGCGGCGAACCATCCCTTTCAGTTCCATCAGTGACAGCGCGCTGCTGACTTCGGTGATCGCCAGCCCGCTGCGCTGGCACAGCTCGTCGATATGGAGCGGCGCGTCGCTCAGGGCTTCGAGCAACGCGGCTTCGGTTGGGTTGTCCGGCACGATCTCGACGATCTGGGCGCGCGTGGCGATGGCGTCGCGTGTCAGATTCAGCTCGTCGAAAATGTCCTCGGCACAGGCAACCAGCTTGGCGCCGGCCTGGATCAGCGCGTTTGTGCCGGCGCTTGTGCGCGCGTTGATGTTGCCGGGCACGGCGAAAACGTCGCGGCCCTGTTCGGCGGCGGCATCGGCGGTCAGCAGGGCGCCGCTGCTTGCCGGCGCTTCGACCACAACTACACCCAGCGACAGTCCGCTGATGACCCGGTTGCGCAGCGGGAAGTTGTGCCCTTCCGGACGGGTGCCCGGCGGGAAAATGCTGACGACCGCGCCGTGCCGCGCGATCTCGGCGGCAAGCTGGCGGTGCTCGGGCGGGTAGATCACGTCGATGCCGCTGCCCAAGACGGCGATCGTGCGCCCGCCGGCCTCCAATGCGGCCCGGTGCGCCACCGCGTCGATGCCGAGCGCCAGCCCGCTGACGATGGTGATTCCCGCGTTGACCAGGGGGGTGACCAGCGCGTACGTCACGTCGCGCCCGTAGACGCTGGCGCGGCGCGTTCCCACAAAGGCAACCGCCCAGCGATCCTGATCGAGCAGCGTCCCCTTGACGTACAACACGGGTGGCGCTTCAGGCAGTTCGGCGAGCAGGGCGGGATAGTCCGGATCTTCGAGCGTCAGGACGCTGGCGCCGAGCCGGTCCACATCGGCCAGCATGCGGTCGAGGTCCAGCCTCGGGCGTGTGGTGATGATATTCTCGACGGTCAGGCGGTCCAACCCGGCGGCGCGCAGCTCGGCCTCGCCTGCCTTCCAGGCATCAGCCAGATCGCCGAAATGCTGGAGCAGCGCGCGGAGCCGCGCCGGCCCGATCCCGCTGATGGCGTTGAAGCCAAGCCAATACTTACGCGCGGTCATCGTATCCTTGCCCGCCCGGAGCCGCCCGGCGTGCTCACTCGCCAAGCAGCCCTTCCATGAGGTGCACCGTCATCTGGCCCGCCGCGATGTCCACCTTCAGGATGCATTCCTCGATGTCCGGCAGCAGGACCTCGCCCAGCGGCCCGTGCACAACGTACACATCGTTCGCGCCGGTTTCGATCACGTCGACGATCTTGCCCAGGTACTCGCCCTCGTCGGTGACCACGTCCAGCCCCAGGGCCTGGAACAGATAAAACTCCCCTTCCTCAAGCGGGACCGCTTCTTCGAGGGGAACCATCACGTACTGGTCGCGGTAGGCGTCGGCAGCGGTGCGATCGGCCAGCCCTTCCAGCTCGAGGATCAGATACTGCTGGTGGCGGCGCGCGCGGCGCACCCGATGCTCGGTGGCGGCGTCGGTATCGGCAGGGTCCGCGCCGAGAAAGACGCGGCGGTTCTCGACGATCCGCTCAGGGTAGGCGGTGATAATCTCGACACGAAGCTCGCCGCGCACGCCGTGCGGTCTGAGGACACGCCCCAAGAGCAGAAATGGCGGCGGCTCCCGGCGCCGGCGGATGATTCGCGGTGACATGCCTGTTTGTGCTGCGCTAGATGATATCGAGATTGACGCGCTTGCCTTCGTTGGCCGCCACGACCCGCACCAGGACGCGCATGGCATTGGCGACGCGGCCATTCTTGCCGATGATGCGGCCCATGTCTTCGGGGGCCACTTCCAGCTCGATTGTCGTCGTTCCGCCGCGCGTCGTCTCGGCAACGCGCACCTGCGATGGATCGTCAACCAGCGATTTGGCGATGTATTCGACCAGTTCAACCATCGGAAACCCATCCTTGCGCGGCGCTGCCGTGCAGATGTCCGTCTGCGGCGCGCGCCAAAAAGGCTAAAAGCGGACAGCACACCGGGCCGGAGCTGTCCGCATGGCACACCAGCAAGCTCGCTGCATCAAACCGGCGACGCAGCGCTTACTCCGCTTCCGGCGGCGTATCGTCGGTTTCGTCGGCGGCCTCAGCAGCGGGCGCTTCGGCCTCGGCGCTACCTTCCGACTCGGCGGCAGCCTCAGGCTCCTCAGCGGCCCCGGGTTCTTCGACCACCTCCGGCTCTTCAACCGCTTCCGCCTCGGCCACAGCGGCAGGTTGTGCCTGGGCCTCAGCCTGGGCGGCCTGGGCGGCGGGCTTAGCCGGGCGCTGGATCTCGTGTGCAGCATAGGCGGTGCGCGGGCTGGGCGTGCCGACTTCGGCGAACTGCTGCTCCGCCTCGGCGACCAGTGCTTCCAGGGCCTCGCCCTGCTTGAGCCGCTCGAAACGGCCCAGCGTGCCGAGCTTATCCAGAATCCGGCGAACCGGATCGCTGGGCTGCGCCCCCGTGCTCAGCCAGTACAGCGCGCGATCCTCTTTGATCGTCATGGTCGCCGGCTGGGTGCGCGGGTTGTAGAAGCCAATGATCTCAATATAGCGCCCATCGCGTGGGCTGCGCGAATCCGCCACCACGATCCGGTAGCTGGGCTGCTTTTTGCGTCCTACGCGACGCAAGCGAATACGAACCATGTGATGTTCACCTCTGTTGACTTGCGCTCTGACAGCATTCACTCGTGCTGGCTGCCGTTGCCGGCCAGAGGGCGGCAGGGAAGGACTGCCAGAACCGGCGCGGCAGAGACGGGCCCGCAAATGTTGTGCCCTACCGGAACATACCCGGCAGGTTCGGCATGCGGCCTTTTCCGATCATTTTCATCAGGCGCTGCATCTCGCGGAACTGCTTGAGCAGCGCGTTGATGTCCTCAACACTGGTGCCGCTTCCCTGGGCGACCCGCCGCTTGCGGCTGGCGTTCAGCAGCTTGGGATTGCGGCGCTCCTGCGGCGTCATCGAGTAGATGATCGCCTCGACCTTCTTGAGCTGCCGCTGGGCGTCTTCGTTGTCAATGTTCACCTGCTGGCGCAGGCGTCCCATGCCGGGCAGCAGATCCAGAATCTGTCCGATCGGCCCCATGCGCTTGACCTGCTGAAGCTGCGACAGAAAGTCTTCCAGCGTAAACTGGTTCTTCAGCAGCTTGCGCTGAAGCTCGGCGGCCTGGCGCTCGTCGAAGGCCTGTTCGGCGCGCTCGATCAACGTGAGCACGTCACCCATGCCCAGGATGCGCGATGCTAGCCGGTCCGGGTGGAACGGCTCCAGGGCATCGAGCTTTTCCCCGGTTGCCAGGAACTTGATCGGCACGCCGGTGACCTCGCGCATCGAGATCGCCGCGCCGCCGCGTGCGTCGCCGTCCACTTTGGTCAGGATCAGCCCGGTCAGGCCGACGTGCTGGTTGAACCCATCGGCGATGCGCACCGCTTCCTGACCGGTCATCGCGTCGGCCACCAGCAGGATTTCGGCGGGCTGCGTGCGGTCGCGGATGGCTTCCAGCTCGGCCATCATCGCCTCGTCGATTTGCAGGCGACCCGCGGTGTCGATGAGCACGACCGTCGCGCCCGCTTCACGCGCGGCAGCCAATCCCCGCACCGCGATATCGGGCGGCGGGGCGGAAACCCCCTCTTCGTAATAGGGCATATTGATCTGCTTGGCGAGCGTGACGAGCTGATCGACTGCTGCCGGGCGGTAGGTGTCGCACGCGATCAGCCACGGGCGGCGTCCATCGCGGCGCAACATCAGCGCCAGCTTGGCAGCGGTCGTCGTCTTGCCGGAGCCTTGCAGCCCCACCAGCATGATCACGCGTGGCGCCGGCCCGCTGAGATTGAGACGGCCCGGCTCGCCCAGGGTCTCGATCAGCTCCTCGTGCACGATCTTGATGACCTGCTGCGAGGGTTTGAGGCTCTTTTGCACCTCGGCGCCAATGGCCCGCTCGCGCACGCGGCTGATGAAGTCCTTGGTGACCTTGAGGTTGACGTCTGCCTCAAGCAGCGCCATGCGGACTTCGCGCAGCGCGGTGTTGACGTCCTCTTCGGTCAGCTTGCCCTTGCGGCCAAGCTGCTCAAAGACATCCTGTAGGCGATCGCTGAGGCTTTCAAACATTCCTGGCGCCTATCATCCGGGTGGTTTCCGAGTGAGGAATTGTAAAGGATTGCCTTGCATGCGTCAAGCCACAGTCCGCTGCGGGCATGGCGTGGCGCGGTTTCTCCTGGCAGAAAAAATCGCATAGAATGGGGCGTGCGTAGGGCATCTTCGCGTAGGGCTGCGGGGAAGCTGTGTGGCTGCCTGCCACGCGCCCTCACTTTCTTCGCCGGTTTGACTGCCACAGGAGCAAGAGAATGGACGAGCTTCGCGAGATCATCAGCGCCCTCTGGCTGACCGATGAGTTACACTGGGATGTGGCGCTGTATCTCATCTTTGCGTTTAACCTGGTTCTGCTGCTGATGCAGCCCGACGGGTCGCCGCTGCCGGTCGGGCTGTGCATCATCGTGCTGGTGGCAGCGGTGATCGACAAGACGAAGGCGTTCGGCTATATGCTGGAAGTCAACCCGTACCGCTTCACGCGCGAGCAGTGTCACGAGCAGGTCTTCATCGGGACTTATCTCATCCGCGTCATTATGTTTGCGGCTCCGCTGAGCGTCGCGGGGATGACCAAGAATCCCAACTCACGCTGGATAGGCATCGTGGCCGGGATTCTTGGTGGGGTGTACATGTTTGTGCGCTGGTATATGGAACAGCGCAACGTGCCGATCAGCGACCTGTTCTGCGCCTACTTCTTCTCCGGGTTCGCCTTTCAGCAGGTCGGGCTGGCGCTGGCCGCCGCGCGGCTGGCGCTGGGCGATCGCTGGTTGTTAGGCCGGATACACCGGCACGCACCATTCCTTATAACGCGGGATCTTCCCGCGGACTGTGTCGAAGTAGAGCTGCCGTAGCCGCGACACGACCGGCCCGAGCTTGCCCGTGCCCACCGGGCGGTGATCGACTTCGGCGATGGCGACGATCTGCACTCCGGTGCCGCAGAAGAACGCTTCGTCCGCCAGAAAGACCTCGGTGCGGTCGATCTGCCGTTCCACCACCGGGATCCCGATCTCGTCGCACAGAAGCTGGATCACCGTCCGGCGCGTGATGCCTTCAAGGATGTTGGAGTAGATTGGCGGCGTGATGGCCTGCCCGTTGCGGATGATGAAGAAGTTCTCGGCGCTGCCTTCGGCAATGTGGCCGTCTTCATTGAGTACCAGGGCTTCGTCAAAGCCGGCCAGCGCCGCGTCGGTCTTGATCAGCGCCGAGTTGGCGTAGGCACCCGTGATCTTGCCGCGCGCCGGGATCGTGTTGTCGTCGATCCGCCGCCAGGACGAAAAGGTCACCTTCGACCCCTCTTCGTTGGGGATGTAGCTGCCAAAGGGCACCGCGAACATCGTGAAATCGGCATCCAGATCGTGCAGGCGCACGCCGATCCCGGTCGAGGATTTGTAGATCAGGGGACGGATGTAGACGTTGGTGCGGTAATTCTCTTTGCGCAGCAGTTCGAGCAGAATCTCAAGCATGGACTCGGGCGTGTAGGGGAGATCCATCAAGAGCAGCCGGCCCGAGTTGAGCAGCCGCTGGAAGTGATCGAGCGGGCGGAAGATGTAAAGCTGCTCGTCCTCGTCGTTCCAATAGGCGCGGATGCCACCGAACGCCCCGGTGCCATAGTTCAGCGCGTGGGTCATCACGCTGATCTTGGCTTCTTCGATGGGCACAATCCCCCCCTGAAAGTACGCGTATTTGGGTCCTTCAGGCATGATATGCTCCTGTTATGCAAATATCTTCCGACCAGCCGCGTGGGCCCCGCGCGGCCTTTCCCTGCCCATTATAGATCGGACTGCCGCACGCGTTGAGAACCATACCGGTCCAGGCGTGGAGTGCCGATCGCCGGCGAGCTATTCCAGGAACTCGAGGTAGTGCGTCGTCATCCGGCTCAGGTCGCTGTAAGCCCCGCGCCGGTGCTCCGGCAGTAGGCTGGCAAGCTGGTACATCGCTTCCTGGGTCATGGCGTGTAGGTCCTGGCGCGCGACGCGCTGCGTGCCGCTTACACGGAACCGGAAAGGGCGCCCGAAGCGAACCGTCACCGGCGTACGGCGCAACCGCAGCAGGGTGTGAGGAAAGCGATCGGTGCCCTCCAGCCCGACCGGCAGGATGGCAGCGCCGCCTTTGGTCGCCAGATAGGCCATGCCGTGCTTCGCCTCTTGCAGGACGGGGTGGCGTGTGCCTTCCGGCGCGAGCAAGACGGCGCGCCCCTGGCGCAGCAGTTCAAGCGTGCTGGCGATGGCACGCCGGTCGACTTCGCCGCGCCGCACCGGGTACGCCCCCCAAGCGCGCGTCATCAGGCCGATGATGGGATGGCGCGTGTTTTCGACCTTCGACATCGGGACAAGATAGCGGTTTTGGACGGCCCCGACCACGACGAACGGGTCAATCGCCGCGATGTGGTTCATGACCACCAGCAGCGGTCCCTCGTCGGGCACGCGGTCGGCGTCGATGGTCGTGACATCGACCAGCAGGCCGAACCCGATCCCCCGCAGCAAGATATCGCGCAGAAACTTGCGGCGGCGGTCGATCCTGTCCTGCCGGTAAACAACGGTATGGGGTGAGGTGGGGGTAGGCGTCGTTATCCTGTGCATGCCTGTCTGAATGCCTGTGTGTTATTTGCTGCGTGCGCGTTTGAGCTGCCGCACTTCAGCGGGAGTCAACTCGCGCCACTGGCCCGGCTTCAAATGCCCGATCTCAAGCGTCTCGATCTGGGTGCGGATCAGGCGTTTGACCGGATGGCCGAGCTGGCTGGCGATGCGCCGGATCTGCCGCTTGCGCCCCTCGCGCAAAACTACCCGCAGCCAGGTATCGTTCTGCCGCGAAGAGAGGACCCGCACCCTGGCCGGAGCGCTGGTTTCGTCGCCCAGCGGCAGACCGCCCGCGCGCCAGCGCTCCAGAGTGGTCTCGGTGGGGTGCCCTTCCACCAGCACTTCGTACGTCTTGGCATGCTGATAGCGCGGGTGCATCAGCCGGTTCGCCAGATCGCCATCGTTGGTCAATAGAATCAACCCCTCGCTGTCCGCATCGAGGCGCCCCACGGTGAACAGATGCCCTTCGTGCGGCACCAGATCGCGGACGATAGGGCGCTTGTCGCCGGGATGCGGCTTGTTCGATGACAGGACGCCGCGCGGCTTGTAGAGCAGGATGTAGACGAACTCCGGCTGGGGGGCCAGGCGGCGGCCATCGACCCGGATATCGTTCCGCGCCGGGTCGGCCTTGTCGCCAAGTTGGGCGACGCGGCCATCGACCGTCACGCGGCCCTCGCGGATCATGTCTTCGGCGGCGCGACGCGATGCGATCTTTGCCTGGGAGATCAGTTTTTGCAGTCGTTCTTCGGGCATTATGTCTGGCCTGGTGCCTCGCTAGCGGTGGCCGGTGTAGCGCAGAATGAGCAGGGTTGTGTCGTCGAAGGGGGGCGCCGCGCCCATGAAGCTGGCAACTGAGGTATTGATCCGCTTGAGGATCTCGGCGGCGGGCAGCCCTGCTGCACGATGCACCGTTTCCACCAGGCGGGTTTCTCCGTATGGCTCGCCGTGCAAGTTCTCGGCTTCAGTCAGCCCGTCCGTGTACAGCACCAGCACGTCGCCGGGGTTCAGCCGGCGCTCGATTGTTTCCAGCGGCAGGGGATCGAACCATCCCAGCGCCCGCCCACCGCGTGGCAAGACCTCGGATGTGTTCTGCGCCGTCCGGAACAACAGCGGTCGGTTGTGCCCGGCGTTAACCCCGATGACCCTGCCGTTGGGATGCAAGATCAGGTAGTAGACCGTCACGAACATGCCGGACTGCGAGTCCTGCAGAATCAGGCGGTTGGTGTGCTGAAGCGCCTGCTCCGGCGTGGCGGCGCTGAGCGCGCTGCTGCGGATCAGGCTGCGTGCGACCGCCATGAAGATGGCGGCAGGCGCCCCCTTGTCGGAGACATCCCCCACGACGACGCCCAGGCGGTTGTCCGGCAGATCAAACCAGTCGTAGAAATCGCCCGCGACTTCGCGCGCAGAGCGCCAGTCCGCCGCGAACTCGTAGCCGGGGTAGATAGGCAGAGTCTTTGGCAGCAGGCCGCGCTGGATGGTATGTGCCATTTGCAGCTCGTTTTCCAGACGGCCTTTTTCTACCGCGATGCGATAGAGGCGCGCGTTTTCTATGGCCGTGCCGGCCTGGCTGGCAAAGGCGGTTAGCAGCGCGAGGTGATCTTCGTCGAACAGCCCGGCCTGCAAGCGGTTGTCCACGTAGATCAGGCCGATCAGCCGGGATTTGACCAGAATAGGGACGCACAGAATCGAGCGCAGGCCCAGAACCATGATGCTCTGCCCGCGTGCAAACCGCTCGTCGAACTGGGCGTTGTCGGTGAGCAGAGGCTCGCGGGTTTGTTCCACCCGGCGGATGATCGTGGTGCTGACCTGGAATTCGGGCGCTTCCAGGATATCCCGATCCATGCCGCGCGCGATCTTGAAGACCAGTTCGTTGGAGCTTGGCTCGCGCAGCATCAGAAAGCCGCGCTCCGCTTTGGTTACCTCGATCACGCGATCCATCACGTTCTCGAGCACTTCATCGAGGTTGAGGCTCGAATTGAGCGTGCGCGTGATCTCATACAGAGTCGCCAGGTGCTCTGGGTGCTGGAGTGGCGTCGGCGGTAGCGTCATTCGGGGCTGCTCTTTCTAGTGCGCGCTGCGCGCATTATATCATCCTGCGCCGCGCTTTGCCTAACGCCTGGGCAGTTCTGTTATAATGGACCGGCGGTTAGCCTGGCCTGCTGCGCGCAGACCTCACGCCAGCTATGAGGAGCAGTGATGAACCCGTACGAGTATGTTGAAACCCACCGCGACGCGTTTCTCGAAGAGTTGTTCGAGTTTCTGCGCATCCCGAGCATTAGCACGCTGTCCGAGCACGCGGCAGACGTGCGCCGGGCTGCGGAGTGGCTCAAGGCGCACCTGGAAGGGATCGGAATGACGCATGTTGAGCTGGTCGAAACGGCGCGTCACCCGATTGTATATGCCGAGTGGCTTGGCGCGCCGGGCGCCCCGACGGTTCTGATCTACGGCCACTACGACGTCCAACCGGTCGACGATCCTGAGGGGCAATGGCAGTCCGATCCATTTGAACCGGTGCTGCGCGACGGGAACATCTATGCGCGCGGTGCCACGGATGACAAAGGGCAAACGCTGACCCAGATCAAGGCGATCCAGGCGCTGCTTGCATCCGGCCAGATGCCGGTTAACGTCAAGTTTGTGATCGAAGGCGAAGAGGAGTCCGGGTCAGACAATCTGTATCCGTTTGTCGAGCAGAACGCCGAACGGCTGGCAGCGGACGTCATTGTAATCTCGGATACCGGAATGAAGTCCATTGAGCATCCCTCGGTGGTCTACGGACTGCGCGGGATCGCGTACATGGAAATCGAGGTGCGCGGTCCCCGGCAGGATCTGCATTCCGGAATGTATGGCGGTGTGGTGCACAACCCGGCTCAGGCGCTGGTAGAGATTCTGGCGAAGATGCACGACGAGCAGGGCCGCGTGACGATCCCCGGATTCTACGACCGCGTGGACGAGGTCAGCGCCGAGGAACGCGCCGAACTGGCGAAAACGCCGCTGCCTGAGGAGCAGCTTCGGAACGAAACGGGCGTGCCGGCGGCGTGGGGTGAGCCGGGCTATGCCATCCACGAACGGCTGGCATTCCGTCCCACGCTGGAGATCAACGGTTTGGTCAGCGGCTGGACCGGCGAAGGCGCGAAGACGGTGCTGCCTGCTAAGGCGCTGGCGAAGGTAAGCTGCCGGCTGGTGCCCCGCCAGGAGCCGCACGAAATCTTCGCGCTGGTACGAGACTTTGTCCGCGCGCACACGCCGCCCACTGTGACCAGCGAAGTGCGTCTGCTGCATCAGGGCATGTGGGCTGTCGTGGATCTGAAGTCCCGTGAGATGCAGGCCGCCCTGCAAGCCTATGAATTTGGGTTTGGCAAGCGGCCCACCTTCGTGCGCGAGGGTGGCTCGGTGCCGATCGTCGGCGCTTTGCAGCGGGCGCTCCAGGTGCCGGTTGTGCTGATGGGCTTCGGCCAGCAAGATGACAACCTGCATGGCCCGAACGAGAAGTTTGCCCTGGCGTGCTTCGAGGGCGGGCTGCGCACTACGATCAGGTTTTATGAACTGATCGGCCAGAAAGGCTGAGTCGAATCGCTTCGTGTACTGCCCGGCTGCCATGCGCGCAGCCGGTTTTTTTTGACCTGGCGACCTCAAAAAGCAAGTAAATGTCACTTTAATCTAGTAATTTGCTCCCCGCCGGCCAACGCTCTATAATGCGCGGCACCACACGGTCAGCATTGTACGCATGAGGAGGCTCTTACATGGCGCGGAACGCTGAGCAGAACGGGGGGTTGTATTACCCCAGCGAGGCCGTCTTAGCTGACATCAGTGTCGCCGATTTCGAAGCATTGCGTGAGGCGATGCGGGTTGACCTGGCCGGCACATGGGCCGAGATCGCACGCGCGGATTTCGAGTGGTTCGAGCCGTGGCATACCACCCTCGACGAATCGAACGCGCCATTCTACAAGTGGTTTGCGGGCGGGAAGACCAATATTGTGTTAAACGCGCTGGATCGCCACGCGCGGAGCTGGCGGCGCAACAAGGCCGCGCTAATCTGGGAAGGCGAGAATTACGAGTGTCGCAGCTACACCTATCACCAACTTCACCGCGAAGTCAGCCGCTTTGCCAGCGTGCTGAAGGCGATGGGAGTCAACAAGGGCGACCGTGTCACGATCTACATGGGGCGCATCCCTGAGATCGCGATCGCAATGCTGGCCTGCGCCAAGATCGGCGCCGTGCATAGCGTCGTTTACGGTGGCTTCTCGGTCGAGGCGCTTCACGGGCGCATCGAGGATAGCGAAAGCAAGATCGCGATCACCGCGGATGGCGCCTGGCTGCGCGGGAACATTGTCCCGCTCAAGGACATTATGGACGAGGCGCTTCTGCGCGCGCCGACGATCCAGACGGTGATCGTCGTCAAGCGCACCGGCCAGGACGTGCACATGGAGCCGGGCCGCGACCTGTGGTATCACGACCTGATGAACCTGCCCATTGCGGACGCGCACATCGAAACCGAGCCGATGGACGCCGAGGATCCGCTTTTCCTGCTTTATACCAGCGGCACGACGGGTGCGCCCAAGGCGATCCTGCACACGCACGGCGGGTACATGGTCGGGGTCGCCACCACGCTCAAGTGGGTCTTCGACATCAAGGACGAAGATATGTGGTGGTGCGCCGCCGATCCCGGCTGGATCACCGGGCATAGCTATATCATTTACGGGCCGCTGCTGCTGGGTGCGAGCAGCCTGATGTACGAAGGGGCGCCCAATCACCCGTTTCCCGACCGCTGGTGGGATATCGCCGAGCGCCACGGCGTGACCATCCTCTACACGGCACCGACCGCGATTCGCGGCCTGATGCGCTTTGGGGATGCCTGGCCGAATCGCCATGACCTGAGTAAACTCCGGCTGCTTGGCAGCGTGGGCGAGCCGATCAACCCCGAAGCGTGGCGCTGGTATCACCGCGTCATTGGCAAGGAACGCTGCCCGATCATGGACACCTGGTGGCAGACGGAGACCGGCACGTTCATGATTTCACCCGTGCCTTCCACGCCGCTCAAGCCCGGCAGCGCCACTCTGCCGCTGCCCGGCGTCGAGATCGACGTGCTGGATGAAGACGGCAACCCCGTTGGCCCGAACGAAGAAGGCTATCTTGTCATCAAGCTCCCCTGGCCCGCAATGCTGCGCACGATTTACGGCGACCCGGAACGCTACGTGAACAACTATTGGAGCCGCTTCCCCGGCGTGTACATGACCGGTGACAGCGCGCGCCGCGACGAGGACGGCTATGTGTGGGTCATTGGTCGCGTGGACGATGTGATCAAGGTCAGCGGCTACCGTCTGGGGACCGCTGAGATCGAAAGCGCGCTCGTCAGCCATCGCGCCGTGGCAGAAGCGGCGGTGATCGGCGTGCCCGACGAGGTGCGCGGGCATGCTATCAAGGCCTACTGCATCCTGGTTGCCGGGGTGGAACCGACCCAGCGCTTGGTCGAGGAACTGCGCGACCATGTGGCGCACGAGGTCGGGCCGATCGCCAAACCGGCCACGATCGAGTTTGTTGACACCCTGCCCAAGACGCGCAGCGGCAAGATTATGCGCCGTGTGCTGAAGGCGCGGGCGCTGGGGCAGGATGAGGGCGATCTGAGCACGCTGGAGCAGTGATCGCGTTGGCTATGGCTCGGCCGGGGCTGTTCGGACGCGCCAGAGGCTGGCCGTGCGCGTGACCCCGGCGAGCCGCTCAAGCGCGGGGCGCTCGAACTCCGCCACAAGCTCCCACACGAGTCCCAGCTGGTCCGGCTGGGACTCGTGTCCGTTGAGCACCACATAGCTGACCGGCGCGTCCAGCAATTCGCGCGGATTGGCGATGTCTGCCGCGCACGTCACCGGGCGCGAGGTAAAGAAGTAGAGCGCATCGCAGGTCGGGGCGTCGGCCAGGATGCGCCCGGCAGGTGGATCGAGCGTGTCGAGCAGCACAGCGATCTCGCGGAAGGCATCCCCCGCGAAGTTGCCGCCCAGGTAGACGGCAGCGTCCGCGGGCGGCAGCGCGAGGTCTTGTGGTGCGGTTACCGTGGTGACCGCGATGGGAAGCGCGAAGCCGCCCACCCAGGCCAGCACAGCGGCGACGACCGCCAGGCGTGCCGCGCGCCGCCGCGTGTGCCACAGCGCCGCTACGCCGCAGCCCGCGGCGATGCTGAGCGGCGCGGCTGCGGGCATGAAATAGCGGGTGCGGAGATTGCGCGACGCGAGCAGTGGCAGCAGAACACTCGCAGCCAGCCAGATCAGCAGGTAGAGCAGGTGAGCGCGCGCTTTGCTGCTGCGCTGGGGGCGCCGGGCCAGCGCGCCCAGCCCGGCGGCTGCGGCCAGAGGGAGTGCGCCAGATGTGTAGTGGATCAGGGCCGGAACGATGGCGCGCAGCTCGGCCAGCAGCGCCGGGTTGCGAACATCCGCCATGTTCGCCGCGTTGACCAACGTGAATGTATCCCCGCGCACATAGGCCATCGCGGCAGGCAGCACCAGCGGCAGCCAGCACCCCACCACGACACCCGCGGCCAGCGCCAGTCCGCGCGCGTGGCGGGTCCGCCAGGCGTCGAGCCGGGCGCGCCACCCGGAGACAGGCAGCGGATCGTAGAGCAGGGTGGCGGCCGCAGGGAGAAGCGGGGCGAGGCCCATCGTCAGTTTGGCGAGCGTGGCGCTGGCGACCAGCCCGCCGACAAGCACCGCTTCGCGGGCCGATGGATGACGCGCCAAAGCCAGGCTGCGCCACGCGATGAGCGCCATGAACATCCCGGCGAGGGGATCGGCCAATGCCATGCGTTCGAAGAACAGCGCCAGGGGTAGCACGGCATAGATGCCGAGCGCGGCTAGCCCGGTAGGCCCGCCCCCCATCTTGCGGCCCAATGCGTAGACGGCGGCACCGGATGGCAGCGCCAGCAGCGCGATCGCGGCGCGGGCAATCCACAGCGCGCTGATCGGGGGCAGTTCGAACACCCCCAGCCAGAAATAGAGCAGCACCTTGCCGTTGGAGAACCGACCTGGATTTTGCTCGAAGCTCCAGACGGCTCGCGCGCGCTGGACATGCGCCCCTTCGTCGATGAAGGGATCTTGCGCGGCCAGGTTATGAACGCGCAGCGCTGCCAGGACGAGCAGCAACGCCACCACCGCCGCGAGGCGCGCCGCCAGTCGGTCGCGTTCTTGCCTGCGCACACCCGTGTCCGCTGCGTCTGGCCCGGTCATCTGCCTGCGCCAACAAAAAGCGGGAGCCTGCTCGCTGCTCCCGCGTTGTGAGGCGACGGTGGGAATCGAACCCACGGTGAGGGTTTTGCAGACCCTTGCCTTGCCACTTGGCGACGTCGCCATCATGGACGATGTTGGCTGCCAGTATACACGAAGACCGGCCCTCTGGCAAGGCGGATTTGAGCGATCCGGCGACAAAAAAGCCGGGAAGAGACAACCTTCCCGGCTTCGATTCGTGCTGTGTTGCGTCTAGCTCAAGTAGTCGCGCAGATTGTGCGCCAGACGCGGGTGGCGCAGGCGGCGCAACGCTTCTTTTTCGAGCTGGCGGATTCGCTCGCGGCTCAGGCCGAACTTGTTGGCGATCTCTTCGAGCGTGTGCGGCTCGCCGCCGCCCAGGCCAAAGCGCAGCCGCAGAATATGGCTCTGGCGTGGCGTCAGCTCGCTGAGCACTTCCTCGATCGTTTCCTGCAGCAGATGCTGCGTGGCGGCCTCAACGGGGCTGGGCGAATCCTGGTCTTCAATGAAATCGCCGAACTCGCTGTCGCCGTCATCCCCAACCGGGCGTTCCAGCGCGATCGCATGCTGGCTGGCGTCCATCATGCCGCGGATGCTTTCCGGCGGCAGTTCCATTTCTTTGGCGATCTCTTCCGGGGTGGGGCGGTGGCCCAGCGTCTGCTCCAGCACCTGCGCGGTGCGATACATCTGCCGGATCCGCTCCGTCATATGAAGCGGGATGCGAATGGTGCGGGTCTTCTGCGCCAGCGCCCGCGTGATCGCCTGGCGGATCCACCACGTCGCGTATGTGCTGAAGCGGTTGCCGCGCTTATAGTCATACTTGTCGACCGCGCGCATCAGGCCGACGTTCCCTTCCTGGATCAGGTCTGGGAACGGCAGGCCCTGGCCCATATACCGCTTGGCGATGCTCACAACCAGACGCGTGTTGGCGCGGCCCAGATGTTCGCGCGCCAGCTGCCCGTCGGCGACGATCTCTCTCAGGCGCTCTGCTTCCTCGCTATCGGGATCGACTTCCGCCAGCTTGGCACTGGCTTCACGGCCAGCTTCGATGCGCTTGGCAAGCTCAATTTCCTCTTCGGCTGTCAGCAGCGGCTCTTGGGCCATCTGGCGGAAGTACAGGCCGACAGGGTCGTCGGCAGAGACGGCGTTGATGTCGCCCACGCCGGGATCTTGCGCTTCTTCTTCGGCTTCTAACTCGTTGTCGTGCCCCAGCAAGTCGTCGTCTTCGGACTTCTTCTGCCGCAGCTCGATCCCCAGCTCATCCAGTTCATCCAGGACCGCTTCGATTGCGTTGACGTCGTCGCTATCTTCATCCAGCAGTTCTAGCACATCCTCAAACGTCACATACCCACGCTGATCCGCTCGGTTCATAAGTTCCTGAATCACCTGAGTTACGTTGCCTCCTGGAGAGTTGCTGATTGAGACCACGTTTCGCCATCCTAGCCATCTGGCATGTGTGCCTATCAGCCTGCAATTGCTTAGGAGAACGTCACCAGATTATAGCATGATTTGGGGGGAGATGGAAGAGTGAAGGACAATCTCTTGATTGTATCGTAAATGGTCTCCAACGCGCCAAAAATGGATCGCCAGCGTGCAGATTGGATTTCGGTTAATACTATGTTAACGCATGGTTGGTGGCGGCGTGACCGTTTCCGTTTCTACCCTCGCCTCCCGCTCCGGATCCAGGGCCGCGCGGTTCGCCCGCTGCCGGAAAAACGCGCGCGCCGGGGCGCGGTTGAGGAACCACACCACGTACAGCGGCACCAGCACCATCATGGGGAGCTGGCACAGCAGGGCGCTGCGCAGCGTGCTCTGAAGCTGCCCGCCGAAGATGGGATCCAGTTCCACGCCCCAGGCCTGCACAATGCGCGCCAGGTTGATCGCGGTGAGCGTGAGCATCGCGCCGATCAGTCCCCAGCGGATCCACGCCGGGCGGCCCCACCAGGTTAGCGCGCAGAGCACCAGCATAACCGCGCCGAATACCCCTTCTGCCCAGGCCCAGGTGGTGATGTCTACCCCGCCGGGCAGCAGGGCTTCTTCCGCCGTGGCGTCGAGGCGAGACCAGAGCGCGATTTCGACCAGCGGGCGCACGCCGTACAGGAGCGCCACCGCGGCAGTCGCCAGCGTGACGCCCGGTGGCCGGCGGACCCGCGCGCCGGGGTCGGGCCTAGAGGTTCTCTTGGGCGCGCCACTTCTCGATGTCTTCGGCATGTTCTTCTTCGTGCCAGATGGCGTTCTCGGCGATCAGATAGCTCAGCGGTTCGCCTTCCATCCACGGGAAGCGACGGTTATCGTCCAGGGTCTGCGCGTCGAGCGCCTCGATGGCGCGGATCAGGTGTTTGTGCACGCCGTGGAAGTCCTCGAGAATAGCGCGCAGCGGACGGCCGGCATTGGTGTGATACTGCTCAGCGTTCCACTCGTCGATGTCCTCGATGAGCATGATCTGCGGCGGGCGGCGGCGATGCTGATCGAGCCGGGAGAGAGCCGTGACCAGCTCGGCTTCCCAGGCGACGATGTGCGCCAGCGTGTCTTTTACGGACCAGATGCCAACGGCGCCTGGGCGCACCATCTCGTCGTCGCTCAGGCCCCCGATGGCGCGCAGCAGGCGGGCACGGGCAGCCCGCAAATCGGCAATCAGCTCGTCTTTCGGCATGGGTGATGCGTGCCTTTCCAGAAGCGCGAGACACGCTGGCATTATAGCACCACCCTGGGTCCGCGCGAAGAGCGGCACTGATGCTCTGCGCGCTTTTCCCCCGCAATATTGGGGGGTAGCCTGCAACCCGGTGTGCGTATAATCTGAATGTTCGATTGCGTCCGCTCTCACAAGTCTCGCAAGCCCTTTTTGTTGGGCGGGCTGATAGCGCAGAAAGGTACATGCATAACCCTATGGCAGAGGTAGAACAGGCCGGGAAGAACGGCGAAAAGTGGTACGCCTTAACAGCCGAGGAGACACTTCAGCGTCTCGGCTCGAACCGCGAGCAGGGCTTGAGCAGCGAAGAAGTAGCTGAGCGCCAGGCCAAATACGGCAAGAATGAACTTCCGGCCGGAGAAAGCACCAGCCCCTGGGCCCTTCTGCTCTCCCAATTCACCAGCGTGATGGTCATTGTGCTGATTGTGGCCGCCATCATTTCTCTGGCGATCGGCGATGTGAAGGACGCTGTCGTCATTCTGGCAATTGTCGTGCTGAACGCTGCACTGGGTTTTTTCCAGGAATACCAGGCGGAGCAGGCGCTGGCTGCGCTCGGCATGATGCAGACGCCGCAGGTCCGTGTCCGCCGTGATGGCCATGTCCACGAGCTGAGCGCGGCAGAACTGGTGCCGGGCGATATTGTCCTGCTCGAAGCGGGAGATCGCGTGCCGGCGGACGGGCGGCTGCTTGAGGCGGTCAATCTTCAAATTGACGAAGCTGCCCTGACCGGTGAATCACAGGCTGTCGAGAAGAGCAGCGAGCCGATGCCCGACGCCGACCCGCCGCCCAGCCTGGGCGACCGGGTGAACATTGCCTATATGGGAACGGCGGTCACCTACGGGCGTGGCACGCTGGCCGTCACCGGAACCGGGCTAAGAACGCAGCTTGGGAATATCGCCACCATGCTGCAGCGCGTCGAAAAGGGCCGCACGCCGCTTCAGGAACGCCTGGAGCGCATGGGGCTTTATCTGGCTGCTGCGGCGCTGGCCGTGTGTGTGCTGGTATTTGTTGTGGGCGTGATCCGGGGCGAGGATGTCCGCGAGATGTTCCTGACGGCCGTCAGCCTGGCGGTGGCGGCCATCCCCGAAGGACTGCCCGCAGTCATCACCATTTCGCTGGCGCTCGGCGCGCGGCGTATGATCCGGCGCAACGCGCTGATCCGCAAGCTGCCTGCGGTCGAGACGCTGGGATCGGTGTCGGTCATTTGCTCGGATAAGACCGGGACGCTCACGCGCAACGAAATGACCGCCACCATGATCGCACTGCCAGGCCGCGATGACGTCCGCATCACGGGCGTGGGCTACGACCCGGTCGGCGACTTTTTCGAGGGTGACAAGCAGCTCAATCCGGTCAACGATGACGTCCTGGCGCGCATTCTGAAGGCGGCCGCGCTGAATACGGACGCCTATCTGGAGCGCGAAAATGACGACGGGCCGTGGACGGTGGTGGGCGACACTACCGAAGGCGCGCTGCTGGTCGCGGCGCGGAAGGCGGGTTGGAGCCGCTCGGCGCTGGAAGCGGATCTGCCCCGCGTCGCCGAGCTACCCTTCAGCTCCGAGCGCAAGGCGATGACGACCATTCACCAACCCAAAGGTAAGTTCGCGGCGCAACTTTTCGAGAGCGCACCGTTTGTATCGTTTACCAAGGGGGCGCCAGATCAACTGCTTGCCTGGGCTTCTAACGAGATGATGCCTGACGGACCGAGGCCGCTCGATGACGAGCGCCGGGAAGCATGGCGCCGGCAGATCGACAAAATGGCTAACGAGGGGCTGCGCGTGCTGGCGCTTGGATATCGCCCGCTACAGTCTATTCCGGAACCGCTGGAACCGGAAGTGATTGAGCGCGATCTGACGCTTATGGGCCTGATCGGCATTTTCGACCCGCCCCGTACCGAAGCCAAGCGCGCGGTACGTGTGGCCGCCGAAGCCGGGATCCGGTCGGTCATGATCACCGGCGATCACAAGCTCACCGCCCGCGCGATCGCCGAGCAGCTTGGGATCATCCCGCCCGGCGGCCGCGCCGTAACCGGCTCGGAGCTGGACCGGATGAGCGATGAGGAGTTGCGCGAGACGGTCAAAGAGGTGTCGGTGTATGCCCGCGTCACACCGGAGCACAAACTGCGCATCGTCAAAGCGTTGCAGTCGCACGGATACATCGTGGCGATGACCGGCGACGGTGTGAACGATGCCCCTGCGCTGAAGCAGGCCAACATCGGCGTGGCGATGGGGATCACGGGCACGGATGTGAGCCAGAGCGCCTCCGATATGGTGCTGACGGATGATAACTTTGCGACGATTGTCGCGGCGGTTGAAGAGGGGCGCACGATCTACGACAACATCCGCAAATTCATCCGCTATCTGCTCAGCACCAACACCGGCGAGATCATCGCCATGTTCCTGGCGCTGGTTCTGGGCCTGCGCGTGCCGCTGCTGGCGATCCAGATTCTGTGGATCAATCTGGTGACAGACGGCCTGCCCGCCATCGCGCTGGGCTTCGAACCGAGCGAGCCGGGCGTCATGAAACGGAAGCCGCGCTCGCCTCGCGAGAGCATCTTTGCGCAGGGAGTCGGCACGCACGTCATCTGGGTGGGGATCTGGCTAGGCGTTGTCACGCTGCTGGGGTTTGTGTGGGCGCTGAACCGCTATACAGGCAGCATCTCCAACCCATCCGAAGACGCGCTACGCGTGGGCCGCACCATGGCCTTTACGATCCTGGCGCTGTCGCAGGTGTTTGAAGTCTCGGCCATCCACGGCGGCGATGCCTCGTTCCTTAAGGCGCCGCTGACGCGCAACAAACTGCTGCTGGTGGCCGTGCTGCTGACCGCGCTTTTGCAGTTGATCGTCGTCTATACGCCCATCATGAACGATATCTTCGATACGGTGCGGCTCACCACGGTCGAGCTGCTGGTTGCGGTGGTGCTTGCCGGCTCCGTGTTCCCGGCGGTCGAAGTGGAGAAATTCATCCGCCGGCGTCGCCAGCGGCGAGAGGTCGCAGGCTAGCGACCTCAATCGGCCAGCGGGGCTGCCATACCAACGGGCCGCTGCGCGCGCAGCGGCCCGTTGGCGTTTTCCATCGTCTTCGCCGGAAATTGCGCTAGACTCTGAAGCATCGTCGACCGTCGCGGAGGAGCAGAATGACACGCAAAGTTGATCCGAGCCGAACCGACCGCCCGCACGTCCCTGGCTACGGGATTCCTGAGCACATGGATGGGCTGCTGCCCTGGAGTTTCGCGCTGGAGCGTCTGGAGCGTTCTCGCAACTACTGGATCGCATCGACCCGGCCAGACGGACGCCCGCATGCCGTTCCGGTGTGGGGCGTGTTGCTGGATGGAACCGTTTACTTTGGCGGTGGTGAGCAGACCGTCTGGGCGAAGAACCTAGCGCGGAACCCCCATGTCGTTGTCCATCTCGAAAGCGGCGATGAGGTTGTGATTCTGGAAGGGACCGTCGAGCGGCACACCGAGGACAACACCGATCCCGCTCTGCTGGCGCGCATTGACGCCGCCTACGAGGCGAAATACGATATGCCGCACGGCACGCCGGTCTGGGAGCTGAAACCGCGTGTCGGGTTCGGGTGGTCGCGCTATCCGGACAATACCACACGCTGGACGTTTGAGGGCTGAGCTGTTCCGGCGTGCTGCCGGATGAGACGAAACCGGACATTGGCGGGGCGATGAAGAAGAAATTGCGCGGCATGAAGCGCCAGGTCATCCGGCTGGACCTGGACCTGTATCGGGTTCGCGTGCCGTTGCCGGACTACCCCGACATGTCGCTGAGTGTGATCGACCTATGGCCGGAGCAGGTCGATCGCACGCTTCTCTTCGTGCACGGGTACGCCGGCTGCGCCGAGACCTGGGAATACCAGGCCAACCACTTCGCGCGAGATTATCGCGTCGTCATCCCCGATCTGCGCGGGCACGGTCAGAGCGACGCGCCGTACTCCGATTACGGGATGGATGAAATCGTCGCGGATTTGCACGCCGTCGTGGAGCGGCTGGCCTTGCCCCGGCAGTTCATCCTGGTTGGCCATTCCTTCGGCGGGTCGATTTGTGTGGAATATGCCAACCGCTACCCGGAGCGCATCGAGAAACTGGTGCTGATCGCCACCGCCGGGGAATATCCCCTGCCACGAGCGGTGGCGTTTGCGTTGCGCGTGCCGCCGGCGCTTTATCGCCCGCTGTGGAAGTACCGGCCGTTGTGGAATGCCGAGATCCACACCATGCGCCGCATGATGCTCAACAACATGCGGCGGTGGCGCGGCTGGCCGCTGCTGCGCCAGCTTTCGATGCCGACCCTGGTGATTATGGGCGAGCGCGACAATTACTTTCCGCGCTATGTGTACGAGGAAGTCGCCAAAATGATCCCCGGCGCGGAGATCGTCGACATCGGCTCGGCCAAGCACAAGGTTCAGCTTGAGCGCCACCAGGCGGTGAACCGCGCCATTGACCGGTTTATTCGCAACAACCGGCACGGATCCTGGCGCGATCTGAGCACTGCCAGCCGCCTGGCCGAGCAGCGCCCCTGGCTGTCGAACTACAGCCAGGACACGCCCTTCACCATCCCGATTCCGCGCCAGCCGCTCCACTCGTTTCTGGAGAGCGCGGCAGATTCGATTCCACGCCGCACGGCCATTCTGTTTTACGGCAAGACACTGTCCTACCACCAGCTCAATGCCCAGGTTAACCAGTTTGCGCACGCGCTGGTAAAGCTGGGCTTGAGGGCGGGTGACCGGGTTATGCTGGTGCTGCCCAATGTCCCGCAGTTCGTCGTGGCGTTCTATGCCGCGCTGAAGATCGGCTGCGTGGTTGTGTTGCCCAACCCGGACGCGGGGATTGACGGCCTGGTCGAGCAGGCGCGCGACACACAGGCGCGAGTCCTGGTGACGCTGGCCGAATCCACCGCCCTTGCTCAGGCGGCGCTGACGGACGGCGCGGTGGAGCATGTGGTGCTGGCGAGCGTGCGTTCGTGGATGAAGGCGGCAGAGTACCGGCAGGTGATGGACCTGCTGGCGCGCACCGGGCTGATCAGTTGCGAGCCTCGGGCGAATGTGGCGGGCGCTCAGACGATGTCCGCGCTGATGCGCGGCGAGCCGGATCATGACCTTGAGCGACCGGTCACGGCGCAGGATCTGGCGGTGATCGCCTACACCGGCGGTACGTCCGCCGCACCGCGCGGAGTCTGCCTGACACATCACAATCTGGTGGCCAACACGCTCCAAAACCGGCACTGGTTTCCGGGGATGCGTTACGGGCACGAGGTGTTTCTCTGCGCGCTGCCGCTGCTGCACAGCTATGGCATGACCAGCGCGATGAACGTGCCGGTTGCGCTCGGTGCGCAGATGATCCTGGTTCCGGTACCGGATGTCGCGCAGATTCTCCACCACATCCGGCTCTACCGGCCGAGCGTGCTGCCGGGCGCGCCCTCTATCTACACGGATATTAACCACGCCGAGAATGTGCGCACCTATGGCCTGTCGTCGATCAAGGCGTGCATGAGCGGATCGGCGCCGCTGCCGGTCGAGGTCCAGGAAGAATTCGAAAAGCTCACGCGGGGCCGCCTGATTGAGGGGTACGGCCTGACCGAAGCCTCGCCGGTCACGCACGCCAATCCCCTGGGGGGGCAGCGAAAGGTTGCGTCGATCGGCGTGCCTCTGCCCAACACCGACGCCAAGATTGTCTGCCTGGAGACCGGCGAAGACGTACCCGAAGGAGTGATCGGCGAGCTGGCGCTGCGTGGCCCTCAGGTGATGCGCGGCTATTGGAACGGCGCGGCCCATGAGCCCGGCGACTCGGAGCTGCGCGACGGGTGGCTGCTGACGGGTGACATCGCCGTGATGGATGCGGATGGTTACTTTCGTGTCATTGGCCGCAAGAGCGATACGATCTGGGTCGACGGCCAGCCGGTCTATCCGCGCGACATCGAAGAGTTGATCTACGAGCACCCGAAGGTGCTGGAAGTGTGCGTGGTGGGGGTTCACGATCCCAGGGCCGGCCAGCGTCCGGTGGCGTTTGTGGTTCCCAACCCGGACGCTGCGCTGACTGAGGAAGAACTGCTCGAACTGTGCCGGCGCCGTCTGGAACCGCGTGCCGTCCCGGTCCGTATCGAACTGCGCCGGGCGCTACCCAAATCCTACATCGGCAAGGTGATCCGGCGCCGGTTGCTGAGTGAGGCACAGGGCGAGGGGAACGATGGGTAAGCGGATCGGTCTCGTCTTGGGGGGTGGGGGAAGCCGGGGGCTGGCGCATATCGGCGTGCTGAAGGTGCTGGTGCGCGAGGGAATCCCGATTCATTTCATTGTCGGGACCAGTATGGGCGGCATTGTGGGAGCGTTGTTTGCCGGGGGCGTGACGCCGGACGAAATTGTCGCGCATGTCGAGGCTCTGCAGCACAGCCAGCGGCTGACGCTCAATCACTTGTTCAGCGCACGCGCGCGCCAGCGCACACTGGAAGAGTGGCTGGAGTCCAACCTGCCGGTGAAGCAGTTTGAGGACCTGCATTTGCCGCTGACGGTAGTGGCGGTCGATGTGGTGGAAGGCGAAGAAGTGACGCTCAACTCGGGGCCGCTGGTGCCGGCCCTGCTGGCGACCAGCGCCGTGCCCGGCATGTTCCCGCCGGTGCGGCGCGGCGATCAACTGCTGGCGGATGGCGGCGTGATCGACAGCCTCTCGACCCATCTCGGCTACCGGCTGGGTGCCGACAAGGTCATCGCCGTCGATGTGTACCCGCCGCTAGAGCGCGAGCATTTGTGGGTCGATCCGCTGCTGGCGATGACCGGCCTTGACCTGCCCTTCGGCCTGCTCGGCAGCGTGCATGACGATACTCCCGGCATTGTTGCGTCGCTGTGGCGCTCGTCGCGCGTCATGGCGTGGCACTTGCATACGACGCGGCTGGCGGCTCATGCGCCGGATGTGCTGCTGCGCCCGGCGGT
Organism: Thermoflexus sp.; assembly: GCA_020724465.1. Lineage (GTDB taxonomy): Bacteria > Chloroflexota > Anaerolineae > Aggregatilineales > Aggregatilineaceae > DYGX01. Next base: position 238,667 of record DYGX01000002.1, read on the forward strand.
GGAGTCGCTCGGCTCGTTTGACTTCAAGGACCTGGAGCGGCCCATCCAGGCCGGGATCGAAGAGGCCGAGCGGGCGCTTCCGGCGTTGCGCGCGCTGTGCGACGATTCGGGCAGCGATAACTAGTATTCTGCTGCACTTCACATGCCGTAAAGCATGGGTAACGCACGCGGCTTGCGGTATAATTACAGGCCATGTGGGAGCGTTTTGGTCCGGGATCGGCCGCCGGCCTCGCGGTGCGGATGAACCATCCGTCTTCCGCAGCAGTAAAACAGGTAACGCTCGGAGAACGAGATGACTCAGACTGATGTCAGCCCTTCGGATGGGGATTTGATCCTTCGCTTGCAGGATGCTGATCTGGAAGCACTTGGCCTGCTTTTTGAGCGCCACCGGGCGCGGGTCTATCGTACCGCGCTGGCAATCGTGCGCGATCCCGCTGTGGCCGAAGATATCCTGCAGGACTGCTTTCTGAAGGTCTATGTCAACGCCAAGCGGATCGACCCCAGCCGCCCGCTGACGCCGTGGCTCTACCGTGTCACGGTCAACCTGAGTTACACGTGGCTCTCGCGTCAGAAGGTCCGGCGGGCGTCGATGGACGACGCGATCGAGCGGCTCGCCAGCCCGATGCGTCACGCGCCCGATCGGCTGACCGAGGAGACCGAGACACGCCAGAAGGTCCGCAAGGCCATCAGCGATCTCAGCCTGGAGCAGCGCGTCGTCGTGGTGCTGTATTATTTGAACGGCCTCGGTCTGCACGATATTGCAGAGATCCTCGATCTCCCGGTCGGAACGGTCAAGTCGCGCCTGTACTATGCGCGCGAGAACATGCGGAGCAAGCTCGGCAAAACCATGTTGTGGCTTTCTGAGGAAGCTCATGGATATCTCTAGAGTTCTGGACCGCTGGCTCCTCGGCAGAGGGGGAGGCAGGCGCTTGCCGGATTATCTGTTGGATCGCTGGATCACTGAGGCGCTGTACGACGAAACCAGCGATCCGGTACCTGCCGCTGTGTGGGACCGTCTGTGTAAGACGATTGGGGAGCGCCAGTTTGTCCGGAGCCATGGCATGTGGGTGCTCGATGAGACTGTCCACGACCCGCCCTCGCTGCCGCCTGCCAGCCGCCAGGTGGAGCGTGCTTTGCGGCTGAGCCGGCGCGGACACACCAGCCATCCCTGGCAGTTGAGCCACGTGCTGTGGGCGAACTGGGCGCCGCCCCTCATGGCGATTGTCAGCTTCTAGCGCCGGTTTGATCGGTGTCCCGCCGTGCTACGGCACGGGTTCTTCGCGCAGCACAAGCCTTGTCCGGTGCGCGCGCACCCGGTCGAATGCCATCCCCAGAGCGTCGACGACCTCGTCAATTCGCGCCGTACCCTCGTCGCCCGTTACGAGTTCCGCCACGATATCTCCAGACTCGGTCATCGCCAGGTTTCGGATCAGCGGTCGCAGGTCGTAACGTTTGCCGTTGGAGCGCACGCGCTCGATCGCCCCGGCGGCCAGCAGCGCCTCGATCCGGTCGCGCAACGCCTGCCAGTCGAGGGCCGGATCGAGCGGTGTGACGACGTATTCGGCGTGCGTCACCAGGGTGGGGAGCGCCGCTCCGCGGATTGGCACATCCTCAACCGCCAGAACGGTCAGCCCGTGCGGGCTGGCGGCCTGTAGCCGCTCGACCCAGGTGGATGGCGGCCCGTCGAGCCGTGCGGTCAGCCAGGCATCCAGGTATTCACACGCGCTGCTGACCCCGACGGGCAGCGCCGCGGCGAACTGCATTCGGGGGCGGGGGGTAAATCCCTGCGAATATTCAAGCGGAACCCCCGCCCGGCGCAGCACACGCTCCCATGTGCGCGCCAGATCCAGGTGGCCCACATAGCGCAGGGGGCCATTCTTGCCGAACGTGATACGTATGCGTTGTTGCGTCAGTGGCTGGCTCATGCGGGCGATTATAGCAGGCAAATGCCACTTGCGGCCTCTCGACATTGGCTGATAGGTGGCGGGGCCTGGTATACTCGCCCCGATTGCCATAAGTTTTCCACCCGTGCATCGAGAGCGACGTAACCTTTTGCAGGATAGGGTGTTAGTACGCATGACTGGGCACGATAGCCAGGCCAGACGCGATTACGAGGCGGCGGACGACGCCCAACTCGTGGAGTGGGCAAAGACGGATCGCGAAGCCTTCGGCGCGCTGTACACGCGCTACGTCGAGAAGATTTACAGCTACGTGTACTACCGCACGGGCAACCACCACGACGCCGAAGACCTGACCTCGCGCGTGTTCTTTCGTGCGCTGGCTCACATCGGCAGCTATACCGATCGAGGTGTTCCGTTCTCCGCCTGGCTGTACCGGATCGCGCACAACCTGGTCGCAAACTGGCATCGGGACCGGGGCAGGAACCAGGTGGTCACGCTCGAAGAGACGATGCTCAGTTCGGCGTCTATCGAGGCGCCGGAGCTGGCGGCAGAGTCTACTGAGGATCGCGAGCGGCTGCTGGAAAAGATCCGGCAGCTCCCGGCCGAACGGCAGCAGCTCTTGATCTTGAAGTTCGTCGAACGACTGTCGAACGCCGAGATCGGCGCCATCATGAACCGGACCGAAGGGGCGATCAAGTCGCTCTATCACCGGACGCTGCTCTCGCTGCGCAGTGCCTTTGAGGACGGCGACGACAAATCGGGCGAAGGCCCGTGGAAGCGGCTGCGGCTTTGACCGCACAGACCCTCTCAGGCCCGATTGACATTCAGCGTTGCACGCGACCAAGGATGGGGATGCCATGTTGTTCTTACCACTCTCTCTGCTCCAAACACGCAAGCGCAATCCAGTGACCGAGCTGCTCGACGCTCATACGCACGCTCTGCAGCAGGGCGGGCCAGGGCTTGAGGCGCAACTCGCTTATTACGACGAGGCGACTGTTGCCGAGGCGCGTGAGCTGTTTGCCCTGGCCGAGCGGCTTGAGCGGGCGCTCACGCCGGTGGCTCCCGACGAGCACTTCGTGCGCGATCTGTACGAGCGCTTGCGCAGCGTGGAAGTGCCCGCGCCGTCGCTGGCCGAGCGCATCCGGCGTTTGCCACCGCGCAAGCAGTGGGCTGCGGCTGGCATCGGGGGGGCGGCGACGCTCACCGTGACGGCCGGCGTGGTGTGGATCGCGTGGCGGTCCGAGGGCCGGTTGCTTGGTTTGCTGCGCCGCCGGTTTGAGGCCGCCTGAGCAGCGGCACGATTTCCATCGTTCGCGCCAAACATATCCGTTCCAGGGGGTTAAGAAGACGGACATGAGCCAGCGCTACGCCAAGATCACCGGATGGGGCAAGTATGTCCCGGCACGGGTTGTGACCAACGACGATCTGGCCAAGATCGTTGACACCAGTGACGAGTGGATTACCACGCGTACCGGCATTCGCGAGCGCCGTCTGCGCACCGAAAACGACACCACAGCCACCATGAGCGCGGCGGCGGGCCGTGAAGCCCTGGCTTCTGCCGGAATCAGCGCGCGGGATCTCGACCTGATCATTGTCGCATCCTCATCTCCCGACTACTTGCTGCCCTCGGTGGCAAGCCAGGTCCAGGACATGCTCGGCGCATCGTGCGGCGCTTTCACGCTGGTGGCGGGCTGCGCCGGCTGGGTCTATGCGCTGGCGACCGCCAACCAGTTCATCACAGCAGGAACATACAACCGCATTCTGGTCATCGGCGCCGAGGTTATCTCGTTCGCTCTGGATTGGACCGACCGGACGACCTGCGTGCTGTTTGGAGACGCCGCCGCCGCGACGGTGGTCGAAGCCACTGAGGAACCGGGCGGCATTCTGGCGCTTGAGCTTGGCTCGGATGGGTCCGGTGCGATGGCTCTGTACGTGCCGGATGGCGGGTGCGTGTCGCCGATCACGCAGCGGACGGTTGACGAGCGGCGCCAGTATCTGCGCATGAACGGCCAGGAAGTGTTCAAGTTCGCGGTGCGCACGCTGGCAAGCTCGCTGAGGCGCACCATCTATCAGGCGGGCTTGACGCCCGACGACATCGACCTGTACATCCCCCATCAGGCGAATGCGCGCATCATCGAGACCGCCGCACGCCAACTGCGCGTGCCGCTGGACAAGTTCTACATCAACATCGATCGCTATGGAAATACCTCGGCGGCGTCGGTGCCGCTGGCGATGGTTGAGGCTGTCGAAGAAGGGCGGCTCAAGGAAGGCGATCTGGTGGCGCTGTGTGCCTTCGGCGCGGGTCTGACCTGGGCCTCGGTCGTGATGCAGATCGGGACCGGGGAAATCAGCCCGGCGCACAGCCTGTTCTCGCTGGGTCGGGCGCGCTACCTGGCCCGCCGGACATCAGATGCGCTGCTCGACACGGCTCAAGCGGCCATGCTGCCGCTCTACTCGTTCCTCTACGAGCGGCGCAAGAAGAAATGACGCCGCACGCCTGCTCGACGCGCCCCGGTCACCTGACCGGGGCGCGTTTGTGTTGGTGCGCTGGCGGCGAATCGCTCTGAATAGTATCCTTACCGGGCAGATCGTGCGCCCTGATCCGAACGATGTGATGCGGGGCGGCGACCGGTGCCGGACGGTGACGTGCCAGGGGGCAATACCTATGAGCGATGCGCAGAGCAAAGGCCCACTTGATGAAGCCCGGGAGCGCGTGCAGCGGCTTCGCGCGAAGGCGGATCCGGCGCAGCAGGCCGAGCTGGACGCGATCTTGGAACTGCTGGACCGGGCAGCGCGCCGCGGCGAGGGCGAGGATGCCGAAGCGCTACGTGCCCGTCTGGACGAGGTCATCCAGACGACCGCTCGCTTTACATCCTTGATGGTGCACGAGATTCGCATCCCTCTGACCAGCATCAAGGGCTATACCGACATGCTCGCCAAGCATATCGCCGGTCCGCTGAACGAGATGCAGCAGCAGTTCGCGGACACGATCCGCTCCAACGTGGGCCGGATGGAAGCCCTGGTCACCGATGTCAGCGACGCCAGCAAGCTCTACGCCGGGCGCATCCGGCTCGATCCCAAGCTCGATCTTTACAAGAACATCGCGCAGCAGGTGCAAAAAGATCTGGCCGAACGGGCCGCCGAGCGCCGCCAAACCCTGGTCTTCGAGACTCCGGACGGATTGCCACTGCTCAACGTGGATGGCGAGCGGCTGGCGCTTGTGCTGCGCAAGCTGGTGGCCAACGCGATCCAGTATACGCCCGAAGGCGGCCAGATCACGGTCCGCGCCGAGGCCGTGGACGGGCGCCTCAAGGTCTCGGTGATCGACACCGGGATCGGGATGTCGGCTGAGGATCAGGCGCACATCGGCGAGCGCTTCTGGCGGTCCGAAGACGAGCGCGTGCGCGAGGTTAAGGGGCATGGTTTGGGCCTCGCGATCGCGATGGGATTGATCGAGCTGATGAATGGCGAGTTCTTCTTCAGCAGCGAGCTAAACAAGGGCAGCACGTTCGGGTTTGTACTGCCGGCTGCGAGCTAGGCAAACGACCGGCTGATGGGATGGAAGGGTGAAGATGGCCGAACAACCTGAGAGGCGGACGCATGACGTGGCCCGCATCATCGATCACACGCTGCTGAAACCGGACGCGACGCGCGAGCAAATTGATCAGTTGTGCGCCGAAGCGCTGCGCTATCGCTTCAAGTCGGTCTGCGTCAATCCGGTCTGGGTGGCGTACTGCGCCGAACGCCTGGCGCAGGCGCCTGACGTGCTGGTATGTAGCGTGATCGGCTTCCCGCTGGGCGCGACGCTGACAGAAGTCAAGGTCCTCGAAGCCGAGCGCGTGATCGCGAATGGGGCGCGCGAGGTCGATATGGTCATGAATATCGGCGCGCTCAAGTCCGGGGATCGCGACTCCGTCGAGCGCGATATTCGTGCGGTGGTCGAGGTGGCACACGCGCGCGACGCCCGCTGCAAGGTCATCCTCGAGACTGGGCTGCTCACGCCAGATCAGATTCAGGCGGCGTGCCAGATTGCGCAGGCGGCAGGGGCCGATTTCGTCAAGACATCCACCGGCTTTGGACCCGGCGGCGCGACGGTGGCAGATGTGGTGCTCATGCGGCGGACTGTGGGTCCGGAGATGGGAGTCAAGGCATCGGGCGGCGTGCGCACCTACGCCGATGTGCAGGCGCTGGTTGCCGCCGGGGCGACGCGCATCGGCGCCAGCGCGGGGGTGCGTATCGTCGAGGAAGCGCTTGGGCAGGTGCCCGGCGGCGAGGCTCCTGGTGCATATTAGGAGCAGGCGGGGATGCAGGAGTCACTCGATTCGTCCGGGCCGCTTTTCGCTCGCTACCGGCTGCTGGTCTATAGCGTGCTGGCTCTCGCCATTGTGTCCGGCGTGGTGGCGCTGCTAACCAACCGGCCCAAGCCGGCGTCGATCACGATCATCCCCCCGGAGCCGACAGCGATCCCTTCGGCCACACCGCTACCCTCGGCCACGCCGACCCCTGGCCCGTACATGGTCTACATCACCGGCGCGGTGGAAACGCCCAACGTGCTCGTGACGTTGGAATACGGCAGCCGCGTAATCGACGCGCTGCAGGCCGCCGGCGGCTTGCGTGAGGATGCCAACCCGGATGCCGTGAACCTGGCACAGGTGCTGGCGGACGGCGACCAGATCCACGTGCCAACCCTGCGCTCGCAGGAAGCGGCCGTGCGCGTCACGGTCCAGGTGGTGACGCCAACACCGGGCGCGCTGGTGGTTTACGTCACCGGGGCGGTGGTGCGCTCCGGCGCGATGCTGACCTTGCCGGCCGGCAGCCGGGTCAGCGACGCCATCGCAGGGGCGGGCGGCCTGGCGGCCGACGCCGATACAGACGCGATCAACCTGAGCGCGGTGCTGAGCGACGGCGATCTGGTCCATGTCCCGTCGGTGGTGGCGGGTTCGGCGCCCACTCCCACGCCCAATCGCCCGGCGCTGGTGCATGTCAACTCGGCGACGGCGGATGAGCTGGCCCAGCTTCCGGGGATCGGTCCGGCGCTGGCGGCGGCGATCATCGAGTACCGGACCGCGCACGGGCCTTTCCGCGGCCTCGAAGAACTGGACGCGGTACCGGGCCTTGGACCGGCCAAGCTCGACGCCATTCGCAATCAGGTTGTGTTCGACTGATCACGCGCAGCGCAGGCGCTACGAAGCGGAGGGCAACACCACTCGGGCCGCGATCGCGTTGTGCGGCAATCCCGTCTGCGAGAGGGCGATCCCGCTCAGCAAGCGGCGGGGAACCTGATCGCCTGCGATCGATACCAGCCACAGCTCTGCCTGGGCGCTGCTGTCCGGCTGGCGGGTCACAAAGAGGTGTTCCGGCCCGGCCCAGGTCACCGATTTCTCCGCCGCGCCCTTCGGAAGCTGGATCTGCCGCAGCCGCCCTTGTTCTGGTGCGTAAAGATACAGACCCCCGCCCTCCGGCTGGCCCGGCACCACCAGCGCTAGCCAGGTGCCGGCCGGCGACCACGCCGCAGCCGCCGGCTGGCGCAGCCGGTTGGGTATGGCGCGCGCTTCCTCGCGCGGTAGATCGTAGATCACCACCTGTCCCTGGCGGACGGCAAGCATCTGCCCTCTGGCATTGACCGGCCACACAAGCTGGCGCCCCTGTACCGGTGTGGATGCATCCAGCGTCACTGCCATGCGCCGGGCGACATCGATCCGGTAGAGGGTGGGCGGCGCGTATGGCTCGCTGACGCTCCGGGCCAGCAAGTCTGAGCCGCCGTCCAGCCAGGCAATGGGCGCGAGCAGGGTTGTCCCGACGGCGGGAGAGCGGGCCAGCTCGATCCGGTATCCGGTGGCGAGATCGACCCGCCAGATGCCCGACGGCGCGGCGGGATTGTCGCCGGGGAGCGCAGCCGTCGCATACGCGATCTGCTCGCCAGCGGGCGACCAGACCGGTTGTCCCCAGGCTTGCTCGGCGGCGGGGACCAGCAGCGTGTGTGCTTGGTCGGTGGGATTGAACAGGGCAAGCTGCCCGCGCCCGTCAGTGTACGCCAGGATGTGACCCTCTGGCGCCCAAGACCACCCCGACCGCTCGCCCAGCTCCAGCTTGACAGCCGTACCACCGGCGCGTGTCTCAATCAGGTGCAGCGTCTGGCTTTGCTCAAAGGCGACCCAGCGCCCATCCGGTGCGATCTGCAGCGCATCCACCGGGTTGAGGTTCGGCACCAACCGGACGACGCGCGGTCCCTGAGCGTCGAGCGCGACGATGGCGACGCCTTCCTCAACGGCTGCCGCGACGACGGCGGGCGGGCCGTTGTAGCTCTCGGCCAGGCGCAGCGTGCTCAGAGCAGGCTGGTGATCTTGCAGGGCAAGCACGGTGAGGGTCAACGCGAACAGCGCGACGGCGATGACCGACAAGATGCCGGACATCAACCGCGCCAGGCGAGCGGCGGCTGATACCCGTCGCGGCGGCTTGCGCCATTCCGACGCGACACGGGCGAAGTCCAGGGGGCGTTTGGGCCGCGCGGGGTCTAGCGCGCGGTGCAGACCGGCGGCGATCGAAGCGTGAAGGTCGCTGAGCCGGCGCAACCGGGCCGCGCAGACAGGGCACCCTTCCAGATGCTGCTTGATGGTGTCTGCCTGATCGGGGGGTATCAGTTCGAGGGCGTATGCTTCCAGGGTCGCATCGTCAGGATGTGCGGGCTCTAGCGAATGGTTTCCGTGACCAGCCATCGAACGGTTTCGTCTCCCAGGTTCGCGCGCAGCTTTTCGATGGCGAGCCGCAGGCGCGAGCGTGCCGTGTTCAGCGAGCACCCCATGATTTCTCCCATCTCCTTATACGTACAGTCGGCGTAAAACCGCAACACGACTGCTTCGCGGAGCTTGGGGCTAAGCTGGTCGAGAGCCAGGAACAGGCGGCTTTCCATCTCGCGGTGCATGTAGTGCGCTTCGGGGCCGGGAGCGTGGTCACGGATCTGGTTGCCCAGGCCAAGCCACTGCGCCAGCGAGATGCTGGGCAGGATCTTGCGGCGGCGCTTGTCGCGCGCGCGGCTGACCGTGATGGTGTGCAGCCAGGTGCTGAAACTGCTGAGTTCCGGGTTATAGCGGTGGATATTGAGCAGGGCGTAGGTCAGCGCGTCTTGCGCGACCTCTTCGGCATCGGCAGTGTCGCCGAGCAGGCCGAGAGCGAGCCGATAGGTGCGAAGCTGAAAATCGTCGAAAAGCTGACGAGCGGCACGATCATCACCTTCTTGAGCGCGACGGATGACAGGCACATAATCCATGGGACATCCTGTATGCTCTTTTGGCGGAAGACGGGTTGCCCCCTCTCTTATACTACTATGAAGGCGGGCCACCCGTTCATTGGGTGGGCTAGAGGATGACCCCCGCCCACCAGGTGTGAAAGACGATTTTTCCGCGCTTGACGACGACCTGCGCCAGGTTGCGCCCGAAGCGATAGCTCAGATGCTGGTACGTCGGCACATCCCAGATGACCAGATCGCCCAGCTTGCCGACTTCCAGGCTGCCGACCTCATCGCCGCGGCCAATGGCAAAGGCGGCGTTGATCGTTGCGGCGGCGAGCGCCTCAGCGGGTGTCAGGCGCAGGTAGCGCGCGGACAGCGCCATCACAAACTGCATGTTCTCGTTCCACGCGGTTCCGGGGTTGCAGTCGGTGGCGATCGCCAGTGCCGCGCCCGCGTCGATGAAGCGGCGCGCGTTGGTGTAGCGGGTATGTCCCAGGCCGAAGGGGGTTGGGGGCAAGGCGACGGCGACCGTGTCCGAGGCGGCGATCGCGTCGATCTCGTCGTCGGGTGTGGCGACGATGTGATCGACCGATACCGCGCCAAGCTCAACGGCGAGTCTGGCACCGCCCAGTGATTCGAACTCGTCGACATGTACTTTTAACGCCATGCCATAGCCGGCGGCGGCCTCAAGGATGCGCCGGGTCTGGTCCAGGTTGAAGGCGCCCGTTTCGCAGAAGACATCGCAGAACAGCGTGCCGGGCCAGTGCTCCGCGCGCCATTCCGCGACTGCCGGCAGCATTTCGTCGACGATCAGGTCCACATACCCGTCTGCGTTGCCGTTGAATTCGGGCGGGACGGCGTGCGCGCCCAGGAAGGTGAGGGCGATGTCGACCGGGTGCTCGCTGTCGAGCAGCGCCGCGGTGTTGAGCAGAGCCAGTTCGTGGGTCGTCGATAGTCCGTAGCCGGTCTTGACTTCCACGCTGGTCGAGCCGTGAGCGAGCATGGCAGCCAGCCGGGGTTTGGATTGCTCGACCAGGGTGTTGAGATCGGCCTGGCGGGTGGCCTGCACGGTCCGCACGATGCCGCCTCCCGCCGCCATGATCTCCTGGTACGTGGCTCCCGCGACACGCTGTTCGAATTCGTCGGCGCGGTCCCCGGCCCAGATCAGGTGTGTGTGCGGGTCAACCAGGCCGGGTGTCACCAGGCGCCCTTCGGCGTTGAGCGTGGTTGCGCTCTCAAAGCGATCGCGCAGCTCGGCATCCGAGCCGATGGCGACGACGCGCCCCTCGTGAACCGCGATCGCTGCGTTTTCGATCAGCCCCAGGTTTCCGAACGCGCTGCCACGTTGCGGCCCGCCGTCCTGCGAGGGGACGGTGCAGAGTTGGCCGATTGAGTGTACCAGAAGATCGACTTGGTCTTTCATGCTCCCCAATCCAATCCGCAGGGCCGGGCGGTCTGGCCGGCTCCGGCACGAAGTGGTACGATTGCACCCGGCATGCTAACCCGACAGCGAGGGACCTATGCAGATCGATATTCTCACGCTCTTCCCGGCCATGTTCGAAGGCCCCTTCAGCGAGAGCATCCTCAAGCGGGCACAGGAGAAGCAGCTTCTGTCGTTACGGCTCCATGATATACGGAATTACACAACGGACAAGCATCGCACGGTGGACGACACGCCATACGGGGGTGGGGGCGGGATGGTGATGATGCCCGGCCCGCTGATCGAGGCGGTCGAAGCGGTGCGCGGCCCGGAGCGGGGCGTCCCTGTGATCCTGCTCACGCCGCAGGGACGGATCTTCACGCAGCGTGTCGCGCAGGAGCTGGCCCAACACCCCCGGCTGATCCTGATCTGTGGGCGATACGAGGGGGTTGACGAGCGCGTCCGGCAGACGGTGGTCACCGACGAGATCAGTATCGGGGATTATGTGCTGACCGGTGGCGAGCTGGCGGCGATGGTGGTGGTGGACGCCGTGGCGCGTCTTATTCCCGGGGTGCTGGGCGCGCGCTGGGCCGCCGAGGAGGACTCGCACGCGATGGGGCTGCTCGAATATCCGCACTATACCCGCCCGCCGGAGTATCGCGGCCTGGCAGTGCCGGATGTGCTGTTGGGGGGCGATCACGCCGCCATCGAGCGCTGGCGGCGGCGCGAGGCGATCCGACGCACCTGGCAGCGACGCCCCGACCTGCTGCTGACCGCGCAGCTCAGCGACGACGAGCGCTGGTTTCTGGCCGAGCTGGCCGAGCAAGACGCGCCGATGCTGGTTTGAAGGAGGAGATGATCAGCTTTCTTCGTCGCGGCGCAGGGCGGCGAGGACAGCCTGCTCTTCTTTCCAGATGTCCATCTCTTCCCAGCGCCGACGCAAGGCGCGTAGCCGGGGATAGCCATCGGCGTATTCGTCGGCCCATTCCTGCGCGAAGTCACCGCGCCGGATGCTGGCGAGGACGCTTTCCATCTGCCGCGTGAGCTTGACCTCTTTGAACCGTTCCAGGCGCGACAGCGTGCCGTACTGGCTGGTCAACGAATGCGCGCGCATGCTTGGCAAGATGCCGCGCGTGGCCCACTGCGAGATGATGAAGCCCAGCTCGCCCGACAGGTACAGGCTGCTGTACACGGCTTCGGGCGGAAAACCTTCGCGGCTCAAGACTTCGATCGCGGTTTGGAGTACACTATGAAAGGCGGGCAGGAGCGCCTGCTGGGAGAAAAGATCGAGTTCAGCTTCCTGTTGGAAGGTCAGCTCGATGGCGCCGCGGTGAAGCGCCCCCAGGGCCTTCGCCACGGCCAGCACCCGCGCCCACGCCTGGCCCGAGGCATCCTGCGCGACGGCGACGAAGCTGGGGTAGCCGGTTCCGGCGACGTAGCCCTCGCGCACGCCCTCACCGGTGGTCTGTGGAGCGACCAGAACGACGTCGACGAACGGGGGTGGCTCGATCAGCCCGAAGGCGATGTTGTAGCCAGAAGCGAAGATCAGCGTATCGCCGCGCTTCAACCCCGGCGCGACCGACTCAAGGTAAACCTGAGGAGCAAGCTCATCCGAGACCATCAGGAACAGCAGATCGGCCCGACGCGCCGCTTCGAGCAGCGGGACGACCTCGAACCCTTCGCGGTAGGCTTGCGCGGCGTATTCGTCGTCCCGGTTGCCGATCAAGACCGGAAAAGCGCTGTCGCGCAGATTCAGCGCGATCGAGCGGCCCATGTTGCCGTATCCCAGCACCGCGATGGTGCGGTCCATCAGCAAGCCGAGATTGGCGTCCGAGTCGTGATAGATCACGGCCATCGAGATTGGCCCCCCTTTGACCGTCGATGCACGGAAAGCGTGCTGCGGCGTGATTTGTGCGCGCATTCTACCGTGATCACCCGGGGCTGTCTATGGCGGGGCGGGCGCACGATCGGGCGCAACTTCGGTCCGAAACCTGCGTATACAACCAATAGCAGGGGACGGCGCCAATTGTCGGCCAGGGTAGGGTAGACACACTGTGAATCAAGAACCCGATTCTCTGTGGGTGGAACAAACACTCGCAGGCGATCAGGACGCGTTCGGGAACCTGGTTCTACGCTACGAGCGCGATGTGTTCAACCTGACGTACCGGATGTTGAACAATCGCGGCGAAGCCGAGGATGCGGCGCAGGAAGCGTTCTTGCGGGCGTATGCGAACCTGGATCGCTACGATCCGGCGCGGCCCTTTAAGACGTGGCTGCTCTCGATTGCATCCAACCACTGCATCGATCGCATCCGACGCCGCCGGCTGACGTGGCTGTCGCTGGAGGAGCCTCTGCCGCCGCACCCTGCGCTCACCAGCGACGTGCCCGGCCCCGAAGAGTCCGCGTTGGACCATGAACGGAGCGAGGAAGTGCAGGCGTTGTTAGATGAACTCAGTCCGGAATACCGGATCGCGGTCGTCCTGCGTTACTGGTATGACCTCTCGTATGCCGAGATCGCGGAGATGCTCAACACGACGGAAAGTGCGGTCAAGAGCCGGCTGTTTCGTGCCCGGCAGGCACTTGCCAGCCGCCTTGAGTCCAGGTCGATGTCGACCCTCAACCCTGCCATGGAAGGATCATGATGACAGACGATCAAGGAAAGCACGCCCATCAGATGCAGAATGCGCCTGAGCCGGAAGAAGCCGGACAGGACGAACGGGCCGAGCGCGAGATGGAAGCGCTCCGCGCCCGGCTAGGGGGCGAGCCGGCGGCAGCGTCCAGCGAATCCCTGGAGCGGCGCCTGCAGCGCGTCGAAGCCCTGCTGCGCAACGCCCCGATGCTGGCACCCTCGCCCGATTTTGCCGCGCGGGTGATGGCGGCTGTGGCGGCGATGACCTTCCCGCACATGCTCAACCGCCGGCTCAGTTTGAGCCTGATGCTGGGCATGGCGCTGGTGGCGGCGCTGACACTGCCAGTGCTGGGGTACGGTGTCGCGTCGCTGTTCGATGCGCTCTCCGACCCGGGGGCGCTGAACAGCCTGATGGCGCTGGGTGTTTCGGCGCTGGGCCTGGCGTGGGGGCTGGCCGCCGAGTTCTCGTCGAGCGTGCAGACTCTGATCCACGAAACCCCGATGGTCCCCGCCCTGCTGACAACCTCGATCCCCCTGGCGATGCTGGTGGGGTGGCTGGTGTGGTATTTACTGGATGGGCCGCGCTGGCTCATGCAGCGGCTGGCGGCCTGAGTCGCGGAGTGGGTTCGGCTTTGGTGGGGATTGGCGAGAGACCAGCATGATCGGGGTGAGACGGTTAGCAGAGCGGCGGGGTGTGCGGTGGGGATTGCTGGCGCTGCTGGCGCTGGTGTTGGCCGGATGCTCGTTTGAGAGCGATCGGCTTGGCGGATTCCGGTTCGACGACGCTTTCCGGCTGCAGGCCGGAGAAGAACTCGACGGCGACCGTTTTTGGGTGGGCAGCCGGCTGGAGTTTGAGCCAGGGAGCCGGGTTCGCGGCGATATGACGCTGATCGGCGACGAGGTGATGGTTGGCGGTCTGGTGGACGGCAGCCTGACCGTGGTCGCGAGTTCCTTCATGTTGGGCGACGCCGCCAGGGTTACGGGCGATCTGACCTACTGCACCGATCGAGCTATCGTGGAGCCAGGCGCGCAGGTTCTGGGCGCGCTGCGAGAAGAATGCGCCGCCGGGAACCGGGCCACGCTCGACCGGCTGATTGGGGAAGGCCGCGCTCGCTGGGCGCCGGGCTTCCTGACACGGCTGCTGGGCACCTTTGGCCGCACGCTGTTCTTGAGCGCGATGGCCGCCCTGGGAATGGTGCTGTTTCCCACCGGTCTGCGCCGTATGTCGGGGTCTGTGCTGCGCGCACCGTTCGCCAGCGCCGGCATCGGCTGCCTGACGCTGATCGCCGCGGTCGGGATCAGTGCCCTCTACGCGCTTTCGCTCATTCTGGTGGTGCCGCTGCTGGTACTGCCGCTGTTCATGCTGGCCTGGCTGGCGCTGGGTCTGGCGCTGCTGGTCGGCTGGGCGGCGTTTGCTTTCCCGGTGGGCGGGTGGGTGCTGCGCCGAGCCGGTCTGATGCCTCAGCCGCCGATGGTCCAGGCGGCAGCCGGCGGTCTGATTCTGGGGTTGGCCGTGATGATCTGGGACCTGCTGTGGTTTACCGGCTGGATCGGGTTCTTGCTCTCGATGGTCATCAGCGCGATTGGCCTGGGGGCGGTGATCTTAACCCGGCTGGGAACCCGGCCTTACCCGCACAGCGCACCCGAAGATATGCCATCAGCGGTCGCCTGAGCGGTCGCCGGGAGCGCGTCCGCACGGCCCCACAAACCAACTATCCCTCGTAGACGGCGATCATGCTCAGCAGGATCTGACGTGTGAAGGCATTGACCCGGCGGAGCATCTCGTTCCAATCCAGCGCGGCGCGCCCCGCATTGGCCTCTGCCATTTGCAGCACGGCTTCAAGCAAGAAATCGCTGAAGTACAGATATCCCCGCAGCGCCATTGGCAGGGCCACATTCTCGCCGCGGAGCACGCGCCCATAGACGGTGCCGATCTCGCGCGCCATCAACAGCCCGGTGTCGTCTTCGGGCGCTGTCAGGTGGCGGATCAGGCCGTCCATCAGCCGCAGCCCGTGCTGACGCATGGCCTCGCGGCCTGCCTCGCTCAGATGCTGATACCACGCTTCCTCGCTCAACTTGTGGCGGTCGGCGATCTCCAGCCGGGTGCGGCCGAGCGCGCTCTGCACCACAAGCTGAGCCTCATGCGCGTGCGGATGAGGTGGATGCCTGGTAAGCCAATCCTTCAGGTCAGAGCGGCGGAAGCGCCGGTGGCCGCCGGGGGTGCGGCGAAACGGCAGATCGCCGCGCTCTGCCCAGTTGCGGATGGTGGCGGGATGGACACCGACGATCTTGGCCGCTTCGCCCAGGCTAACCCATTCGGATGACGAACGCATGATCTGCGCTCCAGTTCTGATGGCCGGCAGCACGCGCAAGGCTACCTGCAATTGTAGAGGATTCGCCTCAGCCGGCACCAGTCGAGTTTATCCCCAGTTTTACAGCATATCGACCGGATCGATATCGACGAACCAGCCCTCGGCGATGTCCAGCTCCGCCAGGATTGCCGCCGGATCGGGGCTGCGCAGGATCAGATGCCAGCGGAAGAAGTCGGCTCGCTTGGCGAAGAAGCAGGGCGTCGGCCCGATGATCTCACTGGCGGTGAAGTGGCCATCGGCGAGAATGCGCTGCAAGATCTGCGCGGCGCGGCGTGCTTCGCGCTCGGCGCGCGCCGGGCTGGTGAACTGAAACAGGATGCGCGCCAGCCGTCGGAACGGGGGATAGGCGTTCTCGCGGCGGAAGGCGATCTCATGGCGGAAGAACTGCTCGTAGTCGTGGTTCGCCGCCGCACGGATGGCATAGTGATCGGGCAGGTAGCTTTGCAGCACCACACGCCCGCCCAGCACGCTGCGCCCGGCCCGCCCGGCGACCTGGGTCAGCAGTTGAAAAGTGCGCTCGCCGGCGCGGAAGTCCGGCAGGCCCAGCGCCGTGTCGGCGGAGATGATGCCAACCAGCGTCACCTGCGGCAGATCCAGCCCCTTGGCGATCATTTGTGTGCCGATCAGGATATCGGCGTGCCGATCGCTGAAGTGCTGCAGAATGAACTCGTGCGCCTCGCGCCCGGTGGCTGTATCGCGGTCCCAGCGGATCGTCCGTGCTGCAGGGAATTCGGTCCGGACAGCTTCCTCGATGAGCTCGGTGCCCTGCCCAAAGTGTTTGATGCGCGTGCTGCCGCAGTCCGGGCAGGTTGTGATGTGATCCTGTGTGTGGCCACAGTAGTGACAGATCAGCGCCTGGCGCGGGCCGTGATAGGTCAGGGGGGTGTTGCAGCGTGGGCAGAGCGCGATGTATCCGCAGTCGCGGCACATGATGAAGGTGGCCGTCCCGCGCCGGTTGAGGAACAGAATCGCTTGTTCCTCGCGCGCCAGGACCTCGTTGAGGGCTGTGCGCAGCGCCCGGCTGAAGATGCTGCGATTGCCCGCGCGCAGCTCGCTGCGCATATCAACGACCTGGACAACGGGCAGCTCGGCGCTCATGGCGTCGGCGCCGTCGATCGGGTGGTACCGGGCGGCAGGCGCGTTCAGCCGGCGGACCTGGTCGGCCAGCCGCTCGCGGTGCGCGATCACGCGGGCGGGCAGCTTGAGCAGGCGGTAGGGGCCCTCTTGGGCGCGGAAGTAAGTCACCACATCCGGCGTAGCACTGCCCAGGACAACGGTTCCGCGCGTGATCTGCATGTACTCAATCGCCACATCGCGCGCGTGGTAGTAGGGCGGCGGGATGGGGGGCGACTGCTTGTAGCTGTCGTCGTGTTCCTCGTCGAGAATGACCAGGCCCACGTCGGGCAGGGGGGTGAACAGCGCCGACCGCGCGCCAACGACGACGTGAATCTCGCCCGCCCGCGCCCGGCGCCAGGTGTCGTACCGCTCGCCAGGGCTTAGCTCGCTGTGCACAATCGCAACGCGGCCCGGGAAGCGCGTCGCGAAGCGCCGGACGGTCTGCGGGGTCAGCGAGATCTCGGGAACCAGAACAATCGCCTGCCGCCCCTGCGCCAGCGCCCGCTCCACAGCGCGCAGATAAATCTCCGTCTTGCCCGACCCGGTGACACCGTGCAGCAGGAAGACGCCCGGCTCCTCAGGCGAAGGCGACAGCTCGCCCCAGTGGATCATATCCATGTAGCCGCGGATCTCGCTCCACACGCGCTCCTGATCGAGCGTCAAGGGCGGTGCCAGGGTCGGGATAAACTCGCGGTCGCCAAGCGGATCGCGCCACGCTTCGGCTTCGCCCAACACCACCAGCCCGTCCTCGGCCAGGCGTTGGATTTTGGCCAGATCGGTGTTTGTAGCAGCGTAGACATCGTGCAGGCTCGTCGCCTCGCCGCGCCCGGCCAGGAACGTCAGAATATCGAGGTAGGGCTGGCCGCCGCGCAGCTCGATGATCCGCCGTTCGGCCTCTTGCGGCGAGATGCGCAGCTCCACCATGGCCGGGTCGGTCCAGCGGTAGACCGTTCCGGCGCCTTCCAGCGCGCGCGCCGCCTGCGCATGCACCGCATCATAGGGCACGGGACCTTCGGCGGTCAGAATGGTTTCGAGCACGCCGCGCTGGACCGGCGCCCGGTCGTATTCTCCGGCTTCGAGGCGGCCCGCGATCTCGGCGGCTGGCAGCGCCAGTTCGATCCAGGTGCGTTTCGGCTCGATGGTTACATCACCGGACTCGGCCAGCGCGCGAACAGGACCCTCGGTGCAGCCAACCGCCAGGCACAGAGCGCTCAGGCTTAACCGGTGATCGCGAGCGGCGAGCAGGACTTCGAGGACGTTCGCGCGGCGCGATTCGCGCCCCAGACGGGTGGCGACATCGGCCACGCGCTCGGCCGGGATAGCAAGCTGGACGGTGCGAACAGTCTTCGGCTTGACGTCCGGCGGATCGAGGACCGGCTCTTGCGCGACGATCCCGCGCTCGACCAGGCCGCTCATTGAGCTTTGCCAGCGGGTGCGCGGCAGCGCGTGCGAGAGCTGCCGCCCGCGCAGCGGACCACGGCGGCGCAGCAGGCTCAGAATCCGCACCTGCGTGGCGGATTCACCCTCGGCGTCCGGATCGAGCAGCGTGTACAGGATGTCGCCCCGCTTGGCCAGACCGGGCGGCAGCATCAACCCCAGCACCATGCCGAGCGGGGTCAGGGTCTGCTGCGCCAGCCACGCGGCCAGACGAAGCTGGGCGGGCGTCACCACCGGCAGCGGATCGAGGCGTTCCAGCACGGGCTTTGTCTCGGGGATCGGCGCGGAGTCGTGCAGCGCGACAACCACCCCCGATGTGTACGCGGTGCCAAAGCTGACCTTGACCAGGTGGCCCGGCTGAATCTTTCCGTCCAACTCCAGCGGGATGTGGTAGTGAAAGGTGGATTGTACGGGGCGGTTGACCGCGATTTCCGCGAATGCCATGAGATTCCAGCCAGCCCGGGGTGTCCGGCGCGCTAGGCAGGCGCGTAAAAGATCGCCGCGCCGTAGCCGACCACGCGAGAGTAGTCTCCGGTCGTGTCGCCCGACGTCGCGTAGCCGACGACGCGTGCCCGGGTGGCGCCCAGAGCGCGCGCCGCGATCATCACCGCCGCGATCGCACCACGCCCGCAGGCGAACCCGCGCCCTTCTTCTTCGGCCTGCACCACGCCCACCGGGTCAAAATCCTCGACGGCGCCCAGCACCACCGCGTCCAATTCGTTGGCGACGCCCTGCGGGTAGAAGTGCGACAGATCCGAGCTGGCGACCAGCAGCGCGTTTTGGCCCGCCAGCAGCCCGCCCAGGGCGGCGCCGAGCGCCTCGGCGACGGCCAGCGACTGGTCCACCATTGCCAGAGGGATCAGGCGGAAGCTGCCAAGCGTGCGCTGCAAGAAAGGCAGTTCGATTTCCAGCGAGTGCTCCGGGTCCTCACGCACGGTTTCGAGCGGGATCTCCGCGCGCAGCCGCTCCAGCAGATCGCGCGCGACGGGAACCTCGCCCAGTGGAGTTGCGTAGGCGTCATGCCCGGTGGTCAACACGGCTCCGCGATAGGCGTAGTGTGACGGCCCAACCAGCGCGACGACGTCGACCTGGCGCCCCGTGAGTAGCTTAAACGCGTGGCCTGCCACGGCGCCGGAATAGCGGTGCCCGGCGTGGGGCGCCAGCACGCCCACCAGCCGGCCCGGCACCGGCGCGACTTCGGCCCGGTTGAGATACGCGTCAACCGTGCGGGCAAGCTGCTCCGGATTACCCGGATACCATGTCCCTGCGATCGGCGAGGGCCGGACGTCGGTCACCGAGTGCGGCGCGGTCATGGTAGGCGATCCCTTATAGCTCATATGGTCTATCTTTATTTTAACATCAAAGCGTCCTGCGCACCACTGCGGAAAGGCCGCGTGCTATAATGTGTAATATCCCATTGTGTGTCCGGTACGAGAGGAGATGCCATGCCTGATCCTCTGCCCAACCCGGAAGGGTACCCGTTTCTGCGGCGGGTGCTGGATGACTGGTGGGCGCGGAATCCTCGCGTGCGCCGCGCAGTCGACTGGCCGGTCTGGTTTGCGCTGGCGCTGCTGGCTGCTGTCTTCGGCTTGATGCTGCTCCCGTTTTTTGTCTCGCTCGGTGGGCCAGAGATCCAGCCGCCGTATGCACAGGCCGATCCCAATGGTCTTTTTGTCCGGCTGGAGGATGGGACGCTCTACGCGGTGCATGAGCCAGGGTCGGGGCCGGCGGTTGTGCTGCTGCACGGTTTCGGCGGATCAACCGTGTCGTGGCGCGAGACGATCCCAGCGCTGGCATCGGCAGGCTACGATGTGTACGCCCTCGATCTGCGCGGTTTCGGCTTGAGCGACAAAGACTGGGCGGCGGACTATAGCCACGCGGCCCAGGCCGAACGTGTGGCGGCGTGGATGGACGCGGTGGGGATCGACCGGGCCGCGATCGTGGGACACTCGATGGGCGGGAGCGTGGCGGCGCATCTGGCGCTGAGCGATCCAGAGCGGGTCAGCCGGCTGGTGCTGGTCGATGCGGCGCTTCTAAGCGACCGCGCAGCGTGGAGCATCCCGAGCGTGGTGTGGGATGTGCCCTTCGTGCGGCGCTGGGCGCAGCTTGCGCTGCGGCGCGCAGTGCCGGACATGCTCGCGGATCTGCTGCGTGACGCGGCGGCCAACGATGCCGCGCTATCGCCGGAGCTGGTCGCGGGCTATGAACGCGCTTTGCACACGCCAGGGTGGGAATTGAGCCTGCTGGGTATGCTGCGCGACAGCCGCCGCAGCGCGCCGCCCCTGCCGCTCGGCAATATTCGTGTCCCGACGCTGATCGTGTGGGGCGCGGAAGATGGTTGGGTCCCGCCGGAAGATGGCGCCCGCCTGGCGCAGATGATTCCGGGCGCGCAGCGCGTCGAGCTGGACGGCGTGGGCCATCTGCCAATGCACGAGGCGCCGGATGAGTTTCAGGCGGCGCTGCTCGACTTCCTGGCGCGCACCACTCCATGACGCCCTGAGTACGGCGGGTGGGATCCAAAAAGCCGGGGGAACAGCCCCGGCTTCTGGCAAAGTTGCTGTCAGGCGCGCTGGTGCTTACTTGTTGATGCGGGCCAGCACGTCGTCTTCGTTCATCAGCAAGTAGGTCTTGCCTTCGTACTTGATCTCGGTGCCGGTGTACTTGGGGAACAGCACAAGGTCGCCCACCTTCAGGTCGGTGGTCCGGTCCTCGCTCTCACCGACCGCTTCGATCGTACCCTGCTGCGGCTTTTCTTTGGCCGTCTCGGGCAGCAGGACGCCGCCGGCAGTCTGGCTTTCGCCCTCAACCGGCAGGACAAGCACGCGCGCGCCTAGTGGTTCGATCTTGACTTTGTCGCCCATGTCTTTGATTCTCCTTCGCGTCTCAGAGTGTTATGGGTGCTCCCGCCCGCGCACCAGCGCCGGCGTTCGCACAAGTCAACGCACGACTAGTTCGCCGACAGCGCGACCGCGGCCTTGACCTTCTCCAGCAGCATGAACTCGGGCGCCGCACCCTCGATGTAGGTGTCCTCATTGATGACGGTACGCGGAACACCCATCACGCTGTAGCGCTGTCCGAGATGTGGGAACTCCGTCACTTCGATCATGTCGGCGCGCACCTTGTCCGAGGCCATCGCCAGCCGGTGCGCCAGGACGACTGCCTGGGGGCAGTACGGGCACGTGGGCGTCACGAAAACCTGCAGGTGCAGGGGAGTCTCGAGGCTCTCAAGGAACTCGAGCGTCGCGGGATCAAGGTCAACTTCCCCTGTGCCGACGGCCAGGATCGCTTCGAGCAGCGAGGTGAACTCGTAGCCCGAAGGGATCCCGTAGAAGCGGATGCCGTAGTCGCGGTCGTTCTCCCCATTGATCGCGAGTGCCGGGATCTTGTCGATCCCCATTGACTCGGCCAGCTCTTTCTCCTTCAAAAAGTCATGCACGTGCAGGGTGAGCTGATCCGAGAGTTCGGCGACTTCTTCGGCAATCTGCCGGGTCTCCTTGCAATAGCCGCACTCGAAATCCTGGGTGAACATATGGATCGTGACGGGAGATCGCACAGCCGACAACAGGTTACGCACCTGGTCCTGGGTGTCTTTGTCCATCAGACGCATGGTTAGGGGTTCCTTTTTTTGTTCCGTTGACGGTTAACACCCTTTAGATGCGGCCAACCGGCGCGGGTTGCGCTGTCTGATGCACATCATACCGTGAATTGTTCCGGCTTTCTAACAGAATTTCGTTAGAGGTGTCGCTCCGGATGGGGAGCAGGTATAATGAGCGCGGGTTCAGTCTATGTGCGAGGACGGATCGGGGCATGGCCAAGGCTATCATTCGCTGGGTGCGCGGGTTGGAGTTTGTGGCGACGGACAGCACCAAGCATTCTGTGGTGCTGTCGGCGCCGGACGAGGCGAACGGAACCGGCATGAAACCGAGCGAGCTGCTGCTGGTATCGCTCGGCGGGTGCACCGCGTTCGACGTGGTCAACATCCTGATGAAGAAACGCAAGCGGCTGGTCGATGTGCAGGTCGAGGTTGAGGGCGAGCAAAACCCGACGCCACCCTGGGCGTTCACCCGCATCCATGTGCACTATATCATCACGGGCGAGGGGCTGACTCCGCGCGAGGTCGAGCAGGCTATCACGCTCTCGCACGAGAAATACTGCTCCGTCTCGGCGACGCTGGCCTGCGCTGTCACCATGACGCACGATTACGAGATCGTCGAGCCGATGCTCGAACGCGAATAGCTCATCACCTGGCACAGAGGAAAAGAACCAGCGTGGACCTTTTAGAGCGGATCTTGGGGGCCAACAACCGGCGTGGCGGCAGCAACGACTTCTTTGACACGCTGCGCGGCCTGTCGCGCTGGGTTGTGAGCTGCGGCTGCGCGCTGCTGCTCGGCATCGCGTTCCTGGTGATTCTGATCGTGGGCGGGGCGATTCAACTGGGCAACGAGGCTATCACTATTGCCGTCGTGGTGGCGATGATTATCGTCGCGGTTGTGTCGCTATTCCGGGCGTCCTTCTCCTAGCGAGTTCGGCGCGTCGGGCGAGCGCCGCGCTCGACCTCGGCGCCCGCTCGTTCGCTGGCTGTGACCAGCCGTTTCGTTCCGTTCCAACATCTCCAAGATAGCCTGACCGGTGATGAAGACCCGGCGCATCCCCGGTGGCTGGCTCGCGCGCAGCTCTCCACTGGCGAGCAGGCGCTTGATGGTGCTCAGGCTCACGTTCAGAATCTCGGCCACTTCGTCGCGCGTGTAAACCCGGTTGGGGACGATCGGTGGGCGTTGGCTGTGGTGTGGGCCCATTGTGTCCGCTCCGCTACGGAAAACTCTGCTGAACCCACTGCAGCGGGTCTACCGGCGTGCCCCCGACCCACAATTCCCAGTGCAGGTGCGGCCCGGTCGAGCGGCCTGTCGAGCCGACGGTGCCGATGACCTGGCCCGGCACGACGATGTCCCCGACCTTCACCTTGATCTCGGTCTGATGCCAGAAGCCCGAATACACCCCCCAGCCGTGATCGATGATAGTAGCGTTGCCCCGGATGGGAAGCGCCTCGGCCATCACGACCGTGCCGGCGGCCGGGGCCAGAATCGGCGCGCCGGGTCCGCTGCCGAAGTCGGTTCCTGTGTGGAAGGTGCTCAGCGCACCCTGGTTGTACGAACGCCGCGTACCGAACTGCGACGTGATGGCGCCGGTAGACGGCAGGCCCATCATCCCGTCAAAAAAGCGCCGCGTGGTAAAGCCGGACATAATTCGCGTGATGGTCTCGTCTTCCGGTCCGGTCAGCGCCGGATCCAGCAGGGCGTTCTGCTCGGCCGTCAGGACGATCTGTTCCGCCTGGTAGCCCCCCGCCTCGACCTGTACCCGGAAGGTTACCTCAGCGCGCTGCCCGTTGGTCGCGTCGATCGCCAGCGTCAGCGGGTAGATGCCTGGCCGGGCCAGCGCATGAATGCCGAAGATGGCGTCATGCTGGTTCGCGTCATGAGTCGCGAAGCGCAGCGGGCGCTCCATGAACGTCCCGCTGATAGTGGCCGGGCCATCGGTGACCAGGTGAATACCCAGCGTCCGGCCTTGCACGACCGGGAGCGGGCGGAACTGCGCGTCGACCAGCGGATATGGCAGGTCGGCAGCATGCTCGGAGGCCGGAACGCCCGGAATCCGCAGCGTCTGGCCGAAGAAGAGTGGCGCCGGCCACGCAAGATGGTTGGCCGCGGCCAACCGGTACGCCGGGATCCCGTACTGGACCGCCAGCCGGTAGATATTCTGCCCAGGGCGCACAATGTGAACCGCTTCGGGCGCGCCGGAAAGCTGGCTGCCGTCTGCACCGGCTCCCGCCGGGATGACAAGCTGCTGCCCGATATACAGCAGGTTCGGGTTGCACAGATTGTTGGCAGCGGCCAGCGCCTGTGCGGTGGTCTGATAGCGCGCCAGGAGCGTTTGCAGCGTATCGCCGGGGGCGACGGTATGCGTAGTCAGCGCGCCCACGCTCCCCGGCTGCGCGTTTGGGATCAGCAGGCGCTGGCCAACCGCGATGGAGCGGGGGTCGGCGATGCCGTTGGCAATGGCAATCGCCTCGACGGTGGTGCCATAGCGCAGCGCAATGCGGAAGAGATTTTCGTCCCGCTGGACGATGTGAATCGTAGTCGTGCCAGGCTGCGCGGCGGCACCATCCTGCGCGGCTGCCGGGGCCACCCTGGCAACCATCCCGATGACCAGGCAGGCTGCCAGCGCGAGCAACCACCCGCTCCGATGCAACAGGAACTTGTCGACGTTTCTCATGACGCTCGGCGGCGAATCTGCTCCACCAGGTGCAGGGCTTCCGTCAGCTTTTCTAGCGCGCTTGTCGCCAGCGGCACCCCCGTGTCAGCCGTGCTGGCGAGGGTCTGGGCATAACAGGATGGCTCGTAGAGCGCGCGCGCCTGAGTCGCCAGCGCCAGCCCTTCGTTGATCAGGCGCACCGCTGCTTCAAGCTGCGGATCGGCTGCGTCGCGGCGGTCAAGCTGCGCGCGCTGCTCGCTTGTCCACTCAAACAAGCCGGGCCAGGGATCGAGCGCGCACGACGACGGGCTTAGTATCTCACCCGACTGGCTGCGTTGCCAGTTATCAAGTATCCCGTTCTTGTACGGGCGTTGCAAATCTCCCAGAATCGCCAGGCGCCGGTTCAGCTCGCGCAGAATCTCCGGATAATCGAGGTCGGGCAGCGGGAGCGGCGTGGGCGAAAGGGTCGGCGTGATGGTCGGGGTGAGAGTGGGCGTACCGGTGGGTGCCGGGATGTCGCTGGGCGGCAGCGTTTCGGCGGGGGGCGGCGGCGCGGCTTCCGCTGGCCGGTTGGGATCGGCTGTCGGCGTGGGCGACGGCGGCAGTGTGGCGGTGGGCAGCGGCGTTGGGGACGGGCCCGATGTGGGGGCCGGGCTGGCGATCGCTGTCGCCAGATCGCGTTCGAGCAGGGCCAGGTCGACCTCGACCTGATCCAGCTCGGCGGATGCGCGCACCAGCTCGGTCATGCTTGCCTGGCCCGCGCCGCACATGTGATCCCAGCGCGTCTGTGCGATCCGCAGCAGGTTGAGCGTGGTATTGACCCGGCCCGCAATCCCGGACAGGTCGCCCCGGTAGGTCTCAAGCGTTGCGGGTGAAAGCTCCAGCGGGGCGGGGCGGATGACATCGGATGGACATAGCAAGGCGCCGCTTTCGCGGTAGACGCGATCGCTCTGGCGCAGCGCGGCGACGCTGGACCGCGTTTCGTCGAGCCTATCCTGCAAAGCGCGCTCAAGCTCGCTGCGCTCTGGCACCGGGCCGCCAGACGCGGAAATCCCGTTGTCACCGCCGGGCAAGCCGATCAGGCGCACGCCAATGTTGGCGATCAGCAGGGCAAGAAATGTCACCCCCAGAATTAGCAGGCTTCGACTGAGCACGGCGTCGCTGATCAGCCCCCGCTGTGGCAAGCTGCCTTGCTGGAGCGCGCGGAACTGTCTCAGGGCAGCTTCTGCGGCGTCGCGTACGTCATCATCGTCTTCTTGAAGGTACACGTTGCGGAGAAAGGGAATAACCTGTGGATCGCGCGTCTTCGCCATCTGGCGCACGGCACGGCGGCGTGCTTTTGGCTCAGGGTCTTGAAGCTGCTCGATTAGATCGTCCCAGGCGGGTTTGCTGGTCATAGTCGCGAATCCGTCTATAAGCGGGCACGTACGGCCTCAATCATACGTTAATTCTTGACTGTCCGAAAGTGCCTTGCCCCCGGCACAACGGCGCACCAGCGTATAGGCTGGTGCGCAGGCAGCAGCGATCAGACACCGGGAGCCTGAGGCGATCCGCTACCCGGCCTGGATGACGGAAAACGGGCAGTTGCCGGTGTTGTCCTCGTTGGGCGTCCCCGGGCCGAAGCGCTCGTAGCCGTCGCTGATGACCTCGTCCCAGGTCACCCGGTAGGTGATCTCGTGCTCCCCGGCGGAGAGCTTGCCGACCGGATAATACCAGTAGATGATCCAGACGCCGCTTTCGCGCTTCATTTCCTCGGCGTACTGCTCCCAGTTCTCCAGTAGCTGCCCGTCGAGCCGGACTTCATAGTTTGCGTTTTCCAGGTGTTCATCCATGTAATCCGGCAGGGCAACATACCAGCTCCACTCGACATACACGTTGTCGTTGGTCGTGACGCGCGGGGGAGCAACGCGCTTCTGGCGGCAGTAGGCCAGGATGTTAACGCGGTTACCGTCTGGCGTGGGGAGCGATCCGGCCCGAGCCGCGGGTGTCGCCGCCTGCGCCACTTCGGCGCCGGTGCTCTCGCCCGATTGAGGCGGCTCGGTCGCTGGAGGCTGTGCGATCACCTGCTCATAGTCCGTGATCACCAGCCGGGCCAGGACCCACAGCCGTTGTTCATC
Source organism: Thermoflexus sp. (assembly GCA_020724465.1). Taxonomy (GTDB): domain Bacteria; phylum Chloroflexota; class Anaerolineae; order Aggregatilineales; family Aggregatilineaceae; genus DYGX01. Next base: position 265,136 of record DYGX01000002.1, read on the forward strand.
GCCGTTTTCGTCGGTATACACCACCTTGTACCACAGCCGGCCTTCATTGTCCTGCTGCATGCCGATCACGCCGAGCTGTGTGCCGGACGGCACGCTCAGCACGATCGGGTTGTTGAAGCCGGGGCCTTCGCGGAGATTTACCCGTTCGGTGGAGCGGATCTCGCCGACGACGGTCGGCGTTGGGGACGGCGCGGGTGTGGGCGTTTCTGTCGGCGGCACAGGCGTGTTGGTGGCACGCGGCGTCGCCGACGGCGTGAAGGTCATGCTGGGCAGCGGAGTCGCGGTGAAACGGGGCGTGAAGCTGACGATCGGCTTGACAGTGCGTGTGGGTAGGCTGCCGAGTTCGCTGCCCGGCCCGGCGGGCGCGGTGGGGTCGGGTGCCGCCTCTTCGCAGGCGGCGGCGACGAGCGCGATGACGAGCGCGAGCAACACCATATTCGAGCGTTTTCGGGTGGTCATACGGCCCATCTCCCCGCGTGTCTGGTCTGTGGCGTCACGTTAAAACGCGCTGGCTGGCACCGTCTATTATGATCGAAAAACGCCATCAGACAAAACCGGCACATCAGTCTGTTGAGTTGGTTTTGCATCATCGCGTATCGAATTGGGCGGATCGGTGTTTGAAGTAGTATCATCGTGTGGGATGAATCAACCAGCGAGGGCAGTGCATGGATCCCCTATCCGTTCTTTTTGTGATTATTGCTGGCTATGTGATCGGCTCCTTTCCGACGGCGTACCTGGTCGCGCGGACAAAAGGCGTAGACATCTTTGCGGTAGGTAGCGGGAACATGGGCGCGACCAACGTCACGCGCGCCCTCGGCTGGCGGTATGGCCTGCTGGTGTGGGTCTGGGACGGACTGAAGGGCGTGCTGGTCGTGCTGCTCGCTCGCGCGATCTTCCCTGAGGACCGCACCGCGGCGAGCGTGATCGGGGCTGTGGCGGTCGTGGCCGGGCACAACTGGTCGTTTCTGGCGACCATCATCACGGGCAGCATTCGCGGGGGTAAGGGCGCTGCGACGGCGATGGGGACGTTCTTGTTGCTGGCACCGACCTTTATCGTGGCGCTGAGCCTGGCTCTGGCCGCCGGGATCATCCTGCTCACGCGCTATGTCTCGCTGGCCGTGCTGACCGCAGTTGGCGTTGCGGGAGTGGCGATCTTCGTTATGCTGGTGTTGGGCCGGCTCGACCCGGTCTACAGCGTCTACCTGCTCGTTGGCTATATGGTCTTCTTGCGGCATCGCCGCAATATCTACAGCCTGATTCAGGGAACGGAGCGACGCCTCGGCGAGCGCGTCTAGCGCGCGCTGAATTCTTCCAGGCAATACAGCGCCCGGCGCGACGTGAGAGCGGCCGGGCGTTTTTCGTGAGAGCCGGGTGTGCCTAGGCGTTGATCCGGCGGTGGCGGCGGAACCCGCCCATATAGTCCGGAACGGTGAGCGCGAAGATGCGACAGCGGCGCGTGTCGGACAGGCGGCTGCGAATCATCGGGTCAATCGCTTCGAGCGTCTGCGTGGTGGTGAACACCGTCGGCGCGTGCGCGAGGTAGCGGTAATCGACGATCTGGCGGATCTTCTCGCGCGCCCAGGACGACGCATTGGACAGGTCCAGATCGTCGATGACCAGCAGAGGAGCCGCGCGGATCTCATAGAAGCGTTTGTCAAACGACGTGGCCGCTGCCGGGCCGAACGCGGACCGCAGGTAGTCCAGCAGGTCGGGCGCGGTGACCAGGATGACATGCTCGCCGCGCGCGTGGCGATAGTTGGCGATCGCAGCGGCGAGGTGGGTTTTGCCGCAGCCATGCTCGCCCATGAACAGCAGCCAGTCGCGCGGGTTCTCGGCGTAGGCTCGCGCGATCTCGTACGCTTCACGCAGATTGCGCCGTTCCTCAGGCGGCAACGTGTCTTCCCGCAGGTCGAACGTCTCGAAGACCATCTCGCCGTACAGGCTGAGGTTAGATACCGGGCTAGGCTCCTGCGCCGTATCGACGCGCCGGTAATCCGGCAGGTCCATGATGATGCTCTGCGTCAACTGCCAGTCAACCATGCGGCTGCGGATGCGCGGATCGATCTCTTTCAGCTCGCAATTAGTCGTGATCACGGTTGGCAGGGCATGCAGATAGCGATGGTTGATTAACTGATAGAGCTTTTCCTCTGCCCAGGGCGTGGCGCTTTCGGCCCCGAGATCGTCGAGTACCAGCAGCGGCGCCGTGCGGACCTGCTCAAACAACTCGTCGTAGGCGATCTCGGACGTTGGCCCGAAGGACGCGCGCAGGTGGTCCAGCAAATCGGGCACCGTGACAAACAGCACGCGATCGCCTTGCTCCAGACGATGGTTGGCGATGGCCGCCGCAAGATGAGTCTTGCCGCTGCCGTAGTTGCCTTGAAAGAGCAGCCAGCCCTGGGGCTGCATAGCGTATCGCTGCGCTCGCTCGAAACTGGCGCGCAGGGCGGAAAGCTGCTCGTCGCTGAGGCCCTGAAGATCGAGCCGAAAGGTGTCGAACGTCTTGTCTGCCAGCGCGTCGAGGTTGCTCATCTTGCGCAGGTTGGCCGTCTGGCGTGCCAGCAGCGCGTCGCGCTGGCAGACGCACGGGAACGCCCGGCCAAAGTCCGGGTGATCGACCGGGACATCCTTGACGACGAATCCCATACCGCCGCAGATGTTGCAGGAAGACGTCATCGGCTCGTGCTCAGAAGTCGACGATGTCCGAGAGTGATCCCCGGACATACCGGTAGCGATCCGCCTGAGTTGGTTGTTGAGTGACTCCACGATCCTTCCCCTCGGCTTCCCAACGCTGGAGAATCGCCGCGATATAGCGCCAGTTGCGCGCATTGCGCTCGACGGCCAGGCGTATGGCTTCCTCGATCCACTCGGGCGGATAGTCCTGTTCCGCCGCGCGAAGCTGCTCGCCGATCAACGGCGTCAGCGGTCCGATGTTCTGCTCGTAGAGGGCGAAGACATTGGGGCGCTCGTCCACCAGCGCGATCGGATATTCGCGGTCTCCCGGCACGAATCGCCCGGCCTCGATGGCCCGCACCGCGTTCCGACCCCGCACGGTGTTGACGAAGTAGACGTCTTCCGGGCCGTCAACCCCGTCGACCTGGACGTGCAGCAGTGTGCCGCGCTCGACAGCGCGCGCTAGCCCGGTCCGCACGGCGCTCGCGGCGGCGTCCGGATCGGCGTCGAACCCGCTAAGGAAACGCGCGTCCTGCAACAACTCGCGCAGGGTCATGTAACGAAATTCGCCTTCCTGCTGCTGCAGCGCCCAAAACAGGTGCAGCGTGATTTTCAGCTCCGCCAGATCGTCGATCATCGGCAGCAGGCCGGTGAAGAACAGGGCAGGGACCGCGACCGTTCGCGCTCTGCCGGGCGGAAAGCCGTCGAAGCGTTGCATACGCGCCTGCTCCTCTGGATCGCCGGCCATCTGCTAGAAGCCGGCAAGGTCGACGCCGGTCCGGTTCAGGTTGGCGAACTGCGTCAGTTCCTTGCGGAAGTAAAGCGTCACGACGCCGGTCGGGCCGTTACGATGCTTGGAAACGAGAATATCAGCCTGGTTCTGGCGCTCGGTATTCTCGTTGTAGACCTCTTCGCGGTAGATGAACATGACGACATCGGCATCCTGCTCGATCGAGCCGGACTCGCGCAGGTCCGAAAGCTGCGGGCGCTTATCCTGGCGCTGCTCGACCGCCCGCGAAAGCTGGGCGGCGGCCAGCACAGGGACGTTCAGTTCCCGCGCGAGCTGCTTGAGCTGCCGCGAGATGAAGCTGATTTCCTGCACGCGGTTTTCGCTGCGCCCCATGCCGGAGTTCATCAACTGCAAATAGTCGACGATGATCAGATCCAGCCCGTGCTCGCTGTACAGCCGGCGGCACTTGGTGCGCATCTGGATGGGCGATTGCGCGGGCGTGTCGTCGAGGAAAATGCGCACATTGCTCAGCGTGCCGGCGGCCTCCACGAACAGGGTCCACTGGCGGTCGTCAAGCTGGCCGAGGCGCAGGTTCTGCGTGTTGATCCCGGTCTCGGACGAAATCAGGCGCTGGACGATCTGCTCGTTGCTCATTTCCATGCTGAAGATCGCCACCCGCGCCCGCGCGCGCGCCGCGTTGAGTGCGACGCTCAGCAGCCACGAAGTTTTACCCATGCCGGGTCGCCCGGCCACGATGATCAGGTCCGATTTCTGCAGCCCGCCCAGCAGGCGGTCCAGGTCGACAAAACCCGACGGCACCCCGAGCGGCTCGCCGCGATGCTCGTAGAGATGTTCAATGCGGTCGTAATACTCGCTGATGGCGATGTTGATGGGGACGAGCTCTTTGCGCAGCCGCCGCTCGGTGACCGAGAACAGCGATGCTTCGGCCCGGTCGATGACTTCGTTGATATCGGCGCTTTCTTCGTGGGCAAGCTGCGCGATTTCGCTGGCGGCGGCCAGCAGCCGGCGGCGGATGGCGGCGCGCTCCACGATGCGACCGTAGGCTTCGGCGTAGATCGAGGACGGTGTGTGGTTGATCAGGTAGGTGATGTAGGCGGCACCGCCGATCTCGTCGAGGCGCCCTTGCTGCCGCAATTCCTCGACGACCGTCACATAGTCTATCTGCTCGTTGCGCTCGTGCAGGCGCAGGATCGCTTCCCAGACCCAACTGTTGCGGACGATGAAGAAGTCGTCCGGCTGAAGGAACGCGGCGACTTCATACAGGGAGTCCGAGTTGAGCAGCACTGATCCCAGCACGGCCTCTTCCGCTTCGACACTGTGCGGTGCCATGCGGTCGGGTGGCAGAGTGGTCGATTCCGGCTGCACCTTGGTCTACCTTTGGTTGGGTTTCAGCTTATAAACGGTTGGTGCGGCAAAAACGGGGCCGCTCTGTTCGAGAAGCCCCGTCACCCTCACGCGCCGGCGTCTGGTGGCGGTTATTCGTCTTCGTCCGACTCCAGATCGTCCAGGTCGAGCGACTCCACAAAGTCCTTAAAGACGTCGAGGCTGTCATCCGTCTCGGATTTCTCGGCGGCGTCAGCTTCTTCTGTGTCCACATCCTCGTCGGGGAAGATGGCGGCGCGATCCATCACGCTTTCCTCGACATAGATGGGCACATCGAGCCGGACTGCCAGCGCGATCGCGTCGCTGGGCCGCGAGTCGATCTCCTGGGTGCGGCCATCCTGCTCGACGACGATGCGTGCAAAGAAAGTATCGTTGCGCAGGTCGTTGACCACAATATGCCGGACACGCCCGCCCAGTTCGATGATGACGGATTTGAGCAGGTCGTGCGTCAGCGGGCGTTCGACATCGACTTTCTGAAGCTTCACCGCGATAGCTTCCGCTTCAAAAGGCCCGATGAAGATCGGAAGATAGCGCCCGCTCTTGGCGTCTTTCAGGATCACGACGCGGAGCTGCGACATTAAGCTCACGCGGATACTATCGATGTGTACCTCGACCATGAAAAGTACCCTGGACCACTCAGGTTTGCGATGCAGCGACCAACGTCTGCTTTAGGCTGATTATATCACCAAGTGAACTGTCAACCAAAGCCCTTTGGCGATCCGGCAGCCTATTCGGATGCTTCTTCGGCGGCATCAGGCTTGGCTTCGGCTGCGGGTTCTGGCTCGACTTCGTTGTCGGGCAGGGGCAGGCTGGTCGGGTCAAAAGTGCGCGCGGCATCGTGGCTGATCATCGTGATCTTGCCGTCGATGAACGCGCCTTCTTCGGTGGCGATGGCGGCGGCTGTGATGTCGCCCCACACGCGCCCCGTGCGCAGAAGCTGAACTTTTTTGCCGCTGACGTTGCCGCGCACGGCCCCGGCAATTGCCACGTTCTTGGCGTGGATGTCGGCTGTGATCTTGGCCGTCTCACCCACCAGCACGTTTCCGCCGATCTCAAGCGTACCCTCAAACGTCCCGTCCAGCCGAACGTTCGCCTGGCACTTGAGATCGCCGCGCAGGGTGGAGTTGGGGCCAAGCACCGTCTCGAACCCGACCGGTTTGCGGGCCGGTGATACCGGCTGAGGCGGGTTACTCTGCGGCGGATTGGTCTGTACCGGCTGAACCGGTTCGGGGTGGTTCTCGCGCTCTTGCTTGCGTCCACTGAAGATCGACATGGCGGGTTTCTCGCTTGCTCGGTTTTTGTGGTTCACTCGAACTATACTCGGCCTGGCGGCGCCCGTCAAAGGGAGGCTGCTCGCGCGCGTGGCTCGCAGGGGATAATTCGGCTGACGGCGGCCCGAGGGCTAGTTGCGCGGCAGATCGACTTCAGCGCTGCGCGGCTTGGTTCGGCTGTGGCGCAGCTCGCGCACGCGCACAAGCACGAAGGCAACCACGAGGATCACCAGTACCGCGGCGGTAATGCGCTCGTACTGGTCGACAATTTCCAGAATCTCTTCCCAGTTCTCGCCCAAAAAGACGCCCGCGTAACCCAACACGCCGGACCAGATGGCCGTGCCCATCGTGGTGAACAGCAGGAACCTTTTCATCGACATCCGCTGCATGCCTGCTGGCAGCGAAATCAGGCTGCGGATGATGGGGATCAGGCGGCCAACGAAGATGATGATCTCGCCGTAGCGATCGAAGACACGGAGCGCGCGATCAATGTCGTCTTCGCCGATCAGGAAGAAGCGCCCGTAGCGTCGCACAAAGCGCCGGACCAGGCGTTCGTCGGCCCACAGCCCGATGTAGTAGATCGCGATCGCTCCGAGGACGGAGCCGAGCGTGCCGGCCAGCACGATTCCCAGAAACGTGAAGCGGCCACCGACCACCAGGAACCCGGCAAAAGGCATGACCACCTCGGACGGGATGGGCGGAAAAATGTTCTCGACCAGCATCACAAAGGTAATGCCCGGATACCCCAGCGCAGAGATGATCTCTTCGATGAAGATACGTATCTGGTCGAGAATGGCCGCCATCGTTATCCCTTTGTGTGCTGACCGTCGCCTGCCGGGTCGGTTCAAAGCGCCCGCGAAGTGTACCACGACTCGTGCGAATACGGCTAGGTCGAAGTGACCGCGCGCCGCCTGGAGGGTGATTCCGCGCCAAAAAAGGGGTTGTGCTATAATGCGGCCAGCGTGGGTACGGTCGGATAGGGCAGCATGACGCGGACGCTGGTAGTCGCGAACCAGAAAGGCGGGGTCGGCAAATCGACCTCGGTCATGAATCTGGGCGTGGCCCTGGCGGAGCGGGGACAGCGTGTTTTGCTGGTCGATCTGGATCCGCAGGGTGGCTTGACCGCCGCGTTTGGGCTAGACAGCTACGCCGCCGGACGAAGTGCCTACTCGCTGCTGCTCTACGATCATATCTCGCTGGCGCGGGTGATCCGCCCGGTGCGCGATCAGATCGCGCTGGTACCGGCCAGCATCGATCTGGCGGCGGCTGAGCTGCAGCTCGTCGGCCAGGCGAACCAGACGCACCGGCTCCGCGAGGCGCTGCAGCGCAGCCGGATCCCGTTCGACACGGTGCTGATCGATACGCCGCCGGGCTTGGGCATCCTGACCGCCAATGGATTGGTGGCGGCGGACGAGGTGTTGATTCCGGTGCAGTGCCAGTATCTGGCGATGCGCGGCGTCCGGGCACTGATGGAAACCGTCGTCCGCATCAGGGCCAGGCTGAACCCGGCGCTGACGCTGGGCGGGCTGTTCGGGACGATGTACCGCCCCGGTTCGCGCCACGCGCAAGAGGTGGTGGCCGAGCTGCGCCAGGTCTTTGGGCGCAAGATGTTGCAGACCCTGATCTATTTCGACGACGTTGTGCCAGAAGCCCCCGTCGCGGGCCTCTCGATGCTTGAGTATCTGCCCGATCACATCGTCTCCAAGGAATACCGGGACCTGGCCAGGGAGGTGATCCGTGACTGACAGCGACCAATCCAGACGTCCGCGTGTCTCCCTGCGGGGCAAGGGGCGGGCGATCCTGCTGGGCGAAAAAACCAGTCCGCCGCCGGAAGCCGAAACCAATGACCCGGCTGCGCTCGAAGACCCCGACCCGGCCCTCGCGGCGCTGCTGGCGGGCGGGCGCCTGCCTGCCCCGGACCTGCCGGGCGGATCGCCACGGGTGGTGCCCGGCGAGGCGCGCCCTGCCGACAGCCAGCCCGATCGCTCGCCGGCATCCGGATTGGCGTCGCTGACGCCGACTGAACCGGAGGTCTGGCCGGATGGTATGGAGCGGGGCGCGGAAGCTGACCGATCGGCTGACATGCCCGCCCAGCCCCTGTTTGAGGCGCCCGGCCCGTATATCGGCGCCATCCAGTCCCCGAACGACCTGGACGAGGTGGAAAATCTGAAGGCGCCGCGCGAAGACGGACTGATCGTCGAGCGTCCGGTGCTCGAACCGCTGCCACCCGCCGTTCGCGATCCGTTCGGGGAGTCGATGCCACGCGCGAACTCAGCAGAATGGTTTGGTCAAACTGCCCGGGCGAACCAGCAGCTTCTGAACTGGTTCATTGACGACGACCGGCTGCGCGATCTGTGGCGCCAAATCGATGACTTGCAGGAAGAACTGATCGAAAGCGTGCGCGGCGATCGCTGCGATACCGACGTGCATCTGAAGGAGCTGCTCGAAGCGAGCGCGCTGCTGCTGCAATCGCGCGAGAACTACGATGACGCGCGCGCTGTGGTTTACCGCATCCGCGCCGATCTCAACCGGCGGCGGAAGGTCGAGCACGACATTGCCCGCTATCGCCCGCCGCTGCTGCGCTATCACCTCGTCTGGGGCGCGCTGTGGTTGATCCTGGTTGTCGTTGGCAGGCCGTTGCTCGAACGCGCCGGGCTGTTCAGCGCGGGCGACGTGCAGGTGGCGTTCTTCCCGGTGATGTTCGGCGTGCTGGGAGCGCTCGTCTCCGGCTATCTGACGCTGGACCGCCACACCACACATCTGCGCGATTTTGACCCGTTGCACGTGAGCTGGTACGTGTTCAACCCGCTGCTCGGCGGCGTGATGGGCCTCTTCATGCTGCTGCTGTACGCCGTTGTCAACCAGGACGTGATCCGGCCGGGAGCAGCCGAGCCGATGGAGCAGGCGGTGGTCTGGCTGCTATGCGCACTGGCCGGAATGAACCAGCATGCCGTGCTGCGCTACATGTTCCGGCTGCTGGACCGGCTGGCGTCGGGCGTCAACTGAGCGGCGCGCGAACCGTCTCAGTCAACGAAGACGCTGTTATCCGGCGTCCAGGCGGGCACGCAGATCGCCAGAAAGACCAGCTCACTGTCGCTGTGGTTGGCGATCTGATGGGTTTCCCCGCGCTCAATCAGGATGCTGTCGCCCGGCCGCACGGCGACACACTGCCCATCGATTTCCAGGTCCCCGGACCCCGACAGAATGTAATAGGTTTCTTCCGCCTCAGGATGGTAGTGCTTGAGCGACGCGCACCCCGGCGGCAGGACGATCTGGGCCAGGCTGTGGGTCGCCGTGCCGCCTGCCGCCCGGCCAACCGTCTCGTAGACGGTTTCGCCGTGTGCCGCGCGCAAGGGCTGAACATCGTTCACACTGCGGAAATGCATGGGCTGCTTCCTTTCGCTTGCGTACACTTGTGGCTAGCTGCCGCTGCCGAGCCAGCGGTTCAGGATCGCATCCAGCGTCCCATCTGCGCGCATCCTGTCCAGCGCCCGCTCTACGGCGTTGATCAGGCGGAAGTCGGCGGCGCGGATCGCGATCACGTATTCATCGGACGCGGTGGTCTGCTCGGCCTGGCGCAGTTCCGGGTAGCTGGTCAGAGACAGCCGGGCGGTAATAGTGTCGACGAGGGCCGCGTCTGCATCGCCCCGCGCGACGGCGTCCAGCGCATCCTGGGGGAGCATGTGGCGCTGAATTTCTAGCGACCGCAGACGGCGCTGCCACTGCTGCGCGGTCTGATCGCCCAACGAGGCGATCTCGACGGCCAGCGTCTTGCCGTCGAGTGCCTCGATGCCGGAATAGGACCCGTCGCGCCGGAAGACAAGCACCTGCCCGGCGTCGAAATAGGGCTGGGTGTAGTGCACCCAATCCGCGTAAAGCGGATCGGCCCGCAGCCCGGCCAGGATCAGATCCACCTGTCCCGTATACAGCGCGTCGTACAACCCATCATAGCCCATGATCAGGATTGACGTCTCGACGCCCATCCGCCGTCCAAGCTCGCGGGCGATGTCCGGCTCGATGCCTTCGATGCGCTCGGGTGTCCATTCGGCGAAGGGCGGATAGCTGGGGTCGATTCCAACGTAGAAGTCGCGGTTCACCTGCATGCGGTGCCAGGTGAGGTCGACGGGGCCAAGGGGCATGCCGGGGCGGGTGAGCGCCCATAGCACGACGGCCAGCGCGAGCAAGGCGGTGACGAGGGCGGACCGGCGCGGGTGCTGCCGCGCCCTACGAGCGAGATCGCGGGCACGCGCGGGCCAGGCGGGCATACGGCTCATGGCGTGTACGGGCTTTCCCAGCCGCGCGCGTACGCCTGGATCGCGTCGTAGATGGGCTTGCGCGTGAAGTCCGACGACACCAGCGCAAAATACGCGTCGCGGCGGTTGCTCTGGTCAACGGGGATGCGGAAGTTCCACACGCAGACTGCCTCGAGCCAGGGCCAGGCCGCCGCCTGCTCGAAGGCGTCTAGCGTGTAGGCGATACGCTGGCCGGGGCGGACGCTGTTCGCCCAACGCGGATCGTCGCTCCAGCCGGCCTCGGTGATCACAACCGGTTTGTTCTCGTCGCCGTGTGCGGTCATGATGGCGCGCAGAAGTTCGACGCGCCGGAAGTTGATCGCTGCCGGATCGGGCGGGGCATCGGGCGGGGCGGTGAACCCGTAGGCATGGACTGCCAGCGCGTCAAACCAGTCACGGGCGCCTGCGGCATACATTCGCTCCAGAAAAAGCAGGTCGCTCATAGCGTAGCCGCTCGTCTCCGGTTCGAGCGTGGGCGCCAGAGCGCCGCCCAGAACGCGCACTGCCGGGTTGGCGGCGTGGGCCGCCGTGTACGTCAGCCGTAGCAGTTCTGTGTAGGCTTCGGGGTCGGGGGGGCGGTTGCCCCACTCGAACGCGAGATTTGGCTCGTTCCAGATGATGATATCCTCAACCCGGCCCCGGTAGCGCGCGACAAACGCCCCGACGAAAGCGGCGAATTCGTCGAATGCATCGTAGGGCAGGTAGGTCAGCGACGTAACCCGTTCCTCGGCCGGGGGGCGCAGGCGTGCCGGAACCAGGCCCAGCCGCGCGATCACGCGCAGGCCCTGGTGCTCGGCGTGGCGGATGATGCGATCCGGGTGGCTCCAGTCGTAGCGTCCCTCGCCGCGATCGACATAGGGCCAGGGGAAATACTCGACGATGGTGGGCGCGCCCATCTCGCGCACCAGCGCCAGCGTGCGCTGAACCTTCCACTCTTCAACTTCATCGGTCAGGCGCGTGTGGACGCAGATGGCGGGATTGCGCGTGATGACGGTCTGGGGCGGGCCGAGCACGATGCGTGGCGGCGCGGGCACGAAGCTGATGAGGGCAGCGGCCACAATTGCCACGCGGGCCAGCAGTGGCGCCGCGTGTGCGGTTCGGCTGAGGACACGAGCAGTCAGGCTCGGCGCTTGGGCAGGCATTGCAACCAGAAGCGCATGGCCTATCGGCGCCTGCGCTACACGCTAAACGCGTGCCGCAGGCCGGACCATGCGCTTTCGCGGCTCCGGAAGTTTGCGTTACGACTTATCGCCGCGCGCGCCCAGATCGGTGATCTGCCGGACGATCGCCAGCAGGGCCACCGACAGGCGCAGCACGTCCATTGTTTTGATCCGGCCGGGCTGCAAGGCTTTGTTTTCCTCGGCGGCGCGCGCATACAGATAGGCCGACAGCAGCCCGATCATCAGGCCAAGCAATCCGCCGATCAGATAGGTCCGAGTGCGCCAGTTGGTCTCGGGTAGGCTGGGCAGTTTGTCCGTCATAGACCCAGACCCCCGCGCACGGTATCGCGCAGGCGCTCAAGCGTGCTCTTACGGTTCTCGCGCACCATCTGCGAGTAATAATAGGCGACGACCAGCCCGATCAGGATCGCGATAATCCCGCCAAAGACATAGGCCCAGATTTGCGCTTCCTGATCCTCAAAGCTTTTGAGCAGGGTGTCGACCTGCTCCTCGACCCGTTCCAAAAGCTGGCTGCTTTTCTGCTGCGAATCTTGAACTTCACTCATGGCGATCATCCTTTCCTGCTTGCAGGGCCGTTCGCTGCCAACCCAGCAGCGTATGTTCCCACCGGGCCAGGCGCGTGTTGAAGGCAATCACGGGGCGGGCCAGCCTGGGGAGCGTGCGCTGGGTCCGGCTGGAGACACGTTCGGTGAAGCGCCGCGCAGCGCGCAGCGGCGTGCGCGTGCGGGCGTAGAGCTTCCCGGCTCCGACGGCCAGCGCGCCCAACGCCAGATAGGGCACGATACAAATCAGTGCCAGCGGCAGGGCGATGAAGGCGGTTGCCAGGATCCCCATGATCACGCTGACCTGCTCAAAGACCAACGCGCCGGTTGCGACCCCGACGATGAGCAGCACTCCGACGGCGACCAACCCGATCACCGACGCAACAACCGGGGCGACGATCTTCCACCGCACGTCGCGCCGGTGCTTCTCAACCGGGTTCCGCCCCGTCACTGATCTGCTCATAAATCCTCCCTTACTGGATTTTAACATGGAAGCGGTGAACCACCAATCGGTGTCCACCGCTTCGCAGGTGACGATTTGCGCAGGGCCGCGCTAACCGCTGACGGCCACGCGGTAGTAGTACGTGACTTGCTGTGTGTCCCACATCACGTCAACCGCCAGGATATATGTCCCTGGCTCCGGCGTGATCGTGAACAGGTTGACGTTATCACCGGGCCGGATCTCCGGCTGGCCGGTCTTCACGCCATAGTCCGTCAGATATTCGATGCGAATCTGGCGGGGGCGCTCGCCGCTCACCAGGAACTGCGCCGCCGCCCCGCGCAGCAGCGTCAGCCGACGACGGTCGGCTGTGCCGGTGGGCTGCTGGACGCAGCTCAGGCTGCCCGCCGCATCCATCTGGCACACCTGGTAGCCCAGCGGCTCGTACAGGCGCCCGGCATAAGCGAGTTTGAAGAACGGCGTGCCGTCGGGGTAGGCGGTCGGCTCCGGCTCTGGGGTGGGCGTCGGCGTCGGCTCAACCGGTGTGGCGGTTGGCAGCGGCGTGGGGCTTGGCTCCGGCGTCGGGGCGCTGACCGGCAGCAGGATCAGGTTGAGAACCGGCAGCGAGTAGGCGTCGGCGCCGCTTAACTCAACGGTCTGCGTGGCATAGCCAGGCGCGCTGATGGTCAGCACAACGGTGTCGGCTTCAAACAGCTCAATGGGATCGAATGCGAAACGGCCGGATGCGTCGGTTTGAGTCTGGGCTGTGCGGCTGCGCGATGGATCCTCGTCCGAGATGTAGTCCAGCGTGACTGCAGCTCCGTTGAGCGGCACGGTGGTGCCCGCTTCGACAATGCGCACGTTGCCGATCAGCGCCACGCTGCCCAGCCCTGCGGGGGCTTCGGGCGTCTCCTCCACGACCACTTCTGGTCCGGTCGTCACTTCCCCGGTCGGCCCGGTGGGGGTTCCAATCTCCGATTCTTCCGGCTCCGGTGTGGGCAGCGCCCCTTCGGGAGTAGGCGTGCTTTCGACTGCGGCGGCCTCCTCAGGTTCCGCCCCGGCGGCGGCCGTTTGTGTCGCCTGAGGCGAGGTGCCCGGCGTTGGGGTGCGCTTCGAGGTGGGGCGCGCGGTGGGCACCGCGGTGGCCGTCTCGGCCACCGTCACCGCCGTTGGTGGAGCCTCGGTGGGTTCTTCCGAAGCCTCTTGGGTCGCTTCTTCGGTTACCTGCGCCACGGCAGCAGCCGCCGGCTCCTCGGTCGGTTCCTCGGTGACCTCTTCCGTCACTTCTTCGGCCGGGGTGGCGGTCGCTTCCGGCCCGGCTTCCACTGGCGTGAGCGTGGGTGCCGCAGTGGGCGAGGGCAAGACGACCGGAGTCTGGGTCGGTTCTTCTGTCGGCGTCGCGCCCGGCTCCTCGACGGGGACTTCGGTCGGCGTCTCGGTCGGCGCGGCGGCAACGGCTTCGCCCTGCACGTCCAGCCCAAAGACGTATGACACGTACGCTTCGCTGCCGCTCACATCCGCGTATTCCACGTCAACCTGGATGCGATAGCGACCGGGTTCGCTGGGGCTGGTGTAGGTGCTGCCGCTCTCGGACGATGTCAGGGTGACCTGCCCCCCAGGGCCGTCGAGCAGGGTGACGGTGATGGCCTGCGGATCTGGCTCTGCGGCGCTCAGCTCGATATGAATCGGCTCGCCCGAAGGCACCGGCACGAGCCGGGACGGCTGGGCGCGTGCGGTCAGGTTGACATCGCAGGCGACGTTTTCCTCGTGTTGCGGCCAGCAGTAACTGTACACCGGCTCGGTATACGTCTGACTGCCGATCTTGAGCCGGACTTCGGGGCCTGTGTTAATCTTTGCTTCACGTTCCGCACAGGCGCTGACGGCCAACGCCAGCACGACGATCACGACAAGCCACCTGATCGCAGACCGCTCTCTTCTCATCGTCTCTCCCCCGCATTGTGAAGTCCTGCGCCGTTCGGCCCGGCTTTGACCGGGTACCAGGCTGGGTTCTGGAATGGGGCCAGGGCCAGCCGGATGATCATCTCATACGCGCTCTGGCGCGTCTCCAGGTCGTTGGTGAGAATGCCGATTGCACCGTTGCGCTGTTTGGTGTTTGCCTGCCGGGCGAGCCAATCCATTGCAGCGCCCAGCTCTTCGCCCGCGCGCACCCGCTCGGCGACCGCGTCCGGCAGCAGCGTGCAGGCGTTCCCGCCCACGCCGATCCGCCCGCTGCGGTCGACCAGCACGCACCATGCATTGGTCATCAGGCCGAACTCGGTTTCCAGCACGCCGCCTTCCAGCCCGACACCCAGATCGGCGCCGGTTGCTTCTAGCGCGCCGCGTGCCCGGTTGAGCGCCCCGGCGCGGGTTTCGGCATCGCCCCAGGGCTGCGCCGGCACGCCGGACGGCACGTCCAGGCAGATAAACTCGGCGTCCGCGTACAGGTGCGACAAAACAGCGCGGCTTGCGCTACACTTAACCGGGTTGGTCGATCCGATGGCGACGCGCATCGCAGTGGCTCTCTGGTGCAACCTGATCGCATTGTAGCATCGGAACTTTAGATTGACTAATCGACCTTTGGACTATCTTAACGCGGCGTTTAGGCGGAAGGGCGAGCGAGCATGTACTTTGACGCGGTGACCATTCGCGCGCTGGTGGACGAACTTAACGGGCTGCTGGCCGGTGGCCGGATCCAGGATACCGTGCAGGTTGATCCTGAGACGTTTGGCCTGGAGGTGTACGCGCACCAGCGGCGCCACTATGTGTTGCTCAGCGCGGACCAGCAGCACGCCCGCGTGCAGATCGCCGCCGAAAAACTGCGGCGCGGCGTGCCGCGACCCTCGCCGCTCGGCCTGCTGCTACGGCGCTATGCCGAGGGCGCGCGGATCGAGGCAGTCCACCAGCCGCCGTGGGAGCGGGTCCTCATCTTTGAGCTGGACGGGCCAGAAGGCGTGTTCCAGTTGATCGCCGAGACGATGGAACGCCGTGCTAACCTGCTGCTGGTGCGCCACGATGGGCAGATCATGGACTGCGTCCGGCGCGTTGGGCCAGAGGAAAACCGCGTGCGGGTTAGCCTGCCCGGACATCCATACGAGCCGCCGCCCCCGCAAAGAATGAAGCGCGCCCCGCTCGCCCTGACCGCGACGCTGTTGGGCGATATGCTCGACGGCGCGCCCGGCGAACAGGCGCGGCAGCTTCTGACCCGGCAGGTGCTCGGCTTCAGTCCGCTAGTGGCGAAGGAAGTCGTTTTCCGGGCGACGGGTGCCGTCAATACGAAGGCTGCCGAAACCAGCCCGCGCGCTCTGCAGGCGGCCATCGAGGCGTTGTTCGGTGACATCGAGCAGGGCGTGTGGCATCCGGGTGTTGCCATTGAGGGGGGCGAGGTTCGGGCTTACGCGGTCTACGAGTTGACACATCTGCCCGGTTGGGAGCCTTGCGCCAGCGTCAGCGAGGCGCTGGACCGGTATTACGCGCCTATCACTGGTGAAGGGGCATACGAGGCCGCCAAGCGACCGATCGCCGCTGCGCTGGCCGAGGCCCGCGAGCGCGTCCAGAAGAAGCGCGAGGCGCTCGAGCGCGAGCTGGCAGACGAAACTGCGCTGGAACAGCTCCGGCAGAGCGGGGAACTGCTGCTGGCCTACCAGTACACCCTGGCGCCGGGGCAGACCGAGCTGCGCGCCCAGTACGATCCTGAAGGTCCGGAGCTGACGATCTCGCTTGACCCGGCGTTGTCTCCGCTGGAGAACGCCAAGCGATATTTCGAGCGCTACGAGAAGGCCAAGCGCTCGCGCGCGTCGGTTCCGGAGCTGATTGCGGCGGCGCGGCAGGAAGAAGCCTATCTGGCGCAGCTTGAGACCGACCTCGCGCTGGCGACGAACTGGCCGGAGATCGGCGAGGTCCAGGCGGCGCTGCAGGCGCACGGCTACTGGCGCGGCAGGCCGGTTGGGCAGCCGGGCGGCGGACAGTCGGCGCCGCTCAAGGTGACGACTGAAGATGGCTGGGTGATCTGGGTGGGGCGCAATGCGCGCCAGAACGATCTCGTGACGTTTGACAAGGGCGGTCCGGCGGATGTCTGGCTGCACGCGCGCGGCGTGCCCGGCGCGCATGTGATCATCAAATCGGCGGGCCGGGATGTGCCGCGGCACGTGCTGGAGCGCGCGGCATCGCTGGCGGCCTATTACAGCGGGGCGCGCACTGAGGCACGCGTGCCGGTCGACGCAACGCTGCGCAAATATGTGCGCAAGATCAAAGGGGGCAAGCCGGGTATGGTCACCTACCGGAATGAGTCAACGATCGAGGCCGTCCCGCGCCCAGAGCAGGGTGCTAATCCGGAATGACGATGTCGTCCAGCCCGGCTTCGGGTTCAGGGTAGCGCATGTTCAGACTTTCGAGCGTCTCCACGAGTGTCTCCGCGATGACCAGGTTCCGGTACCACTTCCGGTTCGCGGGGACGATGTGCCACGGCGCCCAGGGGGTATTGCAGCGCGTGAGCGCATCCTCATAGGCGCGCATGTAGTCATCCCACTTGTCGCGCACAACCAGATCGCCTTTCGAGAATTTCCAGCGCTTGTCCGGCTCGTGCAGCCGGGCCAGAAAGCGTTTCTTCTGCTCTTGTTTGGAGATGTGCAGAAAGAATTTCACGATCGTCACGCCGCTGTCGGCCAGCAGGCGCTCGAAGTGGTTGATGTGGTCGTAACGGGCTTCCCAGACAGAGCGCGGTACAAGTTGCTCCACCCGCACGATGAGCACGTCTTCGTAGTGCGAGCGGTTGAAGATACCGATCATGCCCTTGCCGGGAACATGGGGGTGCACCCGCCACAGAAAATCGTGGTCGAATTCTTCCGGCGTCGGCGTTTTGAAGCTGGTGACGCGCACACCCTGCGGGTTCACTCCGCGCATCACATGACGGATGGTGCCGTCCTTGCCGCCTGCGTCCATCGCCTGCAACACGATCAGCAGCGCGTGCCGGTGCTCGGCGTAGAGCACGCTCTGCAGTTCGCGCAGCCGGTCGCGCGCGGCCTGGAGCCGCTCTTCGGCTTCGGCCTTGCTCTCAAATGCGCCGCGATAGGCCGGATCGTAGTCGGCCAGGCGGACTCGCTCACCCACCGGCGGGCGAATCGTCTGCGTGTGGCTCATGGGTGGGTTCCTTCCTCGTGCGGTGCGGCACCAGTGCGTCGTATACGCCCAGCAGCCGGGGGACGATCACAGACCAATCATAACGCTGCGCGACCAGCCTGGCGCCGGCCTGACCGAGGGCACGGCGCTTTTCGGGGGCGCCCAGCAGATCGATGACGACCCGTGCGAAGTCGCTCGCCGTGTCGGCCAGACGCAGCGCGATCCCGTCTTGGGCGTCCAGGCCCTGCGCGCCGAGCCTGGTTGACACGACCGCCCGGCCGGCGGCCATGGCCTGGAGGATCTTGAGCCGGGTTCCGCTGCCCATCCGCAGCGGCACGACAAACACCGCCGCCGCATGCAGGAAGGGGATGACATCCGGCACCCAGCCTGTGATCTGTACATCGTCACGCTCGCGCAGGGGGTGAAGCCGGGCGTGCGGCTGGCTGCCGACGATGAAGAAGCGCGCTTCGGGCACGGCGGCACGGATGGCGGGAAGCACCTGATCGGCGAACCACAGCGCAGCATCCACGTTGGGACGGTAGCTCATCGAGCCCGTGAAGACCAGCGCTGCCGGGCCGAGGTCGAGACTTGTGTCGCTGCGCGCGTAGGGTGCGGCGTCGATCCCGTTGGGCACAACCGTGAGCGGGCGCCCTGGCGCCAAAGTGCGGAAAGCCGCGGCGTCGGCTTCGGACACGGCGATGATGTGATCGACCGTCTGGCACACGTGGCGTTCGAAGCGCATCAGGCGGCGCCACTGGACGAGCGAGTAGAGCGCGCCCGGCAGCCGCGCCAGATCGGCCCGTTCCGCTTCGTAGATCGAACGCTGGAGAGCGAACTCGGCGTTGAACGAGTCGTAAATCACGGGGGTGTGCGGCTGGCCGGCCTTGATGACAGGCAGATACGCCGCCATTTCCAGGCTTTCGATCTGGATGATGTCGTACGGCTCGGCGGCCAGCAACTCGGCCAGGCGCGCCGCGTAAAGCGTCGAGGCGAAGCGGCGCTGCATGTCCGGCTGCGACGTCAGGATCAGGTCGCGCAGGCGGTCGGCGATGGAACGTTGCGGGGGCGCGATGACCTCGACGCGCGCGCAGTAGCGGCCCAGCGCTTCGCGCACCGATTGGCTGGGCGCCGGGTCGCCAAAAGCGAGCAAATGCAGCGTGTGCCCGGCGGCGTGCGCGCCGCGCATCAGGCCGCTGGTGCGCAGCGTTCCCCCGGCATGGGCTGGCTCGGGAAGCTGTGCGCTGAGAAACAGAATTCGCATTGCAGTTGATTCCGGCGGTAGAGCGAAGACGCTAGGTCAATTATAGCGCCGCGGCGCGACGGTACACCTCAAGCACCATCGAGGCCGTCCGGCGCCAGGTGAACTCTGCCGCGCGCGCCAGGCCGCGCGCCCGCAGCGTCGCCCGCAGATCGCTGTCGGCCAGCAGCGTGCGCATCGCGCGGGCCAGGGCAGCCGGATCATCCGGGTCGACCAGCAGTCCCGCGTCACCGACAACTTCGGGCAATGAGCTGCGGTTTGCGACAACCGGGGGGGTGCCGCACGCCATCGCTTCGAGCGCCGTCAGACCGAAGCCCTCGTAGTGCGACGGCAGCGCCAGTAGCGCCGCCCCGCTGTACAAGGCCGGGAGATCGTGCCGGGGCGCGTGCTCGATCCAGATCAGCGACGGCTGCAGCTCGAGGCGCTCGACCGCGGCGTCGATCGTGTCGGTGAGCCAGCCGCGCCGGCCTACCAGAACGAGCGGGGGTGGTTCGGGCGCCTCGTCGCGCATCAGCGCGTAGGCTTCGAACAGGCCCGGCAGGTTCTTGCGCGGCTCGAACGTGCCGACGAAGAGCAGGTATTCCTGCGGCAGACCGTAGCGGGCGCGCACCGCCGCGATCGTTTCGCGGTCGGCGGGGCGAAACTGGTCGTCGACGCCAAGCGGATGCACTGTGATTTTCTCGGGTGGCACATCCAGCAGGGTGATGAGGTCGGTCTTGGTTGCCTGCGACGGCACCAGGATATGTTCGGCTTGCCTCAGCGAGCGCACGATCTGGTCGTTGTAGTAGCGGCGGCTTTCGGGCGTCATATACTGCGGAAAGTGCAGGTAATGCACGTCGTGCACGGTGCAGATCTGGTGCGGTGCCGCGTGCTGCGGAAGGATCCCTTCCGGCGTGTGGTAGACGTCCAGCCGTCGCGGGAGCAACTCGGCGGAGAGCAGCCAGCGCTCATGCCGATGGTGGCTGGGTGTCAGCGTCGAGACGCGCCGGAAATTGGCGGCGGGGGCCAGCGTTTCCCGGTCACGCACGTGGTGCAGGATGATGTAGCGCGTCTCGGCGTCCAGCTCTGCCAGAGCCAGCACCAGATGGCGCGTATACTCCGCGATGCCGCCGGGGCGGTAGTACTTGAGCCGTGCGTCAATGGCGATTCGCATGCCGGCAAGTATAGAGCCGGACGAAGCCCGCCGGCAAGGGCGCGTTTGGCGGCGCGGATCGTTGGGTTCTTCGCATGAACCCCGCGCAGAGTGTGTTATAATGCGCAGCCAGAACAACCAATGGAAAGCAGGAGGGTCGCGATGGACCTGGCACAAGCAGCCCGCATGATCGAGTGGTTGGACGAGGAACGTCGCCGCGACCGCGGAAATATTGCCCTGTTGGAAGAACGGGTCGCCCAGCAGGCCGATCTGATCGAGCAGCTTCTGCGCCGCCTGGATGGGCTGGAGAGCGAGCAGTCAAGTATGCGCACCGCGTTTATGCCGGTTGGGCGCGAGAAGGAGCTGGCAGAACAGCTCCGGGGCGAGTTCCAGCAGTTGATCGAAAGCACCGAGAGCAAGCGCCTGATGGCCGAGCGCGAAGCGGAGCGGCGCGCCGATATCGCGCGCGAGAGTGTGGCTCGGATGGTCCGCGATCTTGAAGATCGCGTCGACAAGATCGACCGCGCGATCGAGGAGCTGCCCGCCGCACGGGTCGAGCGCGACCGGGTCGCGTCGGCGCTGGCCGCGGTCCAGCAGCGCGTCGAGGATCTGGCGAAGAAGTTTGAAGAGCCGGAGCGCCGTCTGACCTTCCTCGAAGAGCAGCGCCGCCAGGACTCGCGCCGGATTTCGGATATCCAGTCCGAGATTCCAGAGCTTCAGAAGCAGCTTGACGGCCTGCGCCCGAAGCTGGAATCGCTCGAAAGCATGGTCGTGCGCAGCGAAAAGCGGATTCTGGAACTGCAGGCTGCCGAGCGCGATCGGCGCGAGGAGATGCAGCAGTTTACCGATCAGCAGACGCTGTTGCTGCAACAGCGCGACCAGCAGGTTGCCGAGCTGACCAAGAGTTTTGGCGCGTACGACGAAGATATGAAGCGTTATATGGAGCGCTTTGAGTCGTGGGCCGAGACGTACCGCCAGATGCGGAAGATCGTTGAGGACTTTGAGCGCATCGGCGAGCGCCTGGGCCGCCGTATTAACGAGGTCGCGGAGATGCAGCGGCTGTCTGAAGAGCGATTCCGCCAGGAATGGAACGACTGGATCGCCGACGATCAGAAACGCTGGAAGCAATTTACCCTCACCAACGACGAGGCATGGCGCAATCAGAACAAGCAGCTTGAGCAGCTTCGCCAGCGGCTGGAGCAGGTGTCGGCGGTGTACGAGCCGATCAAGGACAGCATTGAGCGCATGTGGCAGCTTGAGCGGGCGCGCGCCGAGTTGTATCGCGACCGCTATCAGGCGCTGCTGCTCGAATACGATCATGTTGAGCATGTCCCGCCGCCCAGCAACGGGCGGGAATAGGGCGCCAGCGTGCCAGCGTAGCCCTCAATTGGGGGCGAAACCTTGGTTGTCGTGCCGGGCTTCGCGGGCGAAGCCCGGTTTTTTTGTTCGCGCTGGCCCGGCTTGCCATATAATGAAATTGCTGGCACGATCGCGCTGCGCACGATCATGCGCGACAGATGTTTCTCCCTTTGGAATAGCCGCTTTGGAGAGAGCAATGGTTGGAAAAACACTTACGAAAGAGGAACTGCTGGCACGGGCGGAGAAACCTGCCGCCGAGGCCATGCGCCTGCATGCGTTCTACCACGGTAAGACGCAGACCGCGCTGCGGTGCCGGGTGCGCGATTTCGACGATTTCGCCATCTGGTACACGCCTGGCGTCGCAGCGCCGTGCCGCGCGATCGCCCGGGACCCCTCGCTGGTCTACGAATACACCAGCAAGTGGAACACCGTCGCGGTTGTCTCGGATGGCACGCGTGTGCTCGGCCTGGGGGATATCGGCCCGAAAGCCGGGCTGCCCGTGATGGAAGGGAAGGCGCTGCTGTACAAGTATCTCGGCGGGATCGACGCCGTGCCGATCATGCTGGACACCAAAGATCCCGACAAGATCATCGAGACGGTGCTGATGCTCCAGCCTGCGTTTGGCGGTGTCAACCTGGAAGACATCGCACAGCCAAAGTGCTTTCGCATCCTCGACACGCTGCGCGAGCAGGCCGAAATCCCGATCTGGCACGACGACCAGCAAGGAACAGCCAGCGTGATTCTGGCCGGCCTGATCAACGCCGCCAAGATCGTTGGCAAGTCGTTCAAAGACATGCGCATCGCGTTTATCGGGGCAGGGGCGTCCAACGTCGCATGCGCTCGCCTGATCTTCCGCTACGGCGCCGACCCCGCGAACTGCCTGATGGTGGATAGCCAGGGAATCCTCGGCAAGCACCGGCGCGATCTGTTCCTGCGCCGTGCCGAGTATGTGCAGAAGTGGCACATGGCGCAGATCACCAACGGCGAAGAGCTTCAGGGCGATATCGCGACGGCGCTGCGCGGTGCGGACGCGGTCATCGCGCTCTCGCAGCCAGGGCCAGATACGCTCAAGCCGGAGTGGATCCGGACGATGGCCAAGGACGCGATCGTCTTTGCCGCAGCCAATCCGATTCCGGAGATCTGGCCCTGGGACGCGCGTGAGGCGGGCGCCGCAGTGGTGGCAACCGGCCGGTCGGACTTCCCGAACCAGGTCAACAACTCGCTCGGCTTTCCCGGTATCTTCCGCGGAACGCTTGACGTGCGCGCCAGCACGATCACCGATGAAATGGCGATCGCCGCGGCGGAATCGCTGGCGCAGATGGCCGAGGAGAAGGGCTTGTCTCCGGATTACATCCTGCCGACGATGGACGAGTGGGATGTCTTCCCGCGTGAGGCGGCGGCGGTTGCCATGAAGGCGCAAGAGCAGGGTGTCGCGCGGCGCCAGACGACCTACGACGAGGAATACGAGCGTGCGCAGGCGATCATCCGTTCGGCGCGTGAGATGACGCAGTTGCTGATGGACGAGGGATTTATTCCCCAGCCACCCGAAGCGGACGAGGACGCGCAAGGAGTTGACCATGCATGAGCTAATTGTGATTGGGGGCGGGCCGGCCGGGCTGGCTGCGGCGGCCTTCGCGGTCCGCAAGCGGATGGATGCTCTGTTCATTTCGCCTGGGCTGGGCGGGCGCACGCGGCGCAAGCTGTTGCTGCCGTGGGTGGACGATTATCAGGTGATCATCGGAGAAGAGACTATTCAACGGTTTCGGTCGCAGCTTGATTACCTGGAGTTCATGCGCGTTCGCAACCACGCGACGAAGGTCCAGCCCATCGACGATGGCTACCGCGTGACCATTGCGGACGGGCACACGTACGACACACGCACGGTGATCGTGGCGACCGGCTCGCGCGGCGAGCGGCTCAACGTGCCCGGCGAGGACGAGCTTGAGATGCGGGGTTTGTGCTACAGCGCCATGACGTATGGTCCGCTGATGGTCGACCGCCGCGTGGTCGTGGTAGGGTCGGAGCTGCTGGCGCTGCGGGCTGTGGCCGAGCTGAGCCGAATCGCGCGGCATGTGACGCTGGTGGCCGAAGACGAGGGCGATCTCGACACAGAAGCGGGGCGGCGCATCCTGAGCGCGCCCAATGTCGAGGTCCGGCGTGGCTGCCGCGTGGTGGCCGTCAAGGGGCGCAGCTACGCGGACACAGTTGTGCTGGAATGTGACGGGCAGCAGGAAGCGCTGAGCACCGATTCGATTTTCGTGGAGAAGCAGCTTATTCCCAATACCGATCTGGTGGCGGGACTCGTGGAACTCGATCCGTGCGGCTTCATCAAGGTGGATTCGCGCAACCGGACCAGCCGGCCCGGCATCTTTGCTGCCGGAGACTGCACCGATGCCAGCGCGTTCCAGGTGTTGATGGGGCTGGGCGACGGCGAGAAAGCGGCTCTCAGCGCCTACGACTACGTGCTCGGGCTGCCGCTGGAGGTCAAGCCCTGCGAAGAATAGCAGCGGCGCACCGGCTTGAGTTGGTTGAACAGGCGGGGCTCAAACGGCCCCGCCTGCACTTTGTCTAAGCAGGGGCGGGTTCGCGGCGGATGTGCGCGCCCAGACCGCGCAGTTTTTCCTCGACCCGCTCGTAGCCGCGATCGATCTGCCCGATGTTGCTGATGGTGGTTGTGCCGCGCGCGCACAGTGCCGCCAGCAGCAGTGCCATCCCGGCGCGGATGTCTGGGCTGGTGATGCGCGGGACGGCTCGCAGCACGGTGGGGCCGTGCACCACAGCGCGATGCGGATCGCACAGGAAGATGCGCGCGCCCATCGCAGTGAGCTTGTCGGTGAAGAAAAAACGGCTGTTGTACATCCACTCGTGGAACAGCACCGTCCCTGCCGATTGGGTGGCGACGGTCAGCGCGATGCTCATCATGTCGGAAGGGAAGGCGGGCCAGGGTTGGGCCTTGATCTCCGGGATCTGGTTGCCCAGGTCGCGCTCGATAGTCAGCGACTGGCTGCGCGGGACGATGATGTCCGGCCCGTCAACTTGCCAGGTGACGCCGAGCTTGCGGAAAACGAGCGCCGCCATGTCAAGATACTGCGGGTCGGCCTGGCGGATGCGGATTTCGCCGCCGGTGACCACCGCCGCACCGATGTAGCTGACGACTTCGAGATAGTCCGCTTCCACGCGAAACTCGCCGCCGTGCAGGCGCTCGACGCCCTCGATGGTCAGGCGGTTGGTGCCGATGCCAGAGATGCGCGCGCCCATCCCATTCAGCATATGGCACAGATTCTGGACGTGCGGCTCGGATGCCACATTGCGCAGGACGGTTGTGCCGGGGGCCAGCACCGCCGCCATGACCGCGTTCTCGGTGGCGGTGACGCTTGCCTCGTCCAGCAGAATGTCTGCACCGCGCAAACCATCCGTCCGCATGGCGAACTGCCCATCGAACGCCACCTGAGCGCCCAGACGTTGCAGCGCCAGGATGTGCGTATCCAGCCGGCGTCGCCCGATGACGTCGCCGCCGGGCGGCGCAAACCGGACGTGCCCCACCCGCGCCAGCATTGGCCCGGCGAAGACGATCGAGGCGCGGGTGCGGACGCACATCTCCCGGTCCAGCTCGTGGGTGGTTATCTGCCGGGCGTGGACGCGGATAGTGTGAGTGTCGAGCCGCTCGACGTCCACACCGAGCCGGTGCAACAGCTCCAGCGTGACGCGCACATCGGCGATATCGGGCACGTTGGTCAGGGTAACCGGCTCGTCCGTCAGCAGACAGGCGGGGAGCATCTTGAGCGCGGCGTTCTTATTACCGCTGACTGTAACTTCTCCCTGAAGCGGATGATTGCCTTCGATCACAAACTGCTCGCGCATGAACCTCTCCTGCCGGGGCCGTTACTCGGCAAAGGACACACTCACCGGGTCACCAAGCGCCACGCCCAGCTCGCCGGCGGCGCTGCCTTGATTGACGCCTGCCTCAAGCTGCCCCGAGCTGCCGACCAGCGCGAGGAGCGTCCCCGGCGTCGTCCGCCCATAGGTAGGCTGCACGCCGCTGATTGTGCGCCCGCCGATGGACACGCGGACGCCCGCGGCGGCCAGGCGCACCGGCTCGCCGCCCGCACCAAACTGCGGCGTCAGGATTAAGTTATCGCCTTCCCAGGCCAGGTGTCCGATGCTGGTGATGACATTCCCGAAGTGATCGATGTGGATGACTTCGCCTTCGATGGAACCGCCCCTAATCGTCAGGTGGGGTGGGTCGAGCTTGACCAGTTCGGGCAGAGTGGGGCCGAGAGCCGTGATGGGCACGCCGTCAGCCAGATGCGCCGCAGCCGGCGCGAAGATATCGCGCCCGTGAAAGGTTAAGCTGGGGCCGGGCAGTTGGTAGCGCGGCTCGGCCAGCACGACCGCGTGCCGCACCTCAACCTGCGGCAGGACATAGCTCAGCACGCCGTTGTTGGGCGCCACATAGACGCCGTGCGCCGTCTCGACGGCGATCGGTTGCCGCTCGGTGCCCACACCTGGATCGACCACGACCAGGAAGATCGTGTCGGGCGGGAAGTGACGGAAAGCGGTCATCAAGACGTATGCTGCCTGGCGCACGTTTTGAGGCTGGATGCTGTGCGTCAGATCGACCAGACGAGCGGAGCGGCAGATGGAAAGGATGACCCCTTTCATCGTGCCGACATAGGCATCCGCCAGTCCGAAATCGGTGAGCAGAGCAATGATTGGCTGTGTGTTCATGCGCCCGATTGTACCCGGTGCGGTGGTGGCGGCAAGCACCTGATCGTTGCCCGCAAGGGGCTTCTGAGATATAATTAAGCCTCTAAAACTGGCCGAGGACGGAGGCTCGTTATATAATCGAGAATGACGAACATTCGTTCGAAGCGCCGCCTGATTCACTAGGCGCGCAGGGGTGGCGCGGCCAGTTTGGCCTCGAGATTAGTGACCAATATCGACGTGACAATACCAGATCATCCGCTTACTCGAACGGCCATCCGGCCCGGTTCGGCCCAGGGCTTGTATTGCGTCAGCCGGGTGGCGTGAGCGACGTATGGTGCCAGGAAACCCGTGGGAGGGCTAAGTGGCGGAGCAATTCAGCCGGCAAACAGAAGAGAGCATTCGGGTACTCGAAGGGCTAGAGGCTGTACGCCTGCGCCCGGGTATGTACGTGGGCGGCACCGACATCCGGGCGCTGCACCATCTGATCTACGAAGTCGTTGACAACGCCATCGACGAGGCGCTGGCCGGTCGCTGCGACCACATTCGGATCTGCCTGCACGAAGACGGCTCGGCCTCCGTGACGGACAACGGTGGCGGCATCCCGGTCGGTATTCACAAGCAGAAGGGTGTTTCGACCCTGCAGGTTGTCATGACCACCCTGCACGCGGGCGGCAAGTTCGATTCCGGGGCGTACAAAGTCTCGGGCGGGTTGCACGGCGTGGGTGTGTCGGCGGTGAATGCCCTTTCCGAGTGGATGGTGGTCGAGGTCTGGCGTGACGGCAAGGTGTACCGCCAGCGCTATGAGCGGGGCATCCCGAAGACCGACGTTGAGGTCGTGCGCCCGATGGATCCGGACGAATCGACGGGCACCCGTGTGACCTTCAAGCCCGACCGGGCCATCATGGAAGAAGTGGAGTTCAACTTCAACACGCTGGCGCAACGCTTTCGCGAGATGGCGTTTGTCACCCGTGGCGTGATGATCACGCTGTGCGACGAGCGGGTGAAACCGCTTCCCCGCGAGATGTCGTTCTACTTTGAGGGCGGGGTGCGTTCGTTTGTGCGCTACCTCAATCGCAACCGCGAAGGGCTGCACGAGCCGGTCTACGTCGATCGGGAGGTTGAAATCGAGTTCGAGGGCAACGGACGCAAGCCGCTGACCCTGGGCGTTGAGGTGGCCTTCCAGTACACCAACACAGCCACGACGACCGAGCTATATTTCGCCAACACAATCCACACACCCGATGGGGGCACGCACCAGGCGGGTCTGCGCGCCGCCGTCACGCGCACGATCAATAACTACGCGCGCAAGGCCGGCTTGCTGAAGGACAAGGATCCGAATTTCTCCAGCAACGACACGCTGGAAGGCCTGACGGCGATTGTCAGCGTCAAACATCCCTCGCCGCAGTTCGAGAGCCAGACCAAAGTCAAGCTCATGAATCCCGAGGTGCAGGGGGCCGTTTCGCAGGTTACGTCGGATGCCTTCGCCGAATTCCTCGAGGTGAACCCGCGTGAAGCGCGGCGGATCGTCGAGCAGTGTATGACCTCGATGCGCGCGCGTGACGCCGCCAAGAAAGCGCGCGATCTGGTGCGCCGGGGCGCCAACCTGCTCGAAAACACCACGCTGCCCGGCAAGCTGGCGGACTGCTCGGAGCAGGACCCCGCCAAATCGGAGCTGTACATCGTCGAGGGTGACTCGGCGGGAGGCTCGGCCAAGCAGGGACGCGACCGGCATTTCCAGGCGATTCTGCCGCTGCGCGGGAAGATTCTGAATACCGAGCGCGCGCGGCTCAATAAGACCCTGGACAACAACGAGGTCAAGGCGATGATCTCGGCCCTGGGTGTGGGCATTGGCGATGACTTTAACCTGGATGGGCTGCGCTATGGCCGCGTGATCATCATGACCGACGCGGACGTGGACGGCGCGCATATCCGCACGCTGCTGCTAACGTTCTTCTTCCGCTACATGACGCCGCTCATCACGAACGGGCATCTGTACATCGCCCAGCCGCCGCTCTATCTGATTCAGAGCGGCAAGCAGAAGTTCTACGCCTATTCCGAAGAGCAGCGCGAGCAAATCCTGCGCTCGCTGGGCAACCCCGATCGCGTGACGATCCAGCGCTACAAGGGCTTGGGCGAGATGAACCCCGAGCAGTTGTGGGAGACTACAATGGATCCGGCGAACCGGACCCTGCTGCAGGTTACCATCGAGGACGCAGCGGAAGCGGACCGCGTGTTTGATATGCTGATGGGCAGCGCCGTTCCGCCGCGCCGCCGCTTCATCACCACGCACGCCAAGAAGGCGACGCTCGACGTTTAGACTGCTTGGCGACAGAAGAAACACGAACGGGCCTGCCAGGACGGCGCAGGCCCGTTGTGTTGGCGCGGCGAGCGATGCGCGCGTCAGAGCTGGACGAGGCTGTTTTCGGCCAGGACGAAACGGTGCGTTCGGGGGCGATGGTTCGACTGAATGACCTGGGCGTTGTCCGCGATCAGGCTGGCGTCGATCCGCCCTTCGATGTTCTTGATCGTGCAGCAGCACATCACAATGCTGTGTTCGATTTCGCTGCGCTCGATGACCACGTTGTTCCCGATGCTCGTGTACGGGCCGATGTACGAGTCGCGGATCGTCGTGTTGTCGCCGATGATGGCCGGGCCGCGCACCACGCTGTCGATGATGCGCGTCCCTTTGCCCAGGATAACCCGGTGCGAAACGGACGAGTTCCCCTCGATGCGCTCGTCGTCGAGGTTGGGCGGGGTGTAGGGGAGCTGCTCCAGCACGAGCTGATTGGCAAGCATGATCGCATCCGGCTTGCCCGCGTCGATCCACCACCCCTCGACAATGTACGGAATAACCACCTTGCCCTGGTCGAGCAAATACTGGATCGCGTCCGTAATCTCAAGCTCGTTGCGCCACGAGGGCTTGATGTGCTCGATGGCCTCGAAGATCTCCGGCGAGAAGACGTAAACTCCGGCGATCGCCAGATTGGACGGCGGCTCTTTTGGCTTTTCGATCAGGCGCTTAATGTGCCCATCTTCCAGCTCGGCAATCCCGAAGGCGCTAGGGTTCCGAACGCGGGTCAGGGCGATGGCCGCGCTCGCGTTCTGGGCTTCGAATTCGCGGTACAGCCCGTGCATGCGATCCTGGAAGATGTTGTCGCCCAGGTACACCAGAAACGGCTCCCCGTTCACGAACGGTTCGCAGAGCTTGACGGCGTGCGCCAGACCCTGGGGGTTCTCCTGCGCGATGTAGGTGAGAGGAACGCCGACCGTGTCCAGACCGTCCCCCAGACGGTCCCGAATCGGCGAGTCGAGGCTGTCGACGACGAGTCCGATCTCGCTGGCGCCCATCTCCGTGAGGGTCTCAATCGCATAGCGTAGCAGTTCTTTGTTGGCGACAGGGACCAGGGGTTTGGGCATGGTGAGCGTGACCGGATACAGCCGGGTGCCCTTGCCGGCACACAGAATGACTGCTTTCATCGTCGGGTTTCCTGCTTTCTCCGTTCTGCTTGGAAGATATGACAGACTTGCCGCGGCATGCTAGATGCTAGCGCAGCGGGCTGCGCCTCGCAACCCGGAAACGGTGGCTGTGCTTACAGGCTGGGATGGTCCGTTCCGGGTGCGGCCTCTTCCAGAGTCTCAATCCAGCGTTTGACGAGCCGCTGGCGCTTGTCCGCCGGGTCGATCAGTGTCGCCGCGTAGCGCACATCGCGCAGGGCCTCGTCCGTCTGACCGAGCAGATGCAGCGCGATGGCGCGGTAGACATAAATCTCATACCGGTCCGGCGCCAACTGCTGCGCGCGCGAGAAGGCATCCACTGCCGCGCGATAGTCGCCGGCATCGAACGCACGGATCCCGCGCCCATAGTGCGCGCCCCACTGGGCCGGATCGAGCGCCAGCCCATAGGCGAAGTCTTCTTCGGCATCGCCCGCGCGCCCGTCGGCCAGCAGCACCAGCCCGCGCGCGACATAGAATTCCGCGCGCTTCGGCTCGGCCAGAATCGCCGCATCCAGATCGGCTGTGGCGGCGTCCAGGCGCCCGCGGCCATAAGCGTATAACGCGCGCTCGTAGTACCGTTCGGCGAGCGACAGCCGGCGCCCGAGCAGGCCGCGCCGTTTGCGTTGAGGTGACGTTCCCATTGGCCCGAAACCCGTGATGCCAGGTCGTGTTTGCTGCCCTCGTTCAGAGTGTAACACACTCTGAACGTGCGGTTGTCAAGTTCGGCGGTTCCAGTATACTTTGAAGGCAGGTTCGAGTTGGCACGGGGGATATGCCTGTGGTGAAGTGCGCGCTGTGCGGGTACGAGAACACCGAGGGCGAGATGATCTGCGCCAACTGCGGATCGCATTTGGTCCTGCCGAGTCCACCCGCAGCCGAGACGAAACGTCTGGACCCGGCGGCGCTGGGTATTCAGGTGCCCAACTGGGGCACGGCGCGCCTGGGGCAAGAACGCAAACTGTTGTTGCACATCCGGGGCCACACGCGCCCGCTGGTCGTCAGCATCTCGGATCAGCTCGTGCTGGGCCGGTTTGACGCGGAAACGCAGCAGGCGCCGGATGTGGCGCTGGACGAATATGGCGCGCAGGAACTCGGCGTGTCGCGGCGGCACGCCGCCATTCTGGTTGAAGACAACGCGCTGAAAGTGATGGACCTGGGCAGCGCGAACTCGACCTACATGAACGGCCAGAAGCTGATCGCGCATCAGGCGCGCATCCTGCGCGACGGCGATGAGCTGCGCCTCGGGCGCCTGGTCATACGCATCAATTTCGCCTGATGGCTGGCTGGCCCCGGCCTGGTGGGGCGCGTGAATCGAGGTTTCTCTTGCTGGCAGGCTGCGTGACCGAGCGCCTGCCAGTCTCTCTACGGTGCGTGTCGGAAGGGAAGCATGTCCCGCTACAAATCTCCTACCTGGTACAAGGATGCGGTATTTTACGAATTGTATGTGCGTGCTTTCAAAGATGGCAACGGCGACGGTCACGGCGATTTCAAAGGGTTGCTTTCAAAACTGGACTATCTCCAACAGCTCGGTGTCGACTGTATCTGGCTGCTTCCGGTCTTTCCATCGCCCCTGGTCGATGACGGCTACGATGTATCGGACTATCGCAACATCCATGAGGATTACGGCACGCTGGACGATTTCAAGGCGGTCGTAGACGCGATCCACCAGCGCGGCATGACGGTTATCATCGACATTGTGGTCAACCACACGTCCGATCAGCACCCGTGGTTTATCGAGTCGCGCTCGTCGAAGCAGTCGCCGCTGCGCGACTGGTACGTGTGGAGCGAGACTGATCAGAAATACCGCGAGGCGCGCATCATCTTTCTGGACACCGAAAGCTCGAACTGGACCTACGATCCGCTCACGGGGGAGTACTACTGGCACCGCTTCTACAGCCAGCAGCCAGACTTGAACTACGACAACCCGGCCGTCCAGCAGGAAATGCTGGACATCATTGACTTCTGGCTGGAAATGGGCGTGGACGGGTTCCGGGTTGACGCCGTACCGTACCTGTTCGAGCGCGAAGGCACGAACTGCGAGAATCTGCCGGAGACGCACGCCTACGTCCGGCGAATGCGCGCGCATGTCGAGGCGAAATGGCCAGGGCGTATCTTGCTGGCCGAGGCGAACCAGTGGCCCGAAGATGTGCGGGCGTACTTCGGGACCGAAGACGCACCGGAGTTCCACATGGCGTTTCACTTCCCGATCATGCCCCGCCTCTATCTGGCACTCAAACAGCGCACGCGCAAGAGCATCGTGGACATCATGAACCGCACGCCGCCGATCCCGCCCGACGCGCAGTGGTGCGTCTTCTTGCGCAACCACGATGAGCTGACGCTCGAAATGGTGACCGAGGAAGAGCGCCAGTATATGTGGGCGCATTACGCGCCGGAGCCTCGCATGCGCCTGAATCTGGGCATCCGCCGCCGGCTGGCACCGCTGCTCGACAACGATCAGCGGCGGATCCGCCTGCTGAACGCGTTGCTCTTCACCCTGCCGGGATCGCCGATCATCTATTATGGCGATGAAATCGGGATGGGCGACGATATCTGGCGCGATGACCGAAACGGGGTTCGCACGCCGATGCAGTGGGATTACTCGAAGAACGCCGGTTTTTCGGACGCCGATGAGCTGTACGAAGCGGTCATCGACGACGAGGTGTACGGATATCAGCATCTTAACGTCGTCCAGCAGCAGGCCGAGCCCAACTCGCTGTGGTATGCCATCCGTCATATGCTGGCCGTGCGGCGCAACTACCGGGCTTTTGGGCGTGGGACATTTGAGTTTGTGCTGCCGGAGAACGAGGCGATCCTGGGCTATTGGCGCGAGGTGGACGGCGCCGAGGACGTGCCAAGCGAGCACGAGCGGTTTCTGGTGCTGGCGAACCTGACCGACGAGCCGCAGCCCGGCGAGCTGGATCTCAGCGCCTTTGCCGGAAGCGAGCCGATCGATGTGTTGACGGGCGCTCGCTGGCCGGCGATTGGCGCAGAGCCGTACCGGTTTGAACTGGCTCCGTACGGCTACCACTGGCTGCGAATTCGCTAGGGTGCGCCGGGCGCTGCTTCAGGCAGGCACGACTTCCGTCTTGACCAGGCTGACGTTCA
Source organism: Thermoflexus sp. (assembly GCA_020724465.1). GTDB lineage: Bacteria > Chloroflexota > Anaerolineae > Aggregatilineales > Aggregatilineaceae > DYGX01. Next base: position 297,836 of record DYGX01000002.1, read on the forward strand.
GCGCGCTGGCAATCACGGTCGCGGCGGCTTCGGCCCAGTTGCGCGCCCGGTCGTAGGCGGCCTGATCAGCTTCGTGCTGGCGCAGGTATTCGATTCCAGCGCGCAGGTCGACGTTGAACTTGTCGCTGCTGGGCACGTGCTGGCGCGACAAATCGCTGGTGGTCGTGTGCACCGTTTGGGCGAGCAGGACGGATTCATCCCGCAAGGTGAGATAGATCTCCCACAGCGTGGTTGTCAGGGTTACATCGACAACCACCCCATCGTCCAGCTCACGCTGCGCTCCTTCTTCCAGGACCGACTGCCGCAGCTCGATATTGCGCACGTCCGCGAGCGGGATCGTGCGCGCGCGCTGGCCGCCGAACAGCGTGCCGAGAAGCCCTGTGGCCGGCATCAGCCGGATCTCGTTGGCGCGCGCATCGAAAGTGGCCTGGTTGAAAGCGGGCGCGATCCGGCCCTTGCGCCGCTCTGCCGCAGAAGGTTTCGACTGGCGCAGCAAGAGCTGATCGCGGGTGTGGCCCAGCCAGGCGGTCGGTCCGTCCAGCGGCAGCCGGATGCTTCGCGCAGCCAGCTTGACCCGCTCCGGCCCGATATCCTCGCGATGGTGCGGGACAAGCGGCCCGGTCGCTCCGCCAGAACCGGCAGCCGGGCGGGCGAGCTTCTTCGCGCCGAAAATCTGCAGCGGGCAGCCGATATGCTCCGCCAGCGCGCGCCCGGCCTGTTGAGCCGCAGCGGCGTCGCGCATGTTCTCGCCGGGCGGCCAGCGGACCAGCTCAATCCACCGTGCCTTTTCTTCGCCATGGGCGGCGATGTGCAGCCCCAGCAGCCAACGCTGCTCGCGCATCTCGTAGCCCAGGATGACAGCCTGCACATAATCGACGGATAGCACCGTGCCGGGCAGGCGGTGCGCTGCGCCAAACCCGGCCCGGTACTTGATCACCCCTGCGCCGCGCCGCGCTTCGAATACCGGCAGATGGGCGACCGATTCGTCTGGAATGAGCGCCCACACACCGTCTTGAACGGCGATCTCGTATCCTTCAGCCGCGATCGTCGTCATTGCTGTTTCCCCCGTTCGTCCCCTGCCTTCTTCAAGTGTATGGAACTTTTGCAGAGGCGTCTAGCCTGTCCGGAGGGCTAGGCTTGACAGCCAGCGTGAGGCGAGTAGACTGCGTGTAGTGCTGGCTGCTGCCAAAGGAGGGGAGCATGACGCGCCAAGAGGAAGACAGGGAGTCCGCACGCGAAGTGCGGCGGCACCCCCTGCTGGTCTATTACAATTTGGGCCGCCGCTATCGGCCGCCTGCGCTTCTGCTGATGATCCTGGGGCTGTTTGCTTTCCTTCCTGGCTTCATCGAAGAACTGGATACCGGTGTGGCAGAGCCGGAGACACTGGCGGTGATCGGTCTGGTGCTGATCCTGGTTGGCGCGGCGCTGTGGCTGTTCACTGTGCTGGCGACGCACTATTCGTACGTCGAAGCGCGCCCCGATGTGCTGGTGGTGCGCGGGCCGTTTCACCAGACGGTGGTCAGCTACCAGCGCGTACGGGTGGTACAGCCGGTCCAGGTGTCGCAGCTCTTTCCGCGCAAAGAGTTGAAGGGGGTGGGGCGCCCGCTAGTCCGGCCGCTGCTGGCGATGACGGCGGCTGAGGTACAGATGCGTTCCTGGCCGGAACCGAAGGAGCGGCTGATGCGGCGCTACGGGCGCTATCTGTTCTCGCCCCGCGCCGAGGGGTGGTTGTTCATCGTGCCCGCCTACAGCGCCCTGATCCGGCAGATTGACGCGGCAATCCAGCGCAAGGGCGAGCGGGATCGAGGGGGGACCGCGTACGAGGATCCCATTGAACGTCTGAAGTATTACAGCGAACCTGGCGCCTAGACGAGAACGCAGGCCAGGCGCGAACACAACAGGCGGCGCCGGAGCCCGGGCCGCCTGCTTGTTTGTCCGCTAAGCGCACAGACCGTTTACTTGATCTCGACCGTCGCGCCAGCCGCTTCGAGCTTGGCTTTCGCGTCGTTGGCGGCTTCCTTGGTCACCGCTTCCATGACGTTGTTCGGGGCGCCTTCCACCAGATCCTTCGCTTCCTTCAGGCCGAGGTTGGTCAGGCTGCGCACGACCTTGATGACCTCGATCTTCTTGGGGCCAACGTCTTTGAGGACGACGTCGAACTCGGTCTTCTCTTCTTCCTCTTCGGCGGGCGCGGCGGCCGCAGCCGGCGCCATCATGGGCATCGCGCCCATCGCCATCGGGGCCGCCGCCTCGACGCCCCACTCTTCTTCCAGCATGCGCTTCAGTTCCGCCGCTTCCATCACGGTCAGGGCGCTGAGTTCTTCGACGAGCTTCTTCAGGTCAGCCATTTTGACAGGTTCCTTTCGGGTATCTGCGTCTTAATCGATCCAGACGATTGATGTGCTTGCTTGGCAATAGACGAACGATCGCGCCGCGTTACGCGGCTTCTTTCTGGCTGTAGGCGGCCAGAACGTTGACCAGCCCCTCGCTGCCGGCCTTGATGACCGCGACGACACCGCGTGCAGGCTCGTTGAGCAGGCTGAGGAACTGGGCCATCGGCATCGTGAGCAGGCCCAGAATCTCGGCGCGGAGCGTATCCAGCGGCGGCAGCTCCGAGATCGCTTCAAGCTGCTTGCCGTCCACGATCGTCTCGTTGAGTATGCCGCCCTTGATCACGAAAATGTCGGTGGTCTTGGCGAATTCGAGCACGTTCTTGATGGTCTGCGGCAGGTCCTGCTGGGCGACAGCGATCGCCACCGGGCCGGTCAGCAGATCCTCGGGGACGGCCATACCCACCTGCTGGAGCGCGCGCTTCAGGAGCGTGTTCTTGGTCACGACCAGGCTCGCGTTGTTCTCGCGAAGCTTGGCGCGCAGGCTGTCGAGCTGGTGAACCGTCATGCCGCGATATTCGGTAATGACGACGCCCTGCGCCGACTGGAGCATGGTCACATAGCTGTCCAGGATTTCGGTCTTACGCTGCTTTGTGAGAGCCAAGTGCGCTTTCCTCCTTTCCTCGGAAATCTGCCCGCAGGGGAAGCCAACAAAAAACGGCCTCCGCGTAAGGGCGAAGACCGTTCACACTTCAGCAGAAATGTGACGCCATAAGCTGGACTTGGGTCTTCACCTCGGCAGGTCGACGCGCGGTCGATTAAGCCCATGCGGGCGCCTGCTGTCTGCGGTAAAGCGCCAGTGACCTGGCGGATAATGCGGACGGAATGATACCAGCCGCTCGCGCGCTCGTCAATGGCGAGTTCGGGTGCGCGGTGGCTAGCGCCGCCCCCGCAGCCGGTCAAGCTTGCGCCGGATGAAGGCCCAGCGCGCTTCTTCCCAGGCTTCGTCGATCGCTTCGGGCGGCGGGACCGCCCGTTGCGCACGGGCCGGCGCATACCGGTTCTGGATGTAGGCCCGGGTGATGGCGTTGATCGGTTTCTCGCCGGTTGGCACTTCGCCCACCAGGTACCGGCGACGCTCGTCTGGCGTAGCAGAGCGGTCCAGGCGCAGGCCGAGCCAGCGGGCGTAGATGCCCAGCCGCGCGTACGCTCGCTCGATGGCGTTCAGCCCGCCCAGGCCGCGATACTCAACATACCAGATGGCAAACAGCACGGCCAGAAGCAGCAGGACGATCACCAGCACGAACAGGCCCAGCGTGATGAGGATCGTTCGCAGCACATCACTGCCCTGATCCGCATCCACCGGCTGCATATCGAGCGGCGGCACCGGCGTGGGCGTAGGTGTGGGGGTTGGCGTCGGGGTGGGCGTGGGCGGCACCAGCGGATCCATCGCCTGGCTGGTCGGCGTGGCGTTCGCGCCCGCGTCGTCCGCCGGCGGCTCCGGCGTAGGCGTAGGGCTGGGCGTGAAGGTCGGTGTGGGCATCGGCGTCACCGTCGGCAGGATGGCCTGCGGCACCTGATCGCCTTCGCGATCCAGTGGCGATTCGTCCGCTGTCGGCTCGAATTCGACCCAACTGTAGCCTGGGAAGTACACCTCGACCCACGTGTGCGCGTCGCGCTCGCGCACCAGGAAGGCACCGCGCTCGCTGTCCCACGTCCCCTGCGCGAAGCCGGCCGCCAGCCGGGACGGGATGCCCAGCGTGCGCAGCATCATGACCATGGCCGAGGCGTAGTAATTGCAGTAGCCCTCGCGCTGGTCGAACAGGAACCAGTCGATCGGATCGCGCCCCTCAGGCGGAGCCGGGATCGTTTCGTTGTACTGGATGTTGGCGCGCAGCCAGCGCTCGATGGCCTTTGCCTGGTCGTACGGCGTTTGCGCCCCGGCACTGGCGACGATCTGCGCGGCCAGATCGCGCACGCGCGGTGTGACATCCCCGGCTCCCTGCAGATACAAATCGCGTACCCAGGCGGGGTAATCTGTGCCGGCAGAGCGCAGCATATCGGCGGTGGCCGTGCTGATCGATGAGGTCACGGTGTACGAACTGCCGCGGCGCAAGGTTGAGCGCGCGCGGATAATGGCGACGTCGGTCGGCAGCCTGGCGTTGACGCATGCCTGGCTTGACCGGTCGCCTACGCAGTCGAGTTCCGCTTCGACCGGCAGCCCCAGCCGCACCGGTTGAGGTGCGGTGTAGACCAGATTGGACGCTCTCAGCAGGACGTCAAAGGTTTGAACCACATCGCGCCGGGCGCCGGGAAGGGTCGGCTCGATGTGCAGCTCCAGACCGGAGCTGTCGGTGTAAGCGCGCACGGTGCGCACGTGGCTCCATTCCCACGAGGTGGGGTTGTAACTCTCGAAGACGGTCGAGCGCCAGTAATAACGCGGGCCGACAGGCGCTTCGACGTAGAGCACCGGCTGATCGCCAAGCTGGATCGCGCCGCTGAGGCGCAGCCGGTCGCCGCCATAATAGTCGGTGGTGGCGATGCCCTCGCCTTCCAGGGACGAAAAGAGCCGGTTCCACACATCGGCGAGCTGGGCCATCCGCTCGCCCGAAAACAGCTCGCGGAGCCGTTCCAGGCTGCGGCTGTCATCGCCCGCCGGCGCCAGCCATGCCAGCGCCACGATGACCACGGCCAGGATGCCGCCAACCTGGAAGAATGTGCGGCGGACGTGCTGCGGGAAGTGGACCCGGTTAATGTACCATTCGAACTCGCGGGCGTCGATGTGCGAGCGGATCAGTAGCAGCAGCGACAGGATGACAAACGCGACCAGGTAACCATCCAGCGATCGGTCGCCCTGGTAGTAAAACTGGTTGGTGACCAGCACAAGGCCGGTGGGGATGATCACGCGCCAAACGCGATCGATGCGGAAAACGTGCCACGCGGCGTTGTGCCCCAGATACCAGAACAGGACCGAAAGGAAAACCACGAAGGCCACGTCATCGTTCGGTGGCTGTCGCCCGGCCAGCCCTTCATTGATCCAGGCGTTAAGTTGATCGGCCAGCGTCAGGACGCGCTCGCGCAGGCCGCCGGAGTCGACCAGGACATAGGCGCTGACACCCGTCACCCCTGCCAGGCTGTAGGTGGTGCTGAGGACGAGCGCCATCAGTTCGGAGTAGTGGCTGCGCGCCAGCAGAAAGCCAAACCCGACGGAGAGGAAGCTGACAATCGCCAGGGCCTCAAGGCCGCGTGTCCAGCCCGCCGCGCCAACGGCCAGCGCGGTGACGAGCATCAACGCCCACGTCATGAGCAGGCTGCTGAAATCGCCGCGTGCGAAGATGGCGCGGTACTGGTTCCGCAGGCGCCGCCGCCAGCGCCCCGAGGTCCTGGGCATGCGAAACGGGCGAGAGTCGCCCGCAGCCGCCGGTTGCAGGTTTTGTGTCGTGGTCATCGATCGCGAGCTAACTCACCACCGCGTGGTGCACAGCTTCCACTCCAGCGCGCCCCAAGATTACCGATAAACCCTCGCGCTTCAATTGTAGGGTGTTTCACCCGGTGCGCCAAAAAAACGGCGGTTGTACGGGTGCCATGAAGCGCATATAATTCGCCCCATGATACCCAAAAGACGCGCACTTGAACTCTTCGTTTTCCTGACGCTCGTACTTCTGACAGCCTGCGAGCCGCTCGCTCCCCAACAGACCCCGCAGATCATCGTCGTGACCGGTGTGACCGAACCGGCCCCGTTGCAAGGTGAGGGGGATGTGGTCGAAGCGGCGGCAAACAACGATGTTGATGTTGGCGGGCTGGCGATCCCGGCTGTGGGTGTAGTCAATACCCCGCTGCCAACCTCGACACCCTCGCCGGTTCCAACACCGCTGCCGACAGCCACGCCGTTTGGCTGCCGCGAGTCGTCCGGGCGGGTGATTGAAGATTCGGTCTTCAGCGCGATCACCGGCGGCGACGTGCCTTTTGTGATGTACCTGCCGCCCTGCTTCTATGAGAGCTGGCGCCGCTATCCCTACGTCATCCTGCTGCATGGGACCGGCTACGACGAGCGGATGTGGCTTGATCTGGGCGTGGTCGAGACGATGGACAAGGGCATCAAGAGCGGTGTGCTGCCCCCGATGGTGCTGGTCATGCCCGATGGGGATGTCCTGTCGGAGCTAAATAATCAGCCGGTCGCGCAGTCCTACGAAGGCTTTCTTCTGAATGAGCTGATCCCGGCATTGGAACGTTTCGAAACCGGCTACTGCCTCTGGTCGGCGCGCGATGGCCGCGCCATCGGTGGCATCTCGCGCGGCGGCTTCTGGGCGTTCAGCATCGCGCTGCGCCACCCGGATCTGTTTGCCGCGGTGGGCGGGCACAGCCCGTTCTTCGATCCGGACAATGCTGTGGCAGAGACGAATCCGCTCGACCTGGCGACGCAGGCTGGTCTGAGCAAGTCCGCCCCGCGCATCTGGATCGACAGCGCCGCCGACGACTACGTCATCACCATGGTCGAGCGCATGGCGCAGACCCTTCAGGCCAGGGACGTAGCCCACGAGGTGATCATTCACCCCACCGGCGGGCACGAAGAGACCTACTGGAAAGCGCATCTGGCCGAGTATCTGGCGTTCTACGGGCGCGACTGGCCGCTGGATAGCGCCGAGCTTCCCTCGTGCGAGGACGCGGTTGTAGGCTAGCGTGGCGCAGCCCGCTAGAAGATCGCGTTTACCAGCGAAAGCAGACCCACGAACGCCAGCACGCCGACGATGCCCAGCACCGCGGCCAGGATCACGCAGCCTTTGCGCCCGATGCGCGAGGCCAGCATGGCGCGCAAGACGATGCGCAGAAAGGCGAGGATGCCCGCGGTTGCCGTTCCGGCCGTCACCGCGGCGACGTCATCGGCCTGCCCGGCGACGGGGATGAGATCCGGAATGGCGTCGATGGGAGAAAGGACGTACAGCAGGGTCAGGAGAATGACCGCGACGATGCTGCCTGTCGTTCCCCAATCGATCGCGCGGCGCGCGGCAACGCCGCCTTGCGGCACCACCTCGCCGCGCTTGCGGACGGCCGGCGTGTAGTAGACTGCGGGGTCACTGTATACCGCAGGATCGACGCTGTCGTTGTATTCGTCGTCATATTCGTCGGAATCGTCGTACTCGTATTCCGCGTCGGCGTCCTCGTAGCGCATCGTGTGCCCTTTGTTCTCGCGATCGGTTATTATTGAGCGTATCGCAAACGGGCTGCGCGTGGCAACTGCGCGGGCGCGGCGCCAAAAGAACAGGACGGCGCCCGTCGGATTGGGGCACAGGTCAGGAGTTCGCAAGATGGAGCTTCTCGCAGTGTGGGAAGTTGTGCGGCGGCGCTGGTGGCTGATCGTGCTGCCGGCGCTGGTCGCAGGCGCGCTTGTGCTTCGCGATCTGCCCCGCGTGATCTCGCCGCCCCACAGCTACGCGGTGCAGATGCGCTTAACCGTCGCGGCGCCGCCGCAGCCGCCGACCGAGCAGACCATGACGCCCTACGAAGACACGGCGTATGTCCCCTGGCTGGCGTCCGAGTATGTAGTGGTCAATATGCCGGCATGGATCACAAGCGATTCGTTCGCCGGGCAGGTGAGCCGGGTGCTGTCTGACGAAGGGCGTAGCATCCACGGCGAAGATCTGGCCGGCGCGTTTGCGGCGGACGGGCTGCGCAGCATTCTGACGCTGTACGTACGGTGGGACGACCCGGACGAAATCGCTGAGATCGCGCGTGCGGCCATCACGGTGCTGCAGACGCGTAACCAGGATTATTTTCCGCAGTTTGGCGGCCAGCCGGTGAGTGTCGTCCCGCTGGACTCGATCGCCGTTCGGCAGGTAGCGCCGCCGATCGCGGACCGGCTGGTGCCGCTGATCAAGGTGGCGGTCGGTCTGGCGGCGGGGGTGGCGCTGGCCGCGCTCGCGGAGCACGTCGACCGCACTGTGCGCACCCGCGCCGATGTGGAGTCACTTGGAGTGCCGGTGATCGCCACCATCCCGCGCCAGCGGCGGTTGCCGTCGCGCAGTCGCCGCTGAGCCGGTGATTGGCGGGCGGCAGCCTGATAAGTGATCCCTTCCGCGCTGACCGCTGGTATAATAGCCGCGATCTGCGCCTGTGAAGCTGGTACAGCAGGAACGGTCTCCAATGGATTTGTCTTATTATGTTCGATTGCTCGTGCGCCGCGGCTGGATCATCGTGCTGGCGGTGATCATCACAGCCGGGGCCGCGTATGCGCTGAGCAAGGCGCAGACTCCCGTCTACCGGGCGACCCAGCGCGTCTTGATGCAGCCGGCGCGCAATGACTTCGGCCTGACCGAGACGCTGCGCATCCTGCTGCGAAGCTGGGTGGTCTATCTGGACACGCAGCAGAATGCCCAGGAAGCCATTAACCGCCTTAACCTCGACATGACGGCCGGGGACCTGATGCGCTACACCACGATCAGCTCGGACCCGACGCAGCTCACCGTGCAGATCGACGTCGACATGCAGGATGGCCCGCTGGCCGCGCGTATCGCGTATGAGCTTGGGGTGCTGCTGAAGGAGTATCGGGACCAGCAGAACCGCGATCTGAACCGCCAGGATCGCATCGATGCGATAGTGCTCGACCCGGCGACCTACGGGCTGTACCGCCCGCGCACTGCGGTCAACACCATGGCCGGCGGCGTGCTCGGTCTGCTGCTGGGCGGCACGGTGGTTTTTGTGCTGGAATACCTGGAGTCGAACGTGGTTCGCCGCCAGGAAGATGTGGAGCGTTTTCTGGATCTGCCTGTTCTGGCCGCGATCCCTTCGGACAACATCCGCTCGTGAGGTGGCGCTATGCCCGATCCAAACCTGATCACGCTGATCGATCCACGCTCGCCGGTGGCGGAAGCCTATCGCACGCTGCGAACCAATCTGATGTTCTCCAGCGTCGACCGGGCGATCCGTGTGCTGGTGGTGTCGTCCGCTGTGCCGGGCGAGGGAAAGAGCACCGCAGCAGCCAATCTGGCCGTCACGCTGGCGCAGGGCGGGCAGCGCACGCTGCTGGTGGACTGCGACCTGCGCAAGCCCAGCCAGCACGCGCTGTGGGGCGTGCCGAACGAGCAGGGACTGACCACGATGCTGCTGGAGACAGAGGCGCGCGATCGCCCGCCGCTGCAGCCGACGGCCCTGGAGTCGCTCTCGCTGCTGACGAGCGGGCCGCTGCCTCCGAACCCCGCGGACGTGATCGGCTCGCGCCGGATGGAAGAGGTCATCGCGGCGCTGCGCGAGCAGGCCGACTACATCGTTTTTGACGCGCCGCCTGTGCTGGCGGTAACCGACGCGGCGCTGCTTGCCCTCAAAACCGACGGGCTGCTGCTGATCCTGCGGGCGGGGGTTTCGCGCCGCGATCAGACGGCGCGCGCCAAGCAGGAGCTTGAGCGTGTGAACGTCCCGCTGATCGGGGCTGTTCTGCTAGACGCGCCGCGCGATGCGTCGGTGCGTGCTTACTATTCGAACTGAAGGCGAGGAGGCGTTTCGATTGAAGGGTCTGGTGCTGAGCGGTGGCAAGGGTACCCGGCTGTATCCGCTGACCTACACGCGTGCCAAGCAGTTAATCCCGGTTGCTAACAAGCCGATTCTCATCCGGGTGATCGAGGCGATCCGCGACGCGGGCATTACCGAGATCGGGATCGTCACCGGCGACACCGCGCCGGAGATTCAGGAAGCGGTCGGGGATGGATCGCGGTGGGGCGCGCAGGTGACCTATATTCCCCAGGAAGCGCCTCTGGGACTGGCGCACGCGGTCAAAATCTCGCGTGATTTCATCGGCGACGAGCGCTTTGTGATGTTCCTGGGCGACAACGTGATTCAGGGCGGCATCAGCCCGCTGATTGCGGATTTTGCGCATCATCCTGAATGGAATAGCCAGATTGTCCTGACCACCGTCGATCACCCCGAGCAGTACGGGGTAGCCGAGCTGACGCCGGACGGGCGTGTCGCCCGGCTGGTCGAAAAGCCCAAGCAGCCGCCGTCCAACCTGGCGCTGGTGGGAATCTACATGTTCGACCATCACATCTTCCAGGCGACTGAGGAAATTAAGCCGTCATTCCGCGGCGAGCTGGAGATCACGGACGCGATCCAGTGGTTGATCGATCATGGTTACAGCGTTTTTCCGCATATTCACAAGGGGTGGTGGATCGATACCGGGCGACCCGACGACATGCTGACCGCCAATAGCCTGGTGCTGGACGAGCTGCGGCCAGAAATTCTTGGCACCGTGGACGCTTCCTCACTGGTGGACAGCCGCGTCACGGTGGAGCGGGGTGCTGAGATCATCAACAGCGTCGTGCGCGGCCCGGCGATCATTGGGGAAAACACGCGGATCGTCAACAGCTATGTGGGGCCGTTTACCAGCGTCTATCACAATGTGGTGATCGAAAACAGCGAGATCGAGCGCAGCATCGTGCTGGAACACTGCATCATCCGCGATCTGCCAACCCGCCTGCACGACAGCCTGATCGGGCGTCATGCCGTGGTGGGAGTGAGCGGCGTGCGTCCCAAAGCGATCAAAATCCATCTTGGCGACTACAGCCGCCTGGAGCTGATTTAGCGGACGCGCATGATGACTCATTCCTCTCTGCGACCGATTCGACTGATTGTCACCGATCTTGACGGCACGCTGCTGAATTCCGCCCACGAAATCTCGCCGCGCACCGAGGCGGCGATCCGGGCGGCGCAGGCGCGCGGCGTGGCGTTCACCGTGGCCACGGGCAAGACGTTTCCTTCGACCACAGCTCTAATCGAGCGTTTTGGCATCCGGCTGCCGGTTATTTGCGGCAACGGTACCAGCGTGCACGCGCCGACCGGCGAGGTGCTGTTTGAGGACCCGATCCCGGTCGACCTGGCGGTGGAAGCAGTGCGCTTTGCCGAGGCGCATGGCATGACGCCGGTAGTCTACGTCCGGGGCGGGCTGGTGACATCTCGCCGGGATGATAACGTTGACGAGCTGATCGCCCATCACGAGCCTGAGCCGGAGATTATCCCCAATCTGGTGGATGCCCTGCGCAACAGCCACCAGCCGCACAAGATCATCCTCATGCACCGCGATCGCGAGCAGGTTGCCGCTTTCCAACACCTGCTCGAAGAACGCTTCGGCCAACGAGGGCAGGTCGTCCGCTCCGGATTAGCGTCGGTGATCGAGCTGCTGCCGCGCGGTGTGTCGAAAGCGACTGCGCTGCGCGTGATTCTGGACCGGAGCGGGTACCGCGCCGACGAGATGATCTGCTTTGGCGACAACTGCAACGATCTGCCCATGATCCAGATGGCCGCTGTGGGTGTGGCGATGGGAAACGCGCCCGCCGACGTGCGCGCTGGGGCAGACTTTGTGACCACGAGTAACGATGCGGACGGCGTGGCGCTGGCGCTTGAGCGCTTTGTCCTCGCGCCCGCGTCGCAAGTCTGAGCCATTCCCGGCCGGACATGTGATGAAGGAGCAGGCATGAAAAACATCCTGGTAACAGGCGGAGCGGGTTTCATCGGTAGTGCCTTCGTGCGCCGCATGGTGGCAAAGTACCCACAGTACAACCTGATCGTCTTCGACAAACTTAACTACGCTGGCAACCTGGACAACCTGCTGCCGGTGAAGGACGCGCCGAACTACCGCTTCGAGCGGGGCGATATCGCCGACCGGGCGGCAGTGCAGCGCGTCTGCGAGCAGTACGCGATCGATGCGATCGTCAACTTCGCCGCGGAGTCCCACGTGGACCGCTCGATCCTGGAGCCGGATGCCTTCATCAATACCGACATCGTGGGGGTGTACGTGCTGCTCGATGTGGCGCGGCAGCTTGGCATTCCGCGCCTGCATCATGTGAGCACGGACGAGGTCTACGGGTCGATCGAAGAAGGTTTCTTCCGCGAGAGCGATCCGCTGCGACCAAACAGCCCCTATGCAGCCAGCAAGGCGGGTGGGGAGATGATGGTGCGCGCCTATCACGTCACCTATGGGCTGCACACCACCGTGACGCGCGGCAGCAATACGTTTGGTCCGTACCAGTACCCGGAAAAAATCGCGCCGCTCTTCATCACCGAGGCGATTGACGACCGTCCGTTGCCGCTCTACGGCGATGGGATGCAGGTGCGCGACTGGCTCTACGTGGACGATCACGCCGAGGCGATTGAGGTTGTGCTGCACCACGGCGCGCCAGGCGAGGTTTACAACGTCGGCGGGGAGCACGAGCTGCACAACATCGAGGTGACGCGCTTCATCCTGGAAACCCTGGGCAAGCCGGAAAGCCTGATCCACTATGTGGCCGACCGGCCCGGCCACGACCGGCGCTACGCCCTCACGAACGACAAGATCCGGCGCGAGCTGGGCTGGGAGCCGCGGCACGCGTTTGAGGACGCGATGCGCTCGACCATTGCCTGGTACCGGCAAAATGAATGGTGGTGGCGCAAGATCAAGACGGGCGAGTATCTTGAGTTCTACCGGATGCAATACGCAGAGCGGCTGGCGAATGCGCAGCGGCACGGCGGTGCCTAGCGCGCTATGCCAGATCGCACATTGCTGACACATGCCGCGCGCTGAGGGCGCGCGGTTTGTTGTTCCGCGATCTCACAGGCGGGGCAGTGGCTGGAGCAGGCTGCTGTCGTCGCGCACGGCCAGGCCCATCACCGCCTCGTTCGGATAATGGGCCAGGTTGGGGAACAGGCCCAACACAAAGCCGTCGAAATCGGTGCGCAGAAGTCCGTCGCCACCCCCGACGGGCCTGCCGAAGATGTCCACCATCTGCGCCACCGGGTCGCCCCGCCGCACGCGGTCGCCCGGGCGCACCAGATGGTAGACGATGCATGCCTCGGTCACGCGGGGATGCTGCATGCGCCGCACCGGATAGCCGAGATCCAGCACGGGCACGTCGCGGATTGGCTCTGGCGGGTCGGGCAGCATCCCCGCCCAGCGCATGACGTTGCGAATCCCGGCGAGCGCGGCTTCGACATGCCGCGCGTTGACGATGCGCTGGCCGCCCAGCTCGACTGTGGCGGCGGGGATGCGCGCCGTGTTCAGCGCCGCGCCGCTCACCGAGCGGTGAAGCTGGAGTTTGATGTACTGGTCCGACACGTATTCGTTGACGACCGTCAGACCCATCGCCTGGAGCATAGCGCCGACGCGGTCGTGCAGCTTGCGCGCGATACCTTTTTCGCGGTTGTCGCGGTAGAAGACCGGGTCGCGAAAGGCAAACGGGATCGAGCTGGTGCCGTAGTTGTGCAGATCGATCAGATAGTCGGCTGTGGCGGCGATGCGCTCGAAGAGGCGGGCATAGGCGGTTTCGAGCGCCGAGGGATAGGTCGCATCGCTTTCATCGGTCGTCCCGGCCAGCGCGGGGAACAGCCGGTTTGGGTCCTTGCCATACAGATAATACGGACTGCGCTCGTGCGTGCGCAGTCCGGCGGGGTTCAGCGTGGGGATGGCGACCAGTGTGCCGGTCAGGCGCTCCACCAGGTCGGGCGTAATCAGGCGATGAATCACCGCCATGCCATCGAATTCGCCTCCGTGGATATTGCCGGTGATCCACAGGACCGGGCGCGAGGCTTGCTTGCCCTGGGCGATGATGATGGGGAAGGTGTCGTAACCGCCGGTCGGCAGAGGGACCGCCTCGAAGGTGCCGTAGGCGATGGCGCCCGGCTGGCTGTTGGCGCTTCCGATGTGCAGGGACGTATTCATGGTGGGCTGTCCTGGCGTCGGTTGTTTCCGGTATGCGGCTAAATCTGCTGTTTGGCGAGCGCGTTGGCAAGCTGCGCGCTGACCAGTTCCAGTACCATCACATGCTGCTCGGTAATGCTGTGCTCCTGCACGCGACAGGCGAGCAGCACGCCAAAGCGCAGGTTTGTCCCCACCGGCACGGCTGCCCCGGCGGCCAGGTGTCCTTGAGCGATCAGCGGGTGGTTGGGTGTGTCTGCCGGGCCGACCACGCGGCTCTGGCCTGATTCGGCGACCCAGCCAAGCAGCGAGCCATCCATGGCGATCGACGGCGGCGCATTGTCGGTCAAATGTGGCGGACCTGCCTGGCTGCTGAGCGACAGGGTCGGCGGGGTGGTGGGAACCAGCGCGTAATAGGCCACGTAATCATAACCCATCGCTGCGACCGCTTCGACGGCGGCCTTCTGCTTGCCGGGAGCGGCTCCTGCCCGCCGCAACTGCTGCGCGATGGTGCGCACGGCGGGAAAGGCATCTGTGCGCAAAGTCTCTAGCTGGCGCTCCTCGGCCAGGCGCTTGATGCGTTTGAGCAGGTCATCGTTTTCGAAGGGGCTGATCGACACGTCATCTGCGCGGCCCGGCGTGCTGAAATCCGCTTCCTCGTCCACCAGCAGGATAAGCAGGCGCGGAAAGGTCTGGCGTAGCTCCGTGATGAGCGCATAGGCGTCGCACATGGCGTGATCGAGCACCAGAATGTCGGCGCGCCGCTGGGACTGCGCCAGAAACGCGCGCACATCGGCCTGCTCGGTCACCAGGCTGAGCCGGATCAGCGGATCGCGCGATAGAACCTCGCGGTAGCGCGACAGCATCGCCGGCGCGACGGCCGCGAGCACGTGGATGTGAGGCGCTTCGGCCATGACGGTCCAATCGCGTGGAAGGGAGCCAGTAAACGGTTCCGATTATAGGGGCGCTGCTGCCGGCGTGCCAGTCGCGCCGCAGCGCGTCAGTCGTCCGGGCCGCGCGGAGACGACGCAGGGCGGCGCGTCATCCGTTGCTGCGGCATGGCTGGTGCAGGAGCGGGCGTGCTGCGTCCGCCGCGCAGGAACAAGGCGGCAGCGAAGGCGGCCAGGGCAGCCCCTGCACCGATAAGCTGCATCTCGTTGATCACTTTCATCGCCGCTGACATCGACGCATTGACGGCGGTCTGAACCCGATCGTCTGCGCCACTGCCCTGATACTGCGCCACCAGCGTATCGAAGCGATTCAACGAATAGATGGTCAGGGATGAGATGGCGACAGTCATACCGATCAGGCGCAGGTTCAAGATCAGGCCAGATGCGATGCCGCGCTCGTCTTCATGCACATCGTTCAGCGCGGCGGTGCTGATCGGCGAGATCGTGAGGCCCAGCCCGATCCCGATCAGCGCCATATGCGCGCCCATCATCCAGTATGAGGTCTGCACATCCCACAGCGTGCCGGTCAGGATGAAACCGGCCATGGCAGCCAGCAAACCGACCGCCGTCGGCCAGCGATAGCCGAGACGGTCGCTCAGCCACCCGCCGGGCATGGCGGCAAGCGCCATTGGCACCGTCAGCCCGGACAGCAGCAACCCGGCAACGTACGCCGCTTCCTGGATCTGATCGCTCGTTGGCGTGTCGACGCGGAAGTTGACCAGAAGCGGTGCGCTGACCAACCCGATCGCCAGGCAATAGCCGACCAGCAGGTTGGTGAAAGCTGCGGATGCGAAATTGCGGCTGCGGAACATGCCCAGGCGGATGAGCGGGACGGCCACGCGCCGCTCGACCCACACAAACAGCCCAAAGGCAGCCAGGCCGGCCAGCAGGAAGTAGATGTTCCGACCGGTCCCGGCTTGCTTGAGCTCTTCCAGGCTGGTGGCGCTGGTGGCGGCTTCCGGGCTGGTTCCCAACCCGACGTTCAGCCCGATGAGCGCCAGCGCGATCAGCAGCGTGCCGATCAGGTCGAAGCGGCCCGCTGTGCGCTGCTGCGGGACGCTTTTCAGCACCCACCACGCCGCAACGAGCGCCACCAGACTGACGGGGATATTCAGAATGAACAGGGTTTCCCACGACGGCTTGCTGATGCCCAGCCCGATCCGCTGCGCAGCTTCCACGAGACGGTCGCCGTTCTGACCAAAGAAGCGAACCATCACGCCGCCGTAGAGATGGCCCAGCACCCAGCCAAGCGTATCGACCGCGCCCACCAGTCCCAACGGCTTGGCCCGGCGTGCCGGGGGAAACATGTCGCCAACCAGCGCCAGCGTGACGGGCACCATCGCCCCCGCGCCCAGCGCCTGGATGATCCGCCCGGTAATGACGAGATACAGGTGGCGCTCCTCAAGGCGAGGCGGTCGCTGGCCGAGCACCACGTTGTAGAAGCGCGCGATCCAGCCGTTGACGAGCGCGCTGTCGTAGGCTGTCACCAGATAGGACCCGAGCATGAAGACGATCAGGCACGCGATATACACCGCACGCCGCCCGATCAAGTCGGACAGGCGGCCGGTGAACGTCATGCTGATCGCATATGCCAGCAGATAGCCGCTCACTGCCCATGACGCCTGGTCGAGGTACTCCTTCACCGGCAGATTCAGGCTGAGGATGACCTCGGGCAAGACGGCTGAGATGATCGTTAGGTCCAACGCGCCGATGAAGACCGGCAGGCAGACGATCAGCAGAATCAGCCACGGCGAATGGCCGCGCGTGGCACCGGGCATTCCGTCATTCATTGCCGTCTTGGTCACCAAATTCCGGCGCGGTTATCGTGATTTCCTGATTATAGTCAAGCACGTTGATCTGCCAACGTGTTGGCTCCGCACCCTCTTCGGCCTCCGCCGGGAGCGGCTCTTCCATCACGATCTGTTCGACCCAGTTGCCGTCGGTCAGCAGGTAGATGTCCAGATTGACCTCGCCGTCTCTGATCCCGATCAATCCGAAGGTCAGCGAGTAGACATCCTGCGCGTCGATGGTGCCGGCGAGATGATGCACCGGCACGCCATCCAGGTCCGTCCGGCCAACCAGTTCCAGATTTCTCACGCGTGCCAGCGCGCTGGGGATGCCGGTTTCCGGCGCGAGCAGATCCGCCGGCGAGAACCCGTCGATGACCTCTTCTTGCACCCAGTTCCCCTGCGTCAAGAGATCGCTGCGCATGTACTGATCGTTACCAAGAGCCACCAGTTCGGTGCGGGCAACCGCATCGGCCACCTTGATGTCGATGGCCGCCTGAAGACGGTCGGGTGCGACGAATGTGCCGCGCGCGTACTCGAAATAAACCGGTATCTCCTCGGGCAGTGTGATGTCGCCGACTTTGATTTTGACCGGCAGGCCGCTGACGGAGATTTCGATCACAAACGAGCTTGCAGACGCCAGCTTGTCGATCGCGTCTGTCAGCAAAGCATGCGGATCCGGCGGCGGAGTAGGGGTATTTTCGTTTCCACTTCCGTTGCACGCACCGAGCGCCACTGCAAGCGCGACGAGCGCCACAGCCAGTGAGGCCAACCGGTGAGATAGACGCATGGACGCTGTCTCCAGACTTGACGAAGGCCAGAGTTGCCTACCACCCTAATACGATAGAGTTATAACAAGCGTTGCGAGTTTGCGGCGACATTTGACGTCGGCCGGTGTGGTAGCGCGCCGCCGCTTTGCCTAGGACTGCTCGCCGACGGTGTGTGGGCTGGCCGGCGAGCGTGACCGCCCAAGACTGTCGATGACGGCGGCTGCCAGGTCGTAGCGCCCGAACGCCGGCATCAGGTACACCCCCTGAGCGAGCGGTTGCATGGCCCGTAGCAATTCTTGCGCAATCCGCACGCCTTCGTATGGTGACTCATCGCCCGCCGCCGCGATACGCTCCCGGATGTGGGCCGGGATGTCGATGCCGGGTACTTCGTTGTGCAGGAAGGCTGCGTGTCGGGCACCGTAGAGGGGCAGAAGACCAACCAGGATGGGCAGCGTTAGCGGGCCATAGTGTGCCGCGTAGGCGTCGTGGAAACGCTCGAGCATGGCAACATCAAACGTGGGCTGGGTCAGGGCGAAATCCGCTCCGGCCTCGATCTTCTTGTGGAGCAGCTTAACTTCGCGGTCCACGTCGCGGGCGTTGATGTTGAGCGCGCACCCGACCTGGAATGACGTCGGCTGGCCGATTGAGCCACCGGCCTGATCGACACCATTGTTCAGGTTGTGCTTGATGAGCCCGATGAGCGCTGAAGGGGCGATGTCGTGGGTGTCAAACGAGTCCGGATAGTCCCCGATCACCGTCGGGTCGCCCATGACGACGAACACGTTGCGCACGTTGAGCGCGTGCGCCGCCAGCAAATCGCCCTGCACGCGCAACAGGTTGCGCCCGCGCGTGGGGAAATGCAGCACGGTCTCGACCCCGACGTTCTGCTGAATGAGATGGCAGACTGCCCAGGGACTCATGCGCATCCGCGCCATGGGGCTGTCGGAGACGTTGATCACGTCCACGCCGGCCTCGCGGAGCAGCTCCGCCGAGGCGATAACCTTCTGCGCCGTGAAGCTGCGGGGCGGCGGCATCTCGACGGTGACCACGAAGCGGCCGCTGGCGAGCTTGCGCGCCAGCTCGGTCGGCTGTTCGGGGACTTCTGTGACGGCTTGCTCGGCCAGGTCGCGCACGGCGACCAGACGTGGACCGTGACGCTGCGGGTCATCGAGCGCGCTGCGCATCGCCCGAATGTGGTCGGGTGTGGTCCCGCAACAGCCGCCGATGATGCACGCGCCCGCTTCTTTAAAGGCCAGTGCGTAATCGCCAAAGTAGTCCGGTGTGGCGGGGTACATCACGCGCCCGCCGGCCATCTCCGGCCAGCCGGCGTTGGGGACGACTGACAGCCGCGCTTCGGGTGCGGCGCGGTGCATAGTCTGCAGAATCCGCAGAAGCTGCGCCGGTCCGCCGCTGCAGTTGACGCCGATGACATCGGCCTGGAGATCGGCCAGAGCACGGGCTACCTGCGCGGGCGTATCCCCAAGCGCGGTCCGGTCGTCGCGGTTGAACGTCATCTGCGCGACGATCGGGATGTCCGGCTGATGCGCGCGGGCAGCCTGAACCGCCAGCGCGATCTCATTCAGATCGGTGAAGGTTTCGAACAGCAACAGATCGGCGCCGGCTTCGATCAGCGCGCCGGTCTGGATGGCGAACGCGTCGAGCGCCTCTTCGGGCGTCAGACGACCAAACGGCGCCAGCCGGCGGCCCAGCGGCCCCACCGATGCGGCGACGTAAACGTTGTCGCGACCCGATGCCTCGATGGCCTGGCGCGCCAGCTCGACGCCGCTCCGATTGATCTCGGCGCAGCGATCCTGCAGGTCGCACGCCCCCAGCTTGAAGATATTGGCGCTGAAGGTGTTGGTTTCCAGGATCTCGGCGCCGGAGTCGAGGTACAGCCGGTGAATGCGCACGACCGCTGCCGGGTCGGTTAGATTGAGCAGGTCGAAGCAGGTGTCGATCGGCAGGTTCTCGGTGGCGTGGAGCATGGTGCCCATTGCGCCGTCGAGCAACAGCACCCCCTGATCGAGCCGCTGTCGGAATGGGATAGGTGGCATAAGTCTCCCGCTTTACCTCACGCGTCGGCCAGTTGTTCGGCGCGAGAAATGCCTACGCTGTAGTACTTCGCGTCCGGGTGGTGCACGACGATCGCTGCCGTCGACTGCTCCGGCACAAGCTGGTAGGCGGCGGTCAGCGTCATACCCAGCTTTTCCTCTGCCGGCAGCAGGCGAAAGACGGTCAGGTGATCGCTCAGATCGGGGCACGCCGGATAGCCCCAACTATACCGCTTCCCTCGCTCAACCGGAATACCCAGTTCGCGGTTGATAAAGCGGTGCATATAGGTGGCAGTCGCTTCCGCTGCCTGGACGGCCAAACCGTGGAAGAAATACGCCTCGGTATATTCGTTGGCTGCTTGCAGCGCGTCGAACTTTTCCGTCGCGCGCTCGCCCACAGTGACCACCTGCAGAGGACAGACGTCGACCTGAGCGCTGTCTACCGGTGCGAAGTAGTCCGCGATGCACAGATGCTCGCCGTAGGGCTGGCGCGGGAAGCTGAACCGCGCGATCTCCACCCGCGCGCCGCTGGTGCTGTACCGGTCGGCGTCATACAGGATCAGATCGTTGCCGTCGGACTGCGCGGGGAAGTACCCATACACGGCGCGCGGGGTGAGCGAGCCATCGGCCAGGGCTTCGCGCTTCATGCGCGCCAGACGCGCCTCGTATTCCGCCTGCAACCGCTCCCATTCCTCGCCGTGCGCGTTGCGAGCGCCCCAGTTGAGGCGAAACAGTTCGGGCCGGTGGATGAAGGGGAAGACCGATTCGAGCGGGATATCCAGCACGGCCCGCGCGCCCCAGAATGGCGGCTGCGGAATGTCCGGCGCCGGCTCGACGGTCGAGATGCGATCGTCGCGCCGCCGCTCGCGGACAGCCGGGGCGGGCCGGTTGAGCTCGCGCCGCGCTTCTTCCTCGATTCGCGCCAGCAGGCCCGGGCGCCGGGTCTCGTCGATGAGCTGGTCCATCACTTCCAGTCCCTCGAACGCGTCCCTGCAATAGAACACGCCGGGCGCATACGGTTCGCCGCTGTCTTCCAGGAACAGGATGCGCCGGCCAAAGGACCGGTTAATCGCCGCGCCGCCGATAATCACCGGGAAGCTCAACCCGCGCCGCGCCAGCTCGTTGACGATCAGCGGCATCTGCTTTGAGGTGCTGACCAGCAGCGCGCTCAGCCCGATGGCGTCGGCGTTGTGCTGCTGCGCCGCCTCAATGATCACATTGGCGGGCACCTGCTTGCCCAGGTCGTGGACGGTATACCCGTTGTTGCTCAGGATCGTGCGCACCAGGTTTTTGCCGATGTCGTGCACGTCGCCGTAGACCGTCGCCAGCACGACCGTGCCTTTCGTCGTCCCTTCCTTGCGCTCCAGGAAGTTCTCCAGGTACGACACGGCCTTTTTCATCACCTCGGCGCTTTGCAGCACAAACGGCAGAATCAACTCGCCCGCGCCGAACTTGTCGCCGACCTCTTTCATCGCCGGCAGCAGCACGTTGTTCAGCACGCCAACCGCATCCTGGTGCTCCAGGCAGGCGTCGATCAGAGCCTCGACACCCTCTTTCTTGCGATGGACGATTTGCCAGTGGAGCGCCTCTTCGGGTGTCATGTCTGCGGTCGGGTCGGCCTGTTCGTGACCGCCCAGCGCGACGTCGTGCTCCTCGAAATAGGCGATGAATTCCGCCAGCGCGTCCGGATGCTCGTTGAAAATGAGCGCGTCCGCCAGACGGCGCTGCTCGGCGGGGATCTCGGCGTAGGGTGTGATGTGCGCCGGGTTGACGATCGCCATATCCAGGCCGTGTTCGACGGCGTGATAGAGGAAGACGCTGTTGAGCACCGCGCGCGCTGCCGGACTGAGGCCAAAGCTGACGTTGCTCACGCCGAGCGAGGTCAGGACGCCGGGCAGCTCGGCCTTGATGCGCCGGATGCCTTCCAGCGTCTCGATGCCGCTGCGGGCCATCTCCGGATCGCCGGTCGCCAGGGTGAACGTGAGCGCGTCAAAGATCAGATCGCCGGGCGCCAGACCGTATTCGTTCACGGCGATGTCGTAGATCGCGCGGGCCACTTCCAGCTTGCGCTCGGCGGTCTTCGCCATGCCCTGCTGGTCGATGGTGAGAGCGACCACCGCCGCGCCGTGCTCGACGGCCAGCGGCAGGACCGCGTCGACCCGCTCGCGCCCGTTTTCGAGGTTGATGCTGTTGATGATGGCGCGGCCGGGATACACCTCGAGCGCGGCCTCGATCACGTCGGCTTCGGTGCTGTCGATCATCAGCGGCACGTCCACGCCCATCGACAGCTTCTTGACGACCTGGCGCATTTGCTCGGCCTCGTCGGCACGCTCGGTGAGCGCGACGCATACGTCCAGAATATGCGCGCCCGCTTCGACCTGCTGGCGGGCGACCTGCAGGATCCCGTCATAGTCCTCGTCCAGCAGCAGACGCTTGATCTTGCGGCTGCCCTGGCTGTTCACCCGTTCGCCGATCAGGGTGGGGGGCGGAGTCTGGCGCAGGGCCATCGCGCGCATGCCGCTCGAAGCCGCCGGTTCGGTCTGGGGCTGCCGCTGAACGGGCGGGCGTGCCTGGGCCGCAGACCCCTTGACACGCTCGATCAGCCGCGCGAGGTGGTCCGGCGTGGTGCCACAGCAGCCACCGACGACACTCACGCCCCAGTCGACAAACTCGCTCAAGATCTCTGCGAAGGGGTCCGGCTGCATCGGGTAGACGGCATTCCCTTCAACGTTGATCGGCAGGCCGGCGTTGGGCAGCACACTGATCGGGCGGGTGCTGTGCTCGGTCAGGTATTTGACCGGCTGCGCCATGTGCTCTGGGCCGGTCGAGCAGTTCAGGCCGATAACGTCGATCGGAAGGGCTTCCAGCGTGGTCAGCGCGCTGGCGATATCCGTGCCAAACAGCATCCGCCCGCTGGTGTCCAGCGTAACCTGCACTTGCAGCGGCACGCGGACCCCTGCTGCCGCAAAGTAGCGCTGGATGCCTGCGACCGCGGCGCGAACCTCAAGAATGTCCTGGCTCGTTTCGAGCAGAAGCACGTCGACGCCGCCTTCGACCAGGCCGCGCGCCTGCTCGGCAAACACATCGGCCAGTTCGTCGAACGTGATGTCGCTCAGGTCAGGATCATCGGAGCTGGGCAGCTTGCCAGACGGCCCCATGCTCCCCGCCACATAGCGCGGGATGCCGGTCTTTTCGGCGAACTCATCCGCCACTTCGCGCGCCAGACGGGCCGCTGCCCGGTTGATCTCCAGCACGCGGTCCTGCAGGCCATATTCCGCCAGTGTCAGGCGGTTGGAGCGAAAGGTATCGGTCTCGATGACCTCGCTGCCCACTTCCAGGAACGAAGCGTGAATGGCGCGAATGACATCCGGACGGGTGATGACCAGGTAATCGTTGCAGCCGTTGTAGCGCTCTCCGCCAAAGTCGTCCGCCGAGAGGTTGAGCGCCTGGATGCTGGTTCCCATCGCGCCATCGTAGATCAGGACACGCCCGGCAAGGGCGTCGAGATAGCGCCGGTTGGTGAAAGGTGGGAGGTGCGTGGTCATGGCCGCGTTGTGTCCATTCTGAGTTGTTCGCTCAATAAATGATGCCCCTTACACAGCAGGGGCATCAAATACCGTGTGGTTCTGTGGCCCCTCATCTTTCAGAGTCGCTCTGCCGGATTTGGCACCATGCGGACCGGGTCGGGCGTGCGCAGGTTGCCGCGGTTTCACAGGGCCGGTCCCTCCACCGCTCTTGATGAGAGAAATGCTCACGTGTGATGGTAGCATATTCGCGATTGTGATGCCAATAATTCCGGACTGGCGCTGGCGGGAAGTCAAGTATAATTACGGGCGGTAGAAGAACCCTGCCGCACCCTGTCGGCGGCGCTCTGTGAGGAAGAGAGACACCATGCACATCGATCTGGCCCTGCTCGGATACGGGAACGTGGCGCGGGCGCTGGCCCGCCTGCTGATGCGCAAAGAAGCGACGCTGCGTGAGGACTATGACCTGACCTTCCGGGTGACCGGGATTGCCACCCGCTCGCGCGGGCTGGCCATCAACCCGGACGGGCTGGACCTAGCCGAGGCGCTGCGCCTGGCCGATTCCGGCGAACCGCTGGACAGCCTGCATCGCGGCGCGCCCGTGCATGATACGCTGGAGTTTGTGCGCCAGTGCCCCGCCGATCTGGTTATGGAAGCAACGTGGCTCAATCCGCAGACGGGCCAGCCGGCCACCGATTATGTGCGGGCGGCGCTCGAAGCCGGGCGCCATGTCGTCACGGCCAACAAGGGGCCGATCGCCTTTGCCTATCGCGAGCTGCGCGCCCTGGCGGCCCAGAAGGGTGTGGGTCTGTTTTTCGAGAGCACGGTCATGGACGGCGCGCCGGTGCTGGGGATCGCGCGCGAGGGCTTGGTTGCCTCGACGGTTGAGCGGGTGCGCGGCGTGCTGAACAGCACGACCAACTACATTTTGACCGCGCTGGAGCAGGGGACGGCGTTCGACGATGCGGTGGCCGAGACGCAACGCATGGGGATCGCCGAGGCGGACCCGACGAACGATCTTGAGGGCTGGGATGCTGCCGTCAAGATCGTCGTGTTGGCGAATGTCATGATGGGGGCGGACGTGCGGCCGGCGGACGTCGAGCGCGCCGGGATCAGAGGGATCACCCGCGAAGACGCTCAGCGGGCCGTGCGCGAGGGCGAGCGAATCAAGTTGCTGTGCGAGGCTGTGCGCCAGGGCGATGCCGTCCGCGTGAGCGTCCGGCCCACGCGGCTGCCGCTGTCCGATCCGCTTGCCCAGGTTGACAGGACGAGCAGCGCCGTTACCATCGAGACGGACACGCTGCACCGCCTGACGATCGTCGAAGGTGACACCGATCCGACCACAACGGCGTATGGAATGTTGGTGGACATGATCAACATTGCCCGTGGACGCTACCGCTAGGTGCTCTTTCAAACGCTGCCAGAGATGAGAGCTGCTGCTATACTAGCACCGTACTGCGCCGTGGCGGATGCGCGCGAGGCTGCCAGCCATGAACAAATGGGACAGGGATAGCGGGGTCATGAACAACAGTGATCAGGCGCGTATCAGCCAGCTCACCTCTCCGTACAGCCCGCATAATCCGCCGCAGCTTCCGCTCGACTTCAGCGATTATCTTTCGTTGCTGTGGCGTGTGGACCGGCACGTTACCCAGCCCCATCTGGTTCGATACTATCTCGATTGCGCGCGCGCTCTGGCCCGCGCGCTGGGGTTTGAGCATCGCAGCCTGGGCCGGGTGGTGCGCACGGCTGAGCCTGGTTCGATTTATAGTTCGCTGAGCAACGTGCCGTTTCGCGATACAAACCGGCTGGAAGATGCCGTGGCGCGCAAAGCGGCGATCCACCAGCTCGCTCAGCTTCGTTCCGAGGTGCTGGCCATCGGCTCGTACCAGCACGACTGGGTGGTTGGCTGGCCGGGCAGCGGCGTGCTCGATACCGAGCTGCGCGAGCGCATCTTCGCGACGCTGTTCACCGCGCTGCGCAGCCAGTACACCCATTTTGGGCGACTGCTGCTGGTCGTGGACATCGTGATGCTCGAACTGCTGCTGCGCACGCGCCAGATGGACGAGTTCTCGCTGGGCACCCTCATCGATCGCTACGGGTATCCCGATCCCGAAGATCCGGCCGTGCGGAACCTGTATCGCGGTGAGGCGCCCGGCTGGCAGTGAGTGCGAACCGATGGCTCGCTAGGGAGTCAGCGTCCGGTAGAGATAAAGTACTGGCTCAGGGCCGGATCCCAGATCGATCTCGATGATTCGCCCGTCGGCGAACCCCAGGCGCCGGTAGAGCGCGATCGCGCGCGGGTTGGAGAGCGCCGCACCGATCTCCAGAACGCTTGCGCCCAGGTCGCGCGCGGCGGCGGCCAGATATTCGACCAGTTGTGAGCCAATGCGCTGGCCGCGCAGCGGTTCGCTGACGATCAGGTCGCTGATCTCCGCGCAGCGCGGCCAGAGGGTCAGCAGAGCAAAGCCGCAGGGCTGGCCGGAGAGCACCGCCGTGACGCCTAACCCGCGCCGGTAGCGGGCGAGCTGCTCGGCACGGCGCAGCAGGCCGACGACCACGTCGCGCGGGCGATCCGGCCAGCATCTGGCATGCAGCCCGGTGGCATCGTCGACAGAGATCGGCCGGATCAGGATAGAGTGTGAGCGTGGAAGCCGTTCGGACACCATAGCAGAGTCGCGGTTGTAGCTGGTGAATACCCCTGCTGGAAGGAAATGCAGCGCCGAGAAGCATACCACGTTCGCGGCTTGCGCACCATAGAGGGCCGGACTGCTTCTTGACACGCCCTGTGGCCCCGCTATCATAGAGCCGTTCGCGGCACCTCGACCGCGCTGCGCGGCTGCTATCCACGCGAGAAGGAGCACACGCAATGGGGGAACTGACCGATCGGGTCGCGATTGTCACGGGCAGCGGGCAGGGCATCGGGCGCGCCGTCGCGCTTGAGCTGGCCCGGCGCGGCGCTATCGTGGTGACAAATGACCTGAGCGGCTGTTGCGCCGACGATACGCTGGAAGAAGTCCGGGCGCTCGGCAGCGACGGCCTGGCGATCACGGCCGATGTGAGCGATGCCGCCCAGGTCGAAAGCCTGGTGGACGCCGTGCTGGAGAAGTTTGGCCGGGTCGACATCCTGGTGAACAACGCCGGAACGACCCGCGACAATCTGATGGTGCGGATGCCGGAAGAAGACTGGGACCTGATCCTGCGCGTCAACCTCAAGAGCGCGTGGCTGTGTTCAAAGGCTGTCCTGCGCCCGATGATGCGCAAGCGATACGGACGCATTATCAATATGTCCAGCGTCAGCGGCATCGCGGGCCAGGCGGGGCAGACCAATTACAGCGCCAGCAAAGCCGGCTTGATCGGGATGACAAAGGCGCTGGCCCGCGAGGTGGCTTCGCGCAACATCACGGTCAACGCTGTGGCGCCTGGCTTCATTCAGACGAAGCTGACGGAGAAGCTCCCACAGGATATACTTGATACGCTGGTGGCGAACATCCCAATGGGCCGTTGGGGAACGGTTGAGGACGTCAGCTACGCGGTCGCTTTCCTGGCATCTGAGCGGGCCGGGTATATCACCGGTCACGTGCTGTCGGTGGACGGCGGCCTGATCATGGGGTGAGACGCGACCGAGCGCGGTTGCGAGGATTGAGTGGCGGAGAACGGCGATGGTGAGTCCGCGGCATCCAAATGATACGGTGACGCTCGCGCCGGGGGTCTTGCTGACGATTGCGCGCAAGGCGACGTTGAGCGTGCCCGGAGTGCTGCGTATGGGAGGGACGCCGGGCGGTGTGGGGCGTTTGCTGCGGCGCGTGCCCGCTGCCAACGGCGTCCAGATTACGGTGGAAGACGGGACAGTGACCGCGCACCTGTATGTCGTGGCCGATCCGACCGTGAACCTGCGTGAGATGTGCGTCAACGTGCAGAAGGCGGTCGAACGCTCGATCCGCGAGCTGTTGAGCATGAAAGTCGAGTCGGTCAATGTCCATGTCGAGGACGTTGATTTTGGCCTTCGGACCGAGCCGGACTCGTAGAGACCTGGCCAGCTAGGTAGATCCAACGTGCCCACTACCGATTACCGCCATCGCGCCCGTAGCCTCGCGCTGCAGATCCTGTACGAGCTGGACTCGACCTCACACGATCGCACCGAAGTTCTCAGTACCCATCTGGAGAACGAAGGCGCCCGGCCGGATGTGCGCCGTCTGGTAGTGCGGTTGGTGGATGGCGTGCTGGCGCATCGCTTGCCGCTGGACGACCTGATCCGCCGCTATGCGCCTGAGTGGCCGCTGGAACAGCTCGCGGTGGTGGATCGCAACATTCTGCGCCTGGCCGTGTACGAGCTGCTCTACGAACCGGAGACGCCGGTCAAGGTGGTGATTAACGAGGCGATTGAGCTTGCCAAGCTGTTTGGCGCCGAGAGCACACCGCGCTTCGTCAATGGGGTGCTCGGCTCGCTGGTGCTGCACGAAACAGAGCTGCGCTCGTCGCAGCCACAGCGGGCCGGCCGGGACGATCACCAAGGAAGTCAGCCGTAGGCTCCATGTCTAATCACCCTATCCCCCACGACAAAGGGAAGCCCGTCGTTTCGCAGCGTTACGATGCCTGGCGTTCCCTGCGCGGCGACGTCGACGACACGCCGCTGACGCTGTTTGAGCATCTCAACGAGTTGCGCCGGCGCCTGTTTCGCGCGCTTCTGGCGCTGGCGATCGGTGTGGTCGCGTCCGTGTTTTTCACCGGCTCGATCTTGCGCTATCTTATCCGCCCCTATGGCGAAGAGCTGCAGGTCCTCGGCCCGACCGAGAGCGTGGTGATGTACTTCCGGGTCGCGCTGCTGGCCGGGGCGATTCTGGCGATTCCGTACATCACGCTCCAGCTTTTCCTCTTTGTTGCCCCCGGACTCACGCGCAAAGAAAAGCGCTGGATTTACCTGGCGCTGCCCGCCACGACCGCGCTTTTTTTAGTCGGCGTGGCCTTCGCGTGGTTCATCATGATTCCGGCTGCATTAAACTTCTTGCAGAACTTCGAGAGCGAGATCTTCAAGGCCGAGTGGACGGCTGAACGCTATATCGCCTTCCTGACCTCGCTGTTGTTCTGGATTGGGGTGGCGTTCGAGATGCCGGTGGTCGTGTTTGTGCTGGCGCGGTTGGGGATTGTCGGTCCCGCGCCGCTGATCCGGAACTGGCGGCTGGCGGTGGTTCTGATCACCGTGGTCGCGGCGCTGATCACGCCGACCGTCGATCCGTTCAATATGCTGCTGGTAGTCGGCCCGCTGCTGGTGCTTTACCTGCTCAGCATCGGGCTGGCGATGATTGCGTATCCCCGCGCCCTGCGCTCCAACACGCGCAGAACGCGGTAGTTTGTGCTCAAAAATAGGGAGACATTCTGAACAATGCCGAAAACACGTGTTTTGATTATGGGGGCCGCTGGCCGGGACTTTCACAACTTCAACCGGTATTACCGCGACAACGAAGCCTATGAGGTGGTTGCGTTCACCGCGACACAGATCCCGGATATCGAAGGGCGCACCTATCCGCCTGAGCTGGCGGGCCGTCTGTACCCCAATGGCATCCCGATCTACGACGAGGCGGACCTGACGGCACTCATCGCGCAGTATGACGTAGATGAGGTGGTGTTCGCCTACTCGGACGTGTCGCATGAATACGTGATGCACAAGGCGAGCCAGGTGCTGGCTGCCGGCGCGGACTATCGCCTGATGGGCCTCAAGCACACGGTGCTGAAGAGCACCAAGCCGGTCGTGGGCGTCGGGGCAGTGCGGACGGGTTCGGGCAAGAGCCAGACAACGCGTGCGGTCAGTGACGCGTTGCGCCGGCTCGGCTACAAGGTCGCCGTCGTGCGGCATCCCATGCCATATGGCGATCTCGCCAGGCAGCGAGTGCAGCGTTTTGCGGACTACGCCGATCTCGACAAGCACGACGTGACGATTGAGGAGCGCGAAGAATATGAGCCGCACCTGGATCGCGGCGTGGTGGTGTTTGCAGGTGTGGACTATGAGGCGATTCTGCGCGAAGCAGAGCAGGAAGCCGATATTATCTTGTGGGATGGCGGCAACAACGATCTGCCGTTCTTTCAACCCGACCTGTATTTCGTCGTGGTCGACCCGCACCGCGCCGGCCATGAGTTGAGCTATCACCCTGGCGAGGCGAATTTGCGGATGGCGGATGTTGTCGTCATCAATAAGGTGGATACGGCACCCCCTGACGGCGTGCGCAAGGTCCGCGAGAGCATTCGCCAGGTGAATCCGGACGCGATCGTCATCGAAGCCGCGTCGCCCACTTTTGTGGACGATGCCGAAGCGATCCACGGCAAGCGCGTGCTGGTTATCGAGGACGGGCCGACGCTCACCCACGGCGAGATGGCATATGGCGCGGGAGTTGTGGCGGCGCAGCGTTTCGGAGCCAGCGAGCTGGTCGATCCCCGGCCCTATGCCGTCGGCAGTATTATCGAGACTTTTGAGAAGTATCCGACCACCGGCACGCTGCTGCCGGCGATGGGGTATGGCGCCAAGCAGCGCGCGGATCTCGAGGCCACGATTCGCAATACGCCGGCGGACCTGGTGCTGGTGGCCACGCCGATCGACCTGAGCCGCGTCATTACGATCGATAAGCCTTTCCGCCGCGTGCGCTACGAGCTGCAGGAACTGGGCAATCCGACCGTGGCCGAGCTGCTCGAAGCCAAGTTTGGCCGCAAGTCTTGATCAACTGGTTGGGGCGCGCGCCTGAGGTGTGCGCCCCTTTTTACCCCCGGCTGCACCCCGGTGCCACGCCAAGAGGCGGCCTGATGGCATTTTATCTTTTCGGCTGGCTTCTGCTGGACTGGGCGCAGGGGGCGATTGATGAAAGGGTGGAGCGCAGCAAACGGTGAAACCAGCACTGATTGTCCACGGCGACGCGTGGGAGATCGAGGCCGAGACGTACACGGAGCGGATCGCGGGAGTGCGGGCGGCGGTCGAGGCCGGATGGGCGATTTTGGCGCGGGGAGGCTCGGCGCTCGATGCAGTGGAGCAGGCCGTGGCGTTGATGGAAGACGACCCTGTTTTCAACGCGGGGGTGGGCAGCGCGCTGAACCGCGACGGTGAAATCGAGCTGGATGCAATCATCATGGATGGTCGCACGCTGGCGCTGGGGGCGGTTGCGGCGGTCCGGGGCATCACCAACCCGGTCAGGCTGGCGCGGCTGATCATGGAAGACACCGAGCATAGCCTGCTGGTGGGCGAAGGCGCGCGTCGTTTCGCCGAGCTGAAAGGGATGCGCCTGGCCGCGCAGGCCGAATTGACCGTGCCGCGCGAGGTGGAACGTTTCCGGCATTTCCAGATGCAGGCCGGCTACCGTGTGCCCGCCGGTCTGACGCCGAACCCGATGGACACGGTTGGCGCGGTCGCCATCGACGCGCAGGGAAATGTCGCCGCGGCCACATCAACGGGGGGTGTGCACTTCAAGATGCCGGGCCGGGTCGGTGATTCGCCGCTTGTTGGCTCGGGCGCGTATGCCGATAACCGGGCGGGCGCGGCGGCCACCACCGGTCACGGCGAAAGCATCATGCGTGTGGTGCTGTCGAAGACGGCGACAGACGCGGTTGAGCGCGGCTTTTCCGCCCAAGAAGCGGCGGACTACGCGATCGCGCTTTTGCACGAACGGACCGGCGGCTATGGTGGTATCATCGTGGTCGATCCGCAGGGTCGCGTGGGTTATGCCTACAACACGCCGCAGATGGCCGTCGGATGGGTGCGGGATGATGGGACGATCCACGCGCAGGTTGAACGCCAGTCAGGCGGCGAGGGCTGACATGGGACGCGCGCGCGCCGTGGTGCTGGTGGGCGGGCTGCTGGCGATTGGCCTGTTGGGTGCCGGCTGCGGGTCGCTGCGCGACACGCCGCCCACGCCGCCGCCGATCTATGTCACGGCGACCGACCTTCCGCTCGTGATCCCGATCGTGGCGACCGAGACGCCCAGCCCGACCCCTGAGGTCACACTGACGGCGGCGGCGCTGCTGCCGACATTTGACCCCAGCACGCCAATCCCCACGCCGACGCGCCCGGCTCCGATCACGATGACGCCGACCTTTACGCCGACCACGACGAATACACCCGGTACGCCCGGCGGCCCGGCGGTCTACGGTCCGGTGGGCGGCGGGGTGGATGCAGCCCTGCCCGGTGTCGATGACTCCTGCGGAACCACTGTGCCAGGGGTCTTTGGGGCGATCTACCAGAGCGATCCCGGTTTGCAGACGGCGATCGGCTGCCCGCTGGCGAGCGCGCCTGCCCCTGTGAGCGGCGCATACCAGCCCTATCAGAATGGGCGGATGCTCTGGGTTTCATCGCTTGGCGCCGGGACGCAGGCCGCGATCTACGCGCTGCTCAGCGATGGTACGTACCAACGCCTGAACGATACCTTCGTCGATGGCGTGGATCCGGAGAGTGTGGGCAGCGTTCCACCAGAAGGGCTGCTGGAGCCGCAGCGCGGATTTGGCAAAGCCTGGCGCGAGAACCCGCCGGTGCGCGATCGCATCGGATGGGCAACCGCGCCCGAAAGTCCGACCGGCGCTCAGGTGCTGCGCTTCGAGCGTGGGGAGATGATAGCGGTCGACGCTCTGGGACAGACGTTTATCTTTGTGGCAGGGGCGCCCGGCACCTGGATAGCTCGCTAGTGTCGCCACGTCGCGCAGCTACTCGGCACCGAGCGGCAGTTCCGCAGCCTGCGCCAGGTACGCCCCGCGCTCGTCGAGAACTTCCACGTTGCGATAGACTCCGCTGTCAAGCGTGTACATACCGACGCTGAGCCGCGCTGCCGCATCCGGGATCGCCAGCTCGAACCACAGATAGAGGGTGTCTCCCTCGCGCCAGTAGCGGCCCGGCCAGCCGGGGCGGTCGGCCTGCGCAAGCCGGTTGCCATCCGAAGCCAGGGCGTGCGCGAACACCTGATAGTCCGCCGGAACCGGCCCGCTGAGACGGTATTGAAGCAGCACCTCGCCTGGCAAGAGCGCGAACCCGGTCAGGTGGGCGCCGTTGGCAAACCGGACGGGATCGACCGGGGCGATCTCATCCGCCCATGGGTCCGCGCCCGCTGTGCGCACGACGTAAGCCGGGCCGCCGGGTCGTGGCTCGAACACCGCCGCATCGGACTGGTCGGCGCGGCACTGTGCATCGGAGCAGGGGCGCAGGCCAGGCTGCACGGCGATAAGTTCGACGGCACGGCCCGCCGGAACGACTGCTGTCCGCTGCCCGTTCACGAAGCGGACGTGGTCGATCCCATCCAGCAAGACCCCCCATACCGCCGGAATCTCGTCGTAAGGCGCGACCTCGCCGCCGCTGATCACGATCACATCGTGCGGATCGCGCGCCAGGATGTCGGATCGGATGGCGAGCAGGTCGCCGAGCGGGGTGCCGAAGCCGCCCGGCGTGTCGTGGGTGTCCACAAAGCGCAAAAGTGCGGCGAAGTGATATGCCTGGAGCGCGACAAGCGCTACCAGCACGCCCGCCAGCGCCGCGCGCAGCGCATAACCTGCGCGGGTTCGCGGCAGATGTTCCCACAAGGACGCGCCGCCGACTCCGGCCAGGGCGAAGGCGGCAGGCAGCATGGGGATCAGGTAGTGCTGAGCGACTGCGGTCCACTCCCAGGTGAAAGCCAGCACCGGCAGCGCCAGCCAGAGCGCCAGCACAACCCCGGTTTGATGGCGCCGGAAGCCCGCCCGCGCCGCCTGCCCGATCAGTGCGCCGGCGCTCGCGGCGGCGCCGAGCGGCACCAGCCAGAAGAGCGGATCGGCGCCGGGCACGGTGGCGCGATAGGCGCGGAACTGCTCCGGACCGGCCAGCGCATGAATGTTCGTTCCCGCTGCCGTCAG
Source organism: Thermoflexus sp. (assembly GCA_020724465.1). Classification (GTDB taxonomy): domain Bacteria; phylum Chloroflexota; class Anaerolineae; order Aggregatilineales; family Aggregatilineaceae; genus DYGX01. The sequence goes on from DYGX01000002.1 coordinate 330,750, forward strand.
CCAGGCCAGCTCAAGCGCCTGAGCCGTTAGCTGCCGGGAGGGCTTGTTTTCGGATGCGATCCCACGTTCGAGCGTGTCGAGCGTCAGCAGGCCGGCGTCGCGCGCACCGATCACCGTCGGCACGACCACCAGCCCGGCAAGCACCAACCCCGCAGCCAGCAGCCGCCCGCGCGCGTTCCGCGCCCACAGCGCCACCATCGCCAGACTGAGCGGCACCAGGGCCAGCGCTGCGAGATGGATTTGCACGGTGAGCGCCAGCAATGGCCAGTGCGCCACCTGTGCCCAGCGTCTGCGCTCGCGGTAACCGAGCAGGCCGCACAGCATCGTCGCAACGACAAACGGCGGCAGCAGATTCTGTGCCCAGATCTTGCGCGCAAAGATCGCGCTCCACGGGCTGGCGGCATAGAGCAGCGCGGCGATCAGGGCGGCACGGGGGCCGAAAGAGCGCCGCACGAGCAGCCACGTCAGCCCGACCGCCAGCACGTTCAGCGCCCCAATGTACAGGGTCGCCAGAACCGGTGTCTTGTCGAAGATATAGGGCAGGGCGAACAGATAGACGCTGTGAGGGGGATTGGGGATACCTGCCGATGAGCTGATCCCCAGGAGCGGCAGAGACTTGCCGCGCGCCAGGTCAAGCGCCAGTTGGGACAGATTGGCTTCGTCGCGCTTGAACTCGGTGATGCCCGGCGCGCCCATCCGCAGCGCCGCCGCCAGCGCCAGGATCGCGACCAGGCAAGCCAGCTCCCAACGCCGGAGAGCGCCGGATTGACTCATGGGAGGCACAGGCCGAGAATTGAACGCTCCGGGCAGCAGGCCGCTCCCACCGCCCGGAGTCCGGATGCAGGTATCGGTTTCAGGGCGTCATCCGGGTCAGGATTCCGGCTCGTCTTCGGCGGCAAATTGCAGCCACGGCCCATGCATGCCGTCATCCGTGACTCCGTAATAGACGCGGATTTCGCCGTTGTCGCGCTGCACCAGATCGTAGCGCATCGCTCCGCCTCGCTGATAACGCTTCCAGAGACCGATCTCCCCGTGCCACTCCACCTCGTTCGGATTGACCGGATTGGATTCCTTTTCGAGAATCGCGTAATGCCACAGGCGGCGCGCTGAAGATCGGGTGACGTTCTTGACGACATTCCCATTCCGCAGATCGCGCATCACGTGATATTTGACGCCCTTGCGCTCCTCAGTGTTGATGATCTCAACGCCGGTGCGCGGGGCGTCGATGTGGCCGGTGGGCGGCGCTTCCGGCGCCGGAGCGGTCATGGCGGTCTCCGGCTCGGGCGAGGCTGAGTCGGCGGGGCTGCCTGCTGCACTGTGCAGCGCGGGGTTTTGCAGCACAAGCCGGACGATCTCGTCGCGCACGGCCAGGTTCGTCTCGGCTTCATCGCGCACGTAGATCTTATTGTCATCGATGGCATAGGGCGGGTCGCTGCCGCGCGGCACCTGGATGCGGATCACCGGCTTGCCCTGCGATTCAAGCACGTCGATGTTGACCTCAATCGGCGGTGTCAGCTTGCGCTCGATCTCCTCGTGAAGGATCTCGATGGCTTCCTTCGGATTGGGAACGCCGATCGGCTTTTCCTTTGGCTTGGCTGTGACGCCGACATAGATCGTGCCACCGTTGGTGTTTGCCATAGCACACACGTCGGCGATGATCGAGTAGAGCCGTCCCCCGCGCCGTGTCAGACCTTCGTGAAACGCCTGCACGATGCTCGGTCCTTCCTCGCGGATCATCTGAATGTGATCGTAGGGCGCATGACTGGGGTGATAGGGGCGCGTGCGCGCAAAATCGTTGCCCAGAAAGACCTCGCGGATGGCCTCGAAAGTGCGCTCGGGCAGGAGGATTTCCGTGATCCGGTCACCCACGCCCAGGTTCTTGGGGTTGCGCGGATCGGCCAGCAGGCGGTGCGCGTCCGACCCCTGCACGCAGCGCATCCGACGCGGGTATTCCGGCTTGGTGCCGTCGAAGAAGCGCGCCGTGCTCCGGCGATCCTTGCGATCCAGATCGGTGACTTCCAGCGCGTGCAGGTGTTCGTCCTGGGTGTAGGCGATTTTGGTCTGCCCGCCGAAGTCAAAGCCGCGCATGGCGACCCCATGACTGGAATTGGCGTGCGCCGCGATCACGATCCCGCCCGCCGCGTCGATCATCCGGTAGGCGGTCAGCACATCCGATGACGCGCCAACGATCGAGGAACCCTGATCCAGCGCCACAGCCGGGATCTGCAGGTTGAGCAGGATATACTCAAGCTGGCGAACGTTGGTATCGGGCGAGAAAATGCCCAGCACGTGGAAGCCAAAGGTGGCCGTGAACTCGAACCCCGGCAGGACGAGAATGCGGTCCAGCAGGCGCCGGTATTCATCCAATGTATGTTTTTCCTCAGGGCGGATCCGCCCCAGGGTTTCCAGATATTCAAGCTGTTCTATTTCTTCCATCATTGCCCGATAGCCGGCCACGGTGTTGTGGTCGGTGAAGGCGATGATGTCCAGGCCGCGCTGTTCGGCCTGATGCAGAATGTCCAGATATGTCACGCCCGGCTCTTGATAGTCTGCCGAGCCAGGGGTATGCAGATGCAGGTCCATCCGGTACCACTGCATCTTCGAACGTCGTGATTTGTTTGACACGAAGCCACTCTCTCCGTCATCTGGTGAATACAAGCTATTGACGTCGAGAAGGCAAATTACCCAAGTAGACCGTAGAACAGGTCCGCCAGCTTGCTCGGCTCAAATGGTTTGATCAGAAACGCGTTGGCGCCTGCCTTGCGAGCGGCCTCTTCCATGTCCAACCCAGAGGCCATGACAATCGGCAGTTGCGCAAACAGAGTATCTGACCGGAACTGAGAAACCAGCTCGGAGCCTTCCATATCCGCCAGGTGGTAATCGACAAGGATAATATCCGGCCGGTTTTCACGAGCGATTTCGATCGCTGTCTGGCCGCGCGCCGCCATGAGGACCTCGAAGCCGTCCATCTCCAATAGCGTCTGGAGCAGCTTCACAGTGGTGCGGTCGTCGTCAACAATCAGAATCTTGGGCAATGCAGCCTTCCTCGTTGCGTCCCGTGTACTGGACGAGCACTGGTGCGTGATGACGCGAACCGGCTAATCGCTGTGTTGGGCAGCCAGAGCAGGTTCGCCTTCGGTGACCCGTTCTTCCTGCGGAACCAGGGCCGCTTCCAATACATCCGTGACACTGTCAACCAGGTGAAACGTCATCTGGTCGCGTACTTCCTGCGGCACATCGTCGAGATCGTATTCGTTGCGCCGCGGCAGGATCACGATCGACAGGCCCGCGCGATGGGCGGCGAGCACCTTGTCCTTGATCCCGCCAACCGGCAGAACCTGACCCCGGAGCGTGATCTCTCCGGTCATGGCGACTCCGCTGCGCACCGGTCGCTGTGTCACCAGCGATGCCAGGGCAACCGCCATCGTCACGCCCGCCGACGGGCCATCCTTGGGCACGGCACCCGCCGGCACGTGCAGGTGGATGTCGTGCTTGTCGAAGAACTCCGGATCAACCCCCAGATCCTGCGCCTTGGCGCGAATGTAGCTGTAGGCCGCGCGGGCGCTCTCCTGCATCACCTGGCCTAGCTGTCCAGTATACTGGAAATTGCCCTTGCCGGGCATATGTGCAGCCTCGACGAACAGCACATCGCCGCCGACAGGGGTCACCGCCAGGCCGATGGCGACGCCTGGCGTATCGGTGCGCTCCTCGATCTCCGTGCGGTAGCCAAAGCGCGGGTGATCGAGCAGCTCGAGGATGTCGCTTTCTTCGATGCGCACCTGCGCCTGCTTGCCCTCGGCGATGCGCGTCACCACCTTGCGCGCCACGCGCCCGATCTCGCGCTCCAGACCGCGCACACCCGCTTCACGCGTGTAGTCACGGATGATCTTCAGTATCGCCTCGTCGCTGAACGACAGCTCCTCGGGCCGCAACCCGTTTTCCCGGATCTGGCGCGGGACCAGATAGCGCTGGGCGATCTGAAGCTTTTCATGCTCGGTGTAGCCGCTGAGCGTAATCACTTCCATGCGGTCGAGCAGCGGCCCCGGGATCGTCTCCAGGGTGTTCGCGGTGGTGATGAACATCACCTCGGACAGATCAAACGCCACATCCAGATAGTGATCGCGGAACTCGTGATTCTGCTCCGGATCGAGAACCTCAAGCAGCGCCGAGGCCGGGTCGCCCCGGAAGTCGCGCCCGATCTTGTCTACTTCGTCAAGCATGATTACCGGGTTGCGGCTCTCGACCCGGCGCAGGGTCTGGATGATGCGCCCCGGCATGGCGCCGATATAGGTGCGGCGGAAGCCGCGGATCTCCGCCTCGTCGCGAATGCCGCCCAAAGACAGGCGCGTGAAGCGCCGGCCCATCGCGCGCGCGATGGACGCCCCCAGCGATGTCTTGCCCACGCCGGGCGGCCCCACGAAGCACAGGATCGCCCCCTCGCGCTCGCGGCGGATCAGCGAGTCGGCCGGGCGGCGCTCCTGAATTTCCGGAGCACGTTCCTGCCGCAGCTTGCGCACGGCGAGGTATTCGAGGATGCGCTCCTTGACATCTTCCAGGCCGTAATGGTCTTCGTCGAGGACCGCGCGTGCGTGCGCGATATCCAGGTTGTCTTCTGTGCGGACGTCCCAGGGCAGGCTCACCATCCAGTCGAGGTACGTCCGGATGACGCCGTATTCTGCCGCCGCGGTGGGCAAGCGCGCCAGGCGGTCCAGCTCGCGCCGTGCCTCGCGCTCTGCCTCTTCGGGCATGTTCGCTTTCTCGATCTTCTGGCGGAACTCTTCGATCTCAACGGCCTGCTCGTCGCCCTCGCCCAGCTCGCGCTGGATGGCCTTCAGCTGCTCGCGCAGGAAGTATTCGCGCTGCATCTTCTCCATTTCGGACTGGGCCTCGCTCTGGATTTTGTGTCCCAGCTCAAGGACTTCCAGTTCCTTGTTGAGCAGGCTCATTAGCGTGCGCAGCTTTTCGAGCACAGAATCGATTTCCAGCAGGTTCTGCTGGTTTTCAAGGCTGAGGCGGATGTAGGTCGCCAGCGCATAGACAAGCTGAAGCGGATCTTCGACGTTGATCGCGGCCTGGATCAACTCGCCAGGGATGCTGGGCACCAGATCCGCCATCCGTCCGAACAGCTCCACGACGTTGCGCATCAGCGCCTCGACCTCGATCGACTGTTCGACCGTCTCGGGGTCGGCCACGATGCGAGCGACCAGATATGGCTCGGTCCGGACCCATTCCTGGATGCGAATGCGGGCAACCCCCTGCACCAGCAGGCGAATGGTACCGTCCGGCGCGCGGAACAGGCGGTGAATCTGTGCCAGCGTGCCGCGCTGGTAGACCTCGTCGGGCCCTGGCGTCTCAAGCTCCGGATTGCGCGAGGCGACCAGCGCAATCAGGCGATTTCCGCCCACCACCTCATCAACCAGGCGAATCGAGCGCGGCTGGCCGACGGTCAGGGGAATGGTCGTCTGCGGAAAGACAACCAGACCGCGCAGCGGCAGCACCGGCAGTTCCTGCGGGGAAGACAGCACCGATTCGACGTCGGGGTTGTTGCTGTTCGCGGCAGTCTCAGATGTGCCGGATGAGCCGCCTCCCTCGGTGCTGACGTTCAACGTGCGCTCGACATCGTCATGCACCGCCGTGTCTACCGGCTGCTCCTCACCTGTATTCTGCTCGGTGTTGGGCGACTGTTCCGGCGGGGTGTCCTGAGGCTGTGTTTTCTTTTTGACCATACCCTCACTCACTCACAGCACGTGCCCTGACGCGCTCCGATAGCCAGTGACCATTATGGCTGCTCTTCATCCAGGTTCACGATCTGTACCGACCGGGGAGCAGCATGGGGCAGAATGACGCGCAGAAATCCGTCGCGGTAGGTCGCCGTGACGGCGTTGCGTTCCACCGGCCACGGCAGGCTCACTTCGGTTCGGAACTCGCCAAAGGCAATCTCAAGCTGGTGGTAGGATGCATCGGACGGCGTCGTCCGCTTGCGAGTGCCGCTGATGATCAGCTTGTGGCTTTGCAGGATGACGTTGAAATCCCCCTCGCGCATCCCGGCGATCTCAACCACGACGTACAACTGGTCTGCGTGCTCGTAGACATCCGTCGGCGGATGCCAGATCGTCACATGGCGAACAACAACCCAGCGCCGTGTTGTACCGCGCACGACGTCGTCAACGTCGAGATCCGTGCGCGAGGGAATTGACTGCTCGGGTGGTATTTCCCTTTTAGACATGCGCGCTTGTGCTCCGCGAAACGTGACTGACAGCGTCACATGGATCCAAAGCCTCGCTGACCATTGGCGAGGATCATACCACACCTGTACCGATGCCTCAATAAGAGCATCAATAGAACTCTAATCGGCTCTCTTGCTTTCGTGCGGGTGAATCGGGTATTCTAGCAGTAGAAGGTAGCGAGCGCGGCGGGCTGCCGCAGGAGCAGGGCAGATGGCCAGCTACCAAGTCAGCTATGTGGTAAAAGGGGGCGGGCATCCCGGCGCCATCCGGATCGAGCGGCGGCGTCCCCGGCTCGGTCAGCGGGTGCGGCTTGGTGGAGTGCCGTTTGTGGTGGCGGAGATTCAGGACCTGCTGCCGCCGCGTGAGGGGGTAGGGTTTGTGCATGTCACCCTGGAGCGGGTCGAAGCCGGTGCGCCAGCGGCGAGCGCGGGCGCAGGCCCCTGATTTTCGTGTAGTCACTGAACCACGTTACACCTCGTAGACTTCTCCGTCCTGAGCAATCTCGATTGGTCCATCAAACGTCGTCCGCGCCTCGGCTGCCAGTTCTTCGGGGGCGCGCCTCACATCGTAATGAATCAGCACCAGGCGCTTTGCCCCGGCTCTGGCTGCCGTCTGGCCGGCCTGGGCGGCGCTGGAATGGCCGGGAGTCTCGCCCGCCGCTTCGTGAATGAGCAGATCCGCCCCCTGCGCCATACGCTCGATCACGGGGGTGGGGGCCGTGTCGGCACTGTAGCTGAGCACACGCTCCCCTGGCTTGATCTCAACGCGCAAACCGATAGTTGGAATGTAGTGCGCGGCTGGCCATGACGTGATGCGAAAATCCGGGTTGTCCAGAACGAGGACGCCCTCGCGCTCTGGGAGCCGCATTCGTTGCACCTCGAAGAAATCCGGCCAGGTGTCCCACATCGCCGCCTGCATGGTGATCTCGACCCGCTGCAAGCAGTGGTGCAATCCATAGATTGGCAGCGGGCTGCGCCGGCCCAGCAGCCAGAGCTGCATCAGCAGGATCATCAACCCGGACACATGGTCCGGGTGGAAGTGCGTCAGGATGAGCGCGGTGAGATCGTCGGCGCCAAGGCCCATCTGCACCAGCTTGGGGAGCGGATTGGAGCCGCAGTCGATCAGGATGGTTGTGCCGCGGTCGCCCTGAAGCAGAAGATGGGTGTTGTCGTGAGCAGCGTCCGAGACGGCAGCCGCCGATCCGAGGACTGTAAGGCGCGCCATAGCGTCTCCTATCGATTAGGCCGTTCAGTCGCCGGTCAGCGTGCCAGAACCAGCTCGACAATGCGAGGTGTGACCGCAACTTCGAGCATACCAGCAAGGGCGATGAGGGGCAAGACCAGCGCGATGCCGATCTTGACGGTGTCGGCCAGCGCACGTACCCAGGCTTCGCCTGCGGGCATCTCGGCGGGTGGATGGGTGATGATGCTGCCCAGACGCAGGGCTGCAGCGCCTGCCAGAAGGATAGCCGGGATCTCCACCACGCCATGAGGCGCGATCCCCGCCAGAAAGGGTAGTGGGTCCAGCCCTGCAGCCGCGACCTGCGCCAGGATGTAGCCAAGCAGCCCAAAGGGAAGCATCACGACGATGAGCGACAGTACGCCGAACGTGAATACTCCAAGCATCGTCGCCAGGGCTAGCGCGCGCAAATTCTGCCCGATCGCGGCCAGGATCAGACCGGGATTGCTGCGCCCAAGTTCGAACCACGCCTGCAGGTTTTCAACCAGCGTCGCGTCGTCTACGGCGACGCGATCGAGCGGCAGTGGCCAGCGATCGGCGGCGAGCCATCCCCCGGCAAACGCTGTTGCCGCGCACAGAACCGTCACGGTGGCTGGCCGTGCCAGCGCGCGAACCGCCGGCATCACGCTGGTGCGGTACCAGGCGCCCGGCGTCGTCCGCCGGAGCTGCGGACCGCGAAACTGCTGCATAAAGGTACGCCCGATCCAGCGCAGATTAAGCTGATCGAGCGAGCGGCCAAGCAGTTCCTCGCGGTTGAAGAGCCGCGCACCCATGCGCACCAGCAGCGCTACCGTCACCAGCAGGCCAAGGGCCAGGAACCACAATACATAACGGCGGTGGGGCTGGACCATGATGATGCTTTCGAGGATAACCAGCATCGACATGGGAATGATAATGAAGCTGGCCAGCAGATTGGCGGCGCGGGTGGACGTCGTCTGGCTGGAGATCACCACTGCGCCGGTGACCATGACCAGCGCCTGGACGGTCGTGAGCACCAGGATCTGAACCACCAGTACCAGCGGCGGCCGCCACTGCGTATCGCCAAAGACCAACCCGCCCACGTAGATCGCGATGCCGATGTAGCTGGCCAGCAGAGGCGGAAGCATGGCCGCGAACGACTTGCCCAGATAGAGTTCTGTGTTGGTTAGCGGCGTCGCCAGCAGGGGTTCGAGGCTGAGCCGCTCTTTCTCGCCGACAAATGTCTCCAGCGCGATGACCAGCGAGATCGACACCGGAAAGAAGCCGACAATCATGGGCAGCAGCGGCAGCAGGGCGGGCAGCAACGGCTCGGCGCCGTTCTCTTCGAAGAACGTGATGAACAGGTCTGTCATCGCGTTCGCCAGCAGCGGAAAGACCAGCGTCAGCAGGAAGATGGGCGACATGATGCGCCAGTCGCGGAAGCTGTCGCGAACCTCGCGGCGGGTCACGATCAGCGCGTTGGACAGTGTCCGGCTGAATGCCGCGCGTCGGGCCAGACTGTCAGCGTACGGATGGCTCAGGCTCGCCATGGGAATCGTGCCCTTCATCTTCCCGGACGATCTGGAGATAAACATCTTCAAGAGTGCGCGAGACCTCGCTGAGGGTGATGACCTCGACCCCCAGCCCCAGCAGGCGGCGCAGGATAGCCGGATTGTCCTCGGCGGGATTTGCGGTGCGATAGCGTAACCAGCCGCTGCCATGCTCGACAAGCTGCACCTGGTCGCGCAGCGCGTCGGCCAGCCCGTTGAGACCGTTGGCGACGTGTAGCTCCATCAGCGGCGGGCCGACAAAGCGCTGCGCCAGCTCGGAGAAAGTCCCTGCGGCGATGATCCGCCCGTGCCGGATGACCCCGATCCGGTCGGCGAGCATTTGTGCTTCGGTCAGGTTGTGGGTGGTGATGATGATGGTGCGCTCGGCGCGCTGCAGGTCGCGAATGGCCTCGCGCACCAGCCGGGCGCTCTGCGGGTCCATCGCCGAGGTCGGCTCGTCGAGCAACAGCACCGCCGGGTCGTGCAGCAGCGCCCGTGCCAGCGCGAGCTTCTGTTGCATGCCTTTGGAGAACTCGCCGAGCCGCTTGTCAAGCGCGTCGGCCAGCCCGAAATGCTCCAGAAGCTCCAACGGACGGCGCCGGCGCAGAGCAGGGGGCAGGTGGTAAAGCTGCGCGAAGAAATCGAGGTACTCGACGGCTTTCATGCGCTGGTAGAGGCCGTGCTGCTCGGTCAGCACGCCGACGCGCGCCCGCACCTCGGTGGGCTGCCGCACAACGTCGAAGCCTGCAACCCGCGCCCAGCCCGATGTAGGGGCCAGGATCGAGGTCAGCATCCGGATTGTCGTCGTCTTGCCCGCGCCGTTTGGCCCCAGGATGGCGAAGATCGTGCCGGGCTGGACGGTCAGGCTGATGCGGTCAACCGCCAGAAAATCGCCGAAGCGCTTGGTGAGTTCGTGCGTCTCGATCATCGGGGCGCTCTGCTATCGCGTAGCCGGTCAGTCAGATTGTATAACCGTGCCGCGCGGCTTCCAACGCGACGGGCCGGCGCAGATGTGAAAAGTTCCTGAATTTGGCAGGCACGCGCTCGAAAACAGCCTATACCGCGCCGGATCCAGGCTCGCGCCGCGAGAAGGGCAAGCGGCGCACCCGTGCAAGCAGCGCAGTCCGGTGGCGGAGGAGCAGGAATGTGAGCGCGAGCAGCCCGGTTACGGCACTGACGACCTGAGACACGTTTATCCCGTTGACGAGCGTGACATCGATCCGCAGGTATTCAAGCAGGAAGCGCGCCAGCGGATAGAGCACCAGGTACATCAGCAGAACGTCGCCCTTCTTGAGCCGGTTTCGGTAGCGCAGCCAGACGCCGAGCAGCACGGCGAAGGTCAGCAGATTCCACAGCGACTCGTAGAGGAAGATCGGGTGAAAGCGCGTGTCTGGCGAGTAGGGCGGCGGCGGGTTGGAAACGCGGATGCCCCACGGCAGGGTGGTCGGCGAACCATACAGCTCTTCATTGACGTAGTTTCCCCAGCGACCGATAGCCTGTCCGAGCGGGACCACCACCGCGCCGATGTCCAGCCACGACACGGTATCGAGCTTGTTGCGGTAGGCGTAGATGGCGACGCCGAGCGCTCCGCCGAGCACAGCGCCGAAGATCGACAGGCCGCCGCTCCAAATGACCAGCGGGCCTTCGTTCAGATCGAAGAAATGGGACAGATACCAGGCCCGGTCGCGCGCGGCGTGCACCGAAGGGAACAGCACGTGCCAGGCGCGCGCAAACACCACACCCAGGAAGACAACCAGGATCACTCCGTTCCACACGTGGTCCGGGTTCTTGTGATCGCGCCGCGCCATCCAGGCTGCGACCCAGGCTGCGGCCAGGATCCCGAAGACGATGATCAGGCCGTACCAGTGAAAGGTTGGATTCAGGGTCAGTCCGAACAGGTCGAAGGGGCCGAACTCGATCCCGCGCCGATCGATGGTCATGTGATGCCTCCTTGGCGGCTGAGGATACGATAAACATACCACACCCGCTGGATGACGGTCAGGTGTGTGCCGACAGCCAGAATCCACAGCCCGATTTCGATCCAGCCGGTGAGCAGCATCGCCAGCAGGATGAACACGCGCTCCATACGGGTCAGCAGGCCAACCTTGCAGTCTACGTCCAACCCTTCGGCGCGCGCGCGAACATAGCTGACCAGTAGCGAGCCAAGCAACGCCGCCATGCTGAGCAGCATCACGCGCTCGTTGCCCCACACGCTGGAATGGTAAGCCAGCGCCATGAAGATGAACCCGTCCGCGTAGCGGTCGAGGGTCGAGTCGAAGAGCGCGCCGAATTTGTCCTGGCGCTGCATGGCCCGCGCAACGGCGCCATCCAGCGCGTCGAGCGGCATGCCCAACAGCAGGATCACGCCTGCCCAGAAGAAATGGCCCTGCGACGCGATGTACGCAGCGATAGCGACGATCACCAAGCCGAAGGCGGTGATCGCGTCGGGATGCACCCCCATCCGGTACAGTCTGGTCCCCAGCGAGGTGGTGAGACCCCGCGTGTGATAGCGCATGCGGTCGGTCAGGGTGTTGAAGCGGCGGCGTCCGTCATCGGTTGACATGTGTTTGCATCCTATTCTGTGCAGCAGGCCCCAACAGGGCGAATTCGCCCTTGTCAAAGCGAGGGCCATGGAGTACACTACGCACTGCTTTCGGGGCGTAGCGCAGCTTGGCCAGCGCGCACCGTTCGGGTCGGTGAGGTCCCCGGTTCAAATCCGGGCGCCCCGACAGAACTCCAGTCTGCTTCAGGCTGGAGTTTTTTGTTGCCGTGCTACAGGCCATTGGCCTTGGCGTCGTCCCACAGCGCGTCCATCTCCGTTAGCGTCATGTCTTCCAGCGGGCGATTCTGCGCGGCAGCGTGCTCCTCGATATAGCGGAAGCGGCGGAAGAACCGCTGGTTGGCATTGCGCAGCGCAGACTCAGGATCGACATTCAGCCACCGCGCTAGGTTCACCGCGGCAAACAACAAATCGCCCATCTCGTGCGCGCGCTCGGCCTCCGTTTGCGCGGACAGCAGTTCCCGCAGTTCTTCGTGAACTTTGGCGATAACCGGATCGATGGAGTCCCAATCGAAGCCCACCCGTGCCGCGCGGTCCTGATAGCTGAATGACTGCGAGAGCGCCGGAAGTGATTTGGATACTCCTTCGAGCCGCGACGTGCGCTCCTCGCGCTTCTCAGCTTCTTTAAGCCGGTCCCAGTTCACCTTCACATCCTGATCGTCGCTGACTTCGACATCGCCCCACACATGCGGGTGTCGCCGGATGATCTTCTCGTTGATGGAGGCGATCACATCCGGCATGCGAAACTCGCCCGTATCGACCGCGATCTGGCTGTGCAGCACGATCTGAAGCAGCAGGTCGCCGAGTTCCTCGCGCAGCGCCACCGGGTCGCCGGAATCGAGGGCGTCGAGCACCTCGTAGGTTTCTTCGAGCAGGTACGGGCGCAGCGATTGATGCGTCTGCTTGCGATCCCAGGGGCAGCCTTCCGGGGCGCGCAGATGCGCGATTGTCTCCTGGAAGCCTTCCATGCTGCCAGGGCGGGGCAGGGGGGGCACGGCCAGCGCGAGCAACTGCCGCATCCCGTCTGCCGCGGCCAACTGCCCGAGTGTCACGGAGCGAATATCCCACCCGTCCGCGCCCGGCGCCGGGGCTGCGACGATCTGGACCGCGAGTTCCGGCGGGTACTGGTTCAGCAGGGTGCGCGCGATATCCGGCAGGTCGGCGGCATCCGGCGCGACGAGCAGCGCAGGATAGTCCGGATTGAGCGGCGGGTGATGCTGCGCAGCCACGGCAGCGGCATCGACGAGCTGAAGCCCTTCGGCATCCGCCAGCGCCAGATGGTCGAGGATGTCGGTCAGGATGGAGAGCAGGGGGCGTATTGACATGACTCTCTCTCACTGCACCCGCGCGCACCGGGGATCGCCCGACCGGGCGCGCGAATGGAAAAACAGGCAGACTCTCAGCTTGGTGGGCAGAGAGTCGCCTGTTGTGGATACATCAATGCGGCAGACGCGCGCGGCAATCGACCTAGCGCTTGGTATAGGTCGGGGCCTTGCGGGCGCGCTTGAGGCCGGGCTTCTTGCGCTCCTTCTCACGCGGATCGCGCGAGAGGAATTCGCCGGCGCGCAAAACCGAGCGCCAGTCCGGCTCGATCTTCAGCAGGGCGCGGGCCAGGCCGAGGCGGATCGCGTCGCGCTGACCGCTCTCGCCACCGCCCTGGACCTTGACGGTGACGTTGTACGCCTTTTCCTGCCCAACGACGCGCAGCGGCTCGATGGCTATATCGAAATCACCCAGCCGCGTCAGGTATTCCTCGCCGGGCTTGTCGTTGATGACGACGCTGCCGTTGCCGCCCGGCCACAGCCGGACCCGCGCCGTGGACGTCTTGCGCCGCCCGATGCCCTCGTAATACTCAGGTGCCATGTGACTAACCCTCTTTGCCGTTACAGGTCATACGTCTTCGGACGCTGTGCTTCATGCGGGTGGGTGGCCGTCGTGTAGATCTTCAGCTTCTTAAGCTGCTGGCGGCCCAGCTTGTTCTTGGGCAGCATCCCGCGCACGGCAGCGCGAATCACCCGCTCTGGATGACGCGCGAGCTGGTCGCGCAGCGAGATCGTGGTCAGGCCGCCGGGGTAGCCCGAATGCCGGTAGTAGAACTTGGTTTCCAGCTTGTCGCCCGTCACGCGGATTTTGTCGGCGTTGACCACGATCACGAAGTCACCAACGTCCATATGCGGGGTGAAGATCGGCTTGTGCTTACCCCGCAGCAACTGCGCAATCTGGGTGGCGAGACGCCCCAGCGTCTGGTTCTTGGCATCGACGACATACCACTCGCGCTGGATATCTGCCAGTTTGGGTGAATAGGTCTTGATTTTCATATTCCCGTACTCCGCGGGGTTCGTCCCGCTCGCTCTCAGTATGTGACGCGTGTCAGGCACAGGCCGTGCGCCGGCGCGCTTGGATTCGGCCAGGTTCCGTCGGCAGCTCGAAACGCCGCCAGAAAATCATCTTCCGTCAGCTCGCCCCGCGCGATCCGCACGAGACCCCCCACAATCCGCCGGACCATACGATACAGAAACGCGTTCGCCTCAATCGTATACCGCACGATGGTTCCGCCATGCTCTGGTGCCTGCTCCTGCACCAGTTCGGACCGGTAAACCTCGCGGACGGTGCTCTCGCCCTGAGGCGGCTGCCCGAAAGTCGCGAAGTCGTGTTGTCCCACCAGGCTGGCTGCGGCGCGCTGCATTCCCGCCAGGTCCGGCGGGGCTTGCATGGCGACATGCCAGGCGTAGCGCATGAGCAGGGGCGGCCGGACCGGCGCAAACACCAGCGTGTAGGTGTAGGTCCGGCTGCGGGCGTCAAAGCGCGGGTGAAAGGACGCCGCCGCTTCTTCCAGGGACCGCAGCACGATGCTCGCCGGGAGATTGGCGTTGAGCGCGCGCCACAGGTCGGCGGTGGAGTGCCGCCAGGCTACGTCGAACGCGATCACCTGGCCTGTGGCGTGCACGCCGGTGTCTGTCCGGCCCGCCCCGATGATGGTGCTGTGCTGCTGTGTCACCCGCGCGATTGCCTGCTCCACAGTTCCCTGGACGGTGGGAGTGTCACCCGCCTGCCGCTGGAAGCCGAAATAGTCGGTCCCATCGTAGGCCAGAACGGCCCGGTAGCGGGTGACTCCCTCACTCACACGCCTATTCTTCCTCGCGATCCACCAGCTCCACCATCACCATCGGCGCCGCATCGCCCTTGCGCGGGCCGAGCTTCAGCAGGCGGATATATCCGCCCGGACGCGTTTCATAGCGTGGAGCCAGCTCATCATAGACTTTGGCCACCGATTCGGGATTGCTCAGGCGCGCCAGCAGCAGGCGGCGAGCATGCACGCCGCGCGCCGGGTTGGGATGAGCGCGACCCTTCTTAGCGACGGTGATCAGCTTTTCGGCCTCGGCGCGGATGGCGCGGGCTTTGGCTTCGGTGGTCGTGATCCGCTCGTGGCGAAACAGCTGATTGATCAGATTGCGGCGCAGCATTTTGCGCTGATCTTTCGTTCGCCCGAGGTGCTTACCAGCTACTTTGTGTCGCATCACACAGCTTCCTTGTCGGTCGTTTAGCTGTTGGAGAAAATGTCGTGCTCGGCGGGAAGATAGTTCTTCTCGCGGAGCCGCGTCACCAGCTCGTCGAGCGATTTCTCGCCAAAGTTGCGGATCGCCAGCATCGCGTCAGGGCCGCGCTCGAGCATCTCAAGCACCTCGCCGACGTTGGTGATGCCCGTCCGCTTGAGCGAGTTGAAGACTCGCACGCTCAGATCGAGCGTTTCGATCGGCGTTTCGTAGATCTCGGGCGACAGCGCGTTCGGATCCGGCTCGGCGACCTCTTCCTTCGGCGGCATGAGCGATTCCTCGCTCACACCGGCGATGATGATCAGGTGCTTCATCAGGATTTCGGCGGCCTGGCTCATCGCCTCTTCCGGGCGAATGGTGCCATCGGTCCAGATCTCCAGCACCAGCTTGTCATAGTTGGTGCGCTGGCCCACGCGCGCCCGCTCGACGTCGTAGTTGACGCGCCTAATCGGGCTGAAGATCGCGTCGATGGGCAGTTCACCGATCGGCAGCCGTCCGCGGTCTTCGGCAGGCGAGAACCCGACGCCGCTTTGCACCATGAACTCGATCTCAACCCGCGCCTCGTCGGAGTCCGCTGTGAACAGATAAAGGTCCGGGTTGATGATCTCGACTTCGGCGGGGCACACGATGTCGGCGGCAGTGACGGTCCCTTCGCCCTGCACCTCGAGACGCAGGCGGGCGGATTCGGCATCGTGCAGCTTCAAGCGCAGTTGTTTGACCTGCAGAATGAGCTGCGTCATATCCTCGCGGACGTGCGGGATCGCGGAGAACTCGTGATGCACGTCAGAGACGCGGATCGAGGTGACAGCCGCGCCCGGCAGCGAGGACAGCAGCACTCGCCGCAGCGCATGCCCGACCGTGATCCCAAAGCCCTGTTCGAGGGGGCTGATGATGAAGCGCCCATATTTCTGAGTTGTGGCGTCCCCTTCGATCTTGGGCAACACCATGTTATTCGTGACCACGCCGCCTCCTCACACGTTCTTCACTTACAGGTTGGCTCGCTAGTCGTTCCACCGTTACCGAGAGTAGTATTCCACAATCAACTGCTCATTGAGCGGCATGTCGATATCGCGGCGCTCCGGCACGCGCAGCACCGTACCCGTCATGCTTGCCAGATCCAGCTCGAGCCACTCGGGCGCCGGGGGACGATCGGCGATGTAGGCGGGCAGTTCCTTGAAATACGTGCGCTTGCGGCTGCCTTCGCGGATTCCGATCACATCGCCAGGGCGGACCTGGTATGACGGAATATTCGTGCGGCGGCCATTGACCGTGATATGACCGTGGGTCACCATCTGCCGTGCGTGCGCCCGCGAATCGGCCCACCCGAGGCGGTAGACGATATTGTCCAGGCGCGACTCAAGCAACGACAGCAAATTCGAACCAGTCAGACCCGGACGGCGCAGGGCTTCGCGGAAATAGCGGCGGAACTGACGCTCCAGCACACCGTAGATCCGGCGGGCCTTCTGCTTCTCGCGAAGCTGGAGCGCATAGTCAGAGCCACGCCCGCGCTTGAACTGCGCCTCGCGACCGTGTTGGCCGGGCGGGTAGGTGCGGCGTTCCACCGCGCACTTGGGAGACAAACACCGCGCGCCTTTGAGGAACAGCTTTTCCCCTTCGCGGCGGCACAGCTTACAAACTGGACCGGTATAACGTGCCATTGATTCTTGGCTTCCTCCACACTAGCTGTGACAAGTGTGTTTACACCACTCGTCTATGCAATTGAACAAGGCCAACCAACAACTAGACGCGACGCTTCTTCGGCGGGCGCACGCCGTTGTGCGGGACCGGCGTCACATCGGTGATCGAGCGTACTTTCAGGCCGCTGGCCTGGATGGCGCGGATTGCCGCTTCGCGCCCTGGGCCGGGGCCTTTGACGAAGACGTCTACTTCCTGCATCCCGTGTTCTTTAGCATTCTCAGACGCCTGCTGAGCGACCATCCGCGCGGCGAAGGGCGTGCTCTTGCGGCTGCCTTTGAACCCGGCTGTTCCCGCGCTGGCCCACGCGATGACGTTCCCCTGCTGATCGCTCATCGAGACGATCGTATTGTTGAACGTCGCCTGGATATGCGCCTGTCCGTACGGGATGTTCTTCTTTGCTTTCTTGGGTCCGCGCTGCGGACCCCGACGCGTACGTCCCATGGATGGTGACTTTCTCCTCGAGCGTTAACCTGCAGTGTTTGGTGATGGGCGGAGCCGCATAAGGGACTGGTCCCCTGGCGCCCGGCACTACAAGACGCGGTGCGGCGCTGCGGCGCCGAGCCCGCCTCGCGCCATCACCCCCCAGCGCGAACTACTTCTTCTTGGCACCACGACGGCGGCCGCGCCCGGCCACGGTCTTCTTGGGACCCTTGCGCGTGCGCGCGTTAGTGCGGGTCCGCTGGCCGCGCACCGGCAGGTTGCGGCGGTGGCGGAGGCCACGGTAGCTGCCGATTTCAATCAGACGCTTGATATTGAGCTGGACCTCGCGGCGCAGCTCGCCCTCAACCCGGTAGTTGCCGACCTGCTCGCGCAAGGACTGAACTTCTGCCTCAGTCAGATCGCGGACGCGCGTGTCCGGGTTGATGCCGGCCGCTTCCAGGATCTGCTTGCTGCGGGTTGGCCCAATACCGTAGATGTAGGTCAGCGCGACTTCGACGCGCTTGCTGCGCGGAAGGTCAACACCTTCGATACGTGCCATTTACGGATTTCTCCTCGTACTTCGGCGCGTTTGTTCGCCGGACAGAACCACTATTTTAGCGAAAACAGGCGGGCTTGACCAGGGTTAACTTGCCAACCCTGGCAGAGCTAGGCCCCGGATCCCTGTTCGAGCGCGGGGCTAGAGGGCCGTCAGGATGATCGGCGGCCCGTCGGGCGTGATGGCAACGGTGTGCTCGAAGTGCGCGCACAGCGAGCCATCCCGCGTGACCACCGTCCAGTGGTCTTCCAACACCTTCGTTTCAGGGCGCCCGGCGTTGACCATCGGCTCGATCGCAAAGGTGATGCCCGGTACCAGCCGGACGCTGTTCCAGGTGCGCACCCGGGGGCGGCCAGCCGGCCACCAGTTGGGCACCTGCGGCTCTTCGTGCATGCTGCGCCCGACACCGTGCCCTGTGTATTCGCGGACCACGCTGAAACCCTGGCTCTCGACGTAAGCCTGCACCGCGCGCGAGATGTCGCTCGTCCGGTTGCCGGCGCGCGCCTTGTCGATCCCGATGCGGAGCGCCTGTTCGGTGACTTCCAGCAGCCGCTGAGCCTCAGGGCTGATCGTCCCGACGCCCATCGTGAAGGCCGCATCGCCGACATAGCCGTTGTAGATGGCGCCGCAGTCCAGGCTGATGATGTCGCCTTCTTGCAGGATGCGCTCCTCGCTTGGGATGCCGTGAACCAGCTCGTGATTGATCGATGCTGTGATGGTGGCCGGAAACGGATACGGGCTGCCGGGCGGATAGCCCAGGAAGGCCGCGGTCGCGCCGTGTTTGCGCAGCACCTCTGCCGCGATCTCGTCGAGTTCTTTGGTGCTCACGCCCGGCGCCACAGCTTCGCGCATGGCCTGCAAGGCCAGCGCTGTGATCCGGCCTGCCTCGCGCATGATCATCAGTTCTTCAGGCGTTTTTGGTATCGGTGCCATTCGCATTCGCCGCGCTGCCCGCCGCCGGCGGGCAGTAGAGGGCGCCTCGCAACGCAGGCGCCCCAGAACATCGAAAGCCCTAGCGCATGAACCCGTCGTAGTTGCGCATCACAAGCTGCGCTTCCAGCTGCCGCATCGTGTCGATCACGACACCAACCACGATGATCAACCCGGCGCTGCTGATGACCAGCGCGGGGTTCTGGCCGCTGGCTCCCGCCGGCCCCAGGACGACCCGCTGGACAACCTGCATCAGGCCCGGCAGAACCGCCACTGCGCCCAGGAAGATCGCGCCCACCAGGGTGATCCGGTTGACGATGCGGTTGATGTATTCCTGGGTGCGCCGGCCTGGGCGAATGCCCGGAATGAACCCGCCGTTCTTCTGAAGATTTTCGACCAGGTTCTGGTTCTGGATCATCACGCCCGTGTAGAAGTAGGTGAAACCGACCACAAGCATGAAGTACAGGAACCAGTAGAAGAAGCCCTGCTGGTTGCCAAAGATGTCCTGGATGCGGCGCACAGTATCGCCCGAGCCGAAGAAGCCAGCCAGGATCGCCGGGAAAGTGACGATTGACTGCGCGAAGATCAGCGGGATCATGCCCGCAGTATTGACCTTCAGCGGGATATGGGTCGCGCCGCCGCCGTACATCTTGCGCCCGCGGACACGCTTGCCATACTGCACCGGGATGCGGCGCGTGCCTTCCTGGATGATCACGATCACGACTACCGTCAGCACGGTCAGCAGCACGAACGTGACCAGGTTGAAGATGAAGTTGGTTTGCAGAAGCTGGACCAGGTTGGCCGGGACCCGCGCGACGATGCCCGCAAAGATGATGATCGAGATGCCGTTGCCGATGCCCTGCTCGGTGATCAGCTCGCCGAGCCAGATGGCGAACATCGTTCCGGCGGTCATTGTGATGATCACCGCAAGCGTCGTGAGCAGATCGCTGTTCGCCCCAAAGCCGAAGCCGGGGATGAGCGTGGTCCCCTGAATCTGGCTTTCGAAGATGTTAATCTGGCCGATGGCCTGCAGCGCCGCCATCGGAATAGCCAGATAATAGGTGTACTGGTTGATCTTCTCGCGCCCGCCCGGCTCTTTGGCGATGGCTTCGAGCCGGGGGATGATCGGGACGAGGAGCTGCAGGATGATTGACGCGGTGATGTACGGGTACACCCCGTTGGCGATCACGCTGAAATTCGAAACAGCCCCGCCCGACAGCAGGTTGAGCACGTTCAAGAAGCCGGCCTGATCGCCGCTGAAGAGCTGGTCGAGCGCGTCCCGATCGACACCAGGCACGGTGACATGCGCGGCAAACTGGTAGATTACCAGAATCATCGCGGTGTAGAGCATTTTCCGCCGGAGATCCGGCAGCCGAAATGCGTTCCGCAGCGCCTCGATCATAATTACCTTGTCCTCTTTGCTCTAGTCTGTCGCTGGCAGCAGGAGCCGGCAGCAGCCGGGGACAGCCGGGCGCGTTGCCCGTGTTGCTCCCCGGCCGCCTCGGCGATGCTGTATCAGTCGACTGCACTCTCGCCGCGCAGCGCGGCAAGCTGCTCTTTGCGCAGCTTCTTGACGGTGGCACGCGCGCCGGTGATGTCCAGCTCCAGCGTGACGACGCTGCCACCCGCCGCCGTGATCTTCTCCTGGGCGCTTTTCGAGAAGCGGTGCGCGCTTACCTTGAGCGGGATGTCGAGTTCGCCCCGGCCCAGGATGACCACCGGGTCGGTAGCTTTGCGAATCAGGCCGCGTGCCGCCAGCGTTTCGGGTGAGATTTCGGCGTTCGCCTCGAAGACGCGCGCCAGATCGTCGAGATTGACTTCCTGATATTCGATACGGAAGATGTTGGTGAAACCGCGCTTGAAAGGCAGACGGCGCACCAGCGGAAGCTGGCCACCCTCGAAGTAGGGACCCTTGCCACCCCCTGCGCGCGCGCCCTGACCCTTCGTACCGCGCCCGGCCGTCTTGCCCTGACCGGCGCTGATCCCGCGGCCCACACGCTTGCGTTTCTTGGTCGCACCCTCGTCGGGACGCAGTTCATGCAGTTTCATTCGTCGATTTCCTTCACTTCCACCATGTGGATGATCTTGTTGATCATGCCACGGACGGGCGGCGTATCGTCGTGGATCACCGTTTTGTTCAGGCGGGTGAGACCCAGCGACCGTGCCGTTGCTTTTTGAGACTTTTCGTAGCCAATCGGGCTTTTCACCAGTGTGACTTGCAGTTTCTTAGCCATTGCGCCTGCCCTCGCGCTTCCAGAATGGTACGACTTCGGGCGCGTCCTTGCCGCGCATCCGCGCCAGTTCTTCCGGATCGCGCAGCTTCTTGAGCGCCTCGAAAGTCGCGTGTGCCACGTTCAGCGTGTTGGCGCTGCCCTGGCTCTTGGTCAGGATATCGCGGATGCCTGCCGCCTCGAGCACCGCACGCACACCGCCGCCGGCGATCACGCCCGTGCCGGGCGAGGCGGGCTTGAGCAGCACGACTGCGCCGCCCCGCTTGCCGGTGATCGCGTGCGGGATGGTGGTGTCAATGAGCGACACAGATGCCATATTACGCCGGGCGCGTTCAGACGCCTTGCGGATCGAGTCCGGCACACCGCGGGCTTTGCCGATGCCGATCCCGACCCGTCCGCGGTTGTCGCCGACGACGACAACGGCGCGGAAGGCGAAACGGCGGCCACCTTTCACAACCTTGGCGACGCGAGTGATGTCAATGACACGCTCGTCGAGTTCTTCGCGGTCATCATCGCGGCGCAGTCTCGGTTCTCGTCTTCCCATGGTCTTCTCCAGTTACCAGCTTGCCGTCCTGGGCCAGGGCGGCCCGATGTCCGCCGCTGCCCAGGACAGGTGCGCCCTAAAATTCGAGTCCAGCCTCGCGGGCGGCTTCGGCCAGCGCCTTGACACGCCCGTGATAGCGGTAACCACCGCGGTCGAAAACGACCTTCTTGATCCCGACTTTCTGCGCGCGCTCGGCGACCAGCGCGCCCACAAGCTTGGCGGCCTCAGACTTGGTTTTGCCTTCGATTTTCTCCCGCAGGTCTCGATCAATGGTCGAGGCAGCGGCAAGTGTATGGCCGGCTGTGTCGTCGATCACCTGGGCGTAGATATGCTCCAGGCTGCGGAAAACGTTCAGACGCGGGCGTTCGGCGGTTCCGGTGATCCGTGCACGCACCCGCGCGTGGCGACGCTTCCGTGCGATTCGGCTTTTTTCACTCATCGATTCACTCTCACGACACTACAGGCTATGCCTTACCCGTCTTCCCGGCCTTGCGGCGAATGAACTCGCCCTGATAGCGCACGCCCTTGCCCTTATAGGGTTCCGGCGGGCGCATCTTGCGGATGTTGGCGGCCAGTTCGCCGACCACCTGCTTGTCAATCCCCCGGATGCGCACGATGCGGCCGCGCTCTTCGACCGCGAACTCGCAGTTCGCGGGCGGCTCAACGCGGATCGGGTGCGAGTAGCCGAGGTGCATGACCAGCGTCGAGCCGTCCATCTCGGCGCGGTAGCCCACACCTTCGATTTCCAGCACGCGCTCGAACCCCTGGCTGACACCCGTCACCATGTTGGCGATCAGCGCGCGCGTCATGCCGTGCAGCGCGCGATGCTGGCGGTGATCCGAGGGACGGGTGACCGTGATCACGCCGTCTTGCTCGGCGATGTTCATGCTAGGCGGGAACTGGTGGTAAAGTTCGCCTTTAGGCCCCTTGACGGTCACGGCTGTGCCGTCGATGTTGACTTGCACTTTGTCCGGGATCGGAATCGGTTTTTTTCCAATTCGAGACACGGTCCCTATCCTCCATTGGCTGCCTATGCAAGGCGCCGGGTGATTAGGTTGGGCCTGGGCGTATCGTGAAGCCTCTGGGCGAAGGCAGAAAACCGCTATGGTCTCCACATCCTCGACCAGTCACTCCACTGCCGCCCGCTGCGCCCCTAAGGCGTCCGTCGGCACACTGCTCGCTGGATTACCAGACGTAGCAGAGCACCTCGCCACCCACACCCTGACGCCGCGCTTGCTGACCCGTCATGATCCCCTTGGGCGTGGACAGGATTGCGATGCCCATGCCACTGAGAACCCACGGAATCTCGTTCTTCCCGACGTAGACGCGGCGGCCAGGCTTGCTGACGCGCTGCACATTGCTGATGACAGGCCGCCGCTCGCGGCGCTTGCCCCAATACTTGAGTTGAATCTGGATCATCGGCGGGAACTCGTCGCTGACGGTGTACCCCTCGATGTACCCTTCTTCTTTCAGAATCTTGGCGATGTCGACCTTGTTCTTCGACGCCGGGATGGCAACCGACGCATGACCGGCCATCAGGGCGTTGCGAATACGCGTCAACATATCGGCGATGGGATCACTGTGCATCTTGAGACTCCCAGACCATTACCAGCTCGACTTCACCACACCCGGGATCTTGCCCTCCAGGGCAAGTTCGCGGAAGTGGATCCGGCAAAGCCCAAAACGACGGATGTAGCCGCGCGGGCGGCCGCAGACCTTGCCCGAGTTCGGGTCGACGTACTGGCAGCGATTGCGCACACGCACCCGGTACTTGCGTCTCTTTTCGCGGGCCACCATTGACTTCTTCGCCATCGGGTCAAACCTTCCTGATTGCTCTTGAGCCGTATGTCTCAGCGCTGGCGGAACGGCATGCCCAGCAGATGGAGCAGGCGGCGTCCCTCTTCGTCGGTCTGTGCGCTGGTCACGATGGTGATCTCCATGCCGCGCACCTTGTCGATCTTGTCGTACTCGATTTCCGGGAACAGCAGCTGCTCGCGCAAGCCCAGTGTGTAGTTGCCGCGCCCGTCGAACGAGTCCGGGCTGACCCCGCTAAAGTCACGAGTGCGGGGCAGGGCGATGTTCATCAGGCGGTCGAGCAGCGACCACATCCGCTCGCCACGGAGATCGACTTTGACGCCAATGGCGCGCCCTTCGCGCAGTTTGAAGGCCGCGATGCTCTTGCGCGCCTTGGTGATGATGGGCTGCTGTCCCGTAATGCGGCGGAGATCTTCCACCGCACCATCAAGCGCTTTCGCGTTGTCCAGTGCCTCGCCCACGCCAATATTGACGACCACTTTCTTCAAGCGCGGGACTTGCATCACGCTGGAATAGCCGAATTCTTCCATCAGCGCTGGGACCACTTCGTTGCGGTACTTTTCCAGCAAGCGATTCTGTGCCATGTGTCCTAAACCTCACTCCGCGCGCGGGTCATTCGATATCCTGGCCGCACTTGCGGCACACGCGGACCTTGCGGCCATCTTCGTTCACCCGGTAGCCGACGCGCGTGCGGGCCTCGCACTGCGGGCAGACCAGCATCACGTTTGAGAGGTGGATCGGCGCCTCGAACTCGATGATGCCGGGCTGAACCTGCTGGCGGCCCGCTTGAACGGGGCGCTGGTGCTTCTTGACGATGTTGACCCGCTCGACAACCACGCGGTCCTTTTTGGGAATGACACGCAGCACCTCGCCGCGCGTCCCTCTGTCCTTGCCGGCGATCACCTCGACGGTGTCGCCCTTTTTGATCCGTTGCATGCCTATTTCACTCCCATCTCAAGCTGGCCAGGGCGCTACAGCGTTTCGGGAGCCAGCGAGACGATCTTCATGAAACCCTTCTCGCGCAGCTCGCGTGCCACCGGGCCGAAGATGCGGGTGCCGCGCGGGTCTTTGGTGTCGCCCTGGAGAATGACGGCGGCGTTGTCGTCGAACTTGATGTACGACCCATCCCCGCGCCGGTACTCCTTGGCCGTACGCACGATGACCGCGCGGACAATTTCGCTCTTCTTCACCGACCCCTGCGGCGACGCGGACTTCACCGTCCCGATCACGATGTCGCCCACGGTTGCGGTCTTGCGCTTCGAGCCACCCATGATGCGAATGACCAGGATCTCGCGGGCGCCGGTGTTGTCGGCAACCTTCAAGCGCGATTCGTTTTGAATCATCTCTAACGCCTCACTCCGGGACTGGTCCGGTTATGCCTCTTCGACTTCGGGTAATTCAGTGGCCGGAGTCTCAGTAGCCGCTGTTTCTGGGGTTTCCAGGACAGCCTCGACAACCCACCGCTTGGTCTTGCTGATTGGGCGGCTCTCGACGATGCGAACCAGGGCGCCGACCGGGATGGCATTGGTTTCGTCGTGCGCCTTGTACTTCTTCGACGTCCTGACCACTTTCTTGTACAACGGATGGCGCTTGGTGGTCTCCACTTCGACCACAACCGTCTTCTCCATCGCGTTGCGAATGACACGGCCCTCGAGCCGGCGCCGGTTATTTGTCATTGCGTTCCTCCTGAACGATCTGCGCGGCCAGTTCGCGCTCGCGCTGAATGGTCAGGTAGCGCGCCACATCCTTCTTCAACTGGCGGATGCGCGTGTAATCCTCGAGCTGGCCGGATTCCCACTGGAAACGCAGGTTGAACAGCTCTTCCTTCGCATCATGGATCGCTTTGGCCAGCTCCGCGTCGGTCATGCTGCGGATTTCATTGGATCTCCGGGCCATCACGCCATCTCCTCGCCTGAGATCGGATCGATCCGCTTGACGAAGCGCGCGGAAATCGGCAGCTTGAAGGCGGCCAGGCGCAGCGCTTCGCGGGCGATCTCCTCATCCGTCCCGGCCATCTCGAACAAGATCAAGCCAGGGCGCACCACGGCCACGTAGTGATCGACCGAACCCTTACCTTTACCCATGCGGCTCTCAGCCGAGCGCTTGGTGACGGGCTTGTCTGGAAACACGCGGATCCAGACGCGCCCACGGCGCTTGATGTGACGCATGATCGCGCGGCGGGCCGACTCGATCTGGCGGCTGGTGATCCACGCGGGTTCCAGGGCCTGCAGGCCATAATCCCCAAACTGGACCACGTTGCCGCGCTGGGCCTTACCTTTCATGCGCCCGCGGAACTGCTTGCGGTATTTCACCCGCTTTGGCATTAACATGGATCGTTCACTCCTCGTAAGTCAGAACGTTTTTTCCTGGCAGGCTGCCGGGCCTGGCCGCCCAGGCGGCCAGGTTCGTTCTGCTTATTGGCTCACATAGACATCCGACGGTTCGGGGGCCCGGGTTTCCTCTTCCAGCTTCTCGCCCTTGTAGATCCAGACCTTGACCCCGATACGTCCAAAGGTCGTCAGCGCTTCGGCGGTGCCGTAGTCGATGATCGAGCGCAGAGTATGGCGCGGGACCCGGCCTTCCATCTGCCACTCGCGGCGGGCCATTTCGGCCCCGGCCAAGCGGCCGCTGACCTGGATCTTGATGCCTTTGGCCCCCTGGCGCATGGCCTGCCCGACCGCGCGCTTCATCGCGCGGCTGTGGCCGATGCGGCGCTCAAGCTGGCTGGCGATGTTCATGGCGACCAGCTTGGCGTCCAGGTCGGGCTTCTCGATCTCCTCGACCTCGACCTTCACCTTCTTGCCGGTGATCTCTTCCAGGCCCTGGCGCAGCTTCTTGACACTTTCGCCCTTGCGCCCGATCACGATCCCGGGCTTGGCCGTGAAGAGCGTGACCTGGACCTGATTCGGATAGCGCTCGATCTCGACGCCGCTGATCCCTGCGCGTTCCGCTTCCTGTTCCACATAGCGGCGGATCCGGAAATCCTCGTGGAGCAGGTTGGTGTAGCGGTCGCCTTCCGCGTACCAGCGCGCAGACCAGTCGCGGTTGATCTTCAGACGGAAACCGACTGGGTGGACTTTTCGACCCATTTATGCTTTCTCCTCCTCACGCTCGCTCAGGACCAGCGTGAGATGTGTCGAACGCTTGACACGCGGCTTGTAGCGACCACGCGCGCCCGCCTTGACCCGCTTCAGGCTCGGGCCTTCGTTGGCCATGAGCGTCTTGATATACAGGTCCTGGCGGTTCAGCTCGAAATTCATCTCGGCGTTCGCAATTGCCGACTCGACCAGCTTGGACAGGAAGCGCGCGCCTTTATGCGGCATGAACCGCAGCACGGTCAGCGCCTGGTCCGCGTCCATCTCGCGCACCTGATCACACACCAGGCGCATCTTCTGGGCCGAGATCGGCAGGTAGCGAGCGGTAGCACGAACATCCATGGTAACTCATCCTTACTCCGTCTCGGCGTGCTTACTTCTTCTTCTTTTCGGCCATGTGCCCACGATAGGTGCGCGTGGGCGCGAACTCGCCGAGTCTGTGCCCTACCATGTTTTCGGTGATGTAGATCGGCACATGGCGGCGCCCGTCGTGAACCGCGATGGTGAAGCCGACCATCTGCGGGAAGATGGTTGAGGCACGGCTCCAGGTGCGGATCACCTTCTTATCGCCACGCTCGCGCATGGCTTCGATCTTCTTCATCAGCTTGGGCGAAACGTACGGCCCCTTTTTCAGTGAACGCGACATGCTAGCCTCCGATTACCACTAACGACGCTTTCCGCGACGCCGCACGATGAACGGGTCCGTGCGCTTGTTATGCCGCGTTTTCTTGCCCAACGCTGGCTTGCCCCAGGGCGTCTTCGGGCCGGGCATGCCGATCGGCGAACGGCCCTCGCCCCCGCCGTGCGGGTGGCTGTTGGGGTCCATCGCGGAGCCGCGGACGGTCGGGCGCCAGCCGAGCCAGCGCTTCCGTCCAGCCTTGCCCAGCTTGATATTGCCATGATCGGTGTTGCCCACCTGGCCCAGCGTGGCCTGGCAGTTCTCGTGGATCCGGCGCACTTCGCCGCTGGGCAGCCGGAGCTGTGCGTAGGTTCCTTCTTTCGCCAACAACTGCGCCGAGGTGCCCGCCGCCCGCGCGAGCTGACCACCACGCCCAGGATATAGCTCCACGTTGTGCACCAGCGAGCCAACCGGGATCGCCTTGATCGGCAGGGTGTTGCCCACGCGGATCTCGACATCCGGCCCGCTCATGACAGTGTCCCCGACCTGGAGACCGAGCGGGGCGATGATGTAGCGTTTCTCGCCGTCGGCGTAAACCAGCAGCGCAATGCGCGCCGAGCGGTTGGGATCGTACTCAATCGAGGCGACCCGTGCCGCGATGCCGTGCTTGTCGCGGCGGAAATCGATCACGCGGTAACGGCGCTTGTGCCCGCCGCCGCGATGGCGCACGGTCACGCGCCCGCTGTGGTTGCGGCCCGCACGGCGGCGCTTGTTTTCGACCAGACTCTTCGTCGGCGTCGTGCGCGTGATCTCTTCGAAACTGGCGCCCGTCATATCCCGGCGACCGGGAGAGGTGGGCTTATACTTCTTGAGTGCCATCGTTCTACCTCAAACCTGTGTGGCGTCTGGCGGTCATTAGCCCCGTGAGGTGCGGATATCTGACCCGCCTGCGCCTTTCCTCGGACTTAGACGTTAAACAGCGTGATCTCCTGGCCCGGCGCCAGCGTGACAACCGCTTTCTTCCAGGCCTTCGAGCGCACGTAGAATTTGCGGCCCCGGCGCCCGCGTTTGGGCGGCATGACCATGGTGTTGACCTTAACCACACTCACGTCGAAAATGCGCTCGACAGCGTCTTTGACCTGTAGCTTGTTGGCACGCATATCGACTTCGAAAACGTACTGGTTGGCCGCATCGACCATCTCGTGCGTCTTCTCGGTGATCACGGGCCGGCGGATGACATCGTATACGTGCAGCGCACCTTTACCCATCGCGTCTTACTCCTCTAGCGCTCGTCCGACTGGCCCAGAAAGGACTCGATCACCGACAGCGCCGCCTGCGGGATGATCACGCGGTCGTGCGACAGCAGGTCGCGAATGTTCAGGTACGACGCGCGCAGGGTGCGTGCATTCGGCAGATTGCGCACGCTCTTTTCCAACGCTTCGTCGCGCTCCGCGACCAGAATCAGCGCGCTTTGCTCACCGACCAGCCGGTCCAGCAGCGCCTTCATGTCACGCGTTTTGGGACCGTCGACAGAGAAGCGGTCGACGACCAGAATCTGGTCGTCGGCTGCCAGCGCCGACAGCGCGCAGCGCAGTGCCTGGCGGCGCATCTTGCGCGGCATGCGCTTGGTATAATCGCGCGGCTGCGGCCCGTGCGCCACACCCCCACCGACGAAGATCGGGGCATTGCGCGAGCCGTGGCGGGCGCGACCGGTACCCTTCTGGCGGTACCACTTCGCCTTGGTGCGGTTGACTTCGCCGCGCGTCTTGGTCTTGTGCGTTCCCAGGCGGGCGTTAGCCATCTGGCGGACGTAGGCCTGGTGCATCAAGCCAGGGTTGACTTCCACCTCGAAAATGTCGGCGGGCAGCTCGACCGTGCCGATCTGGTCCCCTGCCATGTTGTGAACAGGTACTTGCATGATTCCGAACTCCTCCGATGCGGCTTAGCGCTCGCGGCGATTTTTGCGCGACTCTTTGATCAGCAGAATGCCGCCCTTGCTGCCGGGAACCGAGCCGCGAACGGCCAGCAGATTCTTGTCCGCATCCACCACGACGACTTCCAGATTCTGGACGGTCACCCGTTCGCCACCCATGCGGCCGGCCATACGCGTGCCTTTCAGCACGCGGCCGGGGGTCGAGGTCGAGCCGATCGAACCCGGCGCGCGCTCACGGTCGGACTGGCCGTGGGTCTTCTTCTGGCGGTTGAAGTTGTGGCGCTTGACCGTGCCGGCGAAACCGCGCCCCTTCGAAGTCCCGATCACGTCGATCCGGTCGCCCGTCTCGAAGACATCCGCCGTCAGCCGCTGCCCCTCTTCCACATCGACCTCTTTCACGCGGAACTCGCGCAGATAGCGGAGATCGGGCAGATCGAGGTTGCCGCGCTTGAGGTGGCCGCGCTTTGGCTTGGTCAGCCGCGAAGAACCGTTACGCTTGGGCGGCAGTTCCTCGAAGCCGAGCTGCACAGCGGCGTAGCCGTCTTTTTCTTCCGTGCGAATCTGAGTGACGTAGCATGGCCCAGCCTGGATGACGGTCACCGGAATGGCCTGTCCGTCTTCGCTGAAGATCTGGGTCATGCCCACCTTTTTACCAATGATCCCCTTCATGCTGCCTCCAAGGGACTGTGTGGGGGAGGGGAGTTCCCTCCAGGCCACGCATCATCCCTGCCTCGCTAGTCTAGTCTTGCCAAGGAGTAGGGTCGCTTCCTTTGCATCTGCTGATTCGACCTGCAGGCCGTCTCAGCATCCACGGCCAGAGCGACTAGATCTTGATCTCGATATCCACACCCGCCGGCAGGTTCAGCCGCATCAGAGTGTCGATGGTCTTGCTGTCTGGCTCCAACACGTCGATCAGGCGCTTGTGCGTCCGGATTTCGAAGTGCTCCTGCGAGTCCTTGTCGATGAACGGAGAGCGGCGCACGGTAAAGCGCTCGATGCGTGTTGGCAGCGGGACGGGTCCTACAACGCGCGCCCCAGTGCGCTCTGCCGTCTCAACGATGCGCTGAGCCGACTGATCCAGAACGCGGTGGTCATACGCCTTGAGCCGAATGCGGAGTTTTTGCTTGGCCATATAGTTTCCTCAGACTTCGCTCTTCTTCGAGAAGTCACCTAGAAGGGCTGGCAGATACCACCGGGCGGGTGCAACTTGCCAGCCCTTGCCACGATCACTCAAGGATTTCGGTAATGACACCGGCGCCGACGGTGAGACCGCCTTCGCGGAT
>DYGX01000014.1 GCA_020724465.1 Thermoflexus sp.
GGTTTGTTCAGGTGGTGGCTCATGTGCTCTAAAGTGCATAACAGCCTCTAGGGCGCGAGATGAAACGGAGCCTGCTGGGCGGCTTGATTCGCGTGCTCGATCAACAGGCGATGCATGACGCGTCGCGCGAGCTGCTGGAAACGCTCGATGTGCAGTTCCCTTCGCTGATGGCTCGCATTGACAACCTGTCGGGCGGGCAGCGCCAGGCGGTAGCGATTTCGCGCGCGCTCTATTGGCGCGCCAAGCTGCTGATCATGGACGAGCCGACGAACAACCTCGGCGTGGTCGAGCAGCGCAAGGTTCTTGACCTGATCCTGCGCCTGCGCGATCAGGGTATTCCGGTGATCCTGATCAGCCACACCATGCACGACGTGTTCGCTGTGACAAACAGAATTGTGGTGATGCATCGCGGGCGTAAGGTGGCCGAAAAGAAGACCGCCGAAACCAATCACCAAGAGATCGTGCAGTATATGGTGGGCGCGCTGGACGACAGCCGGGTGGCTGAGGGGCCAGCTTAGCCCATCTGGCAGACAGGTAGTCTGTACCGAGCAGGAGAAGCTGGCATGGCGCTGACAAAGGAGGAACATCGCAAGTGGCAGCAAAGAGCGTATGAATACCTTCAGCGGGCGGGCATCGTCCTGACCCCTGAAGAACGCGAGAACATCGAAATCGCCGACCTCGGCCTGGGCGACTTTGAGCGCACCGGCCTGGCGCTGGTTGTCTACGTTAACACCGAGCGCGTGTGCGCCAAGGAGCTGGTCTTGCTGCCAGGGCAGACCTGCCCTCAGCATTTCCACCCACCTGTGAACGGCCAGCCGGGCAAAGAAGAGACGTTCCGCTGCCGGTGGGGCGAGGTCTATCTGTACGTGCCCGGCGAGCCGACTCCCAACCCGAAGGCCAAGCCGCCCGCCGGCGACGAGGAATACTACACCGTTTGGCACGAGATCGTGCTGCGGCCGGGCGATCAGTACACGCTTTATCCGGAAACTTGGCACTGGTTCCAGGGCGGGCCAGAAGGCGCGGTTGTCTCCGAGTTTAGCACGCGCAGCACGGACGAGAACGATCTGTTCACCGATCCGCGCATCAAGCGCCTGCCAGAGGTGATCGGCTGACCGCGAGCGCCATAGTGCCAAGACGCCGCGCGGGAAACCGGGCGGCGTTTTTTGCGCCTGCGCGCGGGACATTTGGCAGGCAGATCCAGGACGGGCGGCGCTTGGCGGTGCCCGTCCCGTGCGCTAGGCTTAAGGCAGTTTGGCAGCCTATCGAGAGGGGCGAGTGACGTGACAGGCGGTCAGGTTGCGATCGGTGTGGACATCGGCGGGACGAAGATCGCGCTAGCGTTGGTCGACCGGCGTGGAAACCGGATCGCGGAGCGAGTGTTGCCGACCCGTCCTGACGACGGCCCGGACGCGGCGCTCGACCAGATCGCGCGGACAGTTGACGCGCTTCGCGCCGAGGCGCCAGGACCGGTGGCAGGGGTTGGGATCGGCTCACCGGGCCATGTCGATCCGGCGAGCGGTATCGTGCACTACGCCGTCAATCTGGGCTGGACCGGTGTTCCTCTGCGCGATGGCGTCCGGCAGCGCCTGGGCGACGATCTGCCGGTCTGGGTTCACAAGGATACCAACGCGGCGGCACTGGGCGAGCTGTATTTTGGCGCGGCGCGAGGCTGCAAAGACTTCGTTTATCTGGCAATCGGGACCGGGCTGGGGGGAGCTGCCGTCGCGGGCGGCCGCCTGGTGACCGGTCTGAACGCCTACGCTATGGAAGTGGGGCATCTGGCGCTGTATCCTGAGGGGCGGGTCTGCCGCTGCGGGTTGCATGGCTGCGCGGAAGCCTACGTCTCCGGCGTGGGACTGGTGGCCAGCGTGCGCGAGCTGGCCCCGGCATATCCGCACAGCGCGCTGGCGGCTCAGGGCGATGCGGTCACGACACACGCCATCCTGGCGGCATTTGAGACAGGCGATCCGTTGGCGGCGGCGGTGATGAATCAGGCCGCCGAAACGCTGGGCATGGTCATGGGCGCGTGCGCCAGCCTGCTCAACCCGGCGCGCTTCATCCTGGGGGGTGGGCTGGGGCACGCGGCGGCGCGCTTCTGGATCGAGCGCGCAGGTGCGGAGTTTCGCCGGCGGGTGCTGCCTGCCGCGCGGGATGGCGTCACCGTCGTCGAGTCAACGGTCTCCAGCAGCGCTGCCGGAGCATCGGCGCTGGTCTGGCACGCGCAGACGGAGAGCGAATCGCCTGCGCCGCTCCGTGAATGAGCATCTCAGTACGAAAGGATAGACCGATGTTACGAGTGGGTCTGGTTGGCGCCGGATTCATGGGCGCGCATCACGCCGCCGGATGGGCCGCCACGCCTGCCACGCTGGCGGGCGTGCTGTCGCTGGATCCCGCGGCGGTCCGGTCGCTGGTCGAGCGCTATGGCGGGCGGGCGTACGCCAGCCTCGACGAGCTGATCAACGATGTGGACGTGGTCGACATCTGCACGCCGACGCATCTCCATTACGAGATGGTGCTTAAGGCGGCGGCGGCTGGCAAGCATGTCGTGTGCGAAAAACCGCTGGCGCGCACCATCGCGCAGGCCGAGGAGATGATCGCTGCCTGCGAGCGGGCCGGAGTCAAGTTGCTGGTGGCTCATGTGGTGCGCTACTTCCCGCAGTACGCGCAGGCCAAGGCTCTCGTCGAGCGCGGTGAGATCGGCAAGGTGGCGGTGGTGCGGCTGACGCGCGCCAGCTTCCGGCCCAGGCGGGCGCTCGATAACTGGTTTCTGGACGGCGAGAAATCCGGCGGGATGCTGCTCGATCTGATGCTGCACGATTTCGACTACGCGCGCTGGATCGCCGGCGAGGTGGAGACGGTTTTCGCCAAAAGCGTCAGCGCAGCCCGGCCCGACGCGCCCGGTGATTACGCCCTGGCGATCCTGCGCCACCGGGGCGGGGCGATCTCGAACCTGGAAAGCGCCTGGGCATACCCGCCGCCGCTGTTCCGCACCAGCCTGCAGATCGCGGGCAGTCACGGGTTGATCGACCACCCGGCAGACAGCGCTGTCCCGGTCAAGGTGCACTTGATGGCCGACGCCGCAGAAACGCCCGATATTGCCGTGCCGGCCAGCCCGCTGACCGACACACCCTATACGACGGAGATCAAGGAGTTCTATCAGGCGCTGGTGCATGATGTGCCGCCGCGCGTGACGGCGCACGACGGGTTGATGGCGCTGCGCCTGGCGTTTGCCGCCATTGAATCCGCCCGGACGGGGCGGCCTGTTTCCCCGCAGGAGGTCTGACGATGCGACTGGGAATCGTGAGCTTCGCGCATCTGCACGCGGAAGGCTATATCAACAACCTGCGGGCCAACCCGGAAGTGGATGTGATCGGCTTTGCGGACGACAACCCAGAGCGCGGCGCACATTTTGCGCGGCGGTACGGGATCCGCCAGTTCGACTCGTATGAAGCGCTGATCGCCGCGCAGCCGGACGGCGTGGTGATCTGCACGGAGAACGCGCGTCACCGCCCCGTCGTGGAGCTGGCGGCGCAGGCGGGGGTGCACGTGCTGTGCGAGAAGCCGCTGGCGACCACGCTCGAAGATGCCCGCGCGATGATCGAGGCGTGCGAGCGTGGCGGGGTTCACCTGATGACCGCGTTCCCGATGCGCTTCAACGCGCCAGTGATCGAAGCCAAACGCGTGATGGAGTCCGGCGCGTTGGGCCGGATCTACGGCGCCAATACCACCAATCAGGGCAAGCTGCCGCGCTACCACTCGGACTATGTGCGGGCGTGGTTTGAGCAAAAGGACCTGGCCGGGGGCGGCGCGGCGATGGATCACACGGTCCATCTGGTGGACTTGCTGCGCTGGTTCCTGGGCTGCGAGGTGGTCGAAGTCTACGCGCAGTTGAACGACATCCTCTACCGCGAGGCGGGCGTGGATGTCGAGACGGGCGGGCTGGTCATGCTCACCTTCGAGGATGGGACGTTCGCCAGCGTGGACTGCAGTTGGAGCAAGCCGCCGAGTTACCCGACCTGGGGCGGTCTGACGATGGAGATTGTGGGCGAGACCGGCCTGCTTACGGTTGACGCCTTCAAGCAGGTGACGGCCGTATACGGACGGGAAGAGCGCGCTCGCTGGCCGTACTGGGGATCGGACTCGAACCAGGCCATGATTGACGAATTCGTGGCTGCTATCCGCGACAACCGCCCGCCAGCCATCACCGGCTACGATGGATACAGGGCGCTCGAAGTCGCGCTGGCTGCCTACACATCTGCCGCGTGCGGCGAGCCAGTCCGGCTGCCGCTGATTTGAGCAGGCACAGGACACAATGCGGCCCGGCTCAGATCAGCCGGGCCGCCGTTTTTGCGCCGTGTGCCGGCTTAGCGCGCGCCGAGCAACAGCTCGATGGTGAGCTGATCGAGCCGCTCGTAGCGCAGTTCGCGCCCGCCGAGCGCGGTGCGGTCAAAGGTTTCGGCTTTCAGGCGGTTCGCTTTCTCGCGGTTGTAGCCACCGGCCAGCCAGGCAAACGACCCGTCGTCGGCGTGGATCTCGTGCAGCAGGGCCTGGATTTCCGCGTCCTGATTGAACTGCGCCGCCTTCTCTTTGAGGATCAGATAGGTGCGCATACAGCCGCGGGCGAAGTCCTTGACCCCCTCGGGGCCTTCTGTGCGGTAGGCGTGCGCGTCGAAGTGCCGCGAGCCATCGTACCCGACGTCTTCGAGGAACTTGACCAGATAGAACGCCTGCTTGATCATCTCCGCGCCAAAGCGGAAGTCCTGGTCATAGCGCCCGAAAAGCTGATCGTTGAGGTCGATGTGGAACAGCTTGCCCGCGTCCCAGGCCTGCGCGACAGCGTGCATGAAGTTCAGCCCGGCCATATGCTCGTGGGCCACTTCCGGGTTGACGCCGACCATCTCCGGGTGGTCAAGCGTCTCGATAAAGCCAAGCATGGCGCCGGTGGTGGGCAGGTAGATGTTGCTGCGCGGCTCGTTCGGCTTGGCCTCGAGCGCGAATTTCAGATCGTAGCCCTGGTCGAGCACGTATTCGCACAGGAAGTTGATCGCCTCGCGAAAGCGTTTGAGCGCGTCGGCTGCGTTCTTGCTGGAATCAGTTTCGGTGCCCTCGCGGCCACCCCAGAAGACGTAGACCTTCGCCCCCAGCTCGACCCCCAGGTCAATGGCGCGCAGGGTCTTGTGCAGGGCGTAGGCGCGCACCTTCGGGTCGTTTGCCGTGAACGCGCCGTCCTTGAAGGCCGGGTCGGTGAAGAGATTGGTCGTTGCCATAGGCACGACCAGCCCGGTCTCCTCCAGCGCCCGCTTGAAGTCCGCCACGATGCGATCGCGCTCCGCAGGCGTGGCGTCGATGGGGATCAGATCGTTGTCGTGCAGGTTGACGCCGTAAGCGCCCACCTCGGCCAGCAGATGCACGATCTCGACCGGCGTCAGGGGGGCGCGCACCTCGACGCCGAAGGGGTCTCGCCCGACGTTTCCAACCGTCCACAGGCCAAACGTGAAGCGGTGCTCGGGTTTGGGATCATAGCTGCCCATCATAAAACTCCTTACCAGCCGCGCAAAGGAATCCGATTTCTCCCTATTGTAGCCTGCTTTTGGATTTGGAGCGGGTGGTTTACAATCGGCGCCGGGCATCGGCACTGTACCAAGCGAGGGACACGATGAAGGCTGCGAAACTGTTTGGGCCGCGCGATATGCGGATTGTGGACGTGCCGGAGCCACGTGCTCCGGGGGTGGGCGAAGCGCTCATCCTGGTCGGAGCGGTGGGGGTGTGTGGGTCGGACCTGCACACCTACGAAGACGGCCGGATTGGCGATACGGTCGTGCGCGATCCGCTGGTGTTGGGGCACGAGTTCGCGGGAACGGTGGTCGCGGTTGGAGACAGGGATGCCCGGAACGGGTTGGGCGAGCCGCTGCTGCCCGGCCAGCGTGTCGCGGTCGAGCCGGGGCTGCCGTGCTGGCATTGTGACCGGTGCGAGCAAGGCCACCCGAATCTGTGCCGCCACCTGGGGTTCATGGGGCTGTGGCCGGACGACGGCGCGCTGCAAGAGCGGCTGGTCGTCCCGGCGCGCAACTGTTTCCCGCTGCCCGATACGCTGTCGATGGACGCAGGCGCGCTGCTGGAGCCGTTGGGCGTGGCGCTGCACGCGATCGATCTGGCGAAGCTGCGGCTGGCGCAGCCGGTGGCCGTGCTGGGCTGTGGCCCGATCGGGCTGCTGATCATGCGGCTGGCCAAGCTGGCAGGCGCGGGGACGCTCTTTGCCCTCGATCAGTTCGGCTGGCGGCTGGACGCGGCGCGGCGTTGGGGCGCCGACGAGACCATCGACATCACCGCCGGGGACCCGGTCGAACAGCTCCGCGAGCGCACCGGCGGGCGTGGCGTGCCGACGGTGATCGAGGCGGCCTGGGCCGGCGATGCCGTTCGCCAGGCGGTCGAGATGGCCGATCTCGGCGGGCGGGTGGTGCTGGTGGGCATCCCCGGCGATGACTCGGCCTATTTCAAGCACTCGTCGGCGCGGCGCAAAGGGTTGTCGCTGATCATGAGCCGCCGCATGAAGCACACCTACCCACGCGCAACCCGGCTGGCGACGAGCGGCGCCTTCGACCTCGATCAGCTCGTGACGCACCGTTTTCCGCTCGAGCAGGCAGGCGCCGCGCACGCGCTCAACGCCGCCTATGAGGACGGCGTGATCAAGGTGATGGTGACGGTCAGCTGATCGTCCCCTGCCGCTCTCTGGCGCCCTCTCATTCCATTCTCCCAGACCGCGCCCGTAGCAGGCGGGCGCGGTTCTGCGCGCGTGGTGTCGCTCGAACTATGGTGCTATTGTGAATTCTTTTGATAGTTGCTACCATAAATCAATCTGAGAGCATAGGAACGCCATAGAGTGCATGCATGAAGCTTTCCGGTCTCTCGAATGATGACCTGGCTCGGCAGTGCGCTGAAGATACTGCTCGCTTCCACCGCCACCAACTCCACGACACGGTTTACTGCCTCGAGCTACTGCGCCGCGCTCTGGCCGATGGCGATCACGAGGCGTTCGCCCGCGTCTACCAGATCTACGAGCCGCAGGTGCTGCGCTGGGTGTATCAGCATCCTCGCTTTGCAGACACGAGCGAAAGCGCCGAGTACTTCGCCAACCAGGCCCTGACGAGCTTTTACTTCGCGCTGCGCGGGGAAAAGCTGGCGCGTTTCGAGACGCTGCCCCAGGTGCTGACGTACCTCAAGCTGTGCGTGCACTCGGCCATCGCGCAGTACGTGCGCAAGGAACAGGCCGTGTTCCTGACGGAGCTGGATGCCGACACAGTCTGGGACGACAGCAAAGCCATCGGGGATGACCTGCAGGCGGCTGAGCTGTGGAAGCACATCTGCGAGTTGCTGCCTCACGACGACGACCGGCTGCTGGCGCGCTGTGTGTTTGTGCAGGCGCTCAAACCGGCGCAGATCGCGCGCGGCTATCCCGACCGATGGACGACGGCGCGCGAGGTGTCGGTTGCACTCCAGCGCATCCGCCGCCACCTGCGCAAAGACCCACTGCTGCGCCGCTACGCAGGCATTACGACGGCGGATCCCTCATAGATACTGTGATAAACTTCACCTGCTCACATTTAGTCATTCAGATGCACAACAACAAAACGGATTAGAAGGCTTGCCATGACCTGCCAATTGCCTCCCCCGCTGTCGGATGACGAAATCAGCGCGGCTCTGGCCGGGACCGCCGAGGATGAGGTCTTCCGCCACATTGCCGCGTGCCCCAGCTGTGCCCGCCGGTTCGAGGCGGCGCGCCGGTTCGAGGCGGCGCTCTCGGGCCGGCTCTTCCGCTGGGAGTGCCCGGACGCGCAGACGTTGAGCGAGTATCACCTCAGCCTGCTCAGTGAGGATGACGCACGGTGGGTTGGCGAACACGTGTCCGCGTGTGCGAGCTGCCAGGCGGAGCTGGCAGACCTGGTCGCTTTCCTTGAGCGCACGGAGTCGGAGCCGGTGCCTCAGGCGACGAATAACACGGCCAAAGTGCGCAGTCTCGCCCAGCTATTGGCATCCCACGCGATTCTGGGGCGGGTACTACCCTCCCCGGCGCAATCGGCCCTGCGCGGCGGCTCGGAGAACCCGATCGTCGTCGACGCAGGGGACATCACGCTGTTTCTGAAAGTCGAACCCGGCGCGGGGCGTCCGGCTTTGCTGGGGCAGCTTGCCGGCAGCGATCTCGCCGCCTGGCACGGAGCGTTGATCCAGCTCTGGCAGGATGGCGCACTGCGTGCCACCGCCGAGGTGAGCGACCTCGGTACATTTCGCTGCGAGGGGTTCTCGCTCCAGCCTTTCGAGTTGCATATCGCCGCCCCCGGGGGGCCGTCCATCGTGGTCCCAGAGATACGCCTGGACGAGTGATGCCGGCGGACGCCCGGCAGCAGAGGGGCGAAAATGAACCATGACTGATGACCTGCTGAGCCGTCTCGTGGCCGATCCGGACGCACTGCTTAGTCTGGACGAGCCGCTCCGGGATGAAGTCGCGCAGCCTCTTGTCGCGCATCTCAAAAGCGAAGCCGACCGGCACTGGTGGGTCGATGCCAGGCGCTCGCTGGACCTGGCGAATCTGATCGTGCTGGTCGGGGAACGGCGTGGCGACCGTAGCCAGATCGCGCTTGGCCTGATGGCGCGCGGCGACGCGCTCAAGTTCCTGGGCGAGATCGAGCGTGCCTGGGACGTGTTGGACGAAGCTGGCGCCATGTTCCGCGCCGCCGGCGATGAGGTCGGCTGGGGGCGAACCCGGATCGGGCGCCTGTTGATCAGCGTGGACGTCGGCCGGGTGGGCGACGCCCTGCGCGAAGCGGAAGAGGCACGCGCAATCTTCACGGCGCATGGCGCGCGCGAGGTCCTGCTGCGGCTCGATCTCAACACGGGAATCGTCTTCGATCTGCTCGGCGATTACCGCCGGGCGCTGACGCATTACGAGGCGGCTCTGGCGCTTGCCGAGACGCTTGGTGCGGCGGGTGAGCCGTACCTCGGCGCGCTCTATACCAATATGGGCTATGCCTACACCTATCTGGGCGAGCTGCAGCGTGCGCTGGCCGACCACCAACGCGCCTATGCCGTGTGTGCGGCGCGGGGTGAGATGCACGGGGCCGCTGTCGCCCAGATGAATATCGCCTATATTGAGCAGGCGCAGGGACATTACCGGCGCGCGCTGGCCCTGCTGCATCAAATCGTCGCGCAGGTGGGCGAGCATCTGCTGCTCGAATCCAGCGCCCGGCGGGACATGATCGCGGCCTACCTGGAACTGAACCGCTATCCCGAAGCGCGTGAGCTGGCGCTGGCGGTCAGCGAAGCGTATCGCGAGGCGGGCGCGGCTTACGAGATGGCGCGCACGCTCTTGCTGCTGGCGTCCGCCGAGGGCACGCTGGGGCATTTCGACGCGGCGCAGGCCGCCCTGGACACCGCTGAGGATATCTTCGCGTCGCTTGGCTCCGGCGCGTGGCTGGCAACCAGCCGGCTCTGGCGGGCGCGGATCGCGCTGCTGCGGGGCGACCTGACGAGCGCCCAGGCAGATGCCCAGGCTGCGCTCACATTTTTTGCAGACAGCGGACAGCAGGGGGAGTATGCCGCGGCACAGTTGGTGCACGCGCAGGCTCAACTGCTGGCGGGTGAGCCTGCTGGCGCCGAGCGGGCCGCTTTGACCGCACTCAGCCTGTCGCGTGCCTTGGGCCTGGCCGGGCTGCGCTATAGCGCGCATCTGGTTCTGGGCCGGGTGCGCGAAACAGACGGGCAGCTCAGCCGGGCGATCCGCCACTTTCAGGCGGCGGCGTGTGCGGTGGAACGCGTCCAGCGCGGGCTGACGATCACGCTCCGGCCCGGTTTTCTTGAGGACAAGCAAGACGCTCTGCGCTCGCTGGTCCGGCTTCATCTGATGCAGGACAGGGTACGACACGCGGTTGAGGCGCTGGAACGCGCCAAAGCGCAGGTCTCGCTGAGCTATGTTGCCAACCGTGAAACGCTGCGCTGGCCGGTAGACGATGCGGAAACCCGTGCTCTGGTCGACGAACTCAATCGCCTGCGCGCGGAACACCACTGGTACTATCGGGCAGCCCACGCCGGGCCGGATCCGGACCGGCCTGAGGCGCGGGTGGACCGTGCCCAGGCACAGCGCGAGCTGGCGCAGCGCGAGCGGCGGATGCGTGCCCTGACGGAGCAGCTCTATCTGGCAGCGAGTGAGGACGCGCGCGCCGTCGACGTCCCCAGCTTCGAGATGATCCAGGCCGCGCTTGAGGATGATACGTTGCTGGTCGAATACTACATCGATGGCGCGCAGGTCTACGCATTTGCCATTGGGCAGCAGATCGTGTCGGTGGCGCGGCTGCCTGCGACTCTGGGCGAAATCGAGCGGCTGGCTGAGCAGTTCAGGTTCAACGTACAGTGCGCGCTGCGGGCAGAGCCAGGCTCGCCAGCCGTGCGCAGCCTGGCTGTGATCGGCCGCCAATTGCTGCGACGGCTCTACGACGCGCTCCTCGCGCCGCTGATAGAACGCTTTGCCAGCCCGGCGCGGGTGGTTGTGGTGCCTTTTGGCATCCTGCATTACGTCCCGTTTCATCTGCTAATCGACGCCACCGGGTGCTGCGTAATCGAGCGGGCCGAGGTGGTCACGCTGCCAGCTGCCAGCCTGCTGTGCCGCCCCCCACTGCAGAGAGCGCCGGGGGCGCTGGTGTTGACCTGGTCGCACGAGGGGGCACTGCCACATACCGTGCGCGAAGGGGAGACGGTGTGGCGTATGATGGGCGGCGACCTGTTTCAGGACGCAGCGGCACGGCGCGAACAACTCACGCGCGCGCCGCGCCAGGTGCTCCATATCGCGGCGCATGGCGAACACCGCATCGACCAGCCGGATCTTTCGTTTATCGAGCTGGCGGACGGTCAGATGTTTACCGATGACCTGCTCCAACACGATCTCAGTTACGAGCTGGTCACTCTCAGCGCCTGCGAGACCGGCCAGGCTCATGTGGCAGCCGGCGATGAGCTGATCGGGCTGGGGCGGGGGTTTTTGTATGCCGGCGCAGGGGCGCTGCTCACCAGCCTGTGGCACGTGGACGACGCTCTCACCTCAGCCTGGATGACGGCTTTCTATCAGGAATTGAGGGCGGGCGCGTCCAAGGCGGCGGCGATGCGGGCCGCGCAGCGGGCGCTGCTGGCGCAGGATGGCGAGGCGCACCCGGCCTGTTGGGGTGCGTTTCAGTTGGTGGGCGATCCCCGGCCGCTGTCGGCCAGTGCGGGTGATCGTGGCGCGAAGGAGTAGAAGCGCATGAGACCGACCGGATCGTTCGATTATGAGCAAGACCTCGTTTATTTTGCGCCGGGCCAGCTCTTGTTTCTGGTGGAGCACGACGAGCCGCTCGGGCCGGCTGCCCTGGTCGAGGCAGTGCAGGCGCACCCCCTGGTGCGCGGCGATGACCGCCTTGCCAGGGTTCGTTTCGACACGCAGCGCGTCTGGACGTTTGCGCCACGCGCAGACACAGGCGACCGCAAGCAGGTGCAGCTTTCCCGGCGCCTGAGCCAGGCGCTGCTGGGCGGGAGACCGCTGGCTGCACTGCCCGGCGAGAAGAGTGACCGGCGCGGTCGAGCCTATTCCACGCTGTTCGCCGATCTCGATGTGGACAATGTGCGGCTGTTGGAGCTGGTCGAGGAACTGGATCGGCGGCTGCAGGAAAGCGATGATCGCGGTGTGGCAGGGGTTATGCTGCGCACAGTCTCGCCGAACTGGCTGGCGAGCGGCGCGCCGTACCACATTGGGACGGGCGGGCCAGGGGCACAGCCAGTGCCCGCCAGGCTGCCGTCTCCGGCGTGGTGGAGTACGGCGGTGGCGGACGCGCCAGGAACGCCCTTTTCTTTCACGCTACCCGGCCGGTTGGGCAGGACGTCCGCCGGCGATGGGGTTGAGGTCGCGATCCTGGACACAGCGCCCACGCCTGAGGAACTCAAGAAGGCGTTCGACCGCTGGCAAGCGGAGCATCCCATCCTGCGCGGCCTTCTGGCGCCGGATGGCACGCTGCCATCGTCGCGCCTGCGGCTCAGCCCTGGGGACAGCGCACTGTTCGCACGGCTCAATTCAGAGGATGGCGGCTTTCAGCTTGGCGGGCACCGCTATCGCATGGCCGATCATGGGCTGTTCGTGGCGGGGATCATTCACTCGATTGCGCCCCGGGCCGATCTCCATCTGGTGCGCGTGCTCAACGACTTTGGGGTAGGGACGCTGGAAACGATCGTGCAGGGGCTTCATACCGTTTATCAGCAGCGCGATCCGGCGCGGCCCTTGCTGGTGAATCTGAGCCTGACGCTAAGCTTGCCGCTGCGCGGGCACAAGCTGCCCCGGCTGGGGCCCGCCCGGCTGTTTGCGGACTCCGCCTTCATCGAGCGGATGGGCTGGCCGGTGGCCTGGGCCTGCGAGGTGCTGGAAAGCGAAGACGTCCTGATTGTAGCCGCCGCGGGAAACGATGCCCAGCCGGGGAACCGCCCTCATGCCCGCCAGCCTGCTGCATTTGACAGCGTGATCGGGGTGGGGGCGCTGCGCTCGGACGGATCGCCGGCAGACTATTCCAATCTGGCGGACCGGCCCTCGCGCATTGGAATCGCGACGTTTGGCGGCGATGCTCCGCCGGGTGGACCGGCCGATCCTGACCGGGGGGTGCTGGGGGTTTATATCGGTGCGTTTCCGGGTGGCGAGCGCAACGAGAACGGCTGGGCGCGCTGGGCAGGGACGTCGTTTGCAGCGCCTGCCATCACAGGTGTGCTTGCCCGGCTGCGAAGCACGATCTATTCGCCTGAAGATGCGCTGCGCAAGGTGTACGATGCGCAGCTTGAGGTTACACCCTCACCTGCTGAAGAAGAGGTACTGACTATTCGCCAGGGATAAACCGCCTCTTTGCAGCAGGGTCAGGACGACCGCCCAAATACGGACGGTCGTCCTTTTTGTACTGGCTCACGAGGGCCGCGCCGACTGCTTTGCGCTGATCCGGGCCTGGTGCTAGACTGGCTAATAATAGATGGGCATCATAGCGAGCGATGCTGGCAGTAACAGATTGTCGGGCGGAGTTGGAACTGTCTATGTAACAATTACGACGCCTGCGCATGATAGGTACAAGCTTGGACGCCCTGCACGCTGTGCGGCTAGACAGGCGGGGTCAGGGAAGGCGCTGAGTTGGCGACTTGGGCAACTTGTGCTCTAATGGTTCGCACTGGCTGAACGCTGTTCCCATCCAGAATGATGAGGCTCTGTGAAGCATCAGCCAATGAAGTCAGCCTGGGCCTGATCATGTCATCTACAACGTTCCAAGACAACACACAGATGCCGTATGCGTCAGGCATCATCAACCGGCCCCGCCTGATCGAGAAGCTCCAGGCGGCGCTTGAATATAAGCTGACGCTGATCAGCGCCCCGCCCGGCTACGGCAAGACCACTCTGGCCGCGCAGTTTGTCCGCCAGGCACGCTGCCCGGTTGTGTGGCAGACGATCGAAGACCGGGACCGCGACCTGCCGAATCTCTACAACCGCTGCCTGGTGGCACTGGAGCCGATCGCACCCGGTATCCGGCGTCTGCCGTCCCCGCATGGCTATCCGCCCGGCGAGCTGGCTGCCCTGATCACCGATTTT
Organism: Thermoflexus sp.; assembly: GCA_020724465.1. Lineage (GTDB taxonomy): Bacteria > Chloroflexota > Anaerolineae > Aggregatilineales > Aggregatilineaceae > DYGX01. The sequence goes on from DYGX01000014.1 coordinate 13,628, forward strand.
CTGCGCGACAACGTGACAGAAGACATCATCTACCTGCTCGATGACGTGCAGAAGATCGCAGGGTCATCGACCGCTGAAGTGTGGCTCCGGGAGATGGTTGCGCTGCTGCCGCGTCAGGTGCACCTGATCATCATCAGCCGAATGCTCCCGGACCTGCCGCTGGCCGAGATGATCGCCCGCCGTGAGGTGCAGGCCATCGGCCAGGAGCAACTCCGTCTAACACCGCACGAAGTGTACTTTCTGGCGCACGAGGCTCAGGCCTCGGCGCCTTCCGTTGCCGAAGTGCACAAGCTGGTGACACGGCTTGAAGGATGGCCTGCCGGGATTGCACTCGCGCTTCAGCCGCTTCCCGCCGAGCTTGAGCGCGCGATGCTGGACGGCGGCGAAGGCCCCGAGGCGCTCTTCGATGCGCTCGCCAGCTCGATGCTCGAAGCGCAGCCACCCCGCCTGCGCGACTTCCTGCTGGCGTCATCGACTCTTCGGCGCCTCACGCCGGAGCTGTGCGCGAACGCGCTCGGCCTGACGGATGCGTCGGAATGGCTGGTGGAGACGCAAATCCGCAACCTGTTCCTCTCCAAAGCGCCGGACGGGTTGTTCTACCACACACTATTCCGCAATTTCCTGCAGAACCGGCTAAAGAAAGTGTCGCCGGAGCAGTATTACAGTCTGCATGTGAAAGCGGCGCGCTGGTTTGAAGAAACCGGCGATCTGGAAGAAGCGTTCGAGCATTATCTGGACGCGGAGTTGTACGAACGGGCGGCTGCGCTCGGCGACCGGGTGGCGGCGTCGTTTTTTGCCCAGGGGAAAACAGAGTCGCTGATTCGGTGGAGCAGCGAGCTTGAGAGTGTCTCAGTTGCAGCGCCACGCCTTTCATACGTATGTGCCGTCATCCATACCGATCGGTATGAGTATGCAGAAGCGGAAGCTAAGCTGGACTTAGCCGAACAGGGTTTCGAAGAGCGACAGGATGCTGATGGGCTTGCTGACGTTAGGCTACAGCGCGCTCAACTCAACCTGCAACGCGGGCAATATCGGAAAGCTGTCGAGCAGGCCATGGTAGTGCTAGAGCAGATACCTGGCGAAACGAGTCAAAGGGGCCGCGCGCTGAAAGTGCTTGGTATGGCGCGCTTGCGTCTAGGGGATGCCGATACCGCGGTTCGACATCTACAGGAGGCGGTTCCCCTCCATCGGGCGGATGGAGATGCTTATACGCTTGCCAACGTCCTGCAGGACCTTGGTCTGGCATACGAGCGTCTCGGGCGCTTGGAAGAAGCCAGTGCCTGCTTGCAGGAAGTGGTCGCGCTGCGACGCTCATTGGGAAGTGCGGGGGCACTTGCGCTCGCGCTGAACAATCTGGGCTATTCATATCACTATGCCAGCGACTACCGCCAGGCTCGTGCCACCTATCGTGAAGGTCTGAGTGTGCTGGCGAGTGTGCCATACCAGCGCGCTGAAAGCTACTTGTTGGGTGGCCTAGCCGACCTAGAGCGAGATATGGGAGTCTTTGACGAGGCCTCCCGGCTCTACCATCAGGCACTTGACCTTTCCGGTACCAGTGAACCGACGCTTCGTTGCACAGTGTTAATTGGCTTGGCGACACTACGTCGGTGGGAGGCAAAATACGACGAAGCAGAGGCACTGAGTCAGGAAGCGGTCACCATTTCGGAGTCGTTTTCTGCTGCCGTCGAGAGTTTACTGGCGCAGGCCTCATTCTGGGTCGCCCGTGCAAACCGCCGCGATGCTTCTGAAGCTCTGATCCACCTCGACACAATTAGCCGCCAATTGCAGCAGCAAGGTGCGCGGATCGAGTTGCTTCAAGTTGCGGGTATGGCAGCAGGCACGGCGCTGCTCTGTGGAGAACGGGCGCTCGCCTCCTCCTACCTGCGGAACGCGGTCCAGATCGGGCAGCAAATCGGCAGCGCTCAACCTCTGGCCGCCGAGGTTGAACATACACCGAATCTGCTGGCTTTTGTCAGTTCAGATCTGGACTCCTATGGACTGTTAGCCCGTGACCTGAAGCGTCTGCAAGAAGTCCGGTCGAAGGTGACCGTGAGCGTCCGGCCCAGCGGACTGGCGCTTGAACAGCAAACGTATAGTCTACGGGTGCGCACACTCGGGGTCGAGATTATCGAGCGCGATGGCGTGCGCATCCCTACATCGGAGTGGCGGGCAACCGCTGCGCGCGAGATGTTCTTGTACCTGCTGTTCTTCGGCCCGGAAACGCGCGAGCGTATCAGCCTGGCTTTCTGGCCGGACAGCTCCCTCAAGCGTGTGCGATCGAATTTTCACACCACGCTGTATCGCGCGCGCCAGGCCCTGGGCGAGAACGTGATTATGTTCGTGGACGAGCTGTACCAGATCAATCCAGATATCGATCTGTGGTGCGATGCCCACGAGCTGCAAACCCTGACTCGCCAGGCACGCTTGCTGCCAGCGCGCGACGCGCGGACCGAAGACCTGTGGCGGCGAGCGGTCGATCTGTACCGTGGGGATTTTCTGCCGTCGCTCGATCCGAACTGGGTGATTCCGCTGCGCGAGTCGTTGCGCGAAGCGTACCTTGAGGCATTAATCGGGTTGGGTGAGTGTGCCAGGGCGCGCAATGACCTGCCCAGCGCGGTTCATGCGTACAAACGCGCGCTGGAAGAGGAACCCTATCGCGAGGACATCCACCGCGCCATCATGATGTGCTACGCTCAGATGGGCGAGCGCAAGCTGGTGCTCGGTCATCTTCAGAGCCTGGAAGAGCTGTTGCAGGAAGAGCTTGGCGTAGAACCCTCGGACGAGACCATCGCTTTGGCTCAGCGTCTCCTCAAATAGCCGATCATCACTAAAATTGTATGACTTTTGTCATGAACCGCCCGATTCGGCGGTTTTTTTACGTTCTTCAGAATTTTGGTAAGCACTTTGTTGCGCACCCCAGGTTATTTTGGGATTGTCTTTGGCACAGACAAAACTGAAACGAGGAGAGATACACCATGTTGAGCAACGCTAAGAACGTTCTGTTAGCCGTGGTGCTGTGGCTGGTTGAGAAGCCGGCGCGCACCGTCGCCCTGGTGGTCCTGTTCGGCCTGGTCACCATGCTCGCGCTGTCCGTGGTGCTGGCACCTGAAGCTGTTGTCGCGATCAGCGCCTCATCTGGTGGTCCGTAAGCCGCAAGGTTACGTCGCTACCACTTTCGTCTAGCACACTTTCAACGACGTACACTTCGATGAAGCAGGAGAACTCCGAGATGGCTCTCAACGATCAAGGACCCGTGATGGATGTGACGCCCTGGCCGAAGGGGCACGGCTTTGCTGGCTCGGACGCCTGGTGGCAGTACATGCTCAGCAAAGATGAGCGCCGGCGCCTCGACAACCTGATGGGGGTCGCTCTGCTGGACGAGGAGATCCGGGATCGGCTGGTCGACCAGCGCGACAACACCCTGATGGATGCGTTCGGCCTCTCGACCGAGACCCAGGGATGGCTCCGCACGATCCAGGCGAACTCGCTCGTCGAACTGGCCCAGGCGATTGTGTCGGCGCCGCAGGCGGAGTACTCGCGGTAGGGGATATCCACCTGCCGGCCATCAATCGGGTGTTCGAGTGCCAAATTCAATACGCTACATGGCGCGCGATTGCGCGCCCTGGCGTTTGGGATGAACGGAGGAATCCGGAATGAAGAAGCTCATTATGCTGGTGGACGACGAAAGCGGGATGCTGGACCTGGTCGGACTGATCTTGCAGCGGCAGGGATACAGCGTCCTTAAGGCCAGGGATGGATTGACGGCGCTGGCGCTTCTGGAATCGTCCACTCCGGATTTGTTCATCCTGGACGTGATGATGCCGGACATGAACGGAATTGATCTGTGCCGGCACATCCGCTCGCGCCCACAAACCGCCGAAACCCCTATTGTGATGCTCTCGGCCCGCACGGATCTCGAAACAAAGCGCCAGAGCTTCGAAGCGGGTGCGAATCTGTACCTCTCTAAGCTAGCGGTTCACCGCGAATTGGCTGTTGTTGTGCGTGATATGCTGGCCCCACAGCCGGACTATACCACGTCTTCTGGCCCTGCGTGAGCGCCGGAGAACAAAGCCAATCACTAGAAAGGGGCCATGTCCATCGAGGGAGCAGGCCCTTTTTCTTTTCCCCGGCGCCGGATCAGGCGCCCGCGCTAGACGCGCGCCTCGCTTTGCTCCTTGAGGAATGTACCGACAACGGACGCCACCCGGTCGACTTCGACCAGGAACGAGTCGTGGCCGAACGGCGCGTCGATGAGGTGAAACTGCACCGGACGTCCCACGGCTTCGAGCGCCCGCACCAGCTCAAGGCCTTGTTCTGCCGGGTAGAGCCAGTCGCTCGTGAAACTGGCGACCAGGAAGGTGGCTTGAGTTCGCTGCACCGCCTTGCGCAGCGAACCGTAGTCGGCGCCGATATCGAAGTAGTCGATCGCTTTGGTGATGTACAGATAGCTGTTCGCATCGAAACGCCGGATGAACTGCTCCCCCTGGTAGGCCAGATAGCTCTCAACCGCAAACTCCGGGCGGTCGAAGGTGTAGGGCAGCGTATCTGCATTCTGGAGCGCGCGCCCGAATTTCGCTTCCATCGAACCGTCGCTCATGTAGGTGATGTGCGCCAGCATCCGGGCGACGGCTAACCCACGTGTCGGCGCCGGTCCGCCATAGTAGTTGCCATTCTTCCAGTTTGGATCGGCGTAGATGGCCTGGCGGCCCGTTTCGTTGAAAGCGATCTGCTGGGCCGACGAGCGCGGCGTGCTCGCCAGGAAGATGACATTGGCGACGCGCTCGGGCAGAGCAACTGCCCATTGCAGCGCCTGCATGGCGCCCATGCTCCCGCCTGCGATCGCGAACAGCCGCTCAATCCCCAGCGCGTCGATTAGATGCACCTGAGCCTGGACCATATCGGCGATCGTCACGACCGGAAAGCGCAGGCCGTAGGGTTTGCCGTCTGGCGCGAGGGATGATGGGCCGGTGCTGCCCTGGCATCCGCCGATCACGTTCGAGCAGATCACGAAATAGCGATCGGTGTCGAACATCTTGCCCGGACCCACGGCATCATCCCACCAGCCGGGCTTTTCGTCCGGTGACGTGGTGTGGTAGCCGGCCACGTGCCCATCTCCGGACAGGGCGTGGCAGATCAGGATCGCGTTGGTGCGGCTCTCGTTGAGCGTGCCGTAGGTTTCATACGCAATGGTAAAGGGCCGCAAGGTGGCGCCGCTGCGAAGATGGAGAGGCCGGTCGAACAGGATCGACTGGCGCCGGACGAGGCCGACCGAGCCGTGGCTCGGCCGGCCTTCCGTGGATGGTTCTTGAGGACGCGAGGTGCGCACAGCTTCTTGCTCAAGCAGCATCGGCCCACCTCGCTATTGAGTGATAGCGTGCGTGGTCACGCCCTGGGCAATGGTCAGCGCCTGATCGAGATCGCTCAGAATATCTTCGATCGCTTCCAGCCCGATGGCCAGCCGCACGTAGTCGTCGGTGACGCCGGAGGCCGCCTGCTCCTCAGGGCTGAGCTGCTGGTGCGTGGTGGTAGCCGGGTGGATCGCCAGCGAGCGCGCATCACCGACATTGGCGAGATGCGAGAACAGCTTCAGGTTGTCGATGAAGGCGCGGCCAGCTTCCTTCCCACCTTTGACACCAAAGCCAAGCACTGCGCCGGCCCCTTTCGGCAGGTATTTCTTGGCGCGCTCGTAGCTCTTGTGGCTAGGCAGGCCCGGATAGTTCACCCAGGTCACCGCTGGATGGTGCTCCAGAAACTCCGCGACGGCCTGGGCGTTCTCGACGTGCCGCTGAATGCGCAGCGCCAGCGTTTCCAGGCCGATCAGGTTTAGGAAGCTGTTGAAGGGTGACTGGCAGGGGCCGAAGTCGCGCAGGCCGATCACGCGGGCGCGCCCGATAAATGCCGCCGGCCCGAAGGCGTCGGCCAGCACCAGTCCGTGATAGGCTGGCTCCGGCTCGATCAGCCCGACATGGCGACCGCTGGCTTTCCAATCGAACTTTCCGCTGTCGACGATGGCCCCGCCGATGCTCAGCCCGTGCCCGCCAATCCACTTTGTGGTTGAGTGCACCACAATATCCACGCCGTGCTCAAAGGGGCGGCATAGGTAGGGGGTCGCGAAGGTGTTATCGCACACCACCGGGATGCCATGCGCGTGAGCGACTTCCGCGATACCCTCGAAATCTGGAATCTCCAGCTTGGGGTTGCCGATGACTTCGAGATAGATGAGGCGCGTCTTGTCGTTGATCAGCGCTGCGAAGTCTTCTGGTTCGGTGTTTTCGACGAAACGCACAGTGATCCCCAGGCGCTTCAGACTCTGGGAAAAGAGGGTATACGTGCCACCGTAGAGCGCGGCGGACGAGATGATTTCATCGCCCGTGTTGCAGAGTGTGAGCGCGGTCAGAGTCTCGGCGGCCTGGCCGGACGAGGTCGCCAGCGCCCCGATGCCGCCTTCGAGGGCGGCGAGCCGCTGCTCGAACACATCATTCGTCGGGTTCATGATGCGGGTGTAGATGTTGCCCACTTCCTGCAGGCCGAACAACGCCGCAGCATGATCGGTGTTGCGGAACTGGTACGAGGTGGTTTGATAGATGGGGACGGCCCGGGCTCCGGTGGTCGGATCAGGCGTGTACCCGGCGTGCAGCGCCAGCGTTTCGAAACGCTGGTTCTGCGCTTTGGAACCGTTGGTGTTGGTCATGAGATCTGCTCCATGTCTGCAATGATACGGTCACATTGGCAGTCTCCCCTTCTCGCTCCCGAGCGAGAAAATAAAAAATCCCTCTCGGAGTGAGAAGGATTTGATATTGACTCAGCGTATACCAAATGCCTTCTCATCTTCCAGAATCGCGTTCTGCCGGAATTGGCACCATCTCTGGAACCTTGTCGAGTTCCCAGTAGGTTGCCGAGGCTTCATCGGGCCGGTCCCTCCACCTCTCTGGATAAGAAGGGGCAGTACTGCTATTCGGTTGTTAAGCTGGATACAAGTTAAGCAGACGGTCTGGATTTTGTCAATCGGTTTTGTGGAAAATGTCAAATGCTGCCGGCGCGCCTTACGTCCGGTAGTGCCCGTTGATGGTCACATACTCGTGACTGAGGTCGCAGGTCCAGATCCAGGTGTGAGTTTTGCCCAAACCCAAATCGAGACGGACGCCCCATTCCGGCCCCTGCATCAGTGCGATGGCTGCCGGCTCGTCGTAGTCCAGCGGCTCGCCGCGCTCGACGAGCTGGATGGCCGGCTGCTGCGCCGCGTCGAGCAGCCACAGGCTCAGGCGTTCCGGCTGAATCGCCACGCCAGAGTAGCCCGCCGCGCACACGATCCGCCCCCAGTTTGGATCGGCGCCGTAGAACGCGGTCTTGACCAGGGCGGACGTGGCGATAGCGCGCGCTACCTGCATCGCGCTGGCCTCGTCGGGCGCGCCGCTCACATGAACGGTGACGAACTTAGTCGCGCCTTCTCCATCGCGGACGATGCTCTGCGCCAGCGGCACACAGACTGCCTGCAGTGCCTCGACCAGCCGGTCTTCATCCGTCACGGCGACGCCAGACGCGCCGTTTGCCAGCGCGATCACGCTGTCGTTGGTGCTCATATCTCCGTCCACCACGATGCGGTTGAAGCTGGCTTCGGCTGCCCGGAACAGCGCCCGCTGGAGCAGCGCGCGCTCGACCTGGGCGTCTGTGGCGATGACGGACAGCATGGTCGCCATATTCGGCGCGATCATCCCGGCGCCTTTGGCGATGCCAGCGACCGTGAACCCGTCCGGGTGGCGCACGCTGGCGCTTTTGGGGCGCGTGTCGGTGGTCATGATCGCTTCGGCGGCGGCGGGCCAGCCATCGGGAGCAAGCCGCGCGCTCAGGGCCGCGATTCCGCGCTGGACCGGCTCCAGCGCCAGGGGCAGGCCGATCACACCCGTGGACAGCGCCAGCACGGACTCAGGCTCGCATCCCAGCGCCTGGGCAACCCACGCGGCAGTCTGCCGGGTGCGTGCCAGTCCGTCCGTGCCGGTGCACGCGTTCGCGCTGCCGGTGTTGATGATCACGGCGCGGATCTGCGGGTCGGGCGCGGCCAGGATCGCCTGATCATACAGCACGGGCGCGGCCTTGACCCGGTTGGTTGTGAACAGCCCGGCTGCCGCGCAGACCCGGTCGCTGGCGATCAGGGCGATGTCCAGGCGGCCATCAGGCTTGAGGCCGCAGGCTGCCCCGGCGACCCGAAAGCCGTCAGGATAGTTGATAGGTAGGGACATCAGCCAGTTCCTTCAGGTAGTGTTCGTGCAACGGATAAATCAGCGCGACTTCGTCGCAGGCGTGGCGGAAGGGGCAGGGCGCGCAGTCGCGCCAGACTTTCTCCGGGAAGTTGGCGACGAAATCCCGGCGGAAGCCAAGCCGCTCGAACAGCTTAGCGGCGCGTGTCAGGACCAACACGCGCGGAAGCCCGCGCTGCCGCGCCAGCGCCAGAGCCTCGCGCACCAGGGCGCTGGCGATCCCCTGGCCGCGATAGGCAGGGTGCACCGCCAGCGAGCGAATCTCGCACAGCGTGCCGTTGAAGCGGACCAGCGACACACAGCCGATGACGGCTCCGCCTGCCTCGGCGACCAGCCAGTCGTCCAGATGCGCGCGGATCTCATCCACAGTGCGGGGGAGCATCCGCCCGGCTGCGACCTCGTCCGCGAACAGCGCCCGGATGGCGTCGATCTCATCAGGATTGGCGGGGCGGATGTTCATGCGGCGTCCAGCTCCGCCAGGGCTTCGGCAAAGATGGCGGTGAATTGCTCGATGTGCTCCGGCTGCACGATCAGCGGCGGCAGCAGGCGCAGGATGTGCGTTCCTGCGTTGAGCATCAGCACGCCGCGCCGATGCCCGGCGCTGATGACCGGCGCGGCATCGCAATCGAGTTCCACACCCACCATCAGCCCGCGGCCCCGGATCTCGCGGATGTGCGGCGACTGCACGCCGTGCAGACAGTTCGTCAGCAGCTCGCCCATCGACCGGACGTGCTCCAGAAAGGCGGGGTCGTTGACGCGCGCCAGCACCGCCAGCGCCGCCTGACAGACGACCGGGCCGCCCGCGAAGGTGCTGCCATGGTCGCCCGGTTCGAGCGCGGCGGCGACGCGATCGGTCAGCAGCGTTGCCCCGATCGGCAGGCCGCCGCCCAGCGCCTTGGCCGTGGTAAGCATGTCCGGGACGACGCCGGTCTGTTCGTAGGCCCACAGCGTCCCGGTGCGCCCCATGCCGCACTGGATCTCGTCGAAGACCAGCAGCGCCCCGAAGCGATCGCAGGCATCGCGTAGTGCCTGCAAGAAAGCCGGGTCGGCCGGATGGATCCCACCCTCGCCCTGAACCGGCTCGACAAACACGGCACACGTTTCTGGCCCGATGACTTTCAACGCCGCTGCCGGGTCGTTGAACGGGGCAAAGGTAACGCCGGGCATCAAGGGGCGAAAGGGCGCCTGGTAGCGTTCTTTGGGTGTCAGGGCGAGCGCCCCGGCCGTCCGCCCGTGGAAGGCGCCGTAAAACGCCACGATCCCGGTTTTGCCGGGACCGTGGGTGACGCGCGCGTACTTGCGGGCGAATTTGATAGCCGCTTCAATCGCTTCGGTGCCCGAATTGGCGAAGTACACCTTGTCGGCGAAGCTGCTTTCGCACAGCGCCTCGGCCAGATCGGCCTGGGGGGTGCTGTGAAACAGGTTGCAGACGTGCGATAGACGCGCAATCTGCCCGGTCACTGCGGCGACCACATCCGGATCGCAGTGGCCCAGGTTGTTGACGCTGATCCCCGCCCCAAAGTCCAGGTAGGCGCGGCCCTCGGTATCATAAACGTGCATGCCCTCGGCGCGTTCCAGGACGAACGGCGCCCGCACATAGGTGCCCAGGACGTAGCGGGCGGTTTTGTCGACAGTTGGATGCACGAGTCCTCTCCCCATCTGTTGTTGATCAGGCAACGAACACGGTTCCGGTGCCGGCGGCGAGACCGGGTAGATCGGTGATTACAGCCTGACGGACGCCGTGCGCGACTGCCGCCAGCGCCGCCTGGACCTTGGGGATCATGCCGCCGCTGATGATCCCGCGCGCGATCAGATCCTCTGCTTCCGCGACGGACAGCGCCGGTGCGATCTGCTGGCCGACCCATACACCGGGCACGTTGGTGACAAAGGCAGCGTGGGCGGCTTGCAGCGCCGCGGCAATCGCGCCGGCGGCGTGATCGGCGTTGACGTTGTACGTGCCGCCCGGCCCGGCGGAGATCGGCGAGATGACCGGCACGACCCCTTGCGTGCACAGCTCGAACAGCGGCTCAGTGCGCACGTGCACGATCCGGCCCACGCGCCCCAGCTCAGGCGCCCACGGCTCGACGGTAAGCAGCGCGCGGTCGACCCCGCTCAGCCCGATGGCATCCACGCCCGCGCTCAGCAGGGCCAGCACGATCTGTTTGTTGACCAGCCCGGAAAGCACCATTTCCGCCACTTCGAGCGCGGCGTCGTCCGTGACGCGCTGGCCGTCGTGGTAAACGGGCTGGAGTCCGAGCCGCTCCTGCAAGCGGTTGATGGCGCGCCCGCCGCCGTGTACCAGAATGCACGGCGTGTGCTGCTGGACGCTGGCAACCGCCTGGGCAAGCTGTTGATAAAACCCCGGCTGGTCCATATCGTTGCCACCGATCTTCACCACGACGGGCAGCGCGGACGAGGACGAACGAGTCATGGTGGGCGCTCCTTTCGCTCAGTTGGGCAGCAGTCCGGCCGTCTCGGGAAGGCTGAACATCAGGTTGAAGTTCTGAACCGCCTGGGACGCAGCGCCTTTGAGCAAATTGTCCAGAGCGGACATCACGATCAGCACGTTGGCGTCGGGCACGGGGGTCAGCGACAGCACGGCGCGCGGAGTGCGCACCACGTGTGCCAGTGTCGCCAGCTCGCCCGGCGGCAGCACGCACACCAGAGGCTCGTCCACATAGGCACTGCGTAGCGCGTCTTGCGCGGCGTCGAGATCGGTCACGTGGGCGTACACCGCCGCCAGGATGCCCCGGTCGGTGGGGAGCAGGTGCGGCGCAAAGATCAGCGGGCCGCCATCGTATCCGGCGCGTGCCAGCTCCTGCTCGACTTCGCCCAGGTGACGGTGCGCATGTCCGATGTTGTAGGGTGAGAAATTGCCGTGCACCTCGCCGAAGAGGATGTTCTGCTTGGGCGCACGCCCTGCACCTGTCACGCCGGATTTGGCGTCGATGATCAGGGGGACAGCCGGCGCGAGCAGGTCAGCGCGGGCCAGCGGCACGACGGCCAGCAGAATCGCGGTGGCGTAGCAGCCGGGGTTCGCCACGCACGGGGCACCCAACAGGCGCAGCCGGCCCAATTCCGGCAGGCCGTAAGGCACCGGCAGAAGATCGGGGGCCGGGTGTGCTACCTTGTACCAGCGCGCGTACACATCCGGGTCGTCGATCCGCAGGTCGGCGGAGAGATCGACCACGCGCACATCCCGCGCCAGCGCCTGGGCCGCGATCGGCGCTGATTGCGTGTGAGGCAGGCACAGGAAGACGCAGTCCACCTCGTCGAGCGGCGCGTCTGCGGCGGAAACGAGCGTCAGATCGGGCGCGAGCGGGCTGCTGGCCCGCAGGCTGGTTCCTGCCGCGCTCTCGGACGTGACAAAGCGAATCCGGGTTTCGGGGTGGGTGTCGAGCAGGCGGACCAGCTCCAGGCCGGTGTAGCCTGTGGCTCCATAGACGCCGACGCGAATCGTCATAGATGGCTGCCTTTCGCTTCGTTGTATGTGCCGCCCGAACTCAAAACGAAAATCGCCCCCGGGGGTCCGAGGGCGATTGTGTGCGCTGTAGTGATTGTCGTTCGCTTCGCGCCAGCACAATTAGGCCGGACCCCCTGGGGGGAGAACCGGACGGCGGCGAGGCGAACGGCGAAGGCTAAGCTGGCGCATGAATCACCTGCTGCAACAGCCTGGTAGCGCTGATACTAGCCCCGAAGATTAGCATACTCGCCGGCAGCCGACAAGCCTTTTGTCTGAAATGCACAAGGCTCCTTTCACTGGCGGACCGGCACGATCTTGACGAAACGCTGCTGCAGCACCCACGCCCGCGAGAGCGCGTGAATCCGGTCGGCCGCTTCGAGCTGGTCCGTCTGTTCCAGCGCAGCGGCGTATGCGCCGAGCAGTTGCTGAAGCTGCGGGATGTCGGACTCTTCCAGCGGCTGGATGGCGACCTTCGCCCCGCGCCCCAGACGCCGGCGCAGTGCACGCTCGTCCAGGCCCATTTCCGGGGTGAGCTGCTGGTAGACCACTCCGCCGGTCATGCCGGCGAAGGCATAGGGACCGGGATCGCCCAGAATGACGACGCGGCCCGAAGTCATGTATTCGCACGCGAAACCCTTGAGGTTGGCGTGCGTGCCCAGCACGCCCTCGCTGTCGTCAATGGGCTGCGTCAGTTCGCCGCCGAAGATGACATCCGCGCCGGAGAGCCGGACACAGGCGCGCGAGTCGGCGTCGCCCTGAACGATCAACGTGCCGCGCTGCGCCCCATAGGCGAAGCTCTTGCCCACGCTGCCGTCCAGCCGTAGACCGTTGTGGTTCAGACCCTTCATGATCGCTACCCGGCCGCCGTTTGCGCCTTTGGCGGCACCGTCCTGCGCGCCGCCTTCGATCAGAATATCGAGCTTGTCGGTGGTCCACGCGGCGAACCCGTTGCCGGCCAGCGACGACGGCCCGAAGTTCAAATGCACGACATCAACCTGCGCGGCCAGATCCGGATTGCGGACCAGCTCACCCGCCAGGTGCGAGCCAAGCGCGCGGTCGTAGGCCATCGCCTCGTCCTGGTAGGTGACCTCGCGCTCACCGTCGCCCAACACGGACAGGGTGAGGTCCGTGATCATCTTGGTCAGGGTATTGCGCGGGCGTGTCAGGCGCCGGCCCACGCCCGGCTCAGCTTCCGGGCGCTCTTTCATCGGATAGTGGACGCACATCGCCGAGAGGTCGACCATCTCGGTGCATTCGACCTGCTCAAGCAGATCGGCGCGGCCAACGAGGTCTTGCAGGCGGGTCGCGCCAAGCTGCGCCGTGAGCCGCCGCATTTCCTCTCCGATGGTCTGAAAGACGCGCACGATCCCGTCCACGGCCTGCATGGGATCGCGCGGGACGAAGCTTTTCAGCCCCAGCGACTCGGCTTCCTCGACCGTCTTGATGTGCGTGGTGATGCCGACGTGACAGGTCCCTTCGTTGCACTTGCGGCAGATGGTGCAGCCCATCGCCACCATCGCCATCGTCGCGAACCCGACCCGGTTGGCGCCCAGCAGGATCATCTTGACGGCGTCCGAGCCGGTCTTCATCCCGCCGTCGCACCACAGTTCCACGCGGTGGCGCAGCCCTGCGTCGATCAGCGCGCGGTGGGCCTGGATGACGCCGATTTCCGTCGGCAAACCAACGTATTGCAGGGCGTGTTTGCGGGCGGCGCCCGTCGCCCCGTCGTAGCCGGTCAGGTTGATGATGTCGGCGCCGGCTTTTGCCACGCCGACCGCGATGATCCCCACGCCGGGCACAACCGGGATCTTGACCGACACCTTCGCCAGCGGGTTAATGGTTTTCAACTCTTCGATCAGTTGGGCCAGGTCTTCGATGGAGTAAATGTCATGGTTGTTTGAGGGCGAAATGAGCGTGACGAACGGGGTGGTATGGCGCGCTTCGGCCACCTGAGGCGTCACTTTATGGCCGGGCAGCATCCCGCCTTCGCCGGGCTTGGCACCCTGGCCGATCTTGATCTCCAGCACGCAGGCGGAGTTCAAGAACTGCGCGTTGACGCCGAAGCGGCCCGAAGCGACCTGCTGGCCGCGGTTGAGCTTGTAGCGCCCATCCATCATATCCGGCAGCTCGCCACCCTCGCCGTTCATACACAGGATGTTGAGCCGCCGGGCAGCTTCGGCATAGGCGCGGTAGGCCAGCTCGCCCTGCGAGCCAAACGACATCGCGCTAATCAGCACCGGCAGCTCATGATGGCCGATGCTGAGGTCGACCGTCTCGGGATCGACGTTGCTGCGCACGTCCGCGAACCCGACCGCATGCCGCAGCGCAACGGGAACCTCGACGGTGAGGTTGCGGTAGAACTCGATGAACTCATCGAGCGTCATCTCGCCATGCGCCACCGCCTCGGCCTTCTTCCAGAACTTCGGATACAGGCGGTCGACCCGCGCCAGTTGAGCTTTGGCCTCGCCGCGCAGTTCGGCCCGGCGCTCGGCAGCTTCGCGGTTGAGACGCTCCCAGGTGAGGCCGACGTGCTCGCTGCCAAAGTAGTTCGGTGTGTCCAGCAGTTCCGCGATGCTCGGAGCCAGGCCAATCGCGCTGCACACACGCCCGTAACCGCGCAGCTCGTGACAGCCGATCGTCGAGATGACCTTTTCCAGCCCGTGCGTGAGCGTCTCCAGCAGGCTGCGCTGCCGTTCGACAATCTCCTGCTCATCCTGGACGGCGGTGTTGGCTTTATTGGCTCCCACTGCCGCCAGCAGCATCGCGTAAGGGTTGAGCGCGTCGGCGCCGAAGCCGCACAGCAGGGCGATGTCGTGCAGCGTCCGGATGCTGGCACTGCGGACCACCAGCCCGGCGCGACGCCGCAAGCTGACATCAGCCTCGGCTTCGCGCAATGCCCGGTCGACCGCTCCCGTCGCCAGGTGAGGGTCGAGCCAGCCAAGCCCATGCTCGAGCATCTCAGAGTCGTCCAGCACGACGCACTGTGCGCCCTCGCGCACCGCTGCGATCGCGTCCCCGGCCAGCCGGTCGAGTGCCTGGGCGACGTCTTCGCCATCTCGAATGGCGAGGGTCAGGTATGCGGCGCGGTGACCGAACTGGCTGACCAGTTCGTCGAGCGTCAGCGTGCCGAGCGCGGCAGCGACCTCGTGCGCCAGTGTTTCGTCGCCCAGATCGGGATGGCCGCCGGGGAGCAGGGGCGTCTCCAGCACGATCAGCAGATCGTCGGGATCGGGCACTCCGTTAATCGCCGGGCGCGCGCCGACGAGGGCTTTGGTCGCGAAGGCTTCGGTTTCGCGCTCGCGATCGATGGACGGATTGGTCACCACCGCGACGGTTTCTTTGTAGAAATCGGCCAGGTTGACGCGATTGCGGCTGAGGACGGCCAGCGGCCCGTCGTGCCCCAGCGAACCAACCAGGTCCTTCCCTTCCGCCGCGAGCGACTCGATCTCTTGCAGATGCTCGCGATTCCAGCCGGTCGCAGCCAGCACCGTTGTGTTGATCGTCGGGACGCGCGCCGGTTCGTGCCACGGCAGGCGAAGCGGTGCGGGCATCTCCGCCACTTTGAGCAGCGCGTGCTCAACCGCGCGCAGGGTGTGCGTCACCGCCTGAACACCGCCGGACGGGCCGGGGATGAACCTGCCGCCGGCTCCGTTGCCGTTCTCCGGCGCTTCCCAGGCATACCAGGGCGTGTCTGCGGGCGCGGCTTGCTGGCGCTGGTGGGCCAGCGACGCGACGTGCCGCCGGATCGCCGCGTGCTCCAGCACCTCGACGCCGCGCCCCCGGTTGACGACCAGGGCGATCTTTTCGCCGGGCGCCAGGGGCCGCGCGTCGCGGACCATTGTCTCCAGGTGCAGGACACCGCGCTCGGAACTGAGCACATATTCCTTTTCGGTCTCAATGAACCACAGCGGGCGCAGCCCAAGCGCATCGACGCTGCCGACGGCGATATCGCCGGTCCGCGCCACGACCGCCGCCGGCCCCTGCGCGTACGGTCCAAAAGCGTGGCGCATCTGGGTGTAGGTCTCGCGCAGGGCGGGGGGCATCATCTCCAGCTCGTGCGGGACGGGCGGGAAGAGCAGCTCCATGGCCTCGATCGGATCAAGCCCGTACTGCACGCACAGTGTGTGCAGCGCGCGGTCAACGTCCTGCGAATCTGAATTGCCGGGGTCGAGCGCTACGCCGAGCTGGGCGGCTTCCTGGCGGAAGCGACTGATGGTGTTGATCTCGCCGTTGTGCCCCAGCAGCGCGAACGGCTGAACACGCTCGAAGCTGGAGATCGTATTCGTCGAATAGCGCGCGTGGCACAGGGCCATCGCGGTGTGATAGCTGCGGTCTTGCAGATCCGGATAGTAGCGCATGAGCATCTCGACCGACCCGCGCGCCTTGTAGGCGACCGTGCTGGTGCTGAGCGACGCGAAATGAAGCTGAAGCGCCCGCTCAAGCTCGACCTGGACGCGCAAGAGACGGGCATTCAGATCGTCCGCGTCCGAGTATCCGGCAATTTGCCAGAAACGCGGCGCATCGATCGCGGCCTGGCGGCCGAGCGCCTCGGGGCGGACTCGTCCGGGCTGGTCGTATAGAATGTGCAGGCCCGCTGCCGCGAAGCCTTCATGCAGGCGATCGCGAACGCCCTGCAAATCCAGGGCACGCGGGATAAACAGATGCCCGACCCAGAAGCGCGGGTCGGTCGCCAGAGACGCGCGCAGTCCGGTACGGCTCAGGCGGCGCGCCCACAGCTCGCGCGGGATATCGGTCTGCACACCTGCGCCGTCGCCTTCGCCATCGACGAAGCCGGTGCGGTGTCCCATGTTCGCCAGCGCCCCCAGCGCGCGCTTGAGTGTGCCGTACGTGCTCTCGCCGCGTTTGCGCACGCTCAGGATGAGCGCGCAGGCGTCGTGTTCTGCGCCGTAAGGTTGGTCCGGTGAGGTGTCCGTCCGAATGTGTGCGGTGCGCATACGATCTTCCCTCTCCTTATGCTGCGGCTGCGCAAGCCCGAATCGTGTCCGATCGGTTTGCGCAGGCTGGCAGCTATGGTGCGAACTCAGACGGTAACGCGGGAGATAGACTTCTTCTGACGAATTGTGCTCATTAGGGTAAAGGAGAATGGAGAGATGATAAATTAGCAAATCGGCACAAAGCCCGCCGGAACGCGAGCGCCGCGCAACCCGCCCGGCTGAATCGTTATGCAGATCGCCAAATAAGCGCCGGGATGTTGTTAGGCAGAGTGTCCGGAAAAGCTGACGGTGACCGTGCCGGCGAGCGCATCTGCGACCGAATGGGCGCGACGCGGCGGCCCGGCTGTGCTATAGTATGGAAGGCAGACACCGTGGCACAGACAAATCAGGTCGCTGCTTGCCTATGACTCCAACAGATCTCCAGCTTCTGCAACGTATCGACGCAGCCGACGAGGCGGCGCTGCTCGAGTTGCACGCGCGCTATGCGTCGCTGGTGTACTCGGTGGCCTATCGGGTGCTGGACGACAGGATGGCGGCGGAAGAGGTGACGCAGGATACATTTTTGCGGCTGTGGGACAAGGCGCATACCTACGACAGCGCCAAAGGATCATTTGTGCCGTGGCTGCTGACGATTGCGCGCCGTTTGGCGATCGATGCCTTTCGCAAGCAGCGGCGCGATCCACTGATGCACACGGTGCTGACGGACGGCGACCGGGAGCAATGGGAGCGGGCGTTTGCCGGCGAGCACAGCGATCTCCGCTCGACGCTGCTCGCCGTCCTCTACGAACTGCCCGAGGACCAGCGCCAAGCGATTGAGCTGGCGTATTTCTACGGCATGAGTCACAGCCAGATCGCGGAATACCTGCAAACGCCGCTGGGAACGGTGAAGTCGCGCATCCGCAGCGGGATGGAGCGGTTGCGCGAAGCATGGCTGACGGAGACGGCGGGCAATCCAAAAACCGAGAATTGATCGTAGATCAGAACAGGGCAGTCTGTGAAAGCTGTCACGGACAGCGATTGACGATGAACGCGTTGGAGCGCTGTACATAGCCAGCATGAACCGTGAGGAACTTATCGACCTGATCCCGGCCTATGCCCTGGGCGCCCTTGAGCCGGAGCTGTCCAGCGAGATCGAGCGCCTGCTCGAAGCAGACCCTGAGGCGCGGGCGCTGCTGACCGAGTATGAATCGGTCGCGGCTCACCTGGTGGCGCTGGCTCCGGTGCGTCCGGCCCCTGAGCAGTTGCAACTCGATCTCAGGGAACGCCTCGCAGCCCGGCGGCAGGCTCGCCCGGCGCGGGCGCTGCTGCCCCGGCGGCTCCCGCGCGGCTGGCTGGCGGCGGCTGCGATTCTGGCGGTGGTGCTGGGGGCGCTCGCGATTCTGTGGCTGCGAGATGCCGGCGAGCCGGCCAGTCCGGATGGCGCACGGGCGCTGTATACTGAATTGATCGCTCTCGATGGCGCGCGGCGCTTCGCGGTGGTGCCCGGCGAGGTCGATCCGGACGTCACGGGCGAGCTGGTTGTGTCGCCGGCGGGCGACCGCGCCGTGATCCGCGTCGAGGCCCTGCCGGCGTTGCCGGATGAAAACGTCTTTCAGCTCTGGCTGATTGACACCGAGGGGGCGCGGACCAGCGGCGGGCTTTTCGGGCGCGCAGCCGATCAGGCGGCGGTGTATATCGAAGTGCCGCTCGCGGCGCCGCTTGAGGCGTATCAGGCATTCGGTGTGTCGCTGGAGCCGGCCGGGGGTAGCCCGTATCCTGACCGGCCGACCGGGCCGCGCGTGTTCAGCGTGCCGGTCAATTCCTGAACGCAGCCGGTGCAGAGGGCGGACGAACAAACAGGGCGCCATCCTGAGGGGTGGCGCCCTGCTGTTATGCCGGGCAGGGCATTAGGTGAAGGCGGGCAGGCTGCTAGCGGCTGCTGAGATAGTCGAGCACCGCCTGGCGCTCTTCGGGCGAGAGCCGGGCGCCGTAGCCGATCATGCGGTCGACGGTGGCGGCCCATTGTTCGGGCGTTTTCTGCGCCTGGTCGATGCGATCGCGCGTGTGGCAGACGGTGCACCGCTCGTTGATCAGCGCGTTGCCGTCCAGCGCCGCGCCCATATCCTCGGCGGGTGGCGCCGCGCCCTGGCTGGTCAGGTAGTCGAGCACCGCCTGGCGCTCTTCGGGCGAGAGCCGGGCGCCGTAGCCGATCATGCGGTCGACGGTGGCGGCCCATTGTTCGGGCGTTTTCTGCGCCTGGTCGATGCGATCGCGCGTGTGGCAGACGGTGCACCGCTCGTTGATCAGCGCGTTGCCGTCCAGCGCGACGCCCATCTCATGCTCGGGTGGCGCTTCGCCTTCGGTCATCGGTTCCCCTTCGGCGCCGGTCAGGTTGACCGGCCCGACAACCACGTTGCCCCCGACGCGCACCGGACCATCGGCACCCTCGACCGTGCCGAACTCGTAGACACCCGCCTCGCCGGTGTCGTAGTGCAGCATCGGGAAGACCTGCTGCCCCGCCTGCGCGGGGTCAAGCGCGATCTGGATATTGCGGCTCAGGCCGGCGGTCAGCGGATAGGTGGCGATCACCGGCCCCGGCGAGCCGTCCTGGCTGCTGTGCACCGCGATCCAGCCGTGCGCGTCGATCAGCGCCGCGTCGATGCGCAGCATGCCCTCTTCGAGCGTCTGATCCTGCATCGTCAGCGACGGCGCGGCCTGGATCGGGAAGGTCACCACGCTATCGTTAACGCGCACCGGGACGTCCGCGCCTTCAACCGTGCCGAACTCGTAAGTGCCGACCTCGCCGGTATCGACGTGCAGCATCGGCCACAAGACCGGTGTTACCCCGCCCGGATCCAGTGTCACGACCACGTCACGATTCAGACCGGGCGCGAGCGCCGTCTGGCCGAGCACCTGGCCGGGCGAGCCGCCGCCGTCCGCGTGCACCACCAGCCAGCCGGGTCCTTCAGACAGCACCGATGCCGCGACCAGGCTCGGCTCCATGACGGCTTCCATGCTGTCGCCGCCCAGCACCAACTGGTCGCTGACGCGCATGTGAGGCACCGTCCAGAACGGCGTCACGGCGACGCGGCCATTAACCCGCACCGGGCCATCGGCACCCTCGACCGTCCCGAACTCGTAGACGCCAGCCTCGCCCGTGTCCACGTGCAACATCGGCCATAGCACGCCGGTTGCCTCGCCCGAAAGCTCAACGACGACATTCGCCGTCGTGCCCGCAGGAACCTGCGTCTGGCCGAGCACCGGGCCGGGCGAGCCGTTATTGTCCGAGTGGATGACCAGCCAGCCCGCCTGCTGAGCCGTCACCGAGGCGATGGTCACCTGGTTGTTCTCGACGAACTGGTCTTCGGCGTGGATGACGTTGACCGCGAACGCAGGCGTAACCACGTTGCCGTCAACGCTCACGGGGCCGTCTGCACCCTCGACCGCCCCAAACTCGTACACGCCGACTTCGCCGGTATCCGTGTGCAGCATGGCGAACAGCGTCGGGGTGGCCTGCGCGGCGTCGATCGACACCTGCACTGCGCGGCTTTCGCCTGCGTTGATCGACCGGTAGCCGATGACCGGGCCGGGCGTGCCCCCGCCGCCGTCCGCGTGGATGACGATGAAACCGGGGCCATCGCTAAAGGCGCGCGCGATCGTCACCGTACCGTCGAGCACGAGTTGATCGGCGACCTCGATTGACGGAGTGCCCGGTTCATCCTGCGCACCTGCCGGCAGGCTGATCGCCAGCGCGGCAACCAGGACGAGGAACAGCAAGACTCTCTTGTTATGCCACATCATGTTTCCCTCCGGTGCATCGTCGCAATCCTTTCTTAAAAAGGCAGTCATACTTTCACTACGCACAAAATGCCGCGCTTGGATTGCCTGCAGCCCGATGCGGGTTCATCGACGGAGAGCAGCGGGGGGGAATCAAAACGCGCCACATGCCCGTGGCGCGTCCGGCTCGTTGAGGGCGAGGCTAGTGATGATCGATCCCGCGATACGCCTGAATGAAGCGTACGATCGCGTCACGGTCCAGCTCGTCCAGCAGCAAGCGTCGCGTCCAGGCTGTTACCGCGAAGCGCGCGTCCATGTTCTCGTAGGGATGCAGGATGAGCTGATTGGTCCCCATTTCGTTGAGAATGTCGCGCAAAATCTCAACGCTCTCAGGGCAGCCTTCCGGGCAGTTGTAGTGCATGATCACCCCGCCGTCTTCCAGGTTATGAACCTGGAACCACTCCGGAACCGTTTCGCTGTGTTCGCCCCAGCGCGCGATTTGAGGGGCGTGAGGGCCAGATGTCGGCGGTCTTGTTCGCCAGATGTACGTGGTCGGCTCAACCGCCAGATGGCTGTTTCCTTCCGAGGCAAACGCTTCACCTGGCTCGTCCCGCAAGAAATACAAGATCGCCAGGGCAATCACACCCAGCACCAACGCCGCCAGCACGCCTGCGGTCCACAGTCGCTGGCGCCGGGCCTGTTCGCGACGCCGGTTGGCCAGGGATTTCCGTCGTGCCATAATCAACCTGTCTCCTTGTCGCTGGTCCTAATAAAGATGGTGCTTATTGTAACAAATACGCCCTCGAAGTCCTATCTGGATGAATGGCGCGCCGGGCACAGGCGGGGGAACAGGGATGGACCATCGTGACCATGTGCGGTTGCTGCGTGACGGAATCGGCTCCGGCCAGGGGATCTGGGCGGATATTGGAGCGGGGTGGGGCGCGTTTACGCTGGCACTGGCCGATCTGCTCGATGCGGATGCCCGGATCATCGCGGTCGATCGAGATGCAGGCGCGCTCGAAGGGTTACGTCGGGCGATGTACGCGCGCTTCCCGCAGCGCGCGCTTGAGGTGATGCGCGCCGATTTCACTCAGCCGATGGCGCTGCCCCCGCTCGACGGGATTGTGATGGCGAACGCGCTCCACTTCGTGCGCGACAAGCTCCCCGTGCTGGCGCGCCTGCGTGCCTACCTGCGCCCCGGCGGCAGGCTGATCGTCGTCGAATACGATACGGATCGCGGCAACCGCTGGGTGCCATACCCGCTGACGTATCCGGCCTGGGCTGCGCTTGCCGAGCGCGCCGGGTTTGCTGAGACGCGCCTGCTGGCCCGCGCTCCGAGCAGCTTCTTGGGCGGGTTTTACGCCGCGCTCGCGTTGTGCCCCGCCGAGCCGCCGGCGCTAATGCGTTGACGGCGCAGGTCTGTGCAGGCGGCTACTCGGAGACCGGCAGGCGGATCCGACGCCAGCCGTCCGCGTCGATCCAGCTCTCGGCTTCCGGCTGGCGCAGGGGGCGGGTTTCCGTGGGCGGGAGCGCGAACTCGATGGCGTCGTAGGGCAGCGGGTAGCCCCGATGCACTGCCTCGACCGCCAGCGACAGCGCATCTGGCGCGGCCCGGACAGAGAGACGAAGCTCCGCGTATTCGCCGCGCCGGTAGCCGAGCGACAGCCCATCATCTTCGACCAGCGTGAAATGCCCTTCACCCGCTCCGATCGGTGGATAGACGCGCACCTCGCGCCAATCGTCCGGTTCTGTTCCGGCGTGTCGCATCGGCTTGCCGAGCGGGATCAGCCCGCCGGCGCGCGCCAGCAGCGGAATCCGCTCCAGCGGGGCGTCAAACGTGACAGTCTGGCCGCCGGTGAAACGCTCGCCGGTGGTGTAGTCATACCAGTCTGCGCCCTGCGGCAGGTAAACCTGGCGCCAGGTGGCGCCCGGCTCGAGCACCGACGCGACAAGCAGCGACGCCCCGAGCAGAAAATCGAACGATTCGGTCCGGCAGCGCGGGTCGTCCGGAAAATGGTAGACCGGCGGGCGGATGATCGGGTGGCCGGTGCGCGCTGCCTCGACCGCAAGGCTATACAGATAGGGGATCAGCCGGTAACGGAAGCGGATGGCCTCGCGCACAAGCGGCAGCGCTTCCGGGTACATCCACGGCTCGTTGGCCGAGCCGTCCGTGTTCCAGGAATGGATCGTGAAGCGCGGCTGGAAGATGCCGTTCTGCACCCAACGCACGAACAGCTCGGCGTCCGGCTTGGGCCCCGCGAACCCGCCGACATCGTGCCCCACGTGCGCCAACCCTGACAGCCCCATCCCCAGCCCCATCGGGATGTTCCAGCGCAGCGTGTCCCACGACGTGGTGTTGTCACCCGTCCAGGTCAGCGCGTAGCGCTGGATGCCGGGGCAGCCCGCGCGCGACAGGACGAAGGGGCGTTCGTCCGGTTTGCGCTGCGCCAGCGCCTCAAACGATGCGCGACCCATGAGCAGGGTTTGCAACGGGCGCGCCATCCCCATCGGGATGGGCCGGCCGAACCCATCCGCCTGAGCTTGGTCGTCCCACACCTCGAACTCGTTGTTGTCGTTCCACAACGCGTCTATCCCCACATCGAGCAGGGCCTCTGCGATGCGCGCCTGCCACCAGGCGTACCCCGCCCGGCTGGTGAAGTCGACGTAGCTGCCGGGCGCCGTCTCACCGATGCCGCCGCTCCAGAACAGGCTGGTCTCGGGGCGGCTGCCGGACGCGTTGCGGATCAGGCCACCCTGTGCCGCCAGATCGTGGTAGAGCGGATGGACCGTCAGCAAATATGGCTTGATGTTGGGGGCCACGTGCATCCCGGCGGCGCGAAAGGTGGCGATCATCGCCGCGGGATCCGGGATGCGGCGGCGGTTCCAGGTGAACACGCAGCGCCGCCCGGCGTCGTCGGTCGTGTAGCCGGACGAAAGGTGGAACATATCGCAAGGGATGTCGTGCCGGGCACACAGCGCGACGAATTGCTTGAGTTGCTCCTGGGCGTCCGGCGCCTCGGTGTAGTGCATGGTCGAGCCGAGATAGCCGAAGGCCCAGCGCGGCGGCAGGACTGGCCGGCCTGTAAGCGCGGTGTAGTTCTCGATCACGGCTTCGAGAGTCGGACCGAAGATCAGGTAATAATCCAGGTCACCGTCGGCGGCCTCGTATGTGCGGTAGCGCCCGCCGCGCAGGGCATTGACCTCTTTGCCCAGGTCGAACACGGTGGTCGACAGGTTGTCGTAGAACAGGCCATAGGCGAGGTGAAGGCGGGGCACCAAGGTGATGTAAAAGGGGATGTGCTTATAGAGCGGATCGGTGCGCTCGGCATCGTAGCCGTAGGCGTCCATATTCTCCATGCGCAGCCGCAGCCCGGCTTTATCCAGCGGGCCGGCCTTTTCGCCAAAGCCGTAGTAGTGCTCGCCATCCTGACACGCTAGGCGGTGAACGATCGCGCGCCCGGCGCGGTCGTAGGTGTAGGCGCGCGACGCCACATCCGCCGCGAAAACCTCGCCCGACGGCAGCCGCCACTCCAGGCGCAGGTCGCCCAGGCGAATACGAAGCTCAAGCTTGCCGGTACAGACCCGCAAGCCGCCGGACTCCTCAGCAAGCTGAAGCTCCGGCAGCGTGAAGGGCGACAGATCGTCACGCGGGCGCCCTTCCAGCGGGACATCACCGGACCGGTCCACAACCGACCAGGTGCGATCGAGCCGGGGCACGCCGTCCGGATAGTGCCGCACGCGCACAAGATCGTCGGCGAGCGGGGTGATGTGGAAACGCTCGCCGTCGCGCCCGGCCAGCGTAAGCGTGTGCGCGTCATGCGCGAGCAGCGAGACTGCTTCGGGAGCTATCAGATGCATCGTTCAGATTGTTCCTTGTGCCGAAAGCGATGTGCAGTTTCCGTTCAGATACGGCGCGCTCAGCCCTTCAGACCGGTGGTTGCGATTCCGGTCGTGATGAAACGCTGCAAAAAGGCAAAGACCGCGGTGATGGGCAGCAGCGTGAGCACCGTCATCGCCAGGACATAATGCCACTGAATCTGTAGCTCGCCCTGGAAGGCGTTCAGCCCCACCTGGAGCGTGAACAGCTCGCTGCGGCTGAGCACGATCAGCGGCCAGAGAAAATCGTTCCAGCGCCACATCACGGAGAAGATCGCCAGCACAGCCAGCGCGGGGCGAGCCAGAGGCAGCACGATTTGCCAGTAGATGCGCCACTCCGACGCGCCGTCGATACGGGCGGATTCGAGCAACTCATCCGGGATGGTCAGCATGTACTGGCGCAGCAAGAACACCCCCGTGGGAGTTGCCGCGCCGGGGATGATTACACCCCACAGCGTATTGTTCATGTTAAGCTGCGTGATGACCAGGAAGACCGGGACCAGGATTACAGAGATTGGGATCATCAGGGTGGCGATGATCAGCACGAACACGGCATCGCGCCCCGCAAACCGGTACTTGCTGAGCGCGAATGCGGCCATGCTGTTGATCACCAGCGTGATGATGGTGGCGACGGTCGTCACGATCACGCTGTTTTTCAGATAGGTCGCGAAGCGGAACTTTTCGAGCGGCTCGGTATAGTTCTCCAGCGCCAGACTCAGGCGCTCGATCGGCTCGCGGTCGTTGATGTTGACCCGGATGCGCTCCGCGTCGGTGGGGCGTGCGGGGTCGGCGGGCGGGTTCTCCGGGTCGATCATATGCGCCTCGATACCCACGCGCCGGATTTGCGCCAGCACGCGCTCCTCGCCGTCGACGACCACACGGTAGAGCGGCAACGGCTCGTCGTATCCGTCGACGACGATCGTTTCCTGCGCGTAGGGCAGCAGGCGCGGCGGAAACTCGACCAGTTGCGCCTGGGTCTTGAACGACGAGAGTACCACCCACAGCACCGGCCCGAACATCACCAGCGTGCCCACTGCCAGATACAGGTAGGTCAGCGCGTCTGTGATGTCTATCCGGCTGCCCCCACGCTTACGGATCAGGAAATTGCGCAGTGTAGACATGGCCGCATCCTCTCCGCTAGGCGGCTTCCGACTTGCGCCCGAGCCAGAGCTGGGCCAGCGTGAACACAAGCAACACCATCCCCAACAGCACCGATGCCGCAGAAGCCAGCCCGCGCCGCGGGATCTGGTTGGCGAAGCCCGTCTCGTAGATATACTGGACCATGTATTTGGTGGCGGTGCCGGGGCCGCCGCCGGTCAGCACAAACACCTGGTCGAAGACCTGCACCGCGCGGATTAGCGCCAGAACCAGCACGACAAAGAGGGTCGGCATCAGCAGGGGCAGGGTGATGAAGCGGAACCGCTGCCAGACGTTGGCCCCGTCGATCTCGCCGGCCTCGTACAGCACAGCCGGGATCGACTGCAGGCCCGCCAGCAGGATCAGCGTGTAGAAGCCCATCTGCGCCCAGATGCTGACCAGAATGACCCAGAAGGTGGCCCAGTCGCGGTCGAGCAAGAACTGAATCGGCTCGCCGCCCAGTCCGGTCAGGACGGCGTTCAGCAGGCCGAAACGCTGCAGGATCCACTTCCAGATCAGCCCGACCACCACCGGCGAGAGCAGCACCGGATAGAAGTAGACGCTGCGGAAGAACCCCCGCGCGACGATCTCGCGGTTGAGAATTACGGCGGTCACCAGCGCCAGCAAGACCATCCCCCCGACCTGGAACATCACGAAGACGACTGTGTTGTGTGCGGCTCGCCAGAACATATCCTCGACGCAGGTGTTCGGCTGCGAGAAGTTCCCGCACCGGAAGAGGTGCTCGTAGTTCGCCAGCCCCGCCCAGGTCCGGTCTTGGGGCATCAGCCGCGTGCCGGTGGTTCCCGAATAGTAGAAGTTCAGCAGCATCGGGAATAGCACGAACACGCCGAAAATGATCATGTTGGGCAGGAGAAAGAAATACGCCATCCGCCGCGCGCCCACCAGCCGCTGTAGCGGGTTGATCACCAGCTCCAGCCCCACCATCAGGGCGTTGTAGGCCCCAAGGAAGACGGATTTGACCAGGTGGCCGAGATCGCCGGGCTGGAGTTGAGCGCGTTTGGCGATCGGGGCCGAGCGAGGCGTGTGGGACATTGGCATCCCCCTTTATCGTCAGACACCGGCGGCGCCCTGGCTCTGCAGGAGCAGCGCAGGATGTATGGAGGTAAAGAGCGACTACTGGCAGTTCTCTGCCGGAGAGTCCGCCAGTAGTCGCTGTTCCGCTCGGCCGGGCCGCGTTATCCTTCGAGTTCGGCCAGCCGCTGGTCGATGTCTTCCTGCGTGCGCTGGATCGCTTCGTCCAGCGTCAGCTCACCGACGATGACCTGCGCCAGCCGGTCGCGCGAGGCGTCGAAGACGATGCGGTTGTACGGATAGCCCTGGAGCCGGACGGCCAGCGGCATGATCTGCGGGACCATCGAACTCCACTGCTCCAACGCCGCGCGGGCCAGGTCGAGATCCGTCTCGAACGGCACGCCGCTCATCGCCACGCCTGCGTGCGCCGGGATGAACAGCGTGCGGGCGTGGAATTCGCGCAGCACGTCTTCCTGAGCCAGATATTCCATCACGCGCACCACTTCTTCAGGGTGCTGTGTATCCTTGATCGCGACAACCGCCGCGCCACCCGGCAGCCCGGTGCAGCCGGCCGGCCCGCAGGGGAACGGAACCACTTCCCAGTCGAACGCGTCGCCGATGGTGTTGGTGAACTGCTGGACCTGCCAGCTTCCGGACATGTAGCACGCGAGCCGCCCGTTGGCGTAGTCCTCGTTAGCGCCCACGTAGCCCGGCGTCGCGGCCCAGACGTCCACCAGTGCCGTGCCGTCCTGATGCCACCTAACGAACAGCTCGGCCATGGCGCGGTAGCCCTCGTCGGTCACCATGGGATGGCCGTTCTCGTCGAAGTACTGCGCACCCATGCTGATGGCTGGCCCGGCGAAGCGGTGCCCGCTGCGGTCCATAGCGAAGCCGAACACGTCCGGCCCGAGCGCGTCCGCAACGGCCTTGCAGGCTTCGCCCCAGGTCTCCCACGACACCTGCTCTTGCGTGTCGCTGGGCACATCAACCCCGGCCTGCTCAAAGAGTGTCCGGTTGATGTACATGCCGGTGACGGTAAGCTGGTTCTGGAGCCCGTAGATTCCTTCGTCGTCGCCCGGCAGGCGCAACCAGGTCAGATAGGGGCCGAGATTCTCTTCCCAGTAGTCGGGGTCCGACAGGTACGGGCGCATGTCGAGATAGTACCGTGCCAACCCGCCCAGGTCGGTGACGCGCGCGATATCCGGGCCTTCGCCCGCTTCAAGCTGCAGGGGCAGGTTTTCGAGAATGGCGGTGTAGGGGACGACATCAATGACAATGCGGATGTCGGGGTTTTCGGCTTCGAAGCGGTCGAGCAGATCGCGTAGCACAACGCTTTCGTTGCCGTCGTCGTACCACGTGATGCGCAGTTCAACCGGTTCTTGCGCCGTGCTTGGCGTTGCAGGCACCAGCAGCGCAGCCGCCAGAATGAGCAGTAACACCGTGCGGAATTTCATCACAGACCTCCAAGAAAGATGTTGACAAGCGCACATACGCCGAACAAGAAACTCTTGGAAGTAAACAGACGACCTCCTTTCACCGTCCCTTTCCCACCCTGTCCCAGGCCGGTAAATGGCCGGTAAATATATAGTACCAGAATGCGGATGTTTCCGGTTACTGACAATCGCAGCCGCATTCCCACTTGAGCAGCAGCGACTGCCCCCTGCCGCGATCGTCAATCGGTGGCGTTGTGCGGGATGTATCCCCAAGTTCCAGGTTGCCGCTGCCCGCGCGCGTCTATTGCCGGGGCCGCGCCGTCAGGATCGCTGCCGGTTGTCGGGATACTGGGCTATCATTCGCTCGATGCGCGCAAACGTGGTCTCGGCGTCGGTCACCTGTTGCTCGAGCCGGGCGCGCAGCCGGCCCCGGCGGGTGGGCGTGCAATTGCCCCACGCGCCGGCGGTTTCCAGGGCTTTGTGCCAGTTGCGCCGCTTGGCAGCGGGCGTCTCCCAATGCCGTAGCACTTCCAGAAACGGGCGCAGACAGGCGGCGTAGCGCACATGAGTCGAGAGCAACAGCGCTTTGAGCACGAATGTATCCCGATCCGGAGTCAGCGGGTTTAACCGGGGGATACCATAGCGGTCGTTATGAATGAGATCCAGGGCCGGGTCGAGCCACCAGGCCGATGTTTCCAGCACCAGTTCCTGGACGTGTGGCCAGGCGATGGCGTTGCGGAAGTGCAGGGTCAGCGCTTCGCGGAAGGCCGTCTTGATGTCATCGAAGCCGGTTTGACCCGGCACGCCCGACTGAAAGTAGCCGGCATTGGTGGTCGTGTCTTCATCACGCCCATGCAGAATAACCTCGCCCGGCAGCCCTTCGGCCAGCACCAGATCGGGATGGGTGCCGTCCGGGCGCATGGTCCAGTCCAGCGGGCGCGTGAACTCGCGCTCGAACAGGGCGCGATCGTGCTTCCACAGCATCCACAGGAAGCGAATCAGCGCCCCACCGTGTGCGTTGAACTGGATCGGCCCCAGGCTGATCCCCGCGCCGAGATCGTAGGCGTTGATGGCCTCCAGGCGGCCTTCCGCCCCGGCGATGACCGGCAGGTAGCAGTCCGGCTCGACCAGCGGATAGCGCGGGATCGGCATCGTGACGGCGTCGCGAAAACTGACTGCCGCGCCGCGAAAGCCGCGGTCGGGCTGATCCACGCGCCAGACGGCGAAGACTGCGGCGGCGTGGTGCGCCATCAGCAGGCGCAGAGCGGGCATCGACAGGTCGCTCAGCCAGCTCGCCGTCAGCGGCGGGGTGAGGTTGGATAGACTTGACCCGGCGGCGGCCAGCCGCGCGATCCACTGCTGGCGCTGGTCATCCTGCTCGGCTTCGGCGAGCGCATAGAACTCGCGGGCGCGCGGGAGCTGCACCCAGCGCGCGGTGGGTTGATACGCGTCGGCGGGCATGTAGACCGTGCCGCCGATCACCAGCAGGCAGACCTCGCGCGCGGCGTCGAAGGTCAGCACCAGCGGCGTGCCGAGCGCCACAGGCCGGCGCCACGAGAAAACCGTGAACGTGTTTCCCGCCAGCAGGTGCCCGGTGATCACGCTGCTGCCCGTGCGGCTCAAAGCCCAGCGCAGGGCATCGTCGGCGCTGGCCGTCATGTGAACCGGCGCGTCCTGTTCGGGCTGCACGGTGAATTCGCGCCCTTCGTAGAGGATCGTTCCAAAAGGGTGCACCAGACGGGCGGAAGCAGGGTGCTGTTCTATATTGTCCGGCGCGTCAGCGGGCTGTGGCTCGTCCGGCTCAAAGCTGAAATCGAAAGAAGACTCGTCCATACAAAACGCTATCCCTTACATGCGGTCGGGCGGCTTGGCACTGTGCCGCCAAGGATACCACACTTCCCCGAACGCCGCGCCCGGCGCGAAGGTGCGCAGTTGCACGGCGCAATAGTGCCGAATGCGGGTTATGCCGCCTGGCCCGGCGGGATATAATCGGGCGCAGCAGACTGCGGATAGCGCGATGCCGCGTGCGCGCTCTGGACCCCCGCACGCCGGGGCAGGCGGCGATCTGGCGGCGAACAAGACTCCAGCCGCCCGCAATTCCGACGGCTCCGGCAGTCCGGACGCGCGTCCGCTGCTGCGCGGTACGTTTCCTGGTGATTCGGCCATCTGTGAGGATAGGTACATGTCCGATTCGGCCTTTTCGTTTCCTGCCACAGGGAAGACGATTCGTCTGGGGCGCATTCTCGACCCGCGCACCCACCGCGCCGCCGTCGTCGCGTTCGATCACGGGTTGCATCTGGGCGTCATTCCGGGAGTCGATGACCCTGGCGCCATGCTCGAGCAGCTTGCCGGGGCAGGCGCGGACGCATTTCTCGTCGCGCCAGGCACCGCGCGGCGCTTCGCGAGCGTGTTCACGGGGCGGGGCGCACCAGGGCTGATCCTGCGCGTAGACTGGACCAACCGCTGGCGCAGCGCGGAGATGCTCGGTTCGGACGAAGGGCGGGGGCGCATGATCGCGTCGGTGGAAGGGGCCGCGCGCCTGGGGGCCGATGCGGTCTTGACCTATCTGTTCCTCGGCTACGGCGATCCCGATGCCGAAGCACGCCAGGTTGAGGATGTGGCGCGGATGGCCGAGGCGTGCGAGGCGCTGGGGATCGGTTGCATCATCGAGCCGATGGCGCGCGGCGCCCGCGCCGACCACGACATCTACCGGCCGGAGTTCATCGCGATGGGCGCGCGCATCGCCTGCGAGATCGGGGCGGATGTGCTGAAGACCGACTACAGCGGCAGCGCGGAGACCTTCCGGACGGTGACGGCGGCGTCGTTCCGGCCCGTCTTGATCGCGGGCGGTCCCAAGACCGAGACGCTGCGCGCGGCGCTGGAGATGGTGCGTGATGCGCTGAGCGCGGGCGCCTGCGGGATGTTCATCGGGCGCAATGTGTTTCAGGCGCCCGATCCGCGTCGCATGATGAGCGCGCTGCGCGGGATCATTCACGAGGGGTGGACGGTCGAGCAGGCGCTCGGCGCGCTGGAGTAGCAGGTTATGAGCCGGGTTGACGCTGTGGTCGCCGGGCATGTATGCCTGGATATCATCCCTCAGCTTGCACCGGGCGACCTGTCCGAGCTGGTCACACCGGGCAAAGTGGCGGAAATCGGACCGGTGACGCTGGAAACGGGCGGCGTGGTGTCGAACACAGGGCGCGCGTTGCACCGGCTGGGGATCAGTACCCGGCTGATGGGCAAGGTCGGTGACGACGCATTTGGGCGGATCATCCTGGACCTCTTTCGCGCGGACGATCCGGCTCTGGCCGAGGATATGATCATCGCGCCGGGCGAGGCCAGTTCATATACGATTGTGCTCAGTCCGCCGGGGACGGATCGTTTCTTTATGCACTGCGGCGGCGCCAATCACAGCTTCTCCGCCGATGATGTGCCCTATGACCGCCTGAAGAACGCGCGCCTGTTCCATTTCGGTTATCCCCCCTACATGCGGCGGATGTACGAACAGGGCGGTGAGCAGCTTGTTCGCATGTACCGGGACGCCAAGCGGGCCGGAGTCGTGACGTCGCTCGATCTGGCGCTGCCAGACCCGCAGGGTCCGAGCGGGCAGGTCGATTGGGCGGACGTGCTGGCGCGGACGCTGCCCTACGTCGATCTGTTCCTGCCCAGCCTCGACGAGCTGGCGTTCATGCTACGGCCCGGACAGCCCCCGGACACGCTCGATGATGTGGCGCTGGCTGGGCTGGCGGACGACGTGCTGGCGCTGGGCGCGGGTGTGGTGGTGTTCAAGCTAGGCGAGCGCGGGCTGTACGTCCGGACGGGCGAGCGCCTGCCCGTTGCACCGGATCCGGACTGGGTCGGGCGCGAGCTGTGGGCGCCGATCTTTCAGGCGGAGCCGATGGTCGGCACGACCGGCGCGGGCGATACGACCATCGCCGGGTTCCTGGCGGGCTTTCTGCGCGGGCAGCCGCTGGCAGCGGCGCTGACGAGCGCGGTGGCGGTGGGCGCGTGCAATGTCGAGGCGGCGGATGCCCTCGGCGGGGTGCGCACGTGGGACGCGACCCAGGCGCGGATCGCGGCGGGCTGGGCGCGTGGCCCGCTGACCATCAACGCGCCCGGCTGGCAATGGGATGAGCAGCAAGGCGTCTGGCGCGGCCCCCGCGACCGGGCCGGATAACAGGGCGGGACGTCGCAAACAGGGAGCAAGCAAGGATGGCGATGACATCGACCCAGCGGTTAGCAGCGCGTCTGGATGGTCAGCCCGTCGACCGCATCCCGAATATGACCCTCGTGATGCAGTTCGCGGCGGACCAGATCGGGGCGCCGCTAGCGCAGTATTATCAGGACTATCATGTGCTCTGCGAGGCGAACTTCGAGACCGTCGCGAAGTATGGGCTGGATCTGGTGGACGCGATCAGCGATCCATACCGCGAGACGGCAGACTTCGGCGCGCAGATCGTGTTTCCGGACGATAACCTGCCGGTTTGCCGGGAGCCGCTGATCAAAGACCCCTCGGATGTGGCGGCGCTGCCGTTTCCGGACCCGCTGCGGCCGGGCAGCCGCATGCGCGACCGGGTTGACGCGATCCGGCTCTTTCACGAGCGGGTCGGCGGGCAGATCCCGGTGCAGGGCTGGGTCGAAGGGGCGCTGGCCGAAGCGGCCGATTTGCGCGGTGTTTCGGCGCTGATGTACGACCTCTACGACCGGCCCGAGTGGGTCGAGACGTTGCTTGAGAAGGTGACGGAGGTCGCCATCGCGTTCGCCGTGGCGCAGGTCGAGGCGGGCGCGACGATCATCGGCCTGGGCGACGCGATTGCCTCGCAGGTCGGCCCGGCGGCTTACCGGCGCTTCGCGCTGCCCTACGAGCAGCGCATCTTCGAGGCGGTCAGACGGGCGGGGGCCATAGCGCGTCTGCACATTTGCGGAAACACGACCAGGCTGGTGCAGGATATGGCTCGCAGCGGCGCGCAGATCATCGATCTGGACTGGCAGGTCGACCTCGGCGCGGCACGGGCCGTGGTGGACGAGGTTGATCCGGCGATCGCGCTGTGCGGCAATTTCGACCCGGTGGCCGTGCTGTACGAAGGCACGCCGGATGACGTGCGCCGGGCGGTCGAGCAGTGCCGCGCGGCGGGCGGTCCAAACTGGCTGGCGGCGCCGGGCTGCGAAGTGCCGCGCCGGACGCCGCACGACAACATGATCGCGCTGCGGGATGCGCTGGTCGTGGCGTAGCGCAGCGCGAGCGAGACCGGGCCAAAAGCAACGGCTCCCAGCCAAGCCGGGAGCCGTTTTGGTGGTCAGGTTGTCGAAGCGGGCGCTACTGAATCTGCCACGTCTCGCCCAGCAGCACGACGCTGCCATCGGGCAGGTTTAGGCCCAGCGCCGGGAAGTTGCCGTCGGCCAGATATTCCTCGATGGTCAGGTTATACGCCTGCTCTGTGCCCAGGCCCCACCCCAGGCGGTCGCTCAGGCTTTCGTTCACCCACACCTTGCCAAACCCGCGCACCGGGGCAGCGCGGCCTTGGGGCGGTTCGCCGGTGTCGACTTGATCACCTTCGACCCAGGTGTCCGGATAAGTGGCCCAGGTGCTGTCGTCGCCGAACAGGACGTAGATGGTGCGCGTGTCGCCACGCCACACCATGTAGCCGCCTTCGAACGGCTGGAACGCGCCCGTCACCGTGACCTGGCTGGACGGGCAACGGTCGGTGAGCGTGTTCTCGAATTCGCAGCCGCCGATGGACGCGGTAGCTTCTTCTGTGACCTGATTCCCGGCCTCGTCGGATGCTACGAGCGAGAAGGTGATGGAGCCTTCGGCATCGGCAGGAACCGGGTAGGCCATCGTGCCGGTGAGCGGCATCTGGCCCGGCGAGACGATGGGCTGCACCACCTGGCCACCCGGACCATCGAGCAGGTTCAGGGCCACAGCGCTGGCTCCGCTTGTCGCCCAGGTGATGGTGAGATAGCTGTTCGGCAAGACGGGATCGGGTGCGAGGGTCAGCGTGTCGATGCTGAGCGTCCCTTCCCCGCCTCCGCCTTCCTCAGCCGGCGGGAACACGCCGGACAGGTAGGATGTGACACTGCCCTGCGCGCGGACATATTCGAGCGCCCAGCCCGCCACCGATGGCTGCGCGTGGCCGCGCACCCGCCACAGCCGGAACTCGGACTGCATAGCCGTCTCGATGTTGAGGCGATAGCAGAACGGACCTTCCAGCACGTCGATCGTCGTATTGGTCGGCAGATAGCCCAGCGGCAGGCCACCGTAGGGGCTGCCGAAGACGCGCACGCCTTCTGCCGGCACGTTCGCCGTCACGCGAGCCGTCCTGCCGATCTGCAGGCCATTGGATGCCATGAACGGCTCGGTGTAGCACCACGCCGGATCGACGACATAGCTCGGCACCGAGCTGGTGCTGCCGGCAATCGGGATGGTCAGCTCGCGCTGCGTGATGGTCGTATTGGTGTTCAGGTTGACCAGCCGGACGCGCAGCTTGACACTGGTTGCGCCCAGTTCGAGCACCGGCGACGCGACGCCGTTGCCGCTGGACGGCACCCAGGGGTTCGGGCGTGGCAGTTCAACGTTCACCGTGCGCCCATCCGCGAAGACTTGCTCGAAGACCAGATTCGAGTTTTCCGGCCGGTTCTCCACGCTCCAACTGACGGGGATGAGTGCCGTCCGGTTGGCGAGCTGGAACACATCCACACTCGTCGCGCCGGCGGTGAACGAGGTGATCGTCGGCGGGAGTGTGTCCCCTTCGATGATCGGCAGCTCGATGACGCGCTGGTCGTAGATCCGGCCGTCGAGCAGATCGATCAGCCGCACCCGCAGCAGCACCGACGTGGCCGCCCCGCCGGGCAGTCTAGGCGCTGCGACGCCCACCCCCGACGAGTTGACCCAGGGGTTCTCGCGCGGCAGCTCGACGTTGATCGCGCTGCCATCCGGCATCACCTGCTCGAAGTACAGGTTCGAGGTCGGGGGCCGGTTGGCAACCGACCACGACACCGGCACGCGCGCCGTCTGAGCTTGAAGCTGGGCGCGCGGGACTGCGTTCGCTGTCGTCGCGAAGCTGGTGATGGTGGCACGATCGCCGATGTCGGGCGCAATCCCGCTGCCGGTCCCAATGGGCAGCGTGATCGTCTTCTCGGCATAGACTTCGCGCGTCAGCATGTTGATCATCCGCATCCGCAGCACGATGTTGGTCGCCTGCCCATCAGGCAGGATAGGGGCGGCCATGCCCTGGCCGGTCGACGCGACCCAGGGCAGCGGGCGAGGGAGCTCTACATTGATCGCCGAGCCATCCGGCAGCACCTGATCGAAGACCAGGTTGGCAATGAAGGGCCGGTTGGCCGTATCCCACGAGACAGGCACGCGCGCGGTGCGCTGCGCCAGCGCGTTGCGATCCACACTGGTGAGCGGTGTCGAGAATGACAGAATCGCGGGCGCACTTCCGGCTTGAGAGGGCGGCGCTGCTCCGGCAGTCGGGAGCGAGAGAAGCAAAAGACTAAGGACGAGCGTAAGTATTGCAAGTTTTCGCATGGACCTGCCTCCTGTGCGAAGACCGGAGCCCCCCTGCGCGGACCCTGGCTTCCTATGGCCCCTGGGGAGGGGCGCGCGTCGGATCACCCGGTTGTCAAGCTGTGATTTGCGTGTCGACCAGTCCATGAAGCGCGCCGCTGAACGGCGTCTACGCTCAAAATTATCGCACGCTCTTGAGCTTGGCACAACACGGCTGGTGAACGACCTGCTAACGCATCGCCTTCGTTAGCATGATGCTCAGAGGACAGACAGCACCTTGCGCGTAGAAATATAGTGCGCTGGTCCTAATTTGAAGAATTTCAGCAAAAACAGGTTATAATAATGGCGTGCAAAGCTAAATTCTTAATCCGGCACACCTCACCCCGCGCCACACAGCGGGCGTTTCGTTTCCGTTCGGCATGGCGAGCGAGTCTCTCACGTGAGTGAGACGTAATCGACTGTGATGGCATCGTGAGTGGATGGAGGCGCCGTGATGATGGAACAGCATGAATCACCCAAAGATTTCGCCCGAACGCTCACCTTCCGCCGGCTGACGCCGGCGCAGTGGCGGATGTGGAAGGCAGCGATGCGCAACAAGCCGCAGTGGTTTGTTTTGCGCAGACCCAACACGCGGGGCGCGCGCTGGCAGGCCGTCGCGGGACCATACTGCACGCCGGAAGCCGCCTACAGCGATCTGTTTCGGCTGAGCAAGCCAGGCCGAGACGCTGCGGCTCAATCGCTGTACCGCTGGCAGGTCGCGTCCCTGACGGAGACGATGCGCATTTATCACAACAATGTGCCGCAACTGGTTGAAGATCTGGTTGAGGCCGAGGGCCTTGTGCCGGGGCCAGACCTGACCCGCGATGAACAGGCACGTGCCTCGTGAGGGAGCGTGTCCCGCGCTACGGCGGCTGATTGTGGGGGTAAAAGAATGAAATCGCCGGGCTGGTGTGTTGCCCGGCGATTTTGCTCAATCGGCGTCTGCGATTATTTCTTTGACGCCTTGATGGTAATCTGCTTCGGCTGGGCCTGCGGCAGCTTTTCGAAGGTGATGCTCAGCACGCCGTTCTCGAAATTGGCCTCGGCCTTCTCCGGATCGACGGTGTTGGGCAGACGGACGCTGCGCTCGAACTGGCCCGTGCGGCGCTCACGATAGTGATACCGCTCGCCTTCCCGCTCGATCGTGTCGCCAAACCGGCCGCTGATCGTCAGCGTGTGATCCTCAATCGACACATTGACATCTTCCGGCTTCAGGCCCGGCAGATCCACGCGCAGGATCAGCTCCTTGTCGCTCTCAATCACGTCCATCGCAGGCCGCAGGAACGCGCCGGTCTCGCGAATGGTGCGGAAGGGCCACGAACGCCACATCTCGTCGATCATCTGCTCGATCGTGTTGAACGGATCCATCACTTCAACTTCATTACGCGGATTCCAACGAATCAGGCTAGGCATATTTCCACCTCCCACTTGCTCCGTAATCCGGTGTGGTGTGACCACACCGC
Organism: Thermoflexus sp.; assembly: GCA_020724465.1. Classification (GTDB taxonomy): domain Bacteria; phylum Chloroflexota; class Anaerolineae; order Aggregatilineales; family Aggregatilineaceae; genus DYGX01. The sequence continues at coordinate 50,547 of DYGX01000014.1, forward strand.
ACCGTTGGCGTACTGACCGTATCTGCCCATAATGATCGGACAATTGCGTAAGAATAACATCAACGCAAGCTCAGAAGTCGATCAACAATGCATAAGAAATCCGTCAAAACCACGCGGGCGCGGTGGGGGGCGTTGCGGCGCGCTGCAGGATCAGGCATACTTGCTCCGGCTTGCCAAGAGGTTCGGTGTGCGATGACACGTGACGAGATTATCCGGCTGACCGCGCTATCCGCCTGCGCCGGCTGAGCGTCGAAGCTGGCCCCGGCGGCCCTGGCGCAGGTCCTGCGCCCCATCCAGGCAGTCTTTGACCAGGCCGACGACCCGGATCTGCTGGTTGGCCTTGGCGCGCCTGATGACGCCGCCGTTTACCGGCTGGATTCCGAGCGGGTGCTGGTCGTCACGACGGATTTCTTCACTCCGATTGTAGACGATGCGTACAGCTACGGGGCCATCGCGGCGGCAAATTCGCTGAGCGACGTGTACGCCATGGGCGCGCGGCCGGTTCTGGCGTTGAACATCGTGGCGCTGCCGCCCAAGCTGCCACTCGCCCTGTCGTCGGAGATCATGCGCGGGATGGCGGAGAAAGTGCGCGAGGCTGGGGCCGTGATCGCCGGTGGACACACCATCCAGGATCAGGAGCCGAAGGTTGGCCTGGCAGTGGTCGGTTTTACGCATCCCGATCACCTGATGACGAAGGCAGGCGCTATGCCCGGTGACGTGTTGGTGCTGACCAAGCCCCTGGGCACGGGTTGCATCACAACGGCGGCCAAGAACGACAAAGCGCGGCCTGGTGACGTCAGCGGGGCGATCGACTGGATGGCACGGCTCAATCGCGATGCTGCTGAGGCCGCCGTCGAGGCGGGGGCCCGTGCCGCCACCGACATCACCGGCTTCGGTTTTCTGGGCCATGCCAGCGAGCTGGCGCGGGCCAGCGGCGTGACTCTCCACATCGATTTTGAGCGCGTCCCGCTGCTTGAGGGTGCGCGCGACTATGCCCGACAGTGGATCTTCCCCGGCGGCTCCACGGCGAACGTCGAAGCGTTTGCCGAGGGCGTGCGCTTCGACACGGCGATCGGAGACGCTGAACGGATGCTGCTCTTCGACGCGCAAACCAGCGGGGGCCTGTTGGTGGCGCTGGCCCCGGATCGGGTGGCGATCTTCGAGCGGGCGATGCGGGCGCGCGGGGCAACCTGGTGGACGGTTGGCCGTGTCGAGCAGCGTGAGGACGCTCTGATCGTCGTCAGCCGCTGAATGGCTTTCTTCGCGTCTGGTCTCTGCGTGCCATAGGCGTTAGGTCACGTGACCCAGCCCGCCGATCTCCATCTGACCTATGCCGGATTCCCCTAGCTACCTCATGTTTCCCCACACGAAATCCGCTATGCTGGCTTTAGTGTGCGCTGATATGGCGCCAAGGAGGTCAGGATGGAATTTCGTGAGGGAACGGACGTCGTAACGGCTGATGGTGAGAAAGTCGGCGAGATCGAGCGGGTGGTCATCGACCCGAAGACGCGTGAAGTCACGCATATCGTCGTGGAGAAAGGTTTCCTGTTCACCGAGAGCCGCGTTCTGCCGATCCAGGTAGTGCAAAGCGCGGACGGCGAGCATGTCGTGCTTGACCCGCGCGTTGAAGAGGATCTGGAGAGCTGGCCGATCTTCGAGGAACGGTACACGATTCCCATCGAAGAGGCTCGCGCGGCGGACCTGGAGCGCGACCCCGCCGCGCCGCGACCGGCCCGCCCGCTGTATTGGTACCCGCCGCTGGTGGCCGGGGACGCGGGCTATCTGGGAATGCCGTATTATCCGGGAACGGTCGTTGAAGTGGAGCGGAATGTCCCGGAAGGTACGGCGGCGCTCAAGCCGGGCGCCAAAATCTACAGCGCCGACGACGAGCATGTTGGCAACGTGGAGCGCGTTTTCACCGACTCGCGGACCGACGCGATCACGCACTTTCTGATTTCGCGCGGCCTGCTGTTTAAGAACTACAAGCTGATTCCCGCCAACTGGGTTGTCGACGCGACCGACGACGCAGTGTATCTGAGCGTCACAAAAACGCTGCTGGAGCGCCTGCCAGACTACACGGGCGATTAGGCAGCACACCCAGGTTACTCGTCGCACCCGTCAACGCGGTCTGAGGAAATTCCTGGGCCGCGTTGTAGTTCCTTTTGGGGCTATGTTGAGATGTTTCGGAGAGGAAAAGATGAACGTCGCGAGGTGGTTGTTGATGCTTGTGCTTGTCGCCGCTCTGGTCCTGGGCGCGCGCGCCGTCTCCGCCCAGGCGCCCCCTTCGCAGATCGAGATCGCGCTGCAGGATCTGAGCCAGCGCGTGGGCAGAACCGTTGCGCTGAACGACCTGACCGGCTGGCAATGGACCCAGACACTGTATCCGAACACAAGCCTGGGCTGTCCGCAGCCTGACCAGGTGTACAGCCAGGTAATGACATCCGGTTACCAGTTCCTGCTGGTGTACCAGGGCCAGACATACGATTACCGCGTGTCCGAAGACGGCAACATTATCATTCTCTGCACCTCTGTGGCAACCGGTACCCCGATCCCGACGGTGCCCACGCCCACCGCCCCAACGCCGGTCGAGCCACCTGCAGAGCCGCCACTGGCTGCATGCCCTGAAGGGCTTGAATTGCGGCTGACGTCCGGCGAGCTGGCACGCGTGACTGTGGGCCTGCCGAGCAACATTCGCGCCGGGGCAGACATCAACGCGTCTGAGGTCGGGCAGCTCCAGCCAGGCGAGACGTTCACCGTGATCGGCGGCCCGACATGCGGCCCGGATGGCCTGTACTGGTGGCAGATCCAGGCGGGTGATCTGACCGGCTGGATCGCGCAGGGGGAGCAGGGCCTGTACTATATCGAGCCGATTCCGCAGCCGCTGCCGGCGCGCGCCGGGCTGGCGCAGCTCATCGCGGAGAACATCACCCGCCTGGTGCAGGTCTCGCGCATCGAGAGCAATCTGCAGGGTGCGGTTGCCTGGTCGCCGGACGGCGCAATGCTGGCCGTTGGCAACTCGAACACGGTGCTGGGCGGCGTCTGGCTGTATGACGTGGCGCAGCTTCAGAACCCGCCCCGACTGCTCGAAACGGGCACGGTGGTGACAGCCGTGACCTATACGCCGGACGGCGCGCTGCTGATCGTGGGCAACGACGGGGGGGCGATTGAGTTCTGGGACCTGGCGACCGAGACTCAAGTGTTTAGCATCGACGCGCATGACGTGGCGATCCAGGCGCTGAGCCTCAGCCCCGACGGACTGATCCTGGCGGCAGTGGGCGCCGACAACCGGGTGACGTTGTGGGCCATCCCGGAAGTGACCGCAGGGTAGCCGCGCGCGCCCCGGCGTGTAACAACGAGCAGCGCCTCGCCGGATCGCATTTCCGCGAGGCGCTGTGTTTTCCTGGGGATTAGGCCGTCTTCCAGGCGGCTATTTTTTCAGGCGAGGGTCGAGAACGTCGCGCAGGCCGTCGCCCAACAGGTTGAAGCCAAGCACGATCATGATGATCGTCGCGCCGGGGAACACCATCACCCACCATTTGCCCGAAGCCAGGGATTGCTGGCTTTCGGCGAGCATCTTGCCCAGCTCGGGGAAGGGGGGCTGCTGGCCCAGACCGAGAAAACCGAGCGCTGCCGTCTCGACGACGGCTGTGCCCAGGCCCAGCGTTGTCTGGACGATCAGCGGGGCGAGGCTGTTCGGCAGCACATGCCGCCACAGGATGCCGCCATGCCCGGCGCCGACGCTCTGCGCCGCCATGACGTACTCGGTATTGCGAATCGAGATCGCCATCGAGCGCGCCAGGCGCGCAAAGACAGGTATTTGCGTAATGGCAACCGCGATCATGCCGTTGCGCAGGCTTGGCCCCGCGACGGTCACAATCGCGACGGCCAGCAGCAGCGACGGGAATGCCAGGATGACATCCATCGTTCGCATGAGGACGCTGTCGACCCACCCGCTCATATAGCCACCGACCAGCCCGACAACGGTGCCCACCGAGAGCGACAGCGCCACAGCGATCAGACCCGCCCGCAGCGAGACGGACATCCCATGCCCGACCCGGCGCATGATATCGCGCCCGATCTTGTCGGCGCCGAAGGGGTGCTTGCATGTCATCTCGCTGAAGGGAATGGCCGCCTCGGAGCCGCTGAGCCAGGCACGCACATAGCCGATCACGCAGTCTGGCTCGGCGTAGCGGTCCGGCAGGCTGCTGTCGCGGGTCGCGTCGTAGTTATCGAAGGCCGTGACGCCGAGCGCGATCCCCAGTGTGAGCAGCACGATAACCCCGCCGACTCGCGCGCTGGGGCTGGCCCAGAGCCGTTTCAGGAAATCATAGAGAATGTCCTGTCGCACGAACAACACCGCGCGAGGCGATGCAGGTGCTTCGGTGAGGGTAAGCGGTTTGGTTTCTTCCATGGTCAGTACCTTATGCGCGGGTCGATCACAGCGTACAGCAGGTCGACGGCCAGGTTAATCACAATAAACACGAGCGCGATCAAGAGAGTCATGGACTGTACAATCGGATAATCGCGCGCGATGATCGAGTCGAACAGCCATTTCCCCACGCCGGGCCAGGCGAAGATCGTCTCGGTGAGCACCGCCCCCGACAGCAGCCGACCGAGCGATAACCCGATAATGGTCACGACCGGCAGCAGGGCGTTGCGGAAGGCATGGGTCATGATCACCTGCCGCCCCTTCAGCCCTTTGGCACGGGCGGTCCGGATGTAGTCCTGGTTCAGCACTTCGAGCATGGCCGAGCGGGTGATGCGGGCGATGATCGCTAGCGACACGGTCGCCAGGGTGATGGTCGGCAGGACGAGGTGCTCCAGGGCATCTTTGAAACCGCGCGGGTTGCCGCTCAGAATCGCATCGATCAGGTGCAGGCCGGTCCGGCGTTCGATGCTGACGCCCGAGGTCAGCCGGCCAACAAAGGGTAACCAGCCTAGCTCGACGCCGAAAAGGAAGATCAGCAGCAAGCCCAGGACGAAGACCGGGATAGAAACCCCGAACAGCGCCCCAAACATCGTGAGAGTATCAATGAATGAGTTGCGCTTGATCCCGGAGATGATCCCCAGCGGAACGCCCACAATGGTCGACAGGAAGAGCGCGGCGAGAGAGAGCTCCACGGTTGCCGGGAAGCGTGCCGCGATTTCGTTGGCGACCGGGATATTGCCGCGCACCGTGTTCCCCAGATCGCCCTGCAGGATGTTGCCAACCCAAATGAAATACTGTTCATAGAGCGGCTTGTTGAGGCCGAGACGCTCGCGCATGGCCTCGACATTCTCTGGGGTTGCGCGCTCGCCCAGGATGGCGGTCACCGGGTCGCCTGGGATCAGGTGCAACAGCATAAAGACAAGTACGGACACCCCGAAGATAACGGGAATTGCCTCGATGATGCGACGCGCTATGTATTTTGCCATTGATCCATCCGTTACTGCGCAAACAGCTTGGTGTCGTCGCGCGGCTTATCCTGGCAGCCTCACGCTGTGGCATCGCGGCCGCAGCGGATAAGAAACCGGGATGGAACCGTCTGCCGGCGGCCCCATCCCGATGTGATGCCAGAAGGCAGCCTAGCGACGCAGGTCCTGCTTAGTTCACCGACACGAACTTGAAGTGTTCGGTGGCCAGCGGGTTCGTCACGTATCCGGAGACGCGGCTGCTGAAGGCCAGCGGCACACCGGAGTGGGCGATGTACAGGCGGGCCACTTCATCGTGCTGCATCTGCTCCACCAGCTGGTAGATCGGCTCGCGCTCCGCCTGATCGGTCATGGTGCGCGCCTGCCGCAGCAACTGGTCGACTTCAGGGTTGTAGTAGTACCCTTCGCTGGGCTTCGGCTGGTTGGTGTAGAAGTAGCCCAGGAAGTTGTCCGGGTCACCGTTGTCACCCGTCCACCCAAGCTGATACAGGCCGAGCAGCTCACCGCGCGAGCGCGCATCGAGGTAGGCCGACCAGTCGCCCACCTGGTTCAGAGTTGCGTTCAGCCCGATCTGAGACAGGTAGCTCGCCATCGCCTCGCCGATGCCCAGGCCGTCCGGGTTGTACGGGCGCTGCACTGGCATGTAGTAGAGGGTCAGCGGGATGACATCGACGACTTCGTCGGTGACCATGTTGTTCTCGTCCACGCCCAGAAGCGTTACTTCGCTGAAGCCGTTCGGATAACCCGCTTCGGCCAGCAAGGCGCGCGCGCCTTCGGGATCATACTCGACGGCAGGCACGTCTGGGTTGTAGCCCCACAGCGAGGGCGGGACCATCGTCTTGGCCACGACGGCGCCGGGCGGGTAGAAGGCATCAACGATTTCCTGGCGGTTAATCGCCATCGAGATCGCCCGCCGCACCCGCACGTCGCGGAACTCCTGAATGCGGTAGTTGAACGCGAGATAGAACACGTTCAGCGGGTCGCGCATCAGAATGTAGGTGTTTTCGCCCGCCTCGATCGCCGGCAGGTCTTCCACGTTGGGCTGCTCGAAAGCATCGATCTCGCCCGCCTGCAGGGCCGCAAAGCGCGCCGCGGCGTTCGGGATGACGCGGAAGATGATGGTGTCAACGTTGCCGGGGATCTCGCCCCAGTAGTCCTCGTTGCGGGTCAGGGTGATATGGTCATCGCTCACCCACTCGACGAACTTGTACGGGCCGGTGCAGGAATAGCCCACTGCCGGGGTGCCGTACGCGGGGCCGGCTGCCTCGATGGCCGCCGGGCTGGAGATCGCGAACATCGGCATGGCGAGGGTGTTCAGCATGGAGCCGTAGGGGCTGGACAGGGTAAAGGTGACCTCGTATTCGCCAGTGGCTTCGACGCTGGTGATGATCGAGTCATCGTCCAGGCCGCCCCACATATAGGCATAGTACTCGAAGATCTGCTCTGGGAAGTGCGTGGGGTGGTCCGTGAAGCGCCAGCGCTCGAAGTTGTACACTACCGCTTCGGCATTGAAGGGCGTGCCGTCGTGGAAGGTGACGCCTTCGCGCAGCTTGAAGGTCCAGACCGTACCGTCTTCGCTGGCCGTCCAGCTTTCCGCCAGGCCGGGGATCGGGTTGGTGGTCGAGCCGTCAAAGAAGAGCAGCGCCTCGCAGCCCTGGACGGTAACGCGGAACGAGATGCCGTCCGTCACAATGGCCGGGTCGAGGGCCACAGCGTTGCCGAATTCCCCAAACGTAAACGTATTCCCTTGCGCGGAGACGCGACTTGAAACCGAGACATTTCCTGGCGCCAGCGGCACCAGCAGAGCCAATACAACAACGAGAGCAAACCACTTGCGCATGAGGTGTTTCTCTCCTTCATCCATAAGCGAAAATCCAGCCAATCGAGGTCGGATGTACTATAGACGGTTGCATTCGGGACACCAGGCTGCGAGTTGTGAATTCTGACCAAAGGGGTCCGAAATCAGTGTGACAGCTTCGGGATACACATTTATACGAGTATCTGGCTCCGCGTTGTCTCCTTTCGATCCGGCGGTGCAGGGCGGCGGGATATATGGGGTGGGGCACCTCAGCACACCCCGCCGCCGCACCTCATAATAACTATTCGTGGGTCTCTTAATGCTTTTCTATGAAAGCTTATAAACGCTGAAAAAACTATATCTTGAGACGTGGGCGTTGTCAAGTTAGGACAAACACCCCCCACGGCCCCGTGCCCGCGTGCCAAAGCCTGTTGCGGCTGTACGTGTACGGCGGCGCCGCCTCACTCCGGCACCCCAGCCCCGCGGCGTGCCAGCCATGCCTGGGCGCGTGCAAGCTGGCCGCCGGCCTCGCCCGTACCTCCGAACGCTGCCCGGCGAGCGATCGCTGCACCGAAGTCGAAGACGCCGGTAACATCGGCATCCACCTGATCCGAAATGGTGGCGAGGTCTTCGGCGCTCAGTTCGGAAAGTGCTACCCCACGCGCTTCGGCCAGCTTCACCGCACGCCCGGCGAGCGTGTGAGCCTCTCGAAACGGGATGCCTCGAGCCACGAAGTAATCGGCAAGATCGGTCGCCAGCATCGCCGGATCGAGAGCTGCCCGCATCCGCTTGGGGACGAGAACCAGCGTGCTGACCAGCCCAATCACCGGCGGGAAGAGGGTGTCAAGCGTATCGGCAGCGTCGAAGAGCGGCTCCTTGTCTTCCTGAAGGTCCTTGTTATAGCCGCTCGGAAGCCCCTTGAGCGCGGTCAGGAATCCGCTCAGGTGGCCGATCAGACGGGCGCTTTTCCCGCGTGCCAGCTCCAGCGGATCAGGATTGCGCTTCTGAGGCATCAGGCTGCTGCCGGTGCTGTAGCGCTCATCCAGCCGGACGAAGCCAAAGCCGGGGTTGGCGAAGACGATCAAATCTTCCGCCAGCCGGCTGAGATGCACGCCGATCAGCGACAGGCAAAACAGGAACTCGGCCGCGTGGTCGCGGTCTGCCACGGCGTCCAGGCTGTTGTGGCTGGGCGCGGTGAACCCCAGGCGCCCGGCCAGCGCGTGGCGGTCGATGGGGTAGGGCGTGCCTGCCAGCGCGCCCGAACCCAACGGGCACTTGGCGCGCCAGGCAGCGGCGGCCTGCTCCAGCCGCTCGACATCGCGCGCCAGCGGCCAGAAGTGGCTCAGCCACCAGTGCGCGGCGGTGATCGGCTGCGCCGGCTGGAAGTGCGTATAGCCCGGCATGGGCGTGTCGATATGCCGCTCTGCCTGCCGCAGCAACGCTGCGCCCAGCGCGCACGCATGATCGACGATGCGGCGCTGGGCGCTCAGCAGCCACAGTAGCAGGTCGGTCGCCACCTGATCGTTGCGGCTGCGGCCGGTGTGCAGCTTGCCCGCCACCGGCCCGATCAGCTCAGCCAGACGGCGCTCGACCGCGGTGTGAATGTCCTCGTCGCCGGGCGCGGCGGCGAACGTGCCTTCCGCGAACTCCGCGCGGACGCGCTCCAGCCCGGCAGCGATCTGATCGCGCTCGGCAGCGGTCAGCACCCCGGCCTGCGACAGGGCATCCGCCCAGGCGATGCTGCCGGTAATGTCCGCATCGTATAGGCGCCAGTCGAAGCGCAGGCTGTCGTTGAGCCGGCGGACCGCGTCATCTGTTGGCTGAGAGAATGCGCCGCCCCACAGTGTCACAGGTGATCGGCCTCTCAGTCCCGCTTGAAGCGCGTGTAGTCCGGCTGGCGATAGCGGCTCGCGCCGGTCCCGTCAATGCTGAGCAGCGCATCGACCTTCATGGGCAGGCCGAGCAGGCGGATGAACCCGGCGGCGTCCGTCTGATCGTAGATGTCCATATGCCCAAACGAGGCGTAGTCCTCGCGGTACAGGCTATAGGGGCTTTTGCGCCCGACCACAATGACGTTGCCCTTATATAGCTTAAGGCGGACAGTCCCGGTGACGGTTTGCTGTGTTTCCTGCACGAAGGCGTCCAGAGCTTCGCGCAGGCGGGTATACCACATACCGTTGTAGACCAGCTCCGCATACTTGACGGAAATGAAGTCTTTGTAGTGCATCGTCGCTTTGTCCAGGCACAGGCTCTCGAGCGCCTGATGAGCGACGCGCAGGATCGTGCCACCAGGGGTCTCGTAGACGCCGCGGCTTTTCATCCCGACCAGACGGTTCTCCACCATGTCCACCCGCCCGATGGCGTTGAGACCACCCAACCGGTTCAGCCGGGTGAGCAGCTCGACGGGACCAAGCCGCTGGCCATCAATCGCGACCGGGATACCCTTTTCGAAATCGATCTCGATGTAGCTCGGCTCGTCAGGCGCGGTTTCCGGACTGCGGGTCAGGATGTACATCGACTCTTCTGGCTCGTTCCACGGGTTTTCGAGCGGCCCGCCTTCGTGGCTCATGTGGAAGATGTTGCGGTCGCGGCTGTAGATGCTCTTCAGGGTTGAGGTGACCGGGACGTTAAATTCCTCGGCGTAGGCCAGCGCGTCCTCGCGGCTGCGGATGTCCCACTCGCGCCACGGAGCAATGACCTGCAGTTTCGGGTTAAGCGCCATCACGGTCAGCTCGAAGCGAACCTGATCGTTGCCCTTGCCGGTGCAGCCATGCGCGACGGCGTCGGCGCCCTCGGCTTCCGCGATCTCGACCAGGTGCTTGGCGATCAGCGGCCGGGCGAAAGACGTGCCCAGCAGATAGACGCGCTCGTACACCGCGCCTGCCTGCAAGGTGGGGAAGACGAAATCGGTCAGAAATTCCTCTTGCAGATCGCGGATGATCAGCTTGCTGGCGCCAGTCTTAAGCGCCTTCTCCTCAAGCCCGTCCAACTCCTCGGCCTGGCCGAGGTCGGCACAGAAACAGATGACCTCGCAGTGATAGTTGTTGCGCAGCCACGGCACGATAATTGACGTGTCGAGTCCGCCGCTATATGCGAGAACGACCTTGTTGATCGGCTGCATGGCGTTGTTGCTTCCTCTCTATGTAGATAACCAGCGCAGCATCGAAGCGCGCCTCGCCGGGGCGGCGCAGTGGGTAAATCGCTTGCGATGTGTGTGAGTCCAGGCAGGGCACCGCGCCGGAAACCGGTTCGCGTGGCGGCCTGCACCGCTGTTCATTATCCCGCGCTCTTCGGGCTGTCTGCCGCTAATTTGTACATATTCGCCAAACCGGTTTTTGTTCCAACCGCTTGACACGGCGCCGGGCTTGGCATACAGTCTAGAGCAAGCTCGACACGTTCCGCGCGGCGCTGGCTGCTGCGGTTGGATGGGAAAGCGATTCTGAACGTGGCATCTCGGCTGGTCGTCCTCCTTATTGTTGTTCTCCTCGTCATTCTTGGCGGGGTTTTCGGCGTTGGGAGGACCGAGGCAGCGGTGTAGCAGCCGGGTCAATCAGAGGAAAACAAGGGCCTCCCAACAAGCGGGAGGCCCTTTTCGTTCCAGGGACGTCAGACGCGCCATAGAGCGCCGCATTGCAAGAGGCCGTTACGATGAACATCGCCATGCCTGACCTTCTGGTTCCGCTTATCGTCATCATTATCAGCCTCCTTCTCGTTCTTGAGAAGGAGGGGCAACAGGTTGGAGTGGCGGTGGTCCCCATGCGGCGCCAGAGGCGATAAAGGCGACGGCAAGGACAGCAGAACACCAGCGAGCCGCTCCAACCTGGGCGGCTCGGTTGTTTTCGCGGCAGATGTAGATTGACCCGGAAGGACCTGGAATGCGCTCCGATCGAATTAAGAAAGGGTTTGAACGCGCTCCTCACCGCAGTCTGCTCAAAGCGACCGGCGTGCGAGACGAGGATATGCGCAAGCCGTTCATTGCCATCGTCAATTCCTACGTGGACATCATTCCGGGGCACGTTCACCTGCAAGAGTTTGGGCAGATCGTCAAGCAGGCCGTGCGCGAGGCAGGCGGCGTGCCGTTCGAGTTCAACACGATCGGCGTCGATGACGGGATTGCGATGGGGCACATGGGGATGAACTACTCCCTGCCCAGCCGCGAGCTGATCGCCGATTCGGTCGAGACAATGATCATGGCGCACGCTTTTGACGGCATGATCTGCATCCCCAACTGCGACAAGATCGTGCCAGGGATGTTGATGGGCGCGATGCGCGTGGACATCCCCACCATCTTTGTCAGCGGCGGTCCGATGCCGGCCGGCAAAACGCCCGATGGGCGCACGGTCGATCTGATCAGTGTGTTCGAAGGCGTCGGTGCCTACAAAGCGGGCAAGATCGACGAGACGGAGCTCAAGACCCTGGAAGACTATGGCTGTCCGTCGTGCGGGTCGTGCTCGGGTATGTTCACGGCGAATTCGATGAACTGCCTGATGGAAGCGCTCGGTCTGGCCCTGCCGTACAACGGAACCGCCCTGGCCCAGACCCCTGAGCGCATCGCCCTCGCGCAGCAAGCGGCGCGCCAGATCATGGTCTTGATCGACATGGACCTGACGGCGCGCCGAATTGTTAGTGCAGAAGCCATCGACGACGCCTTCGCGCTGGATATGGCAATGGGCGGCAGCACCAACACCGTGTTGCACACGCTGGCCCTCGCCTACGAAGCGGGGATCGAGTACCCGCTGGAGCGCCTGAACGACGTCGCGGCGCGCGTGCCGCACATCTGCAAGGTCAGTCCTGCCTCGCACTGGCACATGGAAGATGTGCATCGCGCCGGGGGCGTCCCGGCCATCCTGCACGAGATCGCGCGCAGCGGCAACACGTTGCATCTGGACCGCCCCACGGTGACCGGGCGAACCCTGGGCGAGAACATCGCCGACGCCGCCATTCGCGACTACGAGGTCATCCGCCCGGTCGAAAATCCCCACAGCCCGCATGGCGGGCTGGCCGTGCTGTTCGGCTCGCTGGCACCGGACGGCGCCGTGATCAAGATCGGCGCGGTTCCCGAGGCGCTGCGCCGTCACACTGGCCCGGCGCGCGTGTACGAGAGCGAAGAGGCGGCCTCGTACGGCATTCTGAACGGCGAGGTCCGGCCGGGCGAGGTGGTCGTGATCCGCTACGAGGGCCCGCGCGGCGGACCGGGGATGCAGGAGATGCTGGGGCCGACCGCGCAGCTTCAGGGCATGGGCCTGGGTGACTCGGTAGCGTTGGTCACCGACGGGCGCTTTTCCGGTGGCAGCCGCGGCGTGTCGATCGGGCACGTCAGCCCCGAAGCCGCCGCGCGCGGGCCGATCGCCGCCGTGCAGAACGGCGACCCGATTGCGATCGATCTGGATCGCCGGACGCTGGATCTGCTGGTCGACCCGGCTGAAGTTGAGCGGCGGCTGGCGGCGCTGCCCCCGTTTGAGGTGATGATCGAAAGTCGCTGGCTGCGGCGTTATGCCCGTCTGGTGAGCAGTGCGAGCACCGGCGCGGTTTTTCTGGACTGAGTCTGGATTTTGGCTACGCATCGAAGGAGTACATCGTCATGGGGTTGAACGAACAGAAATCCGAATGGATGTGGCGCAACGGGGAATGGGTGCGCTGGGAAGACGCGACGGTTCACGTGACCGCGCACGCGCTGCACTATGGCTCAAGCGTTTTCGAAGGCATCCGCGCCTATGCCACGCCAGACGGGCCGGCGGTGTTCTGCCTGGATGCGCATGTGCGGCGTCTGTTCGACTCGTGCAAGATCGCCCGCATCCCGGTGCCCTATTCGCCGGCTGAGATCGCCAGCGCCATTGTGGAGACGGTCGACCGCAACCGGCACACAAGCTGCTACATCCGCCCTATGGTCTTCCGGGGCAGCGAGGTGATCGGCCTGGACGGGCGGGCGTGCCCGACCGAAGTCGTCATCTTCACCATCGACTGGGGCCGCTACCTGGGCGCCGACGCGATCGAGCAGGGCATCGACGTGATGGTTAGCTCGTGGCGGCGCATGGCGCCCGACACGCTCCCGGCGATGGCGAAGATCGGCGGGCAGTACATCGGCAGCCAGTTGATCACCATGGAAGCCAAAGAGAACGGCTTCCACGAAGGGATCGGGCTGGACGTCAACGGCTACGTGGCCGAGGGTGCGGGCGAGAACATCTTCCTGGTGATGAACGATGTGCTCTACACCCCGCCGGTTGCCGCGTCGGTCCTGGCGGGCATCACGCGCCAGTGTGTCATGACCCTGGCGGGCGCGCTCGGCTACGAAGTGCGCGAGCAGATGATCGCACGCGAGATGCTTTATATCGCCGATGAGATCTTCCTGACCGGCACTGCGGCGGAAATTACGCCGGTGCGCTCGGTGGATCGCCTGCCAGTGGGCAACGGCGGGCGCGGACCGGTCACCAAGCAAATCCAGGATCAGTTTTTCGCCATCACCAGCGGGCACGCGCCCGACCGGTTTGACTGGCTGACGCCGGTCCGCGAGACCAGCGTGAGTTATGGAATTGCGCGCAGCTTCGACGGGTATTAGCCGTCGGGCCGTTCAGCGTCGCTGAGAAGAGGAGCAGCTACCGTGAAACTGACTGGCGCAGAAATCATTCTGGAGTGCCTGCTGCGGGAGGGCGTGGAAGTCATGTACGGCTATCCGGGCGGCGCTATTCTGCCGACCTATGACGCCATGACGAAATACCCGCAGATCCGGCACGTTCTCGTGCGGCACGAGCAGGGCGCCGCGCACATGGCCGACGGCTACGCACGGGCCACCGGCAAGGTGGGCGTCGCGATCGCTACCTCTGGCCCCGGCGCGACCAATCTGGTGACCGGCATCGCCACCGCCATGATGGACTCGTCTCCGATTGTGTGCATCACCGGGCAGGTCCCGACCGCCGCGATCGGCACCGACGCGTTTCAGGAGACGGACGTCACCGGTGTGACGCTCCCGGTGACCAAACACAATTATCTGGTGTACGATGTCGAAGACCTGGCCTATACCATCCGCGAAGCCTTTCATATCGCGCGGACGGGGCGCCCCGGCCCGGTGCTGATCGACATTCCGAAGGACGTGCAGAACGCGGTGACAGAGTTCGTCTACCCGGAAGAGGAGCCGGTGCTGCCCGGCTACCGGCCGCCGCAGGAAGCCACCGAGGAGCAGGTTCGGGCGGCGCTGGAGTTGATCGAGCGGGCCGAGCGCCCGGTGATCCTGGCCGGGCACGGCGTGATCATGTCCGGCGCGTCGCGCGAGGTGCTGGAATATGCCGAGAAGACGCAGACGCCGATCGCGCTGACGCTGCTCGGCAAGGGCGGCGTGCCCGAGACCCATCCGCTCTCGCTGGGCATGATGGGGATGCACGGCACAGGCCACGCCAACCTGGCGATCCAGCACGCCGACCTGTTGCTGGCGTTCGGCATGCGTTTCGACGACCGCGTGACCGGGAATCTGAAGACCTATGCCCCGCACGCGAAGAAGATCCACATCGATATCGACCCGTCTGAGATTCATAAAAACGTGCGCGCGGATGTGCCGATTGTCGGCGATTTGCGTGCCGTGCTGCGCCAGCTCAATCCACACGTCAAGCCGCAAGAGCACCGCGAGTGGTGGGCGCAGATTCGAGACTGGATGGAAGACGCGGACGAGCGCGACATCGTCCATTGGGACGCCGGCGAGCGCCTCTTTGCCGCGCATGTGATCCGCGATATGTGGCAGGCGACAGGTGGCAACGCGGTGATTGTCACCGATGTGGGCCAGCACCAGATGTGGGAAGCGCAGTATTACCCGCACGAGCGCCCGCACACGCTCATCACCTCGGGCGGGCTGGGCACGATGGGTTTCGGGCTGCCGGCGGCCATCGGCGCGTCGATGGGCCTGAAGAGCAGCAATGTCTGGGCCATTGTGGGCGACGGCGGCTTCCAGATGACCATGACGGAGCTGGGCACGGCGGCGCAGGAGCGCGTCCCGGTCAAGATCTGCATCATCAACAATGGCTATCTGGGGATGGTTCGCCAGTGGCAGGAGTTCTTCTACGAGGAGCGCTACAACGCCACGCCGATGCACAACCCCGATTTTGTTAAGCTGGCCGATGCTTACGGGATTCCTGCGCGCCGCGTCACCCGCCGTCAGGACGTCATCCCCACCATCGAGTGGGCGGCGGGCATCGACGATGGCCCGGTGCTGATCGATTTCGTCGTGGAGAAGCACGACATTGTGTATCCGATGGTGCCGGCGGGTGCGGACCTGCACAACATGATCCGCCGCCCAATCGAAGGGAAGTAGGGAACAAGCCATGCAGACCAAACAAACGCTTGTGGCGCTGGTGGAGAACAAGCCAGGGGTGTTGAACCGGGTGGCGAGCCTGTTCCGGCGGCGCAATTTCAATATCGACAGCCTCACCGTCGGGCGGACCGAGTCGCCAGAACGCTCGCGCATGACGATTGTGGTGGATGCCGGCGCCGATCAGGTCGCCAAGCACCTCTACAAGCTGGTGAACGTGATCCAGGTGGAGAACGTCAGCACGGTGCCGAACGTCAGCCGCGACCTGGCCTTGATCAAGGTGCATGTGGATGCGGACACACG
This sequence comes from Thermoflexus sp., assembly GCA_020724465.1. Taxonomy (GTDB): domain Bacteria; phylum Chloroflexota; class Anaerolineae; order Aggregatilineales; family Aggregatilineaceae; genus DYGX01. Next base: position 66,353 of record DYGX01000014.1, read on the forward strand.
GGGGCAGGTGATCCAGCTCTGCGACATCTTCCGCGCGCATATTGTCGATACCAGCTCGCGCGCCATGATCGTCGAGGTCACCGGCGACGAGGAGAAGATCAACAGCATGGTCGAAATGCTGCGCCCGCTGGGCATTCTGGAGATGGTGCGCACCGGTGTGGTTGCGATGGCGCGGGGCGATGACGTATTGGCCCCCTCCGATTATGAGGCGCGGCGCCCTGCCAGCAACGGCCACCGCGCCAGCGTGCTGTAAGGCGCGCGGCTCTGGATTCGCCGTGCCGGAGCGATCCGGCGCTTCACCTGCTAAGGAGACACGTTGTGGCAACGCTCTATTACGACAAAGACGCGGACATCAAGTATCTGGACGGCAAGACCGTAGCGGTGATCGGCTACGGCAGCCAGGGGCACGCTCACGCGCTCAACCTGCGCGACAGCGGCGTGCGCGTGATGGTTGGCCTGTACGAAGGCAGCAAATCGTGGGCCAAAGCCCAGGCCGACGGGCTGACGGTCAAAACCGTTGATGACGCGGCGGCTGAGGCGGACGTGATCATGCTGCTGATCCCGGATACGCGCCAGCCCGAAGTTTACGCCCAGAGCATCGCGCCTCACCTGGAGCCGGGTGACACACTGATGTTCGCGCACGGGTTCAACATCCGCTACAACCAGATCCGTCCCCCGGCGCACATCGACGTCAGCATGATCGCGCCGAAAGCCCCCGGTCATCGCGTCCGCGAGCTGTACGTCGAGGGTGCCGGCACGCCAGCGCTGGTTGCCGTCGAGCAGGACGCCAGCGGCGAAGCGCTTCCCCGCGCGCTCGCCTACGCGCGCGCCCTGGGCTGCACGCGGGCGGGGGTGATCCAGACGACCTTCACCGAAGAAACCGAGACCGATCTGTTTGGCGAGCAGGCTGTGCTGTGCGGCGGCGTGACCGCGCTGGTCAAGGCCGGGTTCGAGACGCTGGTCAAAGCTGGTTACCAGCCGGAGATCGCTTACTTCGAGGTGCTGCACGAGTTGAAGCTGATCGTCGATCTGATGTATCAGGGTGGCATGGCCTACATGTGGTATTCCGTCTCCGATACTGCCGAGCACGGCGGTTACACCGGCGGCGAGCGCCTGATCACCGAAGAGACCAAGGGCGAGATGCTGCGTATGCTCACCGAGATCCAGGATGGCACCTACGCCGAGAAATGGATCGCCGAGAACAAGGCCGGGCGGCCCTGGTTCAACCAGGCGCGCCAGCGCGAGCGCGAGCTGCTCATCGAGCGCATCGGCGCCGAATTGCGCGACATGATGCCGTTCCTGAACGCCAAGACAGTGCCGACCGATTAGCGCAGACGGAACAGAAAGGGGGTGATCGAATGTCCGAGGATGGCCTTGGCGCCATGAGCGATGCTGATCTGGACGATCTTGCACGGCGAGTTGAAGGGATGAAATGGCAACACGGAGAAAGGACGCAGCGAAGATGGATGAGCCTGGGGTTCAACCGGACCGCGTTTGGATATTCGACACCACCCTGCGCGACGGCGAGCAGTCGCCCGGCGCCAGCCTGACCAGCGCGGAGAAGATCGACATCGCCCGGCAGCTTGCGCGGCTGGGTGTGGACATCATCGAAGCCGGATTTCCCGCCGCGTCGCCGGACGATCTCGAGGGTGTGCGCCGCATCGCGCGCGAAGTGGGCACGCCCGACGGCCCTGTGATCTGCGGGCTGGCGCGCGCCACAAAAAGCGATATCGACAAGGCATGGGAAGCGATCCGCGACGCAGCCAAGCCGCGCATCCACACCTTTCTGGCGACCTCGGACATTCACATGCAGCACAAGCTCCGCATGACGCGCGAGCAGGTGATCGAGCGCGTGGGCGAGATGGTCGGCTACGCCCGCTCGCTGTGCGCGGATGTTGAGTTCTCGCCAGAAGATGCCTGCCGCTCTGACCCCGACTTCCTGGTCGAGGTGCTGAGCGTCGCGGTTGAGGCAGGCGCGACCACGCTCAACATCCCCGACACGGTGGGCTATATCACGCCGGCGGAGTACGCGGCGCTGATGCGCAAACTGATCGCCGAGACACGCGCCGGTGACCGCGTCATCTGGTCGGTTCACTGCCACGACGATCTGGGTATGGCGACGGCGAATACGCTGGCCGGTTTGCAGGCCGGGGCGCGCCAGGCTGAAGTGACGATCAACGGGATCGGCGAGCGCGCGGGCAATACGTCGTTGGAAGAAGTCGTCATGGCGCTGCACACGCGCCCGCAGGTCTACGGCCTGACGACGCGCATCGACACGACCCAACTCACACGCACCAGCCGCATGGTCAGCAATTACACGGGGATCCTCGTCCAGCCGAACAAGGCGATCGTCGGCGCCAACGCGTTCAGCCACGAGGCCGGGATCCACCAGGACGGCATGCTCAAGCACCACGCGACCTACGAGATCATGACGCCGGAGACGGTCGGTCTGTCGCAGAGCAGCCTGGTGTTGGGCAAGCACAGCGGGCGGCATGCTTTCCGTGTGCGCCTGGCAGAGCTGGGGTACGAGCTGACCGACGCCGAACTCAACCAGGCCTTCGAGCGCTTTAAAGAACTGGCCGATAAGAAGAAAACGGTCACCGACGCCGACATCGAAGCCCTGATCAGCGATGAATTCTACGGCCCCGAGGAGATTTTCACGCTGCAGGGGATTCAGGTGGCGTGCGGGCAGCCAGGGATGCCCACCGCGACGATCAAGCTGCGCGGGCCAGATGGACGCGAGCATATTCGCGCGGCGATCGGCACCGGGCCGGTGGACGCGACATATCAGGCCATCGACGCGATCGTGGCTGCGCCGGCGACGCTGGTCGAGTATCGGGTCAGCGCCATCACCGAGGGGATCGACGCGCTGGGCGAAGTGACCGTCCGCATTCGCCGGGATGAGAACGGCAAGCGCACCTTTGGCGGGCACGGGGCCGATACCGACATCATCGTCGCCAGCGCCAAAGCCTATCTGGCCGCTCTGAACAAGATGCTGGCCTATACCGGATACCAAGACCGCGCTCCGGAAGGCGACGCCGCGACCGTTGAGGTCAAGGCGCCGGTTGCCTGATGGCAGCGAGAATGTGGCGCTGGCGCGCCCGACCTTTGGGGAGGAATACCATGCAACGTACAGGGTCTTTGAACAACGGCAGCCGGCCGCCCCTGGCGCCGGTCCCGCGCGCAGACGGGCCATTTGACGCGCCGCGCGCCTGGGAACTGGCCTGGGACGGGATGGCGCTCGGCCAGGCGATGCCGGGCGTTCCGGTAGCCAGTGTGGTTTCGACGCCACCTCAGCAGCGGGCTTAGCCCCTCGATCAGGAGAGACTCATGGGTAAGACCTTAGCCGAGAAGATCATCGCGGCACACAACGTGGACGGCGCAGCCGAGGTCTCGGCGGGCGATCTGGTCACCGTCAATGTTGATGTGGTGATGGCGAACGACGTCACCGCACCCATCGCGATCGAGTCGTTCAACGCGATCGGTGTTGGAGAGGTTTTTGACCGCAACCGCGTGATGCTGGTCCCCAGCCATTTCGCGCCCAACAAAGACATCAAAAGCGCCGAGCAGACCCGCACCCTGACCCGCTTCGCCGAGCTTCAGGTGCTGGAACATCGCTTCCAGGTGGGGCGCGCGGGGATCGAGCACGTCGTCCTGCCGGAGCGCGGCCTGGTGCTGCCCGGCGATCTGGTTGTCGGCGGCGACAGCCATACCTGCACGTACGGGGCGCTCGGCGCCTTCGCAACCGGAATGGGATCGACCGATATCGGTTTCGCGATGGCGACCGGCAAGACGTGGCTCAAGGTGCCGGAGACGATGAAGTTCGTCTACTACGGCGAGCGCCAGCCCTGGGTGTACAGCAAGGATATGATCCTGCGCACCATCGGCGAGATCACGGTGGACGGCGCGCTCTATCGCTCGATGGAGTTCACCGGGCCGGGTGTCGCCGCGCTGAACATGTCCGAGCGGTTCACCATGACCAATATGGTTATCGAGGCGGGCGGCAAGTGCGGCTTCATCCCCTTCGACGAGGTCACGCGCGAATACGTCGAGGCGCGCGCCACGCGACCCTACACGCCGTTCTTCGCGGATGATGACGCGCGCTACGTCTCCGTGCACGAGTTCGATCTGTCGGAGATGGAGCCGCAGGTCGCGTGCCCATACTCGCCCGACAACGTGCACCCCATCAGCCAGATCAGGCCGGAGAAGGTTGATCAGGTCTTCATCGGAAGCTGCACCAACGGGCGCTTCGAGGATATGGCGATCGTGGCGGACATCCTGCAGCGTACCGGGCGCGAGTTTCACCCGGATGTGCGCGTGATGATTATCCCCGGCTCGCAGGCGGTCTATCTCGACATGCTGCGTCAGGGCTGGCTGGAGCTGTTCACGCTGGCGGGCGCGGCGGTGAGTACCAGCACGTGCGGTCCGTGCCTGGGCGGGCATATGGGCGTGCTGGCGGCGGACGAAGTCTGCGTCAGCACCAGCAACCGCAACTTCCGCGGGCGGATGGGTCACCGGGACGCGCGCGTCTTCCTGGCAAACCCGGCGGTTGCCGCGGCGAGCGCCATCATGGGGCGTCTGGCGCACCCGGACGAGCTGTAGTGAGAGGGGGCAGACGGATGAAGCTCGAAGGCAAGGTCTGGAAATACGGCGACAACATCGACACGGACGTGATCATCCCGGCGCGCTATCTCGTGACGACCGATCCGCAGACGCTGGCGGCGCACTGCATGGAAGACATCGATCAGGCGTTTGCCAGCCAGGTGCAGCCGGGCGACATCATTGTCGGCGGGCGCAACTTTGGCTGCGGCTCCAGCCGCGAGCACGCCCCGATCAGCATCAAGGGCGCGGGCGTATCGTGCATCATCGCGGAGTCGTTTGCGCGGATCTTCTTCCGCAACGCGATCAACATCGGCCTTCCGATCCTGGAAAGCCCCGAGGCGGCGCGTGACGCGCAGAAGGGCGACACGCTGACGGTGGACCTGGTCGCGGGAACGATCACCAACCAGCGCACCGGCAAGACCTATCAAGCCAGCCCCTATCCCCCCTTTGTGCTGGGGATCATCAACGCGGGCGGCCTGGTGCCCTACACCCGCCGCGAACTGGGTATTGACATTACCGGCTAGCGGAGCAGGCCGTCCTGCTCCGCACGGGGCAGGGCGGCCTGGTGCTTCGCGGCGTGGCCCTGCTCCTGTCGCACCAACAGCACGATCAAGCGGATGCTCAAGGCAGAAAAGAGGGAGTAAGGATGTCCACGCAAGAGCAGATGACTTCACAAGCTCCATTCGTCGAGGTTTACGATACGACGCTGCGCGACGGCACCCAGGGCGAGAACATCTCGCTCTCGGTGGACGATAAGCTGCGCGTTACCCGCCTGCTGGACGATCTGGGCGTGGCGTACATCGAGGGCGGTTGGCCCGGCTCCAACCCAAAGGACGCCGCGTACTTCCAGCGCGTGCGCGATATGCCGCTGAAGAACGCGCGCGTGGCCGCCTTCGGGATGACGTGCCGCGTCGGCAGCCAGCCACAGGACGACGCGAACATCCTGGCGCTGCTGGACGCCGCCACACCCGTTGTGACCGTGGTGGGTAAGACCTCGCTGCTGCATGTGACCGAGGTGTTGCGCACCACACCTGAAGAAAACCTGCGCCTGATCCGCGAGTCACTCGCTTTTCTCAAGGCGCATGGCCGCGAGGTGATCTACGACGCCGAGCACTTCTTCGATGGCTACAAGCTCAGCGCCGAATATACCCTCCGGACCGTTCAGGCGGCGTTCGAGGGTGGGGCCGATCTGGTGGTGCTGTGCGACACCAACGGCGGCTCGATGCCGTGGGAGATCGAGCAGATCGTGCGTGCCGTGCAGCAGGCTTTTCCCGGCAGGCGCTTTGGCATCCACACCCACAACGACGGCGAGCTGGCCGTCGCCAACACGCTCGCCGCAGTGCGCGAGGGCGTGCGGCATGTCCAGGGAACAATTAATGGCTACGGCGAGCGATGCGGCAACGCCAACCTGTGCTCGGTTGTACCCGACCTGGAGCTGAAGATGGGCTATCGCTGCCTGCCGGAAGGCGCGCTGAGCCAGCTCGCTCGCTTGTCGCACACCGTCGCCGCGATCGCGAACATGGCGCCGGATAACCAGGCAGCCTATGTGGGCCGCAGCGCCTTCGCGCACAAGGGCGGGATGCACGTCGCGGCGATCCGCCGCAACATCGACAGCTACCAGCACATCGACCCGGCGCTGGTCGGCAACGAGACACGCATCCTGGTGTCGGACCTCAGCGGACGCGGCAACATGCTCAGCAAGGCCGAGGAATACGGGCTCAATCTGGATACGACCGAGGCGCGCGCCGTGCTGGAGCGCATCAAGGAGCTGGAGAATCGCGGGTTCGTGTTCGAGGGCGCCGAGGCATCGGTGGCGGTCTTGATGGCGCGCCAGAAGCCAGGTTACGTGCCGCCGTTCGAGCTGGTCGACTTCATGGCCGTCGTCGAGAACCGGCGCGGGCGCGGCGTGTTCGCCGAGGCGACGGTCAAAGTGCAAGTCCATGGCGAAGAACTGCACACCGTCGCCGAGGGCAACGGCCCGGTTGATGCGCTCGACCGCGCCCTGCGCAAGGCGCTGACGCCCGTCTACCCGCAGCTTGCCGCGTTCCAGCTTGCCGACTACAAAGTTCGCATTCTGGACGGGCAGAACGGGACGGCCGCCACGACGCGCGTTCTGATCGACACGCAGAACGGCGCGGCTCGCTGGAGCACGGTGGGCGCCAGCACGAACATTATCGAAGCAAGCTGGCTGGCGCTGGCCGACAGCGTCGAATACGGACTCATGCTGGCAGACGGCAGCGTGGGAGCAAATTCAAAGGGCAATCTGTGATGCAAGCCAAGATTGTGACTTTGCCGGGCGACGGCGTCGGCCCGGAAGTGATAGCCGGGGCGGTCCGCGTGCTCCAGGCAGTCGCGCAGCAGGCCGGCCACACCTTCTCGTTCGAGGAAGCGCTGATCGGCGGTTGCGCGATTGATGCGGCAGGCGATCCGCTGCCGGACGAGACGCTGCGCGCCTGCGAGGGGGCGGACGCGGTTCTGCTCGGCGCGGTGGGCGGGCCGCAGTGGTCGGACCCGACAGCACCCGTCCGGCCAGAGCAGGGGTTGCTGCGACTGCGGCAGCATTTCGACCTGTTCGCCAACCTGCGCCCGGTCAAGGCGTACCCCGCGCTGGCCGGATTCGCCCCGCTGCGCGCCGACCTGCTGGCGGATGTGGATATTCTCGTCGTGCGCGAACTGACGAGCGGGATCTATTTTGGGCCGCGACAGGAGCAGGGCGACGGCGATTCCGCCTGGGACACGATGCTCTACACCGTTGAGCAGGTCCGGCGGGTGGCGCATGTGGCGTTCCGCGCGGCGCGCGAGCGGCGCGGGCAGGTCGCGTCGTTGGACAAGGCGAACGTGCTGGCATCGATGCGGCTGTGGCGGCGAACGGTGACCGACGTTGGGCGCGAATACCCGGATGTTGCGCTGGAGCACGTGCTGGTCGACGCCGCGGCGATGCATCTGCTGCGCAACCCTGCCCGCTTTGATGTCGTGCTGGCAGGGAACATGTTTGGCGACATTCTCAGCGATGAGATATCCGTGCTGGCCGGGTCATTGGGGATGCTGCCGTCGGCTTCGCTCGGCAACGGGACGTTCGGTGTCTACGAGCCGATTCACGGCTCGGCGCCTGATATCGCAGGCCAGGGCATCGCCAATCCCGTCGGCACCATCCTCAGCGCGGCGCTGCTGCTGCGCCACAGCCTGGGGCTGGACGCCGAAGCGCGCGCGGTCGAGCGCGCGGTCGAGGCGGCGCTGGACGCCGGCGCGCGCACGGCGGATCTGGCGCCCGATCGCGGCTCCGCGCTGAGCACGGCAGCCTTTACCGACGCCGTGCTGAGCCACCTGGAGCAGGTACCGCTGCGCGGCTGACCGCACCTTTAGCCTATGCCCACCGAGCGCCGGGCCAGCACCTGCCCGGCGCTTTGTGTGCGGCCGGGGTGTGAAGATGGGCCGGCGTTGGGTATAATCGCAGAAGATCAAGACACTTTGAAGGAATTCCCGCCCGGTAAGCGACGGTAGTGGTGCCATCATGACTCTCACCGACCAGCTCAACCGCCCGCTCCACGACCTGCGCATCTCGGTCACCGACCGCTGCAACTTCCGCTGTACTTACTGCATGCCTGCCACCATCTTCGGCGAGGGCTACCGCTTCCTGCCGAAATCGGAAGTTCTGAGCTTTGAGGAAATTACGCGGCTGGTGCGCATCCTGGTGCCGCTGGGCGTGCGCAAAGTGCGGCTGACCGGCGGCGAGCCGCTGGTGCGCAAGGATATTGAGAAGCTGGTGGCGCAGATCGCCGCTGTGCCGGGCGTGGAAGATATCGCGCTGACTACCAACGGCTACTTTCTGCCACAGAAGGCGCACGCGCTGAAAGACGCCGGGTTGCGCCGCATCACGATTAGCCTGGACAGCCTGGACAACACCGTGTTCCGGGCGCTCAACGGGGACCGGGCGGACGTGCGCGATGTGCTGGCCGGGATCGCAGCCGCCGAGCGCGCCGGGTTCGCCCCGATCAAGATCAACGCCGTGATCAAACGCGGGGCGAACGAGGGATCGGTGGTCGACCTGGCGCGGTTCTGCCGCGAACGCGGCTATATCGCGCGCTTCATCGAGTATATGGACGTGGGCAACGTCAACGGCTGGCGGATGGATGATGTCGTCTCGGCGGATGAGATCGTCGCGCTAATCGACGCAGTGCTGCCGCTCGAGCCCGTGCCGCCTAACTACTTCGGCGAGGTGGCGCAGCGTTACCGTTACCGCGATGGCGGCGGCGAGGTGGGCGTGATCGCCTCGGTGACGCGGCCCTTCTGCGGGGCCTGCACCCGGCTGCGCCTGTCGCCGGAAGGGCGTATCTATACCTGCCTGTTTGCCACGCACGGCGTCGATCTGCGCGGGCCGCTGCGTGCCGGCGCCACCGACGACGAGATCGCCGCGATCGTGCGGCAGGGGTGGCAGCGCCGCGCAGACCGCTATTCCGAATTACGCGCCGCGCAGACCGCTCCGCGCGATCCAAAGGTCGAGATGTACTACATCGGCGGCTAGGACGATATCGGTTGGCGAAGGATTGTGAACGCGATGCGAGTGACAGTGGTGTACTACGGCGGGCTGAAGCAGGATGTCGGCATGCGCAGCGAGACTCTTGAGCTGCCAGACGGCGCGCTGAGAGTCGGGGAATTGGGCGAGGTGCTGCGCGAGCGCCATCCCGCGCTGGCCGGGCGGCTGCACACAGTCGCCTACGCGGTCAACGACGCACTTGTCGATGCGGATTATGTGCTGCAGGATGGCGACGAAGCCAGCCTGCTGCCCCCGGTCAGTGGAGGGTAGCCGTGGGACGCTGGATCACAAGCGAGCCGCTGGCCCTGGAACCGCTGCTGCGCGAGCTGGACGATCCTGCCAGCGGGGCCGTGGTGGTCTTCCTGGGCACGGTGCGCAACGAAAACGAGGGGCGTCCGGTCCGCGCTATCACCTACGAGGCGCATGAGCGCCTGGCCGAGCAGGTGCTGAGCGCGATCGAGCGCGAGACGGTCGAGCGGTTCGGCGTGCGCGGCTGCCGGATCCAGCACCGGACGGGTCTGCTTCAGCTTGGCGAGGCAAGCGTCGCGATTGTGGTGAGCGCCGGGCACCGGGGCGAAGCCTACGCCGCGTCGCGCTACGCGATCGACGAGGTCAAGCGCCGGGCGCCGATCTGGAAGGAAGAGCATTACGCCGGCGGCGAAAGCCGCTACCTGGACGGCGTTCCGCTTACCCACACAGCGGAGGACTGAAGCACGATGAAGGACGTGACGGAGAAATCGCCCACGCTGCGGACGGCTATCGCCGAGACACTGATCACCATGCCCGCCGAGGTACAGGCCATGCTGCGCGAGCGCAGGCTGGAGAAAGGCGACGCGCTGGAGATCGCCCGTGCGGCAGGGATTCTGGCCGCCAAGAAGACGTGGGACCTGATCCCGTTCTGCCATCCGCTGCCGCTGACTCATGTCGCCATTACGTACTTCTTCGAGCCGGAAGGCGTGCGGTTGCAGGCCCTGGTCAAGACGCACGCGGTCACCGGAGTCGAGATGGAAGCGATGACTGCTGCCAGCATCGCCGCGCTGACCCTGTACGACATGCTGAAGCCTCACACGCACGCGCTGGAAGTCGCGTACACGCGGCTGCTTTCGAAGACTGGGGGCAAGAGCGGCGACTATCAATACACGCCCGCGCGTGATGGCGCCGGGGGTCGCGGCTGACGGCGGCGGATTTGCTCAACGGGACCGAAGCCGACGACTGAAAGCGTGTAGTTTGTTCACCATTCTGCTTATGAGCGCGTTAAAATAGCCCATTACACGCATTTGCTGCCCTGTTTCTTCTGCGCTGCCTGCAGTCAATGCCTTTGATCACACGTGCCGGACGGATTCTGCATCGTGACCCTGAGCGCAAACGATGAAAACCCTGCGAACCGTGGCCTCGCGCCGACCGGGCCGGTTAGCTCGTCTGGGTGGTTTTTGCAGTCTGATCGTGCTGTTGGCTGCGCTGGCAGGCATCCCGCAGCCAACCGGGGCGCAAATGCTCAGCGACATCGGCTACATCGGTCCCTCGCACGGCGGGCTGTCGGCGCCAACCGGAGAAAAGCCCGAAAGCAAGCTGTGGTACCACGGCGGCTATTGGTGGGCGAATCTCTACAATTCTGAGGCACAAGAGCACCGCATCTACCGCTTCGACCTGGCGACCTACGAGTGGATCGACACGGGCACTCCGCTGGATCGACGGAACAGCACCAAAGCCGACATTCTGTGGGACGAGACCACCGGCAAGCTCTATGTGGTCTCTCATGTGTTCAGCACCGACGCCGCGCCGACGCCGTCAGAATCGAACTGGGGAATTCTGCTGCGCTACAGCTACGATCCGGCCATTTTGCGCTATACGCTGGACGACGGCTTCCCTGTTTACGTCACCAAAGGCAAATCCGAAACGCTGACCATCGCCAAGGATTCCACCGGACAGCTTTGGGTCGCGTACGTCGAGTCCCGGCAGGTGATGTTCAACAACAGCCAGGGAAATGACAGGCTGTGGGGCGAGCCGCGCGTCTTGCCGGTGCCGAACGCGGTGGCCCTGAGTTCGGATGATATCGCCGCGGTGACGAGCTTCGGGAGCAGCCAGATCGGGATTGCGTGGAGCCACCAGCGCCATTCCGCGATGTATTTCGCGGTACACGCCGACGGCACGCCCGATGATGTCTGGATTCAGGAGACGATCGTTGCCCAGCCCCACTTCGCTGACGACCATCTCAATTTCGCGACGGATCGGGCCGGGCGTGTGTTTCTCGCCTCGAAGACGTCGGCCTTTCGCGACGCGCCCCTGACCATGCTCTATGTGCGCGAGCGGGGCGGCCGGTGGGACGCCTACACCTTTGGGACTGGCTACGACGGGCATACGCGGCCCATTGTGGTGATCGACGAAGAGCAAGAGCGCGTGCATATGTTCGCGGCGGCTCCGGAGAATGGAGGCTTGATCTACCACAAGCAATCCGATCTCAACGCAATAGCGTTTCCGCCTGGGCGGGGCGAGGTGGTTCTGTACAACGCGATTGACACCCGGTTGAACAATGTAACCTCGACCAAGCAGAACGTCGATCTATCGACGGGACTGCTGGTTCTGGCCAGCGGATATTCGAACCGCTATTTCTTCAATTACTTCACCCTCACCGAGCCGCCGCCTGCCGTTGCGCCCGAGCCGGCCGCGACGGTTCCGGCCCCACCGGTGCCCGGCGAGGCGAGTGTCACACCCGCGCCCGCCCAACCCCCGGCACCCACCGCCCCGGCGTTGCCCTGAGCCAGGTCGGTTGACCAGGTATCGGCCATCTCTATAATATGGGGCTAATATGGCATATGGTTGCGCGTGCTCGCTGCATGGTAGCACGGGCCGTATTCCATGCGATCGAGCTGATATTTGCATGGTGTTATATTGCTGCCTGGATGCGCGCTGACAAGAGATTTTGCTCGGATGGTTACGGTTCGCGCTATCTTGGCCGCGACCGGCCTGTTGTGCGCGATTTGTCTATCGCTATGAGGGAAGTGTCATGAAAAAGATCGGGCTTTTGAACCAGCCGCTCTCTGGCGTCATCGCAGGGATGGGGCATCTGGATATGCTGACTGTTGCCGATGCCGGCTTGCCGATCCCGCCGGGGCCTGAAAGGATCGATCTGGCGGTTAGCCAGGGCGTGCCGGCGTTTATGGATGTGTTGCGCGCTGTGTTGGGCGAGCTTCAGGTGCAGGGGGCGATTATCGCCGCCGAGCTGCCGCAGCGCAGCCCGACGCTCTACGCGGCGCTGGTCGAGGCATTGGGTGATTGCCCGGTGGAGCAGGTGCCGCACGAGGTCTTCAAGGCGCGCACCGCCGAGACACGCGCCGTCGTCCGGACTGGCGAATTCACGCCTTATGCGAACGTGATTCTGGTGGCAGGTGTCGTGTTTTAGCGCGCTCCCGGCGCGAACGAGCGCCGGGAGATTACGTAAGTTTGGTTAGAGTTGTGCTTGAGTTGTCATCATGTACGAAATTCACAAATTATTCAGCTAGTGAGCTATACATTCCCCGTAGATTATCGTAAGATGGGTTCGTAAAGCGTCAAGGAACGATCAAGAACACATGCACCCTCTAGTGTGCATCGAGCTTTGTCCGCGGTGCGGCCCTGCAGCGAGTGGCGGGGGTGAGTTTCAGCGCACCGTACAGGCAAGGCGATGCGCCTGCTGCTGCTTTGGTGCGTGTGTCCCGGCAGGAGAGGGTGCATGACCAAGCGTGTCCTGATCCTGGATGACAACGCGGACAACCGGAAGCTGCTGGTCTACGCCTTGTACGGGCACAATTACGAGATTTGCGAGGCGGCGCTCGGCCAAGAGGTGCTGGCGATGCTACAGAATGGGGCTGGCTCGTTCGATCTGGCGTTGCTGGATGTGGAGCTTCCCGACGGTGACGGACTGACGCTGGCAACAAAGCTGCGCGAGCACTCGCCGGAGATCGTGCTGATCATGCTCTCAGCCAACGACAGCGTGGATCTGGTCCAGCATGCGCGCGCGCTGGGCGCCAACGCGTATGTCGTCAAGCCCTTTAATTTGCCGAAACTGCTTGAGTTTATCCGGGATTTCGACCGGCAGACGATCACTGCTGGTACGGCGATGCAGCGCTTCTGAACCGACTTCTCACGCGCCGGGACATCCGGTCTACTATTCTTTCCGTGCAGCCGGGTCAATACCCTAGGCTGCCAGCGCAGGAGGTCTGGACTTATGTTCTCGGAAAACAAACATCGTCACTTTCGGTTGGGGCTGCTGGCGGTACTGGCGCTGGTGTTGATGCTGGCGCTGGTTGCGTGCGGGAGGGACGACGAGGAGGAAAGCGCCACACCGACGCCGACCGAACCCGAATCGTACACCCTGGGGCTGGCCGTCTCGACGCTGCAAAACCCCTTTTTCGTGTCTCTGAAGGATGGCGCCGAGACCGCAGCGAACCGGTTGGGCGTCGAGTTGGTGGTGAAAGACGCGCAAGACGATGCCGAACAGCAGAAGACGCAGATTCAGGAGCTGATCGACGCGGCGGTGGATGCGATTCTGATCAACCCGGTGGATGGCGAAGCCATTGTACCGGCGATTGAAGCGGCGAACGCAGCGAATATTCCGGTATTCACCATCGACCGCAGCGCCGCCGGCGGGGAGATCGTCTCGCACATCGCGTCCGACAATTTCGCGGGCGGGCGCATGGCAGCGCAGCACCTGGCCGAGAGCCTCGGTGGCTCGGGCAAGGTGGTAGAACTGGTGGGCATCCCCGGCACGTCGGCTGCGGAAGCGCGTGGCGCCGGGTTCAACGAAGCGATCAGCACCTTTGAAGGGATTGAAGTCGTCGCGCGGGAAGTGGCGAACTTTAACCGGGCAGAAGGCAAGAGCGTATTCGCAGCCATTCTGGAAGAGCACGAGGAAATCGACGGTGTGTTCGCGCACAACGATGAGATGATCCTGGGCGCAATTGAAGCGGCGAAGGAGGCGGACCGCGCCGGCAGCATCCGCTTCATCGGCTTTGACGCGATTGAAGATGCGGTCGCGGCGGTCGAGAGCGGGGACCTGCTGGCGACCGTTGCCCAGCAGCCTGCAGAGATGGGACGTCTGGGCGTCGAGGCGGCGGTGGATTACCTGAAAGGCGAGGAAGTCCCCGCGTCGCTGCCGGTCGATCTCGCCCTGATCACACGGTAGCATGGGGCGGCTTGCGGGGAGAAAGTCGGAGATCACTATGCGCTTGAATCTGTCGATTGGCCAGCGAACGACGCTGGGGTTTCTGTTGATGATTGTTCTGGTGCTGGTGGCCAGCGGCACCGGCCTGTTGTACACCACCTCGGTCGAGGAGACGGTCCACGCCACGCGTAACGGCGTGGATCAGGTTCAGCGAGTCGCCAACCTGCAGGTCGCCTGGCTGAACGTGGTGGGCACGCTGGACACGCTGCTGCTGACGCGCCAGATCGGGCTGATCGACGAGCGGCGCGAGCAACTGACCGATTTTTACGCGCAGCTTCAAGATCTACAGCGCCAGACGCTCGGTACGGACCCGTCCGTGATTGAGCGCAACGCGGCGATTGTCGCGGACCTGCAAACGCTCGGCGAGGAACTGACGCTGGTCACGCGCGAGATCGAGTCGGTGGCTCTGGAAGGGCGCTGGGCGCGTGCTCAAACGCTGCGCCACACGGACCTGGCGTCGCTTCAGCGGCGGCTGAACAACAACCTCGACCGCCTGACGGCCAATATCCGCGCAGATGTGGCCGAGTCGGTGGCGCGGTCCGCCGAGGCGCAGAGCCGCAACCGTACCTTCTGGACTATCACGGCGGCTCTGGCGTTGGTCGTCGGTGCTGTGGCCGCGTTCCTGACGGTCACCAGCGTCACGCGGCCTGTTCGGGCTTTGGTTCAGGTGGCCCAGGCAATCCGTGGCGGGGACCTCTCGCGGCGGGCTGAGGTCGACACCCGCGACGAGATCGGCGAGCTTGCCGAGGCGTTCAACAGCATGACCGAGCAGCTCAGCGAGTCGATCGAGCACCTGGAAGAGCGTGTGTCGGCGCGAACCCGTGACCTTCAGGTTGCGGCGGACGTATCTCGCCAGGTCACCACGGTGCTGGATATCGACCGGCTGCTGCAGGAAGTCGTCACGCTGACAGCGCAGAACTATAACCTCTATGCGTGCTTTGTTTTTCTCCCGTCCGAAGACGGATCGCATCTGACTCTGGCGGCGGCTGGCGGTGCGTCGAATGACGTGCTCGATCTCAGCGGAATCGAAAGCATCCCCTACGACGCCAACCCCAGCGTGATCGCCCTGGCCGCCCGCACACGCAAGCCGGTCACGGTGAACGACGTCAGTGACTCGAAAGTCTATCTGTCGCTCAGCGCTCTGCCGCACACACGGTCTGAGCTGGCAATCCCGATGATGCTGGGCAATCGCCTGCTGGGGATTTTCGACCTGCAATCGACCGAACCGGATCGTTTCGGCGAGGACGACCTGCGCGTGCTGAACTCGCTGGCCGAACAGATCGCCGTCGCCGTCCGCAACGCGCAGCTTTTCGCCGAAGTCGAGGCCTCGCGCGAGGCGGCGGAAGAGGCGAACCGGATCAAGTCGCAGTTCTTGGCGAACATGTCGCACGAGCTGCGGACCCCGCTGAACGCCATTCTGAACTTCACAGGGTTCATCGCCGACGGCGTGCTGGGGCCGATCAACGAAGAACAGCGGGATATTCTGCAAAAGGTGATCGGCAGCAGCCAGCATCTTCTGAGCTTGATTAACGATATTCTTGACCTGACCAAGATCGAGGTTGGTATGATGGACCTCTTCCTGGAAGAGGTGGATATGAACGCCGCGCTGAACGCGTCTATCGCCACAGCCAAGGGCCTGGTCAAGGATACCGATATCGAGCTGCGGGTCAACGTGGAAGAGAACTTGCCGCACATCATCGGAGACAAGCGGCGGATCCGGCAGATTCTGCTGAACCTGATCTCGAACGCGGTCAAGTTCACACCGGCGGGCACTGTGACCATCACAGCCCAGCAGGCAGACGGCGCGATCTACCTGGCGGTGTCGGATACCGGCATCGGCATCCCTGCTGACCAGCAAGAGATCATTTTCGAGACGTTCCGGCAGGCCAAGCACGATCTGCCTGAGACGCCTGGAACAGGGCTGGGGCTGCCCATCGCCAAGCACTTCGTCGAGGCGCACGGCGGACGTCTGTGGCTCGACAGCGAAGTCGGCGTCGGGTCAACCTTCCATGTCCTGCTGCCGATTCGCGCTCCTGAGTTTGAATCCGAAACCGAACCGAATGTTCAGGCAACTCCAGGGCGGTAATCGTGGACAAGATACAACAATCTCCCGATCCGACGGAAGTCACCGAAACGCTTCGACCTGCAGCCCAAGCGCCGCGCCTGACGGGCGATAACGGCGCTGAGCCGGCCGAGCCGAGCGGCGCTCCGGCGGCGGAGATGAGCGGCTCGGACGAGCAGGTTCGAACGGGCGAGAAGAAGGAACCGGCCATCCTCTACGTCGAAGATGACCCGCTCAGCCGCGAGGTAATGCGCTTGCTGCTGCTCAAGGAGATGGGCTATACAGCGCTGACGATCATTGAGGACAATCACGATTTCATGGACAAGGTTCGGGCGCTGGATTTCATCCCGGATGTGATCTTTCTGGATATCCAGATGCGCCCTCATGACGGCTATGAGATGCTCAATATGCTGCGCGCGGACGAAGCCTATCGCTCGACCCAGATCATCGCGATGACCGCCAGCGTGATGGCGACCGACGTCGAGGCGCTCAAGAAAGCGGGCTTTGACGGTTTGATCGGCAAGCCGATCATGCGCCAGTACTTCCCCGAGCAGCTTGAGCAGATTCTGGCCGGCAAAGCGGTGTGGTTTGTTGCGTAAGGGAAACGGGGTTGGCGCGCTCGCCGGCTCGACAGAGTGGGGCGCGCCAACCCCGGTCACGGCGCAAGGCGCCCAGGAGTGGTTACAGCATGTACTCGTTGGATGACGTCCGTGCTCTCATCATCGAGGACGATCAGACTAGCATCGACGTTCTGAAGAACCTGCTCGATCAGCTTGCCGTTCAGACGTCAGTCATCCGCGTATCGACCGGGCAGGATGTGTGGGAGAGCCTGCGCACGGTCGAAGTTCCCGATGTCATTTTTCTAGACCTGGAAATGCCAGGCATGAACGGCTATGAGGTGCTGGACTTGCTGCGCGAGGACGAGGATCTCGGCTCGGTGCCGGTTGTGGCGTACACGACGCACATCAGCCACATGAACAACGCCCGCCGTGCGGGGTTCCACAGCTTCCTCGGCAAGCCGGTCGACCGCTATGTCTTCGGCGAGAACCTGATCCGAATCCTCAACGGGGAGTCCGTTTGGGAAGCGCCGTAGAAGATGTGCGCTCCAAGCGGGTTGCGGGCGCCGCGTGTTTCTGTGCAGACACGCGGCGTTTTGCGTAATCCGCCACCTCTGTCTTGATTTGTTGATTTTGCACAGCTTTCTTGACCGCGACCGCAGCGCCCGGTTTACTTGAGCATGGGCGATGAGGCTATTTTCTGGACTGTTGCGCGGGTTGTTGTATATTTTATTGTAAGAAATGCTAGGCGCCGATAGAATCCACATTGTTCTATTACAGAATTGGGTTACTCTCTGCGCGATAGGAGGTTTCCAAAAGCTGCTTAGCGCCAAAAATGATTCCACCCTGCCTTGCTAGTCTGTCACACACAAGCTTGGACCCAAGAGCAGAAGAGGAGAATATCATGTTCGAACACGCCCGTCGTGCCATCTATCTTGGCCTCGCGCTCGCCCTTCTAGTGGCCCTGACGCTTCCGTTTCTGCCCAGTTCCCCAGCTCTGGCCCAGGGCGGAAGCATTCTTGACGACGTGCTCCAGCGCGGCGTGCTGAACTGTGGAGTGAACGGGCAGGTGCCCGGCTTCGGCTACCTCAACCCGGATACCGGCCAGTGGGAAGGCTTTGACGTCGATTTCTGCCGGGCGCTGGCTGCGGCACTGTTTGGTGAAGTGACCGACAGCAATATCAATTTCATCCCGACCACCACACAGGAGCGGTTTACCGTGCTCCAGACCCGGCAGGCGGATGTGCTCTTCCGCAACACGACGTGGACCATCTCGCGCGATGGTGAGCTTGGGCTGGACTTCGGCCCGACGACCTACTACGATGGGCAGGGTTTGATGGTCCGCGCCGACCTGGGGGCCTCGAGCATCGAGGACCTGGATGGGGCATCAATCTGCTCACTGACCGGCACGACGACTGAGTTGAACGTGACCGAGGCGATGGAGAGCCGCGGTCTGGCGTACGAGCTGGTGCCCTTCGAGCAGTCCAGCGAGACGATCTCCGCGTTTGAAGAGGGCCGCTGCGACGTGCTGACGTCGGACCAGAGCCAGCTTGCCGGGTTGCGTTCTCAGGCGGCTGACCCCGGCTCGATCGTGATCCTGCCAGAAGTGATCTCGAAGGAGCCGCTCGGCCCTGTGTACCTGGCGAATGACTCCGCGTGGGGCGATGTGGTGAACTGGACTGTCTTCGCGCTCATCCAGGCCGAGGAATTCGGCATCACGAGCCAGAATATCGACGAGTTCCTGACCAGCGATAACCCCGAAATCCTGCGCTTCTTGGGTCAGGGCGCGGACACCCCCAGCGGCTCGCTGATCGGGTTGGACAACGACTTCGTGGTCAACGTCATCCGCGCGGTGGGGAACTACGGCGAGATCTTCGAGCGCAACCTTGGCCCGGATACGCCGCTTGGCTTGCAGCGCGGCCTGAACCGGCTGTGGAAGGATGGCGGGCTGCTCTACGCGCCCCCGTGGCGCTAGGCGCCTGACGCTTTGCTCTCTCGCGACCCGGGGGTGGCTCCTCGCGGCTCCCGGGTCGCCCCTCACCGCGGGCGACGCCGGCCCGCAAGCAGCAAGTGACTTGCTCACCGTGTCATCGATCTCACCGTGTCATCGATAGGGCCGTCCTATGTCCGATAGGGCTTCCACGTTTGACCGCTCCGCCCACCAGCCGGTCCCGTTTTGGCGCGATATCCGTGTGCTGCAGGCGGTGGCGCAGGTTGTCTTTCTGGTTGCCGTCGTTGTCTTTGGCTATGTGCTGATCAACAACTTGGTGACGGGCCTGCGCGAAAGCCAGCTCGCGATCAACTTTAACATCCTGACCCGGCCGTTCGGGACCCGCATCTCTGAAGGCCAGATGGACTTCAACCCTGGCTCGTCGTCTAATCTTCAGGCGCTGATGGTTGGCCTGCGCAACACCTTGCGCGTGGTGACCGTGGGCCTGGTCGGGGCGACGGTGCTGGGTGTGTTCATCGGGATCGCGCGGCTGTCGCCAAACTTCCTGCTGCGCACGGTTTCGATCAGCTATATCGAGTTGTTCCGCAATACCCCGCTGCTGGTCCAGCTCTATTTCATCTACCGTGGGATGCGGCTGGCGCTGCCCGAAAACCTAGCCGATTCGTACCGGCTGCCCGGATCGATCTACATTAACCGGCGCGCGATCAACTTCCCACTGATTGCGGGCACAGAGTCCGCCCCGGTGTTCTACGCGGCGGTTGTCGTGGGGCTGACAGTGGGTGCCGCGCTGTGGATCTGGCGCCTGCGCGTCCAGGATCGCACCGGACAGCCCGCCAACACACTGTACTGGTTCCTGCCGGCGTTCCTCGGATTCAGCGCGCTCGGCTGGATCGTTTCGGGCGGGCCGTTCTCCATCGAGTATCCTGAGCTGGGCAACTTCAACTTTTCCGGCGGTGACCGGCTCTCGGCTGAATACACCGCGCTGACTCTGGGGCTGATCTTGTACACCGCGGCGTTCATCGCGGACATTGTGCGCGCCGGGATCCAGTCGGTGCCGTATGGACAGGTGGAAGCTGCTCGCGCACAGGGGTTCAGCGGTGGGCAAACCTTGCGGTTGATCGTGCTGCCCCAGGCGCTGCGCCTGATCATTCCGCCGCTCGGCAACCAGTACCTGAACCTCGCCAAGAACTCCAGCCTGGGGATCGCGATCGGCTTCTTCGATGTCTACAACGTTGCGAACGTCATTTCCAATCAGACCGGGCAGGCTGTGGCGGTGTTTGTTGTGATGATGGGGATCTATCTTGGCATGAGCCTGACGATCTCTGCCGTGATGAACGCCTTGAACTACTCGATGCGTCTGCGGAGCCGCTGAGATGAGTCTCCCGGAGTCTGAACGGAACGTCTATGTGGCTCCGCCAGAGCCGCCGCCCAGCCGCCGCCCGCCCGTCACGACGGTGGGCGTGCTCGGCTGGATGCGCCACAACCTGTTCAGTAGCTGGCCGAACACGCTCGCCACACTGGTGACGGCTGCGTTCCTGGTGTGGTTTGTGCAGGCCTTCGTCCGCTGGTCGGTCGAAAACGCGCAGTGGGGCGTGATCACCAACAACCTGCGTCTGATTACCAGCGGGCTGTACCCGCGCGCGGAAATCTGGCGGATGGAAGTGACCGCGGCGCTGCTGGTTTTCTTGACCGGCCTTGGACTGGGGATCTGGGCCAGGGTGGCGCGCAGCGTCTTCGTGATCGTACTGGTCGTATTGGGCGCGATTGTGTTTGTCCCCCTGATCGGGGCGCGGATTCCCGAGCCGACCATCTACGTGCTGATCGAGCCGCAGCGCACGCCGTCTAGCTTTGTCTTTCTTGGCTACCGGGGTGAGGAACTGCGCGTCGAACTGGATCCGCTGACCGATCTGGAAGATGTGAACACACGCCAGATCGGTTACGTTGAGTCACAGTCGCGCGCGACCTGGTCGACGCAGGCCCGCGCCGCCGCGACCGGCCAGCTTGATTTGGCCGACCACAACCTGGAACTGTCGGTTCGCCTGCTGGATCGATCAGGCTCGCCTGTGGCGGTGCGGGGCGCGCCCGTGCAGGCCCGGTCCACACCCGACGCGTTGGGCGGCTCGTTCACCGTGGAGCTACCGCGCGATGGATGGTATGTCTTGCATGTTGAGCGGAACGACGAGGACCGCGATAACAACACCGGCTACGCCTGGCTGCGCATCGACGGTGTGGAGCTGTTCTCGAGCCTTGAGGCAGCGGCGATCGCGCGCCAGGCCGAGTATGGGCCGCCACCGGACGTCGAGCGTCCGCTCTTCGCTGAAGATCGCGCTTATCGCTTCGAGGGCACGCGCACGTTCGGCGAGTTTGTCAGCCTGCAGCTTGCGCCGTTCCTGTCGCGGATCGCGCGCGAAAGCTTCATCGGCGCCGCGCTGTTCGCCAACGGGTGGGTGATCGGGACGCTCGGCAAGCACGAAAAGCGGGTGCGCCGCGCCGCCATCCTGGGCTGGGCGCTGGCTGGTCCGGTGATTCTGGTCATTCTGTATGGGGTGCAAGGGAGCCGCACGCTGCCCATCGTGACGACGTCGGCCTGGGGTGGGCTGCTGCTGACGATCTTGCTGACGCTCGTCGGGATCACGGCGTCGTTCCCGCTGGGAGTCGCGTTGGCGCTTGGGCGGCGCAGCGAATTGCCTGTGATCAAGTGGACCTGCACGCTGTTTATTGAGGTGATTCGCGGTGTTCCGTTGATCACGATCCTGTTCATGGCCAAGTTGATCGTGCCTTTCTTCTGGTCGGCCCTATCCAGCCTGGACCTGACCGTGCGCATGATGATCGGCCTGACGCTTTTCAGCGCGGCGTATCTGGCCGAGAATGTGCGCGGCGGTTTGCAGATTGTGCCGCACGGTCAGCTTGAGGCGGCGCGCGCCCTGGGGATGAATCCGTTCCTCACCACGTCGCTGATTGTGCTGCCGCAGGCGCTGCGTGCGGTCATTCCGGCCATTGTGGGGCAGTTCATCAGCCTGTTCAAGGACACGTCGCTGGTAGCCGTGGTCGGGTTGTTCGAACTGGTCGGAATTGTGGATACAATTGTCAGCGGGCAGCCGATCTACCGGCCATACCAGCGTGAAGCATACATCTTCATCGCGATCATCTACTTCGTGATCAGCTACGCGATGTCGGATGTCAGCCGCCGCCTGGAGACGTCTGGTGCAGGGAGTGTCCGGGGGTAACGGATCAGAAACGAGGAAGCTGGCGTCATGGCGAACAATAACAACCGAGAGCCGATTATCATCTGCCGTGGGGTCAACAAGTGGTTCGGCAACTTCCATGTCCTCAAGGATATCAATCTGGAAGTGATGCCCCAGGAAGTGGTTGTGATCATCGGCCCTTCCGGATCGGGTAAATCGACCTTCATCCGGTGTATCAATCGCCTGGAAGAGCACCAGGAAGGCCAGATCATCGTGGACGGAATCGAGCTGAGTCACGATGTGCGCAATATCGCGGCGATCCGAAGCGAGATCGGGATGGTGTTCCAGCAGTTTAACCTGTTCCCGCACCTGACCGTGCTGCAGAACATCACGCTGGCGCCGCGCTACGTGCGCCGCCAGCCGCGCCGCATCGCGGACGAGGTCGCGCTGCAGCTTCTGGCTCGTGTGGGGATTCCGGAACAGGCGCGCAAATACCCGGCGCAGCTTTCGGGCGGCCAGCAGCAGCGCGTCGCAATTGCGCGGGCGCTGGCGATGCAACCGAAAATCATGCTCTTTGACGAGCCAACTTCGGCGCTTGACCCGGAGATGATCAAAGAAGTGCTAGACGTGATGAAAGAGCTGGCGCAGAGCGGCATGACGATGCTGGTTGTAACGCACGAGATGGGCTTTGCGCGCGAGGTGGCCGACCGGATCGTTTTCTTCGACGAGGGCCGGATCGTCGAGATGGGTCCGCCTGAGCATTTCTTCAACAACCCCCAGCACGAGCGGACCAAGCTTTTCCTTTCGCAGATTCTCTAGCGCAGGAGCAGCCCGGATGCGCATCCCGACGCCCGTCTATCACAACATCCTTGTGCCGCTCGATGGCTCGGACGTGGCGGAGCACGCAATCGGGTTTGCAGTCGATCTGGCGCGCAGGCACCAGGCGCGTCTGCTGCTGGTGTGCATTGCGGACTCCCTCGACGCGGAAAAGGTGCAGCTTCCGCTGGCGGCCGAGCAGATGACCTGCCGGGAAGCGCAGGCGCGTCTTGAAACCCTGCGGCACCAACTGCGCGACGAGGGGATCGAGGTGACGACGCGCGTCATCGAGAGCAGCGAGCCGGGCGCGGCGCTGGAGCGCCTGATCGAGGCCGAGAGCGTCCAGTTAGTCGTTATGTCGACCCAGGGTTGGGCCGGGATGCTGCGCTGGGTCTTTGGGCCGGATATTGAGAGCGCCCTGAACAGCCTGGCCGTTCCATTGCTGCTGGTGCGCCCCACGACCTATAAGATCGTCGTGCCGCTCGACGGCTCAAGCTGGTCCGAGAGCGCGATCCCGCAGGCCAAGGAGATCGCGCGCGCCTTTGAGGCCGAGATCATTCTGCTGCACGTGTTCCAGTCTCCGGCCAGCGACTACGCGCCCCAGCTTGCGCTGGCCGGGCAGCAGGACGCGGTCGAACGGCCGTATGAGGAAATGCGCGAAATCCTGATCGGGCTGCGCAACACCCTGCGGCGTGAAGGGATCAGGGCGCGCGAGCATCTTATCCGCAGCAACAACCCGGCGCAGGCGATTGTCGATTTCGTCGAGTCCGAGGCCGGCGTGAGTATGGTCGTGATGTCGACGCACGGCCGGACGGGGATCTCGCGGCTGCTGATGGGCAGCGTCGCACAGACAGTGATCAAGAGCGTGCGCTGTCCGGTGACGCTGGTCCATCCCAACCGGGATTAACCCCCGCGCAGACGCGGCTACATAGCGCCAAACACAACAGGCCCGGAGCACCCTCCGGGCCTGCGTTTGTTGCACCTGCAGTCTGGCTACCAGCCGGTGACCGTCTCGCCTGCTTCTTCACCCGAGGCCCCGTCCGGGACTTCAGCCGGCGGATCCGTGGGGGCCTGCGTGGGTTCCGGCGTCGGCAGGACTTCTGCCGGCGGTTCCGTCGGGGGTAGGGTGGGGAGCGGTGTGGCCGTCGGCAGGATGACTTCCTGGACGATCAGCTCGTCGATCCCCAGCCCGCTCGGCCGGTTGCCCTTCTGGCCGGACGGCCCCATCAGCAGCGAGAAGCGCAGGCCGATCACCGCGCCGCGGAACCCGCTGAGGTCCACAGTGCGCGGTGCCCAGCCACCGCTCCAGCCGCGCTGGACATCGACAGCCAGCCATGTCAGGCCACCATCCAGCGAGACTTCCAGGCTGATGGTGTCATCCCCGGCCAGGTTGGCAGTCTGCCAGAAGGTAAGCTGCGGGTTTTGCGCCGCGCGCAGATCGATCTGGTACGCGTAGGTCAGCGTGCTGGCGCCGGGCGTGGCCCCGCTGGCATACCAGCCGCTGCCGCTGTAACCGCCGTTGAGGGCGTAGGTCCAGCTTCCGTCTGCCAGCCAGGTCTGCTCAGTCTCGAACGAGTTGTAGACCGGCAGCAGCAGCGGCAGCGGGGTACTGGTCGGTGTCACTTCCCAGGGTGTTTCGGTCGGCGTTGCTGGCGGCGTTGGTTCCTGGGGTTCCAGGGTCGGCTCCAGCGTCGGCTCAACAGCCGGCTGCTCCGGAAGTGGGGCCAGACCTTCCACGGCGAACGCGTCGATGGCGATGGTCCCTTCGGTGGGGACGATGCGCAGCACGTGCGCGCCTGCGGGCAGGCCGGTGACGCTGGCGCGCGCGCCGAAGATCGTGTCGGACGCGGTGCTGCTGACGACCTGTAGCAGCGCGCCATCCACCTCGATGGCGAAGCTACCCAGTGCCGGATGCAGGGCGAACACGACTTCGACCTGCGTGCCGGTGAAGCCGAGCGTCAGGCTGTCGCTCAGGCTGCCGCTGCTGTACACATAGCGACCGCCGCTGGCTGCTAGTGTGTCGTGCGCGGTCCAGTCGCCGCTGGCGAGTACCGCCGGATCGTCGGACTCGACGGTCAGCAGAGTGCTGGCTGGCGGCGTGACGTCCTCGATCGGCGTCTCGACCGGCAGCGTCGGCTCAACCGTTGGAGTGGCGGTTGCCTCAGGCTCGTCGGTCTCCGCCGGCTCAGTAGGCTGCGGCTCGCTGGCTGGCGCATCGGTCGGCTCGTCGGTCGGTTCGGCAGGCGGCTCAGTGGGCGGCGTGGGGATCTCCACATTGACCGCCACGTCATCCAGCCACAGACCGATCGAAGCGGTGCCCACAGGCAGCTCGCCGGTGGTATCCAGGCGGAAGCGCAGCGCGATGAGCTGGCCGGCGTAGGCGGACAGATCGACCGTGTACTGCGTCCAGTCACTCACCGTTCCGGCGGAGTCTTCGAGCGCCAGCCAGGACAGGCCGCCGTCGAGGCTGATGTCCACCGCGACACGGTCACCGGCGGTCAGCGCCGCCTTCTGCCAGAAGGTCAGGCGCGGTGTGAGCACGGACGTCAGGTCGATCAGGCCGTTAAGTTGCAGCGTGCTTTCCAGGCCGCGCACGGCGCTGTTGGCAAACCAGCCGCCGCTGCCACGTCCCGCCAGAGCGTCGTGCTGCCACACACCCGATGCACTCCAGCCCGCGCTGCTGGTGAAGTCGTCCGCATAGGGCAGGCTGAAGATCGTCGGAGCAGGCGCCGGCGCCGGCTCATCGGTGACTTCGAGCGTCGGCTGCGGCGTTTCGGTCGGCTCGTCGGTGATCTCGAGCGTGGGTTCAGGCGTGTTGAGCGGCTCGGTCAGGGCGGCTCGCATTCCAGCGATGTCCGTCTCCATGAAGGCCGTGGTGCCCGTGGTGCCGCCGATCTCCAACGCCAGGTATGGCTTAAAGCTGGCGGCTTCTTTGGAGTAGTAGAAGACGCTGTTCGAGTTGAAGTTGCTCAACGCGAAGCTATAGGTGCCGTCGCCGGTGATGACCGAGGTGACGTCCCAGGCCGCCCAGCTATTGTCCGGCACAACGCCAACCGAGTACAGCGGTGTGCCGAGGCCGGGGGCATTGTTCCACGTCAGGCCGCTCTCGGTCCAGGGTGTGCTGGAGTTGAGATAGTTGTTGGACGTGGTGTAGAGCGTGCCGCCATCCGGCCCGCCATCGTAGGAGTACAACCATAGAATGGCGCGGGTTACCTGCCCGCCAGTCCCGGAGACGTTGAACTTGAAGTACGAGTCATAGTCCACGCTGTCGGTCAGCCGGACGCGCACGTACGGTTCTGAGCCGTAGTTGGACGTCGGACGGTCGGTCTTGACGTGCGTGTCGTGGGCGGGCTGCAAGGTGACGATCGTGCCCGGCGGTTGGGTCGGGGTTGGCGTCGGTGTCTCGGTCGTTGGCGTCGGGGTGGGCGTTGTGGTCGTCGGCGTCGGGGTGACTGTTGTTGGCGTCGGGGTGGGCGTTGTGGTCGTCGGCGTCGGCGTCACCGTCGTCGGCGTGGGGGTGGGCGTGCTCGTGCTGCCGCCGCTGCCTGTTACCACCACCAGTTCGGGCCGGAAGCTGGCGGCTTCTTTGGAGTAGTAGAAGACGCTGTTCGAGTTGAAGTTGCTCAACGCGAAGCTATAGGTGCCGTCGCCGGTGATGACCGAGGTGACGTCCCAGGCCGCCCAGCTATTGTCCGGCACAACGCCAACCGAGTACAGCGGTGTGCCGAGGCCGGGGGCATTGTTCCACGTCAGGCCGCTCTCGGTCCAGGGTGTGCTGGAGTTGAGATAGTTGTTGGACGTGGTGTAGAGCGTGCCGCCATCCGGCCCGCCATCGTAGGAGTACAACCATAGAATGGCGCGGGTTACCTGCCCGCCAGTCCCGGAGACGTTGAACTTGAAGTACGAGTCATAGTCCACGCTGTCGGTCAGCCGGACGCGCACGTACGGTTCTGAGCCGTAGTTGGACGTCGGACGGTCGGTCTTGACATGCGTGTCGTGGGCGGGCGAGAAGACCAGCTGCGCTCCCGGCGGTTGGGTCGGGGTTGGTGTCGTGGTCGTCGGCGTCGGGGTGACTGTTGTCGGCGTTGGAGTCACCGTCGTCGGCGTGGGGGTGGTCGTGGTCGTGGTGGGCGTCGGCGTCACCGTCGTTGGCGTAGGGGTTGGCGTCGTGGTCGTCGGCGTCGGCGTGGGAGTTCCGCCGCCACCCCCCAAGGGCATGTAGTTGTGGTAATAGCGCCGCTGGCTGGAATTGCTCGCCAGCACCACCAGTCCCGTTGTGTTATTCAGCGATTGCTTGGTGGATGTAGCGTTGTTGATGCTGGTCGTCGTCGAGGATGAGATGAACGGCTGGCCCTTTCCGGGCACGAACTGGATGTTGCCGATGTCCGCAGACTTCATGTAGATCGCGCCGCTGCTTTCCGGAGACGTCGCGAACATGTAGATCTTCTGGTTTTGCAGATCGGTCAGCACAATCGGGCGGGTGTGCCCGTCCGCATCCATCCCATAGACGTAGCGCGACCAGCCGCCGCTGGGGCCGCGCACATCGAGCACGACCAGCGGGTTGTCGCCTGTCAGGCTGGTCTTTCCGGCCAGGTAGATCCGGCCCTGGGTATCGGTCGCCAGGTTAATGTGGTCATCGACCAGGTTGTTTCCCTGAATGCCAGTCTCAATCGTCCACGAATTGGGTGGAGCGCCGTCGTTGTGGATGGCGAGATAATAGGCGTCGGTGTTCTGGTTGCTCCAGACCACGCCGATCTTGTTTCCGCCAAATGCAATGACCGACGAGATATCGTCGCTGTTGACAGTCCCTGAGCCGGGGAGCTGGAAGGGATCGCCCCAGGTGAGATCATTGCTCAGACTATGGTTGATCATTACCTTGTTGCTTTCGACGTAGGTCACCCAGAGGCGCCCGGTCGAATCTTTCTCCAACACCACGGCTTCGGCGCGCCCGCGCGAGACGTCTACGGGGAAGCCCGCGTCGAGCGAGTAGGTCTTGGTGGATGAATTGTAGCTGTAGCGGAACAACTGCGCCCAGTTGGACGTTGTTGGGGAAGCGCTGGTTGAAAAGACATGCGAGACCATGTACAGCTTCTGGCTGCCCTGGTCCCACAGCACGTCGACCTTATCCCCGTTGCGGTTCCCAAGCGCCGTGCCGGAATCGACCCACGTCTGATTTGAGAGATTGAGCCAGAAGGCGCGATATCCACCGGCATCCTGGCTGAACATGGCGCCCCACCACCGGCCGTCATTCCACCACAGCTTGCTCTCAGGTTTCTCGCCGGTAGGTGTGGAATTGGCGCCGGAGCCGTAGATAATGCCTGGATACCCGACGTCGACTTGCGCGGGCGCCAGTTCCTCGAGTGGGGCCGAGGGGGCTGCAGCCGAGGGCAGATAACTGGTCGCGAGAGCCAGAGCGGCAAGCAGGGCGATCAGGCTGAGCCGTGCGAGCGATCTCCATTTACGAGTTTGTCTGGACATGATGTGCCCTCATTTGCAGAGTCGACGATTGGAATGCGTATACACTGGAGCAAGCCGCAAAATGCCACAGGCTCGAGCGCAATGCATCGAGCTATTATAAACTGTATTATAGATAGGCTGATGGTTAATAGCAGTAAAAATGATGTAAAGAATTCTTAAAATTCCACTATTCGATCAGATGTAATAGGAGAAGAGGTGGCGGGCTGCGGATATCGCTGATGGATCCGCCGCAGCCCGCCGGAGTGATCGGGTTTACTCGGTGACCATAGCCAGGCCAACTTCGCCGGTCAGGTAGGCGACGTCAAACTCGATCCACTGCTCGACGATCTGCCCATCGTCGTTGAAGCGGTAGATGACATTGAAGCCAATCTCAAACTCCACGTCGGTGGGCACAGTATCGAAGAACTCGCTGGCAAATACGCCGCTCAGCGTCACGCGCTGTGCCACCAGGTCGTCCTCGGCCAGCAGCAGATCGGTCGTGAATGTCGCGTCGGAAATCGCGCGGCGCACTTGCACGATGAAGTCCAGCAGTTGGAGCTTGGTCAGTTCGGCCCAGTCGCCTGTTGAGGGGGGCAGGTGCCCCACGAAATCGTCCGCGTACAACTCTTCATACGCGTCGATGTTTCCCTCGACCACGACATCCGCCATGAGCCGTTCAACCGCCGCCTTGTTGCCTGCGGGATCGGACTGGGCGGTCGCTGCTGGCGCGAGCAGCATCGCGACTCCGGCAACAATCACAAGACTGATGAGCAGTACAACCATCCGAACGGGGCGATCCAGATATCGTTTCATCTTGCAGCTAGCTCCTTGGCTCAGACCTCAATACATCGGGCAATGCCTACCAGATAATGCGTTTGGCCGGTCCGGGTGTGCTCGCCCTGGACCGTCTATCCGCCCGGCGCGGCCACTTCGGGCAAGCGCGTCAGGTCGTGGTTAGGTGTTAGCAGAAATGCCGCCATCCAGCCGCTGAAGTTTGCGTTCTGAACGCGGATCCAGCTCGCATCGGCGTTGCGCCCCAGCGCGGCGAACGTCGTGCCGTTGTAGACCGTTCCCGCCGGTCGGGTGTTGACACCAGGGCCGGTTCGGATGAACACGCCCTGATTGGTGTACACGGTCGCCAGTGGCTGGTTGACCAGCGCCCAATCGAACGGCGCCAGAAGACTCGTCGAAGGCACGCCCACCGGGGCGTCGAGGCAGTCGATTTCGGCCTGATCCGCGGCGCGCACGGCGCACAGCGGCACGCGCCGGCGATCGTCGAACAGACGCAGAGGCAGGCGGATCTCGACGGCCTGGCCGATGCCCACCGCCGCGTCGGATACGGGTTCGGCTGCGGCGTCGTCGCGCTCGACCACGACGCCGGCTGCTGTGATCATCGCGCGCGGGTTCGTCCCACCGACGGCCTGCGTGTCCAACGCGATGATAAGCTGGATGTCGGGATCCGGCGGCGCTTCGGTCTCAACCAGTACGTACACGTAGCGGTTATCCGCGTAGGCGCGCACGCGCTGGACATTGTAGGCCGGTGGTGAGGCGTCGTTCGCGTCTGTGGCGGTAGATGGGCCACGGGCCGGCCAGTCTGTGCCGCCGCCGTCCAGCAGAATCCAGCTAAAGCCATCCGGCAAACCCGGCCACTCTTCTGGCGGAAGCTCCAACAGCCACGCGACAAGCCGCTCTGTCACGATGCGGTTGCCCGGATAGCGCGGGGTGTTGCCGGTCGATACCAGACCAAAGCCGTTCTGAATCATCTCGCTGTCGCCGAGGATCGCCAGCCTCGCTCCGCTGCGCGGATCCAGCGCGAGAGCGCCCAGGTTCAGATGCCCGGTGAAGTCTTCGCCCAGGTTGAGTTCGATAGGGGCCAGTGGGGGTTCGCTGGCGGTTCTGAAGATGTCCTGGTTGGACTCCGCGAAGGCTGTGTTGGTGTAAATGAGCGGTAGCGCCTGCCCGCCAATCACAAACGGCTCGACGGCCATATGCCGCGCGCCCCACACCCAGACCGGGATGTTGTACTGCTGAAGCAGGTCAGTGACCGGGTTGCGCACCGAGTCGGCGTGCGCCAGCGAGTAGGTCGTTTCCACACGGGCGACCGAGTCGGTACTCACGTACGGCTCGGCGACAAATGTATCGTAGAGCGTCACGCCGAAGTCCTGATCGATCAGCGTGCGCAGGCCGCTGCGCCCGATGCGCGAGCGGATGTTCGCCGACCGCACCGATGGGCTGGAAAGGAAGACTTCCTCAGGGTCGAGCGCGATCAACAGGTTGCCGCCGCCTTCCAGATAGTCCCACAGGTAGGCGACCTCAAGCACGCTCATCGCACGCAGGGGCCGCACCAGCACCACGACGTCGGTGTCTTTCGGCAGCGGCTGCGTGATATTGAGATATTGCACGCGCGCGCCCATGCGCCGGAACATGTCGGCCAGCTTGCTTAACCCCTCGGGGCCAACGTTTGAGATGCTGGCCGTGTTCAGCGGGCGGCGGCCCTGGATGAACACCACCAGCGGTGCCTGGCTGCTCTGGGCGTGCCCCGTGCGCGCGGCGGCTGCCAGCGGAGCCAGCACCAGCAGCACGGCCAGCCCGATCCAGACCGCCTTCTGCGCCAGCAACGGAACCCCGGCGGGTGCGCTCAGGAGCCTAGCCAGTCGTTTCATCGGCGCTCTCGGCCTCAGGTGTGGTAATGATCTCGGGCGTCGCCGTGGGCGTGACTACGGGTGTCGGCGTTGCCGTCGGCCCCGGAGTGGGGAACTCAAACGTCTCGGTCCGGGTGTCGTCGGCGTTCACCAGCCACGCAACTGCGTTCATCATAAACTGCACGTTCGCCGGAAACACGAAGCCGGCGGTGTTCGAGGGTGCACTGAGGAAGCCTTCCCCGTTCGTGGCAAAGCCGCCATCCCCGATCACGACCACCCGCGCGCCGGTTGTGCGGTTTTCCGACGCGGCGATCACTGGCAGGCGTCCGCGCGGCGTATCGATGCCGGGATTGTACAGCTCGATGTTGAGCTGCAGATAGTCGACATACGTTGTCTCGCCGTAATACTGCGATCCGGTGTAGACGAGCGGCTGTGCGGAATAGGGCTGGATCGAGGAATCGACCTCGATCGAGCGCGCGCCAAAGAACGCCAGCGGACCGGTGACGTTCCGCAGGATGGGGTGGCGGCTGTTGACGTCGACGGTCGTGAAGTCGCGCGACAGGCCCCCGTCGCCCGTCTCGGCTACGATCACGTCATCGCGCGCGCGCACGCCGTAGCCCGACCAGGTCAGCACGAACAATCCCCGGTCGCTGCGGAGCGTGCGGTCGTTCATTTCGATTGTAATGACACCCTGGTCCTCTCGCACGGTCAGCGGATCGACCAGGAGCAGCAGCGACCCGCCGCGGTTCAGATAGGCCCACAGCCGGGCGCTTTGCGCGTCGTCGATGTCCCTGGTCGGCGCGTTGATGATGACCAGGTCGGCGTTGGCGGGGATGTCTTTGCGCCAGTCGAGCACGTTAATATTCGCGCCCAGGGCATACAGCAGGCCCGCAAAACGCGAAAGCCCCCGGTTCGTGCGGTCAAACACGGTCGCCTCACGGTTGGATTCGGCGAAGTAGATGTTGACGCCATCCAGCCGCGTAAAAGTGCTGCTCTGATCCTGCGCCAGTGTCGGACGACCAGCCGTCGCGCTCAGCCCCACGACCGCGCTGATGACGGCGGCCTGGAGCAGCATGATCGCAAAAGTTCGGCGTATCCAAGGCATCCTGACCTGTCCTTCTGTGCTGCAATACACATATCTCTACTTAGTGCGCGCCGGCAAGCGGCTGCCAGCGGTTGAACAGGGCCGCTGAGGGCAAGAGTTGGGTGCGCAGCAGCGCCAACGAGGCGCGCTGCCCGACATTGATGCGGCGCAGGCACAGGGGATCGGCCTGCCGCAAATCGTTCAGCCCGCGCACTGTGGTGAACGCCAGCTCGAAGCCATCCTGGCGCAGCCCTTCGACCACATCCTGGTCGAACCCTCCGCTCGGATAGGCGAAGACCGGTAGGGCGCTGCCGAGTGCGCGGGCCAGGTCGTCGCGCGAGCCGGTCGCTTCAATGCGCGCTTCCTCGACGCTGATTCGGTTGACGAGCGGGTGGGTCCGGGTGTGCGCGCCGAGTGTCACCCCTTCGCGGGCCAGCTGGCAGAGAGCGTCCCAGCTCAGGACCGGGTTCGGAACCGGCTCGATCCCATGCGCGGCGCAGAACTGCTCAACCCAGGCTATCGCATCCCGGTGCGGCAGCGACTTGACATACTCGCGCAACCGTTTGAATGCTTTTCGCCTGGCAGGTTCGTCCGCCACCGCCAGCGGGCCGAGCGGCGTGTCGATCTGCGACGCGTTGATCTGGCACAGTGCATTATACAGCCGATCCCACCAAAAGCCGCGCTCCGGATGATCGGGGTAGGCGGTCGGTACGAACAGGGTCACCGGCAGACCGAGGCGGCGCATGACCGGCCAGGCGTGCTCCGCAAAATCTTGGTACGCATCGTCAAAGGTGATCAGCACCGCGCGCGGCGGAAGTGGCTGCCCATGCCGGACGTTCGCCAGAACGTCGTCGATGCTCACGACCCGGCAGCGCCGCGCCACAAATGCCATTTGCCGCTCGAACGCGTCGGGCGTGGCGCTGAGTTGCGCCGGGCTGAGGTAGGGGCGCGCGTCCGGCCAGTCCACCCGGTGGTAGGTCAGCACGCCAAGCTGGTCGGGCCGCGCCGGATCGACGCGCTCGATCAGGCTGATCAGCAGCTCGAAGGCGGGGCTGTTCTGTACGGTTGCCAGCAGGCGCTTCACGGCGTGCTCCTCTCTAGCCTCGGCGTAGGGCCTTGCGGATCCACTTCCCGATGATCGCAGGTAGCTCGGCCAGGCCGGGCACCGGGTCATCGAGCGTGAAGAGGTCCGAGCGGGTGAGCGGGTTGAGCAGGCCCGCCACGCCCACCAGCGCGGCTCGACGGGGCGGGGCGGGCAGAGCGCCGCGACGCCTGCGACCCAGCAAGACGGATGCGATCCAGACGAGATCGCGCTCGACATTGCGCGCTTTGACCCCGATCCGGTAGCGCGTATCAGGACCGTTGGCGGGGGCAGGCGGGCCGTCCGTGTACAGCGCCGCCAGCCGCGCCGGGAAGTCCATCCCGCTGAAGACCGCGAGCGGCAGCGACCCCCAGATACGCCCGTTGATCTCCATCAGCTTGCCGCCCTCGGCCCCAACCTTGAACTCGACCATCGCCAGCCCGGTCCACTTCAGCGCGCCGAGCAGCCGCGCCGAGTAGTCGTACAGGGTGGGGTCGAGCGGCACGCTCTGGCGGAACGAGCTGGCCCCGCCGGTAATCGGGACTTCGTGCAACCGCTTGTGCTGGAAGGCAGCCAGCGGGCGGCCCTCGTACAGCAATAGCTCGACGCCGTGGCCCTCGCCGGGATAGTAGCTTTGCAGCAGCACCGGGCACCGGCCCTCGAAGCGTGCTATTTCGCGTGCCAGCTCGTCCCGGTTGTGCGCGTAGCTAACCTCGAAGTGCTCGACGGTAGCCTGATCGCGGTAGAGGCGCGAAGCCTGCGGTTTGAGCACCACGGGCCAGTCCGAGATCGGAAGTGCCAGTGCTTCGGCAGCGGTCTCGACCAGGCGGGTGAGCGGCACGGGCACGCCCAGTTCCTGCGCCAGCTCGATGGTCTTCAGCTTGTTGGTTACCACAGTGAGCTGTTCAGGGGTAGGCATGGCGATGGCGCACAGACCGTCGAACTCCGCCCGCGCTTCGGACAGCGGCAGAATCACCGCGTCTGTGACCGGGATGATCAGGGTTACTCGCTCGGCCTCGACAGCGGTTTTGAGCGCCGCAACCGCATCGCGCGGGGCGCGCTCCGGCTCCGGATAGATCACCCTGCCGGCGGTGTAGCGCGACCGGAAGCCGAGGCTGTGCGGGCTGGAATCGGCTGCGATCACGCGCCAGCCGCGGCGGCCCAGCGAGCGGATGATCGCGATTGCGCTCCCACGTCCCGCATCGGTGACCAGGGCAGTCGGGCGCTGTTCAGGCATGGGATTCCTCGGCAGGAACAGTGTCCGGCACGCGCCGGTCCCGCTTGAAGGCCAGGATCAGATCGGTCACCTGGCGCAGCACGACGGCTTCTGGCTGCGTCGCGTCGACACGGACGAAATTCGGGACATGAGCGCGCATCTCCAGATAGGCACGGCGCCGCTCTTCCAGCACCTCGACGGTGCCTTCGCCCTTGCGCGCGAGCAGAACCTCGGCGGGCGCGTCCAGGTAAATCATCAGGTCCGGCTTCGGATACACCCGGTCCAGCATCCAGCCGTGCAGCCGCCGCGTCCAGGGCTTGCGGTACGGCGTAGGCGCGATGTCGTAGGCGTAGTAGTCCGAAAAGAAGTGGCGATCGAAGAGCACGACATAGCCGCGCCAGGTGTACAGCCACGTCAAGCCCTGACGGAACCACTCTTCCGCGATCCGGTTGGCCAGCAGCAAAGCGGACTTGATCTCGACCAGCGCGCGCCTGACCGGATTCTTCGAGCGCGGCTTGACTGCGTCCTCGATGGCGCGCGGGCCGCGCGTGTCCGGGTCGGCCCCCAGCCCGCGCTTGATCTTGTTGAGCAGCCAGGTCGTCGGCAGCATGAGATTGCTGGAGTCGGGGTTAACCCCCATATAGACATACTTGATCGGCAACGGCAACGTTTCCCGCAGCCGCCGGCTGATGGTCGTTTTGCCGGAGCCGTCTGGCCCCACCAGCGCGACGGAAAACAGCTTCGGCATAATGCTCAGCCTCCCTTGACTGTGGCATCGAGCACCGCCCTTAGCCGCGCGCCGATCGCCGGCCAGACGAAATGCTGCTCGATGTAGCGGCGTGCTGCTCCGTCAGGTGTGGGATCGGCGGCGCGCGCCTTGATCTCCGCGCTGAGCAATGCCGCGAATTCGTCCGCCGTGCGCGCGACTTTCAGCGGCGGCCTGGCGCCGTTCTCGGTGATCAGTCCGTCCGCTGCAACTGGCGACGCGATCACCGGCACTTCCATCGCCATCGCTTCCAGAACTTTGTTCTGAATCCCGGCGCCGAAGCGCAGCGGCGCCGCGAACACGGTCGCGCGTTCCAGATAGGGGCGGACGTCGTCAACGAACCCGGTGACTGTCACGCCCCGCCGCTGCCCGGCGGCGACCAGCGCCGGGGTGGGGCTGTGTCCCACGATGAGCAACTCAGCATCGGGCACGCTTTTCAGGAGCCTGGGGAAGATGTCCTCGATCAGATGCAGCGCGGCGTCGATGTTCGGCTGGTAGTTCATCGCGCCGGTAAAGATGACTGTGTTGTGTCCCAGCGTCATGCTCGTTCGCTGCCAGTACGCAACATCAATGCCGTTCGGCATCACCGTCGAGGGTTTGACGCTCGCCTGCTCGCCATCGCCCAGCACCGCCTGACGGTCGCGCAGCGAGGCGAATAGCAGGTGATCCGCGCGCATCACAATTTGCCGCTCCAACCGGCGCATTTGCCGGTACTTCACCCACAGCGCCGGCAGCTTGAGCGGGCTGGCGTGCTCCAGCTGGCCGCGGATGCGCATCGACGCGGCGTCGGTGAAGTCGGCCACAATGGGGGGCAGCGCCAGCCCGCGGATGGCCGCGTAGGTGGGCTTGCCGCTGAACAGGACCACGTCGAACGCGCGCTTCGGATCGCGGCGCTCGATCGCGGCGCGCATGGTGCGGATCGGGTCATTCCGGCGGCCGGCTGCGCTCACCGCGTGCAGTACTTTTTCCACAGGCGATCGCCCGCGTTCTTCGTCGATGAAGACTTCGATGTTGCGCGTGTATTCCGCCAGCGCGTCGCGGTGCTCGTCGCGGAAGCTCGGCCGGGCGATCGACAGCAGCGTGATGTCGTGGCTCTGCGCCAGCTCTCGGATGAAGTAATAGTGGCGCAGATAGCCGCTGGTCAGTGGGAAGGGGAACCCGTTCGTCAGGTAAAGGACGCGCATCAGGTTATCTCGTTACTCTCGCTAAGTTGCCCAGCCGAGGCTGTCCAGATGGGTCAGGCTGTGCCGCCACAACGCATAGTACCGGTTTCCTCTCAGCCAGGCGGCGGTCTCCGGTTCTACACGGCCGGGCTGTGGATCGTCGTTATGCAGCCGGAGCAGCAGCCTGCTCATATAGCGCGCCCAGCACAGCACAAACAGCGGCGTCAGGTACTGCACGTCGATCCGCATGCGCTGAGCATACTGCTTGACGTAGCGCACGGCCCAGGCGTCGGGGCCGAAGAACGCTTCGTTGAACGGGACGAGGAAATCGCGCCGGGTGCGGGCGAAGCTCTGGGCAAACGCCACATAGGTCAGGAAGAAGAACATGTCACAGGCTGGCAGCCCTTGCAGTTCCGCCAGCTCCCAGTCGACCACGCCAAGCGTGTGCGTGTGGAGCGCGATCAGGTTGGGGTGGCTGACATCTCCATGCTCGACCACCAGCGGCAGCGGCGCCTGGCGGAGCGGCGTGATCAGCGCCTGCGTGCGCACCAGAAGCTGCTCTTCCTTGGGGCTAAGCGGAAAGGCGGTGGCGAAGGCATGGAGCGGCTGTGTGATCTGCCTGTCGTACCAGTCCGCCTCGGCGCTCCCGGTTTCGGTCTGAGGCAGGTCGGTCAGCCAGTCCAGCGCCAGTTCGCACGCGCCTTCCAGGTCGCGCCGCACGTGGGTTGGGTCGAGCAGCTTTCCGTTCAGCGCGGTTTCGACCAGGATTGGGTAGCCGCGATATTCCTCGAACGCGACGAGCTGCGGAATGGATTCGAACCCGCCGGGGCGCATGGACTGGATCGCCCGGAGAGCCGCTGCTTCGCGGGACAGGCTGGGGCTGCGATCACCCAGACGCGGCACCTTCGCCACCAGCACCGGCTTGGCTTTGCGGCGCGGCAAGATCAAGAAGACGACATGGCGCGAGGCACGGAAGCGCGGCGTCAGCATGACGCTCGTCAGGTGCTCTGGCACGCGATAGCGGTCGAGCCGCAGACGTTCGCGGTTTTTCGTCAGGAAGTCGAGTACCAGGTTCACGAGTTCCCCCGCCTCGCCAGCACACTGATGCATGAAACGAACCAACCGCTCAGCCCAATGCTAAAGCCGGCGCGTGCCACCTGTTGAACCAGCCAGGCGGTCGCCCCATAGCGGTTCGTCGCGACGACATTGCACACACCGGACGGCTCGTCGAGCGGAATAATCTTGGTGCACGCTGTGAAGTCCGGCCAGTGCCAGAACGTCTCGATCTGACGGAAGCCCGCGCGCTCGGCGGCAGACGCAAAACGCCTCACCTGCCAGGGGATCTCTCGCCCGACGCGCCGCCGGAGTTCGGCGTAGAGCACGCCGCCCGGTTTAAGCCGCGCCCCGGCTCGCGCCAGCGTTTGGATGGGCTGGCGTTCCAGCACGGCGGTGTCGAACAAGTCGCCCGCATCGGCTGGCAGGCTCTGACCGTCGACCACATCCTGCGCGAAGTAACCCAGCGCGTCCCACAAATCGCCGCTGGCCGGGCCGAAGTACACGACGCGGCCCAGATCCGGATTGGGCAACAGAAACCGCCAATCCAGGCGGCGCGAGCGCTGCAGGAGTTCATCGAGCTTTGCGTCGCCGTTGGTTTCGAGCGGTGTTGAGACTGAGTTGTGCGTGCTGGCTGCCATCAGATTGCCTGTACTTCCTTCTGCGCAACCTGCTCGGTGTACGGGAGCATGGCGCGATACAACTCCTCGATGGTGGCTGGGTACGGGTGCTCGACCAGGTAGCAGGCTTTGCCCTCCAGGGCCGCCCGCAGCCGTTCTCGTTGGATCTGCTCGGCGTTCTCCACAATCGGGCTGAAGCGGTCCGGAAAGGCGAAACGGAACATGGCGTAGTATGCCATGAACGGCAGCCGTTCATATTGCAGCGAGAACACCATCCGCTCGGCCACCGTCTGCGGCGGCAACGGTTCAACGCGCACGCCGGGCGCGGCGACACTGGCAACGAAGAAGACGGCATCTAGCGGACCGCTGAGCGCGAAGGCGTCGGGCGGGAAAACATCTTCGGGCGGCAGATCGACGAAAAGCTGCTGCTCCAACAGCCGGGCAACGCGTCCGGCCAGGCGCTTACCGGGCAGGCGGGGCAGCGCGGCTTCTGCGCCCACC
Organism: Thermoflexus sp.; assembly: GCA_020724465.1. Lineage (GTDB taxonomy): Bacteria > Chloroflexota > Anaerolineae > Aggregatilineales > Aggregatilineaceae > DYGX01. The sequence continues at coordinate 104,843 of DYGX01000014.1, forward strand.
ATCGCCTTTAACGCCTGGATGCGCAGCCGGGCGCCGCGCCCCGCGAGCGCGCGATAGCGGGGCATCTGCTCCAGATACCAGTCCCAGACGCGGATCGGCTCCGGGATGCCGGCCATGGAAGTGCCATCCGCGGAGAGATAAACCCACTCGTCGCCGATATAGCGCGCGCCATGCTCCATGAAACCCAGCAGGGCTTCGGTCTTGCCGCCCTTGGACCAGCCTGTGTTGAGCACCCCGGTTCCGTTGTGCAGAAAGGCTGAAGCATGAAGCGGCAGGGCGCCCTTGGCAAGCGCGGTCAGGTTGACGATCGGGATCAGCAGCGGGACCGCCGGGAGTCCATGTTCTGCGACGATGCTCAACGGCCCGCCCACACGCTCTAAAGGGATCTGGACGCGCGCGCGTGCTTTGTGCTTGGCGCGCAGCACGAGAAACGCATCATCGGTAAACGCGGCTTCGTCTTTGCCCAGGTAGCGCAACGTCCCGCGCGTCTCGAGCCGGTCGACGAAACGAATGGTGATGTCCGGCTCGCCGTCGAACCGGCCGTGGATCGGTCCAAGCTGGCGTGCCACAGCCTTCACATCGTCGGGGCGGGCGTCTTCCAAGCGGATCGTGACCAGGTCATGCAGGTTGAAGTCCATCGTTGTCCCTGGCAGGCGAACAATGCGGTTATTCGGGTGCCGGTGTAGCTATCTGCATTATAGTATGAGCCATGTCCGAGGGCACGCAGGCGCAGCCCGTGTCGCGCTGAAGATGGGTTTGTGCCCGGCCACTGCACTTATATGTTATGGGCGGGTCCGTGCGAACGCTATTAAAAATCTTTAAAGTCACGCGGGGCAGTTATTTAAATCAGATAAAAAGTTATAAAAAAGGGTTGAATCTGTAGTAATCACCGTGTTTATATGTTTGAGAATTTACTATAATTCGGGTAATCCAGCATCAGACCTCGACGACAGCGCGGTGGAGGAAAGCGATGAACCGGTTACGACTTCTGCTATTAGTGAGTGCGATGTGGCTGATGTTTCTTTTCGGTTTGGCACGCCCTGAAGTCCTCGGGTTCACGCCGTCACCGGGTGTATATGCGATCGTCGTCGTCACGATTTTGGCAATGTTGCTCTTTCCGGATTTGGGCACGAGCCGCATCCAGATGATCCTGGCAGGGGTTGGGCTGCTCTACCTTGTCCTCGGGTTGCTGGGGGTGCTGGGTCACGACTTGACGACCCTGCCGATCACTGTCACCGAGCTCTTGCTGCTGGCGATCACGGTTTACCTTGCCCGGCTACTTTCGGTGGTTGTGGCTAACCTTGAGCAAGTGCTGGAAAACGTGGTGACCGGCGCCAAGGACTCGCGCATCCTGTCGACGGCAGCCGGGGAAGAGGCGATCAATGCCGAGCTGTTCCGCGCCCGGCGCTTCAACCGGCCGGTGGGCTTCATTTTGCTCAAGCTCAGTGACGTTGAGGAACTCAAGACCACGCGCGCCGATCGGTTCAACTATCAGGCTGTCTTGCAGCGCAGCTATCTGAAGTCCCGCGTGGGGCAGCTGGCCGAATCCTTTCTTTATCACACCGACCCCATCGCGTGGCATGCCGACGATCTGGTGATCTGCCTGCCGGAGACGAACCGCGAGCAGGCTGAAGAGCTGGCGCAGAAGATCTACGACCTTATCCGCCTGCAGTTGAACATCCGGATGCCGATCGGCGCCGCCAGCTTTCCGGACGACGGCCTCATCTACAAGTATCTGGTCGAGGCGGCTGCCAAGAACCTGCTGACCTTTGCCCGCGACGAGCGCCAGCCGGAGGCAGGCGGGGTGGGCGCCGGAGACAAGCGCGCCTCGCAGGAACGCGCGGCGATCCAGCCGATGACAGTCGATTTCGGCTTCGGTGGATTCTTCGGTGGAAACGCCGCTCTGACCCAGCCCCTGCACAAGTCACCCTCGACGTTCATTCTCAGTCTGGGGCTGCGGGCGCTGCTGCAGGGTGGGGAGTTGCTGCAGCCATTTGTCGTGCAGAGGTCGGCGCAGCGGGACGTCTCGCCGTACT